>NZ_JCAKFL010000003.1:0-738404 GCF_059510515.1 Sinobaca sp. SA16-1 | reverse complement strand
CGAGTTCAACGGCCCGTTGATGCTCGTCCCGGGCTCGCAGAAATGGTACATTTCCTGCCCGGGCGAGACGCCGAAGGACAACTACAAGTCGTCGCTGCAGAAGCAGGAAAGCGGCGTGCCGGACAACGACAGCATGAGCTGGCTCGTCGATAAAGCCGGCGGCCGCATTGACCGGGCCACCGGCCCGGCCGGCTCGGTGCTGTTTTTTGACTGCAACACCATGCACGGCTCGTCCGGGAACATTTCCCCGTATGCACGCAGCAACGTGTTTTTTGTGTTTAACTCGATGGAAAACCAACTCACCCACCCGTTCTCCGGGCAGCCGCCGCGTCCGGAATTCCTGGCCAACCGCGAGAACGTCAAGCCGATTACCCCAGATAAAAGAAAACTGACTGAGATTTCAACAACTACTTCCCCCTCTTCTTAATACAACACAGCGGACAGGCTTACACCTGTCCGCTTTTTCTATGCTTTTCCACCGCTGCGGTTCATTCCTGGAAAAGGAGGGTATTTATAAGAGGAGAACACTAATAGCTGAGATGAGGGAAAAACATGAAAATAGGATTAATCGGCATCGGGGATATTGCTAAAAAAGCCTACCTGCCGGCGCTCATTCAAACAAAAGACGTAGAGTTGTACTTATGCTCCAGAAACCGGGAAGCTCTAGAGGAAGCCGCTGCCACATTTCCTGTCCGTGAAATATTTACCGATCGAAAGAAATGGATGGAAAGCGGTATTGAAGCCGCCTTTGTAAGTACGGCCACCGAGGCCCATGAGGCTATTATTGACGAGCTTCTTGACCACGGGATCCACGTTTATATTGACAAGCCGATCACTTTTTACGGCAGTGCTTCCAAACGGCTGCTGGCAAAAGCAAAAGATAATAACTTAATCCTTATGGTTGGATTCAACCGCCGGTATGCTAAGCCTTATCAAGCGTTAAAAGAAGTAGCGGATCCGAACATGATCATTATGCAGAAAAACAGAGACCATCAGGCCGCTGATTACCGCACGTTTATAGTAGAGGACTTTATACACGTAATTGATACCCTTCTGTACTTATTCCCTTATGAGATTCAGGAAATTCGGACCCGCGGCGTACAGAAAGACGGGCTTGTTCACCACGTAGTGCTCGAACTCGAAGCCAAAGAAGGAACCGCCATCGGTATTATGAACCGCAACGCGGGCACGACCGAGGAAAAAGTCGAGCTGATGAGCGAGAGCGAAACAAGAGTTGTTCACAACATCAACGATGTCGCCACTCATCAAAATAAACAAATTATCAAGCATTCCATGAACGACTGGGAGCCGATGCTCCAGAAGCGGGGGTTTTTCGGCGTTACCGCTGCGTTTATTGATGCGGTGCACAAAGGCGGTGCTTCCTATACAGGTTACGAAGCGGATGCCCAAAGACACGCTATTGCTGAACAAATGGTGCAAAAGCTTATGAAGGAACAATAATATCACCTTTTACAGACAGGAAACCCTGTCTGTTTTTGTTTTACCCTGTATAATCTTCACAAATTATTTTGCATCCCTCCTCCCTCGTGCTACTATTTATATAAATATTAATTCTTAAGAAAAAAATTTTGGCATTTGTTTAGAAAGCAGGGATAAACGATGGTCCTTCCGGAAACGATATACCAGGCATTGATTCAACATATCGATCTTGGCATTCATGTCGTAGATGATATGGGAAAAACCGTTATCTACAATGAAAAAATGGCGCAGATTGAAAACATGAACAGTTGTGATGTGCTGTACCGTAATATTTCCGATGTATTTGCTTTTAATGAAGGGCACGACAGCACCCTCGAGCAGGCATGGCGTGAAGGCACCGAGTCCCGCAGGCCCCGCCAGACCTATTTAAATAACCAGGGCGCGGAAATCACTACAGTAAACCACACCTTCCCCGTGCGGGAAAACGGCCGTATTATCGGAGCAGTGGAAATTGCCAAAGACATTACGAAGCTCGAACGGATTCTCCAGGAAAACCGCAGTCAAAGCAGCCGCCGGTACACATTTCAGCACATCATCGGAAACAGCCGCGAACTCATAGAAGCCGTTGAATTCGCAAAACGTGCCACACGGACTACGTCTTCTGTCTTAATTATCGGGGAAACCGGTACCGGAAAAGAAATATTTGCCCAGAGCATTCATAACGAAAGCAGCCGCGCTTCCAAACCATTTATCAGCCAGAACTGCGCAGCGCTGCCGGACAGCCTGATTGAGAGTATTTTATTCGGTACAAACAAAGGGGCGTTCACCGGTGCTGCTGACAGACCGGGCCTGTTTGAACAGGCGGAAGGCGGGACGCTGCTTCTCGATGAACTGAATTCTTTAAGCCCCCACCTGCAGTCCAAGCTGCTGCGGGTGCTGCAGGAACGGACGATCCGGCGGATAGGCGGAACGAAGGACATCGAAGTGAACATCCGTATTATCGCCACAATGAACGAAGATCCAATCGATGCGATTACCGAAAACCGGCTGCGCAAAGACTTATACTACCGGCTTGGGGTAGTTACCTTGTTTATTCCGCCGCTTCAGGAGCGCCGGGCCGATATTGCACCTCTGGCCGAATTTTTTATATCCAAATACAATCATTTATTCCAGCTGCACGTCCAAGGGCTGGAACCGGCAGTAGATCAGCTGTTTCAGCAGCACAGCTGGCCGGGAAATGTGCGGGAGCTTGAGCATGTAATTGAAGGCGCGATGAACGTAATGGAAACAGAAAAGCGGATTGACACAAAGCACCTTCCCTTTCCTTTTCGAAACCGTCCTGTTTCAAAAGGGACATCGATAACCTCTCCCGTTGAACAACAAGCTCCTGCAGACATTCCCTCCGTCGAGGGGTCTCCCGGGCTTCATGAGTATTTATTTCAAGCAGAAAAGCAGTATGTCAAGCAGGTACTCGAAAAAAACAACTACAATATTAAACAGGCCGCGGAGGTGCTAGGCCTCAGCCGCCAGAGCCTGCAGTACCGCCTGAAAAAACTCGGGATCCAAAAAATATTAGTGTAGAAAACCGGAGCTGTTCATTCAGCTTCGTTTTTTTTAGATACCATTAAGTTGGCACGTATATTGCATTACTAACAAGAGAGTCTTACATATGTTAAAGGAGGACAACGATGAAACATATTAGTATTATTGGCGCTTCTATGGATTTAGGCCAGCAGAGACGAGGGGTTGATATGGGACCGAGTGCTATCCGCTACGCCGGCGTCGTTGAACGGCTTCAGAATCTCGGCCACACCGTGATAGATCTTGGGGACCTTACACCCCCGCTGCATACTGCCGGGACAACCGAAAGCCTGCGGAATCTGGGCCAGGTCGTTGATGTAAATACCCGGCTGGCGGAACAGGTATCCAGAACCATCGCCTCCGGCAGCTTTCCTCTTACTCTTGGGGGAGATCACAGCATCGCCATCGGATCGGTCGCCGGGGTGGCCGGCCATTATGAAAACCCGGGCGTGATCTGGTATGACGCCCACGCCGACCTGAATACGAGCGACACCTCCCCGTCCGGCAATATTCACGGCATGCCGCTTGCCGCTGCGCTCGGGCTTGGCGAAGAAAGGCTCACCCATATCGGCGGCAGCCGGGCTAAGCTCCGCCCCGAAAATATCGTCCTCTTTGGAGCCCGTGCGCTTGATGAAGGCGAAAAACAGTTAATTAAACAGCTCGGCATCCGGGTGTATACGATGCATGAAATAGACCGGCACGGCATGAGCGTAATGATGAAAGAAGCCATTTCCTATTTAAAGGACAAAACAGACAGCGTCCATTTAAGTCTTGATCTGGATGCGCTTGATCCCCAGCATGCCCCGGGTGTCGGTACACCGGTCGTCGGCGGACTCAGCTACCGGGAGAGCCACCTGGCGATGGAAATGCTCGCCGAAGCAGAAATCATTACGTCCGCTGATTTTGTAGAAGTTAATCCTATATTGGACGAAAAAAACCGCACGGCTAAAGCCGCGGTCGATTTAATCGGTTCCCTCTTTGGGGAAAAGCTCTGTTAGAAAAGATATTTTTCAGGAAAAGTTACATTTCATCTATATAAAGGAGAGAGTAAAATGACAGCCTCCATTTCAACCGCTTCCATTATTGAACAGACAGAACAGTACGGCGCCCATAACTACAAGCCGCTTCCGATTGTTATTTCCAAGGCCAACGGGGTATGGGTCGAGGATCCGGAAGGAAACCGCTACATTGATATGCTGAGTGCTTACTCTGCCGTGAACCAGGGCCATTGCCACCCTAAAATTATTCGTGCCCTGCAGGAGCAGGCGGAAAAAGTAACCCTCACGTCGCGTGCTTTTCACAGCGAGCCGCTGGCACCGTTTTATGAAAAAGTGGCCGCATTAACAAATAAAGATATGATCCTGCCGATGAACACGGGAGCTGAAGCGGTGGAAACAGCTATAAAAGCCGTCCGCCGCTGGGGCTATGAAAAAAAAGGAATTGAGCGAAACCGTGCAGAAATTATTGCATGTAACAGTAATTTCCATGGCAGAACGATGGCTGCCGTGTCCCTCTCTTCTGAAGAGGAAAACAAGCAGGCCTTCGGGCCGGTACTGCCCGGCATTAAACTGATCCCTTATGGAGACGCTGCAGCGCTGCGGGAGGCCATCACGCCGCAGACCGCTGCTTTTCTGGTCGAACCGATTCAGGGAGAAGCGGGTATTGTTATTCCGCCTGAAGGCTTTCTAAAAGAAGCGTATGCAATCTGCAGGGAACATAATGTTCTATTTGTAGCAGATGAAATTCAGGCCGGACTCGGCCGGACGGGGAAAACGTTTGCCTGCGACTGGGAAAACGTCGTACCTGATATGTATATTCTCGGCAAAGCACTCGGAGGCGGGGTCTTTCCTATATCCTGCGTCGCAGCCGACCACGACATTCTCAGCGTATTCACCCCCGGCTCCCACGGCTCTACGTTCGGCGGCAATCCACTTGCCTGCGCCGTATCGATCGCTGCGCTTGAGGTATTGGAAGAAGAACACCTGGCGGAGCGCTCCCTGGAGCTTGGCACTTATTTTAAAAACAAGCTGAGCAGCATCCAGAATCCGATTATTAAAGAAGTACGCGGCCGCGGCCTTTTTATCGGCCTGGAACTTACCGTACCGGCTCGTCCATACTGTGAACAACTTAAAGAAAAAGGCCTGCTCTGCAAGGAAACACATGAAACGGTCATCCGCTTTGCCCCGCCGCTCGTCATTGAGCAGGAAGACCTGGACTGGGCGATTTCCCAAATCGAAGACGTTTTTACTACAAACTAAGGAGGCCATATAATGTACACCCCATACAAACACGAACCGTTTACTGATTTCACCGACGAAACGAACCAGCAGGCATTCAGCCGGGCGCTGCAGCAGGTCGAGCAGTCCCTCGGCCGCGACTATCCGCTTGTGATCAATGGAGAGGCGGTGACGACTGAAGATAAACTAGTCTCCACGAACCCGGCTCATAAAGACGAAGTCATTGGACGTGTATCCAAAGCGACGACCGCTCATATTAATCAGGCCTTCGAGGCTGCCTCCACGGCATTTGAAAGCTGGCGGTACACAAATCCAGAAGCACGGGCAGAACTGCTGTTTCGGGCGGCAGCCATTATGCGCCGCCGCAAACATGAATTTTCCGCCCTGCTCGTGAAAGAAGCCGGCAAACCCTGGAAAGAAGCAGATGCCGATACAGCCGAAGCAATCGATTTTATGGAATACTACGCCCGGCAGATGATCGAGCTTAAAAACGGCAAACCGATCAACAGCCGTGAAGGTGAATACAATCAGTATATGTACCAGCCGATTGGCGTGACAGTGTCGATTCCACCGTGGAATTTCGCCTGTGCGATTATGGTGGGCATCACGGTAGCACCACTTGTGAGCGGCAATACAGTCCTGCTGAAGCCCGCCGAACCGACGCCTGTCATCGCTGCTGCATTTATTAATATTCTCCACGAAGCGGGCGTCCCAAAAGGCGTCGTCAACTTTGTGCCCGGTGACCCGGAAGTGATCGGCGATTATATGGTGGATCATCCAAAAACGTCGATTATCAGCTTTACCGGCTCCCGTGCGACCGGTACGCGCATTTATAACCGCGCAGCTGTTATTCAGGAAAACCAATTTCATTTAAAGCGGGTTATTATCGAAATGGGCGGCAAGGATACCATTGTTGTCGACAGCGACGCCGATCTTGAGGTGGCAGCAGAAGCGGTGATTCAGTCCGCCTTCGGCTTTTCCGGCCAGAAGTGTTCCGCCGGCTCCCGCGTTATCGCCCATCAGGACGTATACGAGGAACTGCTCAGCATAATCGAAGAGCGTACCAGGCGCCTGACTGTTGGTGATCCCGTAGACTCCAACCACTACATGGGGCCTGTTGTAAACCAGAAAGCCTTTGATAAAATTACCGGTTACATTGAGATTGGGCGAAGGGAAGCACGCCTTGTTGCAGGCGGGGAAAGCGATGACTCCACCGGCTACTTTATCCAGCCGACCGTGTTTGCGGATGCAGACCCCGACTCCCGGCTTATGCAGGAAGAAATATTCGGACCGGTCGTGGCCTTTACGTCAGCCGAGAGCTATGAACAGGCAATTCACATAGCCAACAACACCGAATACGGGTTAACCGGCGCAGTTATTTCCCGAACGATCGAACATTTGGAATACGCAAAGCAGCGTTTTCACGTTGGTAACCTGTATTTTAACCGCAACTGCACCGGCGCCATTGTCGGGTATCATCCGTTCGGCGGCTTTAAAATGTCAGGAACTGATGCTAAAGCAGGCGGTCCCGACTACCTTATCCAGCACATGCATCCGAAAACTGTCAGTCAAATGCTGTAATTGTAAACGAAAAAGCAGAAACCCTGTGAAACGGAGGGTTTCTGCTTTTTTAACTTCTGCGTTCCATTAGATTGATGCCAATACCCATGCAGAGAACCCCAAACAGCACGAGCAGAGATAAATGGCCGGCCAGGCCGGAAATACCGTAACCAAGTGCCGACGCATCATATAGAGCCTGGACCCCGTAGTATATCGGCGTCCCTTTGGATAACGCAAGCACAAACGAATTCGAGACGATTTCAAGCGGCCAGAATGCTCCTCCGAGCATCGCCATGGATGTTACGACGATTGGAATGACCGCCCGCAGCTGCTGGGTCGTACGGACGAGTCCGATCAACAGCATACCGACAGACACCACGGCAAACGTATAGCAGGCTGTGATGACGGCTATGACTCCGATTGGAATATTAACGTCATAACCAAGCACCCATTCAAAGAATACAAAGATCATCATAATCTGCAGCATACCGAGTACAAAACAGTACGCCAGATGTCCTCCATACACTTCCCATTTCCGGAGCGGCGACACAATCATCCGATCCCATGTACCCTGCCGCTTTTCGTCTGCAACGTTGGAAAGACTGAACATAATCGTATACATGGAGAAAAACAGCGTCATCCCAAACAGCGCCTGTAGACTCGCGTTATACACAAACCCGCTTTCTTCCCCGCTTACTGAATTGATCGTTAAATCGAGCGGCGGATTGTCCATTTCTTCTTCCACCTGTTCTCTTAGATCAGTCGCTCCTGTCTGCTCTTCTGCCTGCTGCAGCCGCTGCTCTTCCCGAAACACCTGGTTCACATAGCTGTCGACAAGCTGGTGGTTCTGGTCTTCCACCGCAACAAGCATGCGGTAGTCATTTTCTCTTATTTCAAGCGCCATGTTCCGGCTTCCGTCCATAATCTCACTGCGTGCCCGATCTTCATCCACCAGTTCAAAATGAAAGGAATCCGAGGCGTTAAGTCTGTCTATCCAGCCGGCAGCCTCTGCTTCCTGCACATTCTCCCCCATGTATGCATTAACTTCCATCTGCCCTCCAGGGCCGTTACTGCCTAAGAAAAAGACAAACAGCAGTGTCAGAGCGAAAAATGTGAGAACAAGATACGGCATCCGCCGCAGCCTTTTCCACTGTAAAAGAAATATTGCTTTCATGAGGACACCGACCTCCTTCTTGGAAAGATCAGGAAGCTGATAAAGACTGCCGCGAGTGAAACGATGCCAATCTGCATAAATGGTCCTGCGAGCTCACTCCATCCAAACCCCTGCACCCATCGTAAATAAGCGTTCATCGCGGCTCCATTAGGCGTCCAGCTGCCAAAAGCGCTGATAAATGCGGGCATTCCTTCCAGCGGAAAGAAACTGCCTCCGGCAAACGCAAACAGCGTGACAATTACGCCTGTAAAAATTCCTGAGGCTGTATCTGATTCGGTCCGAATCGATAAGGAGGTCAATAAGCCGCCCATCCCCCCTACACAGGCCGCCAGAACAGCAGAAATACCGAGCATGCCCATCCAAAAGGAAAGGGAACTTAGTTCAAAGGTTCGAAATACGAGAGCGGAAAGAATAAAAAGAATTGTCAGCTGCACAAAAGCAATCACAGCAGTGGCTATGATTTTTCCCGCCAGGTATTTCCAGGGACTTGTTCCCGATAAAATAATTCTGTTATACACCTGCTGCTGTTTTTCTACGAATGCCTTACCCGCTATAGTACCTGCTACATAAAGGACAAACATGACAGCCATGCCGATGGAGTAGTACTGCATCGCGCTGACCGGCTCATTTTGGGATACTGATTCAGTCCCGCCGACTTCTATCGGAGCAGGGGATACAGCAGCCTCGGCTCCTCCGGCAGCAGCAATCGCACTTTCGGTATTAAGGTTATCTGTAAAACCTGCCAGCAGATCTTTCAGAATTGTAGTATTAATAGAGCTCTCATCACTTATAAGCAGCTGCATTTCGCTGCCGTTTCCTTTATTCATTAACATGTTGTTCAGCGTCTCTTCCGTAAAATGTTCCGGGAAGGTAAGCACGGCATCTATATCCCCTGCACGAACGGCTGTTTCTGCTTCTTCCCGCTCCATCGTCTGCACGTGTATCATGTCCGCCAATTCCGGATCTTCCAGCATATTATCCAACAACCCGGCCGGATTCGTATTCTCTGCAGCAGCAGCTAATTCACCTTCTGCTTCCGGAGGCAGTCCGCTGTTCTGCAACTGCTCCTGAAAAGCCGCAATACCCTCCTCCTGAACGTCCTCGTAGACTACAGCCAGCTGAATATCAATCGAAGACGTATCGCCTTCCATCACACCGCTTAATGCCGTACCGAGTATTCCCATAATGATAAAAGGCATAAGCAGCAGAGCAACGAGCTCAGAGCGGTCGCGGAGCATTATTTTAAAATCTTTGATAAGAAAAGGCTTCACATTTGTCCCCTCCTAATCACGAAGTTTACGTCCTGTTAAATGCAGAAATACATCTTCGAGTGACGGAACGCTGACGTTCACATTAGTGACCTGTGCTTTATGACGCTCGGTAATTTGGAAGATACGGCTAAGCAGGCGGCTTCCTTTTGGCACAATCAGCTTCAGGCCATGCTCGGTTTCCGAGGCCCGCAGCACGTCATTATGATGCTGCAGTTCTTGATACATCGCTGGATATACCCGGTCAAAATCGATATAAATGGTCTCTTCGGCAGATAAAATATTTTTCAACTCTTCTTTTGTACCGGAGGAAATAATTTTCCCGTGATCCATAATATACACTCTGTCACAGAGCCGTTCGACTTCCTCCATGTAATGGCTCGTGTACAATACGGTCATCCCTTTTTCTATATTTAAGCTGCGGATCATTTCCAGAATATAGCTTCGGGACTGGGGATCGATACCGACCGTCGGTTCGTCCATAATTAAAATTTCCGGATCGTGCAGGAGGGCTGCCGCAATGTTTACCCGTCTTTTCATCCCGCCGGAATACGTTTTGACAATATCTTTTTGGCGGTCTTCCAACCCGACCAGTTTACAGACTTCTTGAATTTTCGTTTCCAGGCCGGTTTTGCTCATGCCGTACATCCGGCCGAAGAAAAGCAGGTTTTCGTAGGCGGACAGTTCTTCATACAAGGCAATATCCTGCGGCACAATGCCAATTACTTTCCGGATTATCGAAGGCTTTTTTATTACACTGCTTCCATTCAGCTTCACATCGCCGCTGCCCGGCTTAATGAGCGATGAAATAATAGAAATAGTCGTTGATTTCCCGGCTCCGTTCGGCCCGAGCAGTCCAATTGATTCGCCTTTTTCCAAATAAAGATTTATTCCCTCGACTACATTTCTGCCTTTAAATGATTTGGACACATTC
Organism: Sinobaca sp. SA16-1; assembly: GCF_059510515.1. NCBI lineage: Bacteria > Bacillati > Bacillota > Bacilli > Caryophanales > Sporolactobacillaceae > Sinobaca > Sinobaca sp. SA16-1. The sequence goes on along the minus strand of NZ_JCAKFL010000003.1, from coordinate 728,210 downwards.
TCTACCTCCAGCATAGACGTACCTCCTTTTTTGTTGTTATATGTAGTGTATACACAAAAAGACAGTGCTCCCACTGTCTTTTGTCATCTATGCTGCGTTTTTAAATGACTTTAGTCATCTGTTTATACCATCTGATTGCGGATTGCATAAATAGCAAGCTGGGTACGATCCCGAAGCTCCAGTTTTTCGAGAATTACGCTGATTTGATTTTTTACTGTACCGATAGAAAGATAAAGGGTGTCCGCTATTTCTTTATTGTTCATTCCTTTTCCGACGCAGCAGATGAGCGACACTTCCCGTTCGGTCAATGACGGATCCAGAAACTGCTTTTCCTGAGGGCTGCGACCGATTAAATTAGGAAGTACTTTGGCCGCCACATGGCTTTCGAGAACGAGTCCTCCTTCCAGGCAGGTATGGATCGAGCGGATCAACTCCTCCGTGTCGGCACTTTTCAGCAGGTAGCCCCTCGCTCCGTTTTTTAACGCTTCAATTGCATACTCGTCATCGTTAAACGTCGTCAGCATGAGAATTTTCATCTGCGGGTAGTCTTCGTGCAGTTTTTTAGCGGCTTTTAACCCATCCATAACCGGCATCCGGATATCGAGAATCGCAATATCATAGCGGTTGCCGCTTGCGCATAATTCGACGGCTTCCAGACCCGTTGCCGCTTCCCCGCTCACCAGCATAGATTCGTCCGTTTCAATCATAACTTTCAATCCCTGTCGAACCATCTTCTGATCTTCGGCCAGCAGTATATGAATCATAGTGTGCACCCCCTTCCTGCCCTAATGGCAGCGTTCCCGTTACTATAAATTCTTTGTTATATATTTCAATGCGTAAACTTCCACCGGCTTCTTCCATTCTTTCTCGCATCGAGGAAAGGCCAAAACCTTCTTTTTGAAACATCTCCGATTTTATAGAATTTCTTACGATAAAACGGAAAATATGACCGCCCGGTGCCTCGAAAGTAATGCTTATCTGGTTGGAACTGCCATGCTTCATCGCGTTCGTAATCGCTTCCTGTACGCCTCTATACACGGCAATAGACTGGACGTTGCTCAACGGAGCGGTAAGTGCTCTCTGTTTTATCGTAAAATCGATTGTTACAACGCTTTCTGCCTCCAGCTTGCGGATAAGCAGAAGAATCGCCGGCAGCCCGGAACTTTCCTCACGCTTTAATGACTTCACCGCCGATCTCGTTTCTTCCAGGCTTTCATTGGCCAGCTCCTTCAGCGCCTGTACCTCTTCCTGTTTTTCCGGGACCTGAATCCGGAATACTTCCAGCTGCATGAGTAATGCGGTTAATTTATGGCCCACCGAATCATGAATTTCCCTGGCAATCTGCGTCCGCTCTTCACGACGCACGGCCTGTTCACCTGAAATCAGGGAACGCTTCATTTTTCGAAAATCAGTGAACAGGATTTCATTGCGCCGGGACATTCTCTGTTCTTTCCGATACATATACGTATACATAATCAGTCCCGTACCGGCCGTCAGTATGTACAACAGAAAAAAGCTAAGGTTACCCGGCAGCCCGGAAAGACCCGCCAGAACGATAAACCCAGCACCCACTGCCGCAGCGTATGCAGCCGGCAGATAAAACACAGCCAGGCCGCCCAAGAGGGTGTAAACAAGCAGCAGTTCATATACGGGCATCGTCGTCCCCTCCGGCCAGGCCGCTGCAGCAGCCACCAGCCCCAGTATAAAGATGAGCCCCGCCTGTATTTTCATGTGCTCGTTTGCAAGCGGCAGCAGAAAAAACACCCCAAAAAACAAAGCAGCGAGCAGTGCTTTCAGCGGCAGGTCCCACAGCGAAGACGGTGTAAATAAAATCGATCCCCATGCCCCTATTAAAAGTAGAAGCCATATCCAAAACTGATGGCGTTCTATTATGTGCATTGCGATTCCCCCGCCTCAGGTTTTTCTTTAACTTTATCATATATAGACAAATGAATTTATATGTAATTTCTCAAGTAGTTTTGTCTGTTTACTGCTTATTTTATTTTAAAAATATTATAGTATGTGAAATTATCATGGATATAATAACCTTTGCTCATACCTTGCACAAAAAATATAGTCTGTTTTTATTTGTGTTTCTTTCCTATAGTAATACAATACACGCAGAGAGAGGTTTTAGTATGAAAATAAACGCCCCTGCTATTCCGGACCACCTTTTTACGAGAAGTTTCAGCGATATTCTAATGGAGGAAGATCCAGAGCTCGAGCTCTGCTCGATCACCGATTCTTTGTTTGAAGCAGAATCGCTTCCTCGTGCCCGTTTGTCAAAAATGATTATCAAAAACTCCCGATTCTCGCACACATTTTTCCGGGATATCGACATTACCGACGTGCAGTTTGAAAACTGTGATTTCTCCAACGCTGATTTAAGCCATTCTTCCATTCACCGCGTCGTGTTCCACAGCTGTAAGCTGACAGGCGTTAACTTCACCGAGTCCCGATTCGGTCACGTGTCATTTGAGCACTCCCTGTTAAACCTCGCAGCGTTTGGCGAATCCAAATGCGAGAAAACCTCTTTTCAGGACAGCTCATTAGTGAATACCGACTTTTTTGACTGTCTGTTTAAGAATGTCGCCTTCACCTCCTGTAACATTACGGATGCCAACTTTGAACAGACATCATTAAAAGGAATCGACATTAGTACCTCCAGGTTTGATTCCCTCACAATCTCGCCCGATAATCTATTCGGCTGCAAAGTCTCCAGTCATCAGGCCCTGCAGTTTGCGGCTCTTTTAGGCCTCAAAATTGTGGATTAGGTACTGTTTTTCCTTCTGCTTTTCTTATTTTCCGTTAAAATACAGCCGCATTAATCTATTGGTTCCATAAATCTTCTGATAAGCTTCACTCTTTTCAGCGCCCGCCTTTGTTTTTAGAGAAAGGAATTCTATACCAGGCATCGAATATATCTAGTAGTTGACTAAAAGAGAACTATTATAAGCGGTCTCTCTGCTTTTCACTGTTCAATTAGGCATGCCCATTTCATTTCAGGTAAAAAGGAGCTATTATGACAAAATCCGGTGATAAGAAACTAACCATGTGGGCTTTTTTTGTAAACGCCTTGAGCGCTCCCAGAAAAAATATTAAGAAAGATCATCATTTAACGATTATAAACAGTATCATTCTCCTCATTTTGTTCCTTTTTTTGCTTGTCTTTGTCTTATATGCGGTTAACCTAATCATTATGGGAACTCTTCTTCCTGTTTATGAAACCATGGGAATATTTATGTACATTTTTTTGGGACAAACATTGTTTGTGCTAAGTGTTCCAGCCGTGCTTGTGAACTTTTATGTGATCCGCTGGTTCAGCAGGCGTTACTCTACGACTGAAAGAAGTACGCAGAAAATTTTCAGTGATATGGTGACACTCTCTATTCTATGTATTTTGCTTTATAATCTCAGTTTTTCTTTTTATTCCTACTTGGGTTCATGGCGGTCGATTACCTATCCACTTGGAACGATGTTCATTATTTTCACGTTTGTTTTCTATTTCTCCCGCTCCTTTCTTTTAGTGAAATACTATGTATTAGACAGCCAAAGAAGTACCTCTATGATTATGCTTCTGTACACAGTAATACTTCTTGCCTTATTCCTTTTTCACTTGGGTATGTTTCTGTCGTTTGGTCCCTTTAGTGTCAGCTGAAGACTGCTCTCAAATGGTCTGGTTCCATTTGAGGAACTTCACTGATAAAACTGAAATTTCTCTCAGTTTATCTCTTATAAGCCTCCACGCCGCAGTACTCTATCCAACATAAAAGTAAAATCAACTGCTGTGTGAGGCGTTATTTCATGTAGAACGTCTCTTGATATTGTGACACATGATCTTGAAAATCCGGGCCACAATGCCGGGTACTGCACCATCCCCGTAAGTAAAGCATGCTTCCAGAAAACTTGGTCCACCAGCCAGAATAATTAAGATTGACATGTTCGTTAGAGAAGAGTACATTATAAGAAATAACTTGATATCCTTTGGAAAAAGGGGAGTAGCTTTTTCAATAAAATCGTCAGGACGGGAGAAATCCTCGGTTTTATTGGCAGCCAGTATGCTGTTAGCGAGACCTTTACCTATGAGACAGGTGAAGGCTTTTTTGTGTACATTCACCGACTCAGCGGTGAAGGTTTTTTGTGTGTCTACGCAGAATTCATATCACGGCAGGATATTAAGTTTGTCTTGAAAAGGAGAAGATAAACATGAAATTTAGTCTGCTGCTGGAATATGGATAGGTGCTTATCTTTTCGGAAAAGTGGAAAGATGAAGAAGCCGTTCAGCAGCACATTCAGACTGATCATTACCAGGCCTACCGCGAAAATACAGAGAATCTCGTTGTTTCCCGGGAAGTGTATAAAGTACAACCTGTAGAATAACTAAAAAGAAGCTGCTCACCGGCAGCTTCTTTTTAGTTATTGCGGTTTTGCTTTTTTCGCATGGGCCGCAGCTTTTACCTCTTCCGGTGTTGTTCGATTGTCTTCCGCTTCTTGTTTCGTCGCTTCATCCCCGCACACGACGTGATCTACTTTATTCTTAAACGCTTCGTAGCCCTGCTGCGCGACTAATTCTTTGTCGTTTTTGTTTCTCTCGTCGCCGAAGTACGTAGAATCCATGCCGGCGTTATGATGGAAATCTGTATTGGTCGCACCAGGAAGCATCGCTGTTACATTGACTCCTGTTTCTTTTAACTCTTCTCTCAGCGATTCCGCGAACATAAATCCAAATGCTTTAGAGGGTCCGTATACTGTTTCATACGGAGTCGGTAGCGTCGCTGAGACAGAAGACACGAGCAGAATATTTCCTTCTTTATTTGGAACCATATGCTGCACGACGCGTTTTGCCATATGCACCGTTCCTTTAATATTAATGTCGATCAACTTTAACTCTTCTTCTAAATCATTTTCAAGGAAGGAACCGCCCATACTAACACCGACATTCAACACAGCTGCATCCAGCTTTCTATTTTTGCTTTTTACAAACTGCCAGAATGCCTCCACTCCTTCATAGGTAGAGGCATCAGCCTGGAGAGGATACGCCTCCACCCCATAGCTTTTGATAGTCGATTCTGCTTCAAAAATCCGCTCACTCGAGCCTGAAATCGCAATATCATACCCATCCTGAGCAAATAATTTAGCAAGTTCCAGTCCTAATCCGGAAGAGGCTCCTGTGATCATGACAAACGGACGTTCATTAGTCATAGTATCTACTCCTTTTATCTTTCAATTGGTACCATGTGAAAAAGCACAGCTGGATTCCATTAGCTGTGCTTCTCTCGTAGAAAAACCGCATGCCAAGCTTCTTACGTGTTATCTGTTATTGGTCGTTAAGACCTTTCATGTGTTCTGCAGGGTAACGTTCTCCGGCAAACGCACCACGGGGCACTATTTTATCAATTTGTTCAAGATCCTGTTTTGAAACGTTCACCTGCAGCGCTCCAAGGTTACTGTCCACGTATTTGCGGCGCTTGGTTCCCGGAATGGGCACAATGTCCTCTCCCTGGGCAAGAAGCCAGGCTAAAGCAAGCTGGGATGGATCGCAGCCTTTTTCCTTTGCCAGGTCTTCGACTTTTCTTACAAGATCAATGTTTTTTTGGAAATTTTCGCCTTGGAAGCGCGGATTGTAGCGGCGGAAATCATTTTCTTCCAAGTCATCGATCGTTTTAATCTGTCCGGTTAAAAAGCCACGGCCAAGCGGACTGTATGGAACAAAGCCAATACCGAGTTCCCGGCACAATGGAAGAATTTCCTCTTCCACATCACGGCTCCAGAGCGAATATTCCGTCTGCAGCGCAGTGATCGTATGCTCTTGATGCGCTTTTTTTATCGACTTTGGAGATGCCTCCGATAATCCCAGATAACGGACTTTTCCTTCTTTTACGAGTTCTGCCATCGCCCCGACGGTCTCTTCAATCGGCACCACCGGGTCCACACGATGCTGGTAGTATAGATCAATATGATCGATTCCCAGGCGTTTTAAGCTGTCTTCACATGATTGCTTAACATAGTCCGGATGCCCGTTTACTCCTTTAAAAGAACCGTCCTCTCCACGAACATTGCCGAATTTTGTTGCCAGAACTACGTCATCACGGCGGTCTTTAATCGCCCGTCCAATCAGCTTCTCATTGTGGCCGACGCCATACATATCGGCTGTATCCAGAAACGTTACTCCCTGTTCAAGCGCGTGGTGAATCGTTTGAATCGATTCTTCTTCATTTCCTGTACCGTAAAATTCAGACATGCCCATGCATCCGAGTCCCAGTGGTGATACCTCAAGTTCTGACGTTCCCAGTTTTCTTTTTTGCATGTTTTGTCATCCTTTCTTTTTACGTACTTTTGATTCTTTGATAATATTTAGTAATTATTGTACATAAATAATCATTCCTTTTTTTCTTTTATTTAAACCTGTCCATTATAAAAATTCGTTCCGCAAAAATGAACAGCACATAATTACTTTAAAAGATTTTAAACATTCTATTTAAGGGAAATGCAGCCAGAATAGAAATAAAACAACCAATCACTCTGGATGCCCAAACATTAACGTTTATATTTTCCAGTATGTCAGCAGAAAAAGATCCAATGGCCACGGATATTAAATGAGTAAAATGAGCCTTGCTGTCAATGTTGAAACCTCCTCTATCAAACAACCTAAAATCCAGTACTTGTTTTAAGATCAGGTCTTTGTTTTATCTTGTTTAAACGTCGTATCGAAAAACGTACAGGTGTTAATAATAAATAAGCCGGATGGCATGATTCCAATAGCAGATTCTCCGATGGTATGTCCATCATTTGAGTGATTGCCCATCGACCACACCTCCCAATTTATTTCCATTTTAACACAAGACCTCCTCTCCTTTTTCATAACCATCCTATTAGTAAAAACTCTTTAGAAACGAAAAAGACAAGTGCTTTCTATAAGGTTTTATACATATTGTAAGCAATCTTATTGACTTTCCTTCCTATTTTAGATAGGTTATTTAATGTTGACTAAATCGATAGGTTTTTTTATAAAGGAGGGTTTGGCTTGAAGCAGTTAGTGAAAAAGTATTTTGAAGTGTCGTTGATAAAAAAAATTACCGTTGCTCTTGCAGCCGGTATTGCAGTTGGACTTATATTCGGGGAAAATGCCTCTGTGCTTGCGCCTTTCGGAGATCTGCTGATGCGGCTCCTGCAGTTTATTATTATTCCCCTTATTTTATTTACCCTTATCGTCGGGGTAAACCAGACTACAATAGAAGGGCTTGGCCGCATGGGCGGAAAAGTTTTTCTCTATTATGTTGTTACCTCTGCCATTGCGATTATTGTTGGTATTTCTGTCGCCAGTCTTTTTAATCCGGGGACCGGGGTCACACTCGACGGAAGTGAAAATGTTGATTCTCCCGACAGTCCGGGACTAACAGAAGTGGTTCTAAGTATTGTACCGGATAACCTCGCTGTTGCTTTTACAGAAATGAATCTGCTTGGCATTATTTTTACCGCCATCGTTTTTGGTATCGCGATTTCCTATCTGCGCTCGTCCGCCTCTACAGGGGATATGGGAGAGAGGCTTTACCGCGGCGCAGAAGCGTTAAATGAAATGACCATCACAGTAATGAAAGGAATTCTCCAGTACATTCCGTTCGGCATTTTCGCTATTATCGCCGGTATCGTCGGCAGCCAGGGCGCTGGCACTCTGCTGTCACTCGGAAACTTTATTCTCGTGCTGTATGCGGCACTTGCCGTGCAGCTGGCTTTGTACATCGGATTGCTGCTTGTTACGAAAACCAAACTCGGAGCGTTTTTCAAAGAAGCCCGTACACCGATGCTTACCGCTTTTGTCACACAGAGCAGCACAGGAACCGTTCCTATTACGCTCAATGCAGCGAAAAATCTCGGCATCCGGCAGAGCCTGTACGGCTTCAGTATTCCGCTCGGCTCTACGATTAATATGGACGGCGCAGCGATACGCGTGGCGGTTTCCGCCGTATTCGCCGCTAACGTTATTGGAGAACCGCTCGGCTTTGTCGCCATCCTGCAGATTGTGCTGATCGGCACACTGGCTACCATTGGCACAGCCGGCGTGCCCGGTGCGGGTATCATTATGATTGCCACCGTTTTCGCCCAGCTCGGGCTGCCGATGGAAGCCGTTGCCCTGCTTGTAGCAGTCGACGTTTTGNCACACTGGCTACCATTGGCACAGCCGGCGTGCCCGGTGCGGGTATCATTATGATTGCCACCGTTTTCGCCCAGCTCGGGCTGCCGATGGAAGCCGTTGCCCTGCTTGTAGCAGTCGACGTTTTGATCGGTATGGGAGCGACGGCACTGAACGTGACCGGCGACCTCGTTGGAACGAAAGTTATTGATAAAACAGAGAAAAACAAAACAGAAGCAGACGCATAAAAACGAGCAGGGGCTCAAATCCCTGCTCGTTTTTTACTGCTCTTTTTGCTGCTGCTGGATTGTTTCTGTTAATTCCTGATAGCCCAGCTTCATATTTAAATAATCATCAATCGCCTGCGTCGTACGGTCGAGCTCTTCTTTATCTTCATTCTTTAACTCATAGCCAATTTCCAGCGCCAATTCCCGGTGCGCATCCGCCAGGACATTCTCCGGAAACCCTTCCAGATTCTGCTTCATAATTGTCAAATCAATCACGCGGGTCAACTTATAATCGAGCATAAAAAACCTCCTCATGGTTTGAGACATAGTATGCTTAGGTCTTCTATTCCCGGTTTACAGTTGTTTAAGCAGACTAGTTTTCTAATGTATGCTTCTTTATCGCTATTAAATCTAATATGAACGAATAAGAATAACTGAACTTATGATACGGTTCACCATGCATTATCCTGAAACTATAATATTTTTTCTTTAATAAAAAACGCACGCAACCCTCAGGCCGCATGCGCGTTTTCAAATCCTATTAAGCTAAATTCCCCTGCTTTTTTTCTTCCTGCTCCAGGTTCAGTGCTTTTGCTGTGGATTCGTGCAGCTTGTCCACGAGCTCGGGATGATCGGACAGCTTTTTGCCGTAGGATGGAATCATTTCTTTGATCTTCGGCTCCCAGCGGCTTGCTTTGTCCGGGAAGCATTTTTCCATTACTTCGAGCATGACAGCAACAGCAGTAGACGCGCCCGGTGAGGCGCCGAGAAGAGCGGATACAGAACCGTCGGCAGAGCTGACGACTTCCGTGCCGAACTGCAGCGTGCCTTTGCCTTCGGCTGTGTCTTTAATAACCTGCACACGCTGGCCGGCGACAAGAAGCTCCCAGTCTTCGCTTTTTGCTTCCGGTACGAAGTCGCGCAGTTCTTCCATCCGCTGTTCCTTATTCAGCCGCAATTGATTGATCAGGTACTTTGTCAGAGGCATGTTTTTCATGCCGGCCGCCGACATTGTAATCAGGTTGTTTGCCCTGACGGAAGTGAAAAGATCCAGATTCGATCCTGATTTCAGAAATTTCGGGGAAAAGCCCGCGAATGGTCCAAAGAACAGCGACTCTTCCTTATCAATTAACCTTGTGTCCAGGTGGGGAACGGACATTGGGGGCGCGCCGACCGGTGCTTTGCCATATACTTTCGCATGGTGCTGCTCGACAATTTCCGGCTTCCTGCATACCATAAACATGCCGCTTACCGGGAATCCGCCGATGCCTCTGCTTTCCGGTATTCCGGTTTTCTGAAGAAGATGAAGGCTTCCGCCTCCGCCGCCGATAAAGACAAATTTAGCCTGGTGATGTTCTGTTTTTCCGGTTTCCAGGTTCTGTACTTTCAGCTTCCATCCGCCGCCGCTTACGCGCTTAATGTCTTCCACCTGATGCCTGAATTTCATATTAACGTCCTGGCTTTCCAGATGGTTAAACAGTTTGCGCGTTAAGGCGCCGAAGTTTACGTCGGTGCCGGCGTCAATTTTCGTTGCGGCAATCGGAGCGTCCAGCGAACGGCCTTTCATCATGAGTGGGATCCATTTTTTTAACGTTTCGGCATCGGTTGCATAATCCATGCCCTGAAATAATGGATTTCCTGATAGAGCATCGAGTCTCTTTTTCAAAAAGTTGACATTGTCCTGGCCCTGCACAAAGCTCATGTGCGGCACCGGCATAATAAAGTCTCTTGGATTTTGTATCTTTCCGCTCGTGACAAGATACGACCAGAACTGCTTGGACAGCTGGTATTCTTCGTTCACTTTGACAGCCTTGCTGATGTCGATGGAGCCGTCCGGATTCTGGTCCGTGTAGTTGAGCTCACAGAGCGAAGAATGGCCCGTGCCTGCGTTGTTCCATTCATTGGAACTTTCTTCGCCTGCCCCGCTCAGTCTCTCAAACATTGTAATGTTCCATTCCGGTGCTACTTCTTTTAATAGCGAACCCAGCGTGGCGCTCATAATACCTGCACCAATTAAAATGACGTCTGTAGAAGTATGTTCCTTACTCATGTTATCGCCTCTATACTTAATTTTATTGAAAGGATGTAAGCGTTCTACTTTTCACTCTTCTATATTGTCTGCTGTACATCCGCTTCATACACATAATTACCTTACTATATTGTATCATCCTAGGCCGAAGAATAAAATATGAAGCCGTGTTTTAATACAGGTTTTATTTCAATTATTGTTATAGTATACAATAATTTTTCCGCAATTTCTATGTTAATTTCTTCACGTTCTTTTTGCCGCAATCTGTCTTATGGTACGATGAGAAAAATACACTTAAGGAGAAAGTATGGGCCCATTAATCGTCGAACATCACACATTTACCGAAGAAACTATTGCATCCATGCCCGTACAGGCGTTAAATAATCAGCCTGTGATTTATATTTTGTATGAGAAAAACAAACCGACGGCCTATATCGGCCAGTCTGTGCAGGCGGACCGGCGCCTGAAGAATCATTTTGTCAATCCAAAACGCCGCAGCCTGAACTCCCTTCTGATGTTCGGCCATGAAACATTCAACCAGTCGGCTACATATAACATTGAATCCAACCTCATTAACTACTTTATTGCCGACAACCGGTACAAGCTCCAGAATGTCAGCCAGCGTGCCACTAGGCAGATGCACCAGTACTACCAGAAAAGTTACTACAACGAGACACTGTTTCAGGAAATCTGGGAAGAGCTGCGCAGCCGGAATATCGTGTCCGAATCCCTGGCGTATTTGGAGAACAAGGATCTGTTCAAGCTTTCCCCTTTTAAGGAGCTTTCTCCGGAGCAGGTAGATGTAAAAGAAAAGCTGATTGCATACTGCAAAGAACACATCCAGCATCCGGAGCATCGGGTGTTTATTATTCAAGGCGATGCCGGCACCGGCAAAAGCGTGCTGCTCAGCTCCCTGTTTAACACGATCCAGGATGAAGCCGGCGATCCGGGCTCGACGCTCTACAAAACAAAAAACTACTTACTCGTTAATCACGCCGAAATGCTTAAAACGTATAAAAATATGGCGGACAGTCTGCCTAATTTAAAGAAAAATAATTTTGAAAAGCCAACGTCATTTATTAATAAAATGACAAAACAGGATCAAACGGCAGATATTACGCTGGTGGACGAAGCCCACCTCCTGCTGACCAAAGAAGATTCCTACAATAATTTCAACGCTGCAAACCATCTGCAGGAAATTATGAAGCGCAGTAAAATCACCATTATTATATTCGATCCAAATCAGGTACTGAAAATTAAAAGCTATTGGAACGAAAAGATGATGCAGAATATCAGCAGGCAATATAAAACCGAAACGCTGCCACTTTCTTCGCAGCTGCGGATGACTGCGGACCAATCCGTACTGGACTGGATCAATGCTTTTCTCGAAAAGCAGGTACCTGTTTTTCCGCTGGACCGTCCAGACAGCTATGAATTTCAGCTGTTTGACGATCCGGATGACTTCCGGCAGGCCATTGAAGCGAAGAACAAACAGCATGGCCTTTCCCGGATCGTATCCACGTTTGATTACCTGCATAAAAAGGATGGCGGCACCTACTATGTCGACGAAGATGGTTTAAACATGCCGTGGAACCGCACGGACGACAAAAAAACATGGGCCGAGAGTCCCCAGACGATCAAGGAAGTCGGCTCCATTTATACGGTGCAGGGCTTTGATTTGAACTATGCCGGCGTGGTGATCGGCCCTTCCGTAAGCTACGATGAAGAAACAGACAAACTAGTCATTGATACGACAAAATACCAGGATAAAGGCGCATTTGCGGCAAGAAAAGACTATACAAAAGCGCAGAATGAACAGATGAAAGAGGAAATTATTTTAAATTCGCTTACTATGTTAATGAAGCGGGGCATCCACGGCTTGTTTTTATATGCCATTGACCCTAAGCTGAAAAAGAAACTACGGGCGGTAAGCAAAGGAGCAGACCATGAGCGACATTAATCAGTTAATCAACGAAATTAACCACTTCCGGGACGAGAGAGACTGGCGGCAGTACCATAACCCAAAAGATCTTGCGATTTCCCTTTCTATTGAAGCAGCCGAGCTGCTGGAGGATTTCCAGTGGAAAAGCAGTGCCCAGGCGCTGGAGGCGAACGGAGATAATATCCGCGAAGAGATCGCCGACGTGCTTATTTATGCTTTGATGATGTGCTCAGACCTAAATCTTGATGTAAAAGAAATTATCGAGCAGAAGCTGGCAAAAAACGCTGTGAAGTATCCGGCGGGCTAGACATAAATAACGCATGAGAAAGCCGCCCGGATGCCGGACGGCTTTCTGTATAATCCCCTTTATTTAAGCACTTGTTCCACACTTCTGACTAAATCAATCGGTATCTGGCCGGGAGCAGAACTGCTGCTTCCCACGGCAAACGTGAGAACGGACCCGTACTGCCAGCCGGCGAGCCGGGTAATGCCTCCAAGCTTCCCCATCGCCATTGTAATAATCGGCATGTCAATAGAGGCTGCCAGCTCTTCGGTCACATCTAATAGCTGCAGTACATCCGTATTTTTCTTCGGCATGACAGCGAGCTTGCCGTAATCCGGATTTTGAGCAGCCATCTCTTGAAGAATTCGTACCATATCTTCACGGGCAGGCGTTTCCTGAAAATTATGATAGGACAGGATACACTGGATCCCGTGTTTCCGGCAGGACTTTTGAACAGTTTCCACCTGTTCCTGTTGATTACTCCATTCATAGTCTACCGCGCTCACACTTCCAGTTGCCGCTACCTGCTCGATCAGCTCTATTTTTGCCTCTTCTTCTATGTCGATCGTTTCTCCGCCTTCGTGCACGGACCGGATCGTGAAAATAATCGGCAGGCTGCCGGCCCGCTTTCTAATGGATGAGGCTGTACGAAGCACCCGGCCGGTGTCTGCCAGCGTCTGCAAATGATCAGCACGCCATTCCAGTACGTCAGGCTCTTTAGGCAGAATAATATCCAGTTCCCGGTTCACTTCTTCTTCTGTTTTTCCTACTAATGCTGTACATATATTGGACGTATATTTGTGTAAATCCAGGCTTTGTGCTTTTATTGTCATGACGGTTGTGCCTCCTGATTGTTTTACTATACAGCTTCTCTCTGCTGCTGCTCTCTTATTCTTAGTCTATCGGAAACATTCAGCTGCTGTAACTATTTTCTTTAAATATTTTGTAGGATCGTTTAAAAATACATGAGATAATATGTTTTATTCAATAAAAAGGAGGAGACTATGAGGCCGGTCATTATTACGTTATATTCGAGTTTAATACTTATCTATACCATGTCCCGCTTTTGGGAAACGCCGTTTTTCTCTTATGCGGTAGGCATTCTCGCTGTATTGTCGCTTGCGGCAGCTTCTTTACACGCATCCGGCCTTTATAAAAAATCAGGACTGGTCTTTCTTATTCTGGCATCCGTGTTGTTTGTCTACAACGGAACTGCCTGGAGCTCTTTCTTTTTGTATTTTGATTCGATGATCGGCATATTGTCTCTGTTTTTTGTTCTTCCTTTTTTAAATTCGATTATACGGGCCGGACAGTATGATACGAGCCTGCGCCGGCTTCTCCAGAATGGCGTTCATGACGTACACACACTGTACACGCGCAGCTTTATGATTTCCCACTTTCTAGGGCTCTTTTTAAACATCGCCACCGTGTCGCTCGTTCATCGGACGTTAAAGCCGTCGCTTTCCGGCATGAAGACGAAAATGGCCGATATTTTTTATACCCGCAGCATTCTGCGCGGGTACGCGCTTTGTCTTGTGTGGAGTCCTATTGAAATTATGGTCATCATTTCGCTTGATTTAACGGGGTTTACCTATATTCACCTCGTCCCATTTTTAATTCCGCTCGTGCTGCTGATGTTTTTATCCGATTGGATATTTTCACGCAGAAAATACAAAGGCCTCCCTCTTATGATAAAGACCAGCGAAAGCCTTCCTTTAAAAAAAATCATTAGAAAAACCGCGCAGATGATGGGCATGCTCTGTGTGCTCGTGCTGACGGCGACTCTTTTTGAATACTTATTCGAGCAGGGCTTTTTGTTTTCCGTCGTTCTATCGATTGTGCCGATTTCATTTATTTGGGCGCTGCTGATTCATAGGCGCAGACGTTATTTAAATATTGCCGTTCCCGTTTTTAAAGTGCGGACTTTTTCTCTTTCCAACTATTTCTTTATGTTTCTAAGTGCCGGTTTTTTTGTGGAAATGCTGTCGGCGTCTCCTTTTATTTCTTATTTGGAAGCTGTCTTTCTTGCGAATGCCGGGCATGAACTGCTGTTGTTCGGATTAATCGGCCTGTATTTCATCCTGGCTTCATTCAGCGGCTTTCATCCGCTCGTATCGATTGCGCTTCTTGGCGAAGTGCTTTCTCCCGTAATGGCCGATATTTCTTCCATCCCGCTCGCGCTCGTATTAATTACATCAAGTCTCGCCACGGCCATTTACAGCCCTTATAATTTATCGGTGTCGCTTCTGGCCGGCCAGATGAACCTTGTGCCTTTCCGGCTCAGCTTATGGAATTTACCATTCTCCCTGTACTTTATCGTTTCTAGTATTCTCATTGCCTATGGACTCACATTTGTTCTTTAACTATTGATTTCCGAAAAAATAATGACTGCCATTTATTCTTCTATCACAGTGAATATTATATTTTTGTACACTATAGACGAACAAACGTCCTCTCTATATACTAGATACAGCCATACTTATATATAGAAGGAGAAGAACCTATGTCGTCGACCGTTATAATCTATTTAATTATTGTATCCGTTGCCTCTCTATTAAGTTCTTTTCTTTCTATTTTCGGATTTATGCAGTTCCGGCATGCGCCGGGCGGCCGCTATTATATTATTGTTACCGCCTTGTCCGCCCTGTTTACCTTTTCCTATGCAATGGAAATTTACAGCATGACTTATGAAGCGATGCGCTTTTGGCTCCGCGTCGAGTATATTGCGCTGCCGCTGCTGCCTGTATTTATTCTCTTAATGGCTGCAGAATACTGCGGCCATAAAGTGCGACTATGGATGTCTTGTCTTGTGTTAATTATTCCTGTAATCACTATTATCATGCAAAACACAAATGAATTTCACTATATGTATTATACTTCTATGGGGGTAATCGTTAATAATCCGTTTTCAGTTATCTATTTGCAGCATGGCCCTTTTTATATGCTTCATGCTGTATTTTTTTACAGCTGCGTTTGTATCAGCATTGTGCTTTTGCTCCTGCAGCTTCGGAAATTAATTAAACCGTTTCGAAAGCAGACTTATTTGATGATTATCGGGCTTATCGTGCCGGGCATCGGCGGATTTTTGAACACCGTCAATACCGGCGCCGGAAGTATCGATCTGGTTCCTGTTTTTATGAGCCTGTCTTTTGTGTTTCATGGGCTGGCGCTTACCTCCCTGCGCATGTTTGATGTAGCGCCGATCGCAAGAGATATTGTGTTTGAAAGCATTGAGCAGGGAGTGCTTGTGCTAAACGATAACGATATTATTATTGACTACAATACCTCTTTTAAAAGCCTGCCCCTGCATGTTACCGATCCACTCGTCGGCCATTCAATACATGAGGCGCTGAACAAACACGAAGATCTAGTTACTGCTGTCGAGAAAGGCGAAGAATGTGATTTTTCTCTTCAAATCAACGAACGGCCTGCCCATTTTCACGTCCGTTTCTCTCCGGTGATGGATAAAAACAGCAACCACGCCGGGACCGTTGTTACCTTTCTCGATATTACAGAACGTGTAGCAATGGAAGAAACATTAAAACACCTGGCCAGCACGGACGGCCTTACCCAAATATACAACCGTACCTTTTTTACCGAACAGGCTGAAAAAAGTCTAAGCCTGCCGACGTCTCCACCCGTACAGGCAGCGCTTATCTTATTGGATATTGATTATTTTAAACAGGTTAATGACACATACGGCCATGATGCCGGAGACCAGGTGCTTACAAGCATTGCCCAAATCGTTAGAAAAAGCCTGCGCCCGTCTGATATTGCCGGCCGTTATGGCGGGGAGGAGTTTATTTTATGTCTTCCCGGAACAACAAAAGAAGAAGCGGTGGAAAAAGCCCACACGCTTCGTCTGGCAATAGCCGGATTAAAAATTGTCACAGAAGAGTTTGATATTGAAGTGACTTCGAGTTTCGGGATTGCCCATGTGCTGCTTGATGAGCCGGCGGATGTCCCGGCAGTACTCAACAGGTTAACAAAAAAAGCTGATCTTGCTCTGTATGAGGCCAAGCGTGATGGCCGCAACTGCGTCCGCGTCTACGAGCACCTTTTGTCCGAGCCGGCAGGCTCCCGTTAACAGCACCTGCCGCCGGGCATTTTTTTCCTTCTTTTCCCTATTATTATAGGAATAACCATACCATTCGATATAAAGATTGTTTATACTATAGATAGTTCGTTATAAAATATACATGATCGTTCGGAACTGTTTATAGAGGAGGATACAGTAATGGGAGATTTAAGCCTCTACATGAGTGCTGTTGTGCTCAGCGGCGTTCTCAGCCTTATGCTCAGCATATTTGCCATTTTTAAAATTAAAGCTTCTCCCGGCGGGTTTTATTTTATTCTGGCTACGCTTTATACTGCCTTGTATGCCTTTGCGCATACGCTTCGTTTATCCGCCTCCTCCTTTGAAAATATAAGATTCTGGCTGAACGTGGAATATTTGTTTATCCCTTTTATTCCATTGTTTATTTTATTTATGTGTGTCCGCTATGTTGGATTAAAAATGCCATCCTGGCTTTTTCAGCTGCTATGCGTGCTTCCTGTAATCACTCTTTTAATGCAGCAGACAAGTCATCTGCACTCTTATTTTTATGCATCTGTTTCTTTTGATAACAGCGGGCCTTTTCCTGTTTTAAACCTGGTGCCGGGTCTGTGGTTCTATATACATTCTTTTTTTATGTTCTTCTGCCTGCTCTCAAGTGTTCTCATTTTGCTGCGCCAGCTGCAGCGCGTTTCTTCGAAATACAAAGTCCCTACCCTGTTAATGGCAGCCGGCATCTGCATTCCCATTCTATCCGGTATTCTTCATGCATATAATTTCCAGCCCGCCGGCCTTGATCTCGCTCCTGTGTTTTTGGCTGTTTCCTTTTTGTTTCACGGCTTTGCCCTTGTCATGTTTCCTTTTTTTCTTGTGGCTCCGATCGCAAGAGACCGGGTATTTGAAAATATGAAAGAGCCGGTCATCGTGCTGAATAAAAGCGACATGATTATAGACTATACCCGGCCCATGCAGGAGCTGGTACCCGAACTCTCAGATGATTCCATCGGCCAGCCCGCAGATAAAGTATTAGCAGATCATCCTAAATTCCTTAAGATTATATACCAGGAAAAAGAAGAAGACTTCACGTGGGAGACCGACGAAATAAACTACCACTTCCATCCCCGTTTTTCCTCTATCTATGATAGAAATAATACAGATATTGGGAAAATCGTTACATTAATTGATGTCACCACGCGCGTGGAAATAGAAAAAGAACTAAAAGAGCTTGCGACGATTGATTCTCTTACGATGCTTCTGAATAAAGCCGCCTTTATTGAGCGCGCAAACGATGCAAACAAAACGTTAAGCCGAAAAGGAGGCTATGTCAGCATCATTATGTTTGATATCGATTACTTTAAACAGGTAAATGATACCTTCGGCCACGAAGCCGGAGACCGGGCGCTGCGAAACGTGGCGCTTACGGTGAAAGACAACCTGCGTGCTTCCGATATTATCGGACGGTTTGGTGGAGAAGAGTTTATTATTTGCCTTCCCAACGTCCCATTAAAAACCGCTGTAAAAATTGCCGAGAATCTACGCCGGAAAATTGCCGCGTCGGCGATTACCATTGAAGATAAAAGCATTACAGTTACTTCCAGCTTCGGAGTTGCTTCAACCTACACCGCTGCCGGCACCCTGCCTCCCCCGCTTTGTCCTATCGCAGAACAGGCAGACCAGGCTCTATATAAAGCAAAAAGCCGCGGCCGGAACTGCGTGCAGTCCAACCTGCAGCTTGCTTCTTCCCGCCGGCCCGAAAAAAAACGGAACCTCTTTTAAAAGAGGTTCCGTTTTTTTCAGCGCTGCTGTTGTTCAAATTCTTCCCGTATCCGGCTGAGCCCTTCAGCCGAACCGGCCACCTCTGCCATGGCGTGTTCCATTTCCTTCATTACCGCAGCAAACGTCCCAAGCTCCATTTCAATTTTCTCGTTCTGTCCTTTTGACTCTTTCATCGCTGCCAGAATTTCGGCAAAATAACGGTCTGTCTCCGCCATGCCGTTCGTTCCTTCCTGGACGAGTAAATTAACTTGACCCACAGAAGCGGACACATTTTTCACCTGTGCATTGGTTTTGGCAATCAAGTCCGAGACAGTGGACGTAGAGTGTTTCGTCTGGGTTGAAAGCGCACGTATCTCGTCGGCTACGACAGAAAACCCTTTTCCGTGTTCGCCCGCACGCGATGCTTCAATTGCGGCGTTCAGCGCTAGCAGGTTCGTTTTCACCGCAATATCCTGAACGATATCGATCACTTCATTGATCTGCTGGGAAATGACCTGCAGTTCTTTGGAATCCTGCAGGATCGTATCCATGCTTTTTTTAATATAGGCCATGTTTTCACTTTGGTGCTCCACCTGGGTTTTGCCGCTCATCGAAGACGCCTCCGACTTATCGGCCAGGTCTGATCCCTGCTGGGCAAGCTTTAATATATTTTCCGACTGCACCGTTGTTTGTTTAATCGACACACTGGTTTCTTCAGATATAGCTGACAGCTCTTCGGACGTAACGTTGACCCGTTCGATGAACGTATCCGTCACGGCCTGATCTGCCAGACGAAGTCTCTCGTTTTCTTCTTCATAGGCTTCAAGAACGATCTGCTGTTCAAAATTAATCAACTTGCTTATAATAAGTACAGCCTGTGTTAATTCCTCCCGGCTTTCAATATGAGCTTCGGCGGTTTTAGCCAGTGAGTTCAGCAGATCCTGAAAAGCAGACATGTACCATTTCGTTTCCAGACCAATCCGTACGTGGGCATGGGCAATGCGCTTTCTTTTTGCCAAAAACGTATCATCAATCGCCCCATCAAACAACTCCACGATATGGGCTTTTAACGTTGTTTTCAGACGCTCCACGTGGCTGTGTTTTTCAATGATCTCCAGAAGGTTGGGCTGTTTGGTAATATTGCAGTAAAACTGTTCGGTGATCCAATCTATGTTTTCTACCACTAGAGGCTTGAGTGATTTCACTATCGAAAGATCCGCTTCGCTTAAATTGATAATATGCAGCTGCCGGTGCATATCACTGCCGGATGGTATAGATAATGTGCCTTTCCCCTGATAAACGGGTGTGGATCCGTTTCCTTTTTTTTCAGTTCTTCTCAAGCCTGCTATTGTTAGAAATGCCATTCGATTATCTCCTTTTATCCCGTATAATATGGTATACAGTCTTTTTCTTACTATCGGCAGATTTATCAAATATTCCATCTATGATATAAAATAGTTTACAATTAAGCATCTCAACGGGGGGATCATATGACAGCCAGTCTAAAAAGTATTTATAGTTCAGACTACGTGGAACGTCTTGGCGGCATACTCTCTGCGCTTTCGCCTGCCGTTTCTGTGGTAGATTTCCGAAACGCCGTATACCAGGGAGACTGGGAGCAGCTGGAATTTAAGCAGCGGGCTGCACGGATTGCCGAATCGATGCAGCAGGTCCTGCCTGATGGGTATCTCGAAGCACTCGAGTTACTTGACCAGGCCGCTCCTTCTTTTCAAGGGCTGGAAGGCATTGTCTTTCCTGAATTTGTGGCACGCTTTGGCCATCTGCACCGGGAGCGGTCCCTTCAGGCGCTGGAAGCCTATACGTGCTATTCCACCTCAGAATATGCGATCCGTTCCTTTTTAAAACATGACCTGAACGGCACATTGGCACGGATGGCTGTATGGACCCGCAGCCCGAATGAGCATATCCGCCGACTGGCCAGCGAAGGCAGCCGCCCACGACTGCCATGGGGAGAAGGAATCCCTGCATTAAAAAAGAATCCTGAACTCACGCTTCCTCTGCTGGAAGAACTCGCTCAGGATCCGTCTCTGTATGTGCAGAAAAGTGTGGCCAATCATTTGAATGACATATCCAAAACCCATCCCGATTTATTTCTCGAAACGGTTACCCGCTGGAATGAAATAGGAGGACGTACCAGCTGGATCGTCAAGCATGCGTCGCGCTCCCTGCTGAAAAAAGGCGACCTCCGAATATTAGGGCTGTTTGGATTTTATCCAGGCCGCACAGAAGTGTCCAATCTCACTATCGTTCCCGACAGGCTGCCTATCGGTGACAGCGCAGAGTTTTCTTTTCTCCTCTCGACCAAAAAGCGTACGAAGGTGCGGGTGGAATTCGCAGTGGATTATGTAAAAAACAGCGGCCGCCGCTCGCGGAAGGTATTTCATGTAACCGAAACAGAGGTAGCAGCTGACACGCACAGGCAGTTCGTTAAAACCTTGTCCTTCCGGCAGTTAACGACCCGGGTTCATTATCCGGGCAGGCACACGCTGGCTGTTTTAATAAACGGTGAAGAAAAACAGGCGGTTGATTTTGAACTGATGGATTCACCAAAAGAGCCTCTTCCCTAAGGAAGAAGCTCTTTTTATTCACTTTTTTTATACACATCATGCGGCTGATCTGTAATAAACATATGGCCTGGTTCATGAGTAATCGCGAGCGGTACTTCTGCTTCCAACAGTGCGTTCTGCGGTGTGACCCCGCACGCCCAGAATACGGGTACTTCTCCCGGACGGATCGTTACCGCGTCGCCGTAATCCGGGTTCCCTAGATCCGTAATGCCCAGATCGGTTGGATTTCCGACGTGAACAGGTGCCCCGTGCACATCAGGATATCGGGCGGTAATCTGTTCTGCTTTCTGGACGAGTGCTTCCGGGATCGGACGCATGCTCACGACCATCTTTCCTTGAAAAGGGAGTGAGGCTTCTGCCGGTATGGTTGTTTTATACATTGGTACATTGCGGTGCTCTTCTATATGACGGATCGGCACCGATTCCTTAAGCAGCGCAGCTTCGAATGTAAAGCTGCATCCGATTAGAAACGTTACAAAATCCTCTCTCCACAAATCCGTGATGTCCGTTTGCTGTTCCACATATGCGCCTTTTTTGTAAATACGATACTTCGGCACATCACTGCGGATATCCGATCCGGCCGCTAAAGAGGAAACGTAATCGCCCGCGGTCATTTCTTCGAGTACCGGACACGACTTTGGATTCAGACGCGTAAATTCCCGGAAAGCCGCGGCTTCTTTTTCGGGAAGAATCACTACGTTTGTCTGGGTGTACTCCGGCGCCATGCCGGTGGTAGGCCCGATATGGGAGCGGCTCCGTATCTGCAGCCGTGCGTTTTCTGCCGATATCATTTTTGTTCTCCTCCTTCTTACTCTGCCGGCGTCGTATTGAACCAGCTTTCATAATTATCCGGAATAAACATAATAATATCCGGCAGATACGTAACAATAAGAAACACTGCCAAAAGAATGCTGATCTGCGGGATCAGGTATTTGAACATATCCGGTACTTTACTATTAGCAATTCGGGCGGTGACAAACAATGCCACCCCAAGTGGAGGGCCCATGCTGCCGCACTTCAGCTATGAGCGTTTAAGAATGCTTGCAGCTTTTCCTGCATTTGATCGGAGTAACGACCAACCCAGATTAAATGGCCCCATGTGTCGAGCAGCTGCATTTCTGCCTGTTTTATATGCTTTCCCGCGTGATACATATGAGAACCGGCTACCGCTGCGTCGTTTCTGCTGTGCTGAATAAGCACTGGACATGTGATCTGTTCCAGAAGAGAAGGCACACACTCCCGGGCCAGAGCGATGTCGTTGAAAAAGCCGGTTTTCGACCGCTGCGTCTGCATCATCTGCACAAATGCCGTTACGTCTTCCGGGCGGGTTTTGCCGGCAATGTTTTCATAAGGCAGCGTGCTGAAAGAAGAGCTCATTGCTTTGTAGACAACGTCCGGGAGCTTCCGGCTGGCTGCAGCAAGCAGACGCCATGTCCCTTTTTCTGTATAACGATTAAACAGAATCCGGGCTGCAGTATATTCTTTATCTCCTGGCGCAAGCCACGTTTTTGTTACGGCAGACTGCAGCACGAGGCATTTTACCCGGTCGGGATAAAGTGCTGCCATTGCGATGCCTTCCGGTCCGCCGGCTGACATGGCAAGGATGGAAACCGAATTGATACTGCAGGCATCAAGCAGCTGTACCCAGCTTTCTGCAGCCATCTGCAGTGTGTTCCCGCATGCAAGGGACGTTTCCCCATAACCGGCACGGGAAGGCGTTATAATGGAATAACCTGCCTCGATAAGCTCTTTGTACCCCAGCTGTTCATAACAGTTCGAATGACCGCCGTGCATTACGAGTACAGCCGGTCCCGCCCCTCTTATCGTATATTCCAGCTGCCGGCCATCTTCCCGGTAGACCAATCCGATCTTATTCATCCTTCATCCCCTTCTGTCTAGTGGATTAATTATACAAGTCCGGTACTCTGCTTTTAAAAATAGGCACCTCTTCTCTTACTCGTTTCACGCTTTCCAGATCCAGTGTGTTCTGCAGCACTTCTTCTTTATCCGGGGTTCCTTTGGAAAGCACGCCTCCAAATGGTTCAATAAACATTGAACGTCCGGCAAACGTCGTGCCGTTATACGACCCTATACGGTTGCAGGACACTACATACATTTGATTTTCAATCGCCCGGGCCACACTTAATGTTTCCCAGTGGGCTGCACGTGCATCCGGCCATTCCGCCGGTATAAACAAGACTTGAATGCCCTGCAGGGCCAGATCCCGGATAATTTCCGGAAAACGCAGGTCATAGCAGATAATAATCCCCATTTTAATGCCGTCCAGCTCAAACGCCTGAACCTTTTGTCTGCCGCCGCTCAGGTAGGTTGGTTCATCAAGCATGGGCACAAGATGAATTTTATCGTACTCGTATACGACATGGCCTTTTCTATCAATGACGACAGCCCGGTTGTAAATGTTATTGTCTTCTTTCACCGCGATTGACCCGCCGATGATATGAACATTATACTCTACAGCCAGTTCTTTAAGAAAAGTAACGGCCGGGCCGTTCGGTGGCTCCGCCAGATCGTCAAGTTCCTCCAGCGCGTAAGCAGTTGTCCACATTTCAGGAAGCATTACAATATCTACCGCAGGCTCCACATTCCGCTGAAACCACGCTTTTACTTTTTCCCTGTTGCGTTCCGGCTCTCCGGCAATAATATTCATTTGAAAAACGATAATATTCATGTCCAATCTCCTCTGTTTTCATCCTGTTTTATCTATTTATACCCTCTTCTTTCCAATAATAAAACAAAGACCCGCTCTTCACTATTGTTCGCCACAAAAAAGCAGAGCCCGCGGGCTCTGCTTTTTAATCCACGTCTATATTGGCTTTGCTGCTTTTTAAAGAGTTAATAATCATTGTAATGGCACCATCTCCGGTAACATTGGCTGCCGTTCCGAAGCTGTCCTGAGCCAGGTAAATGGCAATCATCAGGGCAACCGCTCCTTCATCGAAACCAAGCATGGTGGATAGTACCCCGACTGCTGCAACGACAGCGCCGCCCGGTACGCCGGGTGCTGCCACCATCATCACGCCGAGCGTCATAATAACAGGAATCATCGCCAGAAAGCCGGGAAACGCAAGCCCTGGATAAACGTACATGACGGCTGTGGCTGCTGTCACGATCGTAATCATGCTTCCTGATAAATGGATGTTCGCGCACAATGGCACGACAAAATTGGCTACAGCATGCCGCGCCTTTGTTTTTTTCACGGATTCCAGCGTTACCGGAATCGTAGCGGCACTGCTCATCGTACCTAATGCTGTGAAATAAGCAGGGAGCATCGTCTTTAGAAGCACAAAAGGATTTGTCCGGTTCAATGTTCCTGCAATACTATACTGAATCATAAGCCAGGCAAAATGCATTCCAATGGCGAGCAGCAGGACTATTCCAAATACGCCCAGCGTCTGCACGACAGTGCCTTCATAGCTCATTTCTGCAAATACACCTGCAATATAAAAAGGAAGCAGAGGGATCAGCACTTTACGAATCGACAGTTCTACAATGGACTGCCCTTCCGTGAAAAAGCCAAGCAGCTTTTGCGAACCGGTAGCGGCAATGCCAATACCAAACACAAATGCCAGCACGAGAGCCGTCAATACATCAAACACCGGCTCAATCGTGAAATCAATAAATCCTTCCATTTCAGAAGGCTGGGCTGCTTCTCCTCCTGTCAGACCTATAGCAGGAAGTACAAACACGACCACCGTTAACGCAAAAGTTCCTGCCAGCACCGTAGACGCGTAGGCTGTCCCGACGGTGGCCCCCAGGATACGCCCCGCTCCTCTTCCGAGGGAAGCTATTCCTGCTGTAATAAAAAACAGGATAATCAACGGAACCATAAAGAAAATAAACGTCCCAATCAGTTCTTTTATGGTTACCATCAGCTGTACGGTCGTTTCATTCCCCGCATAGCCAATAAGTGCCCCGGCTGCAATGCCGGCAAGTAAGCGAATGATTAATTTCATATGTATCCTCCAATAACTGCGTTAGACTCGTCATGCACCCCTCTCATTTTACCGGTATTCAGCCAACAAACAATCCTTTTCGTAAATTTGTCATAAAGAGCAGGACAATTTCATTTCACGCAGGTGCTGCGGCTTCATTTTTACTGGTATTTCACGTATAGTATCGCAAAATGTTTGAGCATGTCATGAATCGTCTGCTGATCGTTTTTAATATGATGAAGCATGCTCATTACTTCTTCTTGTTCTTCCTGGGAAGAAGACAAAATAACCCCTATCATAAAATCACTGTCTATCATATGCAGCTTATTATCCAGCACAAAGGTATAACGCTGTGCCTCTATAGGATGAAACTTAAAAAATGTTTGTATGTTATTCATTGGCATAATCAACAGCAGGCCGGGCCCACCCTTCACCACCTTTTCTAATAAATCGGAATGGTTATTATTATGCTATAAGAAGCCTGCCGCCGCAAGTCTTTTGTCTTATGGATAAAAAGTTCTGTGCCTATAAAAAAAGCGGCCTCCCGGGCCGCACTGTCTTACTCGTTTTTTTCAAGAAGTCTGCGGATATCGTCTTCCATATCCTTTGGTGCTGTTTTCGGTCCGTAGCGGGAAACTACTCTGCCTTCCTGGTCTACCAGAAACTTCGTGAAGTTCCATTTGATAGCAGAGCCGAACACGCCGCCTTCTTCTTTCTTTAAGTATTTATATAAAGGATGGGCCTCCGGTCCGTTCACTTTTACTTTCGCAAACAGGGGAAACGTTACGCCGAAATTCACTTTGCACGTTTCTTCCATCGCTTCATCCTCTACAGGTTCCTGGTTGAGAAAATCATTGGATGGAAATCCGACTACGGCAAGGCCTTCCTCTTTATAGTTTTTATGGAGCGCTTCGAGTCCGTCAAACTGAGGAGCAAGCCCGCATTTGGTCGCTGTATTTACGATCAGCATGACCTGCCCTTTATAATCGGATAATGCCTTCTCCTCTTCTTTAGGGGTTTTCACTGTAAAGTCATGTACACTCATTTTTATCCTCTCCTTTCTTTATTTACTATAAATAACTTTAAAAAGAACCGCAATGAATCGAGCTTCCCTGCAGGCATCATGCTTTCTGTGCATGTCACGATTTGGTACACTGAATAGGAACTGTTAGAAAGAAGGAGAGTAATACGCTATGAGCTTTATGATTGTAAATTATGAACTGGCTATCACCGGCCGCCAGCGTGATTTCGGCGCTATTGAAAAGTATATCCGCACCTCTTTTAAATCAAGGGAGCTTACCAGCTCCTGCTGGATGATTGAAACGTCCTTTCGGCAGACGCCGGCGCAGATTGTCGCCGAAATTTATTCCCTGCAGGATGTCGATGAAGACCATGACCGTGTGGTCGCCGCGATCGTCAGCCCGGGAAACCCCGGCCTGTATTTCTCCCGGAATGAACGAGCCAATCAGGCATAAAAAAGGAATCCCGCGATGGGATTCCTTTTTTATGCTTTTTCATTAATATATTGGATCAATTCCTGCAGTTCCATGTCCGCCATCGATTCCAACTGATGGGACACTTCCCCGAATTCCATTGCTTTCGTGACCGTATTCGGAAACACCACACAGGCCATTCCCGCTCTTCTTGCAGCGAGCGCCCCATTTGCCGAATCTTCAAATACGAGACACTCTTCCGGGGAAAGACCGAGCTGTTTGGCAGTTATTTGATAAAGCGCAGGATCGGGTTTGACAATCTCCACGTCATCTTTCGTATTGATCGTTTCAAAATGATCATACAGCCCTAATGTCTTCAAATGACGGGACACCCAGGAATAATCGGAGCTCGAGGCGAGACCGATTTTTAAATTCAGGTGCGAAGCGGCCTGAAGGTAGTCATGCACGCCGGGACGCGGCTGTTCAGACGACAACTTTTCCACGAAGGTTTCGTTCAGTCTTTTTTCAAGCACCTCATGTTCAACCGGGGTCTGCAGCTGCTCTTCCAAATAGGAAAACGGCCTGAATCCCGTGTACGTGCCAATCTGTTCCTGCCACAATGCCAGCGGCAGTTCGTGGCCGTGCTCTTTGTATATCGTATTCATCACTTCATATTGATGGGTTTCTGTATCAAGAATCAATCCGTCAAAATCGAATATAACGCCTTTAATCATCGCTGCCACTCTCCTTTTGTCTTCTGCATTATAAAATATCTATTCTTTCCTGGCAATCAAGAAAGCCCGGCAAAAAAAAACACATCCCGGAGGATGTGCGGTTTGTTTATGCTTCCTGGTGAGCTTGATCGATGGTAATCAGGACAACATCCTTCATTAAAAAACGGTGGAGCGTTCCGGAGGAATCATGAAACTGAATTTCATTTTCAGCAAAAATACGGTTGCTGAGCGATTCAGAAGGTTCATCTGTTTTGATCATATGAACAACAGAAAAGTCTTTGGAAAAGTAATACGTTACGCGGTAATGCATACAGCAGGCACCTCCTTTATTCTCTCTACTTCGTTTGTATTCGCTGTGTCCTGCCGTTATCCCTTTCCTTTATACATAAACGACCATTGCAACTTCGTCACAGTTGGTAAATTTCGCGCAGTGTATGCAGTCTTTCCACACTTTCTGCGGCATCGTTTCCTTCTGGGTGATATGAAATCCACACTTTTCAAAAAAAGGAACCTGGTAGGTGAGTGAAAGAAGCTTTTCGATGCGGCGCTCTCTTGTTTCTTCCACGATCCGCTCAACCAGTTTGCTGCCGATTCCCTTGCCCTGTCCGCTTTTATTTACCGCGAGGGAGCGGATTTCTGCCAGAGAAGGATCAAAGACGGTAATTCCTGCCACGCCGTAAATCAAAGAAGCTTCTTCTGCCACAAACATTGCTTCTGCTTCTATCTCCTGCCGGATTGCTTCACGGGTGCGATGAAGCATAAGCCCCTGCAGGGCGTAATCGTAAACAATGCTATATATAGATTCTACATCCCCCGGCCGGGCTTTTCTTATCGTAACCATGATCTTTCTCCTTTATCCTTTTACTCTTTCATTCAGTGTAATGGAAACCAGGATAAATGTAAATAAATAATCACATAAATGTATTTTTATTCATTTTCATGTTTATAAAAATTTTGTTCTATTCAGCGAATTTTTGTTTCTTTTCCTTCTTTTAAAGGTATAATAAGAGTAGTACCAATCCTCTATATCACCCCATCCTGATTCCATTTTTCCTTTTTTCGTATTCAAAATGTACATGTTGCATTTTAGTGAAACCCACTAACGAAAAGGAGTTGTTGAAAATGGTTTCTTCCCTTCCTACCCGCTCAACCAGCCACCAGAACAAAAAGGTCGTACGCCGGAAAGTATGGCGGGTCTCGCTTGCATCCAGTATAGCGGCTGCCGGTTTCTTAACATTATCCACTGCCGGAAGTGCGTGCGCATGCAGTGAGGATTACCGGGTTCAGCCAGGTGACACCCTTTACTCGATTGCCAACAAACACAAAGTTACCGTCGAACAGCTGCAAAGTGTAAATGAACTGCATTCGTACATGATCCGTTCCGGACAGACGCTTCTCGTCCCTATAGAAGCTGCCAATAATGAGAATGCCAATCAAGGAAAAGGCGTTCCACTTGACCAGTTTCAGAAAAGTAAATCCAAATCAGGCAGTTATACCGTGGTATCGGGAGACACCATGTACCGCATTGCCCGGGCCCACAACATGACCGTGCCTGCGCTGCAGCAGTTAAATAAGAAAAAAGGCACAACCATTTACGTCGGGGAAAAGCTGAAAGTAAAAGCCTCTCCTGCCGCCACCACTGCCAAAGCGTCCTATAAGGTACAGCCGGGTGACACGATGTATTCGCTCGCTAACCGTTTCGGCACTACCGTTTCTTCATTAAAACAACTAAACAACAAAAAAACTTCTGCGCTTTGGGCCGGAGAAAGCTTAAAAATCCCCAATGTGATAACTACAAAAGCCAAATATATCGGCCAGGGCGACAACCACACGCTCTATTTTCAGATAAACGGTAAAGAAACAGCGGTTAGCAAAGCATACAGCACCACCTACTCCCTGAAAGAAGGCAGTACGGTTACCCTGCATTACACCACAAAAGGGGCCCGTCCTGCAGTGGTCGCTGTCTATTAATCATGAATCCAGGCCCCTTCCATACAGGAAGAGGCCTTTTTAACGATGCAGAATAACGCCGATGCTTGTACCGCGCAGCACTTCTTTTCCGTTCTGGTTGCGGTATGTCGAGCGGAGCGACACGACCTGACGGGCTTCTTCTTTATCGACAGTAAGAATTTCGAGTTCACACGTTACTGTATCTCCACTGAAGACCGGGCGCAGAAATTCACTGTTTAGTTCTCTTGCAATATAATGCAGCCCTCCGCCAATTTTCGTGCCGATGCTTGCGGTCAGCAGCCCGTGAACCATCACCCGTCCTTTTTCATCTTCTTCCATATGATGCCTGCCGGTATCTCCTGTTATTTCGGCAAAATGGCGCACTTCCTCCCGTTGGAACGTTTTTTCTCCCCGAAATACATCGCCTGGTTTAACCATCGTTTTCCTCCTCTAAAAAATGAATGAATATTCATTCTCTATTCTACCATAATCGAGCAGGAAGCGATGCTGCTCCCTGCTTGCCGTTCAACTGATCCGCAGAATAATTTTGCCGATATTTTTGTTGGATTCCATTTTTGTGTGGGCGGCGGACGCTTCCTCCAGGGAAAATACTTCGTCCACTACCGGTGCCAGATCCCCGCGTTGAAATAAATGCATGGTATGTTTCACAAAATCGGCAGTGAGTTCCGCTTTGTATTCACTGCTTCTTGGTGTTAACAATGTCCCTGTAATCTGAACGCGCTTTAAGAGTACGTCCATTAAATTCATTTTTTCCACAACCGCGCCTCCGAGTATACCGATCAACACCCAGCGTCCGTCGGTTCGTACGCTATTTAGGTTTTTTTCCCAGTAGGAGGCTCCGATAAAGTCCAAAATCAAGTCTACACCCGTATTGTCTGTAACGTTTAGTACTTCTTTCTCAAATTTTTCGGTTTTGTAGTTAATGCACA
Source organism: Sinobaca sp. SA16-1 (assembly GCF_059510515.1). Lineage (NCBI taxonomy): Bacteria > Bacillati > Bacillota > Bacilli > Caryophanales > Sporolactobacillaceae > Sinobaca > Sinobaca sp. SA16-1. Next base: position 698,181 of record NZ_JCAKFL010000003.1, on the reverse strand, counting down.
CGGAAGCACCAAGATTACGGCACGCATCGAGTTTTTTCTGCGATCCTGCGGTTACAATGATCCGTGCCTGGCTGAGCCTGTGGGCAAGCTGCACCGCGGCGGTTCCTACACCGCTTGCCCCTGCATGAATAAGGACCGTTTCTTCTTTTTGAAGCCGTCCAATCCAGTAGAGCGTCTGAAACGCCGTTAGAAATACCTCAGGAATGGCTGCGGCTTCCTCGAAGGACAAAGATGAGGGTATCGGCATCGCCCGGTCAGCGGGCATTACGGCGTATTCTGCATAGCCGCCGCCTTCGACAAGTCCCATTACCCGGTCTCCTTTCTGCCAGGACCAGCTGTCGCTCTCCACTACCGTACCGGCTACTTCTATTCCAAGGATAGGATTTTTCATGTAACCGGCTTTCCCTTCACGTGCTAGAATATCCGTCCGGTTAATTGCAGCGGCTTCTACTTTAATTAAAAGCTCACGCCTGCCCCGTTCCGGCAGCGGCTGATTTGTTACCTGCAGCTGATCTGCACCGCCGGCTTCCTTTACCGTTACAGCTCTCATGTATAAAACTCCTTTGTTTATAGTAAACAGCTCATGTTATATTCCTTCTTTTTTCTATTGCCAAATCCTGCCGATTTTAAAGCGGAAGGCTGGCATTATGTGGTAACCTATAATCAAAAGAATATGACTTTACGATGGAGGCGGTATCCTATGTCAGGTATTGGCAGCATTCCTTCAAATATGAGTTCCCGGACCATTCTTAACAGTATTGGTGAAAATGTAATGCTCTTGGATAAGGAGTATACAATCATTTGGGCGAATAAACAGGCGGCGGTATTATTGAAGGAAGCTGCCCCGTTGTTTTATATGACTGGACCGGAAGATTTTATCGGCGTTTCCATTCATCATTTTTATGATTTAAGCGCGCATCAGCTCGATGTGATGAAGCACATGCAGCAGACACAGCGGACACGCATTACGATAAAACAAACGATCGTTGCCGATATTGTCATTACTCCTCTCCAGGAGGAAGACCACATTATTGGTTTTGTTGTAATGCTGATGGATGTGACCTCACGAGCGGAGGAAGAAAAACGAAAAGAAGCATGGTACCGGAAGCTGTCTATTCCAATCGTACATATTTGGGACCGCACGATCGTGCTGCCTATGATTGGAGAATTCAATGAAGAACGTGCCGGGCACATGCTGCACTCTCTTTTAGAAGAATGCAGCACACACCGAATCGAGTACGTTATATTAAATCTGGGCGCAGTATATGAATTCGAAGATCGTTTGAAATACTATATTCAGCGGGTGCATGACAGCCTGAAATTAGTCGGCACGCAGTGTATTGTTGTTGGCATGAGCAGCAATCTTGCTATGACTATGGGGAATCTGGAACGGAATATTCCTACCTTCCCTCATTCCAAAACCGGACTAAAATATGTGATGAAACAGATGAATCCCTAAGCGTCTTACCGCCAAAAAGTCCCCGGCTTGAGCCGGAGACTTTCCATGTCACGCTTCATTTAGTTCACCGGCTCCTTGAAACACAAGGAGCTTTTTATTTTGTTCTACGTTTTCAGACGTAAAGGTACGCCCGGTAAACATCGTATCATCTGCTGTGTAAAGCTTTAAATAGTACTCATCCGTATGGTGCAGTCCTTCTTCTTCCAGGGTTAGTACCGGATGATGCATCTCAAACTGCCAGCTGTCTTCCGTGTTTTCCACAGATAAAATGCCACCCTGGCAGTCGATGAATTGATCATTGATGTAGACCAGTTTGATCTCAATGTCTCTCATACGTGAATCCTCCCCCGAAATAATCGTTAATTAGCGTTTTTCTTCCGGTCTTCTTCCAGCTTGTTTAATGAGGAAATAATGTGCTTGTCTTCTGTATCGTTGTTTACTCCTAAAGAGGCAATTCGTTCATCTTTGAGCCACTGCGTATAAATTTTGTAGCCGTTGGAGTTAAATTTATTTTTTGTTTCTTCTTTCGTGGCTTCTTCGTCAAACACGAATCCACGCTCCGTTAATACTTCTTCGCTGTATTGCTTCATGGACTGTCATTCCTTTCTATCCGTTGTGTGTTAATTTTTCTTCGACTTCGGTTAAAGGCTCCGTTCCCTGAAATTTGTAATTGTAGACGCCTTGATTCTTTTTGTCGCCGTGTAAAGGAATCGGCCGCGCCCGTCCTTTATATGTGCCGAATTTATCATTATCCGAGTAAATCGTCAATTCCACGCTTCCATCTTTTGTTTTTTGAAAATCTTTCAACGTGAGGTTCAAATACTGGACCTGAAGGACCCACCTGCTGTTGGAATGCCACTCAAGCACCATTTTATCGGCTTTATAATGGGTTTTTCCATTGATCGCAATTTTATTAACACCAATTCTTCTCATCGTGCAGACCCTCCTTTAGGTTATATAAAAACATACCCGTTTTCGAGAAACTTATACCCGAAATAGATTTCCATGTTTTTGTTTACATAATAATAATATAGACAATAATATAATCAACTGTTTATTTGTACATATTATCCATTCGTATCCCGTCTCATAAATCCTATAAATCCGGCTGTCCCGAGCAGAATGGCTGTAATCACCAATCCTATGATTGGCATGGTATTCACGTCTTCTAGTGGATATGATGCTACCCAGCCAAACGGTGTCAGTTCGGCCACCCAGTCCGGAAACTGAAAGATCCCCCCAAAATATACAGCCACATAGGAATAGCCTAAATACAGCCAGACTATAAACGTATACTTGGGGAAAAACCCAATCAGGAGAACAGCCAGACCGGTCATCACCCATAAAGCCGGGAGATAAAGAGAGGCAGAAGTAAACACCGTAGAAATTGAGATGCTTTCCTGGTCTATCGCCAACGCCATCCCACCAGCTGTTGCAAGCAGCATCACGATACTAAGCGTAACGGAAAGAATCGCATAACTGCCTAGCAGCTGCACCCGGGAAACCGAACGGCCCAGTATGTGCTGCAAGCGTTCTTTTTTCTCTTCCGTTTTTATTTTCAATACAGCTATGACAGCAGGAATGGTTCCAATAAGAGACATGACAGCCATTAAAATCGGCAGAAACTGCTCGCTTAGCGTGAAATCAGAAGTCTGCGAAATAATTCCCTGCATGACATCCGTTGTTTCAAAGAAAGCCTCCGTATCGGTCAATACCGATCCGTACGTGATACCAAGCAGCAGAAGAGCAGCAGTCCAGAATAATATACCGGTCCGCTGCAGCCTGAAAGCAAGTCCACCTGGTCCCTGCAGCAGCAGTCCAGCTTCTTTTTTTCCTTTTTTGGCTGAAAACAAACCAGCTCCTGTGTCTCTTGCTGCATTGATATACAGGGCGGTACCTGCTGTTAGGAGCACTGCAGCCGCTAACAGCCACAGCGGCCACCAGATGTTGTTTACAAAGACTTCCGTCTGCTGCGCCCACCCTATCGGAGACAGCCAGGAGAGAGCATTTTCATTCACATCTCCAATGGCACGAAGGGCATACGTGGTCATTAATAAACCAAACGCCAGACCGGTCGCGGTTTTGGCGCCCTGGGCAAGCTGTGCGGAAAGAGCCGTTCCCGCTGCAAAAAAACACCCGCACAGCCCGATAGCGGCAGAATAGAGAAAAGCACCTGCCCCATCAATGCTCTCAATATTAAGCATCATTAATGCCGCTGTCATCATTAGAACTAAAACGGCATTTAAAAAAAACGCCGTGCCAATCACTGAAGCTAATGAAGACATTCTGCCGATTGGCAGGGCTATCAGCATTTCTGTCTTTCCGTCCTCTTCATCGCCTCTTGTATTGCGGCTCACAAACAGGATATTCATGATGCCGGCTGTAAGGGCCGTCATCGCAAGCATCTGATGGCCCATCATAGCGCCATACGTATAATTATCCAATCCATAGCCGCGCCCTACTATCGCTGTTGTCGCCGGGTTTACCATCGCCGTCGTAAGCGCCTGGCGTTCTGCCTCGGAGGGGTAAAGTCCTAAAAAGGAGGCTGCCGTTCCGGCAGTTATTCCAACCAATACTATCAGCCATATGAGAAAACGAAGCTTGTTGCGCTTGATGACAAACCAGGACAGTTTTTCCGTTTGGGCAAATAAAGACTGATACATCTTCCTTCCCCCTCTATTGCGCTTTTGGACGCGCGGTTTCATAATGGCGCAAAAACAAATCTTCCAGCGTAGGAGGTGCACTTTCGAGCCGGGTAATCCCAAAAGAACTGACAAACGCCATCACATGCTCCAGTTCTTCTGTATCCACCTGGAATTGAAGAGCACCTTCTTTATGGGTCATTTCGTGGACACCTTTTAAAGAAGACAGCCCCTGCGGCGGTTTCTTCGTCTCCAGCAGCAGAGTGGTTCTCGTTAAATGACGAAGATCGGCAAGACTGCCGGTTTCGATAATTTCCCCCTGACGGATAATGCTGAGCCGGTCGCACAGTTTCTCCACTTCGGACAGAATATGGCTTGATAAAAGCACACTTTTTCCATTTTTCCTTGCTTCCAGTACCTGCTTTTGAAAAATCTTTTCCATCAGCGGATCGAGTCCGGATGTTGGTTCATCCATAATATACAAATCTGCTTCAGACGCAAAGGCAGCGATCAATGCCACTTTCTGCCGGTTTCCTTTTGAATAGGCTCCGCACTTTTTAGCCGGATCCAGATCGAACATCTCGATGAGCTCGCTGCGCCTCTTCGCATTCTTCGTTCCATGAAGCTTCATAAACAAGTCAATAACTTCTCCGCCCGTTAAATTCGGCCAGAGGCTGACGTCACCCGGAACATAGGCAATTCGCTTATGCACGGCGACCGCTTCTTTCCATACATCCTTTCCAAAGATACGGGCACTTCCGCTTGTTGCTTTAATCGCACCCAGCAGCACACGAAGCGTCGTGGACTTTCCTGCCCCATTCGGGCCGATAAATCCGTAAACCTCGCCTTCTTTCACTTCGATACTCACTCGATCAAGTGCCTTAACCCGTCCAAACGTCTTTGTCAGCTCCGTCGTCTCCAGAATAGTCATGACAGCTTACCTCCTGTTTATAGAAGCTTTTTTTTAATATGTCTAAATAGTCATGAAATTCATCCCAAAAAGGCTCCATTTTTATTTCACTTATCATTTTCCCGTGCAGCCTGTGCTTTATATCATTGCCGTAACCTTCCACTGCCCAGGTGATCAGCTTAAATACTTTTTCTACATCGACGTCGTCCCGGAAAAGTGTCATATCGACGTTATGGTACATCTTGCTGTAGCCAAGCCTCGTCAATTCCTCATATTTTTCCCGCAGGGACGGGCTCCACTCTTTTTCGTCTGATAGAAACAACGTGCCGAGAAACGCAAAAAGATACGGATGCGATAAGTAACAGTGTAGTTTCTGCTCCGATGTTTTCCGGTAGCGCTCGATAAAATCAGTTTCGGACTCATCAATGTAGGCATAATATTCCGTTTTGATAAATTCCATGCTGTAGTCCACTAAATATTCGTACATGCCTTTTTTGCTTTTAAAGTAATAAAACAGCATCCCTTTACCGATCTGGGCATCTTTAACGATATTGTTTGTGGACGCCTGCTTGTATCCATTGTCGCTGAATTCTTTTAATGCGGCGTCCAGAATGGCTTTTTTCTTCTCCGGCTGCAGGTTTGCAAAAGATGTTGTAATAAGCCATCCCTCCGTTCATTTTTATTAGACCGCATTGGTCGACTTAAATATAGCATGTTCGACCGTTCTGGTCAATTTACTTTTTTCCCTTCAAATGTTTACAGAACCTGCCGATAACTAGAGTATGCGCCTCCCATAAATGAGACCCTCTGCACGTGATATTAGAAACACCAAAACATACATATGGAGGAATACATAATGAAAAAATCTTTACTACGCTGCACTACTCCTTTGGTATTTGCCTGTCTGATTGGCTTTGCTGCTTTCCCTACTACAGCGGACGCCTCGGAGCGAATACACGGGCAGGACCGGATTGGTACCTCCATTGGCATTTCAGAATACGGATGGAATAAAAGTGATTATGCCATTCTAGCCCGAGCAGATCATCCTGCTGATGCGCTGGCTTCTGCAAGCCTGGTTGCTAAAAATGATGCTCCCATACTGTTAACAAGATCTGGCTCTCTTGACTCCCGTATTATTTCGGAACTGCGCCGCTTAAACACGAAAACAGTTTATCTTTTGGGTGGCACGCAGGCAATTTCTTCTACTGTAGAAAAAAAGCTGAACGCTGAAGGCATTTCTGTCCAGCGTATTTCTGGAGACACCCGTTATGAAACAGCTGAAGCCGTGAACGAAACTTCCAGTTATGATAAGAAAAGTTCCGCTCTTCTCGTAAGCGGTGAAGTGGCAGCTGATGCACTAAGTGCTTCCGGCATGGCTGCCATTAAAGAACGTCCGATATATTTAACCAGAAAAAACAGTTTAAGTGTGAACCTTCCAGCTAACGTTAAACATGTAACTATTTTCGGAGGCACGGCTGCAGTAAGTGCCTCTGTAGAGCAGCAGCTTCGCAATGAAGGACGAACGGTAGAAAGAATTCAAGGAGCAGATCGTTATGAAACAAGTATTGCTGCTGCAGAATCTTTATCCGCCTCCGGACAACATAATATTTATGTGCGCGGTACTTCTGTAAACACTCAACAGGAAGATTACCCTGATGCTGTAGCTGCGGCTGGACTTGCAAATAAGTTGAATGCACCAGTTATCTTATCCCATCACAGCAGCGCTCGAACAGCTACCGTCGACTACGCTCAAAATTCCTCCAACCGCAGCTTAATCTTAGGGGGAACTGCGGCCATCAGCGATTCGGTAATGGCAGCTTATGAAAAATCTTCCAACAGCGATACATCGACCCCTGAACCACCTAAAGAACAGGTCGGCGGCGTTCATACGAGCGTTATTGATAACGTCATCGCAAGGGGAGAAAGCTATATCGGCACTCCGTACTTGTTTGGAGCAGCCCCTACAATAACGTCGGCTTTTGACTGTTCATCCTTTACCCAGCGTGTGTTTGCTGAAAATGGTATTACGCTTCCACGGACTTCACGCCAGCAGTATTTAGCCGGAACCCCCGTTGCTCGGTCCAACCTGAAAAAAGGAGACCTTGTCTTTTTTGATACGAATAAAAATGGCATCATTAACCATGTGTCTATCTATATTGATAACAACACATTATTTCATGCCACAGTGAGTAAAGGCGTGGATTACACCCCCTTTTCTGCCTACTGGAATGATGGATACTTCGGTGCTGTTCGTGTGACGCCTTAATTCTCATAAAGGTTTTCTTCTTTTGGAAACGGGTAGAACAATAGGAATTACGTTTTAAAAGAAGGAACCGTACATGAAACGAAACGCTGACCAGGGAAACTAAAAACAGCATCTTTCCTATTTGTGGGAAAGGCGCTGTTTTTTATTTACAGTCGATTCGTATTTAAGTCTTCACAGGGGAACGTTTATTCGTATATACTTAGAAAAATCCTGTTCTGCTGCTTCAGGAAAGAGAGGTGTGCGATGGAAGACGTCAAAATGATAGAAGAGCAGCACCTTCAGACCGCAGATCGTTTTCTGCTTACCGAGCTGCTTGTGAATACAATGGAACAAGACCGCTCTTTTTTTCTGGAAAAGACGATGAAGCTTGGTCACTACTACCAGGAATTGTTTGACGTGCTGATTCTCCGGATAAAACGGGACCTCCGTGATATCAAGCAGGATCTACAGCAGCAAGGCATTCGGCTTGCCCGGGCCGATGCAGCCTATCCGGGTTTTATTGTATATGACATTTACTGCCAAGGCCGTCATGAGCGTCTACACCTGTTGAAGCTCAACATGAAAAAACGCATCAGTGAGCTGCTTCGCTATTACCTGCTCGGCGATTCTGCTTTTTTCGATACATATTATTCATTAAAGTAACAAACGGACACTGGAGTCAATATTTTACATTACAGCGTTTACATAACGGGGGTTAAGCTTTATACTTTTTGTAACTACTCAAGCAGGAGGCGGCTTATATGAAATACAATCCGATCGGAAAAACAGGTATTTCTGTATCTGAGCTTTGTTTTGGCACGATGTCTTTTGGAGGCAATGCAGACGAAGAAACGTCTAAAACTATGTTCAATCGCTGCCGGGAAGCCGGCATTAACTTTTTTGATACTGCCAACAACTACAATGACAGCCGGGCGGAAATAATTCTGGGAGACTGTATCGCCGGATGCCGGAATGATATTGTGCTCACAACCAAAGTGGCCAATCCAACCGGTACGGATGTGAATGCACGCGGATTGTCCAGGCGTCATATCATGCTTGAGGTCGAGAACAGCCTGCGCCGGCTGAAAACGGATCGAATTGACTTTTATTTTCTACATAAATTCGATTCACTCACCCCAATGGAAGAAACTCTCCGCGCTCTTGACGATCTGCAGCGCCAGGGGAAAATCCTTTATCCGGCGGCCAGCAACTGGGCAGCCTGGCAGCTCGCGAAAGCTCTGGGTATTTCAGCTAAAGAACATCTCAGCCGCTTTGAGTTGATCCAGCCGATGTATAACCTTGCCAAGCGTCAGGCCGAAGTCGAAATCCTTCCCTTTGCCGCTTCCGAACAGGTCGGAGTGATCTCCTACAGTCCTCTCGGGGGCGGCCTGCTTACCGGAAAATACGGCGTAACGGACAGACCGGTCCAGGGACGTTTGGTCGAACAAAAGATGTACACCGACCGTTATGCAGATACGGTTAATTTCGATATTGCTGCACGCTTTTCTTCCTATGCAGCCACCCATGGCATCCACCCCGCTTCTCTCGCTGTCGCCTGGGCTAAATCGCATCCTGGTATCACCGCCCCTATTATCGGAGCGCGCAGCCCGGAGCAGCTTGAGCATTCGTTAAACTCATTGGATATTAATATGACACCTGAATGGCGCGATGAAATTTCTGCCTTATCCCCTGCTCCGCCTTCGGCCACGGACCGTTCGGAAGAGCTTATTACCACTAAACCTCAGAATCACATCCTGTAGCCTACAGCGCAGGATTTTTTGTTGATTTTTTTAAAGGGAACTATTGGGTTATCCAGAATATATTTAATAACAAGCCATATATTGAGAGGTGATGTGATGGGAGCAGTCATCTTCGGTCTTCTTTTCCGACTACGAATAAAGGAGGCAGTATACTGATGATTCAAGGGATGAATCCGTATCTTATGATTGATGGCAAAGGCCGGGAAGCCATTGTATTTTATGAAAAAGCTTTAGGAGCTGAAGTGATTGACAGTCAAACGTATGGGGATATAAAAGATATGGAAGGCATGGAAATACCGGAAGGTGCCGAAGGGCTTATCCTGCACGCCTATTTAAAAATAGGCGACATGGATTTAATGCTCTCCGATTCGCTTCCGGGGATGCCCGGACCGGATGTTTCCGGAAGTCTGGTAGCCATTGCGCTTCATGTAAGTGATGCCTCCTCTGCGGAACAGATATTTCAGGCGCTTGAAGCTGAAGGAGAAGTCGTGATGCCGCTTGAGAAAAACTTTTTCAGCCCGGCCTACGGCCAGGTAAAAGATCCATTCGGCGTGCTGTGGCACGTGTCGACTGTAGAAGAAAACCAATAATAAAAGCTGAAGCTGGGGAACGTGCCCCTGCTTCAGCCTGTGAGAAACAAACCTTTTATTCTTTCACCAGTTTTTCTTTGTTATTCTGAAACAGCTGTACGGCCAGGAACAATAGTGATGTAAGCAGAAGAAGCGTCAGCCAGTTGCCGTCACTATAGCTGTTGGTCACAATAAGATAGGCAAACACAAAGCTGTACATGATATTCGCATAAATCATTTTGGAGCCGGCCCGTCCTTTTGTCTTTTTGTTATACCGGGTGGCACCAATAGCCCTTGCTTCTTTCTTATATGTAAAATACCAATACAAAAAGGTGATACCGCTCGTGCCAAGGCTCAGTCCCCAGCTCACATCGCTTTCTTTTACGACAAAGGTAAAAGGAACGGCGATGACAAACACAAGGGCTGCATAAATAATAGCAAATTTTAGTCGATCTTCCATAATGTCCTCCTTCTCCTGTGCTTCCTATCCTTCTATTATAATCACATTCATCCTTTAGAACAATGGTCCCTTTCTTTCGGAAGATAGTTGCGTCATACCGCCTGCCTGTGCAGCGTGCACAAAAAAACCGAATATTTTTTCAATTTCTTTTAATGTCACCGGCGATTTCATAGTACAATAAAGACAGTTACCAACCTTCAGAAAAAGGCTACGCTGTTGAAAAGCAGTTTCGCAAAGTTACAGGTCTAAGGCATTGCGCTAAGACGGCTGGACCGCCTGAGGAATACTCCTAAAGGTGTGAGGGTTGATGAGCAGACAGAATGAGAAAAAGCTGGACCACGAATGGCTGGCTTTGATCCTTGAGGCTAAAAAAGCCGGACTTACCAGGGAACAAGTCAAGGATTTTCTGCAGTATGCGGACGAATCAAAAAAGAAGCCGTAAACACTCGGCTTCTTTTTTTGGGTATTACATGAGATTAATCTGGTTTTTTCCGAGGTTCTTGGCTTCATACAATGCCCGGTCTGTTTTCTGCAGTATCGCTTCCATCGAATCTCTATTGGAAAAATAAGCCCCGCCTATGGAAATATTAAGAGCAATCGGATACGGGTTCTGCCCGCTTTTGTTTTGATCCTGTACGACTTTAAGTATTTTAGCCGCTACTTTCTCCAATCCGGCGGCATTTGTACACGGAAGCAGGACGGCAAATTCATCGCCGCCGATTCTAGCCAGAATATCCGTTTTTCTCGTAGACTTTCCAAGGAGGAGGGCAAGCTGTTTAAGCACCACATCTCCTACCAGATGCCCGTATACATCGTTGACCGTTTTAAAATTATCCACATCGATAGACAGCAGGGATAAATAGGATCCATTTCGCTGCAGCAGTGCTACCTCCTGCTCCAGGCGTTTTTCGAAATACCGTCGATTATACAGACCTGTCAGTGAATCCGTTTCTGCCTGCTGCTTTAACTGCAGTTCCAACAGCTTTTGTTTTGTCACATCTACATGGCGGATCACAACGCCCTGGCGCCCCAATCCCTTTTCAAGCAGCGGAGTCGCCTGCATTACATTCCATCTTTTTTCGGTCGGCGTGTGACAGGAATATTCATACGTGAAATAATCTTCTTTTCCTGAAAGAATGGAAAGTAGACCTTCATATACATGGGTACTGCTTTCGATCGTATGCAGGTAGTTCGCACCGACTCCCTGTAAATCACAAAGGTTATTTTGGCTGCCGGCCGAGCGAATCCATTCATCATTCACAAAAAGAATTGTTCCAGCATGATTGATCACACAGATTTGATCCCGAAGAGAGTTTAATATGGATGTACTAATCGCAAAATCTTCGGCCAATATTTCTTTCTTTTCCATTTTCATAGCAGGCATCCTCTCAAGAATGAACTATCTGGACGACGGTCAGTAGATGTACATACCAATTATTTCCTTTAGTATATATAAAACTTTTCTTTATTTCACTAAAAACATCCAATAAACGCTATCGTTATTCACTATATTTTCTTTTTGTTTAAACAATACAACATAATTGGGATACAGCATTCTTATCTGCTTAACATATTCCCCTTATTTTCCTGTTTCTAACACTATCTTTTCTTTTTTTTGTAGAAAAGAGAATCTATTCTCTTCCTTTTTTTGATTCTCTTAGAAAGAACTGGAATCAACCGGGAGCAGAAATTGGAGGAATGTCAGCAGTTTGTATTGCTGCTGAACTATTTTAGCTTTTAATATGGTTTGTGAAATTAACAAAAGGGAATCATATTTTTTTGAGCGGGACACGTTTTAGAAAACAGAAAATGGTGAATAATAGTAAAAGAAGTACCCGACTGCGCTTTTTAATACAGCATTTTATACAATAATTTCACAATCAGGGGGATGTCCGATGGCAAAAGCAGTAAATGATATTAAAAATGATGAAGTAACGTTAACGCTCGATTATGATGAAGTGGCCGTTCTTCTCGGTATGTTAAACACATTCCGCGGCGATAAAAAACAAAACGTACAGCCCTTTATCGACGAGCTTTCCAATCCGGAAGAAGTATAACAGTTGAATAATGAACCAATACTGACTACTGAAAAAACCTCTGACATCCGTAAAGGACATCAGGGTTTTTATGTATGCTTTTGTTTTTCTATCCGCCTTTTGTGCCCCATCAGCAATAGAATCACTATAAGTAATGGCATGGTTGTTACGCCGGTCAGAAGCCGGTCTGCCTCCTCCGCCCTTATAAAAGCGGCCAGTCCGAGCAGAAAAAATACTCCACTGCCCGCCAACAGAATGTAGAGTATTCTTCGATCGAACCTGGTGCGTTCTTGTTTTGTGCCGGAAGCCAGATAAGCGTCAGGCGCTATAAACAAGCCAATAACAACTCCTGTCACTACCATGCTGAGAACGAGCCTCCAATCGATTGCTCCATTAATGAAAAATCCAATGATTATTCCCGCCGCTGCAAAAATACTTGTATAAACAGCGGCTATTCGCAGCCTTCTTTTCATTCAACTCCTCCTACCGTTTTATTTGTGACTGTCTACTCTCTGGATGCTGCCACTTTATTTAACTCGGCGTAGATATCTTCCTTTTCGCATTCCCCGTACAGAAACGAAGCAGTCGTGCTCATGACATCATAGAAGGCCCGGTGCCCTTCTTTCGTGTTTTCCAGCCCTACTTCCTTCATGACCGTGAGTTCAATACCATTAAATTCTTGTTCTTCCATTGCTTCTCCAATGTACAGTTCCATAGAGGCAATATAATGATTAAGCAGTTCTTCTGAGATCGGGCTGTTCATTTGCATCAGTCCTTTATTAGTTATCGTCAGGCAAATATAACATGTCTGGAGCTTATTGTGAAAAACACCGACCGGATTGTTACATAATCTCTTACGACCTTAAGCCCAGATCCCTTATTACTGATTTTTTGTAAGCGCTATCCGTTATTTAACGAATAATGATATAATTTCCAAAAATATGTTTATACGAAGGAGAATTCTTATGAGCAGCCTGATTGACCGAGCCGAACTGGCAAACTATTTGTATAAAGACTTATTTGACAAAATTCATGCAAGCCAAAATAGAAAGCTTCATTACCTGGCGCCTTCTGATCCTACGACACTTACCGGTCTTACCCTGCAGTTTGATGATAAGCAGGAACTCACCGACTTTTGCAGCCGGCTTGAGAACCACTACCGTGCCTGTGATTCCGCCCAGCTGAAGCCACTGCTTGTTTACAATATTGACCGGGATCTCGCTCGGGCCGTGAAAGAAGCCGGCTTCTCGATACATAACGGTGAAGATATCCAGCCTATCCCGAAGTCATCTTTTCTGGCGATACACGCAGCCCGTCACACCGCAGAAGCAGACGGAAGCCACCGTCTCGACTTAACGTTAAAGCTATTCCCAAAAGAGGCCTGATACAGGTTGTGCTGATGCCAGCACAGCTTTTTTGTTGTTTTCAAATCTTTACCAATTTATTACACTAAAGATGTGCGAAGGACTTACTTTTTTAAAAATGAGGAGAGACACGATGAAAAAATACTGGTTACCATCTATGTTCTGCGGCGCAGTGTTCATTCTCGCCGCCTGTGGGGGTGAACAAACCCCGGAGGATGAGCCTGTAGAAGATACAGAATCGGCGGAAGAAGAAGCGGCAGCCGAAAAAGAAGAACAGGAAACTTTGAATTTGGCCTAACAAAAAGCACTCTCGATATGAGAGTGCCTGTCCCTATTTATCTTCCTGTGCCATGGTTCTAATCTGCAGGTCATCTTTTACCATGAGCACCCTCTCATTTTCTCTTGATGGTCCATCCGTTTCTATGGCCATACCCTGGTCTCGAATGAATTCCATGAAGCTGTTCAGTTCTACCATGGACAGACCTTCGATCTCCGCCCAATCCAGTAGTTCATTCCATTCGTTCATGTTTTCATCCAGGCATTTTTTGACAAAGAAATCGATTACTTCATTGCTGAATTCCATTACGCTCCTCCTTTACTTTCGTGAAACGTAACATTAATGACCTCGTCTGAGCTGAATTCAGCATGCTCACCACTACTGCCCAGCACTTGATAGGTCCCGCCATTCTTCATTAATTGACTTCTTATCTCTTCCTGATCCGCTTCGCCCGTTTTACCTTCCGGCAGTACAATATCTTTATAACTTCCATCCAAAAGCACGACTCTTCCAAACATGTTAATGACCCTCCTTAGAATATGATACTGTTTACCCTATTCCCGAATAAAAAAAGGGAAATCTATTATTAACATGTTTTTAGTAGAAACACTATGGACCTTTCCCGTTAATGAATTACATCCAGCTTTATATCATGAAAAAAATGTATAAGATAAATAAAAATACTACAACTGCTAATGTTATACGTTTTCTTATCGGCTTGATTATCAATAAAGGAAAGAAATGAAATTAAAAAACACTCCCTTTTGAGAGTGTTTTCATTATTTAAGATACTTGTCTATCGATACATCCGCTTCCTCTTTGCGCTTATTAAAACTCTCTTCGGTAGTTAATCCTTCTTCTATCAGTAAATCTTTCAGCACTTCTAAACTTTTAATGGCATCTATTAATGCCTCTCGATTGTGCAGGGTAATAGCTTCGACTTCTTTAGCCCGTCTCTCTGATGCCCTTGATTGTCCCTTCATAGTACCTCCTAAATGTACAGCGTATCACCATTCTGTAACTAAGCATGGTAAAAAGCTAATAATCTGTTTATCAATATAAGCAGCCATTACCCGGTTTCATCTCATTTTGTTTCGTCATTACTAAGAAGCTGGGTTAATTCACTGCCTGGATTTGCAATATCTTCTTTGGTTATTTTATTGAAGACATTGGCAAAAACTGTGGATAATTAGACTTATTCTTTGTAGTAAGAGTAGTCTTTTCTATATACTTTGGACCAATAGTTTAATCTTACTACTCCTGTATATGTAGTCTGCAACCCTAATAGTATTACAATAACCATCATAAACCTCACCTGCGATATGTTGACAGCGGCAACTTCCTTTACTATTAAATCATACATAAGGGACCCAAACCCAAATAGTAAATAACCGCCAATACCTATCATAAACAAATATACAGCACCTAATAACAAATATAGAACAATTTTACGAAAATTCAATCTGTTCCTTTTCACTTTATTCACCATCATTTATCATTAACTCTGCGTACTCACTAAAAAATCAACATCTCATACTCTCACTGTACACAGTAATTACTATCATACAACTTACACGGTACCCTTGCAATCTCAGTGAGTAGATCATAGTCCATCTAACATTTATGAACCTATTCAGCCAAATACTTCGTTTAATGTCACAAATGGGATGAGTTAGAGTTGTTGCTGCATGAAGCGCTCGAGCACAGAATCTCTTTGGAGTTTACTTTCTGGGAGGGTGGACACTTTATAACTTTCACTGGGGAATGTGTTTACATTAACATGATGGATAAACAGTTTCATGTGAGGAATGATGAAGCAATTTGTTATATTAAGTTCGATACACTTAAAGATATACAAGCTATGTAGAGAGGGCCACTCCTCTCTTTTTATTATGGTGATTGACTTTCCGCATTATTTTTTATATCTATTTCTTGATCTGTAGCAATTCGATTTGCTTTTACATATTGACTAACGGCTGTGCCTGAGTATTTTACCCACTTTTCTTTAGATTCATCATACCTTGCGCCTTCTACAATGTATTCATATCTATCTGTATTTTTCGTACTACCAGTCAGAATAAAAATATCAATAATGTTTCCCTCTTCGTCTTCCGTAACATAAGTGGTATCGAATTCTAATTCTTCCATTTCATAAAACCTCCTCTGTTTGGTTATCGTACTATTTCTATAAAAAGAGAATTCCCCTCTCTTTTTATATGTAAACAAAAAAAGCACCCGCCCGGAGGTAGATGCTTATTCATTACTTATAGCGTCCAGCCTGTTTTAATGCGTCCAGGTCTTTCTGTGATTCGTCTGTGGTGAAGTGATTATCCCAAATACCCCAGACAGCCGGAATGGATAAGATCACAAGGTCTATCTAATGTTGTGCTACTACGATATCGAACTCCACTTTTAAAATGATAAGCAACAGCGGTAATCCTTGAATGAGATAACGGATAAAGCTTTGCTTTTTACTATCTGTTTTCTGCGCCATTATCTCACCACCCTTACATATTTAGAAGAAGCCGTAATATAGAAGGTTTGTCCGTTGCTGTTCTTCACTTCGTACTGTTCTTCACTTCGTACTGTTCACCTTTGCCTACTTTATGTTTGGCCACGATCGTAGGGAAACCAAAGCCTTTTCTCACAGTTCCAATTGGATTGCTCCACGTCTTCCTATTATAAAAATTAAGTGGGCTTTACTCTTTTACCAACATAAGAAGGCTTGGCAGCTGCTTGATCCAGTGCTTTCATCGTTTGTGGTCCTGGAACCCCATAATGATTACTGTTAGGATTAGAAATTCCATGCTTACGTTGGAAAGACTGAACAGCTTGGAGCGTCTCAGAACCAAAATGACCATCACTCCTAAAAAAGAATATGTAGAAGATTATATCTCTCCAGATGCAGATACGTTCAACTATGACGCTCTCGTTGATCTACGTACCTTTATGATTGAACATAGAATGCAAAACATGAATTTCGCGGCCTATGATTTAAATAAAATCGCAGCACAAAGCCCAAGGGAAATTGCTGAAATGAAAATAAGACTCCTGGAATCGCGGGATCGAAAACAAAAATAATCCTAGTCTCTTCTATAAAGAGGCTATTTTTATGTACAAATTATTCACTATAGTTGTTATAATAGTCATAAACAAAAGTAGGGACTTTCTACACAGAATAAAAGAAAAAAATGGTATCAACGCTTACCGAGATTTAGGAGTGGTACCAAGTGGAAGATGGTTACAGCAAGTTTGTTTTACTTCTTTAGTATTATTGGAGTCCTTGGCAATTTAGGCGGAGGCGTCTCTCTTGAAGAAGTAGAACCTCCAGAGGATTTTGTTTCCCTTGCTGATTTTGAATACGAGGAGACGTCTAATTTAGATGATATATCTGTAGCAAGCGAAAAAGTGTATATCTGGGAAGATGGACATATCCCTACATTAAACTATTATGCCGAAATAACAAATGAGGGCGATGATTCACTAAACGCATCGAACTTAAGTATTACTTGGTATGACGATAATGGCGGTGTTGCTAAGGTTACGAATGCCGGAATCTTCACTTATCCAGAAATTATAGCTCTCGGCGATACGGCGTACGTTAGTCTTTGGGATTTCAATACGTCAGAAAAAGACACTATTACGGATGCAGAGCTTCTTATTACTCCGGAATACGCTGAATCTTATGATGAGGAATTAACCGTGGAAAATACTAACTATCAAACTGGAACAGACCAAGATGGCGTACCTACTATGGAAGTATTAGGAGAAGTCGTTAATGATTCTGGTACAGAAATTTATCATACGACTATATATAGCATCTTTAAGGATGAAAACGGCGATGTCTTAGGATTTGCTACTACATCTAATGACTCAACTTTAAAAAATGGACAGAAAACAGGATTTGAAATAACAGATCAATACGTACCATATGATCTAATAGAAAATATAGCTGAAGTAGAAACAAAAGCATTTGGCAGTTTGCAAGACAATTATTAAATAAGCCCTATTCTTTAGGGCTTTTCTTAAACTCATAAACAGAACATACATTCCCTTTCTATAATTAGTAGCACCTTATTATCTATACTACATAATTCATATACTTTTATAAGGAACCTTGCTTTTTTGTAAAGAACGAGCTGTTTTACATGTGGTAAACAAAGTATGGTGTGACCAAGAGGTTTGCCTCTCAGCGTTTAGAAATGTTTGAACAGAAATGTATTTCCCATTACTAGGAGGTGAATGAGGTGGCATCTTTTCAAAAGCGTGGAAAAGGCTGGATCTATGTGTTTAAATTGGAGCCTGATCCAGCTACCAGCAAACGAAGGCAAAAAAAGTAGGCGGCTTTAAGACCAAAAAAGAAGCACAGAAAGCATATGAGGAAATGGTTACTTCGCCGGATGTTCATAAAACTACGTTAAAAAAGCAACGGCTCTTTAATGAGTATATGGAACATTGGCTCTCTCAATACAAAAATAAAGTTGCTCGCAGCATCTATACGGCAGCTGCTTCTAAAATCAGAAAGAGAATCATCCCGGCTATTGGCCGGATCCCATTACTTAAAATACAATCTCATCATTTAGAGACATTTCGGGATGATATGTTAGAGGAGTTTTCTGCTCAGTATGTCCACACTCTTCTATCACTTTTAAATCGTGTAATTAATCATGCACTCAAACAAAAACTGGTCACATCTAATGTATTGGATTTTGTAGATCGACCAAAAGTAAAAAAACGTGATTATAGTATTTGGACCATGGAAGAATGTCGTTCCTTTATCCGAATTATGAAAGATACCTACCCCGATACAGCTATTGCTTTTGTTTTGGCAATTAATACCGGTATGAGGCGCTCGGAGATACTGGGGCTCCGTTGGAATGATATTGATTTAGATAATCATATTATCCGTGTTCGTCATTCTCTTTATTACGAATCTTCCGAAGTATTCTTCTTTGAAGGTGTGAAGACAGCTACTTCTCGACGAGATATACGATTAGATACCGATACCGTAAAAGAACTGAAGCAGCACCGGGCAAAGCAAAACGAGTGGCGCTTAAAAAATAGAGAAATATTTAAAGAGTATGATTTACTATGTACGCAACAGGACGGATCCCCGATCAGTCCAGGGTGGTTAGGTCGCTGTTTAAGAACAATCATCAAAAAGCATTCCCTCTCCCCTTTACGCTTCCATGATTTCCGACATACGCATATTAGTACGTTACTTGCTCTGGGTGTAAATATAAAAGCAATACAAGAACGTGCCGGCCATTCTTCCATTACCGTGACAATGGATATCTATGGCCACGTGTTACCAGACACCCAACAAGCAGCTGTTCAATCCTATGAAAATGCCAAGCAATTAAACAAAGAAAAATTTCTGTGACCAATCCGTGACCAAAAGCAAAAATCCAGTACTTTCTCCGAAGAGAAAAAGCACTGGATTTTTATACATATTAACAGCAATCGCTGTCAGATCCGCCGTCCATAACAAGGCCGGACTGCCCGTCACTATTGGTTTGTACGTCCAATGTGATATTTTCGACGTGTGGTAATACCTGCTTCTCAATGGCTACGTCAATGCCGTTGATTTCCCGTCTTTCATCATCTTGTGCTGGCTCATCCAGAGCCAGACCCAATTTAGGGCCTCCTCAGCCCATGCCTGAAAAGACAACGCGGATGTTGGCGGCACTGTGTTCTTTCATCACGCCGTGAATAAATTCTTTTGCCTGATCGGTAATATTCATAGTATCTCTCCTTTTCTACCCTTTAGTATAAGGGATTTTTTCTACGGTTTAAACCGGATGATCCTCTTTTTTTACCTTTATTGCATAAGCTATCGTTTCGCTGCTGTTTTTGAGCATCCATCCGAGGGAAGGATGATTGTCCAGCACCGGCGACGGCTTAATAGCTTCAAACGTGTCTTCGTCGGTTGTTACGGTATATGCGTCATCAGCTGATTCCACCGGAACCAGGGAATACTCCCGAATCCCTTGTCAGCCGCCGGTAAGCTTTGATTCCAGACGAAAGGCCGGATTGCTGCTGTTGGGCAGTACCTGCATTGCCTGTTCCGCTCTTTCGGTTAATCTGATCGTATGCATGAGCCGTGCCTCCTTTGTTCTACTGATTATTGTAGATTCAGGACGGGCGGAAAGCAAGAAAAGAGGCTCCCGTTAGGAAGCCTCTTTATTAAACACATATACTATTACAATGCGAAGCCTATCGGTAAGGGTTGGTGAAAAATTTTCACGTAGGAAGGGACATGCCCGCTCCGTTTTGCTTCGACTAACCGGTCGTACATTCGTTTGCCGCCTACGGCATTGGCTGAGTGAATCGTAATGCAGTCAGGAAAAATCTTATGTTCCAGTAAGTGCAGCACGACTTCAAATCCGTTCTTTGCGTAAATTCCTAAGTCGTGATCCAGTGATAAGTGAGATACCATTTTTTTGGATCGGATCATGGCAATACATTCCGCTACCGTTTCTACTAGAATATACCCGCTTGGACAAGGTCTCACATCATCCAGGAAAATATTGTACTTTTGTACGTTTTCCATACATCCTCCTTTATAATATGAGAAATGTGTGTTTATGTCTTAATGCCATTAAACTATAGTATAACAAAAAACATGCATTAATTCCACCTATTATCCAAATCGTTCCCGCAGTTGGTCCCGTGCCTGTACTACATCCTTTATCGTATACGTAATTTCTGCCGCTTCCTCCATCCTACGACTGGTATTGATACTTTGCTTCCATCCGGCGGTGAAATCCACCCACCATGCCTCCCACTGTCCGGTGAAGTGAGCGCGCATCCTCTCCCACTCTTTTTCCAGCATTTCATCTGCCGGCGGACGCAGCTCCTCTTCCAGCTCGTCTTTAAATGGTTTGATCTGCTGATCCATAAAAAACGCGCTGTAGGACGTATAGCGGCTGAAAAAGGAAAATGACATCTGGTCGGACGGCGGCATGTCGTTGGAGATGAAGCTGTCAAATGCCGGCACCTCCCAGTGAAAGGCACACAGCATCGACTCAGGAATGTGCCCGGCCAGGGTGTCCGCCGTGCGGCGGCTGCGCTCTTTCATATATTGTTCCATCCGGTAGCCCGTCGCCTGCAGTTCTTTATCAAATTCTAAAAACACTTCCTGCACGAGACCATTGGCCTGCCGCTTCATCTGCTCGGCAAAGGAGCGTTCTTTTTGAAATGCATATGGGGTAAAATAGTCTTTAAACAAGTCATAATAGCGGTAAAACACGCGCTGCTTTACATAAAAAAGCAGCTCTTCCATCTCCCGGTGCATCATATCGAGTTCGAGCGCAAAGGAATACGTCTGCAGCTGTTTTTCAGCTTCCGTAAGAGAATAGAGGCGCTGCTGCTTTTTTTCCTGCTGAAGGGACGCGTCCAGCGCCGCTGTTTCAATGATGTCGTCCAAAGTGCGGATGGCCTGGCGAATTTCGCCCCGTCCTTCTTCCAGCACAAGCCCCTGCAGCTGCTCGTAGGAAAACTGCTCAAAGGCCTCCATAAAGTTATCCATCCCGGAGACCGCACGGTTTTCTCCTCCGGCCTGCAGGCTCGACACCGGATATACCGGCGGATTCTCCAGCCCAAAGGACTCGAGCTCCCGTTTAACATAATGAATGACACTCTCCAGCTCCTCCGTGTCTTCTGCCAGGTCAGCTGCATTCACAAGGAAAAAGATTTTATTATAGGAGAAATACTGCGTTAGGCGGCCGAGCTGCGTGAGAAACATCACATCGGCGCGTGAAAAAGCATGATTGTAATACGTTGCAAAAAAGATCGCATCGGCTTTTTTCATTTCTTCAAATGCCAACAGCGTATGGCGCTTATAAATACTGTGAACGCCGGGCGTGTCGGTGAGCGTATAGCCTTTGGACGTAAAAACACCGGCAGCATCCACGTCGGCCCGGTCAATCATCATCGCTTCTTCTGCATTGCCGGTCAGCTGCTGGAACGCTTCGAGCTTCATAGGCGTCCGCGTACCCTGCCTGTCTTCATAGTTTCGAAATGAGGCTTCGTATTCATCAAGACGGTTCTTCTCTTCATCATCCAGTAATAGCAGCGGATCAATCCATTCCTCTTTACTGCTTTCTTTATCATCTTTTAGCTTTTGTTTTTCCTGCTTTTCTATTTGTTCGGCAAGCTTTTCACTGCGTTCGGTTTTCAAAACGGCCCATTCATCCATAGAGCCGACAGACGTGTTCGTTTGAAACAAAAGCTCGTTCATTTCTTCAATCACCCGTGCTTCGGTTTTATACACAACCGATACCGTGCCGTGTGTTTCCGGGGCGCCCGGGCGAATCGTTGTTACAAACGCCGTCGTCGGGTGTGACGATACAGGCAGCAGCGGATCGCCGATAAGCGCATTGGCAAATGTTGTTTTGCCGGAGCTGAACGCCCCAAACAAAGCGACCCGGTACGCGGCCTGCTCAAGGCGTTCTGCTTTGCTTTCCAGTGAAGCAGCCGTCGCTTCAAGTGCCCGGAAGCCTCTCATCACATCCGCGGCCTCCCGCAGTTCATGCGGCGCCTCTTCGCGGGGCGGCTGTTCTTTTTGAGTGCTTCCATGTCGCTCATACCATTCCCGGATCGGAAACGACAGCTGCTGGCGGGCCACGGCAGCTTCTATCCGGTACACACCGGACACGGACGATGCTGCAGGTTCAAAGGGGACAGCCGCCTCCCGAAATGCATGCATCCACTCGCTAACCGTTGCCATCCACTGTTCCTGGCGCTCCTGCCAGGCAGATGCCTCTTCCAACAGCGTTGCAGTTCGGGCGCGCCGGCTTTCCAGGCGGGCAGCTTCTTTTTTCTGCTCGGCGGCGAGCAGCGTTTTGATTTGCGGCAGCAGGTGAATCAACTGCTGCTTGTAGACCCGCTTGATTTCTTCGGTAAGCCAGCGGCTGAAGCTGAGCACATACCCCTGGGTAAAAGCGGCTCCAGAGCGCTCGGCCTTCCCGATTAATTCGTCATCGATAGTAATGCTCATGTCGAGGAGCTTTCGCTGCAGATTCTGATCCTCAACGCGGTACGAGGCCAACAGGCTTGTCATTTGTTCGCGCAGCGGGATATCGATATAGTTGCGGGCGTTTTCTGTAAGGCTGCTTTTCAGCGCTTCCAGCCTTTCTTCACGCGAGCGCCGGGTTTTATTTTTCCCGAACAGTCCTTTGATGCGGTAGGCTGTCTGCCGCGATTCCAGGTAGTCTCTTGCGGCATTGCGGGTATGATACGGCGTCAGTTTGGCATTTGTAAATACTAAATCCACCGTGGCGAACATTCTTTTTTCCATCGTATCCTGCCATTCCGCCATGTCCTTCTGCTTCTGCGCGGCCTGCTGCTGCACGTCGTGCAGATCGTTCAGGCTCGCATATGCATCAAGGTCCCGGTGAATATCCTTTGGCGGATGCTGCTGCTTTTCGTTCTGCCGGGCCACGTCTGCCATCACCCGGTAGAGACTTTTTGCGGCGGTTTGTGATACCTGGACTTCGGCCGGCACGGCGGACGAAAATAAGTACTGCATCAGCTTGTCCCATTCCGCCGGGGTCAGTTCGGGAAAACGCGATGAAATAAAGCACACGTCGTCATAGCGGATATCCCGTTTTTGAAACGATGCTTCCATCCGCTCCCGGAACGCTTCGATCGTTCCCTGGGCCGGATTATGTTTATCAGCCTGGTTCACAACTAAAAACGGCCGGATGCCCATATGGTTCAGCTTGCTTAAAAAAGCAATGTTCTCCTCGGATTCCACCTGCTGGTAGTCCATCACATAACAGACGATATCGGCTTCCGGCAGCCGCGACTCGGCGGCAAGCTGGTGGGCTTCGATCGTTGAATCAATCCCGGGTGTATCAATCAGCTCCACGCCGGCGGGAAGCTTCGTGCCGGCGTCCTGCAGGTACACTTCTTTCACATCGGCTCCCTGCTGAAACCAGTTTGCATCCCAGGCGTTCAGATCCGAATATACGGTATCCGGACGCCCATCTTCGTGCACGAGCGTAATGCCGGGCTCTCCTTTTTGGAAATGGACGACGTTGGCGCTTGTTGGAATCGGATGGGACGGCAGATGGGCTTCGCCGATCAATCGGTTAATGAACGTCGACTTGCCTGCCGAAAACACGCCGCAGCATAAAATCGTCCGGCGGCCGGCACGCCATTTTTCTTCAATGCCGTCGAGTGCATGGTGCGTGTCCGGATCGGTCCACTCGATCAGCCGGCGCTTAACATCGAGAAGCGGCTCTTTTACAAATTGATGGCGGATCCAGAACGTTTCTGTTTCCTCCCTGGAAAGCAGCACATCCTGGACGGAGGGCATTTTCATACAACCAGAACTCCTTTCTACAGACTGCTGTTCCTGCTGCAGTCTGACAGCAAACGCTTTCGCGTATATTCTAAAAAAAGAGGCCTGCAGGAGGCCCCTAAATTAAATGGTCTTTTTCAAATAAATACTCGTACGGAATATCAATAAACACGTACATGTCATCGGTAAGCGGATGCGAATACGTCCGGATCATCTCGTTCTGATGAATATCTGAATACAGGTCGGATAAAATACCGCGTTTTTCAAAATTCATGCGGACGATGTTTTCCAGAAAATACGGACGCCAGCTCCAGTTGCGGTTCCTTCCTTCCGGATGATATGTCCAGCCCTCGGTTTCCTTTAAGGCGTTTCCTGACTTCTGGAAGCCCTCGTGGTCGCAGATATAGACCCGAAAGGAGATATCCTCCAGCGCGTTCGCAATATTCATTGTAAGAGCGTCCACATCGGTCCACTGGCCTTCCTTTTTCAGAACCGCTCCCAGCCGTTTGTTCATCGACGTCATTAATTCAATCTGGGCTTCCATCTTTTTACGCTCAAGCGTAATAAAATGATGAAAATCTTTGCGGAGCGCTTCAGTCAGGATCTGCTTTTCACTGAACGTATTTCTCGGCCTGCGCAGGTAATCGCCCTGAAAGTAGCGCGCACCGTTTCTCCAGGCATAGTTGAGCTGGTTAAAGCCGTTTACTTCCTCGAATAAAAGTGAGGAGCCGATTTTCCTCGACAGCATCGATAACGAATGCAGTACATCCCGGAACATACTCGGAATGGAATTTTCCTCCGTAAAGGCTAAATCAACTTTAATAATATTGGGCATCAGGTAGGCAATCTGGTCCAGATTGGTTGTGTTTTTCCCAACGTCATCGAGTGCCACTTTTATGCCGAGGCTCTGCACATACTGCACGAAATGCTTGAGCTGTGACTGGTCTCCAATAAAATGGTGTTCCTTAAGCTCGAGCACGATTTTGTCGAAAGTCAGTCCTTTTTCCTGAAATTCCTTCAACCGTTCGACAAAGCTTTCGCCGCCGTCCTGCACGAGCAGATTCACATCTACATTTAAAAACAGGACTTCGTCGCGTCCCTCTTCCAGGTAGGCGTTCAATGCCTGGTCATGAATATGGTCCTCGACCTCCTGGCGGTACTCATCCGGAATGGTGTGATCCTGGAAAAAAGCGCGCAGGCTCATGCTTTCGGTGTCGTTTTCATGGAACCGTCCCATCACTTCATACCCGGTAATTTCCAGGGTATCGGCGCTGACAATCGGTTGAAAATGGGCTACGACTTTTTCTTTCTGCATAACAATATCTAACGCATCCACATGTATCACCTTCTTTTTCAGCCCTTTTCTATAGAGCTTCACGCTCTTGTTATTTTTAGGTCAAATCAAATGGTGTTTCCTGATACACGTAATAGTTCAGCCAGTTCGTAAACAGCAGGTTCGAATGGGCCCGCCAGCGCATCGGCGGATTGAGCAGGTGATTGCCTTTCGGAAAATAATTTTCCGGAAGCGCCGTGGAAATGCCGCGGCGGCTGTCCCGCTCGAATTCCTCGCGGAGCGTTTCGCGGTCGTATTCGCCGTGGCCGGTCATAAAGATCTGCTTGCGGTCTTTGGTCGCGAGCAGATACAGGCCGGCGTCACCGGACTCGGACAAGATATCGAGCGCGTCTACTTTTTCCACATCTTCGCGCCGGGTTTCCGTATAGCGTGAATGCGGAGCCCAGAACACTTCATCAAAGCCGCGCAGCAGCTTTTCTTCCGGCATCTGCACCGTATGCTCGTACACGCCGAATTTTTTCTTTTCCATTGGGTGTTTTGGAATACCGAAATGGTGATACAGGCCGGCCTGGGCGCCCCAGCAGATATGCAGCGTGGACGTCACATGCGACCGGCTCCATTCCAAAATATCAGTCATTTCCTCCCAGTAATCCACCTCTTCAAACGGCAGCTTTTCCACCGGTGCCCCGGTAATAATCATGCCGTCAAACTTTCTGCCGCTGACTTCATCGATTGTTTTATAAAAAGCAGCCAGATGCTCATGCGGGGTGTTTTTGGACGAATGGGTGTCAGGATGAAGAAAAGACACATTCAGCTGCAGCGGCGTGTTCCCGAGCATACGAAGAATCTGGGTTTCTGTCGCTTTTTTCAGCGGCATTAAATTTAAAATGAGTATATTCAAGGGACGGATGTCCTGGTTGTAGGCTCTGCTTTCGTTCATGATAAAAATATCTTCTTTTGTAAGAATATCCTTAGCCGGTAAATGGTCGGGCACTCTAATTGGCATGAACTCTCCTGCTCCTTTGTCTCTATTTAAGTATGTCACGAATACGCGGTAGATAATGATAGAAAAGTATCACGAATAGACATAGAACGCAACTGTATGTATGCCTCTCCTTTTAAGAAGAAGCGTAAGTTTCTAAAAAACCGTACGGCATAAGCACCTGCCTCACGAAGTGTCTGCTATTCTTTCCACCAGTGGTCATGAAAGGTAACCGGCTCGGTTCGTTTGTGTCTCGTTTTTGTAAAATATTCGATTAATTTCTCCGAAGCTTCAGTTTCTATTTCTTTGCCTTCCAGAAAGTCGTCAATCTGGTCGTAGGTCAGGCCGAGCGCTTCTTCATCCGAGAGGCCGGGCTTGTCAGACTCCAGGTCAGCCGTTGGTACTTTTTCAAACGTTTCTGCCGGTGCTCCCAGCTCCCTAAGCATCTCTTTGCCCTGACGCTTGTTCAGACCGAACAGCGGTGCGATGTCACACGCGCCGTCGCCGTGTTTTGTATAGAAACCGGTAATGGCTTCTGCAGCATGATCGGTTCCGATCACAAGCAGTTGATAATGGGCCGCGATATCATAATGAACTTTCATGCGCTCGCGTGCTTTCGTGTTTCCTTTATTAAAATCCGTCATCTTTTCTCCGGTGCCTTCTACAAAATCACTTTCCGATGCATCCACTGCTTTTTGAATATTGACGGTAATCGTCCGGGAAGGATTAATAAAAGAAAGGGCCAGCTGGGCGTCCTCTTCATCATGCTGGACGCCGTACGGCAGGCGGAGCGCTATAAATTCGTAGCCTTCTCCGGTTTCGTTCAGCTCATCAACCGCCATCTGGGCAATTTTGCCGGCAAGCGTTGAGTCCTGCCCTCCGGAAATACCCAGAACAAAGCCTTTTGCTCCCGCCTGAAGCAGGTAGTTTTTCATAAATTCTTTCCGGTGGGTAATTTCCTCTGCGGCCTGCACAGATGGGTGAACTTCGAGCTCGTTTATAATATGCTGCTGTGTGATTATCATAGTAGTCCCCTTTCTTTTTATCCTATTTTCCTTATTTCATTCATCTTTAAACCTTGCTGGAAGGAAGACGGAAGCGGGTGATGTCTTTGGAACGCCCGCAGGCTTCCAGCACTTCCACCTGTTTAGGACCGCGTATATCGAAGTGGGAGTATTCTTCGCGGTAGTGAATCCAGTGAGGCTGAAAGCCGAACTGAGCTCCCCACTCCAGCAGTTTATCATGGTCCCCGCAGGCGGCTTTTGTTACCGTATGAAACTGCGGATAACGCGGGTCGTACCAGTAATGGGTTAAAAGCGCAATTTCGCCTGAAGCAGCGCTGTTTTTCCAGTCAGCCAATTCTTGTTTCGATATTCCAAATGCCATAACGGCCTCCTAATGCGACACTTCCCTTGTATACATATCATGCCACTCCGGAAGATGTTTTTTGATGGAAAGCGGGCGGAAGCTGTCCTTTAATACGCAGACATGCTCGGAGGAGCCTTCCACACACGTTTCCCCGCTTTCATTGCTGATCCGGTAGCCGTATTCAATACGGACACCGCTGTAGTCTTTCACCCAGGTCTCGATCGTGATTGTTTCGTCGTATACCGAGGATTTTTTATACTGCAGGTTGATGCCGGTCACCGGGGACAGGTAGCCCTGTTTTTCCAGTTCATTGTAGCGGAACCCCAGCTTTTTAATAAGCTCTGTTCGTCCAAGTTCGCACCAGATCACATAGACCGAATGATGGACAATGCCCATCTGGTCTGTTTCTGCGTAGCGGACCGGCACCGATGTAGAAGCAGTTGTGCGTGTCATTTAACGGTCTCCTTTAATGCTCTCTTTTTCTTTATAGGCTGCTGCCTTTTGTGCATCTGTTTCATTGAGTTCGTGCAGGTTTTCCGCTGCGCCGTCCATCACCCGTCCGGCCTGCTGCTGAAACATTTCTTCGGCCATATCTTCAGCGAAGCGGGCATTGCCGGAAGTATCCATGCGCCCGTAGGCGCCTTTAAGCACTTCCAGCGCGGTTTTTGTACACGTATAGCCGTATTCTTTCGTTTTCAAGCGGGTGATTTCCAGAAGTTCATCGGCGATGTACGGCGGAAAATAAAATGTCTTTTTAAAACGGGAGCGCAGGCCGGGATTGATCTCAAACAGCTGCTCCATCGGACCGGCGTAGCCGGATAAAATCACAACCAAATTTTCGTCATGCTTAGTCATTTCTTCTACGAGCGTATCGAGGGCTTCTTTGCCGAAATCCGACCGGCTTCCTGTCGCTAGCGCATAGGCTTCATCAATAAACAGCACGCCGCCTAATGCTTCACGGATTTTTTTCCTCGTTTTGGCTGCGGTCTGGCCGGTGTATTCAGCAACCAGGTCGCTTCGACCGCACACAATAGTATGTCCGCGTTTTAGAAAGCCCATCTCTTTCAGGATACCGGCATAAAGCTTCGCTACCGTTGTTTTTCCTGTTCCTGCCTCTCCCGTAAACACGGTGTGCAGCTGCAGGGGAACGCTCGGCGCCCCTTCTTCTTTTCTTTTTTTCTGCACAGAAATAAAACTGGCAAGCTTTTTAAGTTCATTTTTTACTTCCTGTAAGCCAATCATTTCCTCTAATTTTATCATAGGTTCTTTACGGGCGTCTTCATCTAATGAAAAAGCTGACCCGCTCATGTCTTCGGGGGTCAGAATGGAATAGTCTTCAACGCTTCCGTCAGTTTTTTCCCCAATTTTGGATCCTTTTTGAAAAATCGCATCCATAATAATGTTTTTAGCGGTCCGTCCGTTTCCAAATGTTTCGTCGACCTGCTCTTTTTCCAGGCGCTCCTGCAGGACGCGGCGGCTCGCCTCATTCAGCATAAAGTCGTTATCGATCGCGGTTTTTTCGGCAATCTGGGTAAGCTCTTTCATGGAATAATCCGGAAGGTGGATATGATTGCTCTCCGGAAAGCGGCTGCGCAGCCCCGGGTTGGAATGCAGAAACTGGCGCATTTCCTCCGGGTATCCGGCAAGAATAATCGCAAAAGAACCAGCATACTCGCCGCTCGTCATGGCGGAAACGAGCGTGTCGACCGCGGTCTGGCCGAAATCATTGCCGGACATCCCTTCACGTCTGAGGCTGTAAGCTTCATCGATAAAGAGCACGCCTCCGACGGCTTCCTTTATTAAGTGCATCGTTTTTTCTTCGGTCTGTCCCACATAGGCGCCGACAAGCTGGGAACGATCTGCTTCCAGCACTTCATCACGGGGAAGAATGCCGAGGTGATGATAAATTTTTGCCAGCATCCGGGCGAGCATCGTTTTTCCGGTTCCCGGGTTTCCGGTTAAAATCATATGAAGGCTCCGCTCGTCTTTCCACTGATATCCCTGGTCCTTGCGCTGCTTTTGATACTGCAGGTAGTGATACATCCGATGCACGTTATCTTTGACCTGCTCCAGTCCGATCATCTGGTCGAGTTCGGTTAATGGGTCCCCCGGAAGCATGGCCGTGTATTGGTCCAAAGCTGCAAATTGGCTTTCCCATTCTTTTTTTACTTCCAGCAGCTCCTGGATCGAGAGCTTCAGCTTTTTCACCTGTTCCGGCGAATAAAAGGAACCGGACGCCGTCTGCAGGTATTCTTCTGCCTCTTCCGCCACTTTTTTATACAGCGTCATTCCTTTTTGGACGGCTTCTAGTATTCCCGGCAGATGGCCGTCAAACAGCTCGGGGTCCACGGTGGACTGCTGTAAAATTTCTTCTGCCTGCTTCAACTGCTCGCGTTCGCTGTCCGCACTTGCTTTTAACTGTTCGGCCGCTTTTTTTCTCGCAGAACTCTGGTCCGTTTCCCGGATCGGAGCCATAGCACGGCCAAACGCCATGTCACGGACTGCAAATAACGTTTCCAGCCCTTTTAAAAACAAGAGGTCTTTCTCAGTATCGTCCCACTCCAATCCCTGCTCGACCCAGCTGCGGATCAGCGGATCAAAGCGGTCTCTTCTGGAGAAGCGTTCCTTGGCCAGCACCGCATAGGCTCTGGCTGCCAGATGGCGCTGCTCGGTATCGGTTGTGTTCATCTGCCCGATAAATTCCTGAACCGCATCAATGGAAAGAGAGGAAGGCTGTTTTTCCCAGGCTTCCATCTTTTCTTTGAGCTGGTCAGTGATTGAAATGCTCATAACAGGTCTCTCCTTTTATACGAAAGCGTCCTTTCAATAAAAAGCCTACGCTTCTGCCTTTATAACAAAACTCCAGGGGAAAATACCCTGGAGTTTTTTCTACTTCTTATTATACTTGCCTGTAAGCCTGCGTACAAATAAGGCCGTCCATGCTCCTAAAACGCCACCTGTTGTATTTAAGATAACGTCATCAATATTGGATACCCGGTACGTAAACATAAACTGGGCTGACTCGATTCCGATGGAAAGCAGCATCGCCAGCAGAGGCACAAGCCAGAAGACTTTGGCACGGGAATAGACAAGCAGCCCCAGCAGAAAGCCAAACGGCATGAACATAATGACATTGCCCGCCAGAATAATCAACGGGTCGATAACGTTATCGCTGTACAAAGCAATATTCATAATGCTTTCAAACGGATGCAGGTTATAGTTCCTGCTTCCCGGTCCCTGCGCCCCGTAAGAAGAACCGTAATTCCACGCTAAAAGGGTCACGTAAAGGAGGGCGGCCATATAGAGAATAAAGGCAGCAGCCACCCCTTTACGAAACGGTGACTGTCTGCGTTCTCTTGTTGTTGATTCTTCCTCTGTCACGGTTATACCTGCTTTCTTCTGATAAGGTCATTCCTATATTATCATTTTTTACCGCAGTTATAGCAATAGATATATTTACACTATTTTATTTCACAACGAGCTTCTGAAAAAGAAAAGCCCTCCGCACCTGGAAGGCGGGAGGGCTTTTGCTTATATGATTAGTTGTCGCGTGCTGCTTCTGTTTTCGCAAGGTTGTTGCGAAGTACCATCTGCAGAATACCGCCGTGGCGGTAGTAGTCCATCTCGATTTCGCTGTCAAAGCGGGCAATAACCTGGAACGTTGTTACTTTTCCATCTTCGTCGGTTGCCACAACTTCGATTACGTCACGTGGACGCACGTTGTTTGTTACTTTTACATCAAATGCTTCTTTACCGGTTAGTCCAAGTGATTCCGGGCTGTCTCCGTCTTTAAACTGAAGCGGAAGAACTCCCATTAACACAAGGTTACTGCGGTGGATACGCTCAAAGCTCTGGGCAAGTACTGTCTTGATGCCCAAAAGGTTGGTACCTTTCGCTGCCCAGTCTCTGGAGCTTCCCATACCGTAATCGTTTCCGGCGATAACCATAAGATCCGTTTTGTCTTCCTTGTACTTCATAGCAGCGTCATAGATAGCCATTGTTTCGCCATTCGGCCAGTATGTCGTATAGCCGCCTTCTGTACCCGGCGCAAGCTGGTTCTTAATACGGATATTGGCAAATGTTCCTCTCATCATCACTTCGTGGTTACCACGACGGGAACCGTACGAGTTAAATTGAGCAGGAGACAGGCCTTTTTCGATTAAATAACGGCCGGCCGGGCTGTCTTTTGCAATCGCGCCGGCTGGTGAAATGTGGTCTGTTGTCACACTGTCGGCAAATTTACCGATGACACGAAGGCTGTTAAGCGGCTTAATGTCTTCCGGATCTTTCGCCATGTCTACGAAGAATGGAGGATTCTGGATATACGTAGATTCCTCATCAAAATCGTAAAGCGCAGCATTTTCATCAGACTGAAGATCGTTCCAGCGCTCGTTGTTCGTGAATACATTTTCGTATTCTTCTTTAAAGAGTTTAGGAGATACGTTATTGTGCACGGTGTTTTTGATTTCTTCTGTAGTAGGCCACAGTTCTTCAAAATACACATCGTTTCCATCTTTGTCCTTGCCGAAGCTGTCCTTGTAGAAATCGAAGTTCACATTTCCAGCAAGTGCGTAAGCTACAACAAGCGGTGGAGAAGCAAGATAGTTGGCTTTAACAAGCGGGTGAATACGTCCTTCGAAGTTTCTGTTTCCGCTTAATACAGAGGAAACAAGCACGTCGTTATCGGCAATCGCTTCTTCTACTTCAATTGGAAGCGGACCGCTGTTACCGATACACGTTGTACAGCCGTAACCAACAAGGTTGAAACCGAGCTGGTCCAGATAAGGCATGAGGCCGGCATCTTCAAGGTAACGCGTTACAACTTTAGAACCTGGTGCAAGGGATGTTTTTACATATTCCGGCACTTCAAGTCCGCGCTCGATTGCTTTCTTCGCGAGAAGGCCTGCACCGATCATAACGTAAGGGTTGGACGTGTTTGTACAGCTTGTAATAGCTGCAATTGTAACAGCGCCGGTGCTTAACGTTGTTGTTTTTCCGCTTGGATGTTTTACTTCTACGTCTTTCTTCACATCTTCAGGAGCCAGGCCGAATCCCTGGTTGCCTGCTGGAGCTGTAAGTGCTTCGTTGAATTTCTTCTTCATGTCGGTCAGCTCGATAAGATCCTGTGGACGTTTCGGGCCGGAAAGACTTGGAAGAATATCTTCAAGCTTTACTTCAAGCACTCTCGTAAAGTTAGGCTCTTCGCTGCCATCTTCATAGAAAAGGTGGTTAGCCTGGCAGTAATCCTTTACAAGCTGGATGTGATCTTCATCTCGGCCTGTAAGTCGAAGGTAGTTTAACGACTCTTCATCTACCGGGAAGAAGCCGCAAGTTGCGCCATACTCCGGAGCCATGTTGGAGATCGTTGCACGGTCTGCAAGCGGCATTTCCTTAAGGCCTGGGCCGTAGAATTCCACAAACTTGCCAACTACGTTCGTTTCACGAAGCACCTGTGTTACTTTAAGCGCAAGGTCCGTTGCTGTTGCGCCGTTAGGAAGGGCTCCTGTAAGTTTCACACCGACTACTTCCGGTGCCGGGAAGTAAGAAGGCTGCTGAAGCATTCCTGCTTCTGCCTCAATACCGCCGACGCCCCAGCCAAGTACGCCGAGTCCGTTGATCATCGTAGTGTGGGAATCCGTTCCAACCAATGTGTCCGGGAACGTTTCAATTTCTCCGTTGTCTGATTCTTTAGCATGCACGACAGATGCAAGATACTCCAGGTTAACCTGGTGCACGATACCCGTAGCGGGCGGTACAGCACTATAGTTGTCAAATGCTTTCGTTGCCCAGCTGAGGAGTTTATATCTTTCTTCGTTTCTTTCGAATTCAAGATCCATATTGCGGCGGAGGGAATCTTCCGCGCCAAAACGGTCTACCTGAACAGAGTGGTCAACAACAAGGTCAACCGGAATCGCCGGATTGATTTCCTGCGGGTCTCCCCCGATGTCTGCCATTGCTTTACGAAGCGATGCCAGATCCACTACGGCCGGTACGCCGGTAAAGTCCTGAAGAATAACACGGGAAGGCTTGAATGGTACATCCTCTTCGTTGTTATTTTCTGTGCCCCATTTAGCAAGGCTTTCTACATGTTCCTTCTTGATTACTTTTCCGTCCAGCTGTCTTAGAACAGACTCAAGCAGCACCCGGATAGAATAAGGCAGCTTCGCTACATTACCTACTCCTGCGTCCTCAATAGCTTTTAAATCATAATAATGATATGACTTGCCGCTCGATGAGAACGTTTTGCGTGCATTGAACAAATCGTGGTTTTCACTCATATGTAGCATCCTCCTTTTAGTTGTATCATATAACAGACGGTGTTAAATGTCGAAAAAAATATCCTGCTCCTGGATTTCGTAACTTGGCTTTAGTCGATATGCCATTTCCGTCCACCCCTTTAGAATAGCAAAATTCCGGACAAATATAAATGGCTTTCCAAAAAAATTAATCGGTTACACATAACGTTACCCGTTTTCTAAACGCCCAACCCTTCTTTTTCCAGGTCCATCAAGAAGGCGGCAATTTCTATAATATCGGCGTCCTGCAGAGTGCGCATATCAAACAAAAGCTGTTCTCTGCTGACCCGGGAAATAACAGGGCGCCCCTCTTTTACCCGCAGCGCCCGTGCTGCCTGCTCTGCTGTTATAGTTTCTGTATTAAGACATACAACGGTCGTAGGCAGTGTGACATCCGGCATCGTTCCGCCTCCAACCTTAGACTCATCGCCTGCTTTGCGAAGCGTCCATTTCCGGAGCCGGCATTCGCTTAAAAATAAATCTGCTTTAGCTTCCAGCTCTTCTTTTTCCATCAGCAGCATATGCACTGCTGGAATGTTTTCTGTGCCCTGGTGCCCGGGCAGATAAGCCTTTATCGTTGCTTCAAGAGCCGCGAGCGTCATTTTGTCGCAGCGGAGCACCCGGGCAAGCTGATGTTTTTTCAGCCGGTCGATTAAATCCTTTCGTCCGGCAATAATACCCGCCTGCGGACCGCCGAGCAGTTTATCACCGGAAAAAGAAACCAGATCGGCTCCCGCTTCAAGCGTTTCTTTAACCGTCGGCTCTTCACCAATCCCATGCGTGCGGAAGTCATACAGCGCACCGCTCCCCAGATCCTCGTATACGAGCAGGTCATGGCTTTTTCCTATCCGGCTCATCTCTTTTGTCGATACGTCACTCGTGAACCCGTGCATGGAAAAATTGCTCGTGTGCACTTTCATCAGCATCGCCGTCCGCTCGTTAACAGCGTCCTCATAGTCATAAGGATGTGTTTTGTTTGTGGTTCCTACTTCTTTAAGAACGGCACCGCTTTCTTCCATTATAGATGAGACCCGGAACGAACCGCCGATCT
The DNA here is from genome assembly GCF_059510515.1 of Sinobaca sp. SA16-1. NCBI lineage: Bacteria > Bacillati > Bacillota > Bacilli > Caryophanales > Sporolactobacillaceae > Sinobaca > Sinobaca sp. SA16-1. Next base: position 663,159 of record NZ_JCAKFL010000003.1, on the reverse strand, counting down.
CCACAAGCTGGCCCCGGGAGACTACGACTTCTTTTTCCGACGTTAAAGCCCGCAGGACCAGATACACAGCAGCGGCATTATTATTGACGGCCATCGCGGCCTCCGCTCCGGTCACTTCACAAAGCAGGTCCTCGAGAATATCGTGCCTCGATCCGCGTCTGCCGGTCTCTACATTGTATTCTAAATTAGAGTATCCGGAAGCGGCTTCGATTACTTTTTTTACAGCGTTCGGTCCCAATGGAGCGCGCCCGAGGTTTGTATGTAGAATCGTTCCCGTCGCATTAATAACGCTGTGAAGCCGCTCCGCAAAAAAGCGCCGAATCTGCTGCCCGGCGTGTTGAATAATTATTTTTTCCGCTTCTTCTTTGGAATCAAGCGCCATCCCGTCCAGCACTGCATCCCGGAGTCTGTCTGTTTCCGTCCGGACGAGGTTTGTGACCGTCTGCTCGTCCTGTACTTCTTCTATCAGCTGACGGATCTGCCTGTTCTGAAGCAGAGCATGAACGGAAGGAATATTTCTTGCGTCCGGCATGATCGTGACCCCTTTATTTATGAGGGCCCATAGCCTCTCAGTTTTTCAATTAACTGTTCTTCGTCCGGAAACCGGCGCGTTTCTTTTTTGGAATGCACCTTTTCCTCATTAACGTACACTTCAAATACACCACCGGAAGAAGTAATCAGCTGCACTTCTTTAATTTTTCCTCCATAGGCTTTGTACAATGCATCCGTGAGACTCACGGCTTTTGGGGAAAAGTTTCACTGCATGCAGAATTCAATCGTTATTTTCATTGGAGACTCACTCCTTTGCTTTTATCTATTATTATTGTAGTGTATGATTTGTGTTCTCGCAAATAGAGCGCTTATACTGGAAAAGTAGAAACAAGGAGGGTTTGAGAATGACGAAAGAAGAACAAATACGCCTCACAACACTTTCCTCGAAAGCTGGTTGAGGCTGCAAAATAGGTCCCGAGGACCTGGCGCAAGTGTTGCGCCATATACCAAAAACCGCCCCTGATCCTGCCCTTCTCGTAGGAACAGACACATCAGATGACGGCGGCGTTTACAAGCTGACCGACGATATTGCTCTCGTTCAGTCTGTGGACTATTTTACGCCGATTGTCGATGATCCTTACGAATTTGGACAGATCGCCGCAGCAAATGCCCTAAGCGATATATACGCGATGGGCGGAACCCCGAAAACAGTGTTAAACATTGTTGGGTTCCCTATTAAGAAACTGCCTGATTACATTCTCGCCGGCATCATGAAAGGCGCTGCCGACAAAGTCAGGGAATCAGGAGCTACTATCGTCGGAGGCCACTCAATTGATGACGACGAGCCTAAGTTCGGTCTCGCCGCCACCGGCATTGTGCACCCGGAGAAATTCTGGGCGAACAAAGGCGCAAAGCCCGGGGATGTGCTTGTGCTGACCAAACCGCTCGGCGTCGGTATTATGACGACCGGCATTAAACGACAAGCCGTTACAAAAGAGCAGGAAGCAGCAGTCACGAAAGTAATGGCCTCTTTAAACAAAGAAGCCGCAGAACTGCTGCACGCTTACGAGCCAAATGCCGTAACCGATGTTACCGGCTTCGGTCTCCTTGGCCACTCATATGAAATGGCGTCGGCCAGTGAAGTGACGTTCCGTTTTCAGTCGAACGACATCCCGCTTCTGGAAGGCTCATATGAGCTCGCGGAACAAGGCATTATTCCGGGGGGCTCTAAATCCAATGAGTCCTACCTGATCGATCACATTCATCGTGCAGAGGGTGTAACAGCCGTTATGCAGCAGGTGTTATGTGACGCGATCACTTCAGGAGGCCTGCTTGCCGCTGTATCGCCGGAACAGGCGGAAAGCTATGTAGCTGATCTTCATGCAGCCGGTATCACCGACGCTGCCGTTATTGGAAAAGTAGAAGAAAAATCCGATTATTACCTGGAAATTGACTAATTGAAAAGACGCAGGCCGTTAATTAACGGTCTGCGTCTTTTTTTCTGCCATCATATTTTTGCCGTAAATCCGCTCAATGACGGTATCGTCGACCTGCTCCGGCGGTCCGTCGTACACCACTTCGCCTTCGGACAGACCGATGATCCGGTCGGAATATATTTTAGCCAGCTCTATATCATGAACGTTAATCATCGTAATGAGATTATTTCGCTTGTGTATCTCTTCAATGAGGGAAAAAATCGAGCGGGAGGTTCCCGGATCGAGACTTGCTACCGGCTCGTCGCCGAGAAATACATCAGGATCCTGAATCAGCGCCCTTGCTACACCAACGCGCTGCTTCTGGCCGCCGCTCAGCTGCTCTATCCTGCGGTCTTCCATCCCTTTAAGGCCGACCTGTTCAATCACTACAGCTGCCTGCTTTTTTTCTTCTGTGGAGAAAATGCCTCCCAGATTCGCCAGCGGGGCTTTTTTTCCAAACAAGCCGGATAGGACATTCTGCTTCACGGTAAGCCTGGGAATAAGATGAAAATGCTGAAAAATCATCCCGGCACGGCTGCGCCATTCCCGCTGCTCCCGGCGCGTAAATCCCGCCAGAGACCTTCCATCAATCAGTACTTCCCCTGCTGTTACAGGCTGCAGGGCATTAATCGTGCGGATCATCGTAGACTTCCCGGCACCGCTTGGTCCGAGTACACTGACAAACTCCCCGCGCTCTAAAGAGAGATTCAGCTTCTTCAGCGCAGGTTCCCCGACTTTCGTGTATTGAACAGAAACATTTTTTAATTCAATCATGCTGATTCTCTCCTCTCTAGATAACGCGTTTACGGACAAAAGCACCAAACAGGTCTACCAGAATAACCATCACCATAATGCTCAGCACGATCACACCGACAGCCGGATAATTAAAGCTCTCAAAATCATTAATTAAGCGCTGGCCGATCCCCCCGCCGCCGATGAACCCGAGGACAAGCGAGGTGCGGATCGCGACTTCAAACCGGTAAAAATACTGCGATAGAATATTAGGCCAGATCTGCGGAATAATTGCAAACAGATTGCCGACTTTTCTGGAGGACCCGACAGACTCCATCGCTTCCTGCGGTCCCCGGTCCGACGCTTCAATAAGCTCGGAGATCAGTTTTCCCAATACGCCTATGTTATGAAGAAAAATCGCAAACACGGCAGGGAACGGGCCGAGACCCAGTACGACGACAAAAATAAGCCCAAATACAATTTCCGGCACCGAACGGAGACCGGAAAGAAAAAAGCGGTTAATATAGTAAAGTATGGGACTGCGGCTCGTATTTTTTGCTGACGCAAACGCAAGCGGCAGGGCCACCAGCAGGGCAAAAAATGTCCCTAAAAATGCAATCGCCAGCGTGACGAGCATCGGGTCAATCAACGAAGGAGCAATACTCCAGTCAAGCGGGAGAAATCGATCGCCGATAAAAGAAAAGGCGTTGGCAAAGTTGGCGAAGTTCCCCCACTCAAATTCTGTTTTTCCCATCGCCCACCACGTAGCGATCATGATAATAATCGTATAGATAATCAGTCTTTTTCGAAACCAAATCATTTAACGAACCCCTTTTTCTTTAAAGCAGACGCCCTAGTCCTCAATCGCATCCATATCAAGCATGCCGAAATCTTCTGCCGCACGCGTTACGTCTTCGTAGTAGCTGTGGTCGGTTTCTACAAAGCCAGAAGCCCCGCCGAACACATTGAGTATTTCTTCGTCTTCAATATTGATAAATGCTTCCTGAATATCGGCTTTCAAGTCCTCATCCATGTCTTCGGGTACCGCCCACGGATACTGGTAAAGCTGATCGGACTCCCAGATGGTTTTGATCTGGCTTTCATCAATCGCGCCGTCTTCCACCAATTCATTGTAAATGGCACTGTCAATCGCTCCGGCGTCCACGTCCTGCGACTGCACGACCTGCGCGGTTACGTCATGGGATCCGGTATAGCGGACAGAAGCAAACTCGTTGTCTTCTTCCGATTCAAATACACCGCGCTCCCGAAGCTCGAGGCCTGGAATAAGCGAGCCCGATGTAGAAGAAATGCTCGCGAAGGCAAAATCCACCTCTTCGCTGTCTTCGAGCATGTCATCTAACGTTTCCCACGGCTGGTCAACGTGTGTAATAATGTAGGAATAGTAGTAAGGCTCTCCGTCAATCTCCTGTGTGATAATGGCTTCCGCACCGCTTTCTTCATGAGCGATCACATAGGTGAGCGGCCCAAGATAAGCAAGGTCAAGCTCTCCATAGTTTAATGCTTCCACAACCGCATTGTAGTTCGGATAGGTCTCCACGGAGACCTCCTGGTCCAGGCTCTCGTTTAAGGAGTCTTCGAGGCTTTGAACGCCGCTTTCCATTTCACCGGAAGACTGGGCCGGAATAACCGCTACTTCCAGCGTTTCCTGGCTGTCGCCGCTTTCTTCTTCTTCACCGCCACCGCATGCGCCCAGTACAAGAACGCTTCCTGCGGATACTGCTGTCAGCCACTTTTTCATTTTTCTTTTCTCCCCTGCTTTCCAATATGTAATACATTTTATGCAAATATCGAATGTGATTGCGTTAATAAGCTATCATTGATTATGATAAAAGTAAAGACAAACGCCCCTATGGAGGATGCGCTGATGAATGAAAAATGGCTTCATGTATTTGTAGTGCTGGCAAGAGCCCGCAGCTTTTCGATCGCTGCCCGGGAGCTTGATATCTCGCAGTCTACGGTAACAAAATACTTACAGCACCTGGAACGGGAATTACAGGTGTTATTAATCGAACGAAAAACCGTTACGCTTACAAATGAAGGTGACGCTCTTTATGCGCAGGCAGAACAGTGGCTTCAGGACTGGTCCAGACTCCGCAGCCAGTTTAACAAGAACAACAAACCGCACGCTGAAACGCTTAAGTTAGGAGCAAGCACAACCCCGGGCACCTATTTTCTGCCGGGGCTGTGTGCCAAATGCCACGACCAGTTTCCAGGTACCAAATTTCACCTGCAGGTGGATGACTCCAGCACGATCACCGATCTGCTTTTACAGCGGGAAGTGGATGCTGTTATTATCGGCCAGGCTTTTCAGCATTCCGGCGTGCAGACCGTTCCACTGTGGAAAGATCATCTGACGCTGATCGGGCCGCCCGGCTCTTCCATTGAGGCAGCGGGTGCTTTTACTGACATCAGCCGCTATCCGTTTATCAAGCGAAAAAAAGGATCCGGCACGTATTTGGCTGCCGAACAGAGCCTGCAGCAGTGGGGCGGGTCGCTGTTGGATCTCGAGACCGCCGCTGTGGTGCCGAATACAGAAAGTGTCCTGTCCCTTGTGCAGGCCGGTATCGGCTATGGCATTATTTCCGAGTACGCCCTCGCCTCGGCCCTTTCGAGAGGCTGTGTGAACAAAGGACGCCTGCCCGGCTTCCGCCACCTGCACCTGTCTATTTTAAGCGACCGGACCGAGGAGCCGATGATTCATGCCTTCTCGGAGCTGGCCCGTTCTTTTCAGGCCCCGGTTATTTCAACGACTTAATCAAAAAGAGAGAAACTACTTCTATTTATAAAAAAAGAGGCCGCTCCACCAAGCCGCCTCTTTTTTTAGTTATCTTTATTGCATATTTCTTTATATATAGCCTGATACTGCTGGGCTTCTTTGTCACTCGAATGCCGGTCAAGTACATCTGTTTTCGCCTGCTGTGTCAGCTTTTTTTTCAGATCGGGGTTATCCAGAAGCTGCTCAAGCTTCGCATGAAACGTTTGCTCATCGCCAAACAGCAGTCCATTCCGGCTATCCTCGATTACGCTCTCATTGCCGCCGTTTCGTCTGGCCAGCACCGGAATCTCATGCATCATCGCTTCGAGCACGGCCATTGGCTGGCCTTCGGACAGGGAGGTATTAATCACGACATCCGCCCATTCATAGAACGCGGGCATCGCTTCTATTTCTACGCCTTCATGGTAGTGCATCCAACTTCTTGATGCTACCGCCTGCACGACTTCCCGCTTTACCTGCTCTTCCATCGCTTCTCCTACGATTAAAAACTGAATCGCCGGAAAACTTACTCTCAGCTCTTCCAATACTTTCAATCCGAACAGAACATCTTTCACGCTTCTCAGGCCGGCCGGAATTAAAATATTCGGCGTGCCGCTGTGGTCCTGCAGCCAGCGGGTGAGCTCTTTTTCATACACCGCTGTTGAAGGATCCACTCCCTGGGGGACGATTTGTATCCTTTGTCCGAGCTCCGGATAGGCCCGGGCCAGCTTCTTTACGCCGTCGCGGCTGAAAACAGTAATTTTATCAGCCTGACGTATAAATGTTTCCAAGTTGGCTGCCTGCTGCTTTTGCTGTATATCTACATTAATATCGGTCCCGCCGCTTGTTAACACATAAGGCACTTTGAGACTGGTCTCAGCCTGTTGCAGCCACTCATACGTACGGCGGATATGAAGCGCATGAACTACGTCCGCCTCTTCGAGTAATGCGACACCTTTTGCGGTGGGCTCTTCTTCATATGAAAACAGATGGATGGGCTGGCCTGTTCTTTTCATTGAAGCTTCCAGTCTTCGCGCTGTCGTAGCATTGCCGCGCCTGGAATAGTAATAGGGAGTTAAAAAAAGTACGTTAGGAATAGTCACCGCTCCAGCCACTCCCTCACGTCATCCCGGCGCTTGGTCCAACCGGCTGCATCCAGCGCTTCCAAATATGGGACCATGTACTTGCGGCTGAGCGGCAGAACTTCTTTTGCCTGCTGCAGCGTAAACGATTCTGGAAAGGCTTCTTTTAATAACGCTGCCTTTTCTTTAAAAATGTCTGCCTTCCAAATGTGAATGTCATCCATTTTAACAGCCAGCTGTCTTTCCAACAGCGACCATTTCAGTTCGTCGCCAATGTGTTCAGGCAGGCCGGATGCTTCCGTATAGTCTTTCCACGCTTTTACCTGGAGGGCGTCTATCTGCCACTGTTCCTGCAGGCTCTCAATTCTCCGTTCCCATCCCTTTGGAGCGGCAGGAGAAAATTCTGCCAGAGCAATAAATTGCTGATGGGAAACAAGTTCTCCCTGATCGAGTGCCTGTTGAATAAGCTGCACAATAAATTCTTTTGGAATCCCACGCTGGACGTGTGATTGAATAATTTCCTGCCGGTTTTGTCCGGAACGCAGCGAATGGACTTCGTGAAACTGCTCCAGCTGCTCTTTAATAACAGCGAGCATGTTCTGCTGCTGCTGACGCGACGTCACTTTTTGTTTTCCCATCGCTGCCAGGGTGCCGTTTTCCATTCCCTGCTCAATCAGCTTCTCTATATCTTCTTCGGGCAGGCCGCTCTGCAGGGCTGCTTCTTCCTTCGTTAGCCATACATGTGTTCTGATCGCTTCCAACAGCTGCTCTTCCGGTGTATCTTCCATCATTTTCCCGAGCACTTGAATTGTATCCGTGCCAAATCGGCGCTTTTCCGCCTGTGCCTGGATCACCCATCCGCCCGCAAATGTTTCGGCTGGAGAAGGCCGGCGCAGAATAAACGCATCGCCTCTTTTTGTAACAACTTTTTCTTCCAGTTCCAGCTGGCAGATCACCTCGTCAAATCCGGGTTCCAAAGTGTTGCGGTCAAAGAAAATAACTTTGCCGTATACTTCAGCCGTGCCAAGGTGAAGCATAACGTAGCCGCGCTGTTTTACAGCATACGCGGCTGCTGATGCCCCGTACAGAACAACATCCAGCCGGTCGGTTGTCGTGTAGTGCTGTGCTGCAACAAGAACATCACCGCGGTGTACATCCTGTTTCGATACGCCGCTGATATTAAGCGCAAGCCTTTGGCCGGCGCTCCCCGACTTTACCGGCTCATGATGAACCTGCAGCTGCCGCACTTTTACAAACGTCTGCTGGGGAAGCAGCTGCAGTGTTTCTCCTTCTGCAACACTTCCTTCATATACCGTGCCCCGGACAACGGTACCCTGCCCGTGTACGCTGAACACATTGTCTATCGGCAGGCGGAAAGCTCCGCGCGGATCGCGGTCCGGTACTTTTTCCAGCATATGAATCAACTGCTGCTTCAACTCTTCCAGACCGCGCCCGCTCAGACTGTCGATAAAGACCATTTCTGCATTGGCAAAAGGCGTACCCTGTACTTCGTCCCGGATGTCTTCTCCTGCAAGCTCCAGCAGTTCCTCGTCAACCTTATCCGCCTTGGTTATAGCAATGACGCTTCCCGGAATCCCGAGAAGCGTGAGGATCTCCAGGTGTTCCTTTGTCTGGGGCATAACCCCTTCATCTGCGGCAACGGTCAGAATGACCCCATCAATTCCCGCAACGCCGGCAATCATCTGCCTGATAAAACGCTCATGCCCAGGTACATCAATGATGGACACATCTATATCCTCCCGCAGCGTAAGCGGGGCAAATCCCGGTTCGATGGAAATGTTACGATCCTTTTCTTCTTTCAGTCGATCGGTATCTATATTGGTTAAAGCTTTCGTTAATGTCGTTTTGCCGTGGTCAATATGCCCGGCCATCCCTACTGTAAGCATTCGTTTTGCCATGCTGGTCCCTGCCTCTCTCGTCCGCACTTTTCTACTGTTCTATCTTACTATCCCAAGGGCTCTCCAATCAAATAAAACAAGCCCGGCCTGATAAGGCAGCGGACTTGTTAATAGTTAGTGTCTGCTGACAGTGCAGAGCTGACCTTTGCGTTAAATAGTTGTAATTCCTGTACCGGAATAGTAGAATAACGAAGTGCACTATAAAACAAATGGGGCTGGTTGTGTAGCTGGTGCTTGCCGAGGTCTTCAAAACCTTCAGGGAGGCGCGTGTCGTCTCCGGTGGGTTCGATTCCCACACAGTCCCGCCATACATATAATCTGTCTTAATATTAATTCGAATAACAAAAGAAGCTCCTTACTTTTCAGTAAGGAGCTTCTTTATTAATATAGCCGTTTATTTGATGGAGACTTTTTCTCCATCAATCTCAATAAACCATTCACCTTCACTGAATTGCTCTTTTGATACTTCAAATACATCAACGCTTGTTACCGAAATACCAGGATTTAAATCACTTAAAACTTTTGAATTATCGATATCTGTTTCTACAGAGTATTCTACGGAAGCATCAAAATCTGTATCATAAGAAACACCATTCTCATCTATTAAATTAACAGTAGGAGTGGAAAAAGAACCTATTGGTTCATCAGAGGTGTTTTTTATTGTCCATTGAACAGCAGCAAACGTCCCTCCGTCTGAAGCAACTTTAGACGAATATTCACCCCCAACTTCTTCTCTCTCTTCTACTTCCGTTACAGATACTTCCACTCGTTCCAACGGGATCGTATCTCCAACACTATAAACTACTTCCTCAGTTGTTTCTTCCGTATCGCTTGCTTCAGCATCTGAAGTTGCTTCTGTAGCCACAGAAGCTTCTTCATCGCCCCCTGGAGCTGCACTAAATATTACAATAAGTGCAATTAGTCCACCAAAAAACGTCATAATCTTATGTTTCATGAAAAAGTTTCTTTGATCCTTTCCACAACTAGGGCATTTTTTTACACCTTTTGCAATCTGATGTTCACACACTTTACAGTTAACCAATTTTGACAATTTAAACTCCTCCTAATATATTATGTAGAATAAATTTATAGTATAACAATTTTACATTAATGTATATCTTTTTTCACAGTATAAAAGAACTATTTATTAACATAATTTATGTATAAACACAAAATCAGAGTTTAGTCCGGTTAAATTTTAGTCTTTATGCTCACTAATTATACATTTATTAGAATTTTATTTTTAATTAAAAACTCCTACAATATATTGTAGGAGTTTTTCCAAATTAGACAGCACCCGTATCAACCCCGCCGCTGTGATAAGAACTCCTGCCGCAAAGTAAATATCTTCTTTATGGTAAGGCATTGTCTGATAACGTGTACGGTTCCTGGAACTGTCGAATCCTTTTACTTCCATAGCTACAACCGTTCTTTCCGCTTTACGGATCGCTCCAGCCATCAATGGAATGGCATACTGTTTCCACCTCCATATAATTTTCTTGTTTCCCATACTGCTCATACGATTCGCCTTTTTAACCTGTTTGAATTCCTCATACAGCTGAAGGAGAAACCTATAGGCTGCTATTAGACCGTATCCTATACCTGTCGTGAGTTTCCGTCTTTCCATTAAATTTAACACTAAAGCCGTTGGGCTGGTCGTTAATACACATAATAGTGGCCAAGAAGCTTCTATTTCCATACTTATGCTGATCATCGGTTTCTCTGCTCACTGCCGGAACGGGAAGCACACTGTTTACAAGCTCCGCGGAAAGATGCCCCGTATCTTCCTGCCACTGCTTTATCGTTAGCTGATATTCATTCATTGTCAGTGTTTTCTTTGGATCCATCTTAACCGCCTGCAGGCATTCAGCCAGGCTGCGGCGTCCTGCCGGATCAAGCTGGGACATCGGTTCATCAATAATCCATATATTGGAGTCCCGGCACCACAGAGAGGCCATGAACGCTCTTTGTTTCATCCCTCCGGATCAAGCGTGAATAGGTGTATTCATATGCGCTTCCAGTTTCACTGCTCTTAACGCTCTCTGCATCCGGGCATCTATTTCTGTCTGATTTACAGACCCATTCTCCATCGTAAACGTTAGTTCGTCGCGGACCGTCGCCATGCAAACCTGCGTATCCGGATTCTGAAACAATACTCCCACTTCTTATATTTCTTTTTAATTGACAGAATTTTCTGTAACAATTATACTTACAGTATACAGAAGGATCGCTTTTCGGGAAAGGGTGATGCCTGTGAATAGAGAGTTTTCGCTCGCTGTGCATAGTTTGTTATTTCTCGATACAAATCCGGAACGCTATGCAAGAAGTACTGAAATAGCATCCAGTGCCCAGGCTCATCCGGTCCAGGTAAGAAGAGTACTGAGCGTTCTTAGAGACTGTGGATATGTTGAATCCAAAGAAGGTATCGGCGGCGGCTTTTCTTTAATAGGAGATCCGCGCCGGATCAATTTATGGGATATCTATCAAGTAACGGCCGAAGGCACGCTGCGGTTCAAGAGAGCAGAAGAAAACGTATCCTACTCGTTTCATTCCTCCACGAATTCCCTTCTTTCCATCATTTTCATTGATGCCGAAGAGCATTTAGGAGACTTCTTAAAAAATTATACGATTGCTGATTTATCCGATCTGCTGGATAAAAGCAGATAAGTTGACGGTGCCTTACCCCAGTACGGTACAATGAGTAAAGATTCACCGCATTCCCTATAAGGACCCGAAGACAAGGCGCTCTCTATTTTTATAGATATCCTTTGAGGAGGTTTACAGAATGCTCACAAGAAAAGATGCGCTTCAATATGGCGATTGGGTAAAAGCTGTTACAAATAACGATGAGCTGATTTTTGGATATGTGGATCATGTTAATTCATTAAATGAAACGGTAACTCTTGTTGTTGTATCTTCCGATAACAAAGCATCCATCGGCCGTAAGATAGCCCTCATTCAGCAGAAAGTAACGAAACTCGAAAACGCAGGCCTCGATTATGAAGCCGGTCTGCTCAATATGATAGATCTGGCACTCGAATCCAATGACAAACCCTGGTTCATGGAGCTGACCGCTTCTCTTTACAAGCTCCAGCAGCGGGATCCTTCTTCTTCCGGCCTGCTGCTGCTTGAGTCCAATCCAAATAACAATACGCAGAGTAATAACTCATAGACGTATAAAAGCTCCGTTTCTTTTGAAAAGAAACGGAGCTTTTTTATGCTTTTTTTCGTTCTTCCAGCATTTTTAGCATATTGTCTATGCCAATGATGCTGGAAAAAAGAATAACGGATCCCAATACCAGATAGAGAGCGTTTCTCTCTGTTGTAAGAATACCGCTCAGCAGAAGACCAAGCAGCACAATGGAAAAAAGAAACAGGATGCTATGACACACACATACAGCTGTAAACCGTGCTTTTGATAGTTCCATAAGCCCCCCCTTGTTCCGAGCTTCTTTTACTATATCACGTTTTCCTTATTTTCCCGTATGGCTTTTTGCCGCTTCTGTCACAATTCCATGTTCTCTCATGTAGGCATTCAGCTCATAGGTATCCTGATATTCGCTTAAAAATCCGATATGTCCGTCGGGTCGGATAAAGCAGAGCGCGTCTTCGACCAGCCCCGCCTTGGATGCGCGTTTATCCCATGGCCATTCAAACAAAGAAATGTGATGCCGGGACGCATATTCCTTCATGGAGGCACTGGCTTCACCGTATATATGAAGCTGCCAGTCCATTTCATTCAGCGCATCATAATTATAGCCCGTATATGGCAGGCGCTGGCCTGCATACAGTCTGTTTTTTTGGCCGTAGCTCAGTTCGCTTTTTTTATAATTCACACGAATCTGCGAAAGAATATTAAATACCACCCGCCGGATAAAGCTGGAATAATTCAATAAAGGAATGCCGGCCGGAATAATATTTTTACGAAGCAGTTTGCTTGGTTTGTCTTTCGCAACGATCCGCGTAAACGCACGGTCCGTGCTGGCTACAAGTACTTTGGCAAAGTCACGCCGCTCCGGGCTGTACGTATCCAGCACAGACGGATCCGCCCGCTCCTGAATCACCGAGGCCAGCTTCCAGCCCAGATTGACCGCATCGCCAATCCCGGTATTCATGCCCTGGCCGCCGGCGGGACTGTGTATGTGCGCTGCATCCCCTGCCAGAAACACACGCCCCTGTTGAAAATGTTCTGCCACACGATGATGAACACTGTACGTCGAATACCAGTTCACTTTATCAATCCGTACTTTAAAAGCAGATTCCAAAAACGGTTTAATATCTTCAAACGACGTCTTTCCCTGATTTTGCAGGTCCCTCGGTATAATGCTGATTAATCTGGTCGTTTTACTGCTTCGAACCGGCATGAAAATGGCAAACTCGTCCCCGCTGAAGCACATATTCATGCTTCTCGAACTAATCGCTTCCCCCTCCCCTTCAATATCAATGACACAGAAGATCTGGGGGTAGGTGCCTCCTGTAAAGTCGACATCCAGTTCTGTCCGCACGATACTGGATGCGCCGTCACAGCCGACAAGATAAGAGCTTTGAATTTCTTCGGTACGGCCTTCTTTTTTGACTACAGCCATCGCCCCTGTTTCATTATGGGAAAATGATACGAGTTCCGTTTCCCAGTCTATTTCCACTCCCTGCGCTTTCAGTTTGCTGATCAGAAATGCTTCATGGTCATCCTGGGGATAGGTCAGCACAAATGGATAAGGGCTCAAATCTCCGCCCAGTAACTGAAAATTAACCGCTGCTTTTTCTTCTCCTTCCACCCGCACGAGAATATTGTCGAGTTTAATCCCATTGTCTATTACTTCCTGGTCAATGCCGAACTGCCGGTAAAACTCCAGCGTTCTCGGCACAACTGCCATCGCTCTGGACGCCTGGCCGGGGCCGCTGTCTTTTGCAATAATGCGAAACGGTATATGATAACGGGAAAGCTCGAGCGCCAGCGTGAGTCCGGTGGGCCCTGCCCCGATTATAATAACTTCCTGCTTGTCCATAAGTATGCCCTTCCTTTCCGTACTTCCCGATGTCTTTTATACAGCCCTTTTTACGACTATACCCTTCAGCGCCTATAATCCTGCATTCATTTTAAAAAGATTGCTTTCCTCCCTCAGAAGCACCTCTTTCTGCCCGGGAAAAATTACCTCTTTCTGTAATAAATAAGCACTAATTACAGACTGGGACTTTTCAATTCCTTCATATAAAGGTAGTATTTTACACATGGTCCTTCTTTCTCTGCATACATAAGCTATTCAAGCACCAGGAGATTATCCTACCGCAGAGAATCAGAAGAAACTACCATCAAAAAAGGAGCGATGTATGACTAGAAAACAGACAGCCGCTTTTATGGTTTTTGCTTTGGCTGTTACAAGTCTGCTGCTTTTCTTTTCTCCTTTTCAGGAACAAAGAGAAGCCGATGCAAACGAAATAAGCCAGACAGGAATTATCAGCGGAGTAGAAAACAGCCTGAATGTCCGCTCCGGCGCTAATGCTTCCTCAGAGGTACGGGGATGGCTGCCTAATGGCACTACGATTGAAATTGAGAATATTGTAGGAGACTGGGCGCTTATTTATTTCAACGATACATATGGGTATGTCAGCATGAACTACGTTGATCTAAATGAACCTTCCGCCGGCTCTGGAGACCGTACCGGCCAGTATCAAGGCACGGTCACTGGAGTAAACAACAGTCTGAACGTCCGCTCCGGCGCCAATGCCTCTTCTGAAATCCGCGGTTCGCTGCCTAACGGCACAACTGTCGAGGTAGAAGACACGGTTGGCAACTGGGCGCTTATCTACTTTAATGACACGTATGGCTATGTGAGCCTCAATTACCTTTCAGTTGTAGAAAGCAGCACTCCTGCACCCGTTACACCTCCGGCTGGAAGCGGAAACCCGCTTGCTGGTGAGACAATCGCCATTGACCCTGGTCACGGCGGTAGTGATCCCGGCGCAGTCGGAAACGGCCTGCAGGAAAAAGACGTGGTGCTTGATATCGGCCAGCGCGTGCAGCAGAAATTAAATGCTGCCGGATCCAACGTTGTCATGACGAGAAGTACAGATGTATACGTGGGACTTGAAGAACGTGCCCGTATCGCTAACGCGGCAAGTGCTGACAGTTTTGTGAGCATTCATGCCAATGCCTTTAACGGTGCTGCTTCCGGTACGGAAACATTCCATTATACCGGCAGCCAGGATGGTGCAGAGCTTGCCGCCCTGATTCAGGAAGAAATGGTTAGGACTCTGGGAACAGCTGACCGCGGCAGCAAAGAGGCAAACTATTCTGTTATCCGGAACACGTCAATGCCGGCTGTTCTTGCCGAAGTAGCTTTCATCGATGAGCCGTCTGATGCGGAGAAACTTCGTTCCAGTGCTTTTCGTGAAGCTGCAGCCAACGCTATTGTAAGAGGATTGGAACGCTACTACAGCTAACATAGCACCATACAGCCTTTCCCTTTCATCATTTTTTAACCAAACGCTTTTGACTATCTCTTTTGATAGTCAGAGGCGTTTTTTTATTTTCAGATGGTTTTCCAAAAAGTTTTTATTCTTTTTGTTCTATATAAGGTTTTATTAATTGTATTTTGTTCGTTAAAATAGATATAATGAACGCGTGCCTAATCAGCGGCTACATTAAACTAGCAAGGGAGCGGTCTATATACTTAAAAGTAAATGGTTACGAACAGGACTCATTCTGGCTGCCCTGCTTGCTGCCGTAATCGGTGTTTTCCGCCTTGCCGATTATTTGGATAACAGCGCAGAGGTATGGCTTACTACAGGCGACGAGCAGAACCTGCTTGATGAACAGGCGGAAGAAGAATTCCAGCCGGACGAAGAAATGCCGGAGGCTCCTCTAACCGTCGAAGTAGACCCGGAAACAACTTATCAGGAGATGGAAGGCTTTGGCATGGCTGTAACCGGGTCGTCTGCCTATTTAATTAACAATGTCCTGACGCCGGAACAAAAAGACGAGCTGCTGGATGATATTTTTACCGATGATGGCATCAACCTGAATTTCATTCGTCATTCCATCGGAGCCTCGGACTATTCTGTAGACGAAAACGGCGATCCTCTCAGCTATTCCTACAATGACATAGAGGAAGGCGGCACCGATTACGACCTGGACAACTTCACCATTGAACCGGACCGGGAAGTATGGTCTCTTCTTGGGGAAATTCAGGAGAAAAATGAAGACACCTTCATCCTCGGTTCTCCCTGGTCCGCCCCGCCTTGGATGAAAGAAGAATACACGTTTAATGGGTCTTTCCTTGATTACACGGATCCTGCCATATATGAGACATACGCCGATTATTTTGTACAGTACATTCAGGCCTATGAAGAGGAAGGCGTCGAAATAGATGCGGTGGCGGTGCAGAATGAGCCGGAATATACGTCAGAGGAATACCCGACGATGAGCATGAACGGCATCGAACAGCGTAATTTCATTATGGATCACTTAGGTCCTGCTTTTGAAGAAAGTAATATTGAAACAGACATTATTGCCTTTGACCACAATTGGGATACCGGGCTTGATTATGCCAATGCAGTACTGGGCGATGAGCAGGCCAATAATTACACGGCCGGAACTGCCTTTCACTGCTACGGCGGAGAGCCTGATGCAATGACCGATGTGCACGAAGCATATCCGAATAAGCACATTTATGTAACAGAATGCAGCGGCGGCGGCTGGAATACGGATTTTGGCGAAAATCTCAGCTGGAACATGACCAATATGCTGATCGGCGGCACAAGAAACTATGCCGAAAGTATCCAGTTCTGGAACCTGGCGCTCGATCCTTCCGATGGTCCACAAAACGGCGGGTGCCCCGACTGCCGTGGGGTTGTTACCATTGACCCTGATACGGGAGAAGTGACAGAAAACGTCGAATATTATACGCTCGGCCACGCCAGTAAATTTCTCGAATCCGGAGCGGTCCGCATCGATTCCACTCACTATGCCGATGAGATTGAAACAGTGGCCTTTGAAAACCCGGACGGTTCACACGTTTTAATTGCCGCCAATCTCAGCGCCGAGGAGCAGGAGTTTAAAGTAAAAGAAGGCGATGAATCCTTTATGTACTCCCTTCCTGCTGAATCAGCTGTTACGTTTACGTGGTAACCGTGTATCAATCGGTAAAACAGGAAGACCCTCCCACATGTGGGAGGGCCTTCTTTTGTATATCCCGGCATTATCTCTTGTGACGGAATAAATACATCGTGAGCGGGGCAAAAACAGCCGTCAGCAGAAGAGAAACGAGCAGTACCCATCCAATGTCCTGAATCGTTGCAGAGCCGTGCATAAGCCCCCTGATCGCTGTAACGAGAAGAGAGATAGGATTCCACTCGACAAATCCATGGAGCCAGCTTGGAAGAGTCTGCGGATCCACGAATACGTTGCTGACAAAGGTGAGCGGGAACAAAAACATCATGCTGATCATCATGAGGGACTTTTCCGACCTCATAATAATGCCGAGCGCGGTCCATATCCAGGAAAAGCTGAAGGAAAATACGAGCAGCAGTCCTACTGAAGCGATTACTCCGACAGGCCCGCCTTCGGGCCGGAAACCAAGAAGCAGGCCAAGAGAGATCATAATGAATGCTGCCATTGAATACCGAACCATATCTACCGCGAGCGCTCCTACCAGCAGAGCCGGCCTCCAGATCGGGAGTGTCCGAAAGCGGTCGAACACCCCTTTCACAATATCTTTGTTCAGATCCATTCCGGTATACATGGTAATCATTGTAACCGTCATAACGAGAATACCCGGCAGCAGAAACTGCAGGTAGTCTCCTGTCGAGCCCGCAATAGCCCCTCCGAATAAATATGTGAACATTAATAGAAAGATAACCGGAAAGGCGGTTACATCAAACAATTGTTCCGGTACGTGCTTAATTTTTAAAAGCGCCCTCCATCCAAATGTAATAGATGCAGACAGGGCCCCCGCCCGTCTGTCCAGGTTTTTTTCCTGCGTAATAGAATCCCGGAGCGACTCCTGTGCGGTAGAGGAAATAGAAGAAACCGGCGTTTTCATTGGTTTATACCTTCTTTCTTCGTTTTATCACCCACTGCTTCTCCGGTCAGCGCCAGAAATACTTCATCAAGCGTCGGATTACCGAAGGAAAAATCAATAACTTCAATGCCAGCCTGTGCTAATATTTCCAGCACAGCAATGCCCTCATTTGCATGAGATGTTCTGAATGTAAGAGATGCGGCCTCTGACTGGGACTGCAGGACAGCTGGAAGCTGCTTTTTAATAAGCAGTCCCCCTTTAATGCACGTCCCTTCATCAGAAAACTGAATGGTCAGTGCTCCAGCTCCAACAGACGCTTTCAATTCTCTGCTTGTTCCTTCTGCAATAATTTTCCCCTCGTCAATAACCGCAATCCGTTCTGCAAGCTGATCGGCCTCATCTAAATACTGCGTGGTCAACAGAACTGTTGTGCCGCTGTCTGCGAGCGTCCGGATAATATCCCATACCTGGTTTCTGCTTCTAGGGTCCAGGCCGGTCGTTGGCTCATCAAGAAACAATATTTCCGGTGCCACGATAATACTCGCTGCCACATCAAGACGCCTGCGCATGCCGCCGGAATAATTTTTCACCTGTTGTTTAGCAGCGTCTTTGAGACCAAATGCCGTTAGCAGCTCCATCGCCCGGCTCTTTGCCTCTCTCCATGAGAAACCAAGGAGTCTCGCGACCATGACCAGGTTTTCAAGTCCGGTGAGGTCCTCGTCTACAGATGCAAACTGTCCGGTCAGGCTGATTTTCCCGCGAATGTGGTGGGCGTCTTTTTTTAGATCGTATCCGAGAATGGAGGCAGAGCCGCTGCTTGGTTCAAGCAGTGTAGCAAGCATCCGGATCGTCGTCGTTTTTCCGGCTCCGTTCGGTCCGAGAAAACCATATACCGACCCTTTTGGAATAGACAAATCCACGCCGTCCACCGCAGCCTTGCTGCCAAAACGTTTGACCAGCCCTTTCGCTTTAATGGCAATCTCATTGTCCGCTTCCTGCCGGTTCATTGTAACCCTCCTTATTTAGTTTTAATATTCTGAATATTAAAACGCCACGTCTACTTTTATAGTCTTCTGCAGCTACTGATTAAGTATATTATACATCTATTTTATACGAACATACGTTTGATTTCAAGGTTTATTTTATAAAAATAAAAAAGACTCCTGCGGACAGAAGTCTAAAATAGTTATTTGTTTTGAACCTGCCTACCAGCGCACGTTATCGAGTGCCTGCAGCAGTCCGGTTTTTTCCTGTTCGGTAATGTTCCAGGTCATCAGCTCTTTTTTTAATTCAGCCGTTTTCCCGGAGCCGCGCACCATGCCATTCATTCTTGCGGCAACGGTGGAATCGATCAGCTGCTGAGCCGTCGGATACACCGCTTCAAGTGCTTTTACGGCTCGTGGAAAACGCTTCAAAAAATACTTTTGATGGTAATCTTCTGCCTGATAAAAGGTGGAGGTCTTCTGAAATTCCGTTTTTATGGGGCCTCCGATCTTTTTTTCCCATTTATCTTTAGATGCCATCGCCGTTTCATACTGTTGTTGGCTGCTGTAGACCAAAAGGGACATGTACTGGCGGTCGCGGAACAGACTTTTTTTCCGCGGGTTGTGACTGCTCCAGAACATGTTTAACAGGTCTTCATAGCTCAGAAAAGCAGGATCGTATTCTATCAGCAGTGATTCTGTATGGTCTCCCATCCTCCGGTAGGTTGGCTCTTCTTTTGTGCCTCCGGTATAGCCTGCTCTCGTTTTAACTACTCCATTAAGCTGCCCAAACTGGGCATCGGGTCCCCAGAATCAGCCCAGGCCAAAAATCGCCTGTTCCGTCGTAAGGCCCAATCGATCCTGCGGTGATCGGTTATTTTCCTGCATGTGTGCCACACCTTCTTTCTTTTATCTTCTTTTTAGTGTAAACGAGAAAACGGCCCAGGGCAAAAGGAAGGCGCTGGTCAAGCCAGGGGAACTCTTGCTATAATTGATAAGATTGCACGATTCTATAAAAGAGGTGTTTACCATGAAAGGTTCCACAGCTTTTAAGCTTAAGATTGTCTGGCTTGTGCTGCTGTTTATTCTTTGTATTGTGTTGGCTTTTATTCATTTTATAGCCGGCAATATTCTCTGGGGAAGTTTATTAATTCTTGCAGCTTTATTTCCGCTGACAAATCTTATTCTCCGTGTTATCAGCTATCAGAAGCATAAGAGCACCCGTTAGCATTTACCGTCTGTATTTAGTGCAGGACGCAGAGAACCGCCCTCCAACAGGAAGGCGGTTCTTTTTGGCATCAGCCGGTGTTTCTCAGCCCTGCAGCAATACCGCTGATAGTCAGCAGCATTTCTGTAAGCAGTTCTTCCGACTGTTCCTCTTCTTCGCGCATGATCTTAATAAGCTCCACCTGCAGGAAGTTCAGGGGATCCACATACGGATTTCTTCTCCAAACGGATTCTTGAATGTTTGGCGTATGGTCAAGCAGTTCCTCTTTGCTCGTAATTTCAAGAAGAATGCGCCGTGTTTTATTGTATTCTTCTGTAATATCATTAAAAATTCGATCGGCAATTTTTTGGTCGTTTACTAACTTGGCATATTCTTTTGCTGTATTAATATCAGCTTTCATTAATGCCATCTGCAGGTTGTTTACCGTTGATTGGAAAAACGGCCATTCCTGATACATTTTCTTCAGCAGCTCCAAATTACCGTCATTTTCTTCTGCGAATGCATGAAGACCTGTTCCTGCCGCGTACCAGGCCGGAATCAGCTGCCTGCTTTGCGTCCAGGCGAATACCCATGGAATGGCACGGAGATCTTCAAATTTACTGCTGTTTTTCCGGCTCATGGGACGGGATCCGATATTAAGGGCTCCAAGCCCGTTAAGCGGAGTGGCTTCGTTGAAATAGGTAAGAAAATCCGGATCGCCGAAGACAAGTGACTGGTATTTTTTCAAAGAGTAGCTGGATACGCGTTCCATCGCATCCTCCCATGTACTGTCTCTGTGGTTGGCCCGCTCTGACGCCTGGGATGTTTTTGCCGTGGATTCCAGCAGCGCCGATGCACCCTGTTCCAGACTTCTGTAGGCAATGTCTTCAAGCAGATAGCGCGAGCTCAGCACTTCGCCCTGCTCTGTAATTTTCACTCCGTCGCCCAACGTTTCTGCCGGCTGGGATAAAATGCTGCGGTTTAACGGGCCGCCTCCGCGTCCTAGCGAACCGCCGCGGCCATGGAAGAACTTAAGGCCGATGTCATAGTCTTTAGCGACATCATGGATCTCCTGCTGCGCTTTAAACAACTTCCAATTGGCTGTCATCGTTCCTCCGTCTTTGCTTCCGTCAGAGTACCCGAGCATTACTTCCTGGTGATTTCCTCTGACTTCCAGATGCTTTCGGTAAACGTCCATTTCAAACATCTGTTTCATGATGGCCGGTCCGGCCACCAGGTCATCGATTGTTTCCAGCAGCGGCGCCACGTGGAGTCCGCTTCTTACTGTGCCGTCCGGAAGCTGGGCATATATGCCGGCTTCTTTGGCGAGCACAAGTACTTCCAGAATATCGCTTGCGGATTCTGCCATGCTGATGAGATATACTTCAACCGAACGGGGTCCGAATTCTTCGTGGGCCTGTTTGATCATTGTGAAGACTTTCAGCACTTCCTGTGTTTCCTTGGAATAGCTGTCTTTAGATAGCAGAAGCGGACGCGGATCGTTCAGTGCCTTTTCCAGCACTGCTGTTTTCTCTGCTTCTTCGAGTCCTGCATAATCCTCTGCGATGTGAACAGCTTTTAATACTTCTGCCAGCGCCGACTCATGCTCTCCGCTGTGGTTTCTAATATCAAGCGAGGCCAGGTGAAAACCAAACAACTGCACCTGCCTGATCAGCTTTCTAATCATCTTCAGACGGTGGTGCGATGGCTGGTGTTTTTCAACGCTTTGTTTAATTGTGTCCAGGTCGGCTTCCAGTTCTTCGGAATGCTCGTACCCTGCTTCAGATACTCCTGTTTCACTCAGGCGCTTTAAAATGACGGCAAACTTGCGGCGGTAGACTTCTGACGCTACCGGCCAGATTTCCTCCGGCTGCATATAGGTATCTTCTTCTTTGCCTACCTGCAGGACGAGAGATTCATCAATCGTTGTACGCGTCGTAGAATGGCTGAAGCGTCTCATAGATTCTTCGATTACTTTTTTGTACTTTTTCAATACAAGCTCACGCTGTCTTGTTAAGGTTTCCCACGTAATTTCAGGCGTTACGTTTGGATTGCCGTCCCGGTCTCCGCCGATCCAGGAGCCGAACGTAAGAAAGTTAGGCACTTTCCACTGTTGGTCCGGATAATGTTCTTCGAGCTGCTCTTCCAGCTCCTGGTGAATGTCCGGCAGGACTTCAAATAGTGTCTGATCAAAATAATAAAGGCCGTTTCGAACTTCATCCATAACAGTAGGCTTGCGGTGACGCAGCTCATCAGTCTGCCACAATGCCGTTACTTCGTTAAACAGGCTCTCATCCAGATTTTTGCGCTCCCGCTTTGTCAGGATAGGACTGTCCAGCTGCTGCAGAATAGTCGAAATACGCTTTTGGATTTCCAGCACCGTTCGTTTCGTTGCTTCTGTCGGGTGCGCTGTAATAATAAGCTCCAACGAAAGCTTTTGAAGAACGTCTTCAATCACGTCGGTGGAAATGTTGTTGTCCTTAATAGAAGCTACCGCTCCCTCAATGGAGAAAGGCTGAGCCACCCCATCATCTTTGAGCTGATACTGGCGTCTTCTGCGGATCCGGTGATTCTGTTCAGCAATATTTACGAGGTTAAAATATGTGGAAAATGCACGGATAACGTGCTGACGCATCGGCGGCTTTAATCCGCTTATTTTTTGTTTTAATTCGTTATACGCTTCTTCATCAAAATTCTGGCGGAGGTCAATCGTGGATTTTCTAATCTCTTCCACCTGGTTGAACAGTGTGTCTCCTCCGTGATGCTTTAATATCTTCCCGAGAATGGTACCAAGTTTCTTTACATCATTTCGAAGTAAGGTGCTTTGATTATCTGTCTGTGTCATGGTCAATTTCCTCCTGGTTGATACGATCTTCACATCGTTTTTGGGTCATTATATGTCCCGCAAGGACGTTTTGCGACCCTTGTTTTTTATAAAAAGATACCCGCTTCAGCAGGTATCTATATATACTACCATCAAATATGCAAAATAATCAAAACTTTTTGTTCATATTAAACAAGATAGCAGTAGGCAGCCGGCGAAACAACGCCTGCCCGGCCTATTTGTTTTTTTTGTATTTGTTTAAAAACCAGACGAATACCGCGATAATGACTGCAAACATCGCAATCGTTATTAAAATAAACGTACCCGTCATATCCTGGTTTTCCGCTGGAGGAGCGGCCGCGGCCGCTTCCGGTCCAATTAAAAATAACATAACAATGGACGTAATCATAAAAAAAGCAGGCTTCATTTTTTTCCCCTCACTTCCCTTTGCTTTTCATACTGCAGGCCGATATTAAGCGAAAATTCTTTTCCACCATGGTTTTTTTTCAGCAGCAGGGGCTTCGATCTGCTGGTCATCCACGTCAATTTCCTCTTTATGAACCGCATACGGTTTAGCAAGGACCAGCCCGACTTCCGTCACATTTTCCAGCGAAGACACATTGGTGTATTCCACCCCGTATTTACGGGAAATCTGCTGATAGCCTTTAAGAGCCTGGTAGCTCATTTTTCCATTTAACACAAGCGCTGCATCTTTATGCTTTTTCATTTCAGCTTCCACTTCCGGCCGGGTTCCCTTTTCCATAACCTGACTTTTAGTTAGTACAAGCAGAATGCGCTCCCGATATACACCCAGATATTGTCTCTTTTCATCAGGACGCAGCTCTTTTTTTCCATAAATACCTTCATTTAGTATTTCATTAACTTGTTTTCCCGCCATATTCTACCACTCCTATTTTATCTATACGCTTCTTTTCATTATACTACTATACTTGAATCTATGATAAAATAAGGAAAGATGAGACACCATTTTTTATGGTCGATATGAATGGAGGGGATTCAGATGCCTTCTGATGCTTTTATGTGGTTTATTATGGCATGGTCGGTTTTTTTAACGGTCTTTATGTTCATAGGCGGCTTTTTTATGTTCCGCAAATTTTTAAAGCGCTTTCCAAAAGAAGACGGCCGCTCTATTTTGGACTGGCAGGATTATTACCTCAAAGAAACGCGTCATTTATGGCCACAGTCCAAGAAGAATCTGCTTGAAGAACTTGTAGAGCCAGTCCCTGAATTATTCAGAGACGTAGCGAGAGAACGGATTGCCGGCGAGATCGGCCGGATTGCTTTAGAAGAACGAGCCGAAACGATCGACGAGCCTCTGCTTATCCGCGGATATATTCTTGCTACCCCGAAGCGGGATCATAAATTCCTTCGTAAAAAATGCCGCGAAAAAAATATCGATTTAACCGAGTATGAACATTTATTTAAGCAAAAAGCTGCTTCCTCTGAATAACAGAGAAGGCAGCTTTTATTTAACCAGTTTTTTGGATAAAGGAGGCCCCGTCGTACCTATAGAAGCATGGTAACGCTTTTCTATTTCTTTAAAGCGGATCAGCATATAAATTCTCCACGGAATAATCATTCCAAAAGCCAATAAGTAAAACATGCCTCCAAGCTCCGCTACTTCAATCGAGTCTCCGATAATCAGCTTGAATATAACACGTGCAATCAACAGCCCAATTAAAATAAATGCAAAAGCTTTCGATCGTTTCATATAAATACGGCTGTTTCGTATTTCGAAGCTCGTCGTACGCATTAACAGGAAAGAAAAAATAATACCGACGGTAAGCGCTTCTATAATTTGAAGCGGCACCAGCCGGGCCGGCTCATAGACAAACATCAGCATTCCTGTAGACATAAAAAAAGGCGGAAGAATAATTTTCTTTATGCTGGCCGGCTTTTTTATTGCCCTCATTCGGATAAAGAGCGCTATCATTGCCATACAGGCCGCGCCGACGGTTGTTGCCAGTAAAGCTATATTCATTGCACTCACTCCCCTCCCCGAAGCCTGTTAAAGATGCCCGGGGCGAGCCGTAAACGCTGATGCGCTTACAGCTATGTTTCTATTTTACAACGTGAAAACGCTATCTTGCAACGTTTGTTCTTCTATTTCGGGGTGTAGGCTTTTTCCTGCTGCAGTTTTCCCTGCTGCAGCTCATACATCGTCCGGTACAAGCCATTTTGCTTAAGGAGGGATTCATGATTGCCCTCTTCTTGTATCTCCCCCTGGTGCAGCACAATAATATGGTCTGCGTCTTTTATCGTGGAAAGCCGGTGGGCAATCATAATCGTCGTCCGCCCCTGTTTCATCCGATCCAGCGCCGTTTGAATATCCTGTTCCGTTTCGGAATCAATACTTGCCGTCGCTTCATCCAGCACAAGGATTTTCGGATCTTTCGCAATTGTTCTCGCGAACGTAATTAGCTGTTTTTCCCCGTTGGAAAAAGAGCTGCCCCGTTCTCCGACCGGCTCTTCATATGCCGCCGGGAGCTTCTCAATAAAAGGTGCCGCCTCTACTTTTTCTGCCGCCCGCTTCATGTCTTGTTCGCTTACGTTCGGGTCATGAAACATAATATTATCCTTTACCGTACCGCTGAATAGAAACGGGTCCTGCAGGACGAGCCCGATATTTCTGCGGATTTCTTTATTTCCGTATTCAAGAATATTTCTTCCATCCACGGTGATCGATCCCTTCTGCGTATCGTAGAAACGAAGGAGCACCTGTACAATCGAACTTTTCCCGCTTCCCGTGTGTCCTACAATAGCCAGCGTTTCGCCTTTGTTCACCCGAAAGGAAATATCTTTGAGCACCGGGTTTCCCGGATCATAGCCAAATGACACATGGTCAAACCGCACGCTGCCTTCTTTTATGAACGTTTCCTCTCGGACATGATCTGCTGCCGGCTCCATATCCTCTGTCCGGTCCAGGATCTGAAATACCCGGCCCGCCGATACAATCGCCTGCTGCTGTTTGGAGAGCTGCTGCATAATTTGGTTAACAGGCTCAAACAAACGGTCAATGTAATTAATAAACGCATACAGCACCCCAAGCTGTATGCTTCCCTCAAAAGAAGCCAGCCCGAAGTATGTCAGTACGAGGACAAGGGTGGCCACACTGATCAGGTCAATGGCCGGACGCAGCAGCAGACCGTCGAGCTTCATCGTCTGTACGGAAGACCGGCGGTGTTTTTCATTTATTTCTTCAAATTCACCGCGCATCCGCTTTTCCTGGCGAAACACCTGAATGATATTCATTCCTTGAATGGATTCGTTGATTTTTGCGTTCAGCATGCTTAACCGCCCGCTCATGGATCCAAAAAATACAGCACTTTTTTTCCGGTAGTAATATATTAAAACGAATATGATGGGAAACAGTGCCAGGCAGAGAAGAGCCAGCTGAACGTCCAGAATGGCCATTGCTATAAAGACACCGATTAAAAACACTCCGTTATGAATAATGACGGCCAGCACTTCGACGTACATCTCCTTGACCGATTCCGTATCGTTTGTCAGCCTCGATATCAAACCGCCGGCTGCGGTCCGGTCAAAAAACCGCAGCCTGGAGTGCTCTACTTTTTTAAAGACGTCAATCCGCAGCGTCCGGATGATCTGCAGGGCAATCCGCTGAAACCAGAAAATCTGGTAGTATCCGAGAACGACACCGAGCAGGTGAAGCACGGCGTAGCTTACCCCCAGAACTACGAGAGGGCCGGCCGGAAAGGTATTCTGGGTCAAATAGTCGTCAATAAATACTTTTACTAATATAGGACCAACCAGGTCAGCGCTTGTGCCAACTAGAAGGAAAAGAGCGGCAGCGGCCAGTTGTTTTTTATACGGCACAGCCGCTTTTAATAATCGTTTAAAAATGCTCCACTGTTCTTTGCTGCTTAATACTCTATCCTGGTGCTCCATCTTTTCCTCCCTTCTCCACTAAGCTTTCAAGCTGCTGCATGTCATACATATCAGCATACCAGCGGCGGTCCTTCATTAGTTGCTGATGCGTGCCCTTTTCTGTCTGCCGGCCATTTTCAAGCACTACAATCTGATCGGCATGTTTAATCGCACTCATGCGGTGCGATACAATCCACGTTGTTTTGTTCTGCCGCTCCCGCTGCAGGTGAGAGAGAATGGATTCTTCTGTTTTGGCGTCTACCGCCGAAAGCGAATCATCGAGGATAAGAATTTCCGGGTCTGTGATTAATGCCCGTGCAATCGCCAGCCGCTGTTTCTGGCCGCCTGAGAGCGTCACGCCCCGTTCGCCTACGATCGTGTCATACCCGTATTCCATACTCATAATATCGTCGTGTACATGCGCTGTTTTCGCCGCATGTATAATGTCTTCCAGAGATGCTTCCGGCTTGGCAAATGATATGTTGTCGGCAATCGAAATCGAAAAGAGAAAATGATCCTGCGGCACATAGCCGAATGCCTGCCGGTACTGATCCAGATGGTAAGCGGAAGCCGGTGCGCCATCTATATTTATCCGGCTTAACGGATCCTCCATTTCCCGGAGCAGTAGTTTCAAAAGAGTCGTTTTCCCGCTTCCGGTACGCCCTGCAATGCCAACGGTGTCTCCCTTCTCTGCATGAAAAGCAATCTGCTGGAGCGTCGGCTGTTCGGCCTGCGGGTAGCTGCAGCGTTCTATATTTACATCAATGTTTCCTGTAGGGACCGTGTTATAAACGGCACGTTCATCCGTAATATCCTGTTTTTCTGCCAGCAGTGATTCAATCCGTCCATAGCTTGCCCGGCCACGCTCTACGATATTAAAAAGCAGTCCAAACGCAAGCATGGGCCACGTCAGCATGCCAAGATACACGGTAAAGCTTGTTAATTCACCGATCGTCAGGTCTCCTGCAATCACAAACCGTGCTCCGAAAAAAACGGCCAGAAAATAGGAAACCCCTACGACAAGTGATATTGTCGGTTCAAATAATGCATCCACTCTTGCGACGTTTTCATTTTTTTGCACAACTTTATCGGACTGCCGGGAAAAGGCCGCCACTTCGGCTTTCTCCTGTCCAAATGCTTTAGTGACCCGGATACCGGACACGCTTTCCTGCACTTTATTGTTCAACTCGGAAAAGGCTGCCTGGGCCTGGCCAAAGCGGTGATGCAGAATATTGCCGTAAATGCTCGTAGCAGCCGCCATCAACGGCATCGGCAGAAGACATAAAAGCGTCAGCTGCCAGCTGATCGTAAAAGCCATCGCGGCTATGACAAATCCGCCCATTGCAACAGAATCAACGAGCGTTAACACGCCAATGCCGGCCGTTTGTTCCACCGCCTTGATATCGTTTGTGGAGTGGGCCATTAAATCCCCTGTCCGCCTTCTGTTGTAGAAGGAAGCACTCATTTTGGTGTAATGTTTATACAGCTGGCTTCTTAAAAGCCTGGCGAGGCGGATCGCCGCCCCAAAAATCATAATCCGCCATATGTAGCGGAATATATACATCAACACTCCTGCTCCGAGAAGCAGGACTGCCCAGTACTGTAAATCCCCAACTGTCAACGTGCCCTCGGCAATCTGGTCTACTACCCTTCCTGCCGCGTAGGGGGGAAGCAGAGACAGAGCGGATACGAGCATTAATATGCCGATCCCCACGCTGTATGCCAGCCATTCTTTTTTAAAAAACCATCGCAGCGACCAGAAGATCTGCATGTCTCTCCCTGCTTTCTTGTTCGTTTGTCTAATTGTTTATTATCATACGCCATTTCCCTTTTTGCCTTCAAGAAAGGAGCTGCGTAAAGCGCAGAAAAAGCATAAAAAAACGCTCTCTGTATTAGAGAGCGCTGCTATTATTTTTTTGCATTTTTCAACTCTTTTTTTGTTTCCTTTTTTGATTCTTTTGTATCCTGCTGACGCTGCATAGCCTTCATCATCTGATTAATTTTCTTCTGTGAAGGGTTCTGCCCCATCTGCATCATCATAACCCGCAGCATCTGTTCATTAATAGGCGGGTTTTTCTTTAAGTAGTTCATCATTGTTTTTCTGGCGATAAAAAAACCAAGCGCTGCCCCTGCGATTAAACACAGTACGCCGACGAGTACAAACCAAAGCCAATCCATTCCGGCACTTCCTCCTTCTATTTCTAGTGAACATCCTTTTTATCCTTCGTGGATACTGTAAGGACCTCTAACATTATACCTTACTAACAGGCGGATGAAAAGAGCCTCCCAGTGATTTGCTTCAATTTCCAGATCCGTAAAAAAAGAAGCCTGGATCTCGTCCAGGCTTTGCTTTTTATTTTTGAAGCAGGTCTTTTACAATAGATACTACATTTTCGGTTGTAAAGCCATACTCTTCCATAATTTTATCTCCAGGAGCAGAAGCTCCAAATTCATCAATTCCGAGAACGGCGCCTTCTGTGCCTACGTACTTGTACCAAGGCATTGTTGATCCCATTTCCATACCTAGAGCTGGTACTCCTTTTAACAGCACGCTGTCTCTGTAGCTTTGCGGCTGGCGGTCAAAAGCAAGAAAATCGGGCATACTTACTACGTTAGCCGCAATTCCTTCCTGCTCAAGTGCGGCTTTGGCATCCACTGCCAGCGCCACTTCCGAACCGGTAGCCAGAAGCTGCACTTCTGGTGAACCAACAGATTCTACGATATATGCGCCTTTAGCTACGCCCTCTTCCGCTCTTTCAGCAGAAGTTGACAGCGTAGGAAGACCTTGTCTGGTTAGAGACAGAACGGTTGGGCCGCCTGTGCTCTCCAATGCCACTTTCCAGGCCGCGGATGTTTCATTGCCGTCGGCTGGACGGATGACGTGAACGCCCGGGATTGCACGAAGAGCAGCGATTTGTTCAACGGGTTCATGTGTTGGGCCGTCTTCTCCGACTGCAATGCTGTCATGTGTGAACACATACGTTACAGGCAGATTCATTAATGCACTTAAGCGAAGTGCCGGACGAAGGTAATCAGAGAACACCAGGAACGTGGATGCATATGGGTGTACGCCTCCGTGCAGCTTAAGACCGTTAAGTGCAGAAGCCATGGCGAATTCTCTTACGCCAAACCAGATGTTACGTCCTTTGTAATTATCTTTTGTAAAATCTGTTTCTTCTTTAATTAATGTCTTATTGGAAGAAGCCAGGTCAGCCGAGCCGCCGAATAACGATGGCACGTGCTTGGAAATGGCCTGAAGCGCATCGCCTGAAGCAGCACGCGTAGCTACCTTTTCATTCGTATAGGCGGGAAGTTCTTTTTCCCATCCTTCAGGAAGCTCCCCTTTTAGCGCCTTAATGAATTGTTCAGCATCTTTTGGGTGCTTTTTCTGGTAATCCGTAAACAAATCGTTCCATTCTTTTTCTTTGCGGGCGCCTGCTGCTTTTTTCTCAGCGAAAAAGGCCGTTACTTCTGCCGGTACGTGGAATTCTTCTTCGTATTCCCACTTGTACATTCCTTTGGCCAATGTAATTTCTTCAGCGCCAAGCGGAGCACCGTGTGCTGCGTTGGTACCGCCTTTATTAGGAGAGCCGTAACCGATTGTCGTTTTGACTTCGATTAAAGTTGGCTTGCCTGCTTGCTTTGCTTCTTCAATTGCTTCTTTAATAGCTTTCGTATCATTGCCATCTTTTACGAGGATGGTGTGCCAGCCATATGCATCATAACGCTGCATGACATTTTCGGAAAATGACTGGTGCAGATCGCCATCGAGCGAAATATCGTTGGAATCATAAAGCACAATCAGGCGGTCCAGGTTCAGGTGACCGGCTAAAGAAGCGGACTCTGAACTGACCCCTTCCATGATATCCCCATCGCCGCATAGAACATATGTATAATGATCTACGAGCGGGAAGCTGCTTTTGTTGTAAGTAGCTGCCATATGGCGCTCTGCCATAGCCATGCCTGTTGCCATCGCAAGCCCCTGGCCAAGCGGACCGGTGGTGGCTTCAACGCCTGGTGTATGGCCGTATTCCGGGTGTCCCGGAGTTTTGCTTCCCCACTGTCTGAAGTTCTGAAGCTCTTCCAGAGAAAGGTCATAGCCGGTAAGATGAAGCAGGCTGTATAAAAGCATAGAGCCGTGTCCCGCGGATAGAACAAAACGGTCGCGGTTAAACCATTCCGGGTTGCCAGGATTATGATTCATGCACTCTGTCCACAAAGTAAAGGCCATTGGTGCCGCTCCCATAGGTAATCCCGGGTGACCGGAATTAGCCCGTTCAATGCTATCGATCGATAACGTACGAATCGTATTAATAGCTAAATTTTCTAATTGCGTCGCTGTAGTCTGCGCTGCCATAATCGTATTCTCCCCTTGTCTCTGTTTAGTAATTAACGTCCATCCATGAATAAATAATAAACGCTTTCTTTTTATTATACAAGAATCGCGGCGAAATACGTGGAATTTTTCTAAATCGTGCCGGCTTTCTTTTGACAGGCCGGATCTACCATCTCCGCTGTTTCTAATTCCTTTTGTTTAACGGAGTTGTAACCACGTTAAAAAGACCATCCTCTATTGTTTTAACGAAAATGGTCTTCCGGATTCCGCTCTTCGGGCAGCGGCTCATATACGAATATAATATCATTACGCCAGATGAAGAATATATTTGTGTGCCACGCTATCTGGAGCGGTACACTTTACGTTCTTTCTTTGATCGGTCCAGCTTATCGGGGGTAACGTCAGCGCCTTCAGGATCCACTACTTTAACCGAATGAAGCTGGTCTTTAAATGACGAACGGAAACTCTGCAGGTATTCTTCTCTCAGTTCGTGCTGTTCTATGCTCTCAGACTCCGTCAGGCCGGTTGTCTTCGCGCGCTGGGACAGCTCATTAATGCGTGCAATTTTGTCTTGGGATAACATGATATTCCCCCCTTTTATGTTCGTTTCCATGAATATCCTTCTATATTAATGGTACTTATATACCCGCTTTTATGCAAACGGAACCATCTTTGTTCTGGAGGGATAGGAAGGTATAGGGCCTCACCAAAGGCGCTCAGCCTTCACTACGACTGTTCATCTTCTTTTTTCATATGCTCCCGGTAGCGCCGGTGCACCGTGGCTTTAGATACATCGTATCCGAGTCCGCGCAGGGTCGCGGCAATATCATAAAAGGGAAGGTCCCGCTGACGGAGCCTGATGATCTCTTCTATCGGCACTTCTTTTTTTACACGCTCTCCCTGGCCCCGGTTTTTTAAATTCTTATCGGGGCGGTAGCCATTTTCTACTGCCCGCTTCATTCCGCGCTTGATCTTAAAATTATGCAGCCTGCGCTGATGCTCCTCCACGATGGAGAGTATATCAATCAGCATACTGTCTGACTCAGATAATTCAAGCACGCCGTTTTCCCGGACGGAATAAATTGTTACTCCACTTTTGTGGAGGGCGTGAAGGACCGCTACTTTTGCATGGCCTCTTCCAAGTCTCGTATCATCCTGCACGCACAAAATAGAAGCCTTTCCTGACGAAAAGT
The DNA here is from genome assembly GCF_059510515.1 of Sinobaca sp. SA16-1. Lineage (NCBI taxonomy): Bacteria > Bacillati > Bacillota > Bacilli > Caryophanales > Sporolactobacillaceae > Sinobaca > Sinobaca sp. SA16-1. The sequence goes on along the minus strand of NZ_JCAKFL010000003.1, from coordinate 631,211 downwards.
CTTCAAGCATCTCCAGCAGCCCTTCTCTTTCCATAGAATAGCCGCTCTGTTCTTCTTTGATTGTTTTATAAATAGGCAGATTGTTTCTCTTGGCAAGAGATGTCAATTCCTCCACCTGCCGCTCCAGAGAAGTCTGCTGTTCTTTCTTTTCGGTACTCACCCTGCAGTAGATAATGCACTTCTCCATCGTCCCACTTCACCTTCTGATTACTTTCATTAGTCCAGGGTATAATTCACCCATTGATAGGCGGTTAATTCCTGTTCGATCTGAAGCTCTTCTGCTTCCTCCGTTATATCGTCTTCATAAACAAAACCTGCTTCTGCATCTGGTGCATTAATCTGGACGGCTATAATTAGAAATAAAATTGATGCTGCAAATAGTAATAATATCATCCATTCCTGCATCGTTACATTCGTTATTTTTGAAATCATTGTAATTCCCCCGTTTTTAAGAATGTGTGTTCCCTTTTTTAAAAGTATAATAAGAACTTCTGTTCCCGTCAAGTAAAATTAGAACGGATGTTTGCATGTTCGTATTATTCATGATACAATTTTTTAAAATAACATTACACGCACAGGAGGTGCCGGGACTTTGACTAAATTATCAAAACGACAAGAACAAATACTTGACTATATAAAAGGGGAAGTACGTCTAAAAGGCTATCCCCCGTCTGTCCGGGAAATCGGAGAAGCTGTGGGACTCGCTTCCAGTTCTACCGTGCACGGACATTTATCCAGGCTTGAAAGCAAAGGTTTTATTCGACGCGATCCTACTAAACCAAGAGCAATAGAGGTGCTGTCTTTTGAAGATGCACCGCCTGAAATATCCGAAAGCTCTGCTGTGTACGTTCCGATGCTCGGTAAAGTTACAGCCGGTGAACCCATTACAGCTATCGAAAACATAGAGGAATACATTCCTCTTCCGGAACGTATGGTGGCAAATGAACATGAGAATGTTTTTGTCCTTACTATTCAGGGGGAAAGTATGATTGAAGCCGGTATTTACGATAAAGACCTGGTTATTGTCAGACAGCAGCAGACAGCAAACAACGGAGACATTATTGTAGCAATGACCGAAGAGCTCGAAGCGACCGTAAAGCGTTTTTACAGGGAGAGCGGTTATATCCGCCTGCAGCCTGAAAATGCAGCCATGGACCCTATTATTCTTGATGACTGTACTGTTCTTGGTAAAGTCATCGGCGTTTTCCGCACCATTCATTAACGAATAGAAAACGGCTTCCTTCATTATTGAAGAAAGCCGTTTTTTCATTGAGAGGTTTTGAAAAAACCTGTTGTGGTATACAAATATATAATTAAATACAGCTATGATCATGGAAAGGAGATAAGCCATTGCTCTATATTAAATGCCATTCATGCGGCAAAGAAACAAAAGCAGAGGTGCAGATGCCGGCTTCTGATCTAAGCGATGCTGCTATTGATCAGGAATACCAGAATTGCCCTCAGTGCGGCAGTCCTATTAAGCTGCTTGCCGATGATATATACGAAAAATAGAATGCCCACTGGGTATTCTATTTTTATTTGCTTCTTTTTTTCTATTGTTCACCAGTTAGTCATTTTTTTCGCTGTTTTGTCACTTTTTAGACATTGATTTCACGTCTCTAATGCGGTTTAATAGGAATAAGGCAAACAACGCTCACTATTTCACAAGAGCGGAATCTATACTAATCAGGAGATGTTGAAATGGCTGCATCTAATATAATGGAACGTGTATTTAACAGTACATTATTTATCGGCGTAATTTCCGCTGTGCTTGCTAACTTAATTTTGATCGATATTCTCCATTTTCAGGAGACTCTCGCTCTTACTATACTGGTTCTGGTGTTCATTTTTCTTCTCGTATTTACCGCAGTAAAATCTATCTTTTTTCTATTTCTTGATGTCGTAAGGCATTAAAAAAGCGTCCCCTGCAGGGAACGCTTTTTTTTATTCTTCTGGTTCTGGTTCTTTTACCGGCTTGGTGTCTTCTCTTAAGTTAAACCCGGTTAATTCTTCATAAGAAGTGGTGCGATAGGTTTCATAATGCTTTTCTACTTCTTTATCAACATCTTTTTGAGAAAGTACATTATGACGTAGAATAAGATCCCATAAAATTTTGTTTCTTGCCTGCTCGATAGAAAGCTGACTCGCTAAATCCATAATCATATCTTCTGTATTTCTTCCACTTACCATATTCGTTCCATCCCCTTTCCGTATGCCATTATCCTACAGTATACCGTATCCTTCAAGGGAGAGTCCTTGTCCCTTGTATTCCATCTTAAAATTGTGCGCTTTCTGCCTGGAGGTGCTTCAAATCGGTTCTTCCTGCTTCATCGTTTTGATATCCCGGGAACCGGGAAGAGAACAAAGAGACCATTTAAACAAAGGAGAGATACATGTGGATATTATTAAAAAGTTTGTTGACCATCATATGGACAAATATAAAGAAGGAAATACGTTTGAAGCCGATGACGCTTTTCGACGGGACCAAAAGGAAGTTGCTGATTCATTGGGCCTTAACCTGCAGGACCCGGCGGATGAACGATTATTCCGGTCATTTGAGAGTATGGTAAAAGATTACGCTAACGGCACTAACTCGTACGATGAAATTGAGCATAAAGCAGTTGAAATCCAAAAAAAATAATCATCTAAAGCTCTCACGCTTGAGAGCTTTTTTATTTTGTTACTTTTGTAACGACGGTATAATGCTCATCTGTATGCTTTATAACCTGCTGAATCTCCGCATGCTGGAATTCTTCGGCATACTCCAACATTAACTTTTCTATTTCGACTGGAAGAAACCCCGCATCTTTTAAAAAAAGATCATGGTATAACTCTTCTGTCATATTATCTCCCCGCTTTCTTGTTTTCTTCTTCTATTATAAAAGATTTTTTCTTCATATTCGCGGTTTTAAACCGATACATAGAAAAAGCTAATAAAATGCAACCTTTTTTAGGAAATATCGACTATAATAAAGTAAACTATTTACCATAATTATGAATATATAGATACAGGAGGACTAACGTGAAAAAATTTATAGTAGGAATTGCTATAGCCGGTATTATGGGCGCTGTCACTTCCTGCGGCATCGCCTGACAGCTGCCGGGTTTCCTGTCGTTCAGTCCGTATCCACCCTACATATTAGAAAGAGCCTGTTCCCTTAGGGGCACAGGCTCTTTTCTGCAGTATACGTATTAAATAAACAGGTTAATGTTGGACTCTTCTGCTTCTGCCAGGTAAGTAGCGACACCGGCGTAATCCAGTCCATCAATCAATTCTTCTTCTTTGAGTCCCATGACGTCCATAGACATTGTGCAGGCCACCATTTTTACATCCAGGTCCTGGGCCATTTCAATCATCTCTTTCAAAGAAGACACATTATGATTTTTCATCATTTTTTTCATCATTTTCGGTCCCATACCGCCAAAATTCATTTTCGACATAGCCAGTTTTTCCGGACCGCGCGGCATCATTTTTCCGAACATTTTTTCCATCATCGATTTATCACTGCCGCTGATGACGTTATCTTTCCGAAGCACGTTCAATCCCCAGAAAGTGAAAAACATCGTTACGTTCTTTCCCATTGCTGCAGCGCCTGTAGCGATAATAAAGCTGGCAATTGCTTTATCCAGGTCTCCATCAAATACGACCATTGTTGTTCCGTTTTTTGTTTCTTCCATTTTTTTATTCTCTCCTCTATCCTTTTTTGATCCAGAATGTAAATTCATTGTTTTCTTCTGCCTGCTCCAGTAACTCGTGGCCCGATGATTTGGTCCACGCCGGCAGATCTGCTTTGGCTCCCTTATCTGTTGAAACGATTTCCAGCACATCCCCTGTCTGCAGGGTATCCATTGCTTTTTTTGCTTTTACAACCGGCATTGGACATGCCAAGCCTTTGGCGTCTACAGTTTTAGTTGCATTCATAATAAACTCTCCTTCTAATTTATGATACCGCGCAGCGGTTCGGCCCGATTTCCATTTCTGTCTGGTCTTTCGGCTCCGGCTGTACTTTTCCCATGTTTGTCTGACGAATCTCCTCGTAGGCATTTGGCTGCGGAGGAAGGTTTTCGGTTACCATTTTGCGGAAGGCGGTCTCATCTGTCACCTGCAGTCCGGTATTCTCTTTGAACAGCACATGCAGCTGTTCCATTACTCTTCCGTGATCATCCATCTCTTCTTTTTTTGAAAAGTGGGCTGGCAGTACCCAAAGATCATCCTTTAATGTCTGATACGTTTCATAAAGTGATTTTCTCAGGTCTCCTACCCAGTCCTCTGCTTTTCCGGCAAGGTCCGGACGACCGATGGAATCTATGAATAAAATATCTCCTGTAAGCAGGTACCGATTATCAATAATCAAAGAGGTGCTGCCAATGGTATGGCCGGGGGAATACAGGGCTTGTACCGCTACCTCTGTTTTTCCTGCACGCAGCACATCGTTATTGTGCAGAGGCTGGTAGGAAAACGTTACTTCTCCAGCATCCGCTTCCGGGAGGTAATACACCGCTCCCGTTTGTTCCGCCAGCAGCCTGCCGCCGGAAATATGATCGGCATGCAGATGGGTGTCTACAGCATATTTAAGAACCGCATTTTTTTCTTTCAGGAAATTAGTGTATACATCAGTTAGACGCACAGGATCAATAATCACAGCTTCTCCTCCGGAAACTACCATGTAGGACAGGCAGCCTTTTCCAATCCGTACGAACTGATACAACTCGCCGCCGTCAGATAGATCGCCGACTTTAACCGGCTCCAGATGTTCACTCCACGTTTTCATTCCGCCCTCCAGGTAATACACTTCCCGATCTGCAGCTTCCACCAGCTGCTCAGCCACAAATTTAGAGGAGCCTTCTTTTGCGCAGACAACAATAACTGGTTTGTCTTCCGGTATCTGTGGAAGAATGGATTCAACTCCTTCCAGAAGGTCAAAATAAGGAGTATTCACTATTTCTACGTTTTTCCCTTCTACTTTCCAATCTTTAAACGCATCTTCGTTGCGAACATCTAAAATAAATATATCTTTTTTATTTATTACTATTTCTGCCAGTTCAGCAGCAGTCATTGCTTTCATAGCCATGCCTTTTTCCTCCTCTATTTATCTTCGGTCGGGCCATTCCAGCCGCTCATTCCCGTTTTTACGTTTTGTACTTTAGTAAATCCTTTTTCTTCCAGGGTATATGCTGCCATGCTGCTTCTATTACCGGTTCGGCACACAACATATATTTCATGCGAATGATCCAATTCGCCGGTTCTTTGTTCCAGTTCTCCCAATGGTATCGAAACCGCTCCTGGAATATGAGCAAATGAATACTCTGCCGGCTCTCTAACGTCCAGTACTGTAATATTGTCATTGTTTAGTGCTTCCTCGAGTTTTTCATTAGTTGCTTCGTTCGGATAAGGCTTGGTTTCTTTCACTTCAGCAGGATTGGCTTTTCTAACATAATGCAAAAGCACCTTTCCCTCTTCTTTGGATCCGATATATTCATGACCTGTCGTTTTAGCCCAGCCTTTCATATCGGCTAAAGAGCCACGGTCTGTAGCCTGAACTTCCATTACTTCACCTGCATTAATGGTATCCATCGCTTTTTTTGTTTTTACAATCGGCATGGGACAAGCGAGCCCTTTTGCATCTACTACTAAATTTACTTTCATCACATTTCCTCCTCTTATACTCTATGGGGTATTATTTACTCCAAAAAATAAACATATACCCGTATGGGTATATTACCAATAAAAAAATAAGTTGTCAACCTACTATAAAATATCCATCCAGATTTTAATCGCTGTTGCCAAAATGAGTAAAGCAAGGATCCATTGAAGAATCTTCGTGTTCATACGCTTTCCAACCATTACTCCAAGAGGTGCAGCAATTAAACTTGCAGCTACCATCACAGCGGCCGGACCCATTAGCACCTGATCAGTGGCAATTTTTCCGACGGTCGCACCGATGGAGGATATAAATGTAATCGCCAGAGATGTTGCTATCGTCATTCGCGTTGGAATCTTCAGTACGACGAGAAGGATAGGAACCAGAATAAACGCTCCGGCTGCACCGACAATCCCTGCTCCTATCCCAACCAGAAAAGCAGAACCTGCAGCGACCGGCTTATTAAACGTTACCTGGTCATTCGGGGTATCGTCTTTTCCTTTTTTCGGAAGAAACATCATGATTACAGCCAGTGTCGCAAGAATGGCATATATCATATTCACACCGTTATTACTCATATAATTAGAGCCGACCGCGCCGATCAAACTTCCCGTCAAAATACTGATTCCCATATAGAAAATAAGGGATTTATTTAAATACCCACCTTTTCTATACGCCCAGACGCCGCCTATTGTAGCAAAAAACACCTGGACGGCACTGATGCCGGCTACTTCATGAGCGGTAAATGCTGTAAGTCCCAATAGTGGCGGGATGTATAGCAGCATCGGATACTTTATTATAGAGCCGCCTATTCCTACCATGCCTGACACGAAAGAGCCGATAAAACCGATTAAAAATAGAATGAAAATAAAAAATACTGTTAGTTCCATGAAAAGCACCTCATCCGCTTCTTCCATTTCTATATTACCCCTATGGGTATATAAAAGACTAAAATTTTTTTATTTGCTTTTTCCTAATAACTGAACGGCTTCCTGTACAAATTCAGCTGTATCTTCGCCTTTTTCAATTTGGTCTCTAATACACTGCTCCAGATTTTCCGCTACAATAAAAGAAATAGCCCGGTCAATCGCAGATCTGGCTGCTGACAGCTGATAAACCACGTCTTTGCAGTCTTTCTCTTCACTCATCATGCGCTGTACGCCTCTTACCTGTCCTTCCACCCGCTTCAGGCGGTTCTTCATCTCTGTTGAATAATCCATATAGCTGCACCCTTTCTGTACTGTTTTCTTTTAATACCTTACGGGGTATATTATATAACGCTTATTTTCTTTTCGTCAACTATTTATTCATTCTTTTTTTATAGTCGTTGTTTAAACAAGCCGTTCCCTGTACGATTTCTTTAGGTATCTACGTATTAACAGAGCTTCTAAGTATGATATAGTGGAAAGAAACAGCGGTATATCACTAACCGTCTGCTGTTTTGCTTGTTAACCATCTACTACTGTACTCAAGTCATTGAGCCGGCAGTAAAATCAGGAGGGTCTTGTTATATGAGCGACTGGAAAGAACACGTATCAAAAGACGCACTGGAACGAAATATTCAAAAAATCAAAGAAAAAAATGAGATTTCTGATGAAAAATTAACAGAATGTATCGATCACTTATTCTCTATTTTTAATTCTGTTCGAGATGATATTAACGAACAGACAGATGTACAGGTGAACTATTTCCGGGAATACTATGAAGCGTCTTTCACCTTCGATCAGACCATTTTAAAAATCCGGATCGATACGACGAATAATCCAAGACGAAAAGCAGAAGCCTCTTTTTCCGTATACATCGATGATGCAAACTTCAGCCTGGGCCAGCCAAAATACGAAAGTGCTTATTTGGTGGATACCGCGAACTGCTTCTGGTCAGCAGATCCAAGCAGAAAAGTCGAGTTTACAAAAGAAATGGCCGACTCGGTATTTGAGCACATGCTCACCCCTTATATAGAAATGGATTAACAGGCTTGTTTCGTACCACTTAAAGTGTTTATAAATAGATAGTAAAACCCGGTCGCGCTGTGAATCAGTGCAGCCGGGTTTTTTTATTCATTTTATGCCGCAACGCATACTTTGACGTTTACTTTAGCTTCCACAAGGAAACAATGTAGTACTGCAGCGTTTAATTTGTATTGTATATTAGGCCCAGACACCCGTATTTATTATTGGTTATAACAAATACACACCAGGGGGTATGAAAATGAATCGAACAGGATGGATGGCACTGGCTTTTACTGTATTATTGGTCACTGCTGCCTGCGGCGAAGAAGAAGCACCGGAAGATCCACCGCCTGAAAACCCGGAAGTCGAAGAAGAAGCATAATAAAAATACAAAAAAACCTACAGCCAGTAAGGCTGTAGGTTTTCTGTTTATTAATAAGTCTGTAGGAACTGATCTCTTTCCCATGGGTGAACCTGCGTGCGGAACATATCCCACTCGATTTCTTTCGCTTCTGCGAAATGCTCGATTGCGTGTGGTCCAATAGCATTAACAAGAATATCATCTTCAAGAAGGCTGTTTACTGCCTCATTAAGGTCAGCCGGAAGATCTTCGATACCTTCCTGTCTGCGTTCTTCTTTGTTCATGATATAAATGTTGCGGTCCGTTGGTTCTGGTGCAACAAGCTTGCGCTTGATACCATCCAGGCCGGAAGCCAGCATTGCTGCGATAGCAAGGTATGGGTTCGCGGATGGGTCCGGGCTTCTTACTTCAATACGCGTGCTCAGGCCGCGTGAAGAAGGGATACGGACAAGCGGGCTTCTGTTACGTGCAGACCATGCAACGTAAACTGGTGCTTCAAATCCAGGAACAAGACGCTTGTATGAGTTAACAATTGGATTCGTTAACGCGGTAAAGCCTTGTGCGTGCTCAAGGATACCTGACATAAACTGCATAGCAGTTTCGCTTAGCTGGGAGTCCGTTTTCTTGTCAAAGAACACATTGTCTTTGCCTTTGAAAAGAGACATGTTCAAGTGCATACCAGAACCGTTTACACCAAAGAGCGGCTTAGGCATGAATGTAGCATGCAGGCCGTGCTTTCTGGCGATTGTTTTTACAACAAGCTTAAACGTCTGGATGTTGTCACACGTTGTAACGGCGTCAGCATATTTAAAGTCGATTTCGTGCTGTCCTGGTGCCACTTCGTGGTGGGAAGCTTCAATTTCAAAGCCCATTTCTTCCAGTTCAAGTACGATATCACGACGGCAGTTTTCACCAAGATCCGTTGGAGCAAGGTCAAAGTAACCGCCTTTATCGTTAAGCTCAAGCGTCGGCTCGCCTTTTTCATCATTTCTGAAAAGGAAGAACTCAGGCTCAGGCCCAATGTTAAAGTCAGTAAAGCCAAGCTGCTCTGCTTCTTTAAGTACACGCTTCAAAATACCGCGTGGGTCACCTGCGAAAGGTTTTGGCTCGTCGCCAGGTTTACCCGGCTCGTAGATGTCGCAGATAAGACGCGCTACTTTACCTTTTTCCGGTGTCCACGGGAAGATAACCCATGTGTCCAGATCCGGGTATAAGTACATATCGGATTCTTCGATGCGTACAAATCCTTCGATGGAAGAACCATCAAACATCATTTGGTTGTCTAGTGCTTTTGTAAGCTGATCCACGGGAATCTCCACGTTCTTGATAATCCCCTGTAAATCTGTAAACTGCAAGCGGATAAATTTTACGTTTTCGTCGTCTGCCATTTTCATGATATCTTTTTTCGAATAACTGTTAGCCATTTGTAGAAACTCCTCTCCTTCTTTGAACAAAAAATTATATAATCTTCTGCAGTGCAGAAGGTAAAACCGTGCTGCTAGTCAAAAAACCTCGATAGCTGCCCCTGAATCAAGGAGGGCCTTCCGTACTTGCCTGTGTGCATAAGCTCATTTTTTAAATGACGCCTCAGCTCCAGGTCGGTAAGGTCTCCATCTTTTCTTAAAGGAGCTCCGGCCGCTTTGTGCTCGCGGAGCAGAAAGATTTCCCGGATACCTTGAAGATTTACGCCCCGTTCAAGCAGGCTTTTAATTTCAAGGAGACGGTCCACGTCATTAAAAGAGAACAGGCGCTGATTTCCTTCTGTTCTGGATGGAAAAACCAATCCATATTCTTCGTAATAACGAATCTGCCTGGCGGACAGTTCCGTCAGTTTTTTGACAATACTAATAGGAAATAAAGGCATATTCCTTCTAATATGATCGTTCATCAGTAGGCCTCCTTCCCTAAGGAAGATAATCTCATCCTAACTGATGTTACTTTTATAGTCAAGTCCATGTAAGCTTTTTTCACATCAAAATTTTCTGAAAGTATGCCTTTTAGTCTTTGAGCACCAAAAGTTCTTTCTCCAGCAGGGTGGACAGAGCATGCTCCACAGCAATTTTCACATGGGAAAATGTCAGCCCGCCCTGCACGTAGGCCGTATATGGAGGCCGGATCGGTCCGTCTGCGCTCAGTTCGATGCTTGCCCCCTGTATAAACGTTCCGGCTGCCATAATGACGTCTGATGTATACCCCGGCATGTAGGCAGGCTGCGGGGTGACGCGGGCATCTACCGGAGATGCTTCCTGAATCGCCTGGCAGAACGTGATCATCTGCTCTTTAGAAGCAAACGTTGCTGACTGAATCAAATCGGTACGCTTCTTAGTGTAGGACGGGGTCGTCTGCATGCCGGCTTCTTCCAGCAGGGCAGCTGTATACAACGAGCCTTTCAACGCTTCGCCTACTACATGAGGCGCAAGAAAAAGCCCCTGAAACATTTCCTGCAGGCTGTACAGCGTCGGACCGCCCTCCATCCCTATACCCGGAGCAGCAAATCTTGATGCCGCTTTTTCAATTAAATCCTGCCGCCCTGCTATATAACCGCCTGTTTTGACAATGCCGCCGCCGGGGTTTTTAATAAGCGAGCCCGCCAGCAGATCGGCGCCTGCATGGCCCGGTTCGCTTATTTCAGTGAATTCCCCGTAGCAGTTGTCAACAAACACGATCATGTCAGGTACCGCCTGCTTGATAGCTGCTATAACCTGCTCCATTTTGTCCATCGAAACAGATTCCCGCTCGGCATAGCCGCGCGAGCGCTGAATCGCAATGACTTTTGTTGCCTCCGTTACGTGAGAAAGAATACGCTTGGCTGACAGCTCTTCGCCGGCTTCATAGGGAGATTCCTTATACGTAATGCCCCACTCCTGAAGCGTCCCTTCTGCTTCTCCTTCTATTCCGATCACGGTGCGCAGCGTATCGTAAGGCATGCCAGTCGCATATAACAGCTCATCTCCCGGGCGCAGCACCCCAAATAATGCCGCCGTAATGGCGTGTGTGCCGGAAATAAACTGAGAGCGTACAAAAGCCGTTTCCGTACCGAATACGCCGGCGTAAAGACTGTCAAGCTTCTCCCGGCCGACATCGTCATATCCGTAGCCCGTGGATGGCGTAAAGTGAAACGCTCCCACGTTTTCCTCCCGGAAGAGCGTAAGAAGCCTTTCTGTATTCCGGTCCGTTGTTTCGTCTATTTCCTCGGTGTACAATGCAATATTCTGCCGGGCTTTTCTTTTCCATCCGCCCAGTTGTTCTGTTGTTTCCTGCACGTTCGTTCCCTGCCTTTATTCTGTCATTTTATATTTTTTGATAATGCCGTTTACCGGGTGATCGGTCGGAGCAAACCCTTCCCATTCCAGCATGTTGTCTTCTTCTATTAACGTTTCTTTCTTTAAGATCGTACTTTCATACAGGCTGGATAAATCTTTTCCTTCCCACATTGGAATACGGATCTTATGAAACTGCATCTGTTCTTTTAAAATGTCTTCCATTGCTTCCCGCAGCCGCTCAATGTCTGCATCTTCGCGTGCCGAAATTCGGATGGACGGGCTGTTTCCCCCGGTAAGAAGTTCTGTGTCTGTTACCTGGTCTATTTTATTGTAGATGGTAAGAACCGGGATCGCTCCGGCATCAAGCTCGTTTAACAGTTTATCGACTGTTTTCATATGCTGATGGTAGTCCGGGTGGGAAACATCAACCACATGCAGCAGCACATCTGCTTCTTTAACCTCTTCCAATGTGGAACGGAAAGCAGCAATTAACGTTGTTGGCAGGTCTTCAATAAATCCAACCGTATCCGTAATTAACACAGAAAGGCCGGAAGGAATGTCCATTTTCCGGGTCAACGGGTCCAGGGTGGCAAACAGTTCATCTTTCTCCATCGTGTCTGCCTGGGTCAATTTATTAATGATGGTTGATTTCCCGGCATTTGTGTAACCTACCAGAGCATATTGAATCGCATAGTTATTTTTCCGCTGCTTACGATAGCCTTCTCTGTGGGAGATCATCTCTTTTAATTGGGATTTCAGGTCGTCCATCCGCTTTTGAATGTGACGGCGGTCGGTTTCCAGTTTGGTTTCCCCGGGACCTCTCGTACCGATTCCGCCTCCGAGCCGTGACATCATCTGCCCCTGTCCGGAAAGACGCGGCAGCAGGTAGGACATCTGGGCCAGCTCCACTTGGATAATACCTTCTTTCGTCCGGGCCCGGCGGGCAAAGATATCTAAAATAAGCTGCGTCCGGTCCATTACTTTGCGGTCCAGCTCATCTGTTAAATGTTTAACTTGACTGGAAGACAATTCGTCATTAAAAATGATAGTATCAACGTTTAGTTCTTCGGCTCTTTCATAAAGCTCTTCTACTTTTCCTTTTCCCAGATAGGTGGAGCGGTGGGGCGAGTACCGTTCCTGGGTGAACAATTCAACGACCGTACCGCCTGCAGTATCCACCAGCGCTCTTAATTCTTCAATAGAAGCGTCAAACCTTGAATCTTTACGGCTTTTATCAATAATACCTACAATAATTACATCTTCTTTCAATGAAAAGCCTCCTTGGTCTATATTCGTTTATAAAAAAGAAAGGATCCTGCCCTATGGCTCATGAGCAGCTGTTAACTGAACCACCGGATGTTACGCTATTTCTGGATTACCTCGCTTCCCGGGGAAGAAAGGAGAGCACGATCCGGCGCTACCGCTATGATCTTCAGGATTTTCATGCCTATATTTCTGTTGAACTTGACGAGGACAGCCCGGCCGCTGCCGGACGAATTACACCGTCTCTTCTCGAAGGGTACTTTTCCCTGCTTACTGAGGGCAGACACTATCATGCAAAAACAATCAAACGGATTCACACGGTGCTGCTCCGGTATTTTTCATTTCTGCACAGCTCGCAGCGTATATCCGCTAATCCAATGGCCGATGTTACAGCTGAAGAGGCCATTACGGAACATCTTCAGGAAAAGGACCTCGTATATCCATCGGAAGTGAAAAAGCTGTTTCAATCGCTTCGCTCCGACGCTGGACTCTCTGCCCGGCAGGCTGCCGTACGCCCAATGCTTGCCCCGCGGAATCTGTTAATGATTCACCTTTTCCTGCAGCACGGTCTTCGGCTTCAGGAGCTGTCGACCCTTACCTACCGCCAGGTTAATCTCGGAAAAGGAGAGCTTGCGATATCGGAATTTACCGGCAACCCCCGAATTGTCCAGCTCTCCTCCGCTGAAAAAAAGCTGTTTTTCCAATATTTCCAGCTGATTCCGGAGCCGGTGCGCCCTTCTTATCCTCATCATCCTGTATTTGTTGCCTTTGATTTCCAGCGCCAAACCTACCGCTGGAGTTATGAAAATGATGCGCCGAAAAACCTGACGGAAGTCGCCATTCAGAAAATGCTGCGTGAAGAACGCCGCCGGGCGGGCATTGATCGGGCATTTTCTGCAAAACATTTCCGGAACACCTATATTGTGAATGAATTGAAAAAAGGCACCAGCCCTGAGCGTATGAAAGAAACGCTCGGCCTGCAGTCTATTCTAACATTAAACAAGTATATTTCCTTTGTAAATCAGGCAACAAGCTAAAAAAAGAAGGTCCCCGCAGATGGGGGACCTTCTTTTGTGTTTAAGATTCATCCGTTTCAGGAGTCGTCTGAAGCGGTACATTACGCTGCGGTGAAAACGTAGATATGGCATGCTTATACACAAGCTGCTGCTTGCCATCGCTGTCCAGAACGATGGTGAAATTATCAAATGCTTTAATATGGCCCCTGAGTTGAAATCCATTCGTTAAAAATACCGTCACGGGAATTTTGTCTTTTCGGAGCGTATTTAAGTATTGGTCTTGAATATTAACATGTTTCATCGTCTGGATCTCCCCTCCGCTTTCTTCTTTGCTTGTATACCTTTCGACAGAGGCTCCCTGATTCCTTCAAGATACGAAAGAAGTTTTGTTTCTTTTGCAGCATTGGAAGTATCTGTCATATCCATCCATTCCACATCTTCTTTATTCCGAAACCAGGTCAGCTGTCTTTTTGCATAATTTCTTGAATGCTGCTTTAACGTATCCAGTGCCTGCTCAAGCGAACACTCCTGACGAAGGTAAGGAAACAATTCTTTGTATCCTATTGCCTGCGCTGCCTGAACATCCGGTCCCGCATTTTCCAGCAGCCACTGCGCTTCTTCTATCAGGCCGGCTTCTGCCATCTGATCGACCCGGTCGTTAATCCGCTTGTAGAGAACCTCTCTTTGTATATCCAGGCCAATCATCCGGACCGAATATGGACTTTCCGCTTCTTCCTGCTCGGAAAATGCTTTCGTCCGGCCGCCCTGCTGCTTTAAAATTTCCAGTGCACGGATGACACGCCGGGCGTTATTCGGATGAATTCTTTCCGCCGCTGCATTGTCCTGCATTCGGAGCTGTTCGTGCAGCCACTGCTTCCCATGTTCTTCCAGCTGCTTTTCCAGCATAAGCCGGTACTCTGGATTGGCTTCGCTTTTTTGAAAATCAAAGTTTCTTGTCAGAGCTCGTATATAAAGGCCGGTTCCGCCTACTACGACAGGCACCTTCCCCCGGCGGCTGATGTCTTCAATCCATCCGGCGGCCCTCGCCTTAAAATCTGCCGCAGTGTACGCCTCATGAATCGTTTTTATGTCAATGCCATGGTGCGGCACCGCCTGTCTTTCTTCCTCGGATGCCTTAGCTGTTCCAATATCAAGCCCTTGATAGGCCTGCATGGAATCGCCGCTTATGATTTCTCCGCCTATTTGCTGCGCGATCATCAGGCCGGCTTCTGTTTTTCCCGAGGCGGTCGGCCCAACAATAATTATTACTTCCTGCTTTGTCATTATTTATACGTCCTTTTCCAGTACGCCGTAAGCAAATGATGCATGGCTCTTTTTTCTGCCGGCCTCTGGAAATGCTTTCCACACCGGACTTCTGCTGTGCTCTTTAAACACGACTCTCTTCCGGCACACCCGAAGCGCTTCCTGAACATCTACTGCCTGCAGTCCACCGTAGCTTGCAGCCGCTCTCAGAGGCTCCATAGAAGATGAATCAGCCAAGGCTTCATGAAACATCGGATCAAAGTACACAACATCCCATGAAGCTGTAGGAGCCTCACGGAGCCATTCAGAATAATCTGCATGAACGGTTTGAATTCGCTGCATCGCCTCGTTTAATAACGCCTCCTGCAGATTCCAGTGCTGCAGGCCCTTTTTTACGACGGCTTCAATCTCTTTTGTTTTTTCCAGCGCCTGAACCTGACCTGTTTCCCCTGCCGCAGCGCTCAAAACAATGCTGTCTGAACCGAGTCCCAGCGTACAGTCCAGAACGCTCGTACCTTCAGCAATGCCGCCGGCTTCAATCAGCGGATCCCTGCCTCCGTCCAGTACTCTCTTTCCCCTGAGTTTTGCCATACTCGGGTGAAAGAAAAAGCCATTGCTGCTGTTGGGCGGATGGAAGGTGTCGGCCTGATCCCCCACTACATAAATGGCGTCCCCGGTTTCAACCAGCCATTTTTGTATGGATCGTTTTTTTCGTTCCGCAAAAGCTGCTCCCCAGCGGGCAGCAAGTGCTCCTGCCTCTTCCCGGGCATTGCTTCCGGCGGCTTTTGTTGTCGTTATAATCATACTGTATGTCGCCTGCCTGTCTATTTAAACGTGAAAAAAGCGCCGGATTGGCGCTTTTAGTTGTCGGACTGTGACCGTTTTAAAAAGTAATACGCCATGATGACACTTACTACAATGATAAAAAATGAAATACCGCCAATAGCTACTACATCAAGTGCTGACATGAACTGATTCCCCCCGCTATGTAATATTTGCTTTTATTATAGCATACATGAGCCGGAGAACAGGGAAAAAATGAGAGCGCTTTTTTACTGCACCCGTTTAAACATCTTTTCCATATCATACGAAGAAAAATGAATGACGATCGGACGCCCGTGCGGACACGTATACGGCTCCCTGCACGTGCCGAGTTTTTCGATAAGCGCCGCTATCTCATCTTTGCGCAGATGCCGGTTCGCTTTGATGGCTGCCTTGCAGGACATCAAAATTGCTGCTTCTTCCCGGACTTTATGAATGCTGATATTTTTTTCCTGCTGCAGCTGCTCCAGCAGCTCCCGGATTACCGATTCCGCCTCCTGAGCCGGAAACCATGTAGGCTGGGAACGGATGCGGAATGTATTTTCTCCAAACTCTTCCAGGTACACCCCGGCCTGTTCCAGTTCCTCGCGGGAGTTTGCAATAACCAGCTTTTCCTGGCTGGTTACTTCAAACGTCATCGGAATCAGCAGATCCTGCATCTCAGTGTTTACACTGCCGATTTTTTCGCGGAAAAATTCATAAAAGATCCTTTCCTGGGCAGCATGCTGATCGATAATATACAGGCCGTCCCGGCTCTGGGTCAACAAATATGTGCCATGCAGCTGGCCGATCGGCTCCAGCTCCAACAGCTCCCTGTGCCGATATGGTTCCGGCTCTTTCTCAGACATGGGCATGGCTGTTTCTTCCGGTACCGCAGGCGGCTCTTCCTGGAAAGACGGCGGCTCCTGAGATGGTTCCGGCCACGGTTCTGCTACGGCCTCTGCCCGCTGCCAGTCCGCCTGCTCCTGTTGAAACTCCGGGGGAGCCGTTTTAGAGGCCACCTCCTGCTTTTCCTGCTGCAGAGGAAGCTCCAGCGCCTCTGACTGCATGCGCTTCGCCCGCGCCGTATCGGCTTCCGGAATAAGGGATAACTGCTGCAGCGCCTGTTTTATCGTGTTTTCGACATCCTGCAGCATTTCTTTTTCTTTGCTGAGACGAACTTCCATTTTTGATGGGTGCACGTTTACATCCATTAACGTGGGATGAAGCTTAACATGCAGCACGGCCATCGGATGACGGCCGATCGGAAGCAGGGTATGATAGGCCTGCTCTATTGCTTTGACCAGCGGAAAATGCCGAATAAACCGCTCATTTAAAAACGTAGACATATAATGACGGGAGGCCCGGTTGATTTCCGGCTTAGCTATATAACCCGTCACGGTATAATCGTTGGATTCGTGATGAATCGGCAGAAATGACTTGGCCGTCTGTCTGCCATAAATGGAGGCAATAACCGTCAGCAGCCGGCCGTCCCCGTTTGTATGAAGCATCTGCTTGCCATTATGAGCCAGCCGGAATGAAATATCAGGGCGCGACATTGCCAGACGATTAATAATATCGCTGACTTTGCCTACCTCCGTGTGAACGGTTTTCATATATTTAAGTCGTGCCGGCGTATTAAAAAACAAATCGCGTACGCTGATATCCGTTCCTTTCCGGCTTTTGGAAGAGGTCAACGTAATTCTTTTTCCTCCCTGGTAGCGAAGAAGCGTGCCCGCGTCACGACCGTTGCCGGTTTCCATTTCCAGCTGGGACACAGCCGCAATACTTGGCAGTGCCTCTCCTCGGAAGCCGAGTGTATGAATATCAAACAAATCCTTTTCGGAAGTAATTTTACTCGTCGCATGCCGGTAAAAAGCAAGGTCGGCGTCTTCCCGGTCCATGCCGCTTCCATTGTCGACCACACGGATTAAAGAGAGGCCGCCTTCCTCCAGGTCCACCTGGATTCGGCTGCCGCCCGCATCAATCGCATTTTCTACCAGCTCTTTCACGACAGAACTCGGACGCTCCACCACTTCACCCGCTGCGATCTTATTGGATAAATCGTCCGGCAGTTTCGTAATTTTAGCCATCGTTTTCTCCTTTCCCCATCAGCGGAGTCTCTGCTGCATTCGGTAAAGCTTCTCAAGCGCCTCCATTGGCGATAAATGCAGTACATCTGTTTTACGAATATCATCCAGAATGGGATGAAGTTTCCCATTTTTTGTTTTGGCCGCCGCCTGCTCTTCTTCCTGAAACAGTGTCAGCTGGGTCGGCTCTTCTTTTGCAGGCGCCGCCTCCCGAACAGACGATGCTTCAGCCGTTTCGCGATTTTTATCTTTTTGTTCCAGCTGCTTTAACAGCTCCCCTGCTCTGCTTAACAGGGGATCCGGAAGATCGGCCAGCTTCGCCACATGAATGCCGTAGCTCTCGTCCGCGCTGCCTTCTTCAACTTTATGCAGAAAGACAATCCGGCCTTCTTCTTCAATCGCCCGTACGTGGACGTTTTGAAGGTTTGGCAGGGAATCGGCGATCGTCGTTAACTCGTGGTAATGCGTCGAAAACATCGTTTTGGCACCAATGCTTTCATGTATGTGTTCAATAATGGCCTGAGCGAGCGCCATCCCGTCGTAAGTGGACGTACCTCTGCCAATCTCATCAAGAAGAATCAAACTGTTCTTTGAGGCATGGGAGAGCGCGTAGTTGGTTTCCAGCATTTCCACCATAAAGGTACTCTGTCCGGAAGCCAGGTCGTCAGCCGCACCGATTCTTGTAAACACCTGGTCAAAAATAGGCAGTTTTGCCTCTTCCGCCGGCACGAAGCAGCCCGTCTGGGACATGATGGAAATTAGAGCAGCCTGTCTCATAAATGTACTTTTACCGGACATATTCGGCCCTGTAATAAGCAGCATGTTTCGGCCTTGTTCCATGTGGACATCGTTTGCTACGTATTCACCGGCACCAACGATTTTTTCCACGACCGGATGTCTGCCGTTTTTAATATGGACGCTGCCATCTCTGCTCATTTCCGGCCGGACATAGCCCTGCCGGTCGCTCAGTTCCGCAAATCCCTGCAGCACGTCAATCTGGCTGATTACGAGCGCTGCTTCCTGCAGCGGACGAAGGTACGTTTTTACTTTTTCCCTTAATTCTAAAAAGAGCGTATGTTCCAGCTCTACACTTTTTTCCTGGGCTCCTAAAATCAATGCTTCTTTCTCTTTCAGTTCCGGCGTCGTGAAGCGTTCGGCATTCGTCAGCGTCTGCTTACGGTCATACCTGCCTTCAGGCAGAAGAGGAATATTTGCTTTTGTCACTTCGATATAATAACCAAACACACGGTTAAATCCGACTTTCAGGGATTTAATTCCGGTCGTCTGCTTCTCATCACGTTCCAGCTCGGAAATCCACTGCCGGCCGTTCGTACTCGCTTCCCTGTATTCATCTAGTTTGTCATGGAAACCCTGCCGGAACATCCCGCCTTCAGTAATGAGGCCAGGCGGCTCTTCCACGAGACCGTCCTCCAGCAGTTCGAGCAGGTCATGAAATTGATCCAGCGGGGTGGTCCATTTCTGCAGAAGAGAATTATCAATCTGCTTTAAAATCGAAATAATTTCAGGCAGTTCCTGCAGCGTGCGGCGCATTTGCACAAGCTCCCGGGCGTTCACATTACCAAAAGCTGCTTTCCCCGCGAGCCGCTCCAGGTCATACACAAACTTAAGCCGGTCGCGCAGGTCTCCACGTTCGAAAAAATGGTCAAGCAGGGACTGTACAATGCTCTGTCGGTCCGTTATTTCTTTTTCCTGCAGCAGAGGCTCTTCCATCCAGCTTTTCACCCGGCGGGCTCCCATTGCTGTCATCGTCTGGTCCATCAGCCAGAGAAGGGATCCTTTTTTCTTATGGTCCCGGATCGTTTCGGTAAGCTCCAGATTCCGACGCGAATTTCGGTCCAGCTGCATTTTCTGGCGGGGCTCATACAGGTGAATCGGCTGTAGATGATCAAGTGAACGCTTCTGTGTCCGGGACAGGTAGCTGCTTAACAGCCCAAATGCCCCCAGAACCGGAGCACTGCTTATATGGGTGCAGAGTACAGCAAACTCTTCCGGGATGTCAGCTGACTGCTGGACGGAAAATGTGCCGGGAAAAGTCGTCCACTCCCCGTCTTTTGGGGATTCCTGCAGGATAAGCTCTTTCACATTTGCTTTGGATGCTTCCTGTTCCCATGCAGGCCGGTCTGCTTCCAGCCGGGCTCCGTATATTTCCCCGGTCGTTAAATCCGCTTTAACAAAGCCGGCACTCCCGTCTTTATCCTGGTAATGAGCCGCTATAAAATTATTTTCTTTTTCGTGGATGGCGCGCCCTTCCATGACGGTCCCCGGAGTAATTAAGTTGACAACTTCTCTTTTTACAACCCCTTTGGCAGTTTTTGGGTCTTCCACCTGTTCGCAGACCGCAATTTTGTATCCTTTTTCAATCAGCGTAGAGATATACCCTTCTGCTGAATGATGCGGTACCCCGCACATTGGAATATCGTGGTCGCCCTTACTGCCTCTTTTGGTGAGCGTAATTTCCAGCTCCTGCGCAGCCTGGACGGCGTCGTCAAAAAACAATTCATAAAAGTCACCCAATCGGTAAAATAAAAAAGCATCGGTATATTCCGCTTTAATTCGTTTATATTGCTGCATCATTGGTGTTTCCTGAGTCACAAAAATCATTCCTCCAGCTCTTCTATCGCTTTGTATCTGTTTTATTATAGCATAGCTGATTCCTTCTCCTAAACGGGTTGAATCTCTTATTATAAATTAATATGGTTTGTGAAATTATAACGACCTGAATACCTTAAAGTGTTTCTGCAGCAAAAAAAACAGACGCTGCTTTTTAGCGCGGCGCCTGCTGTCTATAATGGGAAAAAGTTATTTTTTTGTAATATTCATAAACGGATTATGGTTGGTCGTTCCCTGCAGCTTATCTCCACCGGTTGACTCAATAATCGTATCTGTCACCGTATTGGATATAGATGTGGACACGAGCTGGAGCAGATGGTTTACTTCTGTCTGGCTCTGCTGGAATTCCACGACGAGCGGAATGCTCTCAATTTCTGCGTTCAGTTCATCAATCTGGCGCTCTGTTTCTTTCAGCGCCTCATGCTTTTGGTAGTGCTGCAGATTGACTGCTTCTTTTTGTTTTGCTTTTATTTTTCCAATCAGCTCCTGCACGCGCAGGTTTTTATTGATCTGGGCTTCCGCCCGTTTGAAAAAATCAACCTCTTCGGTTTCCGCAATCATTGCTCCTAGTTCTTTAGCTTTCGCGAGCACGTCTGCCTTCGTTGCGTTCTGTCCCATGTTTACACCTCCGCCATTTCTACTAATTCCCCGTTAAGGGACCAGGTTTTTGCTTCTGTGATTTTCGTGTAGATCACCTGACCGATACAGCTGGCCGGAGCGGCTACATTGACCATTTTATTCGTTCTCGTCCGTCCGGAAAGGACGTTTTCATTTTTCTTGCTGACGCCTTCAATTAACACTTCGACTACCCGGCCCTCAAGCTCGGCGTTGCGGCGGGCGGAGATGTCGTTGACGAGTTTATTTAAGCGGGCCAGCCGCTGTTTTTTTACTTCCATCGGTACGTTATCTTCCATTTTTGCAGCCGGCGTATTATCCCTTGGCGAATAAATATACGTATAGGCGATATCATAGTCCATTTCTTCTACAAGCGACATCGTTTCTTCAAACTGTGCGTCCGTTTCATTTGGAAAGCCTACAATAATATCTGTTGTAAACGATGCGTGCGGAATAGCCGCCTTAATTTTGCCGGCAAGCTCCACGTACTGTTCTCTCGTGTACTTACGGGCCATCAGCTTCAGCACTTCACTGCTTCCGGACTGCACAGGAAGATGAATGTGCTCGACGAGGTTTCCGCCTTTGGCAAGCACTTCAATTAAATGGTCATCAAAGTCGCGGGGATGGCTTGTCGTAAAGCGGATTCTCGGAATATCAATTTTATGCAGGTCGTCCATTAAATGACCGAGACGGTAGTTTCCTTCCAGATCTTTTCCGTAGGCATTTACGTTCTGGCCGAGAAGCGTAATTTCTTTGTACCCCTGTCTTGCCAGATCACGGACTTCATGAATAATGTCCTCCGGCATCCGGCTCCGCTCTTTGCCTCTCGTGTAAGGCACAATACAGTATGTACAGAACTTGTCACAACCGTACATAATATTAACCCATGCCTGTGTTTTCCCGGCACGTTTGCGGGGCATGTTTTCCACTACATCGCCTTCTTTGGACCACACTTCAACGACCATTTCTTTTCCGAGAATAGCATCCTGAAGCAGCTCAGGCACCCGGTGAATGTTATGCGTACCAAAAATAAGATCTACGTGGTTATGCTTTTGCAGGATCCGGTTGACGACGGTTTCTTCCTGGGACATACAGCCGCAGACACCGATGATGAGTTCCGGTTTTTCCAGCTTGAGCGGCTTTAAGTGGCCCAGTTCGCCAAATACTTTATTCTCTGCGTTTTCACGGATCGCGCACGTATTTAAAAAGATCACGTCCGCTTCTGTCGTTTCCGACGTTTCCGTAAAGCCCATTTCTTCGAGAATGCCTGACATATTTTCTGTATCATGCACATTCATCTGGCATCCGTACGTCCGGATTAAATATTTTTTGCCCTGGCCCAAGCGGCGGAGCTCTTCAGGTACGTTAAAGCCGTACTGAACTTCCACTTCTTCTTTGCCGCGTTTTTTCCCTTTTTTAAAATCAGGCTGTTCATTAATCCGGATGCTTCGACCGCCGATTTTCATATACTGGCGCCCCTCTTTTTCCTCTATTGAAGCACTTGAGAAATCAAAGTAGGTGCTGTAGTCTTTCTGCGGTTTATCCTTCTTATCATGATTATATGAGGGGGATTCATTGAGCTGTTGTTTTCTCTGGTCTTCGTTCATTACGCCCTCTCCTTTCTTTCTGTTCCTTCAAGGAAGGCTTAAAGCTTTCTTCTTTATACATTGTAGTATATTAACGCCGCGCTGTATAGAACGGCAGGCTACACTGTGCGCAGCCTGCGGTAGCGGTTAACAGCTGCTGCAATTTCGATCGTCCGCGGAGCTGCCATTTCTCCTGGATGTACACCTTCATGAATGGAAAATCCATCCAGCCCTTTTTCTTTGTACACTTTATCGATATAGCGGAACGCTTCTTCAAAAGAAACCGCCTTGGAAGCAAAATGCTTCTCGAGTGCCTGAATGATCCGCGCGGTCGCTTCCGTCTGGCTCGTATTTACAATCTGTTCCACGCTGGAAAGATCAATTGTTTCTTTTCCGTATAAAATAGTGCTGCGTCCTTTTGCTCCAGCCTTCGTCTTTTTGCCGCGTCGGGCATCAAAGCTGTCCCACTTTATTTTCCGTCCGGATGGAAGCGGTGCGGCGCTCTCTGCCGGTTCTTCCCTCGGGTCTTCCGCTGCGATCCGGTGCGCTTTTTCTGTTACATCGTACGGAATATATTCATCCATCATCAGAACGGTATCTGCTTTGCTGAAATAATCGCCCGTGCCGCCGACAACTAATATAGTAGACACGCCGTGTTCTTTATATAACGGACGGACTCTTGAAACGAAGGGCGTAATCGGTTCCTTGCTGCTTTGGACCAGCTCCTGCATCCGGCTGTCCCGAATCATGAAGTTTGTGGCACTTGTGTCTTCGTCAATCAGCAGACAGCGGCTTCCCGCTTCCAGGCTTTCCATAATATTTGCGGCCTGGGACGTGCTTCCGCTTGCGTTTTCCGTCGTAAATTGAGCAGTATTTTTTTTGTTCGGCAGGTTGGAGATGAACATCGAAATATCCGTACGGGTCACGCTGCGTCCATCTTCTGCACGGATTTTTGCTGCGTCGGCTGCCGTGATGACATACTCCCGGCCGTCGCCTCTACGGTGGTTATATACTCCGCTTTCCACCGCTTCCAGCAGGGTGCTTTTCCCGTGGTAGCCGCCCCCGGTAATCAGCGTCACGCCTTCTTTTAAAAGCATTCCTGAAACCGGAGTGCTGTGGGAAAGGGGGATCGTTACTTCCAGAGAGGCCGGCGATTGAAAGGTCCGGGCTTCGTCAGGTTTCATCGGCCGGCTGCTGATGCCGCTTTCCCGGGGCAGTACCGCCCCATTGGCGATAAAGCTGACTGCTTGGTTTTCTGTGAGGTAGCAGCGGATATCATCCTGTTCGTCTGCAAGCTCCAGTGCGTCCTGCAGACCGCTCTTTTCAAACTGGTGGACCGCTTTTTTCACAGCGGCCGGCAGCCGTCCAATTAATCGTTCTTCCGCCTGCTTGCCCATAATCGTGCGTCCTTTGGCTGGAAGATGGACGGAAAGCCGTACTTCCAGTTCGCGGCCGTTGATTTTAACGGCCGTTCGATCCAGCACCTGCTGACCCGGCCCGTCGATCAGAATACCGCCCTGATCTCTGCCGTTGCGAAGTTCCTTCATCATGCGCTCGGCGAAATAATCAATCAACGCTGTCTGACGGGACGGGGTGGATTGTTCTTCTTTTCCAATGCCAAGGTCCTGCAGAGAGCAGATAACCCGTACTTTGGAAGGGGAAGCATAAGGATCGGCCTGTACATGATCCACCTTAAGCGTAAACCCTTCAAACGTGTACGACCCTTTTATATCGTTATAGGCTTTATAACCTTTTTTATCAATTCGCTGTAGCTGTTTTTTAAGCTGCTGCATATAATATTTCCTCCTTAAAATAACAAGAGGCATAGAAAAGACACCTGATATCCAGGTGCCTGCCTGTTGTATACGGCTCCGTTACTGACTTTGCTCGTTCTTCCATCATAGAGCCCGGAACAGAAAAAATCAAGACTCCCCGTTTTTGTACAACAGATGATAAACAGATGAAAGGCCGGCACCTAAAAAAACAGGACGTCGAACGCCCTGTTTTCCTGGTTACCTCGGTTCTACTATAAGTTTGATCGCTGTCCGCTCTTCCCCGTCTATTACAATGTCCGTAAAGGCGGGAACACAAACTAAATCAATTCCACTCGGTGCAACAAATCCACGTGCTATCGCAATAGCTTTTACCGACTGGTTAATGGCACCTGCTCCAATGGCCTGGATTTCGGCTGCTCCTTTTTCTCTAATGACACCGGCTAAGGCACCTGCTACAGCGTTTGGAGTTGACTTGGCTGATACTTTTAATACTTCCATTAATAGTACCTCCTTGTGTAAATTATAGCCTGGACTATTGTTGTTATACTATTCAAGAGAAGAGCTGAATAATCCTCCTTTTTCTGGAAATAGTTTTTAGAAATCAAATAATTTTGACAATTTGTTCTAGAGGGAAAATCCCCCCAGGTGCTTTATTCAAAGAATGGATGATCTTCGTCTATTTGAATACGTTTAATCGATTTGGCGCGGCCGGTTTTGTCGTCTGCATCAATAAGGACTGCACTTAATTGTTCCCGTCCCTCTGCCACTTCAAACCTTGCTGGGAGCCCGGTCTTAAACTTATACAAAACGCTTTCCCGACCCATTCCAAGAATGCCGTCGCGCGGACCGGTCATACCTACGTCGCTTAGATAGGCAGTACCTTCCGGCAGAATTCGTTCATCGGCGGTCTGCACGTGCGTGTGCGTACCGACGACAGCCGTTGCCCTGCCATCAAGCGTCCAGCCCATCGCCTGCTTTTCACTCGTTGCTTCCGCGTGGAAATCAACAAATACAAATGGCGTTCTCGCTCTCGCTTCTTCAATCAGCTCTTCTGCTTTTTGAAAAGGATCATCGCTTGTCTGCATAAAGGTGCGGCCTATTAAATTAATAACCGCTACTTCGAGCGTGTTTACTTTTACATACGTGCATCCGATCCCTGGTACTCCCGCCGGCAGATTGGCAGGCCGGACCAGATTCGGTGCGTTTGCAATAAATTCAAAAATCTCCCGGTTGTCCCATGTATGGTTTCCCATCGTAATGGCCTGGGCTCCGCTTTCCAGAAAACCTTTGTATATTTTTTCTGTAATTCCGCGGCCGCCGGCGGCGTTTTCCCCATTGACGATTGTTACGGCAGGCTTAAATTTTTTCTTTAATTTCGGCAGGTACTCCGTAATCATTTTGCGGCCGGGGGAGCCGACTACGTCTCCTACAAACAATATTTTCATAATAAGCGTCCTCTTTTCTTTCAAACTGTCAGGTTATGATTTAACGAAAAAAATAAAGCGGCGCTGCCGCCGCTTTACTTAGCATACTCTACTGCTCTTGTTTCCCGGATAACGGTTACCCGGATATGGCCCGGATAATCCAGTTCATTTTCAATTCGTTTCGTTATATCCCGCGCCAGACGGTGGGCTACCACATCATCTACAATATCTGGTTTTACCATGATGCGGACTTCACGTCCGGCTTGAATAGCATACGTTTTTTCCACGCCTTCAAAGGACTCGGAAATTTCCTCGAGTTTCTCCAGACGGCGGATATACGTTTCAAGTGTCTCGCGTCTTGCCCCGGGACGTGCGGCCGACAGCGCATCGGCTGCGGCTACGAGCGTGGCAATAACAGAAGTAGCTTCCGTGTCACCGTGGTGGGAAGCGATACTGTTAATCACTACGCTGTTTTCCCGGTATTTCTGGGCGAGCTCTACGCCAATTTCCACGTGGCTTCCTTCTACTTCATGATCAATCGCTTTACCAATATCATGAAGCAGGCCGGCACGGCGTGCCAGATGCTCGTCTTCTCCGAGCTCTGCAGCCATCATAGCCGTTAAATGGGCTACTTCCATGGAATGCTTGAGCACATTCTGTCCGTAGCTTGTGCGGTAGCGCAGGCGCCCGAGAATTTTTATTAAATCCGGATGCAGGTTATGAATACCCATTTCAAAGGTTGCCTGCTCTCCATACTCCCGGATCATTTCATCAATTTCACGGCGGGATTTCTCTACCGTTTCTTCAATACGAGCCGGATGAATACGCCCGTCCTGTACGAGCTTATCCAGCGCCGTACGGGCAATTTCTCTTCGAATAGGATCAAATCCGGATAAAATAACAGCTTCAGGTGTATCGTCAATAATAAGATCAATTCCTGTAAGTGTTTCAAGAGCACGGATGTTACGGCCTTCACGGCCAATGATCCGTCCCTTCATTTCATCGTTGGGAAGGTTCACAACGGATACGGTAGTTTCTGCGACATGGTCTGCGGCACAGCGCTGAATGGCAAGCGATAATATTTCCTTGGATTTCTTATTCGCTTCCTCTTTCGCACGGGCCGTTTCCTCTTTGACGAGTACGGCCAGGTCATGCTGCAGTTCCTTCTCCACATCGCGCCGTATGATGTCCTGCGCTTCTTCACGTGTTAAGCCGGAAATTCTATTTAATTCTTCCTGCTGTTGAGATAAAATCTCCTCCACTTTGCTGTTTTTATCGTCCACCTGTCGTTGTTTATCAGCGAGAGTTTCCTCTCTTCTTTCCAACGATTCTTCTTTTTTATCCAGGGTTTCACTTTTACGGTCCAGAGTTTCTTCTTTATGCAACAGACGCGATTCTTGTTTCTGTACTTCATTCCGTCGGTCTCTTACATCCTGTTCCGCCTCAGCGCGAAGCTGATGAGCCTTATCCTTCGCTTCTAATACAGCCTCTTTTTTGCTGGCTTCTGCTTTTCGTTCTGCATCTTCCACTATATTTTTAGCAGCCTGTTCTGCGCTAGAAATCTTAGCTTCTGCAATGGAACGACGAACAAAATAGCCGGCAAATCCACTTAAAGCTGCAACGACAATAAGCAAAATGGAGATGAGTAAGATATTATCCATACTTGTCACCTCCTCTTGCTATCTAGTTTTGTCTCCTGTTACATCCAGGAGGATGCCCTTTTCTTCATTTCAATCCCCGCATGCCGAAAAGACATGCTCTTACTGTTTTTTATCCAGAAAAGAAAAAAGCGTTTCATCGTACTTTTTTGCATGAAACGATAAGATACCAAAAATCTTCCAGAAGATGTATACCAGACATCTTCAGATTACTAAATCTGGTATCTGCTACTCAATTGTATCCTTATGAAAGATACATGTCAAGATATTGTAATCGTTGAAACCCTTATCTTATAAGGATTTCAGACGGTTTTTACGATACCCGTGCCTTTATGTATGCCATATCATTCTTTCATGCCTGAAAGGACAAAAGGATCGTACGTTCTCCTACAACCGTACAAAAAGGATGCTTCCTTTATCTGGAGGCATCCTTTTTTTCCAAACCGACGCAGTTATTCAGGGCTGACTAAAATTTTAATCTGGCTTTTGTCATGTGCCAGCTTCTCAAATCCTTCCTCGACGACGTCGGGAAGCGTAATTTTGTTTGTGATCATTGTTTCACCACTGAAATATCCCTGCTTCATTAATTCCATAACAGCCGGATACACATGACGGTAAGCTATGATGCCTTTTACTGTTTTTTCTTGTATGACGAGATCATTCGGGGAAATAGAGGCTTCTGATTCCCAGATGCTGACGATAACGGTTTCCCCGCCACGGTGACTGCTGTTAATGCATTGATTTAACACTTTAGGTATTCCTGTTACTTCAAAAGAAACGTCTACACCTCCGTTTGTCAGCCGCTGAATTTCTTCGGCGGGGTCCGTTTCTGTCGGATCGATCACATAGGCCCCGAGGTCCGCGGCCATATTTTTCCTGGATTCAGAGACTTCTACTGCGAACACTTTGGACACGCCAGCCGCACGCAGTGCTTCCAGTACAAGCAGGCCAATAGGTCCGGTGCCGAATACAGCGGCCGTGTCGCCGGCTTTCAAACTGCTCTGACGGACAGCATGGAGCGCTACCGCCGCCGGTTCTACAAGTGCTCCCTGTTCGTAGGAAAGTTCTTCAGGCAGTTTGTGAACCATATGTTCTCCTACTACCGTGTATTCTGAAAAACCTCCCCCGCCCCCGGACAGGCCGTGAAAGCCTAATAAAGGAGATAGGTTGTATTTTTCGTCTGTATAAGCCCCTTTTTCATGAGGCGCCAGGATAGGTTCAACCGCTATCCGATCGCCCGGGACTACTTTGGTAACGCCTTCCCCAACTTCTATAACTTCACCGGCAAATTCATGGCCCATTATAATAGGTGCCCTGTCTCCGCTGATAGGATGTGGCTCCCCCACAGGAATAAAAATAGGTCCTGCCAGGTATTCATGCAGATCACTGCCACAGATTCCGCACCATTTCACCTTAATTTTAACTTCATACGCACCAGCCGTCGGCTCTTCTACTTCTTCCACTGTAACGTTTTTTGCTTTATGCCATAACGCTGCTTTCATTTTATTCCTCCTTGTCGAAATAAAAATAGTGGTTCTTCTACTAGTGTAGCCGATACGGGGCCTGCTGCCTGTGAGGGAGGTCACACTCATGAAAAAAACACTGTCCGGCGTGGACAGTGTTTGAAAAACATATAGTTACTCGTCTTCAAGAGAAAGAGCCGGTTCTGTTTCTTTTTTCACATCTTCTTCTGGTGTTATTGTTAGATTGTGGTGTTCTCGAACACGTCGCTCAATTGCATTCAATATTTCCGGATGTTCTTTTAAATACTGCTTGGAATTTTCGCGTCCCTGGCCGAGGCGCTCGCCTTCGTACGAATACCAGGCACCACTTTTCAAAACGATATCCAGTTCGGCTGCAATATCAAGCACTGATCCTTCACGGGAAATTCCTTCTCCGTACATAATATCGACTTCTGCTACTTTAAACGGCGGCGCAACTTTATTTTTTACTACTTTGATTCTCGTTTTATTACCAATCATTTCATTTCCCTGCTTTAATGTTTCCGCACGTCTTACGTCAAGGCGGACAGAAGAGTAGAACTTAAGCGCACGTCCACCTGGAGTTGTTTCCGGGCTCCCGAACATCACGCCGACTTTCTCACGGATCTGGTTAATAAATACACAGATCGAGTTCGATTTACTGATCGCACCGGATAATTTACGGAGCGCCTGGGACATTAAGCGGGCCTGAAGACCAACGTGGGTATCGCCCATTTCCCCTTCAATTTCCGCTTTCGGTACAAGTGCTGCCACGGAGTCAACAACGATCATCTCGACCGCTCCGCTTCGTACAAGTGCTTCTGCAATTTCCAGCGCCTGTTCGCCTGTGTCCGGCTGGGATAGAAGAAGTTCATCAATATCGACGCCGAGCTTGGCTGCATATGCCGGATCGAGTGCGTGCTCTGCATCTATAAATGCCGCCTGGCCTCCGCCGCGCTGTACTTCTGCAATCGCATGAAGGGCAACGGTCGTCTTACCTGAAGATTCCGGTCCGTAAATTTCGATAACACGTCCGCGCGGATACCCGCCGACTCCAAGGGCAATATCAACTGCCAGCGTACCACTTGAAATAGTGGAAACGCGGCGGTCCGTCTGCTCCCCCATTTTCATTATGGATCCTTTTCCAAACTGCTTTTCAATATTTTTCAACGCCTGGTCGAGCGCGGCTTTTCTATCATTCATATGATCTCTCCTTTTTATTAAATGCTGTTTTTTTCCAATGCCTCCCCCGATTTATCGGAAAAAAGTAGGAACGCTGGTGAATCGCTGCTGCACTTTATCGCTAAATACATCATACCCTTTTTTCTTCTGTTTGCCAACTAATTTGCGAACATCCATTCGCTTTTTTTATTATTTTTTCAGAAGGAATCAAAAAGGCGCAGCAATAGAAAAGCTGCCCGCTTAAAACAGGCAGCCTGGTGTATTATTTTGTCTGACGTGCAGGCGGGCGGGGAGATGGATTCGTTCGTTTTGGGCGCGGCTTTGCCGGCTCCAGATTTACTCTGGCTCCATTGATTCTGGAATAGCGCAGGGATTCATACACGAACGGCGCCACATCATCCGGCACCTCTACAAACGTAAAGTTTTCAAAAATATCAATGCGTCCGACCGCTTTTCCGGCGATGCCGACTGCATCGGATATTTCTTCAATCAAAATTTTAGCACTCATGTTGACATTTCGTCCTACATTAATAAAGAAACGTGTCATTCCTTTAGCTCCGCCGGTTTCCCCGAAGTTATATGCGTCATCGTTTCCGCCGAGCGAACCCGAGAAGTTCATTTTCATTAAGGCACGAATAATGTCTTTCGGATCGGATTCTTTTAATAATTCATCGGTCAGGTCATCAAATAAATTTAAATGCTCCTCTTCGCTGAACTGATCTGTAATCATCTTTTTCCAGGACTCCTGCTGTTTTTCGACCACTTCTTCAATGGAAGGCACTTCGTTTGCAGGAATCGTCATTTTGATTTCTGCTTCGATCGAGCGCAGGTGCTTCATTTCCCTTGGGGTTACAATTGTAAGCGCCTGCCCGTTTTTACCGGCACGTCCGGTCCGTCCAATACGGTGCACATAACTTTCCGGATCCTGGGGAATGTCATAGTTGATTACGTGGCTGACGTTCTGTACATCAATACCGCGGGCAGCTACGTCGGTTGCAACGAGGAATTCAATCGACGCATCGCGGAATTTTTTCATGACGGTATCGCGCTGGGCCTGATTAAGATCTCCGTGCAGGCCGTCCGCCAGATAACCGCGGGCCTGAAGCGCTTCTGTTAATTCAGCTACTCCTTTTTTCGTACGGCAGAAAATAATGCCGAGCTCCGGATCCTGGCTGTCGAGTATCCGGCAGAGAGAATCCTGCTTGTTTTTTTCCAATACTTTATAATACACCTGTGCAATGGATGGAGCCGTTACTTCACCTTTATTGATAGAGACCACCTGAGGCTTGACCATGTATTTCTGGGAGAGCTTCTTTATTGCCGGAGGCATTGTTGCAGAAAACAGCAGGGTCTGCCTATCTTTATTTACTCTCTTTAAAATAGTTTCAATGTCCTCTACAAATCCCATGTCAAGCATTTCGTCGGCTTCGTCCAGAACTACTGTTTTAACCTGATCGAGCGCAAGCGTGCCGCGGCGGAGATGGTCCTGTACGCGGCCCGGTGTTCCAATTACAATCTGAACGCCTTCTTTTAAGGCACGGATCTGATGGCCTATGGACTGGCCGCCGTAGATAGGCATCGTGCGGATACCAATATGACGGGACAGCTTTTGTATTTCTCCGGACACCTGAATGGCGAGCTCTCTTGTCGGCGTCAGGATAATTGCCTGAACATGCTTGTCTGTTGTCACGCTGTTAATAATGGGAATGCCAAAAGCAGCGGTTTTTCCCGTCCCTGTCTGTGCCTGCCCGATTAAATCAATCTTTTCCAGGATTTTCGGGATGGCTTTTTCCTGAATAGGAGAAGGTTCTTCAAATCCCATTTCTTTTACGGCCTGCTTTATTTCACTGCGAATCGAAAAATCATCAAAAAACGTCATTGCTTATCACCTTTTCTTTCCATAACAGTCGATAGCCGTGAAACACGGCAGAATGTCTGATTAATTTTCTGCTTCCTTTTAAATGCAGCGGAAAGGCTTTGACACCGCCGTCCACGGCGAGTCCAATCCAGACAGTGCCCGGGGGATATCCTTCAAGCGCATCCGGTCCGGCTACCCCTGTAAAACTAATGCCGACGTCTGACTGCATGTATTCTTTTACATTAAGAGCCATCTCTTCTGCACACTCCCGGCTCACTGTGCCATAAGAGGCGATCGTTTCAGCTTTTACGCCGAGCAGTTTTTGTTTGGCTGCGGCCGAGTACGTGACGGCTCCCCCGGCATATACGTCGGAGGCACCTTCTACATCTATTGCTTTTTTAGCAAACCATCCGCCGGTCAGGCTTTCTGCCGCTGCGATCGTTTTGCCCGCTTTTCTGAGCCGGTCGAGCGTCAGCTCAATTAAAGGCTGTTCTCCAAAAGCGTAACAGTATTCACCGGCACGCTCTAGAATTTGCTGCTCGGTTTCAGCGATCAGCTTATGGGCTTCCTCTATCGTAGATGCTCCTGCTGTCACACGGATGATCACTTCCCCTTCTGAGGCAAGCGGGGCAATAGTCGGATTGGATTGAAAACCGATAATATCCTTCAGCTTTTCTTCGAGCGTCGATTCGCCAATTTCCGTAAAACGGAAGATTTTTGATTCGATGACTTTGTTTTCTTTCCTGTTCTGTAGGAGATATGACTTTCCTTCTTTTTCAAACATCATTTTCATTTCATGCGGCGGGCCGGGAAGCAGCATATAATGTGTATCATTATGTGCAAATGCCACTCCGCAGGCAAGCCCGTTGTGATTTTGCAGCACAAAACTGTCTTCTAAGTATAGAGCCTGGCGTTTATTGGCTTCTGTCAGCGCCATGCCCCGCTCCTCAAAAAATGCCGTCAGCTTCTGCATAGATGGGGGATGTTCCAATAATCTGCGTCCAGCATGCTCCGCGACGACATCTTTTGTAAGGTCATCCTCTGTAGGCCCGAGTCCTCCGGTCAGTACAACGAGATCCGCCCGCTTTTCAGCTTCGGCTATCGCTTCGTGAAGCCGTGCTGTGTTATCACCGATAACTGTATGCCTGAAAATACTGATCCCGAGCGCCGCCAGTTCCTTGGACAGGTGCTGTCCGTTCGTGTTTGCTATCTGGCCGAGAAGAAGCTCCGAACCTACTGCGATGATTTCTGCGTTCATAAAGACAGTCCTTCTTTCTGTTAGGTGGATTTCAGCATCACATGCTTGTTTTTCATAAAGTAATCAACACCGGACACAATAGTCAGCAGAACGGCAATCCACATTAGTCCCATACCAACCGGCAGTCCGATAAGACTAAACGGCAGGTTGTGAAATAACAGCACGGTAATAGCCGCCATTTGAAAAACGGTTTTCCATTTACCGAGGCCGCTCGCAGCGATAACGTCGCCTTCTGCAGCAGCGACGAGCCGGATGCCGGTTACAGCAAATTCACGGCTTAAAATAACAATCGCCATCCAGGATGGCAGAAGCTGCAGGTCAATTAAAACAAGCAGTGCTGCAGTCACAAGCAGTTTGTCTGCAAGCGGATCAAGGAATTTACCAAAGCTTGTAATCAGCTGACGCTTGCGGGCAATGTAGCCGTCAAGCCAGTCTGTAGCTGCAGCTATGATGAAAATAATGCCGCCTATTACATGGGACACCGGGATACTGTACGTCCCTAAGCCGATCATGCCAAGCCAGGGAGGAATTAACATAAAGAACACAAACAGGGGAATCAATGCTATTCGTGCCAATGTGATTTTATTTGGAAGGTTCATCAGGCGCTTACCCCTTTTCTTTTTCTTTCTAAACAGCGCACACCCTCAAAAAATGATGTTAGTTGTTATTGTACCATAATTCTACTTTTCCGCGGCGGACACCAGGAGATTTTCACTGCCTTACCGGGCTTTTTTCTCTTGTTCCCGCTTTTTGTTCAGAAAAGCACAGACCCTTTTCATCTGTTTTTCGAAGTTCAGTAACTTCCTCTAAAGCAATAGTTGAAAAAAAGCGCCGGAACTGCGGCGCTTTTTACTCTGCTCTTTCAAATATAACGTTCTGGTGAATGGAATCGCTTGGCCATTCAAATGCCTCACCGTTAATGGTTACTTCCACACCGGACGTATTCCCGATGTTAAAGAGAACATAATCCCTGTCACTGTAATCAAGCGTGACCGGATCCATATCAGCAGTGGCGTCATACTGATCAATAATACTGCCGCTCTCGTCCTGAGTATCAATATAAGCGTCTCCTGTAAATGCCAGTTCGAATTCAAGGGATTCCATATCCGAGATGTCGTACGTGGTTACCATGCCTTCGCTTGATATTTCCTCGGGCTGGTTTTCATTGTCCGTTTCTGCAGGCTCCTCTTGTTCTTCTTCCTGCTGCGGAGGAGCCGGTTCGCCGGGATCTTCATTCGATTCGACCTGTACTCCCGGATCTTCCCCGGGAGAGGACGACTGATCCCCGCTGTCGCTTAGGCCCTGAATAGCTAAAAACAGGCCGAAGCCGACAATACCTAAAAACAGGATTCCTGCAAATACAGGCAGAAGCGTTGTTCTGCCCGAAGACTTCCTGGAGGAGTTCCGGCGGCGCTGGAGACGATCGATCCGGGAATTACGCCTGCTTTCCGGGTGGTGAATTTCCGGAAGCTCCGCTCCATACTGATCTATAACCTGGTCCGGATCAAGACCGAGTGCTTCGGAGTAGCTTTTTACGAACGCTTTCGCATAAAAAGCGCCCGGCAGCGCTTCATACTGGCCGTTTTCAATCGCCAGCAGATAACGCTTTTGAATCTTTGTTGCTTCCTGGAGATAATCAAGAGACATGTTTTGATCCAACCGTTTGTTACGTAGAAAAGCCCCTAATTCTGACATGCTGTACCACCTACCATCTAACTAATATCAAACGAAGAAAAGCCGGAATCCACTACATCATACGTAATAACCTGGCTGTCATCATTACGCAGTTCAATAATACAATCAAAATCCTGGATGGTGTAATGGGACTCACGGATAAAAATATCCGGGTGCTCAACTACTTTAACAGAGGGCAGCTTCATAACCTGATCGACAAGGTCCCTGTGTTTTTGGGGCGCCCGCATCATGCTGACAATACCATCAATAATATAAATGTGTCCTTCTCCCTTTTCATCTTCCCCCAGATGGCTTCTTACCGTCTGGCGCAGAAGGGTGGACGAGATAAACGTCCAGCGCTTATTGGCGCATACGCTGGCTGCTACCAGGGATTCTGTTTTTCCAACACGCGGCATCCCCCGGATGCCTACTAAATAATGGCGGTCTTTTTTAAAAAGTTCGGCAATAAAGTCGACGAGCAGCCCTAATTCATCGCGGACGAACCGGAACGTTTTTTTATCATCGGCATCCCGTTCAATGTAACGGCCGTGCATAACAGCAAGCCGGTCCCGAAGCCTTGGCTCCCGGATTTTCCGCAGCGTAATTGTATCGATGGTTTCCATAATGCTGCGCAGCCTGACGACCGAATCATCATGCCGGCTGCGGATCAGCATCCCGCGCCTGCTGTGCTCTACTCCATTGATCGTGACGATGTTAATCGAAAGCATACCGAGCAGGGAAGAAATGTCCCCGAGAAGGCCGGGTCTGTTTTCGTGAATTTCATATTCCATATACCATTCTTTGGGCTCCATTGTCTCCGCCTGCCTTTCCTGTGCTGCCTATAGATTAGTTACTATTATTGTAACGTTTGTCTAAAAGCGGCACAAAGCTTTTTTACGAAAAACCGCCGTCTATTTGTAAAATATGTCCATTCATGTACGAAGAGCGGCTGGAAAACAAAAAAGCAACTGCTTCTGCCACTTCTTCCGGCCTGCCCATTCTTCCGGCTGGAATCTGTGCCACCAGGTCCTCCTGCTCTTCTGTTGAAAAAATACCGTTCATTGGTGTATCGATAACTCCAGGAGCGATCGCATTCACGTTGATACCGCTTGGGGCTGCCTCTTTGGCAAGAGAACGGACGAATGCTTCCATTCCCCCTTTTGCCGCAGAATAGACAGTTTCCATCGCGGTCCCGCTGCTCGCCCATATAGAAGAAATCAATACGATGGTTCCCTGCTTTTCCTGAATCATATAAGGAAGCAGCTTTTGGCATGTAAACACTGCCTGAATTAAATGAGAGTGAAACTGGCTCATTATTTCTTCAGGCTGTGCATCCTGCAGCAGGCCGTACAGGGAAGCCCCTGCTGCATATACGAGGCAGCTGACCGGGGAGTGCACCTGCCGGAGTAATACTTCCGCCCCGTTTTCTTTTGATAGGTCGGCGCGCAGAATATATGCTTTGCCTCCAAGTTCGCGGCATCTGTCGGCGAGCTGGTTCATCCTGCTGTCTGAGGCTTCGTGACAGTGCAGAAACAAGGAATATCCTTCTTCAGCAAGCTTCACGGCAGCGGCGCTTCCGATTGCTCCGCTTGCCCCTGTCACTAATACGAAAGGTCTGCTACTCATTAATCTTTTTTACGACTTGGGAAACCGAACGTTCCGGCCCGTGAAAATGCTGCTTCCATAATGCCAGACATTCTTCTGCCGTAATTGACTCCAGCACAGCCGCTGTATCAAACATATCCATTCCTGCAAAAGCATAGCTCGTATATTGGCTGGCCATAAATTCGAGGCTGTTTAACTGGCGCAGAAACGTGCCGATGTTGCGGCGCTTGATGCGCTCAAACATATCTGTATCAAATGCCGATGGATCTTTGGACTCCAGCAGATTCGTGATTCGGTTCTGCAGTTTATCCGGATCGGCCGTATCCCCGCCTGCTACAAAAAAGGTAAAGGAGCGGTCTACCTGAAACTCACCGGAAAATGAATCATCAATCAAACCTTCTTCATACAGAGATTCGTAAAAGGTGGTCCCGGGACCAATTAATGTATCCATCAGCAGATCCATGGCGAGTTCGTAGCGCATTAACTCTTCGCCTGTTCTCTCCTGGAGCACTTTATAGCCAACCAAAACTTTTGGTGTATTAACGCTCATTTCCAGAATTTTTTTTGGAGAGGCGGCTTCTGCCGGCTCTTCCGGAAGAATACGCTTCAGCTCGGGTGCAGGGGGAAAGTCCTTGCCTGCCTGATTTTCTTTAACTAATGCCATTAATGCTTCCGGATCGGCATCGCCTGCAATAAACAGCGCCATATTGGAAGGGTGGTAAAACGTTTCATAGCACGTATACAAATCTTCTTTTGTAATATCATAAATAGATGCTACCGTACCGGCGATATCAATCTTAGCCGGGTGTTCATGGTACATGCCGCCGAGAAGCTGGAAAAAGGCAAGCCAGTCTGCCTGGTCTTCATACATGCGGATTTCCTGCTCAATAATGCCTTTTTCTTTCTCTACGCTTTCTTCTGTAAAATACGGGTGCTGGACAAAATCAAGCAGCGTGCTAATATTTTTTTCCGTCTGGGCCGTGCTGGAAAACAAATAGGCCGTTTTCGTAAAGCTCGTAAAAGCGTTTGACGATGCCCCCTGTTTACCAAATGTCTGGAACACGTCCCCTTCTTCATCTTCAAACATTTTATGCTCCAGAAAATGAGCAATGCCATCCGGCACTTTTACCGGCTCGCTTTTTCCAATCGGCGTAAAGTGGTTATCGATAGATCCGTAGTTGGTTGTAAATGTTGCAAATGTTTTATGGAAGCCTTTTTTCGGCAGAATATATACCTGCAGGCCATTATCAAGCACTTCGTAGTAAAGCGTTTCATCAATTGTGTTTTTTTCGAGCGTGTTCATTTATTGGTCCTCCTTCTCTCCATGAAGAAAAAATACAGTATCTATCACAATATCTGCTGCGCAGTCGGCTACTTCTTCAAGCGTAACGGCTTTCACCTGGCTGATCCATTCATCCATAGATACCTGACGTTCCCCGACAATACCCTGATAAAGCAGATCGGCGGTGCCTTTGGCAGAATCTGCTGTTTCGAGCAGCTGATTTACAAGCATA
This sequence comes from Sinobaca sp. SA16-1, assembly GCF_059510515.1. Lineage (NCBI taxonomy): Bacteria > Bacillati > Bacillota > Bacilli > Caryophanales > Sporolactobacillaceae > Sinobaca > Sinobaca sp. SA16-1. The sequence continues at coordinate 593,302 of NZ_JCAKFL010000003.1, read as the reverse complement.
CCTTTTGTCTGTTCTACTTCGTCTTCGGTGAACCGTCCGATTTTCATGTCCTCAATCTGTTCTGTAATAATAGCGAGCGCTTTATCGTACTGGGACGTTTCGATCCCGGCCATAATCGTGACAAAGCCTTTTAAGCTGTCGTATCTGGATGCTGCATAATAAGCGAGACTTTCTTTTTCCCTCACGTTTAAAAACAGCTTCGAATGAGGAAATCCACCGAGCAGCGCATTGGCTACCTGCATGGCAGCAAATGAAGAATCTTTAAAATAGACCGGCACCCGGCAGCCGATATGAAGTTTCCCCTGCTGGATATCATCGGTTTCTTTTATATAATTAGGGGTCTCTCTTACTGAATAAGCGGTGCCCGCTGTTTCTTTTACCTGCAGATTGTCTTCAAAAATAGAAAATGCCGAGGCTGCTTTAACGGCTTGTTCTTCTTCCACATCTCCAATAATATACATGTCCACTTTGTCTTCTTGAATCATAGAGTTATAGATCACCATGAGTCTGTCTGCCGTAATGGCTTCCAGGCGCTCCAGTTCTCCCTGTGCCTGCAATCTGTAAGGATCATCGGGAAACATATGCTGAAGCATCCGGTTGTTGGCATAGCGGATTTTATCGTCATACACAGCTTCCATCCGCTGCTGAAGGTTTCGTTTTTCTTCCAGCATAATTTTTTCAGAGAACACACCGTTTTCCAGATAAGGCGCCAGAACGGCACCTTTTAGAAAAGCAAGTCCTTCTTCCAAAAGCGGTTCTGCATGCTCAATATACCGCTCATTGGCAATATCGAGCCGGAAGGTAAGCAGATGATAATCGCCTTTTTTGGCTACATCCGTTGTAAATACCGCACCGTATAAATAATCCAGGTGGGAACGGATGCTTTTACGGGAAGGGTAGTCGGATGTGGCGCTTTTTAACACCTGGGCAAGCAGGGAACGTTCTGTAGCTGTTTCCGCTTCAAGCGGTGCGAGCATCTGCAGCAGAATCGTTGTTGTTTTGAATTTTTTTGTCGGCAGCAGATGAAGCGCTGCCCCTGTATTAATCTGTTCTTTCTCTACCATTGGCTTTGAGCCCCTTTCTTAATACCTTGGTGCTTCTTCTTCAGCTGCCGGAGGGGCGGAGATCACGTCTCTTGGCTTGCTTCCACCGTACGGTCCTACAATGCCGCGTTCTTCCATAGCATCAATCAGACGTGCAGCCCTCGTGTATCCTACGCGGAATTTCCGCTGCAGCATGGAAACAGACGCACTTTGTCTTTCTACGACAAAAGCTACTGCTTCATCGTATAAAGAGTCATCTATTTCTTCAACTTGTTCTACTTTGTCATCAGGAATCATTTCCTCCTGGTAATTAGCTTTCTGCTGGGCGATTACTGAAGCGACAATAGCTTCGACTTCTCCATCGGAAATAAAGGCGCCTTGGATACGCGTTGATTTATTGGATCCTACCGGAGAAAAAAGCATATCTCCTTTTCCAAGAAGCTTTTCAGCGCCGCCGCTGTCCAAAATGGTGCGGGAATCAATCTGGCTTGTAACCCCAAATGCAATCCGTGAAGGAATGTTTGCTTTGATTACTCCTGTTATTACATTAACAGACGGACGCTGGGTTGCGATAATCATATGAATCCCTGCGGCTCTTGCCATTTGGGCAAGCCTGGTAATCGCATCTTCCACATCGCTTGAAGCGACCATCATTAAATCAGCCAGCTCGTCGACAATCACAACGATGTAAGGCAGTTCCAGCTGTTTATCCCCGCTTTTTTCGTTTTCTTTTTTCACGTACTGATTGTAGCCTTCCATGTTCCGCGTCCCTGTGTGGGAAAACAGGTCATAGCGCCGTTCCATTTCCGCCACTACTTTTTTCAGAGCCTGTGCGGCCCGCTTCGGCTCTGTTACCACCGGTGCAAGCAGGTGGGGAATCCCGTTATATACATTAAGTTCCACCATTTTAGGATCAATCATCATCAGCTTTACTTCATGCGGTTTTGCTTTCATTAGAATGCTTGTAATAATGCCATTAATGCAGACACTTTTTCCGCTTCCCGTAGCGCCTGCTACGAGCAGATGAGGCATCTTATTTAAGGCGGCCAGCACGGGTTCGCCTGATATATCCCGGCCGAGTGCGACTGCAAGCGGATGGTTGTCTTTCTTCATTCCTGTTTCCAGCACTTCCCGGACCGTCACCATTGCTACTTCCTGATTCGGTATTTCAATGCCGACGGCTGATTTCCCGGGGATAGGCGCTTCTATACGAATATCACGCGCAGCCAGAGCCAGCGCTAAATCATCGGTTAAATTAACAATTCTGCTCACTTTCACTCCTGTATCCGGCTGCACTTCGTATTTAGTTACGGCAGGACCAAGGTGCACTTCGTTTACTTTTGCTTTCACACCAAAGCTTAACAAAGTCTCTTCAAGTTTTCTTGCATTTGAGCTCAGCATGCGTTTTTCTACATGCTGGGTGTTGCGCTCCGGTGCATTTAATAAATCGAGTGAAGGCAGAATATAATTTTTATTTTCTTCTTCTGCCGAAGAGGCCAGTACGGCTTCTTCTGTCCCCTCAAAGGTTCCGCCGGTTTCAACAGGCGGTTCGACGGCTCTTTTCGTTGGAGGTGCCTCTGTTTTTTCCGGCTCCTCCTGTTTTTCATAAGCGTTTTCAGCGAAATTATAGATAAGCGGTGTTTCCGGCTCTTGTTCCACCAGCTCCTGCTGCTCATATACCGGCTCTTTCGCCTTTGCTGCCGGTTTCTTTTTTGCCTCTTTCGGTTCGGCAGCACGTGCCTGCCTTTTCTGTTCCCGCTGCGCTTTGGATGCCTGATATTTCTCGTTCAGCACGGCCTGGGTCTTTTTCACAGCCGGTGCTGTTTTTGTTTTCGTACCACTGGCCAAATCCTGCAGCGTTACGCCGGTAATAATCATCAGCGCCACGATGGCCAGCAGAACAGCGATCAAATAAGAACCCGGCACCCCGAACAGGGTGTATGTACCTGCATAAAGAAGAGCTCCCGTCATTCCTCCACCAATCGATGCGTTGGCCGCTCCGGTCGCCTGCTCCGTGAACGCATTCCATGTAACAGCCAGACTTCCTCCGGCTTCGTCCTGTCCGGAGGCCTCATTCATAAAAGCGATATGGCTGAATATCAGCACAGACAATCCGCCCATACATACGCCGGCGCCGATACGCTTATTGATACGCGGCCATTTTTTCTTAAAAATAAACGCTGCCGCAACAGCTATAACGCCTAGATTTAATACGATGTGAAAATCTCCTGCAAAGAAACGCAGAAAAGAAACGAGCAGTTCGCCTACCAGCCCGAACTGAAACAGCGCTGTTAAAGCAAGGGTAAGCAGAACCAGTCCCGTCCATTCTATTTTCATTTCGCTTTTTCGTTTTTTGGTCCATTTTTTTGTCCGTTTCCGTTTTTTTGCCACTTCTTGTCCACCTCATTATCTGTTCTCACCTGTTGTATTAAAGCCGTTCTCTGTTCTTGTATGCCTGTTGTTATTATAGCATATGGCTTTGCTGCTAAGGCGCAGCGCCGTGTATTTTTCCGTTTTCCGGATGCAAAAAGCCTGCTGAAGAATCATAGATTCCAATCAGCAGGACTTTTCTTCATTTTTATATTACACTTCCATAATAATAGGCAGGATCATCGGGCGGCGCTTCGTTTTTTCATATAGAAAACGACTCAGCACGTCGCGGACGCTGCTTTTTAGCGTGGACCATTCTTTTTCTTTTTCTGCAATGCATTTTTCCAAAGTGGCCGTCACTTTTTTGTTTGCTTCTTCAAGCAGTTCTTCCGATTCGCGTACATATACGAATCCTCTCGAAATAATATCGGGACCGGAAGCAATCGTTCCTGTTTTTTTGTTAAGGGTGACGACAACGACTAGAATACCATCTTCCGATAACAGGCGTCTGTCCCGAAGCACAATGTTTCCCACATCTCCTACCCCGAGTCCGTCTATTAAGACGTTTCCGGAAGCTACTTTTCCAGCGCGGCGGGCTTTGCGTTTCGTGAATTCCACGACTTCGCCTTTATCGACTAAAAAGATATTGGCCGGATTAACGCCGGCTTTTTCAGCGAGTTCGCCATGGGCGGACTGCATCCGGTACTCTCCGTGAATCGGAATGAAATACTTCGGCTTGACGATATTAAGCATGGTCATTAATTCCTGCTGGCTGGCATGGCCGGACGTATGAATGCTGTTTTTTCCGTAGACCACTTCCGCGCCTACTTGGTAAATCGCATCAATCGTACGGCTGACCGTTTTTTCATGGCCGGGGATAGGGTTGGCTGCAATCAGGACTTTATCGCCTTCCTGAATGGACAGCTGACGGTTTGCGCCTTTTACAAGACGAGTCAGTGCAGACATTGGTTCTCCCTGGCTTCCGGCACACAAAATCGTTATTTGATGAGGCGCATAGCTGTCCACTTCATTCGCTTCGATAAACGTATCCTCGTGGCGCTGAAGATAGCCGAGTTTATGCGAAATTTCGATTGCTTTGAGCATACTGTGCCCGACTACCGCAATTTTACGGCTTTCTTTTTCCGACGCATTAATAACCTGCTGAATACGGTGAATGTTGGAAGCAAACGTCGTAACGACAATGCGGCCTTTTGTTTCAATAAAGGCATCCATCATCTGCTCACCGGCCACTGCTTCGGATGGAGTCGTTCCCGGCACTTCGGCATTAATACTATCCGAAAGCAGGCAGAGTACGCCTTTTTTGCCGTAGTTGGTCAACTTGCCTATTTCAGTGAGCTGGCCGTCGATCGGCGTCTGGTCGAATTTGAAATCACCGGTGTGCACAATCAAACCCTGCGGGGTGTCGATGCATACGCCGATAGAATCCGGCAGGCTGTGCGTCGTTCTGAAAAAGCTTACAGGCAAACTGCCAATTGTGAGGCGTGATTTCGGATCAAACGAGCGGAGATCCGTTTTCTTGCGGAGTCCATTTTCTTTAATATGGTCTTCCACGATAGCAATAGTAAGCTTTGTTCCATAAACAGGCGCATTAATTTTACGCAGAATATAAGGAAGAGCTCCTATATGGTCTTCGTGCCCGTGTGTCACGATAATCCCGCGGATTTTTTCTTTATTCTGCACGAGATACGAGATATCCGGAATAACGATGTCTACGCCGAGCATATCATCTTCCGGAAACATTAACCCCGCTTCAATAATAAGAATATCTTCTTCTGTTTCCACAACATACATATTTTTACCAATTTCGCCTACGCCGCCCAAGGCAAAAATACGAATGCTGTCTGTATTTTGATTTGACAATGTGTTTCCTCCTATATAGTCTATATTCTTCTGTAGTAGTGTGATCGAAGCAGTCATCTATTTACTTTGCATACCCGGTCCAGCACTTGATTGTAGTATAACGCAAGTCGAAATAAGAATACAAGGTCTCTTTACTATCGGAAAAGGGGCTCTGTTCCATTTCTTTATGTATTCAAGTTATAACAGCCGGCTCTCATAAAAAGAAAAGCCCGGCCATCAGGCCAGGCTGAACCATTGCTCCAATTGTTTAATTTCTGCATCTGTCAGCGGCAGCATCGGCAGTCTCGTATCGCGCGAGATAATTCCCTGCTGTTCGAGCATTGCTTTAACAGGCGCCGGGTTCGGGGCAATAAAGCAAGCTTTCATTTTCGGAAGCAGCGACCGGTGAATTGCCGAGGCGTGCTCCACAGACCCTTCAGAGAAGGCCTGGACCATTTCTCTGAGCTCGTGCCCTGCAATATGAGCCGCAACCGATACAACACCGTATCCGCCTACACTCATGATCGGAAGCGTCATCGAATCATCCCCGCTGTACACAGCGAAATTCTCCGGAGTTGAAGCAATAATATGCGAAATCTGATCCAGGCTTCCGCTTGCTTCTTTTACGGACGTAATGTTTGGAATGCCCGCGAGTTTAATCATCGTTTCCGCCTGCAGATTGATGATGCAGCGGCCCGGTATGTTATACACCATGACAGGAAGGGTCGTCGCTGACGCGATCGCTTTAAAATGTTCATACATACCTTCCTGGCTCGGCTTATTATAGTATGGCGTGACCGCCATAATTCCATCAATACCGAGTTTCGAGGCTTTTTCCGTCAGCGCGGTGGAATACCCGGTATCATTTGTACCCGTACCTGCGATAACCGGCACGCGTCGTCCGCTGATTTCAGCTGTGCGCTGGAATAGCTTTAACTTTTCATCGGTCGTAAGCGTCGGTGATTCGCCGGTCGTTCCGGCGATAACCAACCCTTCACTTCCGGTCAGAATCAAATGCTCCACTACTTTTTCTACACCCTGCCAGTCAATCTTCCCCTCGTTGTCGAAGGGAGTAACCATGGCGGTCAATATTCGGCCAAATTCCAAGCTCTCCCTCCCCCTTTCCTTTTTACTTTGTTTTTTTCATATAGGAAAATGGAGAATGCTGTATTGTATTACTGTTTCACCCGCCGGCCTAATTCAAACATCTGATGAAGCGCCAGTACGGCTTTATTCATATCTTCCCCGTGAACGAGCGTCCAAATCGTTGTATGCGAATCCGCCGACTGCAGAATAGATATTTCTTTTTCTGCCAGTGCGCCGACGATTTTGGACACCACGCCCGGCACCCCCGTCATGCCGGCACCTACTGCGGATATTTTGGCGCAGTTATGAATAAAGGTGCCTTCCAGCTGCTTTGTATCAAGCAGAATTTTCACTTCCGGGCTTCTATCATCAGGTACCGTAAAGATGAGGCGCTGCGGCTGAATCGTAATAAAGTCGACCGATATATCATTTTCAGCCAGTTCTTTGAATACAGCTGCCTGCTGCGCCACACCTTCTGCATGCTCCACGGTAACCTGTGTGACGCCGGAAATATGGGCAATCCCTGTTACCTGGCGCTCAACACGGTCAGACCCTGCCGTACCGCCGATAATCGCTGATATAAGTGTTCCTGGTGCATCGGATGCCGTTGAACGGATGCGGATTGGTACTTTTCCCTGCATCGCAATTTCCACAGCACGGGGGTGGATGACTTTGGCTCCCTGATAAGCCATATTGCATATCTCCTGATACGTAGCGGACGGAAGAATTTCCGCCTCCTCCACGACACGGGGATCCGCCGTCATAATGCCTTCTACATCTGTAAAAATATCTACGTACTCTGCCTGGAGCGCTGCGCCGATCGCTGTCGCGGACGTATCGCTGCCTCCGCGGCCGAGCGTAGTGAGCTCGCCGTCTCCGGATACCCCTTGAAAACCGGCGACTACGACGACATCTGTTTCTTCCAGACGCTTAACAAGTGCCTCCGTCTGCATATCGACAATACGGGCTGCCCCGTACTGTCCATCTGTGCGGAAACCAGCCTGTGCGCCGGTCATAGCAGAAGCTTTTAGCTTTTTGGACTGCAGCAGCTCCGTAAAAATAACCGAAGAAATCGTCTCTCCTACACTTACAAGCATATCTTTTTCCCTTGTGCTGATCTGGGAACCGTTCTGGTTCAACAGCCCAAGCAGTGTATCGGTCGCATAAGGGTCTCCCTGCCGTCCCATTGCCGAAACGACGGCAACGACTTTATACCCCTCTTCTACCGCACGTGCTACATGAGCGGCCGCAAGCTCTCTAGTTGCTTCATCTTTAACGGATGTTCCACCGAATTTTTGTACAATAACTTTCATGTTGCACCTCGTTCATCATTTTACGATGGCTTTACAAGCCCAAGTTTGAGTAAGCTTTCTGCAATCTGTACGGAGTTGTAGGCAGCTCCTTTTAAAAGGTTGTCAGAAACAACCCAGAAATGATAAGCATTTGCACGATCCAGGTCTTTTCTGATGCGGCCGACAAATACGTCCGGCAGACCGACACTGTCAAGTGCCATTGGATACTCCTGGTTGGCAGGATCATCTTTAAGTGTAATTCCTGCAGCATCTTTGAGAAGCGCCTTTAACTCTTCCACGCCTGGATTTCCGTTTTCTGTTTCAATATATACTGATTCAGAATGACCGGTTTCAACCGGAAGGCGCACGCAGGTTGCAGCTACTTCAAGCTCGTCCTGATGCAGAATCTTTTTTGTTTCATTCATCATTTTGATCTCTTCAAAGGTATAGCCGTTGTCCTGAAACTTATCAATCTGCGGGATCGCATTAAAAGCAATCGGAAAATGTTTTTTGTCTCCGCCGACAGGAAGAATTTCCGGATCGGCATCTTTTCCGTCCAAAACATCCCGGGACTGATTTTTCATTTCTTCTACAGCGGCCCAGCCGGCGCCTGAAACAGCCTGATACGTAGAAACGATCACTTTTTTCAGACCATGCTTTTTACGGATAGGCTCTAGAGCGACAACCATTTGAATCGTTGAACAGTTCGGGTTTGCAATAATGCCGTTATGGTTATGAAGATCGGCTTCGTTCACTTCCGGAACAACAAGCGGAACATCTTTATCCATCCGATATGCGCTAGTGTTGTCGATACAGATGGCTCCGCGTTTTACTGCTTCCGGAGCTAATTCTTTTGATACTGAACCTCCTGCAGAGAACAGGGCAATCTGAACGCCTTCGAATGATTCCGGCTTTGCTTCCTCCAGCGTATATTCGGTTCCTTGAAAGTCTACTTTTTTGCCTGCTGACCTGCTTGAGGAAAGAAGCTTTAATTCCTTAATGGGAAAATTCTTATCTGCGAGCGTTTTCAGCATCTGCTGACCAACCGCTCCTGTTGCTCCTACTACTGCTACCGTGAATCCTGTTTCATTTGACATTGAGTTATACTCCCTTTCAAAATAACAAATTCATTTTATCTCTACCTATATTAACATAAATGATCCCGAGCCGCCTGCAGATATTTCAGTGGAAATGCCTAACGGCGGGAAATTTCTGTTTTTTTCAGATGATTTTCCGGCAGGCTGCCTTCAGGGCTGATAAGCGAAATGGAATAATCCTGTCCTAAAAGTGCGTCTGCGGTACGTGCTGTATCCTCAAGCGTAATCGCTTCTATTTTTTCTACAATATCATCCAGACTTTGGTGGTAGCCGAGCAGAAGTTCATTGCGGCCGTTGCGGTTCATACGGCTGCTCGTGCTCTCCAATCCAAGCATTAAACTTCCTTTAAGCTGTTCTTTGCCGTTCTCCCATTCTTTCCGGCTGATTCCATTTTGGGCCAGCTCTTTAATAACAGCCTGCATAGAATCAAACATTTCATCCAGGTGCTCCGATCCTGTGCCTCCATATATAGTCAGCATACCGCTGTCACGGTAGGCGGATTGATAGGAGTACACGGAGTAGGCAAGTCCGCGCTTTTCTCTGATTTCCTGAAAAAGCCTGCTGCTCATGCTTCCTCCGAGGGCATTATTTAACAGGACGAGTGCAAACGAATCATCGTGTCCTGCCTCCAGGCCCGGAAATCCCAGACAGAGGTGAGCTTGTTCTGCCGGTTTGGTATGCACACTTTCCCCCGGCAGAAATACAGGGCTCTCCGATTTATTCTCAGATCCCCGGCGGCTTAGAGCGGAAAACGTTTCTTCTACTTTTTCCAGAAGCACTTCGTTCGTATTTCCAGCTACTGAAATGACGATATTGCTGCCTGTATAATACTTGTCCATATAGGCTTTCAGCGATTCGGAAGTAAACGAACCGACCGTATCCGTAGTGCCCAGGATCGGGCGTCCCAGCGAGTGGGCTCCGTAGGAAACCGCTTCTAAATAGTCGTGTACGATATCATCGGGTGTATCATCAACCATTTTTATTTCTTCAAAAATAACACTTCGCTCTTTTTCCAGTTCTTCTTCGTCAAAAGTTGAATGAAAAAACATATCGGAGAGAATATCCAGTGCCTGCCCGGCGTGGTCATCAAGTACTTTGGCATAAAAGCATGTATATTCTTTTGCCGTGAACGCATTCACCTGGCCGCCGATTCGGTCGAAGTTTTCCGCGATATCCGCGGGTGTTCTTGTATTGGTTCCCTTAAAAAACATGTGTTCCAGAAAGTGTGAAATTCCATTTTCTTCTGCTTTTTCATAACGGGAGCCGGTGCCGACCCAAATGCCGATCGTGATGGAGCGTACAAAAGGGATATGTTCGGTTACAACACGCACTCCGTTGTCCAGTTCTTTTTTGTTTATCAACAGCTTCCTCCTTTTTGCCTCTTTTATCCTCATATATAAGAAAAACTTGGCCTAAGCCAAGCTTTTCGGATTCGTGCCTATTCAATTGGTATATCCAGCCGGAATCCGATTTTATTTTCTTATTTATTGCTGCTTTCTTCTTTTAACAATACTTTTCTCGATAAGTTAACGCGGCCCTGGTTATCAATTTCTGTAACTTTAACCATAATCTCGTCATCGAGCTTAACAATGTCTTCCACTTTATTCACGCGTTCTTCAGCAAGCTGTGAAATGTGAACCAGACCGTCTTTTCCTTTGAACAGTTCAACAAAGGCACCGAACTTTTCAATGCGTTTTACTTTACCAAGGTACGTTTCACCGACCTGTACTTCACGCACAAGATCTTCGATTCGTTTTTTGGCGGCGGCATTGGCACTGGAATCCGTAGAAGAAATATAGACGGTTCCATCCTGCTCAATATCAATTTTCACGCCGGTGTCGTCAATAATCTGGTTGATCGTTTTTCCACTCGGTCCAATAACGTCGCGGATTTTTTCCGGTTTAATATGAAGGGTCAGGATTTTCGGTGCATAGGTGGACAGCTCTTCTCTTGATCCGCCGATAGCGGAAAGCATATTGTCCAGTACGTGCAGTCTTGCCTGTCTTGCCTGCTCTAGTGCAAATTTCAATATTTCACGGTCAATACCGTCAATTTTAATATCCATCTGCAGTGCTGTAACGCCTTTTTCAGAGCCTGCTACTTTAAAGTCCATATCGCCGAGAGCATCTTCCATTCCCTGGATATCTGTGAGTACTGTAACATCTTCGTCTTCTTTTACAAGACCCATGGCAATACCGGCTACCGGTGCTTTAATAGGAACACCTGCATCCATCATGGCAAGGGCGCTTGCGCAGATACTTGCCTGTGAAGTCGAACCGTTGGATTCGAGCACTTCAGACACAAGACGAATCGTATATGGAAAATCTTTTTCGTCCGGAATTATAGCTTCCAGCGCTCTCTCACCAAGGGCGCCGTGGCCGATTTCTCTTCTGCCTGGTCCGCGGATCGGGCCTGTTTCCCCTACGCTGAACGAAGGAAAGTTATAGTGATGCATAAAGCGCTTGGATTCTTCCTCACCGATACCGTCCAGAATCTGAACATCACCGAGCGGCCCCAGTGTACATACGCTTAGCGCCTGTGTCTGGCCGCGTGTGAACAGACCGGAACCGTGCGTTCTTGATAACAGCTTAACTTCTGATGTCAATGGACGGATTTCATCCGACGTCCGGCCGTCCGGACGGATTTTATCTTTTGTGATTAATTTTCTGAACTCTTTTTTTACAAGTCCCTGAATGATTTCTTTTACTTCACCATGCTCTTCTTCAGTAAAGGATTCAAGAATCCGGTCGGATACTTCTTTAGTTGCTACATCGCGGGCCTGCTTTTCTCTAACCATTACAGCCTCGCGCAGGTCCGTGCCTGCTGTTTCTTTCACTCGTACAGTCAGCGCTTCGTCAGGCGTGCGTAATGGAATGTCGCGCTTTTCCACGTTCATTTCAGAAACGATTTTTTCCTGGAACGTGACCAGCTTTTTAATTTCTTCATGGCCGAACATAATCGCTTCAAGCATCACATCTTCTGTAACCTGCTTTGCTCCTGCTTCTACCATGTTAATTGCATTCTTCGTACCGGCAACCGTAAGGTCAATGTCACTTTCCTCAAGCTGCTTCATTGTAGGATTTATGACAAATTCTTCGTTCACACGTCCTACACGGACGCCTGCAATCGGCCCGCCAAAAGGAATGTCAGACACGCTCAGCGCCATTGAAGAACCGATCATAGCGGCCATTTCCGGCGAGCAGTCTTTATCGATGCTCATTACAATGCTGATAACCTGAAGATCATTACGAAAGCCATCCGGAAACAATGGACGGATCGGACGGTCAATTAAGCGGCTCGTTAAAATAGCGTTCTCGCTTGGACGTCCTTCGCGTTTAATAAACCCGCCCGGAATTTTACCGGCGGCGTAAAGACGCTCTTCATAGTTTACCGTCAGTGGGAAGAACGGTAGATCTTTCGGTTCTTTCGATGCTGTAGCCGTAGACAGTACAACCGTATCGCCGTAACGAACCATTACCGCTCCGTTGGCCTGCTTTGCATATTTCCCTGTTTCAATCGTTAATTCCCGTCCTGCCCAATCTATACTAAACGATTTGCTTTCTTGTTCTGTGCTCAATAGGGTATCCTCCTGTTTCTATAGTGCGCACTGCCAGAGTGCTGCCTTCGTACATATGTTCATGTAAAACAATTATATAGTTCAGCCCGCAGGCTGTAATAATTTCTTAAAAATGGCAAAAAAAGCGGGAGTTGCCCTCCCGCTTCTCTTACATTTATCTACGCAATCCAAGACTTTTGATTAGTTCACGGTAACGCGTAATATCTTTGTTACGAAGGTACGTAAGCAGGTTACGACGCTTACCAACCATTTTTAACAAACCGCGGCGTGAGTGATGATCTTTCTTGTGTGTACGCAAATGTTCGTTAAGTGTGTTGATCTGCTCCGTTAAAATTGCTACCTGTACTTCTGGTGAACCCGTATCATTTTCGTGCGTTTTGTACTGCTCAACAATTTCAGTTTTTCTTTCTAATGTTAAAGCCATCCAAAGCACCTCCTTCAATTAGTTAACGCCAATTCCCTAGCAGGACGTCGGAGGAACGTGCATGCCAAGCAACGGCTTGATTACATTCAATAGAATACGCTTTTTTCATAGAAAAAGCAAGGCATTCCTCTTACTTTTCACAATTCCTCCAACCGGCTCTGCGGCTCTCCGGCGGCAAGTACTTCTTCCGCCTGCTTTTTGTCGAGGTGCAGCTGAGCGATAAGGTCGTCCACCGAAGAAAATTTCTTTTCCCCGCGCAGGCGCTGGACCCATTCCACCTCCACTTTTTTCCCGTAAATGGACTCATTCATCTCAAATACGTGCACTTCCACTTCCGGCCGTTCTGCTTTTATATCATGGAAAGTAGGCTTGTAGCCGATATTACAGACCCCTTTCCAGCGTCTGCCCTGCACTGTAAACCATACGGCATAAACCCCGGTTTCCGGAACCATATATGGGTCTTTTATCAGTACATTGGCGGTTGGAAAGCCGATCGTACGTCCCCGCTGCTCGCCTTTAACGACCAGTCCGCTCACAGCATATAATCTTCCGAGCAGCACGGAGGCTTTTTCCACATCCCCGTCTAAAATACACTGTTTGATTAATGTAGAACTGATTTTTTCGTTTTCCCATTCTTTTTTTCCTACCGTCGTGTAGTCCAGCTTGCCCCGGGCATGAAAAGGGAGTGTTTCCATCGTGCCTTTCCCGAGCCGGCCGTAGGAAAAATCGAAACCTGCCACGACATGGACCGTTCGCGATCCAATTAAATAAGCGTCCACAAATTCCTGAGGCTCCAGCTCTGCAAACTGCTGGTCAAAGTGGACCACAAACAGGTAGTCAACGTCCAGCTTCTTCATTTGTTCTTCTTTAACCGGAAGCGGAGTAATGTAGCGCATCGTTTCCTCGGAATAATCCGGGGACAGCACCGTTTTAGGGTGGGGACTGAACGTCATTACTGCAAGTTTGGCCTGTTTTTTTGCCGCTATTTCTCCTGCCGTGCGGATGACCTCCTGATGGCCGCGGTGAACCCCGTCAAAATAACCCAAGGCCATTACTAAAGGCGGAAAATCATCGGCCTTTGGTATATTGTCGTGATATACATAAATAGTTTTCATCGTCTCACCTTTCCAATCGCCTCGGTTTCTGCTATGACCTGGCTTCGATGTAGAGCATAGTTTTTGGCTTTATTTTATCCGGTTTTGAAGGATGTCTTTCGTATACAGCCAGCGGTATAGAACCGGTCATAAATATAAAAGGGGAAGGCATGTCTTCCTGATAAGGAAGTACAGCCCCGTTTTTAATCAGCGCCAGCTCCTCCTCAGCCGCCTCCCGCCTGTCAATATGGGCCAGTGCTTTGGTGATGGGAATAACAGCCTTTTCAAGCATGTGTTCCTCCTGCAGCTGTGCCAGCTCCTCCAGCGTCCAGCTGTCCTGTTCCCTAAAGGGCCCTGATCCTGTGCGTACAAGGTTTTTCATATGCGCGGGCACAGAAAGAGCCCGGCCTATATCAACAGCCAGCGTCCGTATGTAGGTACCTTTACTGCAGACAATGTCGCATTCAAATGTAAATGCGCCGTTATCATAAGACAGGCTGTCTTTGTTCAGCGTAATGGAATAAATCGTTACATTTTTGGAAGGTCTCTCTACGGTTTTTCCTTCGCGGGCATACTCATACAACTTTCTGCCATTCACTTTTACCGCTGAATACATAGGCGGAATCTGCACCAGCTCCCCGGTAAACTGCTTTAGCGTGTCTTCGATATCCCGTTGTGATACTTCGCCCGGGTCGAGCGTCTCGACGAGCTCGCCTTCCGCGTCTTCGGTTGTAGTGCTGCTTCCAAGTGACATCACACACCGGTAGCTTTTAGGAAGGTCCATCATGTAATCGGAGATCTTCGTCGCACGTTCGATACAGATCGGCAGCACGCCTTCTACCGCTGGATCCAGTGTGCCGGTATGGCCGACCTTTTTGGTGCGTGCGATTTTTCTCATCTTATATACGCAGTCATGTGACGTGATGCCTGCGGGTTTCCAAACGGGAATAATACCTTCTATACTCATAATGACGGCCCCTCTTATCTATTATCAATTCGCTCTTCTTATCTATACTAGCGTAAAACAAAAAGAACTGTCCATAAATGAAGTTCTATTTTCTTGAGAAAATAATCCTTCTTATGGACAGTTCTTTCCTATTTATATCTTCTATTTATCCTCTTCGTGATGGATTTCCTTAAGAAGGGATTCAATTCTATTTCCGTAATCGATCGATTCATCAAATTCAAACATAATCTCCGGTGTTTTGCGAAGCTGGATCCGCTTGCCGATTTCGCTGCGGATGTATCCTTTTGCTTTCGTCAAAGCCTGAAGTGCGTCATTTTTCTTTTCATCGTCACCGAGTACGGTAATAAACACTTTAGCCTGCTGCAGGTCTCCGGTCACGTCCACACCGGTTACTGTAATAAATTCAATTCTTGGGTCTTTAAGGTCTCTCGTAAACATGGAAGCTAATTCTTTTTTCATCTGCTCCCCGACCCGATTGGCACGAATATTACTCATCGTTCTTCCTCCTTCTTACAGCCACTCATACGTAGTGATTGTTCGTTCTATCTCCATTTCCCTGTCTGCCCATTCTAAAACGTGTGCCAGCTCTTTTTCGGCTGCTTTTTTTGAGTTGGCTACGGTAACAGCAGAGAGGGCTGCGAGGTTCCATGTGTCGTGATAGTCCATTTCCGCAATGGATACATTGCAGTGCTTCCGGATTTTATTTTTCAGCCGCAAAAGCACAGAGCGCTTATCCTTTAAGGAATAAGCGCTGTGTATCAGGCATTCAAAATGAACGGCTCCGATCATGTGCGTTTAATTTCTTCCATGACATACGCTTCAATAACGTCGCCTTCTCGAAGATCATTAAACTTAGTTAACGTAACGCCGCACTCATAGCCGGCACTTACTTCTTTTGCATCATCTTTAAAACGTTTCAATGCGTTAATTGCACCTTCGTAGATAACGATACCGTCACGGATAAGACGAACTGTAGAATCTCTTGTAATTTTACCTTCGGTGACATAGCTTCCTGCAATTGTACCGATTTTTGAAACTTTAAAGAGCTGGCGGATTTCCACCTGACCGATAACTTTTTCTTCGAATATCGGGTCAAGCATGCCTTTCATTGCCGCTTCAATTTCTTCGATCGCATCATAAATGACACGGTGCTGGCGGATGTCTACTTTTTCTACATCAGCCGTACGCTTGGCATTTACGTCAGGACGCACGTTAAATCCGATAATAATAGCATTCGAAGCGGAGGCTAAAATAACGTCTGATTCTGCGATGGCACCTGCTCCAGCATGAATAATATTAATCTTCACGCCTTCTACGTCAATTTTCTCCAACGAGCCTTTTACTGCTTCTACAGAACCCTGTACGTCTGCTTTCACAATAACATTGATCTCTTTCATGTTGCCGTCCTGAATCTGGCTGAACAGATCATCAATGCTGACGCGGTTCGTTAAGTTACGCTCTTCGTCTTTTGCTCTGGCAGCTCTTTGTTCCCCAACGCTGCGGGCTTTTTTCTCGTCTTCGAATACAACAAACTGATCGCCTGCCTGCGGTACGTCACTTAGACCCGTGATTTCAACCGGTGTGGATGGCGCTGCTGATTTAACGCGGCGGCCGATGTCATTGACCATAGCGCGGATTCGACCGAATGTGTTTCCTACTACGATCGGATCGCCGACGTGCATCGTTCCATCCTGAACAAGAAGGGTGGCAACCGGTCCTTTTCCTTTATCAAGTTCTGCTTCGATAACCGTACCCGTTGCGCGTTTATCCGGGTTCGCTTTATACTCTTCTACTTCTGCTACAAGAAGGATCATTTCCACGAGCTCGTTAATGCCTTCGCCTTTAATCGCGGAGACGTTAACAAAGATTGTTTCGCCGCCCCATGCTTCCGGAACCAGTTCAAATTCTGTCAGTTCCTGCATGACGCGATCCGGGTTGGCTCCTTCTTTATCCATTTTGTTTACCGCTACAATAATCGGCACTCCCGCAGCTTTCGCGTGGGCAATCGCCTCTTTTGTCTGCGGCATAACACCGTCATCTGCGGCAACGACAAGAATAGTGATATCTGTCACCTGCGCCCCGCGCGCTCTCATTGTAGTAAAAGCGGCGTGACCAGGGGTATCAAGGAACGTAATTTTTTTGTTGTTTTCTTCGATCTGGTAGGCACCGATATGCTGCGTAATGCCGCCTGCTTCGCCGGCTGTTACTTTAGTATGGCGGATCGAGTCAAGAAGCGTTGTTTTACCGTGGTCGACGTGACCCATGATAGTGACTACCGGCGGACGTTCTGTGCGGTTTTCTTCGCTGTCGTTTTCGTCGGTATAAATATCAATGTCAAGCTTGTCGATTACTTCTTCTTCTTCCGCTTCCACGCCGTAATCAGCGGTGATCATTTCAATTGTTTCTTTATCAAGCGATTCGTTTTTTGTTGCCATTACACCAAGCTTCATCAGTTTTTTAATGACTTCGGAAGAGTCCCGGTGCAGTTTTTCAGCCAGTTCTCCTACCGTTAAAGATTCGATAAACGTAATTTTTTTAGGAAGAGCCAGAATCTGGTGTGGCGACTTGCTCTGCTGACGGGAGCTGCCTCTTCTTTTTCCTCTGCCTCGTGGATTGGATTGGTTGCCTCGGTTATTTGGTTTCGAGTTATTTTTAGTATTATTCATATTTGTATTTTTCTTTCCCTCATTTTCTGTTTTTTTATTAGTAGAAGCTTTTGGGGCTTCTGCAGCCGGCTTTGCCGGTGCCTGGATTTTTTTAATATCCTCATCGCTAATAATCGACATATGGTTAGTAACTTCTACGCCTTTGCTTTTAAGAGCCTGGACAATGTCTTTACTGGACTTGTCCACCTGCTTGGCATATTCGTACACCCTCATTTTGCTCATAAGCCTAACCTCCACCTTCTAATTATCCAGCAATGAGATTAGCTTTTTCGCGAATCCTTCATCGGTAATCCCTACGGTTACCCGTTCCCCTTTGCCGAGCGCATGTCCCAGTGTCTCGCGGGTTCCGGCAATTCTGTACGGCACACGATAATAGCTGGATTTGTCGTTGAATTTCTTCTGCGTGTTTTCCGACGCATCTCCGGCTACAATGACAAGCCGGAGCGTTTGGCTGCGGATATCTTTTAAGACAGCTGTGTCACCGGTTTTTACTTTCCCGGCTCTCGCAGCAAGTCCGAGCAGTGAATAAAATTTATCATTCATACTTTTTTCCCTTTGTTTCTTTCCTGCAGTAAGCGGTCATAGTCATCCGGCGTAAGAGAGACTTTCAGGTGACGGGAGACAGCATCGCGTTTCTTTGCTTCCATAAACACGGATTCCTCATTCGTCAAATAAGCGCCGCGGCCGTTTTTTTTGCCGCTGAAATCAACACTTACCCAGCCTTCTTTATCACGCACAATGCGGACGAGCTCTTTTTTTGTGCCGGATTCTCCGCTTACGATGCATTTTCTAATAGGAGGTTTGCGTTTCAACTCTTCTCGCTCCTTTTAACGTGCTGTCATGACTCTTCGAAGCTGTCGTCCCAGGCTTCTTCTGCTGTTTCTTCTTTCGGGGTGTAAAGGCCGAGCTCTTCTGCTTCTGTCTGGCTTTTAATATCTATTTTCCATCCAGTCAGCTTTGCAGCAAGACGGGCGTTCTGTCCTCTTTTGCCGATCGCAAGCGATAATTGATAATCAGGCACAATAACGAGCGTGCTTTTGTTATCATCATCCACCTGCACATCAAGAACTTTAGAAGGACTCAAGGCGTTTGCTACATATTCAAATGGATCCGTGGACCATTCGACAATATCAATTTTTTCGCCTTTTAATTCATCAACAATAGCCTGCACACGCTGGCCGCGCTGGCCGACACAGGAACCTACCGGATCTACTTCCGGGTCTTCTGCATGAACCGATATTTTCGAACGGTCTCCAGCTTCTCGTGCAACCGAAATGATCTCTACAGTACCATCATATATTTCCGGCACTTCTAATTCAAATAGTCTTTTTAACAAACCGGGATGGGTTCTGGATATAACGATCTGCGGACCTTTTGTCGTTTTTTCCACTTTCGTAATATATGCTTTAATCCGGTCGTTGTGCTTATAATTTTCATTGGGCATCTGCTCTCCCTGGGGAAGAAGCGCCTCTACTTTTCCAAGGTCCACGTAAATAAACCGGTGATCCTGACGCTGAACGATACCTGTCATGATGTCTTCTTCACGGTCGATGAAATCAGAATAAATAATGCTTCTTTCTGCCTCACGTACCCGCTGGGTCACGACCTGTTTTGCTGTCTGCGCCGCGATACGACCGAAGTTTTTTGGTGTCACTTCAAGTTCTACGACGTCGTCCAGCTCATATTCCGAGTACATTTCCCGGGCCTCTGCAAGCGAAATCTCCAGTCTTGGATCAAATACCTCTTCGACTATTTCTTTTCTTGCGAACACGCGGATGCTTCCGTTATCACGGCTTACATCCACCCGTACATTCTGGGCCTGGTTAAAGTTACGCTTATACGCTGAAATTAATGCAGCTTCAATCGCTTCCAGAATGATTTCTTTTTCAATACCTTTATCTTTTTCCAGTGAATTTAGTGCATCCATAAAATCTGTATTCACGAATTATCCTCCCCCTTGTTATCGGTACCTCTTAAAATTCGATGGCCAGTCTTGCTTTTGCTACTTTTTTATAAGGAACTTCCATTCGGACTTTCTTCTGCTTTTCTTTCTGGCTGATTTCAAGAATGCCATCCTGAAAAGAGAGAAGCGTTCCTTCGAAGACTTTATCACCATTTAAAGGCTTGTAGGTCGTAATGTTAATATACTTCCCTACTGCACGCTTAATATCTTCT
This sequence comes from Sinobaca sp. SA16-1, assembly GCF_059510515.1. NCBI lineage: Bacteria > Bacillati > Bacillota > Bacilli > Caryophanales > Sporolactobacillaceae > Sinobaca > Sinobaca sp. SA16-1. The sequence goes on along the minus strand of NZ_JCAKFL010000003.1, from coordinate 573,651 downwards.
TCCGATTTAAGCGGACGCTCGGCACCCGGCGAAGATACTTCAAGGTAATAATTTTCGTTTACTGGATCCTGTTCATCAAGTTTTTCACTCAGTTTTTCACTTACGGTCCCACAGTCTTCAATAGCTATTCCTTTTGGACTATCTATATACACTCGCAGAAACCAATTTTTTCCTTCTTTTTTATATTCCACTTCAACTAGTTCTAGCCCTAAATCTTCCAAGATGGGCTGAACAAGTCGTTTGGCGGTATCTTTGACCCGCTCGCTCATAACCATCCTCCTTGATTTATATGATAAGCTGTTTATTTTACGCTACGCCTGTTCATGTATGAAATAAGTGCAAAATACCCTTTTTTACAAACGAAAGAGTGGGTATTTACCCACTCTTCTCCCGACGCTTCATATCCATTGCTTTCGAATAAAAGATTACCATAAAACAGCTGGAAATGCAACCAAAGCTTGTTTTCATGCGACTTACAGGCTTCTATTGTTCGTTTTATCACCCGGCTGTTGTTCGTTCAGGCTTGTTTTTAAAATAAAGACAGCTGGTTGGAATCCGGAAGCCCCTGGAGGCAGCCGTGCAGATCGAGATTTTCAATCACCGTCTTGGTTGCTTTACTGCGCTGCTGCAGGTCTTCCTTGGAAAGGAATTCACCGCCTTCTCTCGCTTTTACAATGCTGGCTGCGGCGTTTGTGCCGACGCCGTCCAATGCGTTGAACGGAGGGATCAGCGTATCTCCTTCCACGATAAACTCTGATGCCTTGGAGCGGTACAGGTCGGCTTTCTGGAAGGAATAACCCCGTTCCACCATCTCAAGGGCAAGTTCGAGCACGGTGACGATGTTTTTTTCTTTTGGCGTGGCATCAAACCCCTTTGCCTGTATTTCCTGAATCCGGCTTTTAATGGACGTACCGCCTTTGATCATCGTATTCAAATCAAAGTCATCGGCCCGGACAGTGAAATAGGCAGCATAGAAAAACATTGGGTGATGCACTTTAAAATAAGCTATCCGCACTGCCATCAATACATAAGCAGAAGCGTGGGCTTTCGGGAACATATATTTAATTTTCAAGCATGATTCCACATACCAGTCCGGCACGCCATGCTTTTTCATTTCCTCGACCCATTCTTCCTGCAGGCCTTTCCCTTTACGGACAAACTCCATAATTTTAAATGCCAGGGCATCGTCCACCCCTTTGTAAATCAGGTAAACCATAATATCATCCCGACAGCCGATTACATCTTTTAGCTGGCACGTGCCGCTTTGAATCAGTTCCTGTGCATTTCCAAGCCATACGTCCGCGCCATGGGAAAGTCCGGAAATCTGCAGCAGCTCTGAAAACGTAGTTGGGTTCGTTTCCTCAAGCATCTGCCGGACGAACCTTGTACCGAATTCAGGAATGCCATAAGTGCCGGTTTTACACATAATCTGCTCCGGCGTCACGCCGAGAACTTCCGGCGAACTGAATATTTTCATTACTTCTTTGTCATCCACCGGAATCGTCTTCGGATCAATACCGCTTAGATCCTGGAGCATACGGATCACAGTAGGGTCATCGTGTCCCAGAATATCAAGTTTCAGCAGATTATCATGAATAGAATGGAAGTCAAAGTGAGTCGTGCGCCACTCCGACGTTTTATCATCCGCTGGAAACTGCACCGGGCTGAAATCGTGAATATCATATTCCTCTGGTACAACAATAATACCTCCCGGGTGCTGGCCTGTTGTCCGCTTGACACCGGTGCATCCGGACACAAGCCGGTCAATTTCCGCTCCGCGCAGGTGCATGTCATGATCGCTTTGGTAGCCTTTTACATACCCGTAGGCCGTCTTATCAGCAACGGTTCCTATCGTTCCCGCCCGGTAGACATTCTTTTCGCCGAAGAGTTCTTTCGTGTAGTGGTGGGCTCTCGGTTGATAGTCACCGGAGAAATTCAAGTCAATATCAGGAACCTTATCCCCTTTAAATCCCAGAAACGTTTCAAAGGGAATATCCTGCCCTTCTTTAATGTACGTGCTCCCGCACTTTTCACACGCTTTGTCAGGCAGGTCATAGCCCGACATCACGGAGCCGTCGTTAAAGAAATAAGAATGCTTGCAGGATGGACATACATAGTGGGGCGGCAGCGGATTCACTTCCGTGATTTCGGTCATCGTGGCTACAAACGAAGAGCCGACCGATCCTCTGGAACCGACGAGGTAACCGTCATCCAGTGATTTTTTAACAAGCTTCTGGGAGATAAGATAAATAACATCAAACCCGTGCCCGATAATACTGGCCAACTCTTTTTCCAATCTGCTTTCGACAATTTCAGGAAGCGGCGAGCCGTAAAGCTCCGATGCTTTCGTATAGCACATATCCCTGATTTCTTTATCCGAGCCTTCAATCGTCGGCGTATACAGCTTGTCGGGAATCGGATGGATTTCCTCCACTGAATCGGCAAGGGCTCTTGATTCCGTCACGACTACTTTCTTTGCCAGGTCTTCCCCAAGAAACGAAAACTCCTCCAGCATTTCATCGGTCGTCCGGAAATGCACGGCAGGCAGCGTCTGGCGGTTCAAAGGATTCGCACCTCCCTGGGAGGCTACAAGTATTTTCCGGTACACGCTGTCTTCCGGCTCAATATAATGGGCATTTCCCGTAGCAATAACAGGCTTCCCTAGTTCTTCACCGAGAGCGGCTATTTTTTTGGTGATGTCATAGATCGCATTCTGGTCTTTCAGCAGCTCTTTTTCCACGAGGTGCGCGTAGTTTCCGGGCGGCTGTATTTCAAGATAGTCATAAAATTCTGCGGCCGCTTTCGCTTCTTCCGCCGACTTCTGCATCATCGTTTCAAATACTTCCCCTTTGTCACAGCCGGAACCGACAATCAGCCCGGTCCGGTGCTTCTCCAGGACCGATCTTGGAATCCGCGGGTTGCGGAAGAAATACTCCAGATGGGACTTGGAAATGAGCGTATAGAGATTTTTCAGCCCTTCCTGGGTCTGGGCAATCAGCGTGCAGTGCGAAGGACGAAGCCGGTAAAAGTCACCCTGGCCCATGTTCTGGTTCAGCTGATTATGGTTGGCAATGTCTTTATTCATGGCATCTTTGAGCATTTTCCACAACAGATACCCCGTGGCTTCCGCATCATAAATCGCCCGGTGATGGCTGACTAATTCAATATCGAATGCCTTACATAATGAGTTCAGGCGGTGATTTTTCAAATGCGGGTATAAAAAACGTCCCAGCTCCAGCGTATCTATTACAGGGTTTCCTACTTTGCCCTGCTCCATTTTCCGGTAGCCTTCATTTAAAAATCCCATATCAAAGCTTGCATTATGGGCAACAAGAATATTGTCCCCCATGAATGTTTCAAAATCCGTAAGCACGTCCCTTAATTCCGGTGCGCCTTCAAGCATATCGTCTGTAATACCGGTTAAATCAATAATCGTGTCGGAGAGCTTCTGGTGCGGGTTGGCAAAGCGCTCAAACCGGTCGACAATTTCTCCGTCAATAATTTTCACGGCAGCCAGTTCAATAATCGTGTCGTATACAACGCTGAGCCCTGTGGTTTCAACGTCAAACACGATATACGTGCCGGAAGCCAGATCCCGGTCTGCTTCGTTGTACGCAATGGGCACTCCGTCATCCACCAGGTTGGCTTCGAGTCCGTAAAGAATTTTAACACCATGTTTTTTCGAAGCGTTGTAGGCATCCGGAAAGGACTGAGCTACACCGTGATCCGTAATAGCCACAGCCTTATGTCCCCATTCGGCTGCTTTTGCTACATAGGCGGAGGCCGTAGTTGTCGCATCCATCTGGCTCATATTGGTGTGGGCATGAAGCTCGACTCTTGTTTCTTCAGGATCTGCTTTATCCGTTCTTACTGCCGGCTGAATCTGTGTGACATCGTTTCCGATCATTACAAGGTCGCGTACAAATGTATCGTTCTGCACGCCGCCTCTTACTTTTACCCACATTCCTTTTTTGAGAGCCATGTACATCGGCAGATCCTCTTTGTCTCTGGAAAACATTTTCACGCTGATGGAATCGGTATAATCGGTAATTTTAAATGTTAAAAGCGTCCGTCCGCTCCGCAGCTCCCTTGTTTCCGCTTCGAAAATATACCCCTGAATCGCAATCCGTCGTTCTTCATCCTGGATTGTTTCAATCGGCACGGGCTCTTCTTTAATAGGATAGCCGATACGCAGTGAACCGGAATCGCCGGCTTTTTTAGAACGGTCTTCTTGTTTTTTACGCTCCATCATGGCTTCTACTACTTTGGAGTGATCTTCTTCTTTCTTTTTTTCCTCAAATGCTTCCCGTTCTTCCTCTGAATTCTTGACTTCTCCTTTAACTATGCACTTGCCAAATCCAAGCCCCGGCATAATTTCCTGAAGGGAATCCGAGAGCTTACGCTCCATCATGGACGCTTCCGCTTCATTTTTACAGGCAAGCGTAATGGTGTTGTTTTCAATCACCGGACTGCCGCCGTTCAAGCGCTGGCGTAAATGAGGAGCCATGCCATCGATTCGGTTAATTACGGCCGGCCAATAGGAAGGCAGGCGGTCAAATGGCTGTTCTTCTTTATATTGAATCGAAAAAGCAGTGGATGCTACATGAGTAAATGCTGCATTCATTTTCGTTTCAATTAGTTCAAATATGTCATAGGGAAGCGGCACAGGAAGGTAGAAATAAAAATGCCATTTTTTCTCCTGCTTGCTGATCTCAAGCTTCTCTATTCGCCCCTCCTGCAGATATCTTTCTTTTATGTCAGAGGGGACATCCAGCTGCTCCATCAGCAGCTGGAATCTTTCTTCTCTGATACGGTTGTCTGAACTCACTGCAGAGCACCCCTTTTCATTACTTTCTTCATAAAATTATCCCATGGTTTTCTTCGATTAGAAAGTGTCATTTCTAACAAAGGCCCATGGGATAATAGCGTGATTCTTTGATTATGCGTGTTCGTTTAAATAGTTCATAAGGCCGGATGCCGCCACTTCCACTGCTTCTCCGCCTTCTCTTAGTTTCACTTCAACAATGCCTTCAGCTGCTTTTTTACCGCAGGCTATTCTAACCGGAATACCGTATAAATCAGCGTCTTTAAACTTTACACCCGCGCGTTCTTTGCGGTCATCGTATAACACATCAAAGCCGGCTTCGCGGAGCTCCTTGTATACGGACTCTCCGAGCGCGGCCTGGTCTTCCTGTTTTACGTTCAGGGCAAGCAGGTGCACATCAAATGGAGCCACATTCTTCGGCCAGATAATACCCGATTCATCATGGTGCTGTTCGACAATTGCAGCAATTGTCCGGCTTACTCCAATTCCATAGCATCCCATAATTAAAGGCTGGGCTTTTCCCTGTTCATCCAGGAAGTCCGCTTTTAATGCTTTGGAATATTTGGTTCCCAGTTTAAATACCTGGCCGACTTCAATCCCTTTAGCAAAACGGATCGTTCCTTTTCCGTCCGGAGCAGGATCTCCTTCTTTAATAAAGCGCAGATCTTCATAAGAGCTGACTTTAAAATCACGGTCCGGGTGCACGCTCATAAAGTGTTTATCTGCTTCATTTGCTCCGGTTACCGCTTCCGCTATGCCGCGCACAGCAAAATCAGCCAGGATCTTTACGTTTTCCGGGGCACGGACCGGGCCGATAAAGCCTGTTCTGCATCCCATCACCTGCTCAACTTCGGCATCTTCTGCCAGTCTGACTTCTGAGGTATCCAGCAGGTTGGCTACTTTAATCTCATTTACTTCGTGATCTCCCCTGACCAGCACAAGCACAGGCTCTTCTTCCGTCATGAATAGGACAGATTTAATGATGGAAGTGCTTTCTATTGAAAGACCTTTCATCAGCTCGTCAATCGTTTTCATTTCCGGTGTATCAACCGGCGCCATCGAAGCTTCCGGCTTTGCCGGCTTTTCATAGCCGTCGGCAATCTTTGCCACTTCGATATTTGCTGCAAAATCCGAGGCGTCCGAATAAGCAATTGTATCTTCGCCAACGTCGGAAAGAGCCATAAATTCATGGGTGCCGCCTTTGCCGCCAATCGCGCCGGCATCTGCTTCCACCGCACGGAAGTCAAGGCCGCAGCGCTTAAACACCGATTGATAGGCACGAAACATATTCCAATAGCTCTCTTCAAGTCCTTCTTCACTGCTGTCAAAAGAATACGCGTCTTTCATCAAAAACTCACGGGAGCGCAGGACGCCAAAACGCGGCCTTCTTTCATCCCGGTACTTGTTTTGAATCTGGTACAGGTTCACCGGCAGTTTTTTATAGGAATTCAACTCATCGCGCACGAGTGAGGTAATCACTTCTTCATGCGTAGCACCAAGAACAAAATCGCGGTTATGGCGGTCTTTTAAGCGCATCAGTTCCGGTCCGTAATCATCGATCCGTCCTGACTCTTCCCATATTTCTGCGGGCTGCACAGCCGGCATTAGAATTTCCTGTGCGCCGGCATTGTTCATTTCTTCTCTTACGATATTTTCAATTTTTCTAAGTACTTTGTAACCAAGCGGAAGGTAGCTGTATATGCCGGAAGCCGTCTGGCGGATAAGACCGGCCCGCAGCATCAGCTGATGGCTTGTTATATCTGCTCCCTGCGGTACATCCCGCATTGTGGGGCTGAAAAATGCTTGTTGTCTCATAGTAGTAGGAACCCTCTTTCTTCAAGTTAAACAGACAGATGTTGTTCTGCCGGTATCGTTTTTGGATAAAACAAAGGCACCAGTACCCGCTCCCGACAAAAGGCTTACCTTTTGAGTCGTTATCTCCATCGAGAAAGCTCGGGCACTGAAGCCTTGCAGCATTATTATAAAAAGAAACGGTTTATATCATTCCACGTCACAGCAAGCATCAGCAGAATTAACAGCGCAAATCCGAGTAAGTGAACCAGGCCTTCTTTCTGCGGATCGATCGGCTTACGGCGGATCGCTTCCAGCCCGATAAAGATCAGCCTTCCACCATCCAATGCCGGAAGCGGCAGTAGATTGACAATACCGAGGTTTACACTCAGCATCGCCGCCCACTGAACGAGCACAAGAATACCGAGTGAGGCAACCTCGCCTGTGGCGTTATAGATACCTACAGGGCCGGCCAGATCATCAAGTGAAAATTGTCCGGTTAAGATTGTGCTCAGCACCTGAAAAATCAGTGTGGCTACGTTGTATACGCTAGTTGCACCGTATTCTATCGAGCCAAGGAAAGAATGTTCAGGAGCCGGCGCGTTGACGCCGATCTGACCGATTTCCTGTTCTGCCATTTCATCATACACGCTGTCCGGTTCCACCGTGATGGTCTGTTCTTGTCCGTCACGTACGATCTCAAATGGAACAGCCTCGCCTGGATTCTGCTGAATGACTGCCGTCATTTCCTGCCATGTGTCGACCTGCTGGCCGTCCACGGCGTTTACTTCATCGCCTTCTACCAGTCCGGCTTCCTCTGCGGGACTTCCATCAACGAGTTCTCCCATGGAAGCTTCTTCAGTCGGCACGCCGTTTATAAGCGCAAACGTCATAAACAGCACAAAGGCTAAAATAAAGTTCATCGCAGGTCCAGCAAATATGGTAAGAAACTTGGGACCCGGCTTTTTGGAGCCGAACTGTCTGTGGTACGGGGCAATCTGTTCCGGCTTTTCATCTACGATCATATTGCAGGCATCATCTACCTCAAAACGCTGCAGCTCTTCTTCGTCATCTGTGTAGGCTTCTATAAACAACTGTTTATCCAGGTCTATACGCTCGACAGACACTACTTTTGCTTCAGGATGCTTTGATTTATTGTTAACGATGATTTCTTTAACTTTGCCGGCGTCATTCCAGACCAGCCCTACTTCATATCCAGGCTTAATCTGCACCTGCTCCGGTTCTTCACCGGCCATGCGCACATAGCCTCCAAGCGGAAGCAGCCTGACTGTATACAGTGTTTCGTTACGCTTTGTTGAAAATATTTTCGGGCCGAAGCCTATTGCAAATTCCCGGCATAAAATACCGGCTTTTTTGGCAAAGTAAAGATGCCCCCATTCATGGACTGCCACCAGCACTCCAAAAATAATAATTATTGCAATTAATGTATCCAATTTTTTCCCACCTTTACCCTATTAAAGAGGCCACATATTCCCTTGTTTCTTTATCCACTTCAAGAATGGTCTGTAAATCAGGAGCACGCTGGGACGAGTGCCGATGCATTGCTTTTTCTATATAGTCTTCGATTGCTGTAAATGAGATCCGGCCTGCCAGAAATTCGGCCACCGCAATTTCATTTGCCGCGTTTAAAACAGTTGTCATGGTACCTCCGGTTTTCCCTGCATCATAAGCATACTGCAGACAGCGGTACCGGTCAAAATCGGGCTTTGAAAAATGAAGCGCTCCTGCTTCCCATAAGTTTAACCTGTTTGTATCTTTTAATTCAAGCCTTTTAGGCTGGGACAGGGCAAACTGAATAGGAACTTTCATATCAGGGGATCCAAGGTGGGCTATCACACTTTTATCCTTGTATTCCACGAGGGAATGCACGATACTTTCCCGGTGGATAACGACTTCAATATCTTCATACGGCATATCAAAAAGCCAGTGGGCTTCTATGACTTCAAACCCTTTGTTCATCATGGTGGCTGAATCGATCGTAATCTTGGCACCCATTGACCAATTGGGATGATTCAACGCATCCTCTTTTGTTACATTATGCAGCTGGTCCCGATTTAAATCACGAAAACTCCCCCCGGAAGCTGTAATAATTAAACGGTCTACGTCTTCTCTTCGATTGCCCAGCAGACATTGATAAATAGCCGAGTGTTCGCTGTCGACCGGCAGGAGAAGAACCTGATGCTCTTTCGCTGCCTGTGTCACAATATGTCCAGCTGTCACGAGCGTTTCTTTATTGGCAATCCCGATGTCTTTTCCTGCTTTAATTGCTGCAAGTGTCGGCTCGAGCCCGACACTCCCCATGACTGCGTTCATGAGAAAATCCGCTTCGCTGCAGGAAGCGGCTTCAATTAATCCGTCTCTGCCAAAAAGAATGCGCACCTTCGGGAATTCTTTTTGCAGCCACTCTGCATCTTCTTTTCGCGCTACGCTAACAAGCGACGGCTTAAATAGTGCTATCTGTTCTGCCGCAAGAGTGATATTTTTGCCGGCTGTCATTGCCACGAGCGAAAATTCTTCCGGATGGCCTTTTATAACGTCCAACGTTTGCGTACCGATAGATCCAGTGGACCCAAGCAGTGAGATTTTTTTCATAATAGTCTCCTTTATTGATCAGCCTGTCTGTAGTATGTATAACCTACGATAAAAAATAGAAAAAGTGCAGCAGCGGCATGACAAAAATCAAGCTGTCAAAGCGGTCCAGCACACCACCGTGTCCCGGCAGAAGCGTTCCGGAATCTTTCACGGCGTAATGACGTTTCAGTGCCGATTCCACCAGATCCCCGAGCTGTCCAAAAACAGACGCGGTTAAAATAAATGCCGTGACAATCCATGCGGAAGAGTAGATAGGAAAGAACATGTGAAATACCCACCCTACGATAAGCGCGGCACCAATTCCTCCTATAAATCCTTCAATTGTTTTTTTGGGGCTGATGTCCGGCCACAGCTTATGTTTTCCCCATTTCCGCCCGATAAAGTAAGCACCGGAATCGGTGGCCCAAATAATAAATAGGGTGAAAAATACAACAAGCAGCCCGATGTCGTCTATATGACGGGTAATAATCAGGTGATAAAATCCATAACCGACGTATACCGCTGACAAAATCACAAAACCAGCTTCGTCAAACGTAAAGGAATTTTTGGTTACCACCGTCCATGCGAGCAGAAACAATACCATAACGAAGAAGAGTTCTGATTTGGATACGTGATCTAAAAAGACAACGTCCAGCCACTCTGCGGGAATGAGGAGTGTCCACATAAACAGCATACTGACCAGACCCATAAAAGATCTGGCTTTAATATGTTTCATTCGAATCAGCTCATACATCGCAGCTGAAGCGATAAGTGCTACAAAGGCAGTAAAAAACACTCCGCCTGCAATAACAGCGCCAAGTAGAATAATACCTCCAATTACTGCTGTTACTATTCGTTGTCTCATCGTGTCTCCCCCATCTAAACGCCCCCGTACCGCCGCTTCCTTTCCTGAAACACCTTAATAGCCTCTTCGAGGTGCTCCCCATTAAAGTCCGGCCAGAGAACATCTGTAAACCAAAACTCGCTGTAGGCAAGCTGCCACAGCATAAAGTTGCTCAGGCGGATCTCTCCGCTCGTGCGGATAAGCAGATCCGGATCCGGCAGGTCACTGCTGAAAAGCCTGGCATTAATATCTTTTTCTGCTATATCTTCTGCACGGATGGAGCCGTTCTGCACTTCTTCTCCAAGCGCTTTTACAGCTCGTACCAATTCATCCCGTCCACCGTAGTTCATCGCAATATTCATGACAATACCTGTATTGGCAGCTGTATCATCGATCGCTTTTTTTACAGCTTTCAGCGTATGGGCCGGGAGCAGCTCCGTACTTCCCATCATTTGTACTTTGACATTGTTTTTCATAAGCGCCGGTAGTTCCTTTGTAATGAACTTTTCCGGCATTCTCATCAAAAACTCCACTTCTGATTTCGGGCGCTTCCAGTTTTCAGTTGAAAAAGCGTACAGGGTAATATATTTTATTCCCATTACATGGGCTTTTTCGACAATACGATTAATGGTTTTCATGCCTTCCCGGTGTCCAGCTACGCGAGGCATGCCTCTTTCCTTAGCCCAGCGCCCATTTCCATCCATTATGATAGCAACGTGAGCCGGTATATTCCCTGATTTAGCAGCGTCGGCCTTTTGATGCGAGCGTTCTTCTGGATTTTTTAAAAATCTATCAATCATGGTTGGGGCACCAGCCTTCTTTTAATATGTAACCTATTATTTTTCTGCCTGTCTTCTATGCCGGCAGAGTTATGCAGTCCTTTTTCATCTTAAAGCATTAGTGCTCTCAAACACAAGAGATGAGGGAAACTTTTCCTCCGAAGACATCGTCCCTTTTCTTTACTTCGCTTTATAAAAGGAAAAACCCTCCTGCAAGAAGAGGGTTTTACATTCTTTCTATTGTATCTACTGAACGGTTAAACTTCCATTATTTCTTTCTCTTTATCCGCTGCTGCTTTATCAATTTCAGCAATGTGCTGGTCTGTTACCTTTTGAATGTCATCCTGCTGGCGACGGAGATCGTCTTCTGTAATATCTCCATCTTTCTGCTGCTTTTTAAGAGAATCATTTGCATCGCGGCGGAGGTTACGGATAGCCACCTTAGCCTCTTCTGCGTATTTTCCGATTAGTTTGGATAAATCTTTACGGCGTTCTTCTGTAAGAGCAGGAATGGCAATACGAATCACTTCGCCGTCGTTGCTTGGCGTAAGGCCGAGGTTTGCTTTTTGGATTCCTTTTTCCATATCGTTGATGGAGGATTTATCATAAGGCGCTACGACAAGCAGGCGTGCTTCCGGAACAGAAATAGAAGCCAGCTGGTTAAGCGGCGTTTCTGCTCCGTAGTAGCTGACGATAACCTTATCAAGCATAGAAGGGTTTGCTCTTCCCGCTCTTAATGTTGCAAGCTCCCGGTGAAAGGATTCGATCGATTTTTTCATTTTCGCGGATGCTTCTTGTTTTGCGTTCTCTGCCATGTTTATTTCCCCCTGATTACTGTACCAATTTTTTCTTTTAATACAGCTTTTTTAATATTGCCCTCTTCCATAATAGAAAATACCAGAAGTGGTATATCATTGTCCATACACAGCGTAGAAGCCGTCGAATCCATAACGCCAAGGTTGCCGTTTAACAGATCAAGGTAGGTAAGCTCCTGATACTTTTTCGCTTCCGGATAAATAAACGGATCTGCGTCATATACGCCGTCTACTTTATTTTTAGCCATAAGAATCACTTCTGCTTCGATTTCAGCAGCGCGAAGAGCAGCTGTTGTATCCGTAGAGAAATAAGGATTTCCGGTACCTGCTGCAAAAATAACAACACGTTTTTTCTCTAAATGACGGATCGCTTTGCGTCTTATGTATGGTTCAGCCACCTGTCTCATTTCGATTGAGGTCTGTACTCTGGACTGAACGCCGTTGTCTTCCAGGCTGTCCTGAAGGGCCAGCGAGTTCATAACGGTAGCAAGCATTCCCATATAATCAGCTGTGGCACGGTCCATTCCTTTAGCGCTTCCTGCCATCCCGCGCCAGATATTACCGCCGCCGACTACGATAGCTATTTCTATATCATAAACAACAATCTCTTTGATCTGCATGGCTATCGACTGGATAACCTCCGGGTCAATTCCATACCCTAATTTTCCTGCAAGAGCTTCACCGCTTAATTTCAGTACAACTCTATTATACTTTTCCATCATTTACCCCCGATTGTCAGGCATTATTGTGCAATTCTTCTATAACATGGAAAGAGGGCCTGCCCCACTGGATATATCCAGGGAGCATACCCGCTTGCACCATTATTTTTTCACTTGGGACATAACTTCTTCAGCAAAGTTATCTTCACGTTTTTCCATGCCTTCTCCAACTTCATAGCGTACGAAGCCTTTTACTTCAGCACCGAAGCTTTTTACAAACTTGCCGACTTTCTGATCCGGATCCTTTACGAATTCCTGATCCAGCAGGCAGATCTGCTCGAAATATTTGTTAATGCGGCCTTCAACCATTTTTTCAACGATGTTTTCCGGCTTGCCTTCGTTAAGAGCCTGCTGCTTAAGAACTTCTCTTTCACGATCCGCTTCTTCCTGCGGTACCTGATCACGGGACGTATAGCTTGGGTTGATAGCGGCAATGTGCATGGCTACATCTTTAGCTGCCTGATCATCTGTTGTTCCTTCAAGAAGCGTAAGCACGCCGATGCGTCCTCCCATATGAAGGTAAGATCCGAAAGAGTCGTTATCGCTCTTCTTCACAATTTCAAAACGGCGGAGAGAAATCTTTTCACCGATCTTTGCGATTTGGTCATTCAGGTAATCCTGAAGCGTTACTCCTTCTTTGAAAGCAGCAGCAAGCGCCGTATCAACGTCTGCCGGCTCTTCGGAAAGAAGATAGGACGCTACGTCTTTTACTAGATTCTGGAAGTTTTCGTTTTTAGCAACGAAGTCTGTTTCTGCATTGATTTCAAGAATAACAGCTTTGTTTCCTTCGATCAGTACTGAGGAAAGTCCTTCTGCTGCTACACGGTCTGCTTTCTTTGCCGCTTTGGAAATACCTTTTTCGCGAAGATAATCAACTGCCTGATCCATGTCTCCGTCTGTTTCTGTAAGTGCCTTTTTGCAGTCCATCATTCCGGCTCCTGTTTTTGCGCGGAGCTCTTTTACCATACCAGCTGTAATTGCCATTGTTATATTCCTCCTCTGAATAAATGCCTGTTTCTTTTCTATAACAAAAGGATGATAAAGGGCAATCCCCTTATACCACCCTTTTGTGTACAGCACTCGTTGTTATAATGCTGTGATTATGAAATTGTTTCCTGATTTTCAGCAGCTTCTTCTTCTGTTTCTTTCTCCAGTTCAGCCTGCTCCTGTGCTCTGTTTGCTTCAATAACAGCATCTGCCATTTTTGAAGTCAAAAGGCGTACAGCGCGGATCGCGTCATCGTTACCAGGAATTACTTTGTCAATTTCATCCGGGTCGCAGTTTGTATCTACAATAGAAACGATTGGAATGTTAAGCTTGTGCGCTTCTGCAACAGCAATTCTTTCCTTGCGCGGGTCAATAATAAAGATGGCTGCAGGCAGCTTCTTCATTTCTTTAATTCCACCAAGAAATTTTTCCAAACGGTCCATTTCTTTAACTAGCAGCATTACTTCTTTTTTAGGCAGGACTTCGAATGTTCCATTTTCCTGCATTTTTTCGATTTCTTTTAGGCGGGCAATACGCTTACGGATCGTTGCAAAGTTTGTAAGAGTTCCTCCGAGCCAGCGCTGATTGATATAAAACTGGCCTGAACGAATAGCTTCGTCACGGACGGAATCCTGTGCCTGCTTTTTCGTTCCAACGAAAAGAATTTTTCCTCCGTCTGCAGCAATGTCGCGTACGTAGTTGTATGCTTCTTCTACTTTTTTAACCGTCTTCTGAAGGTCGATGATATAGATACCATTTCTTTCAGTGAAAATGTAACGGCTCATTTTTGGGTTCCAGCGTCTAGTCTGATGACCGAAGTGTACCCCTGCTTCTAGTAATTGTTTCATGGAAATAACTGCCATGATTTATTCCTCCTTAGGTTTTTTCCTCCGCCTGCATCTTCTCTGCAATTGAGCTGCAATATGCAGCCACCTTGTTGCAGATCAGCCGGGCGTGTGTATTTAACACCGTCAATTAATATATCATATGCGTATAGGCAAATCAAGATAATGGACTTTATTTATTTGTAAATTATTTATTTGGCCCGCAGCGGCGAAGCCGGTGTTTATCCGTTGTTCTGCAGTTTTCTTTTTTCCAGCGCCTGCTTTAATTTAAAAAGCGCTTTGGAATGGATCTGGGAAATCCGGGACGTGGACAGGCTCATAATTTCCCCGATTTCAGTGAGCGTCATTTCTTCCGTGTAAAAAAGGCCGACGACCATTTTCTCTTTATCGGTGAGAGACTGAATGACTTCGGCAAGCTCCTGGATGGAAGCATCCTTCATCATTACATCTTCCGGGCTGAGGGTTTTCTCGTCACGTATCGCGACTTTAAATGTTTCTGACTTATCCCCCTCTGCACTCTCTTCATCCATAGACAGAACGTTCGCAAAAAAGCTTTCTGCGCTTACTTTACGAACTTCCGCCGTTGTTACATTCATCTGCTGGGCAACTTCTTCTTCGGTCACGTATCTGCCGTGTTTCTGCTCAAGCATTTCCGTCGTCTCTTCCAGTTTTTTTGATTTTTCCCTTAAGGATCTCGGCATCCAATCCTGCTGCCGGAGGCCGTCCAGAATAGAGCCTTTAATACGAAAAGATGCGTAGGTGTCAAATTTCAAATCGCGGCTGAAGTCGAACTTTTTCATTGCATCATAGAGACCTGCCATCGCGTGGCTCCACAGATCATCCCGCCGCACACTTTTTGGCAGACCGGCGCCGATCCGCTGGACGTGGTAATGAACGAGCGGCTGGTATTCGTGCATGAGCTGATTGCAGGCATCCATGTCTTTATGCTCAATCCATTTTTCCCAAAGTTCCTGATGTTCATGAAAGGTTGTTCTTGCCATTGTAGTTCCCCCTTTTTTAGTGTTTTAAATTACTTTTTCTTCTCCATAGGCTTTTCGTATGTACAGGCCGGCCGAGACCGGATCGAATGTTATCGTTCTTCCTTTGTCCCCGCCGGTATCTTCCGCAAGCAGAGGTACAGAGTAGTGCTGCAGCGCTTCTTTTACCGCTTCTGCATTGCGGAAACCGATACTTTTGTTTTCTTTGGCAGGAGACATGGCAAACATCTGCGCTCCTCCTGCCATTTTTGCGGCCAGTTTCCGGGGGGAAATATGGTGCTGTCTGAAAAAATAAACAATATCTTCTATAGAAGTATCCGCAAATTTCGTTCTGAGCTGTTTGTTCTCCCACTGCTCCTCCGGGCAGCCGGGCAGAAGAATATGAGCCATCACTGCCAGCGGCTCGGAAGGAGAGTAAATGACGACACCGATGCAGGAACCAAGTCCCGAGGTGCGGAGAAGTTCTTTATCTGCTGATGCTTTCCAATCGGACATGCCAACACGGATATAGAATGGTGTTGACATGTTATTCATATAGTTTCTCCTCCAGCCTGCGCAGCAGTACTTGGTAGGAAGCAGCATCCGGGAGGAATAAAAACCGTCCTGAAGCCGATCCCCCGGGAATAGATGCGCTTTTCCATTCTGATTCCAGAAACAGCACCTCGTTCCGGGCTTCCTGCATGTAGCTCAATCCTTCATTCCATAAGGATACGGCCATATCGACTGCAGCAGATGGCGAAGCGGTCTGCATGTTTAAAGAGGTGAAATCGGCAATAGCGGAAATATACGCTCCCGACAAAATATTACCAAGCTCCATCAGCATTGAATGCAGGTAGGGATCTGTTTTTAGTTCTTTCATTGTTACCGGCCGTCCTACGAGTGAACCGGCTAAAGCATTAATATCTTCCTGTGAAAAAAGCAGATACACAATGCCCGCCATATCGCCGTAAAAAGGAAGCAGAGAAGCAGCCATCACTTCTTCTTTCTCTCCGTACTCAGACATAAGCTCCTGAAAAGAAACCACTTTCAAATGGACCGGCTGCATTGTAACTGGTTCTCCAAGCAGAATCGACAACGATCTTACAGCGTGGCCGGAACCAATATTGGCCGCTTCTTTGAGCATGTCCGCAAATTTCTCATCCAGTAACTGGTTCATTCTCTGCATCCTTTCTGTAGTAACCCTTAATGGGCGGCTGAACGTGTAAGAAACGCTGATATGTGCCCGAGCGGCAGACTCTCCACCCCATCCAGCTGTGCCGCTGCTTTTGGCATACCGTAGATAACGGCAGTCTCCTCTGATTCAGCGGCAATCCGGCCGGTATTGTTTTCAAGCAGGCGCTTTACGCCTTCCATTCCATCTTTCCCCATTCCGGTAAGTACCGCCGCACTAACAGATACATGATTTAACGCGGCTAAAGATTTAAAAAGAACATCTACAGAAGGACGGTGTCCTTCGTTAGCTTCTTCGTCTGTAACCGAAAGAAACAACCTTCCTTCTTTTCTTCCCACACGCATCTGCCTGCCTCCCGGCGCAATATAAACCACGCCGTTTTCTGCTGTTTCATTATGTACGGCTTCTTTTACCTGCAGAGCAGAAAGCTGATTGAGCCGTTTAGCAAGCGATTCTGTAAAAGATGGCGGCATATGCTGAACAATAAAGACTGGAGCGCCAAGAGAGGCCGGCAGCGCCGGTACAACCGTCTGAAGAGCTTTCGGCCCCCCCGTCGATGTGCCAATTGCCAGTACGCTTCTCGAACCTGAAGCAATCAATCGTTCAGGCGCGACGGATGGCAGCGGAACTGCTGCACGGAAACTCTTTCTATTTTGCAGCAGCTTCCCTGCTCCTGCCGCAGCCGCTATTCGGACTTTGGACAGAAATTCTTCTTTTATTTTTTCTATATCCAGCGATATGGACCCCGAGGGCTTTGCGACGACTTCTACCGCACCCAGTTCAAATGCCTGAACGGCCATATCGGACCCGCGCTGCGTCTTTGAACTCACCATAATGACTGCAGGCCGTTCCGAAGGAAGTTTTTTTAATACATCTATTCCTGTCATCACCGGCATTTCCACATCAAGGGTCATGACATCATAGTGACCGGAAGCAACTTTTTCCAAAGCATCGCTCCCATTCCTTGCGACCGCTTTTGTTGTCATGTCCGCCTGGCTGTTTATAAATTCTGTAAGCATTTTTCTCATAAACGCTGAATCATCTACTACCAGCACATTGATCAATGAACGGCCCCCTTTTTTTCTATAGTTGAACGATGCCAATACTTTGGACTTCTTGGCTTGGTTCCAATTCATTGTAGGAAAGAACCGGCACCTGGGGCAGGTAGCGCTCAATCAGCTGGCGCAGGTGCATACGAACCGCTGGAGAACAAAGCAGCACGGTCTGATGGCCTCCCGCAGCCGCCCGTTCTGTTTCCCGGCTGATAGATTCTAATATCTGCTGGCTTACTGCCGGATCCATTGCCAGATAATTTCCGTGTTCGGTCTGCTGAATATTGTCCGCAATCTGTTTTTCAATGCCCCCGCTGATCGTAATTACCTGCATGGCGCTTCCTTCCTGGGCAAACTGTTTGGTTATCTGTCTGGAGAGGCCCTGCCGCACGTATTCTGTAATGAGGTCCATATCTTTTGTCATCTGCCCGTATTCAGCGAGAATCTCAAAGATAGTCGGCAGGTTGCGAATTGATATCTTTTCTTTCAGCAGATTGGAAAGGACTTTTTGAATTTCCCCAAGCTGGAGCGGAGAAGGCGTTACTTCTTCCACGAGCGTTGGGTAGGTTTCTTTTAGATGGTCCACTAATTGTTTCGTTTCTTCACGTCCAAGCAGTTCATGGGCGTGCGCCTTTACAACTTCTGTTAAATGAGTGGATACAACTGAAGGCGGATCAACAACTGTGTAGCCGGAACCTTCCGCTGTGTCTTTCATATCCTCTGTTATCCAGAGTGCCGCCAGGCCGAATGCAGGCTCCACCGTATCAATTCCCTGCACGGCAGGGTCTTCAATTCCGGGACTCATTGCCAGGTAGTGGTCGAGAAGCATTTCTCCTCCTGCTACTTCATTGCCTTTCATTTTTATTACGTATTCGTTGGGCTGCAGCTGGATATTGTCCCTAATACGGATAACCGGCACAATCATTCCCATTTCGAGCGCCAGCTGGCGGCGGATCATTACAATCCGGTCAAGCAGGTCGCCTCCCTGGTTCGTGTCGGCCAATGGAATCAGTCCGTACCCAAACTCAAATTCAATCGGATCAACCGTAAGTAAATGGACCACATTTTCCGGAGATTTCATGTCCACTTCCTCTTCCTTCTGGCCTGCGGCCGCCGCCTCTTCTGCTTCGAGAGCTTCCGATTTAAGCGTCTTATTGGCAAACCAGGCTAACACAAAGAGCAGCGAAGCAATGGAAAACGTTAAAAAGAAGTTAATCGGCGTAAATACTCCCAGGGAAAAAATGGAGGCCGCTGCAATATAGAGCATCGTAGGAAAAGCAAGCAGCTGACGGGTAACGTCGGATCCAAGATTTCCTTCTGATACGGCTCTCGTAACGATAATACCGGTGGCCGTCGAGATAAGCAGGGCGGGTATTTGACTGACAAGCCCGTCTCCTACGGTAAGAAGCGTAAACGTATTCGCTGCGGTACCCACATCCATACTATGCTCGGTCATGCCGATCACGATACCAAAGATCATATTAATGATGACGATGACGATACCTGCAATGGCATCCCCTTTTACAAATTTGCTCGCCCCGTCCATGGAGCCGTAAAAGTCGGCTTCACGTTCAATTTTTTCACGGCGCTGCTTGGCTTCCAGATCGGAAATCATGCCTGCATTTAAATCGGCATCAATACTCATCTGCTTGCCCGGCATCGCATCAAGCGTAAATCTGGCACCTACTTCCGAGACCCGCTCGGCCCCTTTTACGATTACGACAAACTGAATGATAATCAAAATAAGAAATACTACAAATCCGACCAACGCACTTCCCGATATTACGAAGTTTCCAAATGTTTCAATAACGTTGCCGGCGTCGGCATTGCTTAGTATTGAACGGGTGGTGGAAACGTTCAGTCCCAGCCTGAACAACGTGACGAGCAAAAGAAGGGTAGGAAATATAGAAAATTCCAGAGGCTCTTTTGTATTCATTGCAACAAGAATAATGAGAAGGGCCAGGGAAATATTTAAAATGATCAATAAATCCAATATCAGGGTAGGAAGAGGAATAATCAGCATGACAACAATCATGATGACGCCGAACAATACGGAAAACTCTCTAATCTTCATTTACTTCCTCCTCTCCTTTTATATTTTGTGTTTAAGCCGGTAAATATACGCGAGCACTTCTGCCACTGCTTTGAATAAATCTTCCGGTACTTCGTCCCCGATTTCCGCCTGGCTGAACAATGCCCGGGCGAGCGGTTTGTTTTCCACCGTTGGAATATGGTTGTCACGGGCCAGCTCTTTAATCTTTTTAGCGACAAAATCCGCTCCCTTAGCTGTAATTATCGGAGCTGCCATCGAGCCTTCTTCATATTTGAGCACAATTGCAAAGTGGGTCGGGTTTGTGATAACAACATCCGCTTTCGGTACTTCCTGCATCATCCGGTTCATCGCCATGTCCATCTGCTTTTGGCGCCTTTTCGACTTAATGCGCGGATCCCCTTCCATCTTTTTGTGTTCTTCTTTTACATCGTGCTTGGACATTCTCATCTGTTTTTCGTGATCATAACGCTGGTATATATAGTCCGGTACTGACAGAATAACGAGCAGAATGGCACTTGCGACCCCAATCAGGCCGGTGAGCCTGGCTATTAAGTAAAACCCGTCCAGCGGATGCTTTTGGTACATCATCAGCAGCTCGTCCAGGTGAATATAAATGATAGTAAACACGACGGCCCCAACGAGCGTAATCTTAAACAGGGACTTGAACAGTTCAACTATTGCCCGGGCGGAAAATATCCGTTTGAAGCCTTTCAGCGGATCAATTTTCTCCAGCTTCATTTTTATCGCTTCCGGTGTATACTTCAGCCCGACCTGCATCGCAGCGGCGGCGGTGCCGATCATGACCGCCACGGCCATCAGCGGCAGCAGCACGATGGACGATTCCACCGTCATTTCAAACATGATGTCCTCTACGCTTGCAATTGTAATGTCCCGAAGCAGGTATTCTGTAAAAACGTGGCGCATCATGTCCATAAGGTATTCTCCTACCGTTCCGGCATAAAAGAACAAAAACAGGAAAAAACCGAGCATCATGAGCGCCGTATTAACATCATTACTTTTGGCCACCTGGCCTTTGTTTCTTGACTCTTCTTTTTTCTTCGGGGTGGCTTTTTCCGTTTTTTCTCCCGAAAAAAACTGCAGATCCAGACGAAGCTTCATATTATGCACTCCCCAGCAAAGTCATTAACACACGCATCGCCTCATATGTGTGGTCAAAAAGATTTTCCACTACTAAGTAAAAGCTGGGCAGGCCGATAGCCAGAAGCGGCATCCCTGCAAATATTTTAAGCGGCAGTCCTACAACAAATACGTTCATCTGCGGAACCGCCCGCGCCATCATGCCCAGCGCTATATCCACTAAAAACAGAGCCCCCATGACAGGAAACGCCATTTGGAAGGCGATCATAAACATCAGCGCAAATGATTTCGCTACATGCCGCACGACTTCTTCATCCCCGAAAGGAAGCGTCACCTGCTCCATCGGAATAAAGTTATAGCTGTAAAACATCCCATCGAGCATCATATGATGGCCGTCGAGTGCAAGAAGCAGCAGAAGCGTAAACGTATAAAGATACCCTCCTGTCAGCGGCGTCTGGGCGCCGGTCTGCGGATCAATCACATTGGCCATTAAAAACCCAAGTGACGTGTCCAGAAACATTCCTGCCGTCTGAACAGCGTATAAAAGCATGCCCGCCAGCAGACCGATACTCAAGCCTACGAGTATCTCCTTAAACAGAATAAGTATGAAGGTACTGTCTACTTCCATTACCGGCGCGTCGATGCTGAACAAGATAAAAAAAGCAAAGAAAATACCCAGTCCAACTTTAAAGTAGGAAGGAACATTCCGATAAGAGAATAGAGGCATCGTTGTAAAAAAAGCCAGGACTCTGGCCAGGACCAATAAGTATGCAGGCAGCTGCTCTATCCATTCCATATAGTTCTCCCTATCCAATAAAGTCGTTTAAATTACTAAGCAGCTGGTACGTAAAATGCACCATCTGGGAAAGCATCCACGGCCCGAACAATATCAGGCAGATCAGTACTCCAAAAATCTTCGGTATAAATGCCAGCGTCTGTTCCTGGATCTGTGTCGTAGCCTGAAAAATTGCTACACCAAATCCAAGTACTAAAGCCACAACCAACAGCGGACCGGCAATAATGAATACCATCCAGACACCGCTTTCTGCTATATTAATGACCGTCTCCGGCGTCATAACGTTCCACCCTCTAATAACTTAATAAAAGCGATTCTACAATTAAATACCAGCCATCCACGAGCACAAACAACAGAATTTTAAACGGCAGGGAAATCATAACCGGCGGCAGCATCATCATACCCATGGACATGAGAATACTCGCGACAATCATATCGATAACTAAAAACGGGATAAATATAAGAAACCCTATCTGGAATGCTGTTTTCAGCTCACTGATTGCAAAAGCGGGAATCAGAGCCGACAGAGGAACATCTTCAAGCGTTTCCGGCCGTTCCAGTCCGGCATATCCCATAAACAATGCCAGGTCTTTTTCCCTTGTATGCTGGGACATGAATTCTTTTAACGGTTCCGTTCCTTCAGTAAAGGCTTCTTCCTGGGTCATTTCTCCATCCAGCATCGGCGTCAGCGCTGATTCGTTTATATCCGAGAACACCGGGGCCATGATGAAGAAAGTCATAAATAATGCCAGGCTGATAAGAACCTGGTTCGGCGGCATCTGCTGGGTAGCCAGTCCCATTCGTACAAAGCTGAGTACAATCACAATTCGGGTGAAGCTCGTCATTAGAATAAGAATAGCGGGTGCTAAAGATAAGACCGTCATAAGCGCTACAAGCTGCAGCGTCGTTGCCATGTTTTCCGGGTCGTCACTTGTAAAGGCACCAAAATCAATACTTGGAAACATCAGTATCATGAGCCTTCGTCCCTTCCGCTTCCCGGCTTACGGTTTTTTTCTATTTCTTCCAGTCTTTTATCCAAAATGGATTTAAATTGAAATCCTTCATGGTCTTCCTTGTTCTTTTTCTTCTTGAAGAAAAAGGATGGTTCGGGATCCGGCTGTTCCAATAAGTTTTCTTTCTCTTCTTCATCTTCTATTTCTTTTAAAAGCTGAATGGATTCCCCGACTCCGACGACTAGAAGTCTGTCCCCTACTTTCACAAGCTGAACGGATTTGTTCTGGCCGAGAGGAACGCCGCCGAGATTCTGCATCGTCTGGGTGGCGGAGTATTTTTTTGTTCGTTTATTAATGAACTTCAGCAGCAGGTACATAATTGTAATAACAGCAGCCAGTGCCAGAATCATCTGACCGAAGATCATAACCGCGCTTCTTTCTTCTACAAGAGTAATTTCCTCTTCTGCAGCATCTGTTTCTTCAGCGGGCGGTGTTCCTTCTTCAAGCGCATCGTTTAACGTTCGATTTTCCTCCGCCTGAACAACTGTGGCCATGCCAAGAAAAAACAGTAGAACGACAAGCCATACGCTGCATGTTTTTTTAATCATTGCTTCGCCTCTTATCTTTATGTATGTAAAATAGTGTGCAGGTTTTGTGTGTTATGCAGAATGGCTGCAAATAGAACATGTGGACTCAGATTCACAGCATAGGCATTTATATCCAAGTATTTTTTATATCTGGGTCGAAGGCTCCTCTATTTTTTAAAACCTCCTTCTTTTTACGGGTTATTTATGACTTTTTAACAATTTTTATTCCATTTTATGACAAAGTATCAGGACAACTAATAAAATTGTACAAAAATTTAGGACGTTTGTCTAACAGTCTTTTTGTTTTTGAATATGTTAGTAATAAATGCCCAGTTTAATTTTATAGTTCTTTATATAACTACCCCCAGCAGGGCTTGCACACATCATGCACTAGAACGGCTGTTTAAAACCCCCCAAAAGACGTTTCTCTGGGGAGGGGATAAAGAACTAGTTTAAATCCCCGGCTTTTCTCCATACCAAAAACACGTTATCTCTATATAGAGATAACGCGCTCTGACAGGTAACTATTTTATTGAATATGACGGATACGGTCTTCCCGGCTTGCAATATCTGTTACACGCACGCCGAAATTTTCATCAATCACAACTACTTCTCCACGTGCCACCAGTTTTTGGTTCACTAAAATATCCACCGGTTCTCCGGCCAGCTTATCCAGTTCTATAATAGACCCCTGTGAAAAATGAAGAATATCTTTGATCGACTTTTTGGTCCGCCCGAGCTCTACGGTAACCTCGAGTGGAATATCCAGAAGCATATCAAGATTCTTCGGCTCCGATGTGTCGCGCTCTATTTCTTCAAATGAAGAAAAGGCTGCATTTTCAACCCGGTTGGAAACCGGTTGTGCTTTTGGCTCAGAAACAGGTCTGGACGTGTTCTCCCTCACAGGGGCAGCAGGCGGTGCCTTGCTTTCCGGGACCCGCTCTTCCACCGTTTTATCGTCTTCAGGGCTTCCCATTAATTCTTCCACCATTTTCTTGGCAAATGGGATCGTTACAATCTGCATTAAATATGAATCTATCAACGTACCGATTTTCATATTAAAAGCAATTTTCACTAATTTTTTATCTGTCGGAATATGACTTGTGCCTTTTTGATTTCCTACGTCCATGACTTCAATGCCGGGTGGGGAAATGTCTACTTTTTTATTAAAAATAGTCGACATCGAAGTAGAGGCCGAACCCATCATTTGATTCATCGCTTCCTGCATGGCACTCAAATACATGTCACTTAATATCGCTTCTGGAGACGTCCCGTCGTTGCCCATCATCAGGTCTGCAATAATTGCTGCATCTGTTGAATTAATGACTAATAAGTTGGTGCCTTCAAAGCCTACTGTATAATCCACGTTTACCGCGACGTGCGGAACCGGAAATTCTTCATTCAGCTCCGAGCTGTCAATGACAGAAATTTCCGGTGTAGTAATTTCCACTTTTTGATTTAACAATGTTGATAGGGCGGTCGCCGCACTGCCAAAAGAAATATTTCCAATTTCCCCGAGCGCATCTTTTTCAATAGAATCCAGCTGCAGCGTTTCCTGCTCTTCTTCTTCGCTGCTGCTCTCTTCTTCTGCCACACGTTTCAGCAGTTTATTAATTTCGTCCTGGGAAAGCATCTCATCACTCATTTTTGTCCTCCTTTATGTCTTCTATAATCTGCACGGCCAGCTTCTTTCCGCGCCGTCCCGGCTGGGCTTTATATTTTGGTACACCTTCTGTTAATACAGTGAGCGGATCCGTAATCTTCTGGTCAAGCTCAATAACATCTCCTTCATACAGCTGTAGAAATTCTTCAATCGTAATACTCGAATGACCGAGTACCGCCTGAAGGCTGAGCGGAGCTGTTTTTATTTGATTGGAGAGCTTAAGGTATTCATCTTGATTAGTCTCTTTTTTAGCTGTCTGCATCCAGTAATGCCCGGAAATATCGGGAAGTATTTCTTCCATGACTACGTGGGGCAGACAGATATTAATCATGCCTGTTGTTTCCCCTATCGTCGTTGACAATGAAATCACAACGACGGTTTCATTAGGAGATACCATCTGCAGAAACTGTGGATTTACTTCCATTTCTTCTGCTACCGGGTCAATTTCCATAACCGACTCCCATGCCCCTTGAAATGAATCGAGCATTGTCTGAAAAAGCCTCGTCATTATGATCGTTTCAATTTCAGTGAGGTTATCGATTTTGTTCACACTGCTGCCGCGTCCGCCGAGCAGGCGGTCCATCATAGCATAGGCAATGTTGGGATTGACTTCCATCAGCAGACGGCCTTCCATGGGCCGGGCTTCAAATACGTTCAACAATGTCATTTTCGGTATGGAAATAATAAATTCATCGTAGGGCAGCTGGTCTACCGTAGAAACAGAAATCTGAACGAACGTCCGCAGCTGGGCGGACAGAGTCGTCGTCAGCAGCCGGGCAAAGTTTTCATGAATCCTGGAAAGACTTCGTATTTGATCTTTAGAAAATCGAAGGGCCCGCTTAAAATCATACGTGCGCACTTTTTTATCGTGTTCTTCCTGCTTTAGTTGATCTGCACTCATTTCTCCTGTGGAAAGGGCAGACATCAGGGCATCTATCTCTCCCTGGGATAATACATCAGCCACTTGCTCCCCTCCTTTTATTTCTATTGAATTAAGCGCTGGGTGATGTATACTTTGACCACTTTGCCTTTTGTCATTTCTTTGTTAATGGTTTCCTGAAGCGCCTGCTCCATTTCTTTAAGTCCGTCCGTCGTCTGCAGGGATTCTGCAGAACGCGAGGATAAATCCATAATGATCGCATTTTTTACTTGATAGTCTCTTTTTTCCAGCTCTTCTCTGCCTTTTTCTGAGTCCAGCTGAATTTTAAAAGAGGCTTTAATAAAATGATCATCCGCAAGGTTTGTTGTTAATTCTTCCAATTCCCAGGAATTCTCCGCCATTTCTTCTGCAGACAGGGCTTCTGCTTCGGTCTCATCTGCTTCCGCTGTTGAACTCATATTATCTATAAAGTAAAACGCTCCAGCTCCAATCACTCCAACGGTCACTATAAAAATCAGCAGCATTCCCATCACTTTTTTGTTCTTCACTTAGCTCTCCCTTTCCGGGTTTATAATCGATCCCACCAGGCCAATCTTACGGTATGCTTCTTCGCAGAGCAGTTTCACCTCTGTCAGGGACTCTTTCACAAAAATTTTCTTCCCGCTCCACAACGTAATCGTTGTGTCGGGCCGGGCTTCAATCTGTTCAATAAAGGGCACGTTTAATAAAAACGTGTCGCCGGTTAACCTGGTTAATGTGATCATATGTAATATAACAGGCCGAAAACCTGATTGATCCGGCCTGCTCTCCTTTTCTTAGAATTAACGCTTCAGGCTCATCAGTTCCTGCAGTATCTCATCTGCTGTAGTAATACCACGTGTATTTGCCTGGAAACCACGCTGTGCTACGATCATTTCGGTAAATTCATCTGCCAGGTCCACGTTGGACATTTCAAGCGTGCCGGAAATAAGGTCCCCTCTGCCGTCTGCTCCAGGAATATCCTGGGCTCCTGCTCCGGAGTTATCAGTTGCTCTATACGTACTGCCCCCGGCTTTTTCCAAGCCTTCCGGGTTATTGAACGTAGTAAGCGCTATTTGCCCGACTTCTTCCTGCTGGCCGCCGGCATTTGTAATATTTACTGTTCCATTTGTGCTGATGCTGAAGCTCTGGGCATCCGCAGGAATATTAATCGGTCCGCCTCCTTCAGCCTGAAGAATCATGCCCTCGGCGTTTACAATCGTGCCGCCTTCGTCCAGATAGAAGTTACCTGATCTAGTATACAAATCTTCCTGCCCGTTGTTCACCTGGAAAAATCCTTCTCCGGAAATACCGAGATCAAGCTGGCGCCCTGTATTCTGCAGGCTTCCCTGCGTATGAACCGTATCAATGCTTCCCACTTTCGAACCGGAACCTACCTGTTTACCGTTAATCCCGCCCTGGCCGTTTCCTGCGCCCTGTGCTGCTCCCATCTGCTGGCTGACCATATCCTGAAATGTCGCTCTGCCTTTTTTGAACCCAAACGTGTTGACGTTGGCGATGTTGTTACTCGTTACGTCCAGCTTCTGTTGAAAGTTCTTCATACCTGCAATACTTGAATACATGGATTTAATCATAATAATTCCTCCTGGTTTTTTTGTTTTAGTTTGGGAGCATCAGAAGCGTCGGCCTGATGCTTGAAGCTTCCTCGTAAGGTCAGGCTTCATCATTAACGAACATTGTGCCGTTAATATTGGTGAACACGTGATTGCTTGCTTCTTTATGAGTCATAGCCGTAATAACGGTATGGTTTTCAGCGCTTACGACGAGCGCTGCCCGACTTGTCCACACGACAGAATCTTTAACGCCCTGCCGCTTGGCTTCCGGCATTTTTTCTTCTATTGCCTTCCATTCGCCATCTGATACCCTCACGTCCCGCTCCATTATTCTTTTCTCAGCATGACGACTGATTTTCAGAGGTTCTGCCTGCTGGGAGTGGAGCAGATCAGCAAATGAAGCTGTACGCACTTTGTCCGTGGACTGCCCGGCCGCTCCTGCCGGATGCGGAAGCCGGTTCCAGCTCTGCTTTCCAATATCCTGAATCATATGATAGGATCCTCTCTATAAAGTTGGGGATTCTTCCGTTTCTTTGTCTGCTCTTACCTGTACAAGCTGGGAACTGTCAATCCAGCTGTTATTGTCAAGCAGGTAACGGATGGAACCTTTGCTGTCTTTTTGAACGGATGTTACCGTGTTTTGATGATCTTTCGTTTCTGCAAAACCGTTCACTTCGTCTCCTTTAGACTGCCAGGTTATTTCTTTGTTAATCAGCTGACTGTGCTGTACAAGCGATCCGCTTTCCTGTGCCTCTGTAAACTTCTGCAGTGACTGATTCATGTTTGTCATTTGCTCGAGCGATGAAAAAGAAGCCATCTGCGCAATAAATTCTTTGTCTTCCATTGGATTCATTGGATCCTGATTCTGCAGCTGGGCGATGAGTATTTTCAAAAATTCGTCTTTACCAAGCGCACCGTCTTTTGCATTTTTAACTGCCACTTTATTGTCCTGAGGAAGCAGATGATTCATGTCTACATTATTCATTTTATCCCTACACTTTCTCGTTAAAGATTATGTTTTCCAGAACATCCGAAAAAGCCGCTTCTTCAAGATCAGATTCAGGCTCGGCCTGTTCCATTATCCGTCGTCTCTGTTCCTGCTGTTCCTCTTTTTCTTTTAAGAGGCTCTCCTGCTGCTCGGTGATTTCAATGCGTTCCACCTGCAGCTGCTGGGAGGCGAAGCTCTGTCTTAACGAAGGAAGGTTCTGTTCCATTACTTCTCTTGCTCCTTTGGAAGAAGCAGTAAGCTGAGCTGTCATCAGGCCGTCTTTTAAACTGATTTTCATATCAATACGTCCCAAATGGGCAGGTCTTAATATGAGAGTAAGCTGCTGGGTACCGTTCTTAAATGCCTGAAGAGAGGATCTATTCAATATGTCTTGAAACTGTTTAATAAATTCCTGTTGGCGTCCATGAGCGGTTTTTGCTTCCCCAAGCTGGATTAACGCCTGCTGCACCTGAGGAAGCGGCCCCGTTTCCAATACAGGTTTTGCCAAAAGCTGATTTAGTTCCGTGCCCATTTCCATTCTCGACACCGGGATAGTGCTCATTTCAACCTGTATTCCTTCCAGCTTTCCAGGCTGGGTGGAGGTACTTCCGTTTTTATCGGATAAAAGCTGTACGAATCGGACAGGATCTGTAATCACTTTATAACCTTCTGTCGTTTTTCTATTGCCTGCCGTCCCCTGATCTTTCAGGAACAGTGGCGGTACTTTTACTGTATCCGTCTGCTTTTCTTCTGCAGGTATAAAAGAGCTGCCTGTCGGCGTTGTTTTCAACCATTCAGGCGGTCGTGCTGCGATATTTCTGGACAGCCCCTGTAGAGCAGGGCTGCCAAACTCCTTTGCCGGTGTATCACTTAAAGATGCTTTTAATGTGTCCAATGCTGAAGCCAGAACGGATAATGCTTTTTTTATAACAGAAGGTTCAGTGCCGGATTGCACTGCTTTCTCCAAATTTGAAACGGCTTCTTTTACCCCAGGCTGCTCTTTAAGCAGAGGCACTTTTGTAGATATATATTCCAGCATCTTCCGGCCATCGTGCTCAGCTGTTGCTTCACTTCCGGCAGCCGCTGCTTCTATCTTTAGCTGCAGAACATTCATCTGCTTCAAAAGGTCTTCTTTTGAAAGAGAAGCAGTTTTTTCTGTGGCATTATTTAGAGTAATAAGAGCTGTCACAGCTGAGACAACCAGTTCTTCTTTAGCTTGTTTATTAAGCTCCAGCGTTCTTGCCGCTGCTTCTATATGTGCTTCTTGTTTCTGAAAAGCTTCAGCTTCAGCTTTTTCCCACTCCACCTCTGTTAATTCCATCTGCATTTCCTTGTGTTCAAAGAACACATGGAGCTCGTTTTCAAGAAGCTCGGCATCATATGTCTGAAAAAGGGTAATTATTTCCTCCATACGCTCTTTATCTGACATGCCGGAATGAGGAGACGAAAGTTCTTCCAGGCGTGCCTGCAGTTCCAAAGCCGCAGATGAAGAAACAGAAGCTTCCGGATTTGATGCGAACACCTTTTTGAGCTTATCCAGAATGTTTTCCAACGACGCTTCCGCTTCTTCGGTGTTGTTTTTTGATTCTTCTTTTACATTATCCTGATCGGCTGTCTGCAGTTCATTATAATTTTTCCCCGCTTTTCCCAGCATTTCCATGAAACCTGTACCGGTTCCTTTCGGCTGCAGCGGGAGCCCTGTTGATTTAACAGCAGAATTGTTGAGCAATTGTTGAATCGCCTGCACTATTTCACCTCCTTTCCCGGGAGCCGATGATGGTCATCCGGTTTCTGCAGCCGGCTCTTCAAAGGCGCCCATGATTATTGCTGCTTTTTCCACTTCCATTTTTTCTAATATAGCGGAGCGGTTTTCTGTATTCATTTCCTGCATATGACGAATCACTTGAGCATCTTCCATTTCATTTAAAATCGCTGCTGCATTTTTGGCGGACATTTCTTCATACATCGAAGCCAGTTCAGCGAGTTCAGGGTTTGCTTCCATTTCTTCCTCTTCTGCATCCGTTTCTTCTCCTGCGGCCTCCGCTTCTTCCTGCAGGGAAATGAGTTCATCGTCTTTTTCAATCAGCTGCTGTTCCATCGATTGTATTTCTTCTTCCAGCGCTGCGATCGTCTCTGCATCTTCCGGCGAACCTCCAGCCGTTTCTTCCGGCTCATTTTCTATCAGTGTGGAAATCCCAGGTATCCCGGCAGCGGCATTTTTACCCATATCCGCAAGAGGAACACCCATCATTGATAAAATCACGACGCCGATAATGATTGCAAAGGTAACCGGCACGAGTACAATCAGTATGAACCATTGCAGCATGCCGCCTTTTTTTTCTTTCTCTTTTTCTTCCACGGGTGGTTTTTTATTTTTAGCCATGGGTTAACTCCCATTAAAAGCAAAGGCCCGTGCAGAAAGTTCATCCATTAATTTTGCATCGGCTTGTTTTATAAGCTTCGTTTCCTCTTCTTTCTTTTTTTCCAGCAGCTTTTCATATTTCTTGAACTCCTGAAATGACGCAGCCAGTTCATCTTTGGCAGTATCCATTTTAAACCGCGCTTTGTTTGTTTCCAACGTGAGTGTATGTATATCCTGATGCATAAACTTCATTATTTTTCCATGATGTTGTAGGTGGCGGACCGGCACTCCCGCTCTCAGCGCTTCCGTATCTTTTCCTTCCTGCTCTTCTTTCTTTCGGAGAAGATCGTACAATTTTGTAGCTGTTTCTTCAAAAAAAGTAAGCGCCTGCTGATATTCTTTTGTTTTTGCCTGCTTTTCCTGCTCATGCCACTTCAGCATTTTTTCAAAGACATCTCTTGTTTTACTCATTGCTGCTCTCCTTCACCAAAGTCTTTTAATAACTGCTCTTCTGCATCCAATAGGCTGAAACGTTCTGTTTCCCCCTGCTGAACAAACTTTAATGTTTGCTCTCTCATGGCAACAGCTTCATCAATTTTCTGCGAAGAACCTCTTTTGTAGGCACCAATTTGAATTAAATCTTCTGCTTCTGTGTAGGTTGCCAGCATTTCTCTTAGTTTCCTGGCAGCTTTTGCATGACTGGGCGAAACGACCTCATTCATCACCCGGCTGACACTTTTTAATACATTGATGGATGGATAGTGGGCTTTATCAGCAAGGCTGCGGTCGAGTACAAAGTGACCGTCCAGTATACCTCGTACTGCATCTGCAATAGGTTCATTAAAATCGTCTCCATCAACCAAAACGGTGTAAAAGGCGGTAATCGATCCTTCTCTGCTTGTCCCGGACCGTTCCAATAAACTTGGCAGCATAGCGAATACAGAAGGCGTATAGCCCTTTGTTGTCGGCGGTTCTCCTACGGCGAGCCCTATTTCCCGCTGAGCCATTGCAAAACGGGTCACCGAATCCATCATTAAATTTACCTTTTTTCCTTGATCCCTGAAATATTCAGCAACAGCCGTGGCGGTCATCGCCCCTTTTATTCTCATCAAAGCCGTTTGGTCAGAAGTAGCAGCTACGACAATCGATTTCTTCATTCCTTCTTCTCCAAGATCTCTTTCAATAAAATCCTTCACTTCGCGTCCGCGTTCTCCTATAAGCGCAATAACATTAATATCGGCTTCCGAATAACGCGTAATCATGGAAAGGAGCGTGCTCTTCCCGACTCCGCTTCCTGCAAATATTCCTACGCGCTGTCCTTCCCCTACTGTCAGCAGCCCGTCTATTACTTTAATGCCAAGCGACATTGGTGCTGTAATTCTGGGCCTCGACAAGGGATTCGGTGGTTCTTTTGACGTATTTACTTTCATCAGGCCTGACGGAAGCGGCCTGCCGTCCATGGGCTGACCCATTCCGTCAATCACTCTGCCTACAAGGCCCTGTCCTGCTAATATCTGCAGCGGTTTGCGCGTCGTTTCCACGAGGCTTCCCGGACTGATATCTGTTCCTTTTTTCAAAGGCATCAACAGCACGTTTTCTTCTTTAAATCCGACCACCTCTGCTGTAATCGGTGTTGAATGATCAGCATGATGAATGTAGCAGAGATCACCTATCGATGTTTTTGGTCCTTTTGATTCAATCGTTAAACCGACAACTTTCGTGACTTTTCCATAACGGAGGTATGGGTTGATCTTTTCGATGCTAGGAAGCAGTTGAATGGCTTTCATCAGCAGCCCCTTCTGCCAGAAGCTGCTCCAGCTGCTGTTTTATTTCGGCAAGCTGCGTATCAACAGAGGCATTTACTCTTCCAAATGGCGTTTCGATGGAACATTGATTCTGTTCAAGTTGGTGGCTCGGTACAATCCAGAGCTGCTGGTTTTGATAAAGCAGAGTTTCTATTTCTTCTTTGCGGCTGATCGTAATATCATATTGATCAGGCGCTACATAAATGGTTATTTCTTTTTCCTCTTTTACTTCCACGAGCGCCTGCTTTACCAGGTCCACCCACAGCGTTTCCTCCTGCAGAATAGAGCGGCCGAGCATCCGTTCCGCTACGGCCATGGCAAGTGTAAGGATCGTCCCTTCCGACGCTTCCAGATAGGCTTCTTTCTCCTGACGGGAGGAATGAACAACACGCTCTGCTTTTTCTATCTCTTCGTTCCAGCTTTTTTTTCCAGCTTCGTAGCCTTCTGCAAAGCCTTCTGCCGTACCGGCCTGTTTCGCTTCTTCAAATGCCTGCTGGATTCTGGCTTTAGAATCCTCTTCTTCCCGGCTTATCTGAAAACGTACCTGCTCGAGTTCCCGCTCTGCCTGTTCCAGTTTGGCGCGGGCGTCCGCTTCTACCTGGCGCGCGCGTAGTCTTTTCCGGTGAATGTCCGGCATCGCCGAGCCCTGTTCTACTTGTTTCTCAGGGATAAAAGAGGCGTGAATAGCGATAGATCGTTCAGATGTCTCATAAAGCGCGTGTGTTTCTTTAATCACTCTAGACAACGATATCGTCTCCTCCCCCTCTTGTAATAACAATCTCTCCACTTTCTTCCAGGCGGCGTACCGTATTAACAATACGCGTCTGCGCTTCTTCCACGCTTTTCACACGAACAGGGCCCATAAATTCCATTTCTTCTTTAAAGGAGTCTGCCATACGATCTGACATGTTCTGAAATATAATCGCCTTTACTTCTTCGCTTGCAACTTTCAGGCTGAGCTGCAGGTCTTCATTTTCTACATCCCTTATTACACGCTGGATGGAACGTTTATCAAGCGTTACTATATCTTCGAATACAAACATCCGTTTTTTAATTTCTTCAGCCAGTTCAGAATCTTCTGCTTCCAGTGCTTCCAGTATCGTTCGTTCGGTTGCCCTGTCTACGCTGTTTAATACTTCCACCACTGACTCAATGCCGCCGGCTTCCGTATAGTCCTGCGTTACGGTCGCAGAAAGCTTCTGTTCCAGAATGTGTTCCACTTGGCTTACAATCTCAGGGGATGTACTGTCCATTGTCGCAATACGTTTTGCTACATCTGCCTGCAGTTTTTCGGGCAGTGCCGATAAAACCTGCCCGGCCTGCTCGGACTGAAGATAAGAAAGAATGAGCGCAATGGTCTGGGGGTGTTCATTTTGAATAAAGTTAAGAATCTGGCCCGCATCTGCTTTTCTGGCGAAGTCAAATGGTTTGACGTGCAGTGTCGAAGTAAGCCTTTCAATCATCTTCATCGCGTGATCTTCTCCAAGTGCTTTTTCAAGAACATTTTTGGCGTATCCGATACCACCCTGCGTAATGTACTCCTGGGCCATGGCAATGTGATGGAATTCGTCCATTATGGTATCTTTCACATCATTTTCCACCCGGCGCACGTTTGCAATTTCAAGCGTTAATTTTTCTATTTCCTGTTCTGTTAAGTGCTTATACACGCCGGCACTGACATCCGGTCCCATAGAGATAAGAAGAATGGCCGCTTTTTGCCGGCCGTTTAATTTGTCTTTTGTTTTCACCACTGCACTGCCTCCTCTCTTTTAATCATCAGAAAGCCACGTTCTTAATAACTTTGTGAATTCATCCGGGTTTTCTTTAGCGAGCTTTTCCAGCTGTTTTCTTTTAGCCTTCTCCGGCGACTCCTGTGGTTCTTCAAGCGGCAGAACAGCTTCAGGTCCTGCGGCCGCTTCCAGTTCATCAATGTCTGCTTCCTCTTCTTCTTCCACTTTTCTGCGGCGGACGAGAATAATGACAAGAACAACTACTGCTGCAGCAAGAACCCCTCCTACTACATAAACCCACCATGGCAGGCCGTTTCCAGCTTCTTCTACTTCTGCTTTTCCATTAAATACCTGGGAAGACACAAAGATTTTGTCTTCAACATCTCCGGCATTTTCTTCATTCAGGAATTCTTCATCGATGCTCGTACTTACGGCGGTTGTAAGAATATCCTCAATATCGGCTATGCTTTCAGCCGGCAGCGAGTTGGGATCTTCCGGATCCGGCGGTTCCACCATTACCTGTATCCCCAGATCCCTTATTTTATAAGGACTTTCTGCAATTTCTTTATGAATCCGGTTTACTTCTGTATTAATTCTTTCTTCCGTGCGTTCGGAATCTCCGGCTGCGCCGAAAGCTCCTGCAGGATAATTAGCAATGTCTTCTTCACCGGCTCCAACGACGCCGCCTTCTTCAAGATCGGCGCCTTCAAACGTCTCGGTGATTCGTTCTGCACTTACTTCCAGCCCTTCCATATTTTCTTCATCAACAGGTTCTACGAGTGCTTCTTCCCGGTTTTCCTGGGTGAAGTCAATATCGGTGGTCACGGAAACGACCACTTTATCATTTCCCATCATCGTACCCAGCATCTGGTGCAGCTGCTGCTGAAGATCCTTTTCAATTTGCTTCTGGATCTCGTTTTGTTCTTCAAAGGCACTCATTGTTCCTCCGGAACCGCCGCCGTCATAATCAAACTGCTCTGAATTTTGGTTCATAATGACTACATTTTCCACGGGGAGGTTCGGTACACTTTTGGAGACCAGGTGATAAAGTGCTTTGATTTCTGCTTCTTCAAGCGTTGCCGTTCCCATTTCCACAACAATAGAAGCCGTGGCTGTTCCGGCTTCATCGGCAAGCCAGGTTGACTCTTCCGGCAGCGTGATCATCACGCTCGCCGCTTCCACGCCGTTTATGTTTTGAATGAGTCCCTGAAGCTCTGTCTGCATAGCAGCCCGTTCCATGACGGAAAATTCATTATCTGTCATACCAAAGCCCATCTGGTCTTCAATGAAGGTATAATCGATCGCGCCGCTTTCCGGAATCCCTTCCGAGGCGAGTTCTACTTTAAGCGCATCCGCCTGTTCTTTAGGCACGCTTATGCTGGTTCCATCGTTTGTAATCTCGGACTTTACGCCTTTGGCGTCCAGGCTTTCTTTTATCTGCCCTGCTTCAGCGGCTGGGAGATCCGTATACAACGTAACGTAATTGGTTCTCATCGTGAAGAAAAGCAGCAAAAAGAAAAATAGAATAATAGCAAGAAGGCCGCTTATTAATACTACCCGTTGCTTTTTTGTTTTAGCAGACCAGTACTCTTTCCATCTCGCTCTTAATGTTGAAAATTGTTCTTTCATAGCTCCCCCAGCTCTCGCCCTGCTTTCTTATACCTGCATGCGCATAATTTCTTGATAAGCTTCAATTACTTTGTTTCTTACTTCAACTGTCGTTTGCAGCATCACACTTGATTTCTCTGCGGCCACCATGACCTCGTGCAGATTGTCTGTTTCTCCTGTTGCAAGTTTTGTTGTCATTTCATCTGAATGCAGGGACGCTTTATTTACATTTGATACGGCGTCGTTTAATACGTCTTTAAATGAATTCATCGCTTCCGCCGGAGTATTTTCAGCCGGCTTTTGCTGCAGCGCACCAGAGGCACTATTAGGCATAACGGATTCTATATTCATTTTTCTGCCTCGTTTCTATTAGTTTCTTCCAATCTCAAGTGCTTTGAGCATCATATTTTTTGTCGCATTCATTGCTGTAACGTTGGCTTCATATGATCTTGTGGCCCCCATCATGTTTACCATCTCTTTTAATGGGTCAACGTTTGGCAGCTGCACATATCCTTCTTCGTCAGCCTCAGGATGCTCAGGCTGATACACTTCACGGAAAGGCGTCGTGTCATCCTGAATCGTTCGCACGTTGACACCGCCCTGATCCGTGCCGCCCTCTTTCATCGCCTGTGACAGGTGGGAAGAAAAATTTTCCTGCGGCTCAAAAGCAACCATTTTTCTTCTATAAGGTTCCCACTCTCCGTCCACCAGCCTGCCCCGCGTGGAATCCGCGTTTGCTACGTTGGCAGAAGTAACATCCATGCGCAGCCGCTGAGCCGTCAATGCACTTGCTGATGCATTAATACCATCAAATAATCCCATTTATCAGGATCCTCCCCGTACAGCTGTTTTCAAACTGCTGTATTTTCCGCTGAGACGATCTGTCACAGCATTAAAGTAAAGCTGATTTTTAGCAAGCTCGGACATTTCTTTATCAATATCCACACCATTCCCATTAGCATGATACATTTCCTGGGTCTTTTCGTTTATGTATGAATCTTTATCCCCATTACTAAAGTTTATATGTTTGGCATTTGTTTTATGAGCCTGAAGACCCTGCCCGGCGGAAGCTTGTTCCAGGCTTTGTTTAAATGAGGCTCTTCTCTCTTTATATCCCGGTGTATCAGCATTTGCTATGTTTTGCGAAATAGCTTTCTGCTCATTGGCAGCTCCTGATAATCCTCTTTCCAGCTGTTGAATTGTGGTGGAATCAAACAATCCCATACTCATTCCTCCTTTTTTATTGTTATTAACAAACTTTTATATCAAGACATTTTGACAGTATTTATTCCAAATAATTACATTTAACTAGGATAACTATTCAAATTGTATAAAAAAATAGGACGTTTGTCTAATAGAGTTTTAGTTATTTATAAAGTCGCTAATAAATACCCAGTTTAAATATATAGTCCTATTTACCACCCTTTAGTACTACGTTTTTTAGAAGCACTGCTATTTTGGCATAAAAAAAAGCCCCGCCTGGTTGAGGAGGGGGTAACGTTTAGTTACTGGATTTAATTTTGTCTAATTCTATTAGAAATTTATCATTAAGCACTTTAATATACGTACCTTTCATGCCAAGCGACCTTGATTCAATAACTCCCGCACTTTCCAGCTTTCTTAGTGCGTTAACGATAACCGATCTTGTAATACCGACGCGGTCTGCAATTTTACTTGCAACAAGCAGTCCTTCTTTGCCGTCCAATTCTTCAAAGATATGCTCAACAGCTTCTAATTCACTGTAAGACAAAGAGCTGATAGCCATTTGTACGACCGCTTTGCTTCTTGCCTCTTCTTCGATTTCCTGTGTTTTTTCATGAAGAATTTCCATGCCTACAACGGTTGCGCCGTATTCAGCCAGAATCAGGTCATCATCATTAAATGACTCATTCAGTCTTGCCAGTACAAGTGTGCCAAGACGCTGGCCGCCGCCGCTGATTGGCACGACAGTGGTAAGTCCCGATTTAAATAATTCCTTGTTTTCAACTGGAAAAGCCGTGTATTCACTGTCTACATCAAGGTTCGGGGACGTTTCTTCGAGTTTGAAAAGGCCGGTGGTGTATTCTTCCGGAAATTGTCTTTCTTCAAGCATTTTTTTCATTCTTTCGTTTTCAATTTCCTGCTTAATAGAAAAACCGAGCAGCTTTCCGCGGCGGCTGACTACAAATACGTTGGCCCCGATAACTTCCTGAAGCGTCTCTGCCATATCCTTAAAATTCACATGGTCTCCTGTTGTTTTTTGAAGCATCTCATTAATTTTTCTGGTTTTCGTTAGTAAATCCATTGATGCATCCTCCTTGTCCCCTATAAAATATATCGGCTCATATCTCTATCTTTAGCTATTGAGTCCAATTTTTCTTCTACATATTCCGGGGTTATTGTTATTTTGTCCATTGTAATACTCGAGGCTTCAAAGGAAAGGTCCTCCAGAAGCCGCTCCAGAAGCGTATGAAGCCTTCTTGCGCCTATATCTTCAGTCTGCTGGTTTACTTCCAGGGCAAGCTCTGCGATCTTTCTGATGGCCGCATCGGTGAACTCCACATTGATGCCTTCTGTTGCAAGCAGTGCCTGGTACTGTTTCAACAACGCGTGATCGGGTTCTTTTAAAATTTTAATAAAGTCTTCTATATTTAAGCTGTCCAGCTCCACACGGATAGGAAAGCGCCCCTGGAGCTCCGGAATTAAGTCGGAAGGCTTCGACATATGAAAGGCTCCGGCTGCAATAAATAGAATGTGGTCGGTCTTTACAGGGCCGTATTTCGTCGTGACGGTTGATCCTTCTACAATGGGAAGAATATCACGCTGCACGCCTTCCCGTGATACATCTGCACTGCTGCTCTGCTGCTTGCCTGCTACTTTATCTATTTCATCTATAAAAATAATGCCGAGCTGTTCTGCTTTAAATACAGCATCCTGGCCTATTTCATCCATATCTACAAGCTTTTGGGCTTCCTGCTCCGTTATTACTTTTCTCGCATCTCTTACAGTCAGCTTGCGTGAGGTCTTTTTCTTCGGAAGCATGCTGCTCATCATTTCCTGCATGTTCATTCCCATTTGATCCATACCGGCACCCTGGAACATATCTGCCATGGAAGAAGACTGCTGCTCTACTTCCACTGCAACGATATGGTCTTCAAGTTCTCCCATGCGCAGCTTATGCTCTGTCTGTCGTCTCTGCTGCGCAATTGTCTGATCTTCCTGCTCCGGTTCTTCCTCCTCCTCTCCATTCTGCTGCTGAAAGAACATTTCAAATGGGTTTTTTACAGAGGAGTTGTTTTTCTTTTTCTCGGGCACGAGCAGCTTAACGAGCCTTTTGTTTGCCTCGCGCTCTGCTTCTCCCTGAACACTCGTCATCTTTTCTTCTTTTACAAGCCTTACTGATGTTTCCACCAGATCACGGATCATTGATTCCACATCACGGCCGACATAGCCTACTTCTGTAAATTTTGTTGCTTCCACCTTTGCAAACGGTGCTCCGGCCAATTTAGCAAGCCTGCGGGCAATTTCGGTTTTACCAACGCCGGTGGGGCCGATCATAAGAATGTTTTTTGGAGTGATTTCCTCCTGGACGGATTCAGTCAGCCTGCTTCTGCGATAACGGTTACGAAGCGCTACCGCTACGGAGCGTTTGGCAGAGTGCTGTCCTACGATATATTGATCCAGTTTTTCAACTATTTCTTTGGGGGTAAGCGATATGCTCATGCTCTGTTCTCCCTTCCAGCCTTAACTCATTATTATTCAGATGCTTCGTGAATTTCTTCCATTGTCAGCTGGTCATTTGTGAAGACGCAGATTTCTCCAGCTGTCCGGAGAGCCGCCTCTGCAATAGCCTTTGCTTCCATATTCGGAGCATAATTTTTTAGGGCGCGCCCGGCTGCAAGGGCGTAATTTCCGCCCGAGCCGATAGCAATCATATCGTCATCCGGTTCAATGACTTCGCCGGTGCCGGCTACAAGAAGCAGCGTATCTTTATCCATTACAATCAGCATGGCTTCCAGTCTTCTAAGCGCCTTATCGCTGCGCCACTCTTTTGCAACTTCCACCGCTGCACGCTGCAGGTTGCCTTTCCACTGTTCGAGTTTTCCTTCGAACATATCAAACAAAGTAAATGCATCTGCAACGGAGCCTGCAAAACCTGCCAGTACCTGGCCGTTATAAATTTTTCTTACTTTTTTAGCCGTATGTTTCATGACCACTGCCTGTCCGAACGTTACCTGGCCGTCACCGGCCATCGCACTGCGGCCGTTATGCCTGACTGCAAAAATAGTTGTTGCATGAAAAGATTGATCCATAAGTCAGTCCTCTCTTTTCTCCGCTCTGGGATGAGCTTTGTCATACACCTGTTTTAAACGGTCTTTCGTCACATGTGTATATATCTGCGTGGTGGATAAATGTTCGTGACCAAGCAGATCCTGTACACTTCTCAAGTCTGCTCCATTATCAAGCATATGGGTGGCAAATGTATGTCTGAGGTCATGGGGAGAGAGCTTTAAAGTATTTGAGACGTCTTTTACCCTTTTCTCCACAATGTAACGACAGCCTCTATCTGTTAAAGCTTTTCCTCTATTATTTAAGAACAAAGCCTGATCTTCCCCGTTGTTTTTAGCGGCGAGCAGTTTTCTGCCCTGCTCCCGGTAACTGGTAACTGCCTCAAGAGCAAAAGAGCCGACAGGTATATAGCGCTGCTTCTGGCCTTTTCCTTCCACCAGGATCATCTGCGTCGCATTATCCACATCCGCTTCCGTTAGTGATGTGCACTCGCTGATACGCATTCCCGTCGAATAAAGCAGTTCAAACAAGGCCAGATCCCTTTGTCCGGCAGGTTTGGATGTATCAAAAGACTGAAACAGCTTTTCCAGTTCTTTTGTGTACAAAAACCGCGGCAGTTTCTGCTGTTTTTTTGGCAGCACTGCTGCCTGAAAAGGGTTAACCGCTACTTTTTCTTCACGTTTTAAATATTTATAAAATGTCCGGAGAGCGGAAATTTTGCGGGCGAGCGTTGCTCTTTCATAATTTTTGGAAAACAAATGCGTATAATACTGCCTCACAACAGCTGTATCTATCTGGTCGCCATAATGAAGGCCTTCCTGCTGCAAAAATGCAAAAAAAGCCGCAATATCTTCTTTATACGCTTTGATCGTCAAAGAAGAAGCATTTTTTTCTATTTGCAAATAGCGAATAAATGATTGAACCTCTTGGTGTAATGCTGATTCCTGCATTCACGTCACCTCATTGACAAAAGCTATTAAATCTTATCACAGGAGAGAATGTAACCGCAACCCAATATATTATTTTTTCATAAAATTCTGAATGGATTCCAATGCCCGATCAGCCAGCTTTTCATTTCGTTCCTGTTTTTTACGGATTCTTGGCTCCAGCGGGGATAACAGGCCAAAGTTGGCATTCATCGGCTGGAAATTCTTCGGATCTGCGGTCGTAATATAATGAGCCAGTGCGCCAATGACCGTTTCATGAGGAAGAACTTCCGGTTCTTCGCCTTTGACTAAATGAGCTGCGTTTCTACCGGCCACCAGTCCTGCCGCTGCAGATTCCACATATCCTTCTACGCCTGTAATCTGACCGGCAAAAAACAAGTCTTTTCTTGCTTTCGTCTGGTACGTCGGTTCCATTAGATTTGGTGAATTAATAAACGTATTACGGTGCATTACGCCATAGCGCACTACTTCTGCATTTTCAAGACCCGGTATAAGGCGCAGGACTTCTTTTTGCGGCCCCCACTTTAAATGGGTTTGAAAGCCTACAATGTTATAAAGTGTACCCGACTGATTGTCCTGGCGCAGCTGCACAACCGCATACGGACGTTTCCCTGTCTCCGGATGCTCAAGCCCTACCGGTTTCATCGGGCCAAACAAAAGCGTTTTTTTGCCGCGGTTTGCCATCACTTCCACCGGCATGCATCCTTCAAAGAAAATTTCTTTTTCAAACTCTTTTAAAGGAACGGTTTCTGCTTCGGTGAGTGCCTTGTGAAACCGTTCGAATTCTTCTTCTGTCATCGGACAGTTAATGTAGGCCGCTTCCCCTTTATCGTAGCGGGATTTCAAATACGCTTTGTTCATGTCGATACTGTCTGTTTCAATAATAGGAGCGGCTGCATCATAAAAATACAAATGCTCCTGTCCGCTTAACTCCTGAATCTGCTTTGACAGTTTCTCGGTAGTGAGCGGTCCTGTGGCAATAATGACAGGTCCATCGGGAATTTCCGTAATTTCTTCATGGTGGACTTCAACGAGCTCGTGCTCTTTGACAAGTTCCGTAACTTTAGCTGCAAATTCATGGCGGTCAACCGCAAGGGCTCCTCCTGCCGGAACGGCGCAGTAGTCCGCTGCTTTAATAATAACCGAATCAAGCTGTCTCATTTCTTCTTTCAGTACGCCTACCGCGTTGGCCAGGCTGTTTCCGCGCAGGGAGTTGCTGCAGACCAGTTCGGCAAATTTGTCTGTATGGTGAGCCGGCGTCTGTTTAACCGGTCTCATTTCATATAA
Organism: Sinobaca sp. SA16-1; assembly: GCF_059510515.1. Taxonomy (NCBI): domain Bacteria; kingdom Bacillati; phylum Bacillota; class Bacilli; order Caryophanales; family Sporolactobacillaceae; genus Sinobaca; species Sinobaca sp. SA16-1. The sequence goes on along the minus strand of NZ_JCAKFL010000003.1, from coordinate 531,615 downwards.
TTTCACGTTTATGCCTCTATTAGCCAGCTGCCAGGCTGCTTCACTTCCTGCCAGGCCTGCCCCTATTACCGTAACTGTATGCTCTTTATTCATACGCCCCATTCCTTTCTTCGTTTCATTTTTTTACTATCGACGTGTTTCTTCCATTGTACATACTGCATAGCAAAACCCCTTTTTTCAAAGGGGTGTCTGCTCTTGTGTGGTTCTGCTTCATGATTTAGTTCGGCTCTTCTTTATAATCACATACGGTACATTCAACATGTACCCCTTTTTTCGTTTTCTTTTCAACAAGCAGATGATCGCCTTTCGGGCACTCTCTTGAAATCGGCTTGTCCCACGATACAAATTCACATTCAGGGTAGCGGTCGCACCCATAAAATGTACGCTGTTTTTTACTTTTTCTTTCAACCACATTTCCTGTTTTACACGTAGGGCATTTTACGCCGATGTCTTTAACGATTGCTTTCGTATTACGGCAGTCCGGGAAATTGGAACAGGCCATAAATTTTCCGTAGCGGCCCATTTTGTATACCATCGCGTTTCCGCAGAGTTCGCAGTCTTCACCTGCCGGTTCGTCTTTTATCTCTACTTCACGCATTTCTTCCTCAGCTACTTTTAAGCGCTTATCGAATCCCTGGTAAAAGGCATCAATAATTTCGATCCAATTTTCACTGCCCTCTTCCACAAAATCCAGGTCACTTTCCATTTTGGCAGTAAAAGCAACGTCCAGAATTTCTGGGAAAAACTCCACTACGAGCTCCAGGACAATTTCTCCCAGTTCTGTAGGAACGAAACGCTTGTCCTGCAGGGAAACGTAATTTCTGCGCTGGATCGTATCCAGGGTCGGCGCATAGGTGGACGGACGGCCTATCCCCAATTCTTCCATTGTTTTTACGAGCCTTGCTTCCGTATAGCGTGGAGGCGGCTGCGTAAAATGCTGATTTTCTTCTATTTCGACTTTTTGTACTTCCTGGCCTTCTTTTAAGTCCGGAAGCAGCCGGTCTTCTTCTTTTTTGCCATCGTCTCTGCCTTCAACATACACCTTCATAAAACCGGCAAACTTAATTTTGGAACCAGTCGCTCTAAACATTACGCCGTTGTTTTCCAGATCCACACTCATGGTATCCATCACAGCGGGGGCCATCTCACTTGCTACAAGACGCTCCCAGATTAGTTTATACAAGCGGTACTGGTCTCTTGATAAGTTTGGTTTTACATTTTTAGGTTCGTACGTGACAGAAGTTGGACGGACGGCCTCATGGGCGTCCTGTGTGTTGTTTTTCTTTTTCGCCGGCTGCGGCGTATCTTTCCGGGTGTATTCCTCGCCGTATTTTTCTTCAATAAACGACTTCACTTCTGTTTTGGCAGTGTCGGAAACTCTTGTTGAATCCGTTCTCATATAGGTAATTAAACCAACCGTTCCTTCTTTTTTCCCCAAGTCGATTCCCTCATAGAGCTGCTGGGCAATCATCATGGTCTTCTTTGCACGGAAGTTAAGTTTTCTTGCGGCTTCCTGCTGCAGGGAAGAAGTCGTAAAAGGCTGAACGGGATTTCGTTTTCTTTCCTTTTTGGTTACTTTCTGGATCGTAAAATTATCGCCCTTCATCCGGCCGGTTACTTCATTAACGTCTTCCTGCGTCTGAAGGGTTGCTTTATTACCATCCAGCTGATGGAACTTGGCATCAAAAGATTCTTCTCCTGTGCTGAATGTTCCTTCTATACTCCAGTATTCTTCCGGAATGAACGCCTGAATTTCTTTTTCTCTATCAATAATCATTTTGACGGCAATGGACTGCACACGTCCGGCACTGAGTCCTTTTTTTACTTTTTTCCATAACAGGGGACTAATATTGTACCCGACCAGTCGATCAAGAATTCGTCTTGCCTGCTGCGCATCCACTAAATCCATGTTAATTGGTTTTGGGTCTTTAAATGCATCTTTAATGGCCGTTTTTGTTATTTCGTTAAAAACAACCCGGCAAGGTGAGGTTTCATCAATGTTCAAGCTGTGCGCTAAATGCCACGCGATCGCTTCCCCTTCTCTGTCGGGGTCAGCTGCGAGATACACTTTTTTAACCTTCTTTGCGGCTGTTTTTAATTCTTTTAACACAGGCCCTTTCCCGCGTATCGTTATATACTTGGGCTCATAGCGGTTTTCTGTATCTACTCCCATTTGACTTTTCGGAAGATCCCGAATGTGCCCCATCGAAGCTTTCACCGTATATTTTTTGCCAAGATATTTCCCGATTGTTTTCGCTTTAGCGGGAGATTCAACGATTACTAGATAATCTGCCATAGTTGGAGTTTCCTCCCCCTTTTCCCTTTTAAAATCTTCACCATTATCAAACACTTTAGATATCTTTGTCAAACATCTTTTAAAAAAATCGTTTTTCTTCTATTTAATATAGTGAAGGATTACAAAGTATCATCATTTTTGCACAGTTATTAAAAGCTGTCTAGCTATTTACATTTACAGCTGGGATTACTTCCAGCCGGAAGCTGTTAAATCCTCATATTTCAGGACCGGTTCCGCGCCCTCTGCGATCAGCTGATTCGTGCCTGCACTTTCTTTTGACAAAATCGAACCAGGAAGTGCTTTAATATCCTTTCCCTGTTCAAGACCCTGATAAGCAGTGATTAGGGATCCGCTTCTTTCTTTTGCTTCCACCACAAACACTGCATCCGATAATGCGCTGATAATCCGGTTTCTCATCGGAAACTGCCATTTCTGCGGAGAAACCGCCGGAGGATATTCGCTCACAAGTAAATGCCTGTTTTTTATCAGCCTGGCAAGCTCAACGTGCTGTTTAGGATAAATGTGCTCAAATCCGGAACCGAGAACGGCTATTGTCCGGCCGCCGTTTGCGATGCACGCTTTATGAGCAGCACCGTCGACTCCTGCTGCGAGACCGCTGATAACGGTGATGTTGTCTCTGGTCAATTCGGGCATAAACGTTGAAATAACTTCTTTCCCATAAGCCGTCGGGGTTCGCGACCCAACAATTGCCAGCATTTTAGGCGAATAAAACAGCTCTTTGTCCCCTAAAAAGTACAGCACCCAGGGAGGATCGTATATTGATAGCAGGCGTTCTGGATAGGTTGGATCGAGACAGGTTATAGTTTGAATGTTACATGACTCGTAATAGGCTGCCATTTGGTGAGGCTCTGTGTCCTGAAAATACTTAAAAAGACCCGCGGCCTGTGCGCTGGAGAGCTTGAGCGTTTCCTGCAGACGGGTGGGACTGAATGTATAAACCGACGAAAACGATGAATCTATGTAATATAAAGTACGCAGCCTGTGCCACGTCATAAATGGAGCCGCATGCAAATGAAGCAGTCGTTCGGAAGGAGTTAATGTCATGGGTTGTTCCTTTCTTATCGGGGAGTGGCCGAGCGGGGAATAATAATGAATAAGGCGGCGCTGTCGAAACAGCGCCGCTTTTTTTATTTATTTTGCTGTAGGTTCATGAGTCAGACACTTATCATACAAATTGTTTTCTTTAAGTGCTTTTAGAAGCGTATCGCCCATATCAGACGGCGTTGCCGCTACACTGACACCGCATGCTTCAAGTGTTTTGATTTTTTCTTCAGCTGTTCCTTTTCCTCCGGAAATAATAGCGCCTGCGTGGCCCATTCTTTTGCCTGGAGGGGCTGTTGCACCGCCGATAAATCCAACAACAGGCTTTTTCATGTTCGCTTTGATCCACTCTGCAGCTTCTTCTTCTGCAGTTCCGCCGATCTCGCCGATCATGATGACAGCCTCTGTATCATCATCTTGGTTAAACGCATTAAGAACATCAATGAAGTCCGTACCGTTAACAGGGTCGCCGCCGATTCCTACGGCAGTTGACTGTCCTACACCTGCTGTAGAAAGCTGATGAACCGCTTCATACGTCAAGGTGCCGGATCTGGAAACAACACCTACATGGCCTTTTTTATGAATGTAGCCCGGCATAATACCAATCTTACATTCATCAGGTGTGATAACACCCGGGCAGTTAGGACCGACGAGACGGGTTTTTTTGCCTTCCATGTAACGTCTCACTTTCGTCATATCCAATACAGGAATGCCTTCTGTGATGCAGATAGCCAGATCAAGCTCTGCATCGACAGCTTCCATAATGGCGTCTGCTGCGAAAGCTGGTGGAACATATATTACGGATGCAGTAGCACCTGTAGCATTAACAGCATCTGTCACTGTATCAAAAACAGGGATGCCTTCTACTTCTGTACCGCCTTTTTTAGGGGTTACACCGCCTACGATCTGCGTGCCATATTCAACAGCCTGTTTGGTATGAAACAAGCCGGTTGCGCCTGTAATACCCTGAACAATTACCTTTGTATCTTTATTGATAAAAATACTCATGATTATTGACCCGCCTTTCTATTTTACTAGAGATACAATTTTTTGTGCGCCATCAGCCATGGAGTCAGCCGCGGTAATATTAAGACCTGATTCTTTAAGAATTTCTTTTCCACGTTCTACGTTTGTACCTTCAAGGCGGACAACGAGCGGGATTTCAAGTCCAATCTGTTTAGTTGCTTCCACAACACCATCTGCAATGATGTCACACTTCATGATGCCGCCGAAAATGTTTACATAAATACCTTTTACCTGCTCATCGGAAAGGATGATTTTAAAGGCTTCTGTTACTTTTTCAGCAGTCGCACCGCCCCCAACGTCAAGGAAGTTGGCGGGATCACCGTGATAGTGCTTGATGATATCCATTGTAGCCATAGCAAGACCGGCTCCGTTTACCATGCATCCGATGTTTCCATCAAGCGCAATGTAGCTTAAATCGTGCTTGGATGCTTCGATTTCTTTTAAATCCTCTTCATCAAGGTCTCTGTATTCTACGATATCCTTTTGACGGTATAACGCATTGGAATCAAAGTTCAGCTTTGCATCAAGTGCCATGACGCCGCCGTCTCCTGTGGTAACAAGAGGGTTGATTTCAGCAATCGAGCAGTCTTTTTCAACAAATACCTGATACAGGCCGAGCATGAATTTAACTGCCTGTCCAAGCTGCTCTTTAGGAATGTTAATATTAAAAGCTAAACGGCGTGCCTGAAAAGCCTGCATGCCGACAGCAGGATCAATATATTCCTTGAAAATTTTCTCAGGTGTTTTTTCTGCCACCTCTTCAATTTCCGTTCCGCCTTCTTCAGAAGCCATCATGACAACTTTAGACGTTTCACGGTCAAGCACAAGGCCTACATAGTATTCTTTTTTAATATCGCAGCCTTCTTCAATAAGTAAGCGCTTTACTTCTTTGCCTTCTGGTCCCGTCTGATGCGTAACAAGTGTTTTACCAAGAATTTCATTCGCGTATTCACGAACCTCATCCAGGTTTTTTGCTACTTTTACTCCACCAGCTTTTCCTCTGCCGCCCGCATGAATCTGGGCTTTCACTACGCTGACTTCTGTTCCTAATTCTTTTGCAGCTTCTACAGCTTCTTCCACTGAGAAAGCCACTTTTCCGTTAGGTACAGCGACGCCGTATTTTCTGAGGAGATCTTTTCCCTGATACTCATGAATATTCATGTATTCTCCATCCTCCTTAACGATTCTGTACGAAGTACCACATTCATTTATCCTGTGGGCAAGGACTGGGCGGAAACATTGAATTATACAAACAATATCTCGCACACATGTATTATCGTATAAAAAAAACGCAATAAATTCAACAATTCGTCAAAACTTTATTTATTTTCTTTTTATGAATGTTTATTCATTTTTTTGTATAGGACTGCCGGTCCAGGCGGTATAGAAAAGAAAACACCTCAGCAACCACTTCATACAGCTCTCCCGGGATGGTCTGATTGATCTCCAGCTGCGCCAGCATTTCAACGAGCATCGGATCTTTTTGGATCGGAATGCCATTAGCATGGGCAAGCGCCAGAATTTCTTCCGCGGTCTGCCCCTTTCCTTTTGCTTTTATAACAGGGGACTGCCAAAGAGCCGGATCATATTTTAAAGCGGCTGCCATTTTCTTTGCTTCCGGTTTTCTGCTGTTCATACTCTAACATCCACCCCTTTATTATCAAGCCGCATAACAGAAGGCTGGATTTGTTTTTTTATTTCTTCAGTCTGCTTCCAGTTTATCGCATACAGCTCATAGTCCATATTATCAAGCTGTGTTTCCAGAAAAGGTTTAAGCATCTCAAACAGACCTTCCGGCTTCGCCTGCCCGTTAAAAATCGTCAGCTGCAGTTTTCGGTTTTGAATCGTAATATCCGCCGCCGTTTCCCCGAGTCTTTCTAAGGTTACGTGTAACAGCATCCGGCAGTGATCGGGATCGAGTTTGCCTTCCGGTGTTTTTTTGGCTTCCCAGTCAATAGTTAAATCAGCTGCAAAAGTTCCGAGAAATAAAGGAATCTGTGTCTGCAGCTGCTGAAGAATGCCGGGTTGTTCCAATGCCTGAAGCTGCTGGGAAGTAATCCGTCCAAGCAGAGGATCCAGCTGCTGTCTGCCTGAAGAACTCAGCTCGGCCTGGGCCTGCAGCAGCCACTGCTTTGCTTCCCCTTCTGCAGCCCCTTCCCGGGATTGGGCAGAAGTATGGGTTAGTACAGATTCGTGAAATAATCCCAGCTTCTGCTGCAGCTGCAGCCACTGTTTGGAAAGCGAATCAAACGACGGATTCCAAAACGTATCCGCTGACGCTTTTGCATGAAACAGCCGCGCCATTGCTTCTTGTTCTACCGGCTGCAGGGCAGGACTTCCCGGTTGAATAAGGGTCTGCAGGGGCCTGGCTTCACTGGACGTAACAGCCGAAAACAACCTTCCGGCCCGTGCCGCCTGCGCTTCCGCGGACAGGGATTCGAGCGATTTTAAAAATGTATGTAAAAACTGCTGCTGCATGGCGGGAGACTGGGCCGGAGCGGAAGATTCGGGCACCGCTGCCCGATATAAAGCAGCCGTCCATCCTGCTGGTGTCTGTCCCGGAGCAGCGGCTCCTGCTTTCACAAGCAGAGAAAAAGCGCCTGCTTTAAGGGCTGCGTCGGATTCTTTCGAAAGGACCGCTTTTGCTGCATCGAGAAGTCCGGGAGAAACAGGGGTCTGGTTTTTATTTACCTGAAGCAGGGCTTCGACCTCTTTAAGCTGCTGCTGAAGAGCCCCGGCAGGCCGACTGTCTGGAGCCGCCTGGTTTTGTATGTTCTGCATGGCCTGCTGTGTATCACGGAAAACGGACGCCGTATTCTTCGGGCTGAGTGCGGCAGCCAGAAGCGACCTGTCCGGCATAATTTTTTTAGCGGCCATGGCGGTCAACGCTTCTACGCTTTTGTCCGCAGCTGCTCCACCGGTTTCTTTTAAAAGCCGGGTGCTTTGTTCGACAAACGCCTGGGAAAAGGGGATATTTTTTTGCAAAAGGGACTGCACGAGCATCTGCGTTGTTTTTGGACCGGTCATGCCTGCTTTCTGAAGAAGCGGCGTCATTACCTCCGGGGTTTTCCCGCGGCCTTCGGCAGGCAGGGGACCGATCACTTTCAAATGCAGTGTTTCTTGATTATTTTCTACACGAAACAAGTAATTTACATTCACATTCAAAGGCGCGGATAACTTTCCCGATATACTATTTTTTCCAATTTGAAGAATCACCTGCTGATTGGGAAGAAGCTTTGCCGCTTTCGCTTGAAACAAGTCCCCTTTCTGCAGAGAGGGGAGACCTGTGGCGGCAGGCCGGCTTTGGAAACTGCTGCCTGTAATATGTTGTACAACCATGCCATTCCTGCCCTCCCCTTTTTATAATAAATCGCTGACCGGTTTAAAACTTTTTCTGTGGTGCCTTGTCAGTCCATGTGCTTTTAATGCTTCTAAATGAGCCTTTGTCCCGTATCCCTTATGGTCTTCAAAAAAATAGCCCGGATAGGCTTCTGCCATTTTTTTCATGGCCCCGTCCCGTTCTACTTTGGCAATAACGGAAGCCGCCGCAATCGATACGCTTCTCGAGTCCCCTTTGATTAAAGACCTCTGCGGCAGTGAAACCGGCAGCTCCATCGCATCAACGAGCAGTGCTTCCGCTTTGACATCGAGTCCTTCGACCGCCCACGTCATCGCCATTTTGGAAGCCTGATATATATTATATTTATCAATATCCGCAGCTCCCACGTTCCGGATACAGTAAGCAATCGCTGCCTCTTTTATTATCTCACTATAATAATTTCGTTTAGCCTCTGACAATTTTTTAGAATCCGTAAGACCCGGAATAACTAATGTTTCCGGAAGGATTACTGCGGCTGCCGTAACCGGTCCGGCCAGCGGCCCTCTGCCAACTTCATCCACGCCGGCAATAAATCGGATGCCCTGCTGATAGTATTCTTTTTCGAATTGACTCATATCTGTATACATCTGCCGCTCTTTTTCCATGAGCTGCTGCTTTTTTTCATAGCTTTTCAATGCATGCTGGACACCCGCTCGTTTATCGTGCTTCCAGGTCTCCAGCTGTTCGCTTGTCGCATTGTTTGTTTTCAGTAATGTTTTTATCTGGGCTATCGTGGATTCTGTCATCTTCTACTCCTTATATCGGCTCCGGCTTTATAACTTTAACTTTTATTTACGCCTCGGGAAGGTCTTCCGGATGCTCCAGCGTAATCGCGCCCAGTTTGTCTTTGCGCAGGTCGTTAATAATCAGCTCTGCAGCCTTATCATAGTCTACAAAGCCTCCCTGAAGCAGACAGCCGCGCTTTCGGCCAATCATTTCAAACAGCTCCGTATTTTCCTCAGGAAGCTCTTCTGTAAGGTTGTAGCGTCTCTGAAGGGCATCCGGGTACTTTGTTCTTAATTCTTTAATAATAAATAGGGCAATATCTTGAAAATCCAGCAGTTCATCTTTAATGGCGCCTGTCGCAGCCAAATGATACCCGACACGTTGGTCATCAAATTTAGGCCAGAGGATACCGGGGGTATCAAGCAGTTCCAGGTCACTGCCTACTTTGAGCCACTGCTGTGCTTTCGTAACACCAGGGCGGTCGCCTGTTTTCGCCGTTTTTCTTCCCACGAGCCTGTTAATTAACGTTGACTTCCCGACATTAGGGATGCCGATAATCATTGCCCGGATTGCACGGGGACGGATTCCCTTTTTTCTCATTTTTTCAAACATAGGCGCCGCCAGACGCTGAGCGGCATTGGTTAATTCTTTTACTCCCCGCTGTTCCAGCGCATTCATCGACAGCACTTCGGTATGGTCATTTTTCCACAGATCCGTCCATTTTGATGTCAATACGGGATCTGCCTTATCGCTTTTCGTTAAAATAATAAGCCGTGGTTTATGCTGCGTGATCGAATCCAGCATCGGGTTTCTTGATGAAAATGGGATTCTCGCATCAGCCAGTTCTATAATAATATCTACTTTTTTCAGTTGTTCGGTTACTTCTCGTTTCGCTTTCGCCATATGGCCGGGATACCATTGAATATGCATCTCTATTCCTACTCTCTTTAACTTACATTTGGTTTTCTATGTATATGTGCCTATTGGAAAAAAGACTGCAGCGGTATACCGCTGCAGTCTTTACATGCATCCTATTAACGAATTTCTTTAATACGGGCTGCTTTTCCGCGTAGTTTGCGCAAGTAGAATAGTTTCGCTTGACGAACCTTACCACGGCGTTTACGCTCAATCTTATCAATACGTGGTGAATGGACTGGGAATGTACGCTCTACACCAGTGCCGTAAGAAATCTTACGAACTGTAAATGTTTCGCTGATTCCGCCGCCGCGTCTTTTGATAACGACACCTTCAAACAGCTGGATACGCTCACGCGTTCCCTCAACTACTTTCACGTGTACGACAACCGTATCACCCGCACGAAATTCTGGTAAATCCGTTTTAATTTGGTCTTTTGTAATTTCGCGAATAAGTTCTTGCATTTGTATTCGCCTCCTTTTCCCCATGCTCTTGCCCGTTCAACGGCAGCGGAACATCGTATTCAATCGGCTTTCGCCACAAATTACATCATAGCACAGCGAAAGCTTCACTTCAATGCTATTTTTTATTATTTTCGCAGTCCATTTTACCGTCCAGTAAATCCGGGCGCCGCTCCTGCGTGCGCTTTAATGATTCTTCCCGGCGCCACGCTTCAATATTTTTATGATGGCCGGACAACAGTACATCCGGGACCTTCCAGCCCCTGAATTCCGCCGGTCTCGTATAGTGGGGATGTTCCAGCCTGTTTTCTTCAAACGAATCTTTTTGTGCCGATTCCTCGTTGCCTAATACTTCAGGAAGCAGGCGGGTTACGCTGTCTGCAATGACCATCGCTCCCAGTTCTCCTCCCGTCAGGACGAAATCTCCGATCGAGATTTCGTCGGTCACCATATGTTCCCGAATACGCTCGTCATAGCCTTCATAATGTCCGCATACGAGAATCAAGTGCTGCTCCCCGGCAAGCTCTCTTGCTTTTTCCTGGGTGTAGCGGGCTCCCTGCGGACATAAGAGAACAATCCGCGGCTTTGTGTCCCCGGCCGCCTCTTTAACAGCCTCCAGAGCATCGTAGACAGGCTGGGCGGCAAGTACCATTCCCGCTCCTCCTCCATATGGATAGTCATCTACGCGATTGTGTTTATTCTCTGTGTACTCCCGGAAATTATGAAGAACATACTGAACGGCGTTTTTTTCCTGTGCTTTTTTAAGCATGGAAGAATGCAGCACGCCTTCGAACATTTCCGGAAATAATGTAAGAAAATCGATCCGCATCAGGAAAGCAGCCCCTCTATCACATGAACATCAATTCGTTTCGATTCGATGTCTATTTTTTTGACTACATCGTCAATATACGGAAGCAGAATGTCCTTCTTATTCTGGCCGGCAGATATGACCCAGACGTCATTTGCACCTGGAGAGAGAATTTCTTTAATTTTTCCTAAATAATCCCCCTCATCACTCCAGACGCCGCATCCAATAATATCGCTGTAGTAAAACTCTCCATCTTCCAGCTCTCCGCGTTCGGTTTCCGGAATTTTGAGCACGGTGTCTTTTATTTCCCGGGCCTGGTCCAGGGAAGTGATTTCTTCAAACGTTAACAGCTGAAACTGTTTATGGGGCCGCACTGCTTTAATAGTAAGGGGGCGGTCGCCGACGTAAAGCACATTGCCGGTACGAAACCGCTCTTCTTCAAAATCAGTTACCGGGATTACCCGTACTTCGCCTCTTACGCCATGTGTATTAACAATTCTGCCTACATTAAACCATTCCATTCGTATCTTCTGCCTCCACTGCTCTAATCTCGATCACACGCTGGTCTTTTACAATGATTTCCTCCCGGCTTCCGCCGATCCATGCATCTCCAACCTGAACATCCTTCACCTGGTCCACCTGGCCGAAAGATATCTCTGTACCAATTGCCAGATCTTTAAGCCTTGTGATCTGTTTATCGAGTTTATCATTTTTGTCTTCCCGCTTTTTCGCTTCCTGGCCGAGGCGTCCTACCGCCTGCTGGTTGGCCTGGCCGTTTGATTTTTTATATTTCTGCAGCTGAAAACGCAGCTGTTCAATTTCTGTCTGAAGCTTTTTTTTCTGCTTTCCAAAATCCGCAAGCATTTTTTCCCGCAGAGATTCTGTTAAAACGTGTTTGACTGTTACTTTTTTTATTATATTCATTAGCTCACCTCTTCTATTAAAATTATATAGGTTTTTTCCTTTTGTTTCTATGTAAATACAAAAAAAGAGCGGAGTCTCCCCCGCCCTTTTCCAGTCGTTTTGTTTAATCCGCGATTTCGAGACGGACATGCTGATGCTGCTGCGACGCTGCAGCATACACGACAGACCTGATCGCGGTAGCTACTTTGCCTTGCTTTCCGATTACTTTCCCCATATCTTCTTTGTGTACAGACAGGGTAATCACTCTGGTCTGGCGCTGCTGCTCTTCGCTCACAGTTACATGTTCAGGGTGGTCAACTAAAGCTCGCGCAATTGTTTCCACAAGTTCTTTCATCCTGTTACCGCCTTTCTGCCTTCATAAACTATTTCGCTTTTTTTGCTTCGCTTTTTGCTTCATGAAGCTTTTGCATAAGGCCTTCACGGGAGAACAAGTTTCTTACTGTGTCAGAAGGTTTTGCACCATCCTGCATCCATGCAAGAGCTTTGTCTTCGTCAAGCTTTACAGCTGCCGGCTTCTCCAAAGGATTGTACGTTCCGATTTCTTCAATAAAACGTCCATCACGAGGAGCGCGGGAATCCGCCACTACTACACGGTAAAAAGGTCTCTTTTTTGAACCCATTCTTTTAAGTCTGATTTTAACTGCCATATATAGGCACCTCCTAGATTATTTTCGCACATTTGCTTATTATAATAAAAAATTGTAACGCTGTAAAGGGGTTTTCCTTTTCACTACATAAATGGGAAGGACATATTGCCTTTTCCTTTTTTCTTTCCTTTGTTCATTGTGCTCATCTGCTTCATCATTTTCTTCATATCTTCGAACTGTTTAAGCAGGCGGTTCACATCCTGAATTGTCGTACCGCTGCCTTTTGCAATACGCCGTTTCCGGCTTGCGTTGATTATGGAAGGCTCTGATTTTTCTTTTTTGGTCATCGAACGCACAATGGCTTCCACACGGCCGATCTGGCTCTCATCGACCTGGGCGTTTTTAAGGCCTTTCATTTTTCCGGCGCCGGGAATCATGTTTAACAATTCATCGAGCGGCCCCATGCCTCTAACCTGTTCGAGCTGTTCCAGGAAATCATCGAACGTCAGATCAGCCGTGCGCATCTTTCGTTCCATTTCCTTGGCTTTTTCCTCGTCCACCGAGAACTCCGCTTTTTCAATAAGTGACAACACGTCTCCCATTCCTAGAATCCGCGAAGCCATCCGTTCCGGATGAAACGCTTCAAGCGCATCGATTTTCTCACCGGTACCGGCGAACTTGATCGGTTTATCTGTAACAGCCTTAACCGATATCGCCGCGCCTCCACGTGTATCGCCATCCAGTTTTGTCAGCACCACTCCCGTAATACCGAGCTGCTCATTGAAACTTTCTGCCACATTGACTGCATCCTGACCCGTCATCGCGTCAACTACGAGCAGAATTTCATCGGGATTTACTGCTTCTTTAATATTAACCAGCTCATCCATCAGCGTTTCATCCAAATGCAGGCGGCCGGCTGTATCAATCAGCACATAATCCTGATGATCTTCTTTTGCCTGTTCTACAGATCGTTTCGCAATTTCCACCGGGCTTATCTGGTCTCCCATGGAAAACACAGGCATGCTCAGCTGGGTGCCTAGCGTTTCCAGCTGTTTAATGGCGGCCGGACGATATACGTCGGCTGCTGCCATAAGCGGATTACGATTATTTTTTTTGCGGAGAAACTGAGCAAGCTTTGCCGTCGTCGTTGTCTTACCTGCACCCTGCAGGCCGACCATCATAACAACGGTCGGTGACTTGGAGGAAACTGCAATTTTGCTCTGTTCTTTTCCCATCAGGTTGGTCAGCTCTTCGTTAACTACTTTAATAACCTGCTGGCCGGGTGTCAGGCTTTTCATTACTTCCTGGCCCGTTGCCCGCTCTTTAACGTCGTTGACAAACTTTTTAACAACTTTAAAGTTAACGTCGGCTTCAAGCAGCGCAAGCCTTACTTCGCGCATCATTTCTTTTACATCTGCTTCCGTGACGACGCCGCGGCTTTTTATTTTGTCAAAGGTTCCCTGGAGTCGTTCAGCTAATCCTTCAAATGCCATTCGCTTATTCCCCCCTCTTCCATTGTTTCCAGCTGTTCTACATACTGCAGTACGCGGGCGCTGTCTGTTTTGATCTTTTCATACAGTTCAGACCTTGCTATATACTTACTGTATAAACCAAGCTTCTGTTCGTATTCTTCAAGCATTGCCTCTGTGCGCTTGATATTATCAAAAACAGCCTGGCGGCTCACTTTGAACCACTCTGCAATTTCACCTAGTGAGTAGTCATCTAAAAAGTAAAGTTCTACATATTTTTGTTGTTTGTCGGTTAAAAGAAGCTGGTAAAAATCAAACAGGGCATTAATTCGGACCGTTTTTTCTAACATGGTCTCCACCTTCTTCTGCAAAATATCTATTACTTTAAGCTTTTGGATGGAAAGGACGATTTTATTTTAACGCATCAAATATATTCCGTCAAGTTAAAAACTTAACAGTCTATGCTTCAACGAGCTCCTTGAAAAGCCCGTATACAAACTGCTCGGCATCAAATGGCTGCAGGTCCTCCACTTTTTCTCCCAGGCCGATTAGTTTCACCGGCACATCGAGCTCGTTTCGAATAGCCAGGACAATACCGCCTTTTGCCGTTCCGTCCAGTTTCGTCAGCACAATACCGCTGATATTTGTTGCCTGCTTGAATGTTTTCACCTGGCTCAGCGCGTTCTGGCCTGTCGTTGCATCCAGCACGAGCAGCACTTCGTGCGGTGCATCCGGAATTTCTTTGCTGATCACGCGTTTTACTTTTTCCAGCTCATTCATCAGGTTTACTTTGTTCTGCAGACGCCCCGCGGTGTCACAGAGCAGAATGTCCGCGTTTTTTGAACGCGCGGACTGGATCGCATCATACATTACAGCTGCAGGATCAGATCCTGCCTGCTGCTTTACGACATCAACACCGACCCGCTCTCCCCAAACTTCAAGCTGCTCAATCGCTCCGGCACGAAATGTATCGCCTGCAGCAAGCATTACTTTTTTTCCTTCCTGTTTAAAGGAATGGGCGACTTTCCCGATTGTTGTCGTTTTGCCTACTCCGTTCACGCCTACAAATAAAAAGACAGTGAGTCCCTCTTCCTGGACGTTAAGCCGGGTATCGTCTTCCCGCTTTTCCAGCTTTGCTGCCAGTTTCTCGCTGATAACCGGCGCCAGCTTCCTCGTATCGGTAATGTTCTGGATGCGCGCTTCGTGTTCCAGCTCTTCGACCAGCTCCATTACGGTTGTTACGCCTACGTCGGCTCCAATCAAAATCTCTTCCAGCTCTTCAAAAAAGTCTTCATCCACGGTGCGGTACTGGGCAAATAGTTCGTTCATGCGCCCGGTGAAATTATCTCTTGTCTTGCTTAGGCCGTCTTTAAATTTAGACGTCACGCCGTCTGACTGATTGGTAAATTTATCTTTTAATTTATCAAAAAAGCTCATCGTCTTCCTCCTCGTTTGTCTTATACTGTTGCTTTCATAGCTTCTTCGAGCTTCACAGAAACCATTCTCGAAACGCCGGACTCCTGCATCGTCACCCCGTACAGCACATCTGCTTCTTCCATTGTTCCTTTACGGTGGCTGATTACAATAAACTGAGTCGTTTCGCTGAACGTCCGGAGGTATTTGGCAAATCTCGTTACATTCGCTTCATCAAGAGCTGCTTCTACTTCATCGAGCACACAGAAAGGTGCCGGTTTAACCTTTACAATTGCAAACAGCAGCGCAATAGCGGTCAGTGCCTTTTCGCCTCCGGACAGCAGGGATAAATGCTGCCTTTTTTTGCCCGGCGGCCGTGCCATGATATCTACTCCTGTCGTCAACAGCTCGTCCGGATTGGTCAGGTACAGATCGGCTTCCCCGCCTCCAAACAATTCCGCATAAATCTGGTGGAACTCTTTTTTTATAGCTGTAAACGTTTCGCTGAACCTGCGGGTTACTTCTTCATCCATTTCTGCCATTACTTCATCGAGGGATTCTTTGGCTCCGGTCAAATCCTGCTTCTGGGCGGAAAGGAAGGTAAATCGTTCGTACACTCTTTCGTACTCTTCCACAGCACCAAGGTTCACCGTTCCTAGCTCGTCAATATCGAGCTTGAGCAGATGAATCCGGTCACGGACCGCTTCCGGCTCGCCTTCTAATGTATACGTGTCTTTTGCCCGCTCAAAGCTCATTGACAGATGATCCTGAATGAACTGAAGCCTTGTTTCCAGTTCGGCATCCAGACGGTTGACCTGTACTTTTACTTCATGGTGGCTGTTCTGTTCTTCTGTCTGCTTTTTTTGGAGTCTTATCTGCGTTTGTTCGATCTCTTCACTTTTTTCCGATCTGCGCTGCTGATCGATTCGATCGGCTTCTATTTTTGCAGAAAGCTCTTCAATGGCTTCTTTTACCTGTTTTATGTCGGACTGCAGCTGCTTTTCGCCGCCCTGCATGGATACAATATCATTTGTAAAATACTCCAGGTCCTCTTCCGCGCGTTGAAGCTCTGTTTTTCTTTGTTCATGTTCTTTTTGAAGGCGGGCAACTTCTCGTTCCTGGTTAACGACCGTTTCGTGCAGCGCCGACCATTCCATTTTCCAGGCTGTTTCTTTTTCTTTCGCTTCGCTTACTGCAGCTGTCCTGGCTTTTTCTTTCTGTTCGGCTGCTGAAATATCTTCATCCAGCTTTTCAACTGCCGCCTGCACTGATTCTTTATTTTCCTGGAGCAGCGCTTCTCGTTCCTGAATACGGTTCAGCTCCGCCTGCAGGGAAAGAGCTTCCCGGTCATAATGAGAGAGCCTTGAAGTGACGCTGTCCAGCTTTGTTTTTGCTTCATGGGCAAGTCCTCTTGCCTCTTCCGCTTTTAAGCGGGCTTGTTCCCGTTTTGATTTTGCAGCCTGCCAGTCTTCATATTGTTTTGCAGCTTCCTGTTTTGCCTGCTCTGCTTCTTTTTCAAGCTGCACGGTCTTTTTCTGCATGTCTTTTAACGATTCTTCCAGCTTGATTCTTTCCTGTTTTCTGCCGAGCAGAGCCGAGCCCTGACGCTGCAGAGCCCCGCCGGTCATTGAACCGCCCGGATTCACTACATCGCCTTCCAACGTGACGATTCGCACACGGAATCCGGACTGTCTCGCCATTTGATTGGCCGCTTCCAGGTCTGCCGCTAAAATTACATGACCGAGAAGGGAATGGACGATCGCGTGGTAGGTATCATCTGCCGCAATATGCTCCGCTGCCACTCCTTCGTAGCCGGTCATTTGCTCAAGTTGTTTTTTTGTATTTGCCGGTACTTCTTTTCGGCGGATGGAGGTGATCGGAAGAAAGGTTGCTCTTCCTTTTTTCTGCTGCTTCAAATGGGCAATCGCCGCACGTGCGTCCGCTTCCTCTTCTACGACAATATGCTGCATGGCAGCGCCAAGAGCAGTTTCCACGGCCGTTACATATTTCTCCGGCACTGTTATCAGTTCCGCCACGGCTCCGATAATGCCTTTGAGCTTTGCACTGCGCGCTTGTAATATTTCTTTTACACCTTGATTAAAACCAGAATAATCGGTTTCCATTTCTTTTAACAGCGAAAGCCTCGATTTAGCCTCATCCAGGTAGCGGTAGGCTTTGTACATCTGCTTTTCTTTTTCCGATGCCTCAGCGCTTATCAGCCGGCTGTTTTTTTCGGCCTGTTCTTCGGCTTCTTTGCAGGCCAGATCCTGGCTGCTCCATTCGCTGCTTTCTTTCTGCTTTTCTGCAAATACGGCTTCGGCTTCTTTGCGCTCGTTTAGAAAAGCTTCATTTTCGGCATCAGCGGACCCGGCTTTACGGCGCATTCCCGCCTGTTGATCCTGAAGGTATTTTTCTTCATTACGGATCGCTGCACGGGCATTGAGCTTTTCGATATAATCCGATTTCATGTCTTCTATCTGCGGCTGCAGAGAATTCATATTTTCGGCAAGCTGCTTTTGAATGAGCGACAAGGACTCTTTTACCTGCTCTTCTTTAGCTTTGAGCTGCTCCAGCTCTTCTTTTCTCGCTTCCCAGTCTTTTCGGGTGGAGTCAGACTGTCCATGCAGCTGTTCTATTCTTTGCTGCAGTTCCGCTTTTTTTTCTTCGATATTTTTTTCTTTTTCCTGAAACAGCAGGCGTCTTCCTTCTTCTTTTTCCAGCTGCTCCCGGAGCATCATATATTTTTGCTGGTTTTCTTCCAGGTCAATGGCATGTTTTTTCATCCTGCTTGTTAACCGCTCGCGTTCTTCCTGCAGACCGGTCCATTCTTTTTCCGTTTGTTTATATTTTTTTTCTAATTCTTCGGCTTTAGCAACCTGTGTTTCCCATTTTGCATGCCGTTCTTCTATTTCATAAACTGTAAGAGCGGCTTCCTGCTGCTCGAGTTCT
Organism: Sinobaca sp. SA16-1; assembly: GCF_059510515.1. NCBI lineage: Bacteria > Bacillati > Bacillota > Bacilli > Caryophanales > Sporolactobacillaceae > Sinobaca > Sinobaca sp. SA16-1. The sequence goes on along the minus strand of NZ_JCAKFL010000003.1, from coordinate 513,600 downwards.
TCAGATTTTTCCAAGTATTCTTTTGCCAGCGATGCCTGTTCTTTCAATGGCTCGATCTGGCTTTCAAGTTCATGCAGAATATCTTCGACTCTCTGCAGGTTTTCCACTGTGTCCTCGAGCTTCCGGCCTGCCTGTTGTTTTCTTTGTTTGTATTTAAGAACACCGGCTGCTTCTTCAAATATGGAGCGCCTGTCTTCTGGTCGGCTCGAGAGCACTTCTTCCACTCTGCCCTGCCCGATAATGGAAAAAGCTTCTCTTCCCATTCCGGAGTCCATAAACAAATCAACAATATCCCTGCGCCGGCAGGGCTGCCGGTTCATTAAGTATTCACTTTCCCCGGAGCGGTAAAGCTTTCGTGTAATGCTGATCTCTCCCCATTCCATTCCAAGCTCTTCCTGCTCATTGTCGAGTACAAGCGTTACTTCAGCCATATTCAGCGGAGCTCTCGTATCGCTTCCTGCAAAAATAACATCTTCCATCTTTGCACCACGTAAAGACCGGGGCGACTGCTCGCCGAGCACCCAGCGTATCCCATCTGCAATATTGCTTTTTCCACTTCCATTGGGACCAACTACGGTTGTCATTCCCGGTGTGAATTCTATGTCCATCTCTTCAGCAAAGGATTTAAATCCTTGAATTTCCAATCGTTTGAGGAACATCCAATTCCCCCTCTATTATTTCGTATTTTATTTCAGCCGGCACGTTTTGGATTTTTGTCCAGAGTCTGCGCTGATATTTCACTGCAACACTTTATTTTATCATATTCTTTCAGGGTTCAGAAGCATTCATCCTGTAATTTACCTTTGCTCTTTTTGGGAAAAACCCCTACAATAAATAATTATCGAACAATCTGGAGGAGATAGTGTGAGTTTACAAGAACCAACGACAGAAAATGTTCATGAAATGATGGACGTTATGAGAATGAAGCTTCAAATTGTAAACCCGGCAGCACTTGACGCTGAAAACTTTGATCTGAACCGTTATGATGAAATCAAAGAACTATACGATATGGTAAGCACTAAAAGCAAGATCAGCGTAAGTGAAATGGACGCTATCGTATCCGAACTTGGAAAATTGACTAAAAGCAGATAAGCTGCCTGAATAGAAGACCGCCACTCTTTCCCGGGAAAGAGTGGCGGTCTTTTTTTACTTGGAGCCGCTGCCGTGGTTCTGCTCCAGGTATTTCAGGGCATTTTCAGCTGCCTGCTGCTCTGCTTCTTTTTTAGAGCGGCCGGTGCCTTCCCCAAGTACCGTATTATCGAGTTTAAGCACGGCAAAAAATTCCCGGCTGTGGGCAGGTCCTCGTTCATCCTGAATTTCATAAAGAAGGGTGCCCCCGTTTTCTTTTTGAATCGTTTCCTGAAGCTGGCTTTTAAAATCCATCATATGCGAAAAAGCACCGTTTTTCAGCTTTGTAAACATCGACTCGTTTAGAAACAACTGAGCCTGTTCCATTCCCTGATCGAGATACAAAGCACCTAGAAACGATTCGTACACATCGGCAAGCAGTGCCGGGCGGAGTCGTCCTCCCGTCATTTCTTCTCCTTTTCCGATGAAGACAAGTTCGCCGAATCCCTGTTCTTTTGCAAGCTTCGATAAGGACGGTTCACAAACAGCTGCCGCTCTGAGCTTCGTCATTTCCCCTTCGCTCATATCCGGGAAGTGGGTAAATAAATACCGGGAAACAGCCAGTTCGACTACTGCATCTCCTAAAAATTCCAGTCTTTCATTATCCTGTACAGACCGGATCCGATGCTCATTCACATAGGATGAATGCGTAAAAGCTTGAAATAACAAATGTTCTGTCTTAAATGTAAATCCAAGCTGCGTCATTTTCTCTCTAATGCGCTGCTTTTGTTCAGGAGGAAACACCATTTTTGCCCCCGTTTTTTTTCTTTTTTTTGATACCGGCGGTTTTTGGCTTGATGAATGTGACATATCTTTTGGCATCACTCTTTTCTCCTCTGCGAAACATCAGCGCCCGATAAGCAGCTATGTTTCCTTTTCATTTTCTCCAGGCTTATATAGAAACAGCCAAGTTCCTAAAAGAACTTGGCTTATTCATATATATCATACCAAATACCTTTTATTAATAAAAAGGATAATCATCAGGGATGTTATTGCTGAGCCTGTATGTAATCTACTACATCAGCCACAGTAACAATTTTTTCTGCATCTTCATCAGAAATTTCCAGGTCAAACTCATCTTCAAGCTCCATTACAAGCTCGACTACGTCCAATGAGTCAGCGCCTAAATCTTCTTTGAATCTAGCTTCTCTGGTTACTTCTGTTTCCTCTACCCCAAGGCGTTCTACTACAATACCTTTTACGCGTTCTTCTACATCTGCCATGCTTTTCACCTCCTCGAGAGAATATATCATTCTCACACACTATTAGACATTATAGAAGATGTCCCCTGAAAAAACCACCCTTTTTCTGCAAGGGCGGATAGAAACCTTACATTACCATGCCGCCATCGACGTTAATTGTCTGTCCGGTAATATAGCCTGCCTGACTGGACGCCAGAAACGTTACAGCATGTGCCACATCATCCGGCTTCCCAAGATGGGACGCAGGGATCTGTGCCAGAACAGCATCACGTGCTTCCTCTGACATTTGTTCGGTCATATCCGTTGCAATAAAGCCCGGTGCTACAGCATTTACCTGGATATTACGTGAAGCAAATTCTTTTGCCATGGTTTTAGTCAGTCCAATCACTCCTGCTTTTGCAGCCGTATAATTCGCCTGTCCCGGATTTCCGGTAATACCTACGACAGAGGCGATATTAATAATCTTTCCGCTGCGCTGTTTCGACATCGTACGCGCGGCAGCTTTGGAACAGAAAAAGACGCCCTTCAGGTTAATATTCATCACATCGTCCCAATCGTCTTCTTTCATCCGCATCATCAGATTGTCTCTGGTAATACCTGCATTGTTGACGAGAATATCGAGCCCTCCAAAAGCCGAAGTTACTTCCTTAAGCATGGTTTTTACTTCGTCTTCTTTGGAAATATCTGCTTTCCAGGTGAACGCTTCCACCTGATACTTCCGGCACGAATTGGCCACCTCTTCTGCTTTTTCCCTGTTTCCTGAATAGTTTACTGCTACATTAACACCTTGCTTGGCAAGTTCAATCGCAATTGCTTTTCCAATTCCCCTGGACCCTCCGGTTACAAGGGCGGACTGGCCTTTTAGCATTATACCTCTCCTTTCCATGAATCTGCTGCTTTATTTATCGTGTCCGTATCTTCTGCTGCCATAACGTCGAGGCCGCGGCGCTGAATTCTGCGCATCAGGCCGCTCAGCACTTTGCCAGGTCCAATTTCAATAAACGTCACGGCGCCTTCTTCGATCAGTTTGTTCATCGAATCTTCCCAAAGTACGGGAGAGGTAACCTGTTCAATCAGCTGGGATTTTATTCGTTCTTTATCTGTAACAGGTTCAGCCGTTACGTTGGATACAAGGGGAGTGGCTGCATCGGTGAATACAATCGCAGCCAGAACGTCTGCTAGCTTTTCTTTTGCCGGCTCCATTCCTTTTGAATGAAACGGTCCGCTGACGGAAAGAGGAATAACCTTCTTGGCTCCCTGCTCTCTAGCGGCTTCTCCTGCTTGATCAACGGCTTCTTTATCACCTGAAATAACAATTTGTCCGGGAGCATTAATATTGGCCAGCTGTACATTTCCTACCGTAACAGAGCGGGTCACTGCTTCCAGCGCCTCCCGTTCCATTCCCATCACTGCAGCCATCGCGCCTTTTCCTTCCGGCACGGCCGCTTCCATGAAAAGACCGCGCTGGTGCACAGCCTGTACGGCATCTTCAAAAGAAAGAACGCCGGATGCTACTGCTGCTGAATATTCCCCCAGGCTGTGTCCCGCGGTAAAGTCAGCAGTCACTCCTAGTTTGTCCAGCTCTTTCCATGCAATAATGCTTGCTGCCAAAAGAGCCGGCTGGGCATTCTGCGTCTGCTTTAGTTCTTCTTCCGGTCCGTTAAACATTAAATTTGTCAGCGAGTAGCCGAGCACTTCATCCGCCCGATTGAGCAGGTTTTTAGCATCTGTGGAGCTATCGTACAATTCTTTTCCCATCCCTACATACTGGGATCCCTGGCCTGGAAATAAAAAGGCTGTTTTTTTCATTGTGATTCCTCCTGTTGCTGCTGGACTTCTTTCTGAATGACCGTTGTTACACTTTCTTCTACCATCTGCCTTGCCTGTCGTATCGCATGAAAAATGGCAATATGGTCCGAAGAACCGTGCGCTTTAATGACGGGTGCTTTTAAACCAAACAGCGCCGCCCCGCCGTAATGGACGTAATTCATTTTTTCTCCGATACCTTTAAAGCTGCTCTTTAACACACCAGCTGCCAGTTTGTTTTTTAAGCTGGAGTTCATCTCCTGTTTCAGAAGGTTAAAAATCGTTTTTGCCGTACCTTCTATAGACTTTAACAGCAGATTTCCGGAAAAGCCGTCACAAACTACTACATCACAGCCGCCTTCAAGAAGTCCTCTTGTTTCCACGCTTCCGATGTAATTGATCGGAGCAGTTGATAAGAGCTGGTGGGCCTGCTTGGTAAGCTCGTTCCCTTTGCCTTCCTCCGTGCCCACATTAACAAGGCCGACTCTCGGCCGGTCCATTTTTTTAACTTTTTCCATATAGATACTTCCCATAATGGCGTTTTGCAGCAGATGGGAGGCTTTTGCATCCATGTTTGCCCCAACATCCAAAAGCAGGAAGCCTTCGCCGCTGATCGTTGGTAGCATTGGCGCCAAAGACGGTCTCTCAATTCCGGGAATCCGACCGATATGAAGCAGGCCTGCCGTCATCAGCGCACCGGTATTTCCTGACGAAATGCATGCATCTGCCCGTCCTTCTTTCACTTCGCGGACCGCAAGCACCATCGACGAACCTTTCTTTTTCCGGACTGCTTTTGTAGGGGTATCGTTGTCGTCAATCATTTCTGTTGTATGTAAAATCGTCATCTGCTTTTTATCGGATAGATGTTTCAAAATCTCTGTTTCGTCTCCAATGAGAGTGAACTCTATATCCTTAAAAGAGCGGACGGCTGCCATGGCCCCGGCAATCTGCGCTTTCGGCGCATGGTCGCCTCCCATCACATCAATAGCAATTCTCATTGTACCGGCTCCTTTAATTAATTTATTTTCCTGAACGGTACATGGAAAATTCTCCATAAAATACCATTTCTTCTTTCACATTGCTTACTACGTGTACAATGGTTTTTCCATCTTTTGTGCCTTTCACTTCGGCTTTTGCGATAACCCGTTCTCCCTCTTTTACCCGGCGGTGAAAAAGGACAGAGGCTTTAGCTGTCAGTGCCATTTCCTCGTCAATAATGGCAACCGCCAGCGAGTTTGCCTGGGCGAATAAATAATGGCCGCGCGCAATGCCGGTTCGCGAAAACACATGCTCTTTTCCTATATCAAGAAGAGAAATAGCTTCCTTATCAAGCTGAAGATCGATAATTTCCCCAATTACTTCTTCTTCGGGCAGTGCTTTAATATCATCTAAATGCTCACGGGCGACATGCTTAATACGCTCCCTTAGTTCAGGGATCGATAAGGCCAGACGGTCCAGGCGGATCGTCTGGACGCTGACGCTGAAAAAGTCAGCCAGGTCTTCATCCGTGATAAATGGATCTTCTACAATTTTATTTTTTAATTTTTCCTGGCGCTGCTTTTTAGTGTATTTCATCAGGACACCATCCAATGTTATGACTAGGTAATAAAGGTAGTATATAATTCCAGGTTTGTTTTTGCAACCGTCAGTCGAGCTTTTCACCTCTTAAGGCGCCCTGGTTGTGAAGATAATCACGAAGTGGACTGTATTCTTTTTCTTCCCAGAACGCAGAGCTGTTAATCAGGTCCTGGGCATCCTGTCTGGCGGTTTCCAGCGCACGGTAATCCAGAACAACATCGGCTAGTTTAAAATAAGGAAGGCCGCTTTGTTTGCTGCCGAGAAAATCGCCGGGACCTCTCAGCTCCAGGTCTTTCTCTGAGACGATAAACCCATCGTTGGTGTCTTCCATAATACGCATTCTTTCTTTGCCTGTTTCTGATTTGGGATCGGCCAGAAGGATACAGTAGGACTGGTCCTCTCCACGTCCGACTCTTCCTCTCAGCTGATGGAGCTGGGCGAGCCCGAACCGGTCTGCATCATATATGACCATCACCGAAGCATTCGGCACGTTTACGCCGACTTCGACTACCGTCGTTGAGACGAGAACCGACACCTGCCCGTCGGCAAAGGCAGCCATCACGGCTTCTTTTTCATCTGCTGACAGGCGGCCGTGCATTAACCCTACTTCGTAATTTGTGTAGTAGGCACTAAGTTGGGCATGCACGTCAATCGCATTCTGCACATCGAGCATTTCCGATTCCTCGATCAGCGGGCAGATTACGTATCCCTGTCTCCCTTGGTCCAATTCTTTTTTCATAAAGCCGAGGACCCGTTCAAGCATCGTGTGTTTCGCTGAAAACGTCTGGATCGGCTTTCTGCCCGCCGGCATCTCATCAATGACGGATACATCCATATCGCCGAATACGGAAATAGCCATAGTCCGCGGGATAGGCGTCGCTGTCATAAAAAGAACATCCGGCTTTTCGCCTTTATTCTGCAGCGTCCGCCTCTGGTTTACCCCAAACCGATGCTGCTCATCAGTAATCACAAGTCCGAGCTTCTGGAATTCCACTCCTTCCTGAATTAACGCATGCGTACCTACGACAATATCAACACCGCCGGTTTGAATGGCCTCATATACTGCCTGCCTTTTCTTTCCTTTAACAGACCCTGTTAAAAGACCGACCTTTACTCCGGTATGTTCAAAAAAAGGCTGCAGCGATTGAAAATGCTGTTCAGCAAGGATTTCAGTCGGCACCATTAACGCGGACTGATTCCCTCCCAAATACTGGGCATACATAACAATAAGAGCTACCACTGTTTTTCCGGACCCTACGTCTCCCTGCAGAAGCCGGTTCATTCTTCCCGGCTGAAGCATATCGGTAACGATCTCATTTACGGATCTTTTCTGGGCGCCCGTTAAAGAAAACGGGATCGTTTGAATAAACTCTTTTAACTGCTGCTTATCGTAGCTTAATTTATTTCCCTGGGCTGCCATCCGTTTGGAGCGCTTTAATGCCTGCATCCCAAGCTGAAATAACAGCAGCTCCTCGTATACAATTCGGCGCCTGGCATGCTTTAATTCTTCATGGCTTCCCGGCTGATGGATGCTCCAGTAGGCGCTCTGTTTTCCGGGCAGCTTGTACTTTTTTAAATAGGCTTCCGGCAGTACTTCTGTTATCCCGCTGTTGTACTCTTTCAGCGCTGTCTGAATGAACTTTTTCAGCTGAAACATGGAAAGGTTGCCGCCGATGGAGTACACCGGGGCCAGGCTTTTGGAAGGATCCGGTTCCCCTTCCTGAAACCCCTGAACAGTCATTGTGAGCCTGTGCTTGTCCCATTTTCCTGTGAGGGTCACCGCTTCTCCTTGTTTGATTTTATTTTTTAAAAAGGCGCGGTTAAAAAAAGTGGCCGTCACGAGGATACCGTCGCACACGAGACGAACCGTCAGTCTTGATTTTTTCCTGCCGAAATAACGAAGCAGCGGTTCTCCCTGCACCATCCCGGTAATGGTGGCTTTCTGGTCATGCTCGAGTTCGTGAATCGGAACAATTTCATGGTTTTCGTATCTATATGGAAAGTGCTCAATCAGCTGCTGTACAGTATGAATGCCGATCTGCTGGAGTTCCAGCTCTTTTTCTTTCCCGACTCCATGCAGTACAGCGACCGGATCATTTAAATGAATCGTGCTCATTGTACCCACCCGCTTTCTTTTTGGTTGGAGGTACAGCCTTTTTTATTTTTATATAATAAATGAATTTGCATATTCATTAGTCAGCCTCCCTGCTTTTCCAGGACTGCGGAAAAGTAAAAGTGGAAATGTACGTTCGCCTTTATTATAGCACTCTCTATCCTCTGTTTTACAGGAGAAACCACGCTCACAGCAAAAAAGCCTTTTCTTTAACAAAAAGGCTTTCATTTGCTGCTGTTTGAATATATTTTCTACTCGACAGAAATTATATAAGGATAAAGCGGCTGTCCGCCGCGGTGGCGTTCCACTTCTGCTTCTTCGTAATGCGTTTCAATAAAAGCCTGGACAGCATCCGATGTCGCTTCATCGCTGTCTTCTCCCTCAATGATGGTAACGATTTCTGTCTCCTCATCAATCATGCTGGCAAGAAGCTCATTTGTGACTGTTTTTATATCGGATCCTGCGCTGATAATATTCTTCCCGCAAATACCCATATAGTCATCTTTTGCGATCGTTCGGCCATTGATAACCGTATCCCGAACGGAGAAAGTAACTTCTCCGCTTTTTACATGGCTTTTAGCCTCGGTCATAGCCCGGCTGTTTACAGAAGCATCCTTCGACTCATCTAGAGCCAAAAGCGCGCTTAGTCCTTCCGGTATCGTTTTTGTTTCAATGACCGTGGCCTGCTTTTCAGATACTTCTGCAGCCTGGCCGGCTGCCATAATAATGTTGCCGTTGTTGGGAAGCAGAAAAACGTGCTCGGCATTGACCCGTTCTATCGCCTGGAGAAAATCTTCCGTACTTGGATTCATTGTCTGCCCGCCGCTGATAATCTCGTGGGCCCCCATGCCTTGAAACAACTCGTCCATTCCCGGGCCTGCGGATACAGCTACTACCCCGTAGCGGCTTTTCGGCCTGACCGGCTGCGTTTTACGCCCGGCATCTTTTTCTACGATAGCCTGGTGCTGCTCGCGCATGTTCTCTGCTTTGATATGACGCAGGGAGCCATACCGCTGGGCTTTATTGATTACTTCACCCGGATACTCTGCATGAATATGTATCTTCAGCAGCTCCTCATCGTGCACGACTAATAAAGAATCCCCCCATTCAGAGAGTTCTTCCCTGAAGGCTGTTTCGTCATATGGGATTTTCTTTAATTTATCTTCTTCAAAACAGATCATGACTTCCGTACAGTAGCCATATTCCATGTCCTCGGTGGAAAGCTGAGTCTGCGCCTGCTGGTGATGCTCCAGCTTCACGAGGTCATCCAAAGAAGGCACCGTTTCCCTCGAATCTGTCGATGCCAGACCGGCTAGTACATTGTACATACCTGTATAAATATAAACGAGTCCCTGGCCTCCTGAATCAACTACCCCTACTTCTTTTAAAATGGGAAGCAGTTCAGGCGTTCCCGCCAATGACTGCTCCGAACCTTCCACTAAGTGACGAAAGTATTCTACCGGCGTTGTGCTCTCCTCCAGACGGGATTGGGCATAAGCTGCACCTTCTCTGGCTACCGTCAGAATAGTGCCTTCCACCGGCTTCATAACAGCCTTGTAGGCGGTATGGACCCCTTCATTAAATGCAGCAGCGAGCTTCTGAGCTGTTACGGTCGTTTCTTTATCAAGAACTTGACTGAACCCCCGGAAAAGCTGGGATAAGATAACACCTGAATTCCCTCTGGCTCCCATAAGCAGGCCTTTGGAAAATGCTTTCGCGGTTTTCCCGGCGGATTCACTGTTGTCTGATGCCAGTACTTCCTTCATTCCGGAAGATATCGTAAGGTTCATGTTTTTTCCTGTATCACCGTCAGGAACCGGAAACACATTTAATGCATCTACTTCCTGGGCATGCTTGTGAAGCATTGCTGCTCCTTCTCCAAGCATGTCCGCAAGTTTTGAAGCTTTTAACTCATTTTCCAACACGCTGCTTCCTCCTCATTTCTATTACGCATCAATCACTCTAACACCCTGTACATATACGTTAACAGCTTTCACATCTAATCCGAGCATATGCTTGACCTGGTATTTCACAGCACTTTGTACATTGGAGGCCACTTCGGATATTTTAATGCCATAGCTTACTATAATGTACATATCAATATGTACTTCTTCTTTTTCTCTTCGCAGAACAATTCCTTTTTCTACATTTTCTTTTTTGAGCAGATCGGAAATGCCGTCTTTAAAATGCTTTTGGGAAGCCATGCCTACAATACCGTAGCAGTCAACAGCAGCTCCGCCGGCGGCAGTGGATATTGCATCATCCGAGATTTCAATTTTTCCATGCGTTGATGAAACTTCTATTGCCATACATATTCCTCCTCCGTCTATTAAACATTCTGCCTTTTAGTTTACTATAGGCCCGCGGTTTTTGAAAGCGTTGGACAAACGATGCCGTATATTTATAGAACACAGCTGTAAAATAGCCGGCACTTGTTGTTCACTGCAATGCTTGTCAAGATCTTTTCTTAACAAGGATTGCATTGCGGAAAGGGTTGTGCTAAAATCATTTAGTATGAATTAATTGGTACAGAGAAACATAAAGGAGGTGCGTTTCATGGCTCGCAAATGTTTTATTACCGGTAAAGGTCCTAAATCCGGCCACAACCGTTCCCACGCTAATAATGCTACGAAAAGACGCTGGAATGCTAACGTTCAGAAAGTTAGAATCCTAGTAGATGGCAAACCAAAACGTGTATACGTTTCTGCTCGTGCTCTTAAATCCGGCAAAGTGCAGCGCGTATAATCATATATTGCCTACGCATTAAAAAGAACAGCGGCCTAACAGCCGCTGTTCTTTTTGGTTCGTTTTTTGTTTACATAATATTATTATGAAATACTAGCCACGGATAGCTGCTATTGCTCGGGCACGGTCTTTTTGATTATAGATGGCCGATCCTGCCACAAGCACATCGGCTCCCGCTTCTACACAGAGCTTTGCGGTTTTTTCATTTACGCCGCCGTCAATTTCGATCTCCGCCTTATATTCTTTTTCATCAATAATACTGCGGAGCTCTCTTACTTTATCCATTACTTCCGGAATAAAAGCCTGACCGCCGAAACCGGGATTGACTGTCATAAACAATACAAGGTCCACTTCTTTTAAAATCGGCAGGATACTTTGGACCGGGGTGGCCGGATTTAATACGACGCCGGCTTTCTTACCGGATTGCTTAATCAGCTCGATCGTACGGTGCAGGTGCGGACAGGCTTCTACGTGGACAGAAATAATATCGGCTCCCGCTCTGGCAAATGCTTCAATGTACTGGTCCGGCTGCGCAATCATTAAGTGGACATCAAGTACTTTATTTGTATGGGGGCGGACAGCTTCTACGATCAGCGGGCCGATAGTAATATTTGGTACAAAGTGCCCGTCCATTACATCGATATGAATATATTCCGCCCCTCCTTTATCCACTTCTTCAATTTCTTCTTTCAAACGTGCAAAATCTGCGGCTAGAATAGACGGTGCTATTTTTGTCATTGTTTTAGTACCTCCGGATGTCTGAGATTTCTTTATAAAATTGCAAGTAGTGCTGGTAACGATGATCGGCGATATCGCCTTCTTTCCAGGCAGCTGTCACCGCGCAGCCTGGTTCTTTCACATGCGTACAGCCCCTGAACTTGCAGTCCGGCAGCCGTTCTGCCATTTCCGGAAAATAGATGTCCACGTTTTCTTTAAGCAGGCCGGTAAACTCCAGAGAACTGAACCCCGGCGTATCTGCTACCAGTCCATCAAATACTTCCACGAGCTCCACGTGACGTGTCGTATGCTTGCCGCGCTTTAAATGATCGGATATGACACCTGTTTCCAGCTGAAGCTTCGGGTTTAAATAATTAAGCAGCGTAGACTTGCCGACTCCTGACTGGCCTGCAAAGATGGAAAGTTTGCCCGCAAACAAATGAGAAATTTGTTCGAGGCTGTCCGGTGTCTGGACGCTCAGAAAATATACCGGATACCCGATATTGCGGTACATATCAGCAAATTTTTCTATTTTTTCCTGTTCGGTTGGAGAGGCCAGATCTTTTTTAGTCACTACGATAACGGGCTCTATATCGTGGGCTTCCAAATGGACGAGAAAGCGATCCAGCAGCATAGTCGAAAATACAGGCTCGACTGCTGAAAAAACGAGTATTCCCTGATCGATATTTGCAACCGATGGACGAACGAGCTCATTTTTGCGTTCTTTAATTTCCTGAACGTAGCCTTCTTTGTCATTATCGGCATCAAACTCCACCCGGTCTCCTACAAGAGGCGAGATTTTCTGCTTTCGAAATAATCCTCTGCCCCTGCATTGAAACACGCCGTCCTCATTTTTTACATAATAAAACCCACTGAGTGCTTTTATAATAAGTCCTTCTCGCATGCTTCCTCCTCTTAATCTTCTGCCTGCACAATGCCCGGCAGCAAAAGCTCTGTCCAAATAGAGGCCCAGCCGCTTTCCTGCCTGGTGCTGCTGTCTTCAGCCATTTCCATTGTGGAAAGATCATTAATGTAAATCGTCACTTCCGAATGTTTTTTCACAGAAGAGCCTGCTGTTGGCTGCTGACCGGTCGTTTCTCCGCTGGCTCTATCTTCAATTGCAACTTCTTCCGGCACTGCAGCAAGGCCTGTATTCTCAAGCCGCTCCAGCGCTTCCTCAGCGTGCAGTCCCTCCACCTCGGGAACATCAACATCTTCCACGCTTAGTATTTCAGGAACAAACGTAAATGCGGCAATAATCGATGCAAACACCAGGAGCGCCACAATGAGAAAAGACAAAAACCAGCTGGTTTTTTTAGGCGGGCTTTTTTTGCGTCCGCCGCTGTCTTCTCTTGGACCTGTCACAGCCTGAACCGGCAGTATTTTGGTTTCTTCATTTTCCGCAGCAGGACCAGTATACACAGAAGCCATTGCCAGCGTCTGATAAAATCCGATATACGGCGCTTCGTTTTTTCTGGCTTCCTGGAGCGACGTCTGCAGGTCTGCTTTCATGGAAAAGGCCGTCTGGTACCGGTCATCCGGATCTTTTTCCACCGCCCGCAGGATAATATTTTCTATACTCTGCGGCAGACCCGTCCGGCTGTCTGAAGGCATTGGTATACTTTCCTGAATGTGCATGAGCGCAATGCTTACGGCCGACTCCGCTTTAAATGGAAGCCCTCCCGTAACCATTTCAAACAAAAGAATGCCGAGGGAATATATATCCGCACGGTGGGTGATGGCGCTTCCTTTTGCCTGCTCCGGTGATAAATAATGGACGGAGCCAAGTACAGAATTGGTATGGGTAATTGTAGCTGAAGATGCCGCCCGGGCAATCCCGAAGTCAGCCACTTTAGCAGTATGGCCTTTCATTAATATGTTCTGCGGCTTCAGGTCTCTGTGCACCACTCTATTGGCATGCGCCTGCTCAATGGCGCCCAGGACCTGCTTCATAATCTCCACGGCTTCGTCTATTGGCAGCGGTCCTTCTTGTATCATCTTTTCTTTCAGAGTCATGCCCTCTACGTATTCCATCACGATATAATAGGTATCCTCGTCTTCGCCTACATCATAAATATTCACAATATGGGGGTGATGCAGGCTCGTCGCGGCCTGTGCTTCCCGGTGGAAGCGTCTGATAAAGTCATTGTCTGCGTTATACTGGGGCTGAAGGATTTTAACAGCGACAAACCGTTCCAGGATGATGTCATTGGCTTTATACACATGGGCCATTCCGCCGACGCCGATAAGGCTGATGATTTCATAACGGTCATTCATTCGTTTGCCGATCAGGTTCATCACTGGGTCCTCCTTTCCATAGAAAAGGAATTAATAACAGCAGCAATCGTAATATTGTCTTCTCCGCCCCTGTCGTTTGCTTTATGTACAATCCCTTCCACCGCCTCTTCTACAGAATCTTTATTCTGCAGAAAGTCAGCGATTTCCAGGCTTGTTACTTTATTGGAAAGGCCGTCTGAACATAAAAAGACGCCTTCCCCTTTATCCCATTCTATGACCGAAGCATCACATTTAACGGTTTTTTCTGTGCCGAGTGCACGGGTAAGCACATTTTTTCGCGGATGGCTTTCGGCTTCTTTTTCCGTCAGTTCACCCCTCAGGCGAAGTTCATTCACAAGTGAGTGATCCTGGGTTTTCTGGTATACGCCGTGCTCATCAAATAAATAGGCGCGGCTGTCTCCCACATGGCCGATTGCTATAAACCCCGGGGTGCATATTGCAGCCACGGCGGTTGTTCCCATGCCCTGCAGATAGGTACTCTGCCGGGACAGTTCAAAGATAGCCGTATTTACTTTCTCCATACGGTTCACAAGCCAGGCTCTGGCTTCTTCAGGAAACAGCGGGAGCGGTTCATTCTCCCACTCCCGTTTTAGTATGTCCAGAGCGGCTGCACTTGCTGTGTCTCCTGCCTGGTGTCCGCCCATTCCATCACAAACGACTGCCAAATACTCGCCGCTTTGGTTTTCAAAAATACCTGCGGCATCTTCATTGTGTCTTCTCACTCTGCCGGTAATGGTTTTATACGCCTGCTTCAAGGGAGCGGTTCACCTCACTTCTTTTTTCCTTCATTCGCACGGAGCTGGCCGCATGCTGCATCAATATCATGGCCCTGCTCACGGCGGATTGTTACATTGACTCCTTCTTCTTTGAGTGTTTTCTCAAAGGCAAAAATGTCTTCACGCTTTGTCCGTACGTAATCCCGCTCCGGCACGTAGTTAACCGGTATTAAGTTCACGTGGCATTTAAGGCCTTTTATCAGTTCTGCAAGCTGTTTTGCATGTTCCACCTGATCGTTGACGCCGCCGAACAGGCCGTATTCAAACGTGACCCGGCGATTGGTCGTCTCTTGATAGTACTTAATAGATTCCATTAATTTATCAAGCGGCCACGCACGGTTTACCGGCATCAGGCGGCTTCTTATTTCTGTAGTCGGTGCATGCAGGGAAACCGCGAAGTTAATCTGCAGTTTTTCATCCGCAAAATCATAAATCTTTGGTACGACACCACTTGTGGAAACCGTTATATGACGGGCACCAATGTTTAAGCCTTTGTCATGATTAATAACCTTTAAAAAGCCAATCAGTTCATTATAGTTATCAAATGGTTCTCCAATTCCCATAACAACGACAGAGCTGACCCGCTCGCCTTTTTCATCAAGCGCACGCTGGGAAGCGAGCACCTGGGCCGTAATTTCTCCGGCTTCCAGATTACGCTTTAAGCCGCCGAGCGTGGAGGCACAGAACGTACAGCCCAGTCTGCAGCCTACCTGGCTGGTCACACATACGCTGTTGCCATAGCCATGCTTCATAACAACCGTTTCGATCGTGTTGCCGTCTTCAAGTTCAAACAACAGTTTAACCGTTCCGTCTACTGATTCCTGCTTAGCCACTTCTTTCAGCGGGGTAATCGAAAACGTACTGCTTAGTTTCTCTCTAAGCGGCTTGGAGAGGTTCGTCATTTCATCAAACTGCTCCACCCGTTTATCATAAAGC
Organism: Sinobaca sp. SA16-1; assembly: GCF_059510515.1. Taxonomy (NCBI): domain Bacteria; kingdom Bacillati; phylum Bacillota; class Bacilli; order Caryophanales; family Sporolactobacillaceae; genus Sinobaca; species Sinobaca sp. SA16-1. Next base: position 498,301 of record NZ_JCAKFL010000003.1, on the reverse strand, counting down.
CAGTAAAAAATCTGGTCCGCCCGGAAGGACGGCTCTCCTTCTTCCTGGAGCCATGCTTTTAAAGCATCGAATTGGAGCGTGTAGATAGAACCTTTTTTCCCTGCGATTTCCGCTTGTACTTCTTTTTTTAATTCCTGCATTTAAAATCCCTCTTTCTTACCCTTTTCTTTCAAGTGCCGCAATGTAAAAACCGTCCGTCTCGTAATCATGCGGAAGAATCGTCCAATCACTTCCGCTTTCCGTGTCCTGAGTTAAGCGCCTTTTCATGGAATCATCCCGAACAAAGGAAGGATGGGCTTCTAAAAATGCCTCCACTACCTGTTCGTTTTCCTCCGGACGCACTGTGCATGTACTATACACGATCCTGCCGCCTATTTTCAAGGTTTTAGCTGCTTCTGTTAATATATCATATTGTATCGAAGGCAGGGAGTTTAAGTCATCCGGCTGTTTGTTCCATTTTAATTCCGGTTTTCTGCGGATAACGCCCATGCCGCTGCACGGCGCGTCTATTAAAATCCGGTCATACTGCTGCTCTTCTGCCTCGGTAAGAATATTTCTGGCATCCAGCTTTTTTGTGGTAATAATCGACAGACCGAGTCTGTCTGCCTGTTCCTCAATATGCCTCAGCTTTTTCTGATGAAGATCAAAGGCGTGCACCGTTCCCTGATTTTCCATCCGTTCAGCAATGTGAGTGGTTTTTCCGCCAGGAGCCGCACACGCGTCGAGCACCGTCATGCCCGGTGAGACGTCAAGTGCTCTGGCAACAAGCATAGAGCTTTCATCCTGTATGGTAAAAAAACCTTCGTTGTATGCTTTGGTCATCAGCACATTTCCAGACAGCACGACAAGTGCGTCTTCGGATAAAGAGCCGGGTTCGGTTTCACAGCCTTCACGCTCCAGCTTGTCCATCACGTCTTCTCTGGAACCTTTCATACGGTTTATCCGGATGTTCGTGCGCGGGGGCACCAGATTCTGCGCCGCCATTGCCTCGGTATTCTCTTTGCCGTAGGCTGCTTCCCACTCTTTGAGCAGCCACAGCGGGTGGCTGTATTCTATCGACAGCTTTTCGAGCCGGTTCATTTGCTCCGGGAGTTCAGGAAAACCGGCTCTTTGATAGGAACGGAGCACGGCGTTCACGAGACTGCCGATGCCTTCATGTCCTTTTTCTTTGGCAATGCGGACGGCTTCATACAAAACAGCTCTTTCCGGCACCCGATCCAGATAAATCATTTGATACAGCGACATTCTCAACAGCGACGCAACCCACGTCTGTAAGGAGCCTACCCCTTTTTTTACATGGGCATTCAGACAGTAGTCTAATGTATTCCTTCGTTTGATCGTTCCGTAGACAAGCTCGGTAAGAAGCGCGGTATCACGCTCCGGCACGAGCCGGTCTTTAATGGCCGCATCAAGCACTAAATGGCTGTATGCGCCCTCCTTTTCCACTCTCTCTATTAAAGAAACGGCAATGCTTCTGACGTCATTCGGCTGTTTAGTCTTCACTCGTGAAACGCTTCCCCTCTGCAAATGGATGCCTGCCTCTCAGCAGTTCTTCTACTGCCATTTTTTTCTTTCCGGATGGCTGAAGTTCCGTCACCGCAAGAAGCAGGCCATCGCCTGCTGTAATCCAGAGTGCATCTTCCTTAACAGCTGCAATTTCTCCGGGTTTTCCTTCGTGCTTCTCATTCAGGCGGATGGTTTTTCTGATTTTATATAACTTATCTTCATACATTGTGTAAGCAATCGGCCATGGAAACAGACCCCGCACTTGATTGTGGATTTCCCGGGCGGTCCTGTTCCAGTCGATTTTTTCCTGGTCTCTTGTAATATTGGAGGCAAACGTTGCTTCTGCTTCATTCTGCTTGCGGGGAACAGCTTTTCCTGCCTCCAAAAGCGGAATGGTTTCCAGCAGCAGCCGGGCCCCGGCTTCACTTAATTTGTCATGCATCGTGCCGGTCGTATCGTCTTCCTGGATTGCCACTTCCACCTGAGTCAGCATATCTCCGGCATCAAGCTTTGGCACCATGTACATAATCGTTACGCCCGTTTTCTCTTCCCCGTCCATAACCGCCTGGTGAATCGGCGCGCCTCCTCTGTATTTTGGAAGCAGAGATGCATGAACATTAACTGCTCCAAGCGCCGGTGTATCAAGCAGCTCTTTTGGCAGGATTTGTCCATAAGCCGCAGTAACAATCAGATCCGGTTGAAGGGAAATAATTTCTTTTAACTCCGGGCTTCCTTTCAGCTTTTCCGGCTGCAGCACTTTCAGTCCCTGCTTTAGTGCTTCTACTTTTACCGGCGGCGGCGCAAGAACTTTTTTTCTTCCTTTCGGGCGATCCGGCTGTGTAACCACAGCGGTGATCATGTATCCTTCTTCCAGCAGTCCCTGCAGAACCGGCACGGAAAAATCGGGTGTTCCCATAAAAACGATCTTCATCAGCTGTGTCTTCCTTTCTAATTACGATGAGTACTTGTAACAAACAAACAACCCCGCTCTCCATTTGTCACGATGGTCCGCGGGGCTCTATTTACATAAACATATAAGGGTGCATATCCATGGAAAGCTGAAGCTTCCCTTTTGCAATGTCCTGATTGTAGCGCTCCGCTACAGACTGAAGCACTTTCGTAAGCTCGGGTTCATTTTTATATTTTATCATGCATTGATACCGATATCTATCTTTAATCCTTGCAATAGGAGAAACCGTAGGACCGAGTACTACTGCTTTTTCGGAAAGGGAACTGCGGATATACCCGGTAATTTTATCGGATATTTTCATCACTTCGGCTAAATCTTCATGTGCTACGTTCACCATCGTTAAATAATAAAACGGCGGATAGCCGCCGCGCCTGCGCTGCAGCATCTCTTCCTGATAGAACGCTTTGTAATTATGGGTTTTGGCATGCTGAATGCTGTAATGCTCAGGCGTGTACGACTGCACCACTACTTCACCTTTCAGCTTATCCCTTCCGGCCCGTCCGCTGACCTGTGTCAGAAGCTGAAACGTTCGTTCCGCTGCTCGGAAATCGGGAAGGTGAAGCATCGTATCTGCGGCCAGTATTCCTGCCAGCGTGATTCTCGGGAAATCGAGTCCTTTTGCGATCATCTGCGTACCAAGCAGAATATCCGCTTCCCCGTTTCCAAACGCATCAAGCAGTTTCTCGTGCGATCCTTTCCGGCTCGTCGTATCCATATCCATCCGGATGACGCGTGCTTCCGGCAGAAGCCTCGTCAGCTCTTCTTCCACCTTCTGGGTTCCCGTACCGAAAAAACGAATCTGGCTGCTTTGGCAGGAAGGGCATGTATGCAGCATCTGCTCCTCGTGCCCGCAGTAATGGCATTTCAAGCGTCGGTTCGTATGATGATAAGTGAGCGTAATTTCACAGTGCGGGCAGGAAGGCGTAAACCCGCAGTCCCGGCACATAACAAATGTCGAATGGCCGCGCCGGTTTAAAAACAGGACGCTCTGTTCCTTTTTCTCCAGCCGCTCTTTTAGTTTATCGAGCAGAAGCGTGGAAAAAACGGAGCGGTTTCCCTGCCGGAGCTCTTCTCGCATATCTTTAATGGTCACTTCCGGCATTGCTTTGCGGTTCACACGCTGCGGAAGCTCGAGCAGCGTATAGACACCTTTTTCAGCACGCACGTAGGATTCAAGGCTCGGTGTCGCGCTTCCGAATACGACTGGGCAGTGATGGTGTTCCGCCCGCCAGATGGCAACATGTTTGGCATGATAGCGCGGATGGTCTTCCTGCTTGTAGCTTCCTTCATGCTCTTCATCCATCACAATTAATCCCAGGTTTTCAAATGGGGCAAACACAGCCGATCTGGCGCCGACTGCCACCTTCACTTCTTTTCTATGAATCTTCCGCCACTCGTCATATTTTTCTCCGGCGGAAAGCGCACTATGCAGCACGGCCACTTCGGATCCGAATCTTCCTTTAAATCGATTAACCATCTGTGGGGTCAATGATATTTCCGGCACAAGGACAATGGCTTCTTTTCCCTGCGAGATAACCTCATCAATAGCCTGCAGATACACTTCCGTCTTTCCACTGCCTGTAACGCCGTGCAGCAGGTAGGAGTCTGTCCGGCCGGCATGGAGACTGCCGAGAATACTGTCTACCGCCGCCTGCTGTTCTTCCATTAACGGAAGCGCCGTGGACTGTTGAAACGTTTTATCTTTAAACGGATCCCTGTAAAACTCTGTCTTCTTTTCAACGAGCAGTCCTTTATCGACTAAAGCGCGTACCGCCTGGCGCCCGGCACCGGTATTGACGAGCAGCTCCGGCTGGGCAATTTCTTTATCCCCGAGCTCCTGCTGCATCCACTCAACGATCTGCTGCTGCTTTTTGGCGCCCGCGGACAGATTATGTTCGGCTCCGACTGCCTGATATTCCTTCGTTAAAGACAATACTGTCTGCATCTTTTTTTCGGTCCGGTTCTTCAGCAGATAATCAACGATAACTCGCCCTGCCTGAATTTCTTCATTTAACAGCTTCATTACCTGCTTTTCTGCCGGAAAAGCTTCCCAGTCCACCATCGTTTTTCCGGCAAACGCGGCTGCAATTTCAGCAGGTACGTTTTCAGGCTCTTCAGCGAGAAACAGTCTTTTTTTCGGCTTGGCGCGGATTGCCGAAGGAACCATCGACTGATAGGCGGTAATTAAAAAACACACCGTTTCTTCTGCAATCCATTGGCCCAGCTGGAGAAGCTCTCTGCTTAATACCGGCGAGGGATCAAGCAGCGAGGTGATTTCTTTAATCCTTTTTACTTCCGTAGCGTCTGTGGTCTGCGTTACAAACCCCTGAATCTGGCGGGATCCGAAAGGCACGTTCACTCTCATTCCGGGCTGGATAAATTCCTCCATTTCCTCCGGAATCTTATAATCGTACAATCTGTTCGTCTGGCCGGTAGGCACATCCACAATCACTTTAGCGATCATTTCTTATCCGCATCCTCTAACTGATCAACCGCCATCGAAAGAATGGTTTCAGCTATCGCCTGTTTGCTCTGCAGCGGCAGGTGCACGGTCGGTTTTTCTTGTTGTACAACAAATACTTCATTTGTGTCCGTATTAAATCCGGTACCGGCGGAAGCAATATTGTTGGCCACAATCATATTTGCGTTTTTCCGGTTCAATTTTTCCTGCGCATAGGATTCGATATTTTCCGATTCTGCTGCAAAACCAATAAGATACGGTTTTACGGCAAGCTTTCCTAATTCCTGCAGAATATCTGCCGTGCGTTCCATTTCTATCTGATGGCTGCCCGCTGTTTTCTTTTCTTTATGGGCCAGCCGTTCTTTTGCACGATAGTCACTGACAGCGGCCGCCTTCACAATAATATCCTGACTGCCGGCTGCTGCCATCACCTCACGGTGCATATCTGCGGCAGACGTTACATCCATCCGCTTGACTCCCGGCGGTGTATCCAGCTTAACCGGGCCTGCGACCAGCGTTACGTCTGCTCCCATGTCTGCGGCGGCTTTTGCAAAAGCAAACCCCATTTTACCGCTGGACGGATTCGTCAGGACACGCACGGGATCAATGTACTCATGCGTTGGTCCCGCTGTTACAAGCACACGCCGTCCGGAGAGCGTTTGTTTGTTTTTTTCCTGATAGGTTAAAAAAGCAATAATATCTTCCGGCTCTGCCATGCGTCCTTTGCCGATCCAGCCGCAGGCGAGATAACCTTCACCCGGCTCGACAAAACGATAGCCGTCCTGCTTCAGCTGATTCATGCTGCGCTGTACTGCGGGATGATTGTACATGTTTACGTTCATCGCCGGCACTGCATACATGGAAGCTTTCGTAGCGAGCGCGGTGGTCGTGACCATGTCGTCCGCGATTCCATTGGCAAGCTTTCCTAAAATATTGGATGTTGCCGGTGCCACAATAAAAATATCCGCCCAGTCGGCGATATCGATATGGGCGACCACTTCCGGTTCTTTTTCAGCAAATGTATCGGTATAGACCCGCTCTCTCGTTAACGCCTGAAACGTCAGCGGCGTAACAAATTCCTGGGCGTGCCCGGTCATCATCACTTTCACATGAGCCCCGCTCTGCTTAAGCCTGCTGGCCAGGGCGGCGGCTTTAAAAACAGCAATTCCTCCGCTTACTGCCAATACTATATTTTTTCCCTGCATCTGATTTCCTCCTGCCGTTCATCCATTTGAAAAAAAAAGCCGCCCCCTGTGAAGAAGGCCGCTGTGTTTTACTTATCCTGCTGCTGTTTGGAAGGATCGTCCGAAGCTGTATAGTCCAGCTTTCCACGTTCAATTTCTTCCAGAGCCACGCCTACGTACTTCGCAGACTTGATGTTATCAATCATCGGCACCGCTTCTTCAAGTTCCAGAAGTTCTCTTGCCCGTCTTGCTGAGATAGTGCATAGCGTATATTTTGAATTAATATGAGTCATAAGTGTATCAATTGATGGGTATAACATATTATTCGACCTCCACTGCTTTTTTGTATTTGTCTATAAGGCGTTCTTTTCTGCAGTGCTCCGCAGTGACAATCGACTGCACACGTTCAACTGCTTTCTCTACTTCATCATTTTGCACGACATAATCGTAATAGTCCATCATCTCGATTTCCTCTTTCGCGATATCCATGCGCTTGTTGATAATATCCGCGGTTTCCGTCCCCCGCTTTGTAATTCTATCACGAAGTTCAGCCAGACTTGGCGGAATCAGGAAAATAAATATCCCTTCCGGATGTTTTTCCCTTACTTTCTTTGCGCCCTGGACTTCAATTTCAAGAATGACGTCGCGTCCTTCTTCAATCGTATCCAGTACGTAATCAATCGGTGTACCATAATAGTTATCTACGTATTTGGCATGCTCCAGCAGCTTATCCTGCGCTATCATCTCTTCAAAAGCCTCATGGGTCTTAAAGAAATAGTTTACGCCATCTATTTCTCCTTCACGCGGCTTTCTTGTTGTAGCGGACACAGAATATTCAATGCTGCTGTCTTTTTTTCTCAAAGCGCTGCAGACCGTGCCTTTGCCTACACCGGCCGGGCCCGATAATACGATGAGCAGCCCCTTATCGTCTTTCATAGTACACAACGTCCTTCCTTCTGTTCAAAAATTAATCTTCGGAGAGTTCTTCTTTCGTGTGAAGCCTCTGTGCAACCGTTTCAGGCTGTACGGCTGACAAAATAACGTGATCGCTGTCTGTAATAATGACCGCTCTTGTTCTTCTGCCGTACGTAGCATCAATCAGCATGCTCCGGTCGCGCGCTTCCTGAATGATTCGTTTAATCGGTGCCGATTCAGGGCTTACGATGGATATAATTCTGTTTGCTGAAACAATATTGCCAAAACCTATATTTATTAGTTTTATGCTCAATGTGTTACCCCCCTATTCTGGTCAACCGTGCTCTTTCCTGCTTGTTTGAGTATAGACGAAAATGCGTTCGATATCTACTCTATATTTTGAACTTGTTCTCTCATTTTTTCAAGCTCACTCTTCATCTCCACCACAATGTGGCTTGATGGGGCATCGCTTGCTTTGGAGCCGATTGTGTTCATTTCCCTGTTCATTTCCTGCAGCAGAAAGTCAAGCTTTCTTCCCACCGCCGTCTGCTCATTTAAAATGTAGGTAAACTGCTTAATATGGGCGTACAGCCTGGTGATCTCTTCCGCTATGCTGATTTTTTCAGCGAACAGGATCACTTCCCGGTATAGATGGTCCTCATGGGGAAGGTGGGAGGTATCGACTTCCTTTAAACGCTGCTCCAGCCTGGAACGGTATCCTTCCACGATAGCCGGCACTCTTTCCTCGAGCTGCTTTGTAAAATCTTCAAGCAGGTAAAGCCGGTCCTGAAGATCCTGCGTGAGCGCATGGCCTTCATGTGTTCTCATCAGCACAACGGCATCAAGCGCCTGCTGAACCCCGGAAAGAAGGGCTTCCTGCCACGCTTCGCCAAGCTGTGGATTTTCCGTCACATGCACTACATCCGAATGCAGGATAAACGATTCTGCTGACAGCGCCGGCCTAAACATTTCCATCCGGTCCATTTTTTCGGCAACACTGAGATAATCAGCTAAAAGTCCCCAGTCTACGAAGACTTTTTTGGCGGAGGGAAGAATTCCTTCAATCGACATAAACACGTCGACCTTGCCCCGGCTGATGCCTGCGGCTATATGTTTCCGGAATACGTGCTCCGCCGAATGAAAGACGCCGGGCATACGGAGCACAGTATCACTGTAACGGTGGTTCACTGTTTTTATTTCAATATGTATGGTGGCGTCTCCAATAGATACTGCTGACGTTCCAAACCCTGTCATGCTTACAGCCATTTTTATCACATCCGCTCATATATTCTACCTAATTTTATCATTCCTAACAACTAAGGGAAATAATAAAGCTTATTTCCATTAAAAACGAACAGCTCCACCGGTCCTGCCGGTATCTTCCGGTTCCACGTGCGTGATATACTGTAAAAGATGAAAGGATGTAGGTAAGATGAGCTTTGACGGAATTATGGCAAGAGCCATTACAGCAGAATTAAACGACACCGTCCTGAACGGTCGTATTTCTAAAATTAAACAGCCGTATAAAATGGATATCAGCATGACGATTCGTGCCGAGCGCGTAAATCATCAGCTTTTTTTATCTTCAAATCCCAATTTTGCAAGGCTTCACTTCACTTCCCAGCGCTATGAAAATGCGCCTGAGCCGCCGATGTTCTGTGTGCTCCTAAGAAAGCACCTTGAAGGCGGATTTATCCGTCGGATAGAACAGCACGGAATGGAACGGATTATTACTCTCTATATCGAAGGAAAAGACGAAATAGGAGAAAAGCAGGAAAAAAAGCTGATTGTGGAGATAATGGGCAAACACAGCAATATCATTCTGCTGGATGCCGGGTCCAATCTGATTCTCGACAGTTTGAAGCACCTTCCGCCTTCAGTAAACAGCTATCGTACGATTCTCCCGGGACGCCCTTATATAGAACCTCCTTCCCAGGAAAAAGCCGACCCGCTCGCAGCGGACCGGGATGATGTGCTCCGGCACCTCGACTCCAATCAGGGACGCCTTGATAAGCAGCTTCTCCAGGCGTATACCGGTATTTCCCCGCAGGTAACAAAAGAAGTGATCCACCAGGCAGGCCTTGGTTCTGTTTCCCAGGTGGCAGACACCTTTGTCCGGATGATGGACGACGTTTCCCATCTGCGCTTTCAGCCGCAGATGATTGTTGCCGGCGGTAAGGAATATTATTCTGTCCTTCCTCTTGACCATTTAAAAGGGGACGTTACGAGGTTTGCTTCAACAAGTGAACTGCTCGAACGCTTTCATACCGGAAAAGCAGAACGGGACCGTGTGAAACAGCAGTCCCATGATATGCAGCGGTTTCTGCAGAACGAATGGCAGAAAAATAAGAAAAAAATAAAAAAACTCGAAAAAACGCTGCAACAATCGGAAAATTCGCTGGACTACCAAAAATACGGCGAACTGCTGACGGCTCACCTTCACCTGATTAAAGGCGGCGAAAAGGAAATTGAAGTAATGGACTACTATGATCCGGATGGTGCTTTTCTTACTTTGACTCTGGACCCAAGACTGTCGCCTTCTGAAAACGCGCAGAAATATTTCAAGCGCTACAACAAAGCGAAAACGTCGCTGAGCTTTGTAAAACGACAGATCAGGGATGCCAAACGGGAAATGAACTACCTGGATCAAATTCTCCAGCAGCTTGCATCCGCTTCTCCTGGAGATATTGAAGATATCCGCGAAGAACTTGCGGAACAGGGCTATATGAAACGAAAGATGAAAAAAGGCCAGAAGCGCAAAAAACCTGCTGCACCGGTTATTGAGAAATATCTTTCCACAGACGGCACCTTGATTTTTGTCGGCAAAAATAACAAACAAAACGAATATTTAACGAATAAACTCTCCCGCGCCTCCCATACATGGCTCCATACAAAAGATATTCCCGGGTCCCATGTAGTGATTCAGGCAGAGGACTTTTCCGAACAGACGCTCAAAGAAGCCGCTTCTATTGCTGCCTTTTATTCCAAAGCACGCGAATCCGGCTCCGTACCGGTCGACTACACGCTGATCCGGCATGTGAAAAAACCAAGCGGAGCTAAACCAGGTTTTGTAACCTATGACAACCAGTCCACCCTGTTTGTTACCCCAACGGAAGAACTGGTGCTCCAGCTTCGTGAAAACGAGAAGCAGCACCGGGATAATCCATCCAAACAGGAAAGCTAAAAAAAGAGGAAGCCAGCATCGACTGGGCTTCCTCTTTTTTTGCAGTAAATAAATTATGCATTCATCCAGTCTTCCGACTCTGGATTCTGTTTCCATTTTTTCAGTCGCTCCATATCAGAGGCTTCAATGTAGTTTTCTTTTTCTGCCGCTTCCACCAGTGCATCAAATCCAGTCAGCACTTCTACCGAAAGGCCTGCTTCCTGGAGCTGGCTTGTTCCTTTTTGAAGGCCGTATGTAAAGATGGCTGCTGCCCCAAGAACAACCGCACCTGCCGATTCAAGAGCCCGCTGGACTTCAATAATACTTTTCCCTGTAGAAATCAGGTCTTCCACAATGACTACTTTCTGTCCTTTTTTAATCTGCCCTTCAATTTGATTGCCTTTGCCGTGTGACTTTGAAGAGCTGCGTACATAGACCATAGGAAGCTCCATTTTATCTGCAGTAAGCGCGGCATGGGCAATACCGGCTGTAGCCGTACCCGCCAGCACTTCTGCTTCCGGGAAATGAGCCGTTATTTTCTCTGCCAGCCCTTCTGCTATGGCTGTGCGCAGTGAAGGATATGATAAAGTCAGTCTGTTATCGCAGTAAATCGGTGATTTCATTCCGGAAGACCAGGTGTAAGGAGCGGCCGGACTTAAGGAGACTGCTTGTATTTTTAATAATTCTTTTGCAATTTCATGTTCCATCAGGCATTCCTCCAAGCTTTCTCAATTGTATGATAAGCTGCGGCTGGATCAGCAGCACCGGTAATGCTTCGGCCGACGACAATCGCGCTGCTTCCTATCTCTCTTGCCCGGGCTGGATCAGCCACCCGTTTCTGGTCCCCGGTGTCATCATCTTTCATACGGATACCAGGCGTAACCGCCATAAAGTCCGGAAACTGCTCCCGGCGGACGACAGCCGCTTCCCATGCAGAGCAGATGACTCCGCCGGCACCGGCATCCGCCGCAAGTCTGGAAAAATGACGAACTGCGTCTGCCAGGGACCCTCTGATAAGAAGCTCCTCGTGCATAACCTGCTCTGTTGTGCTGGTCAGCTGTGTAACCGCCAGGCAAACAGGAGGGGCAGTTCCTTCCCGGGTCCCTTTTTCAGCCCCTCGGACGGCAGCCTCTATCATCGCCTGCCCGCCGGCGGCATGCACCGTAAACAAATCTACATCAAGCGCAGCAATTTGCAAAGCCGCTTTTTCTACGGTGTGGGGAATATCGTGCAGCTTTAAATCAAGAAAAATACGGTGGCCCTGTTTTTTTAACTCTTTTACAAACGCCGGGCCGGCCTGATAAAACAACTCCATGCCTACTTTTAAAAATAACGGCTCCTGAGGAAGCTTTGCCAGAAGCTCTCCCGCTTTATCCGCATTTTCAACATCGACGGCTACGATTGGCTGGTTTATCATGATAATGCCTCCACCCCTTTTCGGATGTCGGCCGGACTGCTGTAGCCTTTCTGTTCCATCCACATTTCAAACTCATCAATCAGCTCCGGGCAGGCAAACGGATTGGTGAAATTGGCTGTGCCCACAGCGATTGCATCCGCTCCTGCCATAAAAAACTCAATAATATCATCCAGTGTGGTTACCCCTCCCATTCCGATAATCGGAAGATTGGTCTGCTGGCGTACCTCATAGACCATTTTTACCGCTACCGGCTTAATGGCCGGACCGGACAGCCCCCCAATTTGGTTGGCTAGTACGGGACGCCCTGTTTTCACATCGAGTTTCATACCGGAGAGCGTATTGATCATACTGAGTCCGTCTGCTCCCGCCGTCTCCACCGCGTCTGCAATTTCTTTAATATTGGTTACGTTCGGCGAAAGCTTTACATAAAGAGGCACCGAAGAGAGAGCTTTCACTCGTTTTGTCAGCTCATAGGCCAGTTTTGGATCTGTACCGAATGCAATTCCGCCTTCTTTTACGTTCGGGCAGGAAATGTTCAGTTCGAACGCAGATACTTTGTTGTTTTCGGACAGGTGCGCCGCTACGGCTTCGTAATCTTCCATCGTCGATCCCGCAATGTTAGCGAGAAGCGGCGTCTCATACCGGCTTGTCAGCCAATCGATTTCTTCTGCCGTGACTTTTTCCATTCCCGGATTCTGCAGGCCGATTGCATTCAGCATCCCGGCAGACGTTTCCGCCACCCGCGGGGTTTCATTTCCAAAGCGGGATTCCCGGGTAGTCGCTTTAATGGCAATGGCACCGAGCTTGTTTAAGTCATAAAGCTTGGCAAATTCCCGTCCAAATCCAAAGCATCCGGAAGCCGGCATGATTGGATTTTTCATCGGCAGTCCTGGAAGATTGACAGCTGTTCGGTTCATATGATCACCTCTCCCCAGTTAAATACCGGGCCGTCGCTGCATATTTTACGGTAGCCGGTTCCAGTCGGGTCATCCGTTGGATGACACACACAGGCAAAACAGGCACCAATACCGCAGCCCATCCGCTCTTCCAGCGACACCGATCCACGGGCTTTGGAATAGTCTTTATTTAAAGCGCGCAGCATCGGATTCGGCCCGCATGCAAACAAGTAATCAAAGCTCAGACCCTGCTCGCGGATCACATCCGTGACAACACCTTTTGTTCCTTCACTGCCGTCCATCGTGCTGATAAACAACCGGCCCTGTGCTTCAAACACGTCTTTATAAAATACGGCGGATTTATCTGCAAACCCAAGCACCGTAGTAACGGAAGCGCCTTTTTTTAAAATCTCTTTTGCAAGGCCGTACAGAGGGGGGATGCCGACCCCGCCTCCTACGACCAGCACCTTATCGCCCGGCTGGATTCCGCTCGTGGAAAAGCCATTGCCAAGTGGACCGAACACATTTATTTCATCTCCCGGCCGTCTTTCTGAAATTCGTTTTGTTCCCTGGCCATCTGCGCGGTAAATAACCGTCAGCGTTTTGTCGGCTTCGTTTACGTGGCTGATGCTTAAAGGCCGTCGCAGCGTAAACTCAGTTCCAGGTGCCGGTTTAATATGAAGAAACTGCCCGGGAGCGCTGATGTGGGTCACCAGCTCGCCGGAAAGTGTTATTTCGTAAATAGCCGGGGCAATTTCCTGCTGGGATTCGACCCGCATATTTTCTTTGATCATTTATGGCTCACCTCTGGGGCCGGTGCCTTTGTTTCTATCATGGCAGGCATAGCTTCTGCCGAGAAGGTAATCATTTCCAGTACCGATAGAAGAGCGCCTGCTGTATCAAGCGATGTCATACAGACGACTTCGTTTTCAACGGCCTCCCGGCGGATGCGGAATCCGTCTTTAGCCGCCTGTTTGCCTTTATCCATCGTGTTAATAACGAACTGGGCCCGGCCTTCACGGATCACATCAAGAATATTTGGTGATGCTTCTTCTACCTTGCTGACCGTTTTAACAGGAATGTGCTCTTTATGAAGCATTTCTGCCGTTCCGGCTGTTGCCATCAGCGTGTAGCCGATTTTATGGAAACGGTGAGCGAGCGAGAGTGCTTCCGCCTTACGGTCATCTGCAATCGTAAACAACACCGAGCCGTGCTCCGGTATGTTCATGCCGGAGGCAATAAGTCCTTTGTACAAGGCTTTCTCAAGCGTGACGTCACGTCCCATTACTTCTCCGGTTGACTTCATTTCCGGACCGAGCGTAATATCCACCCGGCGCAGCTTGGCAAAAGAGAACACCGGCACTTTTACAAACACTTCGTCCTTTTCCGGAAGCACGCCTTCTTTATAGCCCTGCTCTTTCAAGGAAGTGCCCAGCATAACGTTTGTTGCTGCCGCTGCAATCGGAACCCCTGTAATTTTACTTAGGAAAGGCAGCGTCCGGCTTGCTCTCGGATTAACTTCCAATACGTACACTTCGTCTTCGTGGATAACAAATTGGATGTTCAGCAGTCCGATAATGCCAAGCCCTTTTCCGATCGCTATCGTACGTTCGATAAGCTTCTCTTTCATGGACTCGGAGAGCGACTGAGGCGGATAGACGGCGATAGAGTCACCGGAGTGGACTCCCGCCCGTTCGATATGTTCCATAATTCCCGGAACGACCACGGTCTCCCCGTCGGAGATCGCATCCACTTCAATTTCTTTTCCAACCATGTAACGGTCAATTAACACAGGATGCTTCTCATTTACTTTCACCGACCGTTTCATATACGAAAGCAGTTCTTCTTCTTTTTCAATAATTTCCATGGCCCGTCCGCCGAGAACATAAGAAGGCCGGACAAGAACAGGGTAACCAATTTCTGAAGCTGTTCTTACTGCATCTTCTGACGAGACAGCTGTCTGTCCCAGCGGCATTGGGATTTCAAGCTTTCTTAAGGCAGCTTCAAATTTGTCGCGGTCTTCCGACCGGTCCATATCCTCCATCGATGTTCCAAGGATTCTTACTCCTTTGCGGTCCAGGTCTTCTGCCAGGTTAATGGCGGTCTGGCCGCCGAACTGCACGATCACGCCCATCGGCTGCTCCAGGTCGATCACGTGCATGACATCTTCAATTGTCAGCGGCTCGAAATACAATTTATCGGAGATGCTGAAGTCGGTGGAAACCGTTTCCGGGTTATTGTTCATAATGATCGCCTCATAGCCTGCCTGCTGAATCGCCCAGACGGTGTGTACCGTGGCGTAATCAAACTCAATACCCTGGCCGATTCGAATAGGTCCCGAGCCCAGCACGAGCACAGAGGGCTTGTCTGTTCGAATGCTTTCATTTTCCTGTTCGTAGGAAGAATAATAGTACGGAGTAGCCGATTCAAACTCAGCTGCACACGTGTCGACCATTTTATAGACCGGCACCAGCCCTTCCTGACGGCGGAATGTTTCGACTTCATCGACAGTCCAGCCCCAGCTCTGTGCGACTACTTCATCAACGATGCCTGTTTCTTTAGCCATCTTTAAAATATCAAAATCTCCGGTGTTACCCTGCAGCATTTCCCCCACCCGGGCGATACCGAGAAACTTTTCAATAAAGAACATATCAATTTTTGTGATTTCATGAATTCGTTCCGACGACCAGCCGCGGCGGAGGGCTTCCCCGATAATGAATAAACGCTCGTCTTCCGCGTATCGAAGCTGGCTTTCCACTTCGTCATCGCTCAAGTGTTTATGCGTGTCATCATACAAATGATTTTTCCCAAGCTCGAGTGAGCGGATCCCTTTCATAATGGACTCTTCAAACGAACGTCCAATTGCCATCACTTCGCCGGTTGCTTTCATCTGCGTGCCGAGACGGCGGTTGGCCGCTTCAAATTTATCAAAAGGCCATCTTGGTATTTTCGTTACGATATAATCAAGCGCTGGTTCAAAGCTGGCATACGTTTTACCAGTGATCGGATTGATTAATTCATCCAGATGATAGCCAACTGCAATTTTGGCTGCCAGCTTGGCGATCGGATACCCGGTCGCTTTTGAAGCAAGTGCCGAGGATCGGCTTACCCTTGGATTCACTTCGATAATATTGTAGTCAAAGCTGTCGGTTGCCAGTGCAAACTGAACGTTGCACCCTCCTTCAATTTTGAGGGCCCGGATGATTTTCAAGGAGGACTCGCGCAGCATCTGGTACTCGCGATCGGAAAGCGTCTGGCTCGGAGCTGTCACAATCGAGTCTCCGGTGTGCACGCCGACGGGATCAATATTTTCCATGTTACACACAATAATGGCCTGGTCGTCTTTATCGCGCATTACTTCGTATTCTACTTCTTTCCAGCCGGCGATGCTTTTTTCAATCAGGCACTGGGTAACCGGGCTGTATTTCAGGCCGGATGTAACGATTTCAATCAGCTCTGCCTCGTTATCAACCAGTCCGCCTCCTGTGCCGCCAAGCGTGTAGGCTGGACGAACGATAATTGGAAATCCAATTTCTTCTACAAAAGCCTGGGCCTCTTCGAGTTTATTTACGATGCGGCTTTCCGGCACCGGCTCATTTAATTCATACATCAGGTTCCGGAATTCGTCCCGGTCTTCAGCTTTTTCAATGGAATCAAGCTTTGTCCCGAGCAGTTCTACATTGTAGCGCTCCAGAATGCCTTCGCGGTGTAGCTCCATTGCCATGTTTAATCCAGTTTGTCCTCCAAGTGTCGGCAGGAGGGCATCCGGCTGTTCTTTGCGGATAATCCGGCTCACAAACTCGAGCGTAATCGGTTCGATGTACACCCGGTCTGCCATATTCGTGTCTGTCATAATCGTTGCCGGGTTGGAGTTTATTAGAATAACTTCGTATCCTTCCTCCTGCAGTGCCTGGCAGGCCTGTGTCCCTGCATAATCAAATTCAGCTGCCTGTCCAATGACAATCGGTCCTGATCCAATCACTAAAATTCTATGAATATCTGTTCTTTTCGGCATTATAGTCTCCCCTTCTCTTAAACGGCTGTAGATGCTTTTTTATGTTTGTCTATCATGCTCATAAATTGATCGAACAGTTCATTGGAATCATTCGGTCCCGGACATGCTTCCGGGTGGTACTGCACGCTGAATGCCGGATAATATTCATGGGCGACGCCTTCTACCGTATTGTCATTGACGTTAACGTGCGTCAGCATTAAATCCGTTCCCATTAGTGAATCCCGGTCAATCGTATACCCGTGGTTTTGAGAAGTGATATCAACTTTGCCGGTACGAATGTTTTTTACCGGATGGTTCGCGCCGCGGTGGCCGAATTTCAATTTGGAGGAGGTCGCGCCCCCCGCCAGGCTCAGCAGCTGATGGCCTAAACAAATGCCGAAGACCGGCACCCTGCCGAGAAGGTTCTTCACAGTCTGTACCGCTTCCGGAACATCTTCCGGATCTCCCGGGCCATTGCTCAGCATAACGCCGTCAGGATCCAGTTTTAGAATTTCTTCAGCCGTCGCATTGTAAGGCAGTACAAACACATCGCAGTTTCGTTTAATCAGATTTCTCGCAATGCCGTGTTTGGCACCGTAATCCATTAATACAACCCGGCGCCCTGCTCCCGGTGCGTGATAGGCGTTTTTTGTAGAAACCTTTGCCACTTTATCTTTTGATGGTACGAACGACTGCAGGGAGTCAATAATCGACTGTTCATCCGCTGTTTCGGCAGCCAGCCTGCCGTGCATCGTGCCGCGGTCCCGGATAAGGCGGGTGAGCATTCTTGTGTCAATTCCTGTGAGACCTGGAATATCATGTTCTTTCAACCAGTCATCCAACGTCCCGATATTGCGGAAGTTGCTTGGATGGATGGCTGATTCTTTTACAATAAGGCCGCCCGCTGAAGGAAGCAGCGTTTCAAAATCGTCGCGGTTTGTTCCGTAGTTTCCGATAAGCGGATAGGTTAAAGTAATAATCTGATCGCAGTAGGAAGGATCGGAGAGGATTTCCTGATACCCTGTCATACTCGTATTAAACACAACTTCTCCGGTCGTTTCTTTTGTGCTTCCTATTGCATGGCCGGTAAATACCGTGCCGTCTTCTAAGATTAGTTTTCTTTTCATCCTACTGGAACACTCCTTCTTTTTGATATACTACGGTTCCATCTACCATGGTCCATATCGGCCAGCCGCTCGCCTTCCACTCTTTGAACGGTGTATTCTTTCCTTTGGAGACAAATGTTTCCGGGCGGATCTTGTCTTCTTTTTCCAGGTCAATCAAAGTAAGATCTGCGGCTGCCCCCTCTGCAAGTATGCCGGACTCCAGCCCGAACACTCCGGCCGGGTCTTTCGTTAAGCCGTCCACCAGCTGCTTAAAAGTCAGCGTTCCTTTTTTCACCAGGTACGTATACAACAGAGGAAAGGCGGTTTCCGCTCCCGTAATTCCAAATGGTGCTTTTTCCAAGGGCTGGTTTTTGTCCTCTTCTGTATGTGGGGCATGATCGGTTGCAATACAATCAATGGTGCCATCAAGCAGTCCTTCGATCAGTGCGTCACGGTCCTCTTTGCCGCGCAGCGGTGGATTCATCTTGTACTGGGCATCCACAGAAGGAATGTCATCCTCGCACAAAATCAGGTGATGCGGCGTTACTTCGGCCGTTACGTGAATGCCGGCGCGCTTGGCGTCACGAATCACCCGGACGGATTCTTTAGTGCTTACATGACAGACATGATAATGGGCTCCTGCAGCTTCTGCCAGCAGCACGTCTCTTGCAATATGTACGGATTCGCATACCGATGGAATGCCCCGCAGGCTGTGTTTTTCTGAAAATATTCCTTCATGTACGCTGCCTTTGTTGATTAATGTATTTTCTTCACAGTGGGCCACAACCGGCATGTTTAAAGCCGCTGCCTGTTTCATTGCGTCAAGCATAACCGAGGCGTCCTGTACGCCGACTCCGTCATCCGTGAAGGCAAACGCTCCGCGGCTTTTAAGATCTTTCATATCAACGATATCTTTCCCGAGCTCCCGTATCGTGATCGAAGCATATGGCAGCACACGCACTACCGCTGTTTCAGCGATTTTTTGCTGGAGGGCATCCATATGTTCAGCGGAGTCCGGTACCGGCCTGGTGTTGGGCATGGGGCATACCGTGGTGAATCCGCCTTTTGCGGCCGCTTTTGTTCCTGTTTCAATCGTTTCCTTCTTTTCCCCACCTGGTTCTCTCAAGTGAACGTGGACATCTACGAGGCCGGCGGAAAGAAAGGCTCCTTTTGCATCAACCACCGCTTCTTCTGCCTCCGGCCTGCTGCCAATTGCGGCAATCTTTTTATCTTTAATTAGTACATCTTTTGTATGAAGCTCTCCTGTTTCATCCATTACCTTAGCGTTTGTTATCCATCCATTCATATTGATCTCTCCTTCTGCGTAGTAAGGGCTTTTTCCAGCACAGCCATTCTGGAGTACACGCCGTTAGTCATTTGTTTAAAAATACGAGAGCGTCTGCACTCCACCAGTTCGTCTGCAATTTCCACATTTCGGTTAATCGGAGCGGGATGCATAATGATACTGTTTGGCTTCATTCTCGCTTCCCGCTCCGGTGTCAGGCCGTATAAATGGTGATACTCCGATGCGCCTGCCACCATTTTCACAGTGTGCCTTTCATGCTGAATACGAAGCATCATCATTACATCTGCCTGTTCCACTGCATCTTCTATCGGAAGAAAACGGCGGATCATTTCTTTATCCATCCATTCTTCCGGCCCGCTTACGTATACATTCGCACCAAGACGCTCCAACACCTCTATATTGGAACGGGCGACCCGGCTGTGGCGGATGTCCCCTGCGATCACAACATTCAGGCCGGTAAACGATCCAAATTCCTGTTTAATCGTGAGCAGGTCAAGCATTGACTGGGTCGGGTGATGACCGCAGCCATCGCCGCCATTGATAATCGGAATTCCAATCTGTTCTCTCAGTTCGTCGAAATAGCGTTCTTTGCTGTGGCGGATCACTGCTACATCCGCTCCGATGCTTTCCAGCGTTCGTACCGTATCGTAGAGCGTTTCTCCTTTTTTAACACTTGATGTATCTGCATCAAACTGCAGGACATCGAGCCCGAGTCTTTTTTCTGCTGCTTCAAAACTGATTTTTGTTCTTGTGCTCGGCTCGAAAAAAAGATTGACTGCAAACACTTTTCCTTCAGGCTCCCATCTTTCCCCTTCGGCAAAAGCCTGTGCTCGTTGGAGAAGAGCTTCAATTTCCTCTATACTGCACTCATCAAGGGTTAAAAAATGTCCCTGTTTCCCGGATTTTGCTGTGCTTTTTTGTTCTTCCGCCATACTCTTCATCACCAGTCCTCCTATTCATATCGAAACGCAGAATTCAGTTGGTCAGGCCGCGTCGTCTTCATTGGCTGCTTTATCAAGAGACTTAAACATTGCCCTGTTTCCAAACCCATGCTCTTTTCCAGGAAGTACTGCATTCAGCAGAATACCGATAAAGGTCGCAAACGCCATGCCGGCGATTTCCAGCTGGTCGCCTACTTCAATGAATGCTCCGCCGATTCCGGTTACTAAAATAACGGAAGCGATAATTAAATTACGCTTGATGCCAAAATTAATTTGATTGTCAATCAGCATCCGCAGGCCCGAGGAGGCGATAATTCCAAATAACAGGATAGAGACGCCTCCCATAACAGCCCCGGGAATTGTAGCGATCAGTGCTTCTACTTTCCCTACAAATCCAAAGGCTATCGCCATAAGCGCTGCTCCTCCGATGACATATACGCTGAATACTCTTGTAATCGCGAGTACGCCTATATTTTCTCCGTACGTCGTGTTGGGCGGGCCCCCGAGGAGCGAAGCAACGATCGTCGCAGCACCGTCCCCCATAATCGAACGGTGCAGGCCGGGTTTTTTGATAAAATTGCGGCCTACTACTTTACTAAGCACCATCTGGTCTCCTATATGCTCTGCCAGCGTAACGACGGCGATCGGCGCCATAATCAGCACGATCGTCCACGACCACTGCGGGGTAAATGTTGCAAATGGGATGACGAAGTCGGGCACATGCAGCCAGGGGGCATCAAGAACGCTTTGAAAGGACACAAGCCCTGCTGCAACTGCTACCAGGTATCCACCCGTAATTCCGAGCAAAATCGGAATCAAATTCAGAAACCCTTTGAAGAATACGGAAGCAATGATTGTAATAAACAACGTAGCGAGCGCTACCGAAAAATGCAGAGCCGGATTAATATATGAACCAGATGCTTCGTCATAGTTCATCGCCATATCAATTGCAGTGCCGGCCAGCCCAAGTCCGATAACGATAATGACCGGACCGACAACAATCGGCGGCAGTACATTCATGAGCCAGTTTACTCCGGTACGCTGAATGATGAGGGCGGTAATGCCGTATATGATGCCGGCGGTAAAGGTTCCAATCATCACGCCCTCCGGCCCTCCGATCGCCATCGCTGCAATGACCGGCATAATAAAGGCGAAAGAGGAGCCAAGGTAGGCCGGCACCTGGCCTTTTGTAATAACAAGATAGGCTAGCGTGCCGAGTCCGCTTGATACTAAAGCAACCGATGGACTGAGTCCGGTGAGAATCGGCACAAGCACGGTCGCGCCGAACATCGCAAACAAATGCTGCATGCTGAGTATCAGCCACTGATTCCATTTTGGTTTTTCCTGTACATCTAATTTCACATCGTTATTCATGGTGGTTACCCCCGCTTTGATTTAATTTATACAAAAAACCTCTTTATCGTCAGACAAAGAGGTGCGCAGGAGCAAGCAGGCTTCCTTATCGGGCCTGCTTCGTTCCAATCGCCTCTTACCTGTCTCACTGGACTGATTTAAAGAGTACTTTATGAAGTTTGATGGCGAATGCTTACTTCGTCTGCCTGGTCACTTTCTTTAAGCTTTACAGCAATAATTTCATCTTTGGAAGTAGGCACATTTTTTCCGATATAATCAGGACGGAGCGGAAGCTCACGATGTCCCCGGTCAATCAGGACAGCAAGTTGGATAAGAGAAGGACGCCCAATGTCCATAACGGCATCCATCGCTGCTCTAACGGTTCTTCCGGTATACAAAACGTCATCAACCAGGATGACCCGCTTATCTTTAACAGTGTGCGGAATAGAGGTCCCTTTAAGTTCTGGTTCCTCATTTTGGCTCCGGTGGCTGAGATCGTCTCTGTACAGCGTTATATCCACTTCTCCCACCGCTACCGGCCGGCCTTCGATTTTTTCGATCTGCTCAGCAATGCGGTTTGCAATATGAGCGCCTCGCGTCTTGATGCCGACAAGAATGCATTCATCCATTCCTTTATTTTTTTCAATCATTTCATGTGAAATCCGTGTTAACGCTCTTCTTACGGCTTGTTCATCCAATAGCACCCGCTCTGTCGTTTCCACTGCCTGCACCTCCTGTTATCTTCCACTTTACAGCGTACAAAAAATCCCCTCGTCCGGTGGGATGAGAGGATGGATTTACTGCGTCATAACAAAACAGACTTCTCACAGGAAAGCTGTTATGCAGGGCAAAGTCCTTCTCAGCCTCACGGGACTGTCGTTAAAGGAATAACTATTCGATTGTTGATCTGTTGCTATTATGACAAACAGCGGCTGTCCGGGTCAAGTTATTTTTCGAAGACTTTCCAGCAGAGACTCCATTTCTTCTGGAAGTGGTGCTTTAAATGTCATCCGCTCCTGGGTCATAGGATGGATAAAGGAGAGCGTATGGGCATGAAGAGCCTGTCCATCAATCGGCAGCGTGTTTTTCTTACCGTACTTCGGATCTCCCGCAATCACGTGGTTAATATATTTCATATGGACACGGATTTGATGGGTTCTTCCTGTTTCCAGTTCACAATGAATATACGTATAATGAGCAAAGCGCTCAAGCACGTCAAAATGCGTAACCGCATCTTTCGCATTGCGCTGGGTTACTTTCATTTTCTGGCGGTCTCTTTCGTCGCGCCCGATCGGTGCGTCAATGGTTCCCTTATCATGTTCCACCACGCCGTGTACAATCGCTGCATACTCGCGCTTCATTGATTTATCCTGAAGCTGGCGGCTCAGCTGCTCATGTGCTTTATCGTGCTTGGCCGCTACCAACAGGCCGGTTGTGTCTTTATCAATACGGTGGACAATGCCCGGCCGCTTCTCTCCGTTGATGCCGGATAGATCATTACAATGATACATAAGAGCATTGACCAGCGTTCCACTGTAATGTCCCGGTGCAGGGTGAACGACAATCCCCCGTTCTTTGTTAATAACGATAACATCCGCATCTTCATAAACAACCTGAAGCGGAATATTCTCCGGCAGAATATCCGGTTCAACGGCTTCCGGCACGCTGACCTCGACTTCGTCTTCTGCGTTTAGTTTGTAATTGCTTTTCACCGTTTTGTTATTAACGAGCACCTGGCCTTCTTTAATCCACTGCTGTACCATAGACCGGGACCAGTCCTCCCCTTGCTTGGTTACAAACTGATCGATTCTTGATCCTTCTTCATCTGTTGTTGTGATCCACTGCATTACTTCCATGTTTGCTTTTCCTCTTTTCTTTCCATTCGTCACTCATCATTTTTATAATTAATAAACCTACGCCTACGACTAAAGCAGAATCCGCTACGTTAAAGATAGGATAGCTGTATCCCCAGAAATACGTGTCCACAAAGTCCACGACTGCACCAAACAGCACCCGGTCAATAAAATTACCGAGCGCCCCGCCCAGTATGAAGACCAGCGGCAGGCCAATCATAAGACTTGTTTTCCCGTATTTATGCAGATGATAAATAATCGCTGCGACTACGACCACGGTAATAATATAAAAGAACCACATCTGCCCTTGAAGAATACCAAAGGCGGCCCCTTCATTCCGGTGGGAAGTAAGGTATAAAAAATCCGGGATCAGCTCAATGCTTTCTCCTATATCCATATAAATAACGACTGCATATTTTGTCAGCTGGTCCAAAGCAATAATAAACAGGGCCAGCAAATAATAAAATATCATCATCTATTTTCCTCCGGCTCATCTTAAGTTGTACGTACCTATGCATTTTAGCATACCGGCGCCCGTTAGAAAAGAAGCATCGGCAGGCCGTATCTTAAAAGGGCTTCCCTCCCTAAGGAGAAAAGCCCTTTTTATTATACTTCTGAATAATGTTCTTTAACGATACTGCTGCACTTGCTGCAAAGCGTAGGGTGGTCTTTATCTTCTCCTACTGTTTCTGAAACCGTCCAGCAGCGGCCGCATGTTTCTCCATCTGCTGCCTGAACCGTAATGGCAATGGATGGATACACGTCTGCTTCCGGCGGCGCTTCTTCTTTGCTGCCTTCAATATCAACCTTGGATACGATGAATAGTTTTTCCAGGTCTTCGGTATCTTCCAGAAGCGTTTTCAGCTCCGGTGCGGGATATAGTTGAATGGCTGCTGTTAATGATTTGCCAATCAGCTTTTCGCCTCGTGCCTGCTCCAGCGTTTTTAACACGTCATCACGGACATCCATGATCGTACTCCATTTTTTCTTTAAATCCTGATAGCTGTCTGTATTAACAGCTTCCGGCATATCCGTTAAATGCACGCTTTCTGCTGAAGTGTCCGGAATATAGGTCCATGCTTCTTCCGCCGTATGCGGGATAATTGGAGCTGCAAGCCGGGTAAGGGCGAGAAGTGTGTCATAAATAACCGTCTGAATCGCCCGGCGTTTTTTGCTGTCGGCCGCTTCAATATATAAAGTGTCTTTGGCACTGTCCATATAAAAAGAGCTCAGCTCTACCGTGCAGTAGTTATGAATGGCATGATAGACGGCTGCAAATTGATATTCTTCATAGCCTTTTGTCACTTTCTTAATCAGGTCCTGAAGCTTCACGTGCATGAACAGATCCAGTTCAGGAAGCTCCTCTACCGCGACCCGGTCCACTGCAGGGTTAAAGTCGTTTAAGTTACCGAGCATAAAGCGGAAAGTGTTTCTGATTTTACGGTACACTTCGGCTACCTGCTTTAGTATATCATCGGAAATACGAACGTCCGCCTGATAGTCTACGCTTGATACCCATAGACGAAGAATGTCTGCTCCAAGCTGTTTCATTACATCATTAGGAATAACGGTGTTTCCAATGGATTTGCTCATTTTGTGGCCCTTGCCGTCCAGCGCAAACCCGTGGCTGATTACTGCCTTATACGGGGATTTCCCAGTTACGGCAACGCTGGTGGAAAGCGACGAGTTAAACCACCCTCTGTACTGGTCGGAACCTTCGATGTAAACATCAGCAGGGCGCTGAAGCTCTTCTCGTTCCTCCAGCACTGCCTGGTGGGAAGAACCGCTGTCAAACCATACGTCCATAATATCTGTTTCTCTAGTGAACACTCCGTTAGGGCTCTGGTCAGACTCATACCCTTCCGGAAGAAGGTCTTTTGTATCCCATTCAAACCAGATGTTGGAACCGTGCTGTCTAAATAAATCCGATACGTGCGAGATCGTTTCATCTGTTACAATTTCCACGCCGTCTTCTCCGTAAAATACAGGAATCGGCACGCCCCATGCCCGCTGCCTGGAAATACACCAGTCTCCGCGGTCACGAACCATATTAAATAATCTTGTTTCTCCCCATTCCGGAAGCCACGTTACACTTTTTACTTCTTCGAGCAGCTGCTCTCTGAAATCCTTGATAGACGCAAACCACTGGGAAGTCGCCCGGAAAATAACCGGTTTTTTCGTGCGCCAGTCATGAGGATAGGAGTGCTTTACAAAATTCAGTTTTTCCAGGGCATTTAATTCATCAAGCTTCTGGGTAATCTGTTTGTTTGCCTCATCATAAAACAGGCCTTCAAAACCAGGCGCTTCTTCCGTGAAATACCCTTTATCGTCAACAGGACAGAGCACTTCCAGGCCATACTGCCGGCCTACAATATAGTCATCTTCCCCGTGGCCGGGTGCTGTGTGAACACAGCCTGTACCGGCATCCAAGGTAACGTGATCCCCTAAAATAACGAGAGAATCCCTGCCATAGATAGGGTGGCTCGTCATCACGTGCTCCAGTTCTTCCCCTTTAAAGGTGCGAAGTGTTTCCGCTTCATCCCATTCTAGCTCGGTCTTTAGCTGCTCCAACAGACCTTCCGCTACAATATATTTTGTACCGTTTTGTTTTACCGTTGCATACGTCAGCTCTGGATGAAGAGCGATCGCCAGGTTAGCCGGGATCGTCCATGGAGTTGTTGTCCAGATAAGAAATTTCTCATCCCCATCCAAAACATTTTTGCCGTCTTTTACGTCAAATGTCACGTAGATAGAAGGTGATTTTTTATCATGATACTCAATTTCTGCTTCTGCCAGAGCTGATTCGGAAGAAGGCGACCAGTAGACCGGCTTTTTGCCTTTATAGATATAGCCGCGCTTGGCCATTTCTCCAAATACTTTAATTTGCTGGGCTTCATAATCGTTTGTAAGAGTGATATACGGATTATCCCAGTCTCCGCGGACACCGAGTCTTTTAAACTGTTCACGCTGACGGTCCACCTGCTTTAATGCATACTCTTCGCAGGCCTGGCGGAATTCAGCCACTGACATTTTTTTCCGGTTCACTTTTTTATTTTTTGTCAACGCTGTCTCAATAGGAAGACCATGGGTATCCCAGCCTGGCACGTAAGGTGCATGAAACCCGGACATCGATTTATAACGGACGATAAAATCTTTTAATACTTTATTTAAAGCGTGCCCCATATGGATATCCCCATTGGCGTATGGAGGGCCGTCATGTAGAACAAACAGCGGACGCCCGGCTGTGCGTTCCTGCACTTTTTGGTACATGTTTTCGCTTTCCCATTCTTTTTGTCTTTCCGGTTCCCGGTTCGGCAGGTTGCCGCGCATCGGAAAATCCGTTTTCGGCATGAGCAGTGTTTCTTTGTAACTCATTTCATTTTTCCCCCATTCATTTGATTGTGCAGTTTTTTTCAGTCGTTTGGTTTTACAAATACTTCCTTTACGCATACAAAAAAGCCCTCTCGATCCGATAGGGACGAGAAGGCTCGCGGTACCACCCTAATAGCTGCACACACAGCCACTTTGGGTTTGTATAACGGTAAACAACCGCCGGTACCTACTATATTTCAGTATCGGAACTACAGGGTGATGTCTTTATCTGCCGTTGTACTGTGCTCCCACCATGTCACAGCTCGCTGTTCAGACGGCGTACAATAAAGTATGTCCCTGTCTTCGTTTTTTTATATGTTGTGTAAAAAGTATAATTCAGAAAATACGGTTAGTCAATATTTCACTCCGTCCCGGCTGCAGGCGGTTCATTTGTGATGTCTTCCCATTCTTCGCTATGTAAGAGATTCATCTGGGCTTCGACCAGCATTTTAAACCTCATCCGGTAGACGCTGGCCTGCTTTTTTAACTCCTGCATTTCCAGTTCCATCTTTTTCGTACGGTTTAGGGCGTCATTAATCAGGCGGTCGGCATTTTTTTCCGCTTCCTGAATAATCAGGTCGGATTCTTTATTGGAACTTTTTCTTACTTCTTCCGCTGTTTCCTGAGACACCATAATCGATTTATTCAGCGTATCTTCAATAGCGGAAAAATGCTCCACCCGCTCTTCAAGATCTTTAGCTTTTGTCTGCCATTCATCTTTTTCGCGGATCGCCGCTTCAAAATCTTTAATAACCTGGTCTAAAAATTCATTAACTTCATCTTCATCGTAACCACGAAAACCTTTGGTAAATTCTTTATTATGGATATCTAAAGGAGTAATAGGCACTGGCTTCACCTCTGCTGTTGTTTATTGGTCTTTCTTTTTTCCGTACCGCAAGCGGTAGCGTCCTTTTTTCGTTAATCCTTCGTCACTTAAAATTTTACGACGTCCCATTCCCCTGACCGAAATATAATCGCCGGGAGCGACCTGATAGGCGGGCTGGGTGATCGTTTTCCAATTCACTTTCACTTTTTCCTTTTCAATGTAAGGAAGAGCTTTGCTTCTTGAAACGCCGTACATCTCTGCAATAAGAACATCAAGCCGGAAAGAAGTAATAGTAGAACTTACTTCTTCCCAGCTTTCCTCTGCCTCCAACGCATCATGCATTGGTTTCTTTTCAAGCTGCACCGGCGCATTGCCGGCTTTAGTAAGATTCATTTCCATATATATGCCGACCTCTTCACTAACAATACAATGAAAAAAGCCTTCCCCAGCAATAATATCTCCATACTTTTCTCTTTTAATGCCCAGACCCGTCAGCGTTCCCAGGATATCAGGGTGACGGAGGGTCACAAATTTGGCAGGATAAGAAAGTTCATACAAAGCCAGATTAAATGAGTCTTCTGTAATCTCTTCATAGAAAGGATAAATACAGGCTCTTTTTCGTTCAGCGCCTTTCGCTCCTCCATGAAACTGATAACGTACCGTTTCATCTTTTCCAATAATCATCGAAAGCAGATCCTGCTCCCTGGGATCGAGAAAATCAGTGAGCTTGGTTTCATAATACGTTTCAACTGCCTGCTTCCAATCTCTGACCTGTTCGATGAATGGGTGTTCTTCTTTTCGAAAGTGTTCAGAATAGTCCATAGCTGCTCCTTTTACATAAATAGCGCAGCAACGCCGCGGCTTGCCATGTTTAGTACAAGCAATGCAACAAGTGGAGAAATATCAAACATGCCAAGCGGTGGAATCACGCGGCGGAACGGCTCCAGAAATGGCTCTACGATGGATCCGATCATCTGTCCTATTGATGTTTCCCGGGCATTCGGGAACCAGGACATAAGAATATAAGCGAGTACGATAAATGAATAAATCTGCATTCCTGCAGCTAAAATTGCTCCAATTTGCGCCATTTTTTCTCTCCTTTAAGGTTGTTTCTGATCGTGTTCATACAGTGCTTCTGAGATAGCACCGGAAACATCTATATTGTCCGGCGTACATAAAAATATATTTTCACCGACTTTTTGAATATCTCCGCCTATAGCATAAACAGTGCCGCTGAGAAAATCAACAATTCGCTTCGCCTGATCGTGCTGAAGGCGCTGCACATTGATAATAACCGATTTTCTGTTTTTTAAATGATCCGCAATGTCCTGGGCTTCTTCATAGGTTCTTGGCTCAATGAGTATCATTTTCGCAGACTGCTGAAGACTCTGAAGACTGACGACATTTGACTTTTCTTTAGCAGGCGGTACTGCTTCCGGAACCGGGTCCTCTTCATATTTAATCATCGGATCCCTGTCTTCGACCGTGCCCTCTTCCAATTCAAAAAAACGCTTAAAGTTTTTTTTGAAACCCATCGTTTTTCCTCCTGCCATTCATAGTATCATGCCTATCAGGCGTTCGTTTCGTTTCCTACCAGACTTGTTCCAAGTCTAATATACGTCGCGCCTTCTTCGATTGCAACAGCATAATCATTGGACATTCCCATCGACAACTCATTACAAGGGGCATTCGGCTGGCCGAGTTCCTGCACACGGTCTCTGAGCGTCCTCAGCTCACGGAACCAGGCTCTCGTTTTTTCCGGGTCTTCTTCGAACGGTGCCATTGTCATCAGTCCTACTACTTCAATGGAGGAGAAGGCTTTCAGTTCCTGAATAAACGGAATCACTTCTGCAGCGTCCAGTCCCGCCTTTGACGTCTCACCAGATACATTTACCTGCACAAAGCATTTTACTTTATTTCCGTCTTCCAGCCTTTTTTCCAGCTCCTCTGCTAAAGATATACGATCCAAAGAGTGAATATATTCATATTTGCCAATAATTTTTTTGGCTTTTTTGGATTGAAGCTGCCCGATAAAATGGAATGAGGCTTTATCTTGAAGTTTTTCCCATTTACCCAGTGCTCCTTCTACTCTATTCTCGCCAAGATGGGAAATTCCTGCTTTTATTGCATTTTCAGCCGTTTCCAGAGATACATATTTTGTCACAGCAATAATATGGACCTCATCTTCATTCCTTCCGGCTTTACTGCATGCTTGTTTAATCGTTTGTTTGATGGCTGCTAGATTTTTCTCTACATCTCCCAACGTGCGGGCTCCTTTCTAGTCTTCACTCTTTCCAATAAAGCTCATCATCCGGCCGCTTTTTCCCTGGTCCCGGCGATGTGAAAAAAATAATTGTTCATGCTCGTAGGAACAGTAGGAAGTAACCTCTATCTGTGCTGCAGGTACACCGGCCTGCTCCAACAGCTGACGGTTCACCGCTTTCATGTCCAGCTGATATCCGCCTCCGCTGTTCTTTGTCCACGGCTCTGGTGCAGAAGGGTCCAGCACCTGTTTCATTGCGTTTATAACGGTGCTGTCCACTTCATAATGCTGCGCTGAAATACATGGACCGATTACTGCATATATTTCTTTTGGGTCCACGTTCTCTGTTTTTTTCCATGTGTCGACCATGCGGGACCCAATATCTAAAGCCGTTCCTTTCCATCCAGCATGGGCCAGACCGACTAATCCTTTATCCGGCGCATGAAAATAGAGCGGAACGCAGTCGGCATAAAAGCTGACAAGCGTTACATCGGCAGACTTTGTATACATTCCGTCCGCTTCACCTACCCGGCTCTCTCTCGTCCAGGCACCTTTTCCGGCATCCTGCTTTGCAGCATAGATTATATCTGCTTTATGGACCTGCTCTGCAGCCGTCCACGTGGAAAGCGGACGGCCTGCAGCTGCTGCAAGCTTCTCCCGGTTTTTGATTACATTGTCCGTATCATCGCCTACATGGAACGCCATGTTATTGCTGCAAAAAGGAGCCGGGCTGTGCCCGCCGGATCTAACTGTAAACCCTGCTGTTATACCTTTTTCTGCAGAAAACGAAGGGGATGCAAGCATCAAAAACGGATCCGCTGTCTGCTCAAAAGGTTCCCTGCTGTTTAGCATGTATCGTATTCCCTCCCAATGGGCCTTTCTTGAAAAAAGCCGGACGCGTTGAACACGTCCGGCTTTAGAATTTATTTTTTCTTACGGCGGTTTCTAAGGAATGCCGGGATATCAAGCGCATCTGATTCTTCTTCAGCCGGAGAGTGGGATTCTCTTTCTCTTGGCTGCTCTGCATATTCGTCTTCACGTCCGGCGATTGGCGGCGGAGTCTGACGGCTTCTTGCAGAAGCCGTCTGGCTGTATTGCTGGCTTCTTCTAGGAGAAGCACTCTGCTGCTGAGCCTGACCTCTTGGGTTCACTCTTGCTCTTTTATCTTCGTTGTCTTCAAAACCGGTAGCAATAACCGTAACGACTATTTCGTCCTGAAGGTTTTCGTTAATAACCGAACCGAAGATCATGTTCACTTCAAGGTCAGAGGCTTCAGAGACAATCTCTGCTGCTTCATGAACTTCAAACAGGCTTAAGTTCGCGCCGCCCGTAATGTTCATCAGGACGCCCTGCGCCCCATTTACAGAGGTTTCCAGCAGTGGGCTGGAAATGGCTTTTTTAGCCGCCTCTGCTGCTCTGTTTTCGCCGGTGGCAATACCAATACCCATAAGAGCAGAACCTTTTTCACTCATGATGGTTTTTACATCGGCGAAGTCGAGGTTGATAAGTCCCGGTACTGCGATCAAGTCGGAGATACCCTGAACACCCTGGCGGAGAACGTTATCTGCTTCCTGGAATGCTTCAAGCATTGGAGTGCTTTTGTCTACAATTTCAAGCAGACGATCGTTTGGAATCACAATCAATGTATCGACTTTTTCTTTTAAAGAAATAATACCATTTGCCGCCTGGCTTGAACGCTTTCTGCCTTCAAACGTAAACGGTCTTGTTACTACACCTACTGTAAGAGCGCCAATTTCTTTGGCGATTTCTGCGATAACCGGAGCAGCACCAGTTCCGGTTCCGCCTCCCATACCTGCAGTAATAAATACCATATCGGCGCCCATAAGCGCTTCTTCGATCTGCTCTTTGCTTTCTTCAGCAGCTTTTTTACCGATTTCAGGATTAGCCCCTGCGCCAAGCCCGCGGGTAAGCTTTCCGCCGAGCTGAAGCTTTGTTTCT
Organism: Sinobaca sp. SA16-1; assembly: GCF_059510515.1. Classification (NCBI taxonomy): domain Bacteria; kingdom Bacillati; phylum Bacillota; class Bacilli; order Caryophanales; family Sporolactobacillaceae; genus Sinobaca; species Sinobaca sp. SA16-1. The sequence continues at coordinate 466,816 of NZ_JCAKFL010000003.1, read as the reverse complement.
GCCTGGGATAGCTGAAGGGCCTGGGCGTCTGTGTTAACAGAAATAAATTCTACCCCCTGAAGGCCGTTTTCAATCATGCGGTTAACCGCATTGGAACCGCCGCCCCCTACTCCGATGACTTTAATCTGTGCGAGCTGGTCCATATCCATTTCAAATTCTAACATCAATGATCCTCCTAGTTTATCAATTCTGACCTTTTATTTTATTCAAAAAACACTTTGAAAAAGTTCTTCACTTTGCTTTTTACGGTAGGCTGATCAGACTGATTAGATTGATTTTCTTTTTCGCGCTGTTCCCTGGTTTCTTTACGGTCTTTCTTGGGCTTTGTTTCTGCCGGTGGAAGAGGGGCAGCCTGAAAAGACTGTTCTTCCGAAGCAGACGTAACCGCCATTTCCTTATCTTGAATTTTAACATGTTCATGGGCAAATTCAATAAGTCCGATCGCAGTTGTATAAATAGGCTCCCTGACGCCGATGTAATCCGGCACGGTCATGCGCACGTTTTGACGCAGCACATCTTCTGCCAGATCAAGCGTTCCAGGTATCATAACAGAACCGCCTGTAAAGATATAGCCGCCGGGCAGATCAGAATAACCCATCCGGTAAATTTCTTCATGCACCAGCTCAAAAATCTCTTCGAGTCTTGGTTCGATAATCTGGGCAATCTCATACTGGGAATAATCTTCTGAATGATCATTTCCCATTGTATTCATGCTGAAGGTTACATCTTCGGAAGCATCATCAATAAATGCATAGCCGTGATGTCTCTTTATGCGCTCTGCTTCTTCTGAAGTTGTACGCAGTCCAACAGAAATATCGTTTGTAATATGGTCTCCGCCGATAGACAGCACACGAAGTGCCTGCATCATACCATCTTTGAAAACGGAAATCGTTGTAGAACCGCCTCCAATATCGACCATTGCCACACCGAGCGTTTTTTCATCTTTAGAAAGTGCAAAATCACCGGCTGCCAAAGGCTGAAGGCAGAGTGCCTCGATTTCCAGTCCGGCTTTTTCTACACAACGCAGCAGGTTATGTAATGTTGTTTTTGCACCGGTAATCAGCGTGGCTTCCACTTCCAGGCGGACACCCATCATGCCGCGCGGGTCGGTTATCCCTTCCAGTCCGTCTACAATAAATTGTGTCGGGATCGTATCTACAATTTCTCTTTCCGGTGGAATGGAGAGCACCTGGGCCGCATCCATCACCCGGTCAATGTCCTCATCGCGGATTTCACGGTCAGAACTTGATACAGCCACTACTCCGCTGCATGGTTTCATTTCAATATGATTGCCGTTCACTCCGAGAATAACGCGGGTAATAGAAAGGCCTACCATACGTTCGGCTTTTTGAATTGCTTCTCTAATAGAATGAACTGTTTCATCTATATCGACGATAGCTCCTCTTTTCATTCCTCTTGAAGGTGCGGTTCCTACGCCAATCACCTGTAAAGATTTGCCTGACATCTCCCCAATAATCACTTTAACGGCAGATGTACCAATATCTAAACTTACATAAATATCTTCATTATTCACTAGTCGGCACCTCCTATGCTAACACCCAAGTCTCTGTTTTAGATTCCGAGTTGTTTACTCTATTTATATTACATGAGCAACACGCTGTTGTGGTATCTTAACAGAAAATTATTTACTTTTTTTAATGAGATCACTTTTTAATATAAAATGAAAAGGTAATTTACACTATAACGTCTAGTTTACATGAATTATGCTCCGTAGAAAAGAGCACGTTGAATTAAATTCACTGTTATTCCTCATTAACGGGCGCTGTTTCTTCATTTTCAGGCTCCGTTTCCGAAATATCCCCGGCCTCTTCAGTTGATTCTTCGGTTTCTTCCACCGAATCTTCATCAGCTTCAGACTCTTCTGCCGGAGCATCCTCTGTCCCATCTTCTTCAGAGGACTCCGCCGCTTCTCCTGCTTCCTCTGCCGCCGCTTCCTCCGGCGCTCCTTCATTTCCGCCTTCTTCCTCCGGAAGCTCATCTGAAGATTCTTCGTCTTCTTCCACAGCTTCTTCATCGCTTTCAAAATACGGCGTCATTTTCATATGCAGAATTCCCGGTATACTCCGGTCAACTTCTGCAGACACCGAAGGATAGGAGGCCATATGTTCAGCAAATCCAGGAATGGTACTTTCTACTTCAAGGCCATCATTCATGTAAAGTCTCAGTTCGTTGGGATCTTCTTCTGTCGGTGAAAAAATCACTTCGGAAATACTGTTTCTAATACCATCTCCTGCATTGCTCAGCTCTGCTGAGAAATTTTCCAGTTTTTTTTCATTGGAAAACCCCTGCAGGAGCGGGGCATCGCTTGGGATCTGCTCGGAAGGTTTATCACGCAGCACGGCACCAGTCGTTAACACGGGAATATATATCCCTTCTGAAGCGATATAGCCGACTCGTTCCTGTTCGGTAATATCGATAACTACTCTTCCGGGAAGAGAACGGCTGATTGACGCTTCCTGAACCTCTTCAAGCTCTTCTATCTGCGCTTCGGCTTCTCCGCGGTCAATAGCCCAGATATTTTCCCCCTGCACGATGCTGCTCGTTTCAACGATGGCATTTTCCTCTGCAATCTGATTTCCTTCCACTTCTATTGCACGTACATTGCTTAGTGGAGACTGGAAATAGATCACCAGACCAATTAAGATCAAAAAGATGGTAAGGTATATTATAAAACGCCTATTCGAACGCTTTCTTCGCTGTTCCTGTAGGGTGGGAATCCGTTCTTCAATCGGCACTACTTTCTTATCAGACACCTTTTTCATCCTCCAATCCTGCCCCGGATACTATGTAAAGAAATCGTGAAAAAACGCATTACTCGCGCCTTTTCACAATTTCTACTTCCGTATTCATTACGACCTGGTACTTTTCCCAAACTGTATGCTTCACATGTTCCACAATGGCCAGCACATCTTCTGCTTTTGCCTCTCCGGTATTAACGATAAAATTACCATGAAGCTCGGAAATCTGCGCTCCACCATGAGAATATCCTTTAAGACCGGAAGATTCGACCAGCTGTCCGGCATGGTGCGGGAGAGGATTACGGAAGACACTTCCCGCACAAGGCATATTCCACGGCTGCGTCTCTCTGCGGTAGCTCTTATGCTTTTGCATCTCTGCTACAATATCTTCTTTTTTTCCTGTTTTCAGCTGAAAAACTGCCTGCACGCAGATTCCTTTTTCCTTCTGGAGTCTTGATGTCCGATAAGAAAATCCCATGTCTTCCTTAGCGATCCATTCCAATCTGCCATCAGGATACAGTATTCTCGCTTTCACCAGCACATCCGCTATTTCCGTGCCGTGTGCACCAGCGTTCATAAAGACGGCTCCTCCGATTGTGCCTGGAATGCCGCCTGCAAATTCAAACCCGGAGTATCCTTTTTTGCTTATAATGGTGGCCAGCTTAATTAATGAATAGCCGGCATCGACTGTAAGAACTCCGTTTTCTTCATCCAGCTCCATCCCGCTCAATCGATTGCCAAGTTTGATGACGGCCCCTTCAATTCCTTTATCGTCCACCAAAAGGTTGGACCCTCTTCCAATAGCACGCCAAGGAAGCTGTTGTTCTTTAATTTCTTCCAAAGCTGCTACCAGGCCTTCTACCGAATCCGGTTCTATAAACAAATCAGCCGGTCCGCCGATTTTCCAGGTGGTGTGTTTGGATAATGGTTCGGCTTCAGCAACATATCCTACCTGTTTATCTTTAAGACGCTGCAGTACTGCTGTCATGAAAATGCTCCCTCCTTTATGCATTTGACTTTATTAATGAGACCATTACTTTGTAGAGGCGGCTGGAAGCATCCGGTACACCGAGACGGAGTGATGCCTCTTTCATTTCCTGCCATTTGCTGTCCTCTGCCAGTATGGATTGAATATCCTGCATGAGCACTTCACTCGTTACATCTTTTTCTTTGCGGAGAATGGCCGCTCCATTTATTTCAAGAGCCAGCGCATTTTTTTCCTGATGATTATTCGTGACATATGGACTTGGTATTAAAACAGCAGGAATGCCAAGCGCTGTAATCTCTGCGATCGTCGTAGCTCCTGCTCTCGTTACAATCAGGTCAATGTGGTGAAGAACGTCGGGCATGTTATGGAGAAAAGGCTGGATGGATACATTTTCCGGACTGCCGGCCTCTTTTACCTTTTCCATCACATTATCGTAATGAACGGAGCCGGTTACATATAAATACTGCCACTCCTGCCCGGCGGTTTCCTTTAATGAACCAAGAAATGCTTCATTGATCGGCTTTGCGCCTCTGCTGCCGCCTACGATCAATACGGTTTTACGGTCTGGCTTGAGTCCCATCGAAGCCAGAGGATTAACCGGAGAATGGTTTGCCACTTCAGACGCCCGTGGATTGCCGACAAATTCCACCTTGTTGGCAGGGAAAAATGAAGCTGCTTCCTGAAAAGCAATTCCAACTTTTTCAGCATATCTGCTTAAAAATTTATTGGTTAATCCCGGAACGCTGTTTTGTTCATGGATGATACACGGAATATTCAGCTTCGCACCCGCATATACTACCGGGCCGGCTACATATCCGCCGGTACCGATTACAATATCTGCCTGAAATTCTTTAATCATTTTTTTCGCTTTGGATGTCCCGTTAACAAACCGCCAGATCGTTTTTGCATTATCGAAGGAAAGCTTCCGTTTGAATCCGGTTATTTCGATCGTTTGAAATGGAATACCTTCCCGCGGTACGATATCGCTTTCCAGACCCTTTTCTGTACCAATGTACAAAAATTCACTCTCAGGCGCTATTCTTTTTATTTCCTTTACAAGGGCCAGTGCCGGATAAATATGGCCTCCGGTCCCGCCTCCGGTTATTACTATTTTCATTCAAATACTCCTTTTTGTTTTTCCGGTGTCGAAAAACATATTACTGCTTTTTTTGTTTATTTATTTCCTGGATAAAAAGGTCGCCTCTTTGTTCAAACGTTTTAAACTGGTCCCAGCTTGCACACGCCGGAGAAAGAAGAAGAACTTCTCCCGGCTCTGCAATATCTGCGGCCGCGGCGGTTGCTTCCTCGAGGGTATCTACAATTTTCACTATATTTAATCCCGCTTTTTCTGCGGTATCCGCCAGTTTGTATTTTGTTTCACCATAGGCTACTACCGCTTTCAGGCCGGTAAAGGCGGATTCGAGGCTGTCAAACTCATTTCCTCTATCCAACCCTCCTGCAATCAGAACGACCGGGTCTGAAAAAGCTTCAATGGCTTTTTGGGTCGATAGAATATTAGTCGCTTTTGAATCATTGTACACGCGAACGCTATTCACATCTCCTACGTATTGAAGCCTGTGCTTGATACCCTGGAATGTAGTTAATACGTTCTTCACTGCTTCACCGCTGACACCGCTCAGCATTGCAGCCGCGGCGGCGGCAAGCATGTTTTCATGATTGTGTCTGCCCGGCAGAGAAGCCCTGCTCATCTCCATAACGGGCTCGTTGTTAAACATCATCCACCCGTCTTTAATGCAGGCTCCCTCTGTTAGCAGCTTTGCTGTAGAGAAAGGAAAAAGCCGGCCATTCGACTGTTCAGCGAGCGCCGTTACTTCGGCATCATCCGCATTGTATAAAGCGTAGTCTTCCTTTGTAAGGTTGGCAAATACCTTTCCTTTAGACTCTACATAATCTTCTTTCGAGCCATGATAATCCAGGTGAGCGTCAAAAATATTTAATATTATACCAATAGCAGGCTTAAAGGAGGGACTTCCTTTTAATTGAAAACTTGAAACCTCCGTCACCATAAACTCATCCTGTTTTACTTTTTCTGCTACTTCACAGGCTACTGTACCAATGTTTCCGGCCAGATAGGAGGTTTTTCCACCTTCTTCGAGCAGAGCATGAAGGAGACTTGAAGTGGTTGTTTTTCCGTTGGAACCGGTAATGGCTATCATCGTACCCTTACATAAATGGCCCGCTATTTCCATTTCTGTAATAACTGGAATATTCATCTCCGCTGCCTTTTCAAGCAGCGGCAGATCATAGCGGATGCCGGGGTTTTTTACGACCATATCAACTTTTTCTTCCAACAAAGAAAATGGATGCCCGCCGCTGTGAAGCGGGATACCTAATTGGGTTAACTCTTTTTCTTCTGCAGTTCCTTCAGAAGAAGCCCCATTGTTCACTGTTACGTGAGCGCCAAGACGATGAAGCAGCCTTGCGGCGGACATCCCGCTTTTAGCAAGGCCCACAATTAATATATGTTTATTTTTATACAGGGATTGCTCCATTATATCAGCACCTCAATTATTATTCCTGCTACTGCGAGAACAAGTCCTGCACTCCAGAATACGGTGACTACTTTCCACTCCGACCAGCCGGAAAGTTCAAAATGGTGGTGGATTGGACTCATTTTAAAAATACGCTTGCCTCTTAATTTAAAAGATGCCACCTGGATAATAACCGATAGTGTCTCAATTACAAACACACCGCCGATAATAACCAGAATCAGTTCAGCACCGAGCAGAATAGCAATTGCAGCTATCGCTCCACCGAGTGCAAGAGAACCAGTGTCTCCCATAAATACTTTAGCAGGATGGGCGTTAAACACAAGAAATCCTAAACAAGCGCCTACTATAGCAAAAGAGAAGACAGCGATATCAGATGCACCCTGAATCCAGGCCAGAATCGCAAAAGCAAGAAAGGCTATGGCTCCTGTGCCTGCCAACAGGCCATCCAGTCCATCGGTTAAGTTTACGGCGTTTGATGCCCCGACAAGCATAAAAATAACTAAAAAGAAATATAAAAATCCAAGATCCAAGCTGAAATCTGTCGCCGGCACAGCCACAGATGTACTGAAATCCCCTGAGTAAATAACGAGGAAAAAAATCAGGGCTATTACTGCCTGGCCGGCCAGCTTCTGTTTAGAAGTCAGGCCGAGATTGCGTTTTTTTACAATTTTAATGAAGTCATCAAGAAAACCGAGAGTACCAAATCCAACGGTTACTAAAAGCAGTAGAAAAAGCTCTGTACTAAAACCGGTCCAGATGGTCATAACAATCATTGTTAAAACAAGAGAGACAAGAATGACAATGCCGCCCATTGTCGGAGTACCGCCTTTTTTCATGTGGGACTCCGGCCCTTCCTCCCTGATACTCTGCCCGAATTTAAATTTCTTTAAAGCCGGTATAAAAAAGGGAGTAAGAATAATCATAAATACGAAAGCCAAAATGCAGGCTATTATTACATTGAGCGCCATTATTGGACGTCCTTTCTATTAAAAACAAACAGTTTTACTTATGTGTTTTATTTTTTATTGCTGTTTCTGCTTCTTTTCTATCATCAAAAGAGAATACCTGATCTTTTATGATCTGATATGTTTCGTGTCCTTTACCTGCAATCAATACAAGATCACCAGGTTCTGCTTTTTCCACTGCATATTCAATGGCTGCCCTGCGGTCTTCAATCACTGTAAAGTTTGTATTTGTCAAACCCATTGTCATGTCATCAATGATGGAAGACAGGTTTTCATCTCTTGGATTATCTGCGGTAAACACACACATATCGGATAATGTTACCGCGATATGCGCCATTTCCGGACGCTTCGTCTTATCACGGTTACCTCCACAGCCTACCACTGTGTATATAGAGCCGGTTGCCATTTCGCGTGCCGTTTCCAGCACATTCTTTAAACTGTCCGGCGTATGGGCGTAATCAACAATAACTGCAAAATCTTCCTCTGACTCTACTAGTTCAAACCGTCCTGCAACTCCTTTTACTTTTCCAAGCGCCGACACGATAGTAGAAAGAGCAATTCCTTCTGCAAGAGCTGCCGCTGCTGCTGCCAGTGCGTTATAAATACTGAATTTACCTGCCATCGAAAGAGAAAGCGGCTCTTCTCCCCATGGGGTTACAATCGTAAAGGACGTTCCGGTCGGCGACATGGAGATATTCTCCGCACGGATGTCTGCCGATTGTTCTATTCCATACGTAATCACTGGAGCGGAACAGACTCTTTCAAAAAATGCGGAAGCATTATCGTCCGCGTTCAGGACTGCTGTTTTCTCTTCGCCATCATAGGAATTTCCCAGCTGACTGAATAATAAGCTTTTAGCCTGCATGTATTTATCCATTGTCTCGTGATAATCAAGATGATCCTGGGTCAAATTGGTGAAAACAACAGTGTTAAAATCACAGCCTCGCACTCTTCCTAAATCCAGAGCATGGGAAGACACTTCCATTATGCAGGAGCCGACGTCCTGATCGTTCATATCCCGGAATATTTTCTGTATCGTGACCGATTCGGGTGTCGTATTTTTCGTTTCATAAACCTCTTCATTAATTTTGGTATACATCGTTCCGATAAGACCTGTTTGGATAGAAGCTTCTTTTAAAATTGCTTCAACGAGGTGGCTTGTAGTCGTTTTTCCATTGGTTCCTGTAATTCCAATCAGCCTGATTTCTTTCGTTGGATGCTGATAGAAGCGGCTTGCCGCTATCGCCATCGTTTTTTGTGTATCACGGACGACCAGCACCGGCACAGAAAGCTCAAGCGGATATTTGGCTATTACTGCACAGGCACCATTGCTTACAGCCTGTTCTGCGTATTTGTGGCCGTCGACAGTATAGCCTTCAATGCAGAAAAACACCCCTCCGGAAACCACCTCTCTGGAATCCATATGAATGGATGTTATCTTGGGATTTTCCGTTGGAAGGGCGCCGTGAACCAATACCGGCGGCAGTAAATCATGTAGGGTTATCATTTTATACTCTCCTGCGAATTGCGTTTTTTGTTTGTAAAAACCGGCTGACAAATGAACAGGCCAAGGAAATACCCCGGCCGTTTCACCATTTTCATTTTAAGCTTCCTATAAAAGTTTGTCACCCTTGTTTTTATCATTTCCGCTCGAAGACCTCATTTATTCTGTGTCAGCCGCCTCTTCTTCAAGAGGAGCTTCTTCAGGCACGGTCTCTTCATCGTTTTCCTGAAGCTCTTCCTGCTCTTCCGGAGAATCCTCATCTGCTTCATCGCTGTTGGTACCTTCTTCTGTCTCTTCAGCGGTTTCTTCTCCAGATTCTTCTTCTGAAACTTCTTCAGGTTCTTCTTCAGGTTCTTCTTCAGCAGCAGCTGCTTCTTCTTCTCTTAATTCAGCCGGAGTCATAAGAGTAATCGTAATACCACCTTTTTCAGGGACGACTGCCTCCGGATCAATATTTTGTTCGGTTACATAACCGGATCCTTCAAAACGCAGCGGTTTGTCGAGAAGCTCGCTGAAACGCTTGGCGTCTCTTATCGACCAGCCCGTCATATCCGGCATAACCGCCTCACCATTTGTTCTTAAAAATACTTTTTCACCGGCAATAACATTGCTTCCGGCTTCCGGCAGCTGGGAATCAATGTCGTTTCCAGCTCCCACAACAACCGGAGTTAAACCAAGAGACTCTACTTTATCCTGAGCCTGCTGTGTCGTCATTTCAGTGAAATCCACGGTTTCAATCCCTGTTTCATCAAAAACTTCTTCATTTTCAACATCATTATCAGGAGCGATGTTCATGTACGAAAGACTCTGCTTCATTACCGGATTAAATATCTGTGACACCGGAGCAGAACCGGATTCGGAACCGTCCAGTTCCGGACGGTCTACCGCCACATACACGATAATGCTTGGATCATCTGCAGGGGCCATTCCCATAAAGGAGAATATATTTTCGTCTTCACCGGATAAATAGCCGGATCCATCGTCGCTGCTGATTTGAGCCGTTCCTGTCTTACCCGCCACATCAATGCCGTCAATTTGATAAGGACGCCCGGTGCCGTCTTCTGCTGAGACAACTGTTTCCAGCTTATCTCTCACTTCTTTTGCCGTTTCAGCACTGATAGGGTTACCTGCTGATTCGGGGCTCGCTTTGTACGTGTCTACATCTTCCTGTTCATCATGAATACGATCCACAACATAAGGCTTCATCATTTCCCCGTCGTTTGCAATTGCTGAAGCTGCCTGTACGAGCTGAATTGGCGTGTAGGCGGATGCCTGGCCAAAAGCGGAAACCCCAGCGTCTAAATCATCAGAATCTGCTATTGAACTATTTGCCTCGTTTGGAAGATCAATGCCTGTAATGTCTCTGAAGCCAAAAGCATCAATATAGGAGAAAAAAGTATCTGCGCCAAGCTTTTCCAACACCAGCTTGGCGAACGCCACGTTGGATGAACGCCTCAGGCCTTCATCATAATCAATTTCGCCCCAGCCTTCTCCGTTGTTATGATCGGAAATCCGGCTGTCCAAAATTTCATAGCGTCCGGACTTATACTCTTCCTCTCCATCGTACACGCCTTCTTCAATTGCTGCAGCCAAAGTAAACATTTTCATCGTTGAACCAGGCTCAATTCTATCGGAGACAGCAAAATTGGTGTAGTTCGTAATCGACTCATATTCGTTTGGATTAAAGCTTGGCCGATTGCTCATTCCGAGTATTTCCCCGGTTTTTGCATTCGCTACAACCGCCGTAAGTTTATTGGGGTTGTATGTTTCATCTACTTCCGTCATAGCCTGTTCCAAAACGGTCTGGATATTCGAATCAATCGTTAGATAGACATCTTCTCCATCTTCCGGCTCGTCTACTAATTCATTCGGATCAAGAAGTGGAACACCCTGCCGGTTTCTTTCATAACTCAACTCTCCATCTTCAGGTTCCAGATTATCGTTCAGACCGCGTTCGAGTCCCATAAGAGATTCTGTCATATCCCGGTTTGTAAATCCTAACACGTGCGAAGCAAACGTCTGGTTCGGATAATACCGTTTCGGCTCTGTCGTAAATTGAATACCGTTAATATCCAGTTCTTCAATTGCTTCTTTTTCTGAAAGACTTAAATACTTTGCCCCTGCTCCAAGTTCTACCTGAAATCTATCGTCCTGGGAAAGAAGATTCTCCAGTTCCTCTTCTTCCATATTAATTAGAGGCGATAAGTCTCTGGCAGTCTGGGCGGGGTCTTCGATATGGTCTTCATAATCCTGATCCAGAATAGCAAAAGCTGTAAAAGACTGAACTTCTTCAGCCAGCGCTTCTCCGCCGCGGTCATAGATGGTGCCGCGCTCTCCGTGAAGCGTCTGGGTCGTCGTCCATCTGGATTCTGCCATTTCCTCGAGGTCCTGCCCCCTGACTTCCTTGCCGACCTGCACATATACTACTCTCGCTGTGAAAATCATAAAAAATAAGCTGACAATGCCTAATAGGATCAGTGCTCTCATAATTGTGCTTTTTCTTCGTGCTGCCATAACACTTTTCACCGCCTGTAAGATCTCAGGGCCTTTCGGAGCAACCCCGTTTTTTTGTTCTTATCCTCGAAAGAGGCTGGCATGAAGGAGATTCCCCCCGCAGCCAGCCTCCTATTTACGATTATTGATTGACGCTTTGAATTACTTTTACCTGATCATCCTGAAGGCTCATGCCAAGTTCTTCTTTGGCATAATACATAATCCGGTCTGGAGCACTCAGCTCGGAAATTTCAACTTCCAAACTTTGATTTACTTCCGACTGTTGACTGACCGACTGGGATAATGAAGATATTTCTCTTTCATGGCCATAAATTGCAGCGAAATTGGAGATAATGAAAAAGCAGGCAGCCATGATTAATACAGCAGCTGTACTAATAATCATTTTTTCACCTTTTGTAATACTCTTTTTCACATGTTCATGCGCTTCTTTATGTATTTCTACTTTTTGATGTCTCTGCCGCTGAATTTGTTTGGCTAAGTTATCCATTGCTGACCTCCTGATTTTTTTCAGCTATTCTTAGTTTTGCAGAATGGGATCTTCTATTGGCTTCTTGTTCCTGCTCCGTTGGAATAATTGGTTTTGTTGTTATTTTTTTCAACTCGGGTTCTGCGCTTTCAGGAATAACCGGCAGGCCTCGCGGAAGTTCGGGATAGGAACTTTTTTCTTTAATGATCCGCTTACAAAGACGGTCTTCTAAAGAATGAAAAGTAATAACGCTGAGCCTTCCTCCTTCTCGAAGTATGGAAATACTGTCAATTAACGCTTTTTCCATCACATCGAGTTCGCCATTTACTGCCATTCGGATACCCTGAAATGTTCTTTTAGCCGGATGTCCGCCTTTTCTTCGGGCCGGGGCCGGGATCGCATCTTTAATTATGTCGATAAGTTCAAATGTGCTGTCTATTGGTTTTGATTCCCGTGCCGCTTCAATTTTTCTGGCAATCTGCTTGGCAAATTTTTCTTCTCCAAACCTGGAAATCACTCGCTGTATGTCAGAAAAACTCCATTCATTCACTATGTGCCATGCCGTTAAGCTTTGGCGCTGGTCCATTCTCATATCAAGCGGTGCGTCATACCGATAGCTGAATCCTCTATCCGCCTCGTCAAACTGCGGCGATGACACACCTAAATCAAACAGTACTCCATCCACTTTATAAACACCCAGCTGATGCAGTTCCTCTTTAATGGAGGCAAAGTTTGCCCGGATAATCGTCATGTTTTCTTTAAATGGAGCTAATCTTTTCTCAGCGGAGGCAATCGCCCGCTCATCCTGGTCAAATGCATATAAATGTCCTGTTCCATCAAGCTGTTTGACTATTTCTTCGCTGTGTCCGCCTCCACCAAGGGTGGCGTCCACATAGATGCCGTTCTTTTTTACAGCAAGTCCTTCCACGGCTTCTTTTAAAAGGACTGTTTCATGGGTGAAATTATTCAAAACGTTTCAGGCACCTCCATTGTTCCCTTCATTGGCTTAAAAGTCGAAATCTGCAATATTTTCTGCTATTTCGGAGAAAGATTCCTGCGAAGCGGAAAAATACCTCTCCCAGTTTTCTTTACTCCAAATCTCCACTCTTGCTGAGACACCAATTACAACACACTCTTTTGATAAACCGGCGTATTGACGAAGGGTCGCAGGAATCATGCTTCTTCCCTGCTTGTCTAATTCACATTCGGAAGCCCCTGAGAAAAAAAATCTGGTAAAAGCTCTTGCATCTTTTTTAGTGAAAGGAAGGTTTTCCATTTTCTTTTCAAGCAGCTGCCATTCTTCCATGGGGTAAACAAACAGGCATTCATCCATTCCTCTAGTGATAACAAATGTTTTCCCGAGGGACTCTCTAAAACGGGAAGGAATAATCATTCTTCCTTTGTCATCAATATTGTGGTGATGCTCTCCCATAAACATGGCTGCAACCCTCTTCCTCCACTGTCTATCCTAAAGTTACCACATTCCACCACTTTGTACCACGATTTCTTCAAAAAAATTTACTTAAATTCACAATTATCTAATATAGTCCTAATTAAAGCCCGCGTATCCTTTAAGGACGCGGGCCCGCCATACCTTTGTTCACTTAAGGATAAAAGATTGCATTGACTGCTGTAATTCTTCCGCCGTTGCAGCTAAACTTCCGGAAGCACTGGAAACTTCCTGCATGGAGGCTGTCTGTTCTTCAGCCGCTGCAGCAACATTTTCCGAATACCCCGTTGCCTCTTTTAACACAGTAAGAGATTCCGCCATTGAACGTTCCAGCCCTTTTGTTTTATCAGCCATATCTTCTACATTGCCGGAAGCCTGGATCATTTGTTCTTCCATTTCGTGAACTCCCTGCGAAATTTCTTTAAAGGAGAGTCCTGCTTTTACGACATAATCCATTCCTGTATCAACTGCTTTTTCTCCTTCTTTCATTGACACAACTGCTGATTCAATGCCGGTTTTTATGTCAAACACAATGGTTTCAATCTGTTTTGCAGAAAGTTGGGATTCCTCTGCGAGCTTTCTCACTTCTTCTGCCACCACTGCAAATCCTCTTCCCTGCTCCCCTGCCCTTGCCGCTTCGATAGCAGCGTTTAATGCCAGCAGGTTAGTCTGCTCAGCCACTTCTCTAATAAGCGTTACAATGCTTCCTATCTGCATAGACTGCTGTCCCAGCGTTTCCACATGCGCTGCACTGTCTGTTGTAGTGCTGCGGATGCTTTTCATCTGGCTTGTAGCAAGTTCCACCACATCAAATCCGTTATTGGATTTAGAAGAAGTGTCTTCCGATACGGTTTTTGCCTTATGCACCTGCACCGTCAAGGTTTCCATCCCTTCAGCAAGATTTCGCAAAATGGTTAGATCATCCTCCGTAGAGGCAGTCTGCTGATCTGTACCGGAAGCTACCTGCTGGATGCTTTCCGATATCTGTATGGACGCTTTACTCGTTTCTTCAGCGCTTGCGGTAAGCTCTTCAGAAGAAGCGGCCACCTGCTCAGAAGAAATTGATAATTGATGGACAAGCCTTGTCAGCTTCTCTTTCATTTCATTATAGTCCCTGGCCAGACGACCGATTTCATCACCTGAATGATCCTCCAACTCAACGGAAAAGTCACCCTGACCTGCACGCTGCAGCGCATTGGTCATCGTTTGAAGCCGCTTATTCAATCCTTTCGTAAACAACCACACGAAAAAAGTTGCCAGCGCGGCCATTACGACGAAAATAAGTACGAAGGCTGTCATCATAATAGTTACAGTTTCACTGATTAATTCCTGTGATGCTCCTACGTACCACATACCCACCACTTGTCCGTTTTCATCAACAATCGGCTCGTATGCCGTTTGATACATATTGCCTGCAACGTCCGCTTCTCCTGTGTATGTTTCCTGTTGATTCATTACAGTTTCTATTACTTCCGGAGAAGCCTGGGTGCCGACTGCCCGCTCTCCATCCACCATTACATTGGTAGCAGCACGGGTGTCCTCTTGAAATATAGTCACTGTTCCTTCAGTGATATTCCCTATGTAATCCACCATTTCATCGGATACCGGCGTCTCTCCTTTAACGAGAGTACCATCTACCAGCGCCCACTCTCCCGGATAGGCACCGTTTAATGCTTCGCGCCCTAATTGAAGATCCGACGCCGCTTTCTCTGTGGACGCTTTTTTAATACTCTCTGAAGTCTGCCAGTATACAACGCTTCCAAGACCGATAAAAAGCAGCGCCAGAATCGACAGCACGATAATGTTAATTTTCGATCCGATTTTTCTATTGTTCCACATGTGTTTGTCTCCTTATTATTATTTATACTTATTTACTATCGGTCACTTTCTGGAATTTTTTACAATTTCGATGTTTTCTTTAATAAAAATACCTACAACAAAAAAACCCGCCTATGATTAGGCGGGTTACAGTTCGATATAATGCTGGGCCGATGCAAACGAAGTCTCCAGCGCTTCGGACATCGTATTTACTATTTCCGGTCCATACAGGTTAAGCAGCCAGAATATTGAGTACACCCTTTCCTGAGGGATACCATTCGGCTGAAGAACCTGCAGGGCTTCTTTCAAATTTTTCAACTGCCGGCCCGCTTTCTCTTTTTCTACGGAATCGATTCGATTGGCGAGAGCGAATATTTCGTTTTGTATCCGCCGCCAGTTGTTTTCTGCGAAGCTTTTTTCAGCCGGGCGCTTTTTTTCCCAATTCTGCGCCAGCTGTTCATGCATAGGCTTTATTTCTTCCACCATTGCCTCAGCCGCCGAACGTCCTTCCTGGAAAGCAGGAGAATCTTCGACAGCTTTTATCCTGCACGCTATTTCTTTTACTGCGCCGCTGCCCACCGGAATTTTTTCGTTTTTCAATAGTTTCTGTGTTTGTTTATCCAGCACGGTCAAGTGCTGTCTTAACAACACCGGGGGCATAGCGTAGTCCATTGCATGAAAAACCGGCTTCAGCAGGCTCCAATAATTCACTTCACCCGGACCGCCGATAAAAGCAAGCACAGGCAGAAGCGCCTCCTGGGTCAATGGCCTTGTCACTACGTTGGAACTGAAAGGAAATGGTTTTTTCTGTACTTCTTTCATCAATGTATCTGTATCGAATACTCTGCCGCTTTTCGTCTCCATGCCTCCATCGGGCAGTGGGTATAACAAATCACGCTGAGGGAGATGATAAAACAGGTGGCTGCTTTGGGCGTTTATACCTTCCACCGGAGAGAAACCAGCTTCTGTTCGTTTTGCTTCCCCCTCTTTAAGGGCACTTCTTATTTTTTCATTATTGGTTATGACATTCGTAAATACTTGCTTTTCCAATGCTCTAATCTGTTCATCATGCGCATCCAGCAAAATCAGCTCTGTATCTTTAAACAGCCAGCGCATACACTCTCCAAAAAACAGAGACACGGAAGCCGACCTTTCGGCGAGACAATTTATTGTCTTCAGCAGGGAAGCAGAATGTTCGGTCTCCTCTAAATGCCTGAACACTTCCGTAATAAATACAGATAAGTCCTGCGAAGGCAGCTGCTGTTCGGAAGCTGCAAGCTGCTCTTTTTTATATCCTTTGTACCGTACTTTCACAGGGCCGTTTCCGCCCGGCACCCAAATATGATTAATCTCAAGCCAGTCATGGTCTTCCCCGGCTATCCAGAAAACAGGCAGAACTGGAGAGCCTGTGGCCTGTTCCAGCTTTTTCGCCTGCGAAATAATACTTAAAGCTTTGGAAATAACAAGCATTGGACCAGTCAGAAGACCTGCCTGCTGCCCTCCAACTACTACCGTAGCTTTTTTGTTTTTTAAACGCTCTATAGCACCTAATGCTTTTTGATTGTATAAAAACTTTTTGTTGAATGAAAAAAGAGCTTCTGCCAGCTCTTCTCTCTCAAAAGATTTTTGCAATAACGCTGTGTGCCGTTTTTGGATTCCGTCTGCGGACGGAATATAATCAAACAGAGCAACAGCAGACGGATGCAGGTTTTTATAAGCTGTGTTAAATGTAGATAACTCTACATCTCCGATGGTCGTATTCATAAGAGGCCTGCCTTTCTTAAGCAATAAAGAAATAATCAATTAATCCATAAAGCAGCATCAGGATATATGCCGCAAAAAATACGGCAAAAGAAAAGCGCATCATGCTTTTCATAATCTTTGGAAATTCCATATCTAATCTATACTTCCGGTGAAGTATTAATACAATGATACCGATTACCAGAACAACCAGGAATATAATCCACAATACAGACAGCCCCCATAAAAGCTGGGCGTAAAAATAAATGGATGTGGCAAAAAACAGAGAGGAAAACTCCGATGCCCTCCGCATTGATTTTCTTTTTTTCTTCGTAATCTTTGCTTGTATGAAATAGAGTATGTACCATCCTAAAAAAGGGAGAAGCAACAAAGTGCCGACGATTGCGTCTATAAAAATCTGCATATACTTCACGCTTTCTTTCGGAGCTTTTTCCTATTTGCGCCAAGCTCCGTGTAGTCATTTTGTAAATCCCTATAAATTCTAGCATACTCCCTTCCCATTGCCTAACCCCTAAGTTTGATTCTTTATTTTTCTTACTATTCGGTCTATTTTTTCTTCTTTTATTATTACACAAATATGGGAATCTTTATAGTACAATAGAATTAGAATAGACAGAGGAGGATGATTATGGCAACGGAAAAAGTAAAGCGCTTACTTATAAATTTTAAAACACTTGAAGATTTTCAGCAGTTTAAAGAAGTGGGAGCCCAGGAGCTGTCCATGAAAGAAGAGCTCGAGGAAAACATTATTGAAAACGACAGCGAATCTCCTTTTTACGGTATTTATTATGGTGACAGGCTGGTTGCCAGAATGTGCCTGTATAAAATTGAAAGCAAATATGATCAGTACTTTGATCCGCCAAAAGGTTATTTAGAGCTTTGGAAACTCGAGGTGCTGGAAGGTTATAAACACAAAGGATACGGGCAGGCGCTCGTAGAACACGCCAAAAGTTTTAACATCCCTGTAAAAACAAATGCACGTCAGCGTTCCGATGACTTTTGGGATAAGATGGGCTTTCAGCCTGTTACGTATGACCCGGATCGTGACCGCGGGGAAAATCCTTTTGTCTGGTACCCTGAAGGCGTTCAGCCGCAGGAATAATGAGAAGGCCCGTTTCCAAAAATGGAAAGGGCCTTTTTTTATATTCTTTTTCTGGAATGAAACTGCTCGACTGCTTTCTCATGGGCCGGTTCGGCCCATAGAGCGGCGCAGGTGCGTACTTCCTCATCCATCATAGCAAACAATTTTTCTTCATTAAGCATTCTTCTTGCTAATGTTTTATAGGCTTTATTAACTTCTTTTTCCCCGTTGTGCCACCCCAGGATAGTTCCAGCTTCAGGGCTTTCCTGCACTTCGGTAATTATCCCCATCTCATGCCAGTCCCGGGCAGAGTATACTCTTGAGGAACATAATACATTCACGGCGGTATCGTAAGGAGTTTTGTTCAGCAGAAGCGCCCCCCCGCCCCATCCTGTAGTAATCGCAAATTTCCCCTGCGTAAAACCAAAAGATGCGGAAGGAACTGCTACTCTTACATCACATGCCATGGCAAGTTCCGCCCCGCCGCCATATGCATTTCCATTTAACAAGGCTGCAGTCGGATAGGGAAATGCCGCTATTTTTTTAAGAACACCGCTCATGCCGTTAAGCATTTGAAACGCTTCTTCTTCTGTATGTAGATGCTGAAAGGCTCGTAAATCCCCTCCTGCACAAAACGCTTTTCCGCCCGTTCCTGTAAGAACCAGCATCTCAACCGCTGTATCTTCGGCAGCTTCATCCAAATACCGGTTTAAAAGATGCATAACGTCAAAATCTACAGCATTATGCACTTCCGGCCGATTAATTTTTATGATGCAACGCCCGCCTATATTTGATTTTATCACCTTTTTTTCCATTTTTTCTCTCCCCTTCTATGAAAACGTTATCATTTTATTCAAAAAAAGCTGCATAATGGATATACCCACTATGCAGCTTTCTCTGGTTATTTTTTTTCGATTACTGTTTCTCCCTTATAAGAACCGCAATTTTTACAGATGCGGTGTGAAAGTTTCATTTCACCACAATCCGGACATTTTACCATACCCGGAATTTCCATTCTCAAATGTGAACGGCGCTGTCTTTTGCGGGTTTTAGAAGTACGTCTAAATGGTACTGCCATGTTACCCACCTCCTTATACAAGTTACACTTCTAGTCAGACACAACATTTTACCATATATTCATGAAAATTTCTCTTATGAATACAAAAGAAAATGCGGTTATCTTTGTGCTTCATCTTTATTTATCAAAGAATTTGCTTAAATCCTTTAATCTAGGGTCTACGGTGTCTGCTTCTTTTTCCGTTTCTTCAGATGCTTCTTTTTCTGAGATCAAAGACCAGTTTTCTCCTTCAAGAGGAGCCGGACCTTTTTTCTGTTCTTCTTCATCAGCAAAAACCTGGATAGGTATAGAAAGCAGAATGCTTTCCTTTACAGCCGGAAGCAGATCAACAAAACCATTTTCCGGTTCACGAACGTCTTCATCTTCTGTGTCTTTGTAACCGTCTATTTGAAACATCTCTTCTGTTTCCGTTTCAAATGAATAGCGGACGTCTGCAAGCGATCTTGCGCAGGGCAGCGTCATTTCCCCGGATATCCGAAGAAAGAAGGTTACTAGTCCATCAGCTGAAAATTCAGCGTGCCCGCTTACTTTCGCAGGTGAAATATCCCTGATTTCGCTGTCTCTTTCTTTTAACTCATCTACATTCACTTCATCGTCAACAACGAGTCCTCGGACCCGCTTTGCGTAAAGCTGCTGTATACTCCATTTCATTTACATCACCTCAAGGCAACAAAAATAATTATATCCACCATCACTATATTTGTCAACATATTTTCTTTACATTATAATGTAAGGAATAGTGGCTCTATTTTACCATTTCGGCGTCTCTTAATAAAGAAAAAAATATGATGAGCACCAAATATTGAAAGGGGGTCTATTATGACAGCAGTAGGAGTGGTTGTTGAGTACAATCCGTTTCATAATGGCCATGCCTTCCATCTGCAGGAAGCGCGGCGGATCACGGGAGCCGATACCGTTGTAGCTGTAATGAGCGGCTACTTCCTTCAAAGAGGAGAACCGGCTGTTGTTCCCCGGCGAATCCGAACAGAAATGGCTCTTCTCGAAGGCGCGGATATTGTAATAGAACTTCCGTATGCCTTCTCCAGTCAGCACGCCTCTGTTTTCGCACGCGGCGCTGTATCCATTCTAAAGCAGCTGGGCACAGACTACCTTTGTTTTGGAAGCGAAGCCGGTACCATCGAGCCTTTTCTCTCCCTCGCTTCTTTTTTAGACGAACACCGGCTGGAATATGATAAACATGTACGCTATTTTAATCAGCTCGGCTACAGCTATCCACGGGCTGCCGCTTCTGCTTTTAAAGCTCTCTCTCCGGCTGAAGACCTTCCCGATATCGCTGAGCCTAACAACAGCCTGGGACTGCATTACATACAGGCCGTAAAGAGCCTGCGGGCTTCTATTGAACCGGTTACTATTAAACGGACAGGAGCTGCCTTTCATGACAAGGAACTTCCTTCAGCACACATAGCAAGCGCAACAGCAATCCGAAGAATACTTACTGACCAAACAGCTTCATCTGTTGAACCTTATATGCCCGCATCCGCCTTTTCGCTGCTTACAGCCTACGCGGGTCAGGCGCCTTTCGTGGAATGGGAGCACTACTTTCCTTTTCTGCAGGCAAAGCTTCTGACGGTTTCCCGTGAACACTTAAGCACTATGTACGAGGCGGAGGAAGGACTAGAACGGCTTCTTGCCAAACATGCCCGGGAAGAAAGCTTTGCGGCCATGCTGGCTGCCGCTAAAACGAAACGCTATACGACGACCCGCCTGCAGCGCGCATCTATTCAGATTCTTCTTGGGGTTACAAAATCGGAAATGACTGACGCCATGACAGATGGGCAGCCTCAGTATATGAGACTGCTTGGGATGACCGCAGCGGGCCGAGCGTATCTGCAGCAGCGGAAAAAATCATTCACGATCCCACTGAAGACCTCAATGCCACGTAGAAAAACCGGCCAGGCGTTACTAGAAGACAGGGCTTCCTCTACTTATTACCTGCCTTTTCCCGATTGGAAAACGGCCCGTTGGAAAGAAGAATACACCCTGCCCCCCCTTATATTATGAAAAACCGGAAAGCCCTCAAGGCTTTCCGGTTTTCAGATTGTCGAGAAATTATTTCACCTTGTATACCTATACACGATCTCGAATTCTTTTAACACTTTGTTGAAAAGGTGAAAAGAAAAACACACAGGGGTGACTCCTGCAGAACAGCCATAGGTGAAGATAAAGAGGTCGTTTTTTTCCTCTTTAGCTTAAGGCATGGCCTGCGGAAAGCACCCCTGTACAGGTTTTTGTATTAAGAAGGGGTGTAAGCTTCCAGATAGGAAGCGGCTTCTTCAAATGTTCTTACACCGATTACTTCCATTTCTGCCTCTATATCCGCTGCCGTCTCGGCCGCCTGATCGTAATTCGAAGGAGAGTCCAGATCGTCATCCGGGGCAAAGAATACGTCTACTCCGGACTCTTCCGCTGCAACAACTTTCTGTTCAATGCCGCCGATGCGGCCAATGTTTCCTTCATCATCAATCGTACCGGTACCCGCCACCTTTAGTCCTTTTGTCAGATCATCCGGGGTCAGTTGATTATATATCTCCAGAGCAAACATTAGTCCTGCTGAAGGACCACCGATTGCTCCAGCTTCTATTTCAACTTCCGGATCAAATTCAATGCTTCGCTGCGTATAAGGAAATAATAGACCAAGGCCGCCTCTTCCTTCGCTGTCCATTTCTTCTGGAAATCTGTCAATAGCTACCGAGGCGGTTTCTTCTTCTTCCGCTCTCGTAAGTCCGACCGTTATTTCGGTGCCGATTTCTTCATTTTCCAGCTCTGCATTAAGCTCTTCCAATGTATTAACCCCTGTACCGTTCACAGAAGTAATAAGATCGCCTTCCTGCAGATGGGCTGCCGCGTCCATTCCTTCAATAACCTCTGTGACGCGTATGCCTTCATATTCGATATCAGGCTCGAGTCCCGCTTCCCGGTAGGCAACAAGCTTGGAGGCTTCCTGTGAGCTTGTCATCATCATTTCCTGACGGTGAAAATACTCATCATCTGTTTCACCATCCATTAAGTAAGAATCTGTCGGTGTTACTTCTCTATAAGGCGAAACCTGGGCCCATAGATAAAGCGGGATATTCGCTCTTCTCTGGAGGATCGTCGTAATATAAAACTCCCCTTCCTCCCCTTCGCCGCCCTCTACCATAATGATATCTTCAAGGGCATTCGCCTCGCCGGGCTGGGAATAATAGTAGGGAAGCGGAATTTGATTTACAATAAGTATGAGCAGAAGCAGTCCGAAGATAACCCAGCTGCGGCTCCATCTTTTCTTTTTCTGTTGTTCTGCCAATCGTTTTCCTCCTCTGGTTCATCTCCATCTCTTTATACATAGAAAAAGTTTGGGGTATTCTGCCCCAAACCTTAAAGTGTGTTACGTAGAGGCAGAAAACTTCTTTTTAAGTTCTTTTTCCACCATTGGCGGCACAAGATCTCCTACATCTGCTTCATACTTCGCCACTTCTTTTACAATACTTGAACTTAGATATGAATACTGATTATTTGTCATCATAAAAAAGGTTTCAATGTCCGGAGCAAGCTTGCGGTTGATCGACGCTGCCTGCATCTCATATTCAAAATCAGAGACCGCCCGAAGCCCTCTTACAATGGTATGAGCTTTTTTTTCTTTAATATATTCAATCAGCAGTCCATTAAATGAATCCACTTCTGTATTTGGAATATGCTTTATCGAATCTTTCAGCATAGCCACTCGTTCTTCCACAGAAAACAACGGTACTTTATTTCTATTATGTAAAACGGATATAATCACCCGATCAAACACTTTGGCGCTTCTTTCAATAATATCCAGATGGCCATTTGTAATGGGATCAAAGCTTCCAGGATATACAGCTACACTTGCCATGACGGTTCCCCCTCTATATCTGCGTTAACACCTGCAGTATACTCTATGGTCTATTGATTCGCTTTATTATATCAGCTTTCATAATAAATTGTTATCATCGTATCCCCGTACTTATCCTCCCGGTGTTTCTGCAGGTTTCCTGTCTGGTCCGGCAGGATTTCTTTGGAAGCATGCTCGCATAAAACAAATCCACCCTTATTTATTAACTGAAGATCATTCAGCTTCTCAAGAAGAGCTGGAATTTCCCCTGCTGCATAAGGAGGATCCAAAAACACAGCGTCAAATGATCTTTTTCGGCGTGCCAGCGCTTCAAGTCCGCGTCCTGCGTCATTTCGGTACACTTCCGTCCGGTCACCGCAGCGGCATTGATTTATATTCAATTTAATCGTTTTAAGGGCCTGGGAGGCCTGATCAATAAATACTGCTTTATCGAAGCCACGGCTTAACGCTTCCAGACCGAGACTTCCCGTTCCAGCAAATAAATCCAGTGCCTCTCCCCCTTCAAAAAAAGGACCAAGCCGGTGAAATACAGCTTCTTTAACTTTATCAGCCGTAGGCCTCGTTTTGTTACCGGGCACCGCTTTAATTATAGTTCCTTTAAAAGAGCCTGCTACTATCCTCACTACGTTTCCTCTCCTTTAAGACGGGCGTTTACTGATCACATAGTACCGCATGCACAGATGGGTGTAAACCTGCTAATCGGCGTTGTCCTTGTTTCTGTTTTTAATTCCCGGTATAACATACACTTTCATAATAATGACCGCTATCGTAAGCATTACAGCTGAAACTAAGAATACTCCCTGAATGCCGTACACCGCGGCCAGCAGCCCGCCGATAATCGGCCCAAGCAGAGAACCTAAAAATAGAAAACTATTCGAAAATCCGTATGTTCTGCTTTCCATACCTGATGGCGCCAGCTGCCTGATTAAAGTATTGGCAGCAGGAAGCAGCCCTCCGAGGCAGAGGCCTGTCATAAACCGCATGGCAATCAGCTGCCATAAGTTGGTCACAAAGGCCTGCGGCACCGAAAAGACAGCGGCACCGATTAAACAGACGAAAAGGGTATAATACGCTCCTTTGTTATCACTTGTTTTTCCGAGAATAGGGGCTGCCACCATATTAGCTATTCCCATAGAAGACACAGCCAGACCTGCATAAAATGCACTATTCACCCCGCCGCTTAAATCTTCCACATATAAAGAAACGAGTGGGTTGACACCGATCAGCGCAAATTGAATAATAAATACGACCATATATATTTGAACAATCGGAGAAACCGCTGCTATTTTTTTAAAATCATCCATCGTACTTGTTTTTTCTCCAGCTTCGGGCGGCGTGAACTCTTCTTTTACAAACAGCCAAACGGTGAGCGCTGCGAGCGCCAGGCCGATACCTGTTATATTAAAAATAGTCCGGAAGCCAAACGCTTCTGCGAGCAGTCCGCCGAACAACGGACCGCATATGCCGCCGGCCACCGCACCGGATTGAAGAATACCCAGCGCATAGCCCGCTTTTTCTTTTGGAGTGTTGGTGGACACCAAAGCAATCGAAGCAGGAATAAATCCTGAGATGGTTCCGTTCAGAAGTCTTAGAAACAAAAGGCTCCACGGCCCCGTAGCAAAGCCGGTCAAAATCATAACGACCGCCATACCAATTCCCGAACGCAGCACCATCGGTTTTCTTCCATATTTATCAGCCAGCTTCCCCCAGAACGGAGAAACGATAAACGCACTTAAGAAGTTAATACCAAATATAAACCCAGCCCAAATGGTTATAGACTGCGGATCGGTTACCCCGAGCTCCTGCAGATAAAGCGGGAGAAAAGGAATAATCATCGTCATAGCAGCCATAACCATAAACTGCGACACAACAAGTATGTATAAATTCTTCTTCCATTTTGGCATATGAATTCCTTCTTTCCCGCTCATTATATTATATTCCGGCAATCGAAACAATATTGCTGCCAATACCGTTCTTCTCCATAAAAATGAACCCCCTTTGTCAGGGGGTTCATGGCTGTATAGGAAAAAGTCTGTTTACAGGCCCATAGTATAGTCCGGTGCCGGCTCTTTTTCGATTGTTTTCTTTTTATATTCTGTAGCTACAGATGGTTTCATGGATCGTTCCGCCTTCTCGACAAAATGAAGGTTTTTTATATCCTCTATAACCGATTCCACGCTGGTTTCATTACAGTAAACTATTGCGTAGTTCATCGACTTCGAAACATAGTGAACGACCCCGTACCGGCGAAGCTGTCGAGCATGCTTAGTGGACTTCAGCCATATAGCAATACCTGTTCGTTTTGGATACATAAGGTCTTCCCCTTTTACTGGATTTCTTTTTAGTCTAGCATGGGTATACAATAAGAGCAATAAAGCAGCGCTTTCCAGCTGCTTTCAAGAAAGGAATATGCTGATGGACTCTTCAGATGTATTGATTATAGGCGGTGGATTTGGCGGCCTCACGGCGGCCGGACTTCTAAGCCGTGCAGGTAAATCCGTTACGCTTTTGGAAGCTTCAAATGAATGGGGCGGAAGTGCAGGCAAATTCAGAAGAGGAGATTACATTTATCCGGTCGGCGCCACACTGGGCCTGGGATTTCAGGAGCCTGATGGTCTTCATTACCGTGTTTTTAACCACCTTGGTCTCCCCCAGCCGGAAAAAACCCCTTTGTCTGCTATTATGGATGTACACTCTGCCGGGTTCTCTATTACAGTCTATGCAGACATGGATACCCACATCCAGCACCTGTGCCATACTTTTCCCGAGATCAGTGACCATATCGAAAAATTCTACCAGCTTGTTGCCAAAACAGGGGATATATTTTTATCTTTATTAAAAAAAGCACCGGTTATGCCGCCGAAAAACTGGCAGGATTGGAAAACGCTGCTCGCTTCCGCTGATGGCAGAGCAGCCGTACTTATTCCATATTACCGGAAAACAGTAACACAAGTGCTCGCCCAGTATCAGCTTGATAAACATTATGGGTTCATGCAGTATATTAACGGCCAGCTCCTCGACAGCATGCAGGCTTCCGCTGATAAAGCAGCCGCCCTTCTCGGCCTGTATGGTCTTGCCATCTACCATCAAGGTGCCCACTATATGAAAGGCGGGCTTTACCGAGGTGCCGAATCACTTGCAGCTGCAGTCAAAGCAAACGGCGGCCAGGCCGTCAAAAGACGTACCATCGAAAAAATTCAAAGAAATAACGGCCTGTGGGAAGCAGTCGATAAACGCGGCAGACTGTTTACAGCGAAGGATCTCGTCCTGAATGTACCCGTTCAGGTGCTTCCTTCGTTAATGAGCGAAGCCGACTTTGCGGCACTCGGAGGAAAATGGCAGAAAAGAAGCCGAACTCCAATCTGGAGCGCTTTTTCTATGTACGGCACGCTGACAGAAGCATCTGCCGGTACCCCGTTGTTCCAGCAGATAATGTGGGGACCGGAAAATGCTTTTGAAAAAGAGCACATGTTTGTATCGTTATCTGAAGAAGAAGACACCCTGAGGGCTCCGGGACGGGAACGTACCTTTACTATTTCCACGCACACCGATCCTGCACGCTGGAAAAACAGAACCACCTATGACGAACAGAAACAGCAGACCCTGGAAGAATTGAAACAAATTCTTTTATCGCAGACAGGCTGGTCTGATGCTCTGTCTTCCCTGCTTCCTGGTGCTCCTCATGCGTGGGAGCATTATATCCACCGTCCGGATGGCATGGTGGGCGGTTTTCCGCAGACGAGCCGCTATGCTCTTTTCAACAGCCTCTCCCATCGGACAAACCTGCCCGGTCTCTGGATGTGCGGAGATTCCGTCTTTCCCGGGGGCAGCACGATGGCCGTTACGATGAGCGCCATTCATGTTTATGAGTCGATTACCGGCTCCCGTTTTTATAAAGAAGAACGCAGCTAACGAGAAAATCCACGTTTACTTTTTCATAAACTGCTTTCTGCCCAGCTGTTCTACCGTTTTTGGAAACAAACTGTACAGCAGGGCCGCTTTGTTCATGTAACCGGGCAGGTTTATTTCTCTGGCACGCCCATCCAGGTTTTTTACAATAGTACGGGCAAGCTTATCAGGACGAATAGCGAGCCTGCTCACCGATTTTTCATACTGTCCGGTCGGGTCCGCTTTATTTGAAAAAGGTGTTTTGACCGGTCCGGTGTTCACCGTCATCACCGATACACGGTGAGGTTTCATCTCCATACGAAGCGCATTGGAATAAGCAATAACCCCGGCCTTACTCGCTGCATAGGCAGAGGCTTTAGGGGTGGCTATTTTACCTGCCATGGAGCCGATATTAACGATACGCCCACTCTGCTGTTGTTTTAAATGCGGCAGAAACAAGCTTGTCCAATCGATTAGACCGAGCAGGTTCACTTCCATGATTTGCCTGGCACTATCATAGGAAAGGTTTTCAGCTTCCGCAAAAACTCCATACCCGGCGTTATTAATAAGTACATCGATTTTTTTTGTTCGATTCAAAATGGCTTCAGCAGCTCTTTTGTTATCCTCATGGTTTCTAATGTCCGCCGTTTCTATATCTGAAGAAACGCCCAGGTGCACCAGTTCACGCTGGACAGCTCTTAGTTTCTCTCCGGATCGTCCTACCAGAATGGGATAATAGCCGTGCTTTGCACTCTCAATACTGATCCATCGTCCGAGTCCGCTTCCGGCTCCCGTGATTACTACTGTTTTTTCTGCTGTCATCGTTTCATCTCTCTTTCTGTGTATCTTTATTTCCACGGCTTCCGCGGAGGGCTTTAATTTGCTTGACAACTCCGCATCTATGAAACATAATATGAACAACTATTGTATCATCCCGAATTAAAAAAAGAGAAACAGTGTCGAAGGAGAATAGTAATAAAAGCAGGATGTCGTACAGAAAATGGCGCTCACTGGCTGAGAGGCGCTGTAACATCTCTTTTATGAACCTGCTCTGGAGCTGTCAGGCCGACAGCCTGATCGTTAACTGCGTTAAAGTTCCAAGTGGAAAAGCGGTAGTTATCGCTTTTCAACGAAGGTGGCACCGCGGATTATACGTCTCCGTCCTTTATTAGGACGGGGGCTTTTTTGTATTAACAGATAAATGAAATGGAGAGAAGAGCCCAAATGAAAAAGGAACGGATAGTCGTAAAAATTGGAAGCAGTTCGCTGACTACCCCAAATGGCAGGCTGAGTGAAAAAAAACTGAAAGAACACGTATCAGCTATTGCAGCACTGCGGGAGCGGGGTCATCAGGTTATTCTCGTTTCATCCGGCGCCGTGGCTGCCGGATTCGGCCGGCTCGGCTACCCCTCCCGCCCCGTAAAGCTTGCCGGCAAACAAGCCGCAGCTGCGGTAGGCCAGGGCCTTCTCATGGAAGCATACACAAAGGAGTTTCATGCGTATGGCATTTCAACCGGGCAGCTGCTGCTGACACGTGATAATTTCTCCAACAGGCCGCAGTATCAAAATGCGTACAACACTCTTTCCGAACTGCTTCAGCGCCAGGTGCTCCCGATTATTAACGAAAATGACTCTATTATGGTGGATGAGCTTACGTTTGGCGACAACGATATGCTGTCGGCTCTCGTAGGCGGACTGTGCCAGGCTGATGATTTATTTATCCTGACCGACGTGGACGGCCTTTATGATTCACATCCAAAAGAAAATCCTTCGGCCAAAAAATACCATTTTCTTTCTGAAATCACAGATGAGCTTCTTATTGGAGCGGGCGGCAGCGGCAGCCTGGTTGGCACCGGTGGAATGAAATCAAAACTTCTCGCTGCCCAAACGGCTCTGCAGCTGGGGCTGCGCATATTTATTGGCACTGGATCAGGTCCGCATAAACTTACGGATATTATCGATGGAAAAGGAAATGGAACGTATATCGGCTATCCCGGGCAGTTCACGTTGAAATCAAAGCAGCAATGGCTTGCACTGCACTCTCTTCCCTCAGGAGAACTGGTAGTCGATGGCGGTGCCAAACGGGCTCTGCTTCAAAATGGCAGAAGCCTTCTCCCTGCCGGCATCAAATTAATTAAAGGCACGTTCGGCAGCGGATCGGTCGTGCAGGTAGTGGATGAAAAAGGAAAGCTTATCGGTAAAGGACAGGTAAATATGTCCTCCGCTGAATTGGCAGATATTAAAGGAAAATCAAGCTCAGAAGCTGCGGCTTACACCAAAACGATCAAAGCTGAAGTCATCCATCGTGATGACTGGGTTGCTATGAAGGAGATGAAGTAAATGAGTAAAATGACAGAACAGGGCCAAAAAGTAAAACAGGCAGCCGGAGAGCTCGCCGTGCTGAACGCTGCCCAAAAGAACAATGTATTAAATGAACTGGCTTTATCTTTGGAAGAACATACGCTTACCATATTGGAAGCGAATCAAAAAGATATAGAAGCTGGAATGGAAAAGGGATTTACCGAGGCACTTCTGGACAGGCTGCGTTTAACAGAGGAACGCATTAAAACGATGGCGGACGGCTTCCGCGATGTTGCCGCCCTGCCCGATCCTATTGGAGAAGAAATAGAAGCCTGGGATCGTCCCAATGGACTTGAAATAAAAAAAATACGTGTCCCGCTCGGTGCTATCGGTATTATTTATGAAGCCAGACCTAACGTAACAGCCGATGCAACTGCTTTAGCAGTCAAAACCGGAAATGCCGTCCTGCTTCGCGGCAGTTCATCTGCCTATCATTCCAACCAGGCTATTATCGATGCTATCCATGCAGGAATGGAAAAATATTCCCTTTCCCCTGATTCTATTCAACTGGCAGAAGACACTTCACGTGATGGGGCATCAGAAATGTTTAAAATGAATAAGTATCTTGATGTGCTGATTCCACGTGGCGGTGCCGGTCTTATTCAAACTGTGGTTGACCAGTCTTCCATTCCTGTTTTAGAAACCGGAGTTGGGAACTGTCATGTTCTTATTGATGAATCAGCTGGTAAAAAAATGGCCATCGATATTGCAATTAATGCAAAAACGCAGCGTCCTTCTGTCTGCAACGCCTGCGAAACCATCCTCGTGCATGAAAAATGGCTGCAGGAAAATGGAAGTGAATTAATAGAAGAGCTTCTCCTTGCCGGGGTTGAAATTCGAGGGGACGAGAAAATCCAGGCGCTTCATTCCGATATTAAAGCAGCCGAGGAGTCTGACTGGGCTGAAGAGTACCTCGATTATATTGTTTCCATGAAATGCATTGACAGTGCAGCAGAAGGAATTTCCCATATTCAAACGTACGGCACGACTCATTCCGAGTCGATCATTACGGAAAACGAAGAAAATAAGCGGGCATTCTTTGCAGGTATTGACGCAGCGGCCCTTTATCATAACGCTTCCACGCGATTTACGGATGGTTTTGAATTTGGCTTCGGCGCAGAGATCGGCATCAGTACTCAAAAACTTCATGCCCGTGGACCAATGGGACTTAAAGCGCTCACGTCTTATAAATATATTATCGAAGGTACCGGACAGATAAAAGAATAGGAGGAGCTTATGCTTACGAACCAGTCGTTTGCTTTCATTGGAGCAGGAGCTATGGCAGAAGCCATTATCGGCGGACTGATCCGGAAAGAACTCGTACAGCCCGATCAAATTTCAGTCACCAACCATTCGGACAAAGATAAACTTCTTCGTCTGGAAAAAGAATATGGTATCCACTCCTTCCAGCTCAAAGATACAAAAACGATAGAAGCCTCGGTCATTATTCTCGCAATGAAACCCAGGCATGCAGAAGACGCTATTCACTCCATACGCCATAAGCTGTCAAATGAACAAATTATTGTCTCTGTAATGGCCGGAATTTCTACTATGTATATGGAAAATCTTTTCGCGATTCACCCGCCGGTTATACGAGCGATGCCAAACACATCGGCTAAAGTCGGGGCATCTGCGACCGCGATCTCCCTGGGATCCTATGCTTCTTCAACAGACGCACGGATTGCGGCGGCTCTGTTTCGTTCTATCGGAACAGTAACCGAACTTACTGAGGAAAAAATGGATGCTGTTACCGGCATTGCCGGCAGCGGTCCCGCCTATTTGTATTACATGGTCGAAGCAATGGAAAATGCGGGGAGACAGGCCGGCCTTCATGAAGATGAAGCAAAAGAACTTATTATACAAACCTTTTTCGGTGCAGCCCTGCGGCTGCAGCACACCGAAAAAACGTCAAAAGAGCTGTATAAAGAAATTATGAGTCCCGCCGGCACGACGGAAGCTGCTTTTGATGTACTCGAGCAGCATCATGTCCAGGAACATTTTACTGCCAGTATCATGCGGGCTATTGAACGATCCAAAGAATTAGGAAAACCTGCTACCACCCCACTTAAATAAACAATAAGCCCGCTGAAGATATGCCTTCAGCGGGCTTATTATTTAAAGAGATAAATGTTCAGCTGCATGTTTTCCTGACAAAATAGCGCCTTCTGCTTTGCCTTCTTTGAAAATATCTCCGGCGAACGCTGCAGGTGCCGGTGATGTAAAGCTGATGCTCCTTTCAGGAAAAAGCACGTTCGGCTTGGCATAGAGCCATTTTTTCACTTGTACGTCTTGTATTTCGGCGTCGTCCAGCAGCCAGTCTATCTTTTGAAGAAGAGCGCTTTTCAATGTATCCTCTGCTTCCTCCCAATGGATACCCGACCAGTCTCCGCTCGCATGAATCGTCAGAAGCTTCTCTTTGGAAATACCTTTTTGATAATTGCAGCCGGCAAAAGCAATGTCGCCTTTTTCCCACTGAATGCCGCCGGCTTCAGGAATCTTTGTTTCTCCGGAATAAGCAATCATTAATCCAACGCTTTTCTCGTAAGTAAGTTCTTCCATCGTTTTCTGATCCTTAGACGAACCCGGAAATTCCGGAAAGAGCGCCAGCGTCTGCGGCATAGGGGCCGTAACAAGAACGCCTTCTGCTGAAAAAGAAAAATGATCTTCTCCTGCTTCGCCTTCCACAATCCAGCCTTCTTTTCCAGGCTTAATGGTCCGGACAAGGTGGGATGTATGTATATTTTTTCCTCTCCAAAGCCTTTTTACGAAAGGGGACATTCCATCTACTCCTGCATAGCGGGGATGCCCGTCTCCGCCGTTCTCGGTTATTTTCCGGTCAGCTATGTCTTCTGCACGGGCAAAACCTTTGTTCCATTCTTTCACCCAGCCGTTTCTTTCCCATTCCTGGATGAGCTGTTTCATTTCCGTGCTGCGGGCTGTAATAAACTGAGCCCCGTGGTCTGCACGTCCTTCCCCCATCCGACGGGTGGCCATACGCCCTCCAACGCCTCTGCTCTTCTCCAGAATCATTGTCTTGATACCTCTAGCCTCCAAAACGGCATGAGCACTCCACGCAGCCAGGCCGGAGCCTATAATAATCACTTGTTTATTTTTCATCTGCTTTCATCCCCTTTTTCTATTATGTTCTATACCCTCGTCGAGCGTACCTCAATCCCCGGCGCTCGAGAAAGAAATCTTTCCATGCTATCTGTGTTTTAGTACAATAAGATAGTTGTGTGCCTTATTACAACCAGCTAATAAATCAGCAGCAGCCATTAATAGAGAATAAAGGGAGTTTTAGGTTTATGAAAGAGTCAAAACAACGCCGGACATGGCGGGATAAATTAGCTGTACTTGTCGAAAGTCCGCTTTTTATTAATACGATTATGGTTATTATTTTAATTAACGCTGCCTTAGTAGGCATTGAGACATATCCAGCTGTTTATCAGGAAAATCAACATTGGTTTTACATAGCGGACCGGATACTGCTTTGGATATTCACTGTTGAAATTGTTCTTCGGATTATTGCCTTTAAACCATCTTATCGATTTTTTAAAAATCCATGGAACTGGTTCGATTTTTTGATTGTATTTGCCGGTCACATCTTCGCCGGGGCCCATTTTGTTACTGTGCTTCGAATTCTGCGTGTACTTCGTGTCCTCCGGGCCATCTCTATTATACCATCGTTAAAGAGACTCGTAGACGCGCTCCTGTTAACGATCCCTTCGCTCGGTAACATTATGTTTCTAATGAGTATTTTCTTTTATATTTATGCAGTTATCGGAACGATGCTGTATCAGGATATCGAACCCGAATACTTTGGCAACCTGCAGCTGACTCTTTTAACGCTTTTCCAGGTAGTAACGCTTGAATCCTGGGCCAGTGGCGTCATGCGCCCTGTTTTAGAGCAGGCACCAATGTCCTGGTTTTATTTTGTAAGCTTCGTGCTGATTGGTACATTTATTATCTTTAACCTTTTCATCGGTGTAATCGTCAGTAATGTTGAAAAAGCCGATAATATGGAAAAAGAAGCGGCTAACGGACCCGAGGTAACGACAAAGGAACTGCAAAAAGAAATACAGGAACTTAAACAGCTGATTATGGAACAAAAAAAAGACGGAAACCGATAATTATCGGTTTCCGTCTTTTTGATTTTTACTGCAATACTTCTTTTGTGCTGAAAAATTCTTCATACAGGCCCCTGATTGCATCATCGACCTGTCCTTCTTTAATACCAAAGGAAAGCGAAACCTCTGATGAACCCTGGTTAATCATTTCAATATTAATCTGTTTCTCCATTAAAGCTTTTGTTGCTCTTGCTGCAATACCAACTGTTTCATGCATGCCTTCTCCAACAAGCATGATCATGGCCAGACCTTTTTCAAAATACACATCGTCTGCTTCGAGTTCTTCTGTGATGCGCTGGATAATTTTTTCTTCAATAGCATCGGTCAGCTGGCTGTTGTCCAGAATCACAGAAGTATCATCAATCCCGGAAGGTATATGCTCGTAGGAGATCCCCTCGTCTTCGATAATCGATAATAACCTGCGCCCGAACCCTACTTCCCGGTTCATTAGATACTTTCTCACATACAAGGTGCTGAAGCCTTTATCCGCTGCGATGCCGATAACGGGATTCAATGCATACTCTCTTTCCGAAATAATCATCGTCCCGCTCGTTTTAGGATTGTTTGTGTTTTTCACACATACCGGGATCGACTTTTGGAATGCAGGAATTAAAGCTTCATCATGAAATACTGCGAAACCGGCATAAGACAGCTCACGCATTTCTCTATAAGTCATTCTTTTAATGGCTACAGGATCTTTAACTACGTTTGGATTCG
Organism: Sinobaca sp. SA16-1; assembly: GCF_059510515.1. Taxonomy (NCBI): domain Bacteria; kingdom Bacillati; phylum Bacillota; class Bacilli; order Caryophanales; family Sporolactobacillaceae; genus Sinobaca; species Sinobaca sp. SA16-1. Next base: position 432,952 of record NZ_JCAKFL010000003.1, on the reverse strand, counting down.
CTGCAAATACGCTGTCCACATCGGTAAAGTTTTCGTATAAATCAGCTTTAATACCGGCTGCCACGATGGAGCCTGTAATATCTGACCCCCCTCTGGAAAAAGTAACCAGCTCGCCTTGTTTGGAATAACCAAAGAAACCGGGAAATATTAGAATTCCCTTCCGGTTCCGCAGCTTGTACAGGTTGTCGTAGGATTCCGGAAGCACCTGCGCGTTTCCAGGGGTGTCACTGACATAGAGACCGGCTTCTGCCGGATTTATGTATTCTGACACGATTCCCAGGCTCTGCAGATAGCCGGCAATCACTTTTGCATTGTTGTCCTCTCCCGCTGCTTTCATTTGATCAAGAAACCGGCCCGGATTGTCTTTTTTATAGTCGACTCTTTCCTGCAGGTCTTTTTCAATAATTTGCAGCATGTCTTCGGAAAGCCCCAGCTCTTCTGTTATCGAACGAAACCGTTCGACCACATTATGCAAAGCCTCTGCTGTGTCTTTTCCAGCCAATGCTGTTTCGCCTAAATGAATCAGCAGATCCGTTACCTTTGTATCTTCATCGCTTCTTTTTCCTGGCGCGGAAACGACAATTATTTTTCTATCTGTATCTGCCGTAATAATCGATGCTACTTTTTTGATCTGCCCGGCGTCTGCCAAGGAGGATCCCCCAAATTTTGCTACGTTCATTCGTTCCCATCTCCCAAATAAATAGTTTCCTTTAATCTAAATTCTGAAAATTTCACAAATATTAGCTTATCACAAATAGCTCCCTGCCACAAAGGACATTTACTCTGCTGACACTAGATATACAGCGCTCAGGCGCTCTTACAAAGGTTCTTTATGCCTATGGCATTGAATATTGTATGTATCCTGAAGAACTTCCTGCTGACGCTGTATACAGGGTTTTTTTCACGTACTTTTTTCTTTCTGATGTTCTTTATAGTATAGCGTATATACAACAGAAAAGAACCTCAATCATGTAAGGAAATCTAACAATGTACATTTACTATGTAAGATTTTATGATATGTTGTTAGAAACAATAGAGAAAAAGGGGCGCTTGTCGATGTCTTCAAACTACAAAGACAAAAAAGTCATTACAATAGGAGTCATTAGCGAACTTACAGGTTTGTCGGAGAGAAAAATCAGATATTACGAAGAAAGAAAGCTGATATTTCCGGAACGATCGTCCGGTGGTACAAGAAAATATTCATTTGGCGATGTGGAACGCCTGATTGACATAGCTGATAAAATGGAAGATGGTATGCAGACGTTTGAAATACGCAGGATGGAACAAAAGAAAATGAAGAATTCAGAGCTTCGTGATAAAATGCTGCGCGGCCAGTTAAATGCTGCTTTTAACCTGCGGAAATAAACATATTATGGATTAAATACAAAAGTAAAGGGGTATATGTAAGTGGCGGCATCATCCGATTTCGCTTCATGTAACGCTTACAATATTTTCTTGACTTTCCTATTTTTTGAGCATACGATAAAAGAGGTATAAACCCTCCAACACTTGTGCTGAGGTGTTACTTGAAACTTCCGGCGCGGGAGCGCCTACAGAAAGAAAGTGATGAAACACATGCAAACATTAAAAAACAGCCAGATCATGGATAACGAAATAAAACAGCTTATTGTGTCAGATGAAAAAGTCGCACACGTACAGCTTGAAAACCCTTTGGATCATGCTTTGCTTATTTTAATCAAATCGGGTTATACCGCTATTCCTGTGCTTGATAAATCATACAGGGTGCAGGGTCAGATCAGCAAAGCGCACATCCTCGATTCTATCCTGGGTATTGAACGCATCGAAATGGAGCGCCTTCATGACTACAAAGTAAAAGATGTGATGTCTGCTAAAGTTCCTCGTATGCACAAAGATGAAACATTTGGAAAAGCGCTGATGCTTTCTATTAATCATCCTTTTGTCTGCATTGAAGATCATGACCATTCTTTTGTCGGCATTTTAACAAGACGATCCATTCTTGCTTTAATCCACCGTTACTTTGAAAAAGGATAAGCATAATCAGATATTCAGCATAAAGCAAAAGAGCCGTCCAGATGGATGGCTCTTTTCGTTATTGTTTAAATTGTTTCTGCAGTGCTTTTTCCCTGTCTTTAAACATGTTATATAATCCTGCTTTAATAAATAATGATGGAGCATAACTTTCGAACTCCACGTGATCTGTAATTCCGGTCAGCTCTCCATCAGCCAGCGATTGAAAAGAGTGGGTATGCTTCCAGTTGATTAAAGGAAACGGTATATCTTTTCCTTCATCTACGAAATACTCTTCTTGTTTGCTGTCCGTAATAGCGGACACCCAATTACATTTAATCGGGCCGGCTGCTATTTGAATCTCCACCGTCTCTCCAGCTTTCGACTCTCCATTGGATACTACGGTAACTTCCGGAAAATCCGTCAGTCCTTCCAGTGCTTTAGAATCCTGGAAGAAATTCCAGACGTCGGCTCTGGATGCTTTTACTACTGTCTGGTATTCGATACTCCCTTTAAACATACTGTTCCTCCTTGGCAGCAATTTCTGTACTAAAGAAAAAGATCTTATATGAAAAACAGAACGTTAATCAGGCAGATAGTCTATGCGCTGCACCCGCACGAACCGCCGGACCCGCATCCACCGGTGCCGCAGGAAGCATTGTCGAAAAATGGGTTTCCGGTAGGCACTTTTATATTAGGAGAAACTGCCCCGGCGATTTCTCCGGAAATATCATTTAAAAGGGTTTCTAAATCCTTTTCTGCTTTTTTAAAAGCCGTAACGGTTGGATGGACGTCCATCTCCCTCTTTTTCAGCCGGATTTCTTTTGAAACCAATTTATAATCCGGATGGTACTTTCCAAAACGCTGGACTTCCTCGTAACGGTCCTTCCAGCCGGTGAATTCAGAAATAAGCCTGCGGGCTTCTTTATCAGCTTCCATTTCAGCCTTGGCTGTCGTGTAAGCTATATATATATCAGAGGTAAACAACAAAGCTGTCAGCTCCTCTGATGCTGTTAAAATGTCAGCTGGTGTCGACGTATAAGCAGTACTGTTCATAATGGCACCTCCTATCCGGAGTATAACATGGAATAAGCCTTTGTTTGAAGAATTAATTGGCATGCTTGAGCTTGCTTGCTACAATATAACTATTAAAGCATTAGGAAAGGATCGAATATGACAGATACAAAAACCTTATCAACAGATATTAAGGATTTTTTACAGTCTGCAACAGCCGAAGAAAAAGAAGTGATGCAGCAGTTTCTAAATGGCCTCAAACAAACGCACGAAGGCCACCATCCTTCTTACGTGAGCGGCTGGCTGCAGGCGGAAGGAGAATGGAATGAAGATGGAAGCTATCAAATGCGCATTCCGATTCATAAAGGCATACAAAACCCGCTCGAGATTGTCCACGGTGGAGTAACCGCTACGTTAATGGACACCTGCATGGGAACCCTTGCCAACCACTCCACTCCTGCAAAAAAGGCGGCTGTTACACTGGAAATAAAGGTGAACTACTTAAAACCCGGAAAAGGAGACTATTTGTACTGCCGAACGGAAGTGATATCGCAAAGCTCAAAAACGCTTTTTTTATCTTCCACTGTGAAAGACGAAAAAGATCAAATTATTGCCTATGGCACCGGCACGTTTTATGTAATTGATTTCCTGGCTTAACTCATGAAATTCCATCTCCCCATTGCAAACGCTTTATTTTAATATTAAAATAAGAATATATGTATAAATAGGGGGCGCAGCACATGCAAATTGCAGATTATGAATTTGAGGGCACTCAAATCACATTTGGTAAGCTACATAGAATCATTAAAGACGCAGGATTTATTCACGCTGGTCAATGGGACTATGAGCGCGTAACATTTGATTATAAATTTTTTGACCGCACGGATGATGCGACTTACTATTTACGTATCCCGGCTTATGCGGTGGACGGAGATATTCCGGACGAAGATACAGTTGTTGAAATACTAACACCCTATTTTGGAAGACATTACTATCCACACGGAATAGAATACGATGAAGAATTCCCGGAAAAAATCATTCAAAAATGCCAGGACAAAACAAAAGCAGTCTGGGATGTCCTAAAAGCAAAGAAATAATCAAAAAGAAGCTGAAACCAGCTTCTTTTTTTATGTTCACGGGATAAATATTTTGTTCTCTTCTTTTAAATCCTATATACTAATTGGTATACTATCTTGTCCGTATGTCTGAAAGGGGTATAGCTGTGTCGTCGTTCCTTACGAAAAAAAATATGATTCGTTTTTTATCCATACTTATACTTATCGTTGCTCTAATTTTCATTCTGCCGGTTTCCGGTCCTATTATTCTCGCATTACTCACAGCGCTTGCTCTCTCGCCTCTTGTCAGGCTGTTAAATGAAAAAGCTAAGTGGCGGCGTTCCATTGCTGTAATGGTAGTATTTATCTTGTTTCTTATTTCTCTCGGCATCGCCGGTTATCTAATCATTACTCAAGTTGTGACACAGGCTATTCTATTTGTGGAAAACCTGCCGGACTACATAACTGAAGTAAACCGTTCTTGGAAAGAAATACAGGCTTCTATTGAAAACACCTATGTACGAATGAATCTGCCTCCTGATGTAATTAACGTAATAAATGCCCAGGTAACTGACATGCTTAATAACGTTAGTAACATCTTTACCGATGGCCAGTTTTTAAATACCGTTACGAGTATTGTCGCTTCTATCCCTGGCTATCTAGTATCATTTATTGTGTATTTAATTGCACTGTTCTTGTTTATGATGGACCTTCCCCGTCTGAGCAGGAAAATGTATTCTTTCATGAAAGTAGAAACCGCTCAAAAAGTTCATTTTATGACGGCTCGTCTTGGTAAAGTAATCATTGGCTTTTTTAAAGCCCAGTTTTTGGTCAGTCTTATTATCGTAATTGTAACCTATATCGGGTTATACTTTATTGTGCCCGAGGTAGCTCTGATTATGGCGCTCATTATATGGGTGATAGATTTCATCCCCATTATTGGCTCTATTGCTATTCTTGCTCCGTGGGCGATTTTCCAATATTTATCCGGGGATATGGTGCTTGGCACCCAGCTGCTGGCATTAGGAATTATTCTCCTGATCATCCGCCGGACGGTAGAACCTAAAGTGATGGGTCATCACATCGGCCTTTCTCCATTGGCCACACTTATATCCTTGTATATCGGCCTTTCCCTTCTTGGTATCGTCGGCTTTATTGTAGGTCCTCTCGCAGTCATTGCTTTTACATCCGCGCGGGAAGCCGGTCTCATCAAACTCGATTTTAAAATTTAACTTAACAAAAACGGACTGCTCACAAGAGCAGTCCGTTTGCTTATTCTTTAATAATAAGGAGAGATCATGAGATACACAATAACTCCGGTTATACTAACATACAGCCAGAGCGGCATTGTCCATCTGGCAATTTTCCGGTGTTTTTCAACCTGGGAGGTGATTCCTTTTAAAAACGTCCATATTGCAAGCGGCACAATAATAATTGCCAGGATAATATGGGAAATTAAAATAAAGTAGTATACAGCGGCTATTGCTCCTGTACCACCGTATTCGGTAGATTCCGCCAAAGCGTGGTACGTAACATAAGTGACTAGAAACAGCCCGGTGGAAGAAAACGCGGCATAAATAAACCGCTTGTGCATCGTAATGTTTTTTTTCAAAATAAAAAACAATGCTGTAAACAAAAAGACGGTCGTGAAGCTGTTAAATATAGCATTCATCATTGGCAGGATTGTTAAATCGAAAGCTTCTATATCTCCGCCCAGCCCATCCATAAAAAACAAAAGGGTGACCAGACCATTAATAACAATAGTAAGCGTTACTACTATAGCCACATGGCTTTTTTCTGATGAACCCTTTGATTGTGATGATAGTTGATCTGAAGATTTACTCATCGTCTCCCCCATTTCTCTATTTATCTATTCTTCATTATACAGGAAAGCAGCTGCCGCCTGTTTCAAATCTCTAACAAATCAGTGAACACACAAAAAAACAGCCTCTCTCAACGAAAGGCTGTTTCTTTTTAGTATTTTGTCATACCCAGAAGAAACGTTAATGCAATCAAGGCTGGAGTGGAAAGCACCACACCGGTAATAATAAATGTGTTAGCCCATTCATGGCCTTTGTCTTTCAAATGCATGAAGTAAAACAACTGTAGAAAAAATTGAATTCCTGCCAGTACAAGAATAAACGGAACAGCAAAGGTTGGTTCAATCATTTCCGTGGCTACTGCAATAAATGCCAGGAATGTTAGAAAAATCATAAAAGCGAAAGAAGTAATCTGCACTTTCTTTTCTTTATTCATCTTGTGCAGATCTTCGTCTGACAATGCGCTTTTTTCGAATGGTTTGGATAACTCATTTGCCATATTAAGCTCCCCCTATTCCCATAAGATAAACGACGGTAAATATAAACACCCATACGACGTCTATAAAGTGCCAATATAGACTGGCCAGATAAAACTTCGGAGCATTCGTTAGGGTAATACCTGTTCTGGCGTAGCGTATAAGCAGCGTACTGATCCAGGCAAGTCCGAATAGCACGTGGGCTCCGTGAAGACCGACTAGAGCATAAAAGGAAGACCCAAAAGCACTTGTAGTAAAACCCAGCCCGTGATGTACATATTCCACGAACTCATAGATTTCTAAACCAAGAAATGCCATACCGAGTACTACGGTAGTAGTCATCCAGATCATCATGCTTTTAAAATTGTTGCGTTTCATCGCGTACATCGCCAGTACACTCGTAAGCGAACTCGTTAGCAGCAGCATTGTCATGATAAACACAAGCGGCAGCTGGAATAATTCTTCTGCAGTTGGACCTCCTGCCGTTCCTTCTCTTAAGCCGAGAAAAGCCCCAAAGAAGGTAGCAAACATGATCGTTTCCCCGCTTAGAAAGATCCAAAAGCCTAAAAATTTATTTCTTCCTTCCAGCGTTGCTTTTTCGGGATTGGAAGGAAGGCCTTTTGTCATATCTACGTGATCAGCCATGTTAACTTACCTCCTTTTCCAGCTTTTTCAATTCTTCTGCTGTAATGTGGTAACCGTGGTCCTCTTTAATAGAACGGACGAGCATCGGCCCGAATGTAAGCAGAAAGCCTGGAATAATAACAGCGTATGGAGATACAATAGCGTTTTCCATATTAATCATAATCATTCCGAATCCCCAGACAAACATGCCGATTCCAATAATGAAAGGAAGAATTGAACCATTTGGCATATGAATGTCAGATAATGGTTCAGCCGGCTTCATTTTGCCGTCTCCATGAATCTTTTCATAAAATAAAGGATCAAGGGAGCGTACCTGCGGCGTCTGTGCAAAGTTATATTCCGGAACAGGGGTTGGAGTCGTCCATTCCAATGTTCTTGCATCCCACGGGTCGCTTACTACCACACGCTCTGCTGTCATAGCAGAATATACGATGTTAATAACCAGTACGATAATACCGGCAGACATTAGAAATGCCCCAAGTGAGGAAATTAAGTTCATCGTTTCCATTCCCTGGCCTTCCAGGTACGTGTACACCCTTCTTGGCATTCCGATAAGGCCCAGAATATGCTGCACAAAGAATGTCATGTGAAAACCGATATAAAACATCCAGAACATCAGCATACCAAGCTTTTCATTTAAATGATGGCCGAACATTTTTGGATACCAGTAGTACAATCCAGCCAGCAGCCCGAGAACAATACCACCTACAATAATATAATGGAAGTGGGCTACAACGAAGTAAGTGTCATGGTATAAATAGTCAACTGGAACCATAGAAAGCATAACACCAGTTACACCGCCCAATACGAAGGTAGGGACGAAAGAAGAAGCACACAGCATCGCTGTATTAAACGTCAGCTTACCGCCCCACATCGTAAAGAGCCAGTTGAATATTTTGATGCCTGTTGGTATTCCTATTGCCATAGTGGCAATAGCAAATACCGAGTTTGTTACCGGGCCGATACCAACGGTAAACATATGGTGAACCCAAACCATAAAGCCTAGAAAAGCAATAATTAATGTAGCAAATACCATTGCTGTGTAACCAAATAATCGTTTTCTTGAGAAGGCCGGGATGACTTCGGAAATAATTCCAAATGCCGGCAGTACTAAAATATATACTTCCGGGTGCCCGAAAATCCAGAAAATATGCTGCCATAATACAGCATTTCCACCGCTGTCCGGTGAAAAGAACTGTGCGCCGAACAGCCGGTCAAGCATAAGAAGAGCAAGCCCTGCAGCTAATGGCGTAAAAGCGAATACAATCAGTAGGGAAGTAACAAGTGAAGTCCAGCAGAAAAGCGGCATTCTCATCATTGTCATCCCTGGGGCACGCATATTTACGATCGTTACAATAAAGTTAATAGCAGAGATCAGTGTACCAATACCACTCACTTGAAGACCGAGAACATAAAAGTCCATGCCTAAATGTCCGTAATCTCCTGCCGACAGAGGCACATATGCCGTCCAGCCTGCGTCCGGAGCTCCTCCGAAAAACCAGCTGACGCTTAATAGCAGTCCGCCGAAAAAGAAAATCCAAAAACCGAGCGCATTCACAAAAGGAAATGCTACGTCACGCGCTCCTATTTGAAGGGGAATAACATAGTTCATAAAAGCGAATAATAAGGGTGTTGCTGCAAGGAATAACATGATGGTTCCGTGCATCGTAATAAATTCATTAAATGTCTGCCCGTCCAGGAAGTTGTTTTCCGGAAACATAAGCTGTATTCTCATAAAAACAGCCATTAACCCTGCTTTTAGGAAAAACAACGTACCCGCTATTAAATACATAACGCCTAATTTCTTATGGTCTACTGTGGTCAGCCAGTCCATTAAGACGCTTTTGTCTTTCTTTTCTTTAATAATTGCTGAATAATCCGCCATTGGATTTACCCTCCTTTACTCTTTATTCGTTTTGTGGTTCTTCTATTCTATCTGATCCATCCGTCTCTATTTGTCTTCCCAGAGCCGGCTGTTCCACTTCTAACGTATCAAGGTAATCAAGCAGAGCTTCCATATCCTGATCTTCCATGTCCGGATATGCCTGCATATTGTTACCCTGCTTAAAGGATTCCGGATCACGAATCCATGCTTCAAGATTTTCTTCATTGTATTCTACAACCCCGGCAATCGTCTCCCGGTCGGAAAAGTTTGTCAGCGTCGGTCCCTGGGCAGAACCCTGACCGTCTACAGCATGACATCCAATACAGCCCTGGTCTTCAAATACCTGTCGTCCATCTGCAGCTGTAGTATCCTCTTCCAGTTCAGCAGGTTCTGCCTGCATGGTTTCTACCCAGCTGTTGTATTCATCGCGCTCAAGTGCTACTACTTTAAAGTCCATTAATGCATGGGAAGGTCCGCATAGTTCTGCGCATTTCCCTTTGTAAATACCAGGCTCATCTGCTTCGAGCCAAAGACTGTTTTCAATTCCCGGAATAGCATCAATTTTCCCACCAAGTGCCGGTACCCAGAAAGAATGGATAACATCTTCAGCCGTTAATGTGAATTCTACTCTTTCTCCAACAGGAATATATACTTCATTCCCTGCGGTAAAGCCTTCTTGATAATCAAACTGCCACCAGTATTGATGACCTGTTACATCGATCGTGACACCTTCGCCTTCTCCCTCACCGCTGGATCCTGAGGCCTGGGGCGTTGTGTCAGCAAAATAATATGTACCTGTAATTGTCGGTACGGCTAGAATTGCCAATAAAAATATAGGAATAATAGTCCAGGTTAGCTCTAGTGTTTTACTTCCTTCTACCTGTTTAGGGTACTCATCGTCACCCGGTTTTCTTCTGAATTTCACTACAGCAATAAAGTACAGTGCAAATACAACAATAATGACAACTGCCATAACATACAAGCTCAAAATCAGGTTATCAAGAATCCATTCTGCCTGTGGACCGTATGGGTCCAGCGCAGTAAGGCGTTCTTCACCACATCCTGACAATAAGAGCAGTATGAAAGATAAAGGCAGAAGCCGCATCATAAACGTATGCTTGTTCATAGCTAATTTAACCCCCTCTTTCTTTAATTAATAATATATCAACGCCTGATCGGCGCAATTCATAGAGCAGGAAGCGCCATGGTTATTAATACCATGGAAAAACATACGACGGAGCAGACAAGTGCCCCGGCTGCCCACTTTTTGTCCGAGCGGGCTTTCAAACCTGCTGCCAGCCAAATGAGCCAGACGGCTCCCCCGGTCATTACGGTAATAAGATACGCGGTTCCATACTGGCTCAGCAGAAGAGCACCCAGTATAAAAACTGCTGCGTACAAAATACTTTGAAGTTTAGCTGTCTTGTTTCCAGATATCACTGAAAGTACGGGAATTCCCGCTTTTATGTATTCTTCCTTTTTCATAACGGAAAGAGCCAGCGAGCACGTACAGTACCAGATAAAAAATAGAAACGCTAAAATCCAGGCCGCCAGGTGAAGCGAAGCATCTGCTGCTGACCAGGCGATTAAAGGCAGCACTGCAAAAACTCCCGCCTGTATAAAGCTTCCGAAGCTTGACCGATATTTGAGCCAGTACGCATAGCCAAACACATACACTAAAGCAGCAAACGTTCCAAATAATCCAGTCGTTAAACTAATGGAAAAGAGCAGCATGATACCTACAGCGATAACAAGAAGGCCTATAGCAAGCGCTTGTTTATCCTTTTTTTCTCCGTCGTTCCGGCTGCTTTTTTTCAGTTTATTTTCCACCGTAACGCACCCTTGTAAAAGAAGCCCTGTTCCGGCAAAGGTAAGAATAAACAAATGCAGATTCTGCTGCCATTGGAAGCTGGAGAAGGGTTCTGCGGCCAGCATCACTGTAAACGTTATCAAAATAACAAAAAATAAAAGCCCTGTTCTCCTGAATAAAAAGAATAGGCGCGCAGCGAATCGATTTTCTCCGGAGGCTCCTGGATGATGAAGCGAATCAGCAGATGATCCTGTCCTATTCATGATTACACCTCCTATTATAAATAATCCCCCTGTGTGTACGCTTCACTGTTTATATTGTAGCATTAAAATACCCTGGTTAGAACCAGAAATTGCAAGGTCCTGCCGCATCCTTACTATAATATTATAGCTTAAATGCTTCGCGCTTTCACCTATTTCCTTATATTCACAATTTATTCAAGTTTACGAAACGCCTTTAAATGTTCATTACTATTAAATTGACTTTTATATGTAGAATCCCTACGATTACAATAGGTTCGTTACTTATACAGCATAGATTGGACTGAGGTGGATAGCAGTGAATAATATTGGCTTAAAAATTTTTAGTGTTTTAACTTCTATTGGAATGTTAATTGTACTTATTCAAGGTTCCCTCGTAACAAAAACAGGTTCCGGAGAAGGATGTGGAGCTACCTGGCCGCTCTGCTTTGGGGAAGTTATACCGGATTCTCCTGCTTTGGAAACGATTATAGAATACAGCCATCGTTTGTGGTCCGGACTTATGGGACTGTTTGTGATTATTCTGGCTGTATGGGCCTGGAAAAAACTCTCCCATTTAAGAGAGACCAAGTTTATGGCTCTCATGGCTGTTCTTTTTATTGTCTTCCAGGGAATGATGGGAGCCGGGGCCGTCATATGGGGGAATTCAAGCCTTGTACTTGCCCTCCATTTCGGGATTTCCACTATTTCTTTTGCTACAGTGGTTCTTCTTACCGTTTTAGCTTTTGAGAATAATAAAGATGCTCCTGCCCCACTGGTCAGTAAAGGATATAGAAATTATCTGCTTTTCGTTATCGTTTACTGTTACGCTGTTATTTATACAGGAGCCTATGTAAAGCATACCGATGCCACTTACGCCTGTGAAGGCTTTCCGCTCTGCAACAGCCAGATTATTCCGGATGTGAGCGGCGTATTGGGCTTTCAGATCGGTATTCATTTTGCCCATCGGGTGTTTGCTACTATTTTATTCATTTTCATCGCGATTCTGATGATCTGGACTATTAAACGCTTTGCTTCTTCAACTGCTTTAAAAACAGCAAGCATTCTTGTATTCGCCTTAACAGTCCTGCAAATTACTGCCGGCGTTTCCATTGTATTTGTTAATGCCTATCTTGCATCTGCTTTAACACATGCGATTACGGTCACATTTTTATTTACCACGCTTGCCTACATGGCAATGATTGCTACCCGGAAACCCCCGGTGGACAAACGTTATAAATAACAGTTGGTTATAAAAACTGCGCTGCCGGCTGCATATGAACTATTTTTATAAACAAAGGAGAAGACCAGGGGGGTCACCCCCCTGGTCTTCTTTTGTACCTATTAAAAGAAATCGTATATAAATGGCTCCAGGGTGCTGACACCAGCCTGCAGAAGATTAGCCTGTTCTTCCATTCCCTGGATTCTTCCGGATTTCCAAGCCTGCCTGGCACTAATGTATCCCATAAAAACAGCCGTGGCCGTCTGGATATCCATTTCAAGGCCCTCATGCTCTGATCGTCCTGGAAAAAATCGAATGTGAATACTGCCGTCTACATTTTCAAGGCTGTAAAATCCTTGATTCCATTCACAAAAATCATCTTCAATTTTTAAATTTAATTCTTCCCCTTCTTTTAAATGCAGCGGATACTTCTGCAGAAAAGAAGTCATGTTTACAATACGTGCCATAAAGTAGCTTTCCCGCTTTTCTGTAATCCTCGAATCCGGGAGCAGAAAACGGCTTGGATCATCTACAGCTGGTTTCATTTCCACTTCCGTAATCATCGAATCGTGCTGAGCCAGAAAACTCCATAGCGCCGTACGTGCTTCTTCGTCGAGCCAGATAAACTCTTTTACGTCCATCTTCTGATCTTTCACTTTGTAAATAACGTACCCTCTATCTTCGCCCTGTTCATTTTTAAATACGGCAACCTCTCCCGTTTTCCGCTTTAACACCATGTAATCCCACCATTGTTTATCACGGATAACAGCTCCAGTATAGGAAACAGCCCATTTTTCGTAAATAGGCTGCAGCACCGCTGCTGCTCTTTGTTTCACTCTAGAGATGCTGCCTTTTTCCAATGGAACGGGCTTGGGAAGCTGAGCGCTTGAAAGCGTCCAGGTTTTTGCATCGGCAAACAGCTCCCATCCAAACTTCCGGTAAAAAGAAAAAGAGAAAGGATACAGCAGAGAGACTTCACATCCCCTTTCTTTTATATCTTCCAAAGCGGAGCGGAGAAGCTCGCGAACCAATCCGCCTCGACGTTTTTCAGGCCAGGTTGCCACACCTGAAATCCCTCCCATCTTCATAATCTGTCCGGCAATATAGATATCAGAAGGAATAATAGTAAGCTTTGAAGCAATTTCTTTGTTTTCTACGGCCACCCAGGTATTTTCCGGTTTAATGATTTTTCTGCGGTCTTCCCGCTGATCGGCTGAAAGCTCAAATTGAAAGGCAAATTCCCCCAGATTCATGTTTTGATCGAGCTCTGCCGTCTTCATTTTTCGTATTTCCACCTTTATTCGTCCTCTCCTTTGAACATGGCAATAGCCCGTTTCCGCTGAATAGAATGGTCAACTGCCGGCTCAGGATAATCTTTCCCTATGATGCAGGATGCTTTTTCCTGCTCTTCTTCACTCATCTTCCAAGGCTCATGAATAAACCGTTCGGGTACATCTTTTAAAACGGGCAGGTATTTTTTTATAAATTCTCCTCTTTCGTCAAACCGCTGGCTTTGTCGTATCGGAGAAAATACTCTGAAATACGGCACCGCATCAGAACCGGTGGACGCAGCCCACTGCCATCCTCCGGCATTGGATGACGGATCATAGTCTATGAGACGTCTTTCAAAATACTGCTCCCCTTCTCTCCAGTCTTCCAGAAAATCTTTCACGAGAAAAGAGGCCGTTATCATCCTGCCGCGGTTATGCATCCAGCCTGTTTTATTTAATTGAATCATACATGCATCCACTACAGGGTACCCTGTCTCGGCATTCTTCCATTTATCCAGATTTTTTTTATTATTTTCCCAGCTCAGCGACTGGTATGCTTCCTTTAATTCTTTATTTTTTAAATCCGGATGGGAAACGTGAATCATATTATAGAAATCCCTCCAGGCCAGTTCACTTAAGAAAGTACCGGCCCCTTTGTCCTCTTCTTCGAGCTTGGGAAGCAGTGCTTGATAAATCGTACGTACCGATATTCTGCCGGTTTTTAAATAAGCCGACAGTCTGCTCGTACCGTCTGCTGCAAGAATGTCCCGTTCTTTTTCATAATATTCCACTGGATCATCTGCAAATGCATCTAAACGATCAAGGGCATCCTGCTCCTGCACCTTCTCCCATTTTGTTTCTGCCTTTTTATTATAATTCTTTAAACTCTCCTGGTCTTGTTTATCGGCAAAGGCTTTGTTTATTTGTCGTGATGCTAAAAACTCCATATCTGCCTGGAACGGCCTGTCTTTTTGCTTTTTAAACCAATTTCGATAGTAAGGCGTAAAGACCTCATAGTAGCTTTCATCTTTTTTTAATACTTCATCTGAAGCGTGAAAATGGGCATCTTTAAAAGGATAAAATACAGCATTAGAAAGCCCCTTGCGTGCTTGTTCATCTCTTTTGACCGCCTGCGGCACTTCATCTTCGTTAAAAAATACCGCACTGATTTCTTTTGCTTCCCCTAAGCTTTCAAAAACATGCCCGATTTCTCCAACTTTTATGTACAGGCGGATATCCTTTTCGCTGCATTCTTCCGAAAAAGCCTCCAGGTTTTGAAAAAAATAATCATGATGCGGACACGGGTCTTCTATCCGTTTTTTTTCTATATGAAAAAAGGCGAGCCATTTTCTGGCGTCATCTTCCTGCAGCCACTGCTCGAGCGCATGCATGGCATGGCTGTCCGTGAGCCGTAAATCCCTTCTAAACCACAATACTGCTGTTTCTGCCATCGTGTATATCATCCTCTCTGCTTATCCCTTCTCTTATACCCTCTTTTATAAGCTTTTAAAAACAAAAAACCAGCTGAAGGTATAACCTCTTCAGCTGGTTTTCTTATAGTTAGGATGAAAATTCAATTAACAGGTCACCGGTAGCTATTGCATCGCCATCGGCTACGTGAATGGACTTCACTTTTCCATCGAACGGAGCCTGTACGGTTGTTTCCATTTTCATGGCTTCCGTGATCATCAAATGATCGCCCTTTTTAACTTTTTCTCCATCTACAACAAGTGTCTTAATCACGGTTCCCGGCATAGAAGCCCCTATTTGATTGGCATTCTTTTTATCTACTTTGGGCCGTTCGACAACAGATGCTGCCACGTTCTGATCTTTAATATTTACTTCCCGCGGCTGGCCGTTCAGTTCAAAATAAACAATTCTCGTGCCATTATCCTGTGGTTTGGAAATGGATATCAGCTTAACAATTAACGTTTTTCCCTGCTCAATTTCCACTTCAATCTCTTCACCGAGCCGCAGGCCATAGAAGAAGGTAGCAGTATCCAGCACCGTTACATCCCCGAACTGATGACGGAAACGTTCAAAATCCATATACACTTTCGGATAGAGCGCGTAAGACAATAGATCATGACTTGTGATCTGACGATCTACTTCTTTATACAGCTCTTCCTGAAGGCTTTTGAAATCCACGTCATCCATGTTTTCCCCGGGACGGTTGGTGATGGCTTCCCGTCCTTTAAGAATCACGTCCTGCAGGTCTTTTGGAAATCCTTGATATGGCTGGCCGAGATAGCCTTGGAACAGCTCTACAACAGAATCAGGAAAATCCAGACTGCCGCCTTTTTGCAGCACATCTTCTTCTGTCAGATCATTTTGGACCATATAAAGAGCCATATCGCCGACTACTTTTGAAGAAGGAGTAACTTTTACTACATCTCCAAACATGTCGTTCACCCGGCGGTACATTTTCTTCACGTCATTCCAGCGTGAACCGAGACCGACTGCTTTCGCCTGCTGCTGCAGGTTGCTGTACTGGCCGCCTGGCATTTCATGCTCATATACCTCCGTGTGAGGGGCGTTCATGCCGCTTTCAAAGCCCTGGTAGTATTTTCTTGTATAATCCCAGTATTCATTCAGCTCTTCTATCGCTTTTATATCAATATCCGGCTGGCGTTCATTGCCTTTAATCGCATAATACAGGCTGTTCATGCTTGGCTGGGACGTTAGTCCGGCCATCGAGCTGATGGCAACATCCACAATATCGACTCCTGCTTCTATCGCTTTCGCGTACGTAAAGATGCCATTGCCGCTTGTGTCATGGGTATGCAGGTGGATCGGTATGGAGATGGTTTGCTTCAGCTCGGTCACCAGCTGATAGGCTGCTTCCGGTTTAAGCAGGCCGGCCATGTCTTTAATACCCAGAATATGGGCGCCTGCCTTCTCGAGGGACACCGCCATGTCTTTATAATACTGCAGGTCATATTTCGTACGGGCGGCATCTAATATGTCGCCTGTGTAGCAGATAGAAGCCTCTGCCACTTTCTGCTGGTTTCTCACTTCATCAATCGCCAGCTGCATGCCCTCCAGCCAGTTTAAAGAATCAAATATGCGGAACACATCAATGCCTGCATCCGCGCTTTTTTCTACAAATTCTTTAATGACATTATCCGGATAGTTTTTGTATCCTACGGCATTAGAGGCCCGCAGCAGCATCTGCAGCAGAATATTCGGCATTTTCTCACGTAAGAGAATCAGACGCTCCCACGGATCTTCGTGTAGAAAACGCATCGATACGTCAAACGTCGCGCCTCCCCACATCTCCGACGAAAACAGCTGCGGCAGCATATGAGAAGTCGGGGCGGCAATCTTTTTCAAATCCTGCGTCCGGACTCTTGTCGCAAGCAGCGACTGGTGGGCATCGCGGAAAGTAGTATCTGTTAACAGTACCTGCTTTTGGCTCAAGACCCAGTCAGCCAGCCCTTCCGGACCGCGTTCGTCTAAAATCTGCTTGGTTCCTTTTAACGGTTCTGCCGTTTTTTCAATGATCGGTACAGGCGGCTTGTCCAATACAGGCTTTTTCAGTTTTTCCAGTCCCGGGTAGCCGTTTACAATCGTCTCTCCAATAAAGGTGAGCATTTTTGTTCCGCGGTCTTTTCGTTTTGGAAAGACGAACAGCTCCTGCGTTTCATCTATAAAGGAAGTATTATAATCGCCGCTTAAAAAGCCGCTGTGCTGCACGAGGTTTTCCAGAAAAGGAATGTTCGTAATAATACCCCGGATCCGGAATTCGCGGAGGTTCCGCAGCATTTTTGCCGCCGCTCCTTCAAATGTTAACGACCAGGTGGAAACTTTCACGAGCAGAGAATCGTAATGTGGCGATATTACGGCCCCTTGAAAGCCGTTACCGGCATCAAGTCGTACACCAAATCCCCCGCTGGAGCGGTAGGCCATTATTTTCCCGGTATCAGGCATAAAGTCGTTGGCGGGATCTTCTGTGGTAACACGGGACTGAATCGCAAAGCCGAATGTTTTAATATCTTGTTGTTCCGGCATATTCAGTTCTTTTCCATGCAGGGATTTTCCGTCTGCTATATAAAGCTGGGCCTGCACGATGTCAAAGCCGGTAATCATTTCCGTGATTGTGTGTTCCACTTGAATTCTCGGATTCACTTCAATGAAGAAAAATTCTCCGTGGGGATCGACCAGAAATTCAACCGTACCTGCATTCACATACTCAATTTTTTTGCTTAGCTTTACGGCCGCGTCACAGATCTTCTCGCGGAGTTCGTCTCCAAGCGACACGCTCGGCGCAATTTCCACTACCTTCTGGTGCCTTCTTTGCACGGAACAGTCTCTTTCATACAGATGCACGACGTTGCCGTGGGTGTCCCCTAGAATCTGTACTTCGATGTGTTTCGGACTTTCTACAAACTTCTCTACATATACTTCATCGTTTCCAAAAGCTGATTTAGCTTCTGATTTTGCCCTGTCGTACGACTCGGATAAAGATTCCGCGTCCCGGACAATCCTCATGCCGCGGCCGCCGCCGCCAAGAGACGCTTTAATAATAAAGGGATATCCATTCGCCTCGGCAAAGGAACGCACTTCCTCGACGCTCTCCACCGGACCGTCGCTTCCCGGAATAACAGGCAGACCTGCCTCGAGTGCTGTGGTCCGGGCTTTTACTTTGTCCCCGAACATATTTAAATGTTTTGTTTCCGGACCTATGAAAATAATGCCCTCTTCTTCACACCGTCTGGCAAATTCAATATTTTCTGAAAGAAATCCATAGCCGGGGTGAATAGCATCAATATTATTTTCTTTCGCCGTAGCAATAATATCTTCAATATCAAGATATGCATCAATCGGCTTTTTTCCTGCTCCCACGAGGTATGCTTCATCTGCTTTGTATCGATGAAAAGCCCCTGTGTCTTCCTTGGAATAAATTGCTACGGTGCGGATATGTAGTTCTGTGCAAGCTCTGAAAATCCGAATCGCAATCTCTCCACGGTTCGCAACTAATACTTTTTTAATATTATTCAGCTGGCTCATCTCGTACCTCCCGGTTTTCATTCTTTTTCTGTATATATTTACTGACAATTCCAAATATATTTTATCATACCATGTCCTTATTTTTTGTCAAAAAAATTTTGTACTTTATAAATAAAAAAACAAGCTGCGGACTGCAGCTTGTTCTTAACTGTTTACTGTTGCTTCGTGGAACGCGGAAAGTTTTCTTTCAAGTTCAGAAAGAATATGTTTACCCGTTGCATCTTCAATAAGATTCAAGCGGATAGCAAAGTCAATCTCACGGGAAAGACCAAACATCTGCGTGTCCAATACCTCTTCATAAAGAGGACATTGAGGCATTGTTAAGTTTTCCATCTGCACTTCAATCAGCTTTCTGATTTTTTCTGCATCGGCAACAAGAAGGGCATATGCTTTTTCTTTATGTTCGGTTTCTGCCTTTACGCTCAAGGTGACCCCTCCTAATATAAGCTAATTAAATCTATCTTATCTATTTAATAGGAAAAATGCAAGAAAGTATTGAAAAGTTCACCATATCTAAACATCCTGCTTGTTTTCCAAGTCTTCCCTTCCTATGATATTATAGTACTACTGCATATACAAGGAGGAATTACACGATGGAATTTATTCTTTTCATATACGGTAACACCAAATACACGATCACTATTGATCCCACCGTCTGGATTTTCGATGATAGAAAGGTGGACCTGACTACCTGGTTTGAACAGGAAAAAAAGGCAGATACATCTTTGGAAGAATACACGCGGGCGGCCTCAGAGCACTGGGACAGGGAAATGACAGAAGGGGCACGTATTCCCAAGCGTACCAAGACAAATGAAGTCCGTAACAAAAAAGAAACGTTGATCAAAGGCAGTTTTGGGATTCCTTTTTATTCCTTTATCGAGAATGCCGAGCCCGGAGAAGACGCCTCCAAAGTAGTCGTAGAACGCTCACAGGGGTCAGAACTTATTGTAGATCTGGATACGGCAAAAGACTTCATTGCAGGATTTTCCAAAGACGGTGCCACCCTTAAAGAAGACGGTCCTGTTCATATTTATTACGGCAGCGGGGAAAACAAAGAAAATCCCATCACTTTTGTGACAGGATTCCGGATCGTATAATTATAACAGATCGGCTGCAAGCTGGGCGAGTCCTGATCTCTCGCCTTTTTCCAGCTTCACGTGGCCGCTGATTGATTGATTCTTAAACACTTCGACAACGTAGGCTAGCCCGTTGTTTAATTCATCCAGATAAGGATGATCAATTTGTTTTGGATCACCCATCAGTACAATTTTACTGCCTTCCCCTACTCTTGTCAGGATCGTTTTCACTTCATGTTTTGTTAAATTCTGTGCTTCGTCAATTATAATAAATTGATCGGGTATGCTTCGGCCTCTAATATACGTTAACGCCTCCACTTCAATCGATCCCATGCCGGCTAGAATCTGATCGAGTTCGCCGGGCTTTTTTGCGTTGAATAAATATTCCAGGTTATCAAAAATAGGCTGCATCCAAGGTCTGAGCTTTTCGTCTTTTTCGCCGGGCAGATAACCTATATCTTTCCCCATTGGTACAACCGGCCTGGCTACGAGAAGCTTATTATAGCTGCCGTAGTCTTCCGTAAGCATTAAACCGCAGGCAAGCGTCAGGAGCGTTTTTCCTGTGCCTGCTTTACCTGTCAGGGTAACCAGCGGGATATCGTCCCGCAAAAGCAGTTCCAGAGCCATCTTTTGTTCCACGTTCCGCGGCTTTATTCCCCAGGCATGTTCATGTTCATTCGTAAAAGGAACCAGCTGAGAGGCAGAAGCATCTACTTTGCATAAAGCAGAAGACGATCCGCCTGCAATGTCCCGGAGAACAACAAACTCATGCGGATACATCCCCGTTTCTTCCAGTTGTTCCAGCGGGAGTGAATTTTCCGCATAGAAAGTATCTATCAGATCTTTTGTAACGGCTATATGCCGCTTTCCTCTATACATATCATCAAATTCAGTTACACGGTCACTTAGAAAGTCCTCGGCATGAAGACCTAAAGCATCGGCCTTTACGCGAACCAATCCATCCTTACTTACGATAATAACGGTTTTTCCTGTATTTTCTTCAATTTGCTGCGTATGAAGGTTATGCGCTACGGCCAGAATGCGATTATCGTTTGTTACTTCTATGAACATATCTTTCAAGTATTGATAGGATTTATGATTCAGTTCAACCCGTACGGAGCCTCCTGAATCGAGCAGGACTCCTTCATGAAGTTTCCCTGTGGCTCTTAGACTATCGAGAATTCTGGCCGTTTCGCGGGCATTTCTTCCAATCTCATCCATATACCTTTTTTTTGAATCAATTTCCTCCAGCACTACGGCCGGAATTACTACGTCATTTTCTTTAAACTGATAGATAGCACGAGGGTCCTGAAGAAGCACATTTGTATCGAGCACGTATATTTTTTTCAACGTTATTCCCCCCAGATGTAAGTGAAAATCTGTTCTATCCTATATGAATAGAATGATGTCTTTTTTTGTGGAGGAGGCCCCCTTACGTCTAGACTGTTTTCATGGCCTTCATCACTTGATTATCCAATTTAGCTGCAGCTTCCGCATCGTAGGTTTTCTCATAGCGGGGCTCCAATGTCATTTTGGCGCCGTAAAACATAATGTCCTTTACCTCATTAATATCGAGTTCAGCCAACGCCAGTTTAATAGGCACATCTTCTATTTCTTCTTTGAGTATTTTAACCTCCCCGGCGATCGCATACGTCGATCCATTTCCTATAACGGTAATAACAATCCCAGGATTATGATGCATGTTATCCATCATCTTGGAACGGTTGTCGATAGTGAACCGCAGGGTTTCTCTATCCGGTGCATATATCCAGGAAAGTACTCTCACATCCGGCGCATTTGATTCGTGGTCTACTGTAGTTAATGAAATGTACCGTTCTTTTTTGAGAAGGGCCAACAGCTCATCATTTAAGTTTTTTTCCATTCGGTTTGCCATTCCATAACCCCCTTATGTATTTTTAATTCCCATAACAGGCGGTGCTTATGCCTATTAGTTTACATATACGACATTTTGAGCGGAAACTCCTTTAATTTCCTGTTCACTAGTCGTTCTTTGGAAGTTCATCAGTGATAGTCTTCCTTCTTTCATGTTATACTATTATAGAAACAATCTCGATAAAATTGCTCATCCTACTGGAGGATTCAGATATGAAAGTCAAATGTGTACTCTGCGATGACATTCATGATCTTGACGATGGAAATCCGCTTGCAAAAAAATTGCGGAACCGCCCGATTCATACGTATATGTGCGAAACCTGCCAGGCACGAATTGCCAAACGTACAGAAGAAAGAGCGCAGACCGGTAACTTTCATTTATACCGGGACCCTACTCAGGATGATGGATGGTAAAAAAATGGTTTATCAAAAACGCTTCCTTCGGGAAGTGTTTTTTTATAGCCAGACCTTTATAAAAATAAAAGAAGCTCTCCCAAAAGGGAAAGCTTCTTTTATTATGCAGACGTCTGCTGATTCTGCTCCTGCTTATGGCGTTTAAGCCGCAGCCGGTAAACAGCCAGCACAACAGCCGCTGCAAACAACGATTCAACTACAGCCATTCCAATAGCAAATATTGTTAAAGGAAGGGCACCTATGAGAAGGGCACTATACACGATAACGTTTTTGAGAAGAGGCAGTTTACGTGCAAATCCCATGTTAAATACGAGAATGCACATAATCACTACAGCTGCATACAAAAGCCAAAAGCCCGTAATCGGATATTCATGTATGCCGAGCATACCGGCTGTCCATGACAGCTGGTCCTGCGTGACGGCAATATCTTCGGAGTTGGTGGTGCCGTTCATTACGCTTCCCTCCTCATGAGATGCCATTTATGCTGAGGTGTTACTTATTTGGATACCTTGCTTCGCTTTTCATCGCGCTCTCTGGCACTCTTATCAAGAATTTTCTTCCGGAGACGAATAGACTTTGGTGTTACTTCACAATACTCATCTTCGTTAAGGTATTCCAACGCTTCTTCAAGCGTCATAATTCTTGGACGCTTCATCGTAACGGTGTTGTCTTTGTTAGCGGAACGAACGTTTGTCTGCTGTTTCATCTTTGTGATGTTAACAGTTAAATCGTTATCACGGGTATGTTCGCCAACGATCATACCTTCGTAAATTTCCGTTCCGGGTTCAAGGAAAAGCGTACCGCGGTCTTCCACCTGCATCATGCCGTACGGAGTACATTTACCAGTTTCCATGGAAACAAGCACTCCCTGGCGGCGTCCGCCGACCTGTCCGCTGTGCAGTGGACGATAGCCGTCAAACACATGGTTAATAATGCCGTAACCTTTTGTCTGGGCCATGAATTCTGTTGAATAACCAATAAGACCTCTGGAAGGAACGAAAAATTCCATACGAACCTGACCGTCTCCACGGTTAACCATGTCGCGCATTTCTCCCTTTCGTTCTCCGAGAGATTCCATAACTGCTCCTGTATAATCTTCAGGCACGTCAACCTGTACCCGTTCAACCGGCTCAGATACGACACCATCTACTTCTTTGATAATGACCTGAGGCTTGGATACCTGAATTTCAAATCCTTCACGGCGGAGGTTTTCAATAAGAATACTTAAGTGAAGCTCACCGCGCCCGGAAACGGTCCATACATCCGGAGAATCAGTGTGCTCTACGCGGAGACTGACATCTGTTTCCAGTTGTGTCATCAAGCGCTCTTCAATTTTTCTGCTCGTAACATAGTCGCCTTCGCGTCCGGCGAAAGGACTGTTGTTTACAAGAAACGTCATTTGAAGAGTAGGCTCATCGATACGAAGTGCAGGCAGTGGATCTTTATGGTCTGCCGGGCAGATTGTCTCCCCAACCATAATATCCTCTACACCGGCAATAGCAATCAGGTCACCGGCTGTTGCAACGTCGATCTCCATACGCTTTAATCCCATGAAGCCAAAAAGCTTCGTAATTCTAAAGTTTCTTACCGTGCCATCCAGTTTAATTAAGGAAACCTGATCTCCATTTTTGATCGTTCCACGGAATACTCTTCCGATCCCGATACGTCCAAGATAGTCATTGTAATCAAGCATTGTAACCTGAAACTGAGCAGGCTCGCTGCTGTTATCAATTGGGGCAGGTACAGTATCAAGAATAACATCAAACAGGATATCCATTTTTCCATCCTGGTTATCTGAATCCATGCTTGCTGTTCCGTTAATAGCAGAAGCAAATACTACGGGAAACTCGATCTGCTCTTCATCAGCGCCAAGCTCGATGAAAAGGTCAAGTACCTCGTCCACTACTTCATTAGGACGTGCCATTGGACGGTCAATCTTGTTAACCACTACAAGTGGCGTAAGTTTCTGTTCAAGTGCCTTCTTAAGAACAAAGCGGGTCTGCGGCATACATCCTTCATACGCATCCACTACCAGAAGAACACCATCCACCATTTTCAGGATACGTTCGACTTCTCCGCCGAAATCGGCGTGGCCTGGAGTATCCATTATATTAATGCGGGTGTCTTTATACTTTACTGCCGTGTTTTTAGCAAGAATAGTAATACCGCGTTCTTTTTCAATGTCGTTATTGTCCATTGCACGCTCATCGACATGCTCATTCTCCCGATACGTTCCAGACTGTTTTAACAGCTCGTCCACCAATGTTGTTTTACCATGGTCAACGTGAGCTATAATAGCAATATTTCTCAAATCATTACGTAATTCCATTCGTTTACCGCTCCTATCCGATACTATCATTCCTTAACCTATCAATTGTAGCACATTCCCTTTTGATTGGGAGTACTTTTTGCTTAATTAAGGGAAAATATCTGTCATGCTTTTAAATTCTCTAATTCCATTGTAGACTATTAAGTAGAATAAAGTAATAGTGAAAAGTGGTGTTTACTACAATGACGGCAGTAAAATGGGTATTTCTTTTCTTTGCCTTTCTCGCTACTTTCAGCATTGCCAGCCTTGGTATTGCTGTTGCAGAAGGCTCACTTCTAATTGCTTTGATCTGCATTGCCGGTTTGCTTGGCTCTTTTTATGGAGCCAGAAAACTTCGTGTGAAACAACAGTCCAATGCATAGGAAACAGCAGTGTTCACTGAACACTGCTGTTTTTTTCTGCATTATTTTCATCAGGAGCTGATGCATAGGCATGGACAGCCGCTACGCCTGCAACAAATATGGAAGGCGCATAGACGGTCGTAAACAATGCAATATAAACAATTAAAAACAAAACCCCACTGAAAAACTTCCTCAGATACATTTGTCCCACCCCTGGTAGCAGCAGGGACAGAACCGCTGCAATTATTGCTTTTCTTCCTTTTAAATAACTCATTCTTTCACCTGCCTTAAATCAACCATTCCCGGTGCCGGATCAGTTAGACACCGGAAGCCTTAATCCCTGTTTTCGTTTTTAACAACTCTGGATACAGTAATCCCGTCTCCGCTCGGGATAAGCGTCGACTCCAGCTGAGGATGGGCCGCCACCTTTTCATTAAACTGCCGGATCGATTCAGTGTAGCGCTTATCTTCCAAATCGGGATTAAATACGGTATCCCCTGCCAGAACGTTGTCTGCTACAATTAATGCCTGTGGGTTGGCAAGCTCTACCGCATAGTCGAGATAATTGACGTAATTTTTCTTGTCGGCATCTATAAAAATAAAATCGTAGGAATACTCGCCTTCTTTTAGATGCTTTAATGTATCGAGAGCCTCGCCGACCATAATCGTCGTCTGTCCTTCAAATCCGGCGCGGATATGATTCTGCTTGGATACCTGTGCGAAATTTTCGTTTACTTCCAGGCTTGTTAAATGTCCTTCTTTTCCAAATCCCCTGGCAAGACAGATGCCGCTGTATCCGCCCAATGCACCTATTTCAAGGATATTTTTTGAACGGGATATCTTAACAAGCATCGTCAATATTTTACCTACATTCGGACTGACGGAAATTTCCGGCATGTTGTTTTCCCGGATAGACTTAAGCACCTCTGTTAATTCATCATCATTTGGCTGAAAAACGGATTGAATATATTCATTTACTTGTTTCATCCTTTATTCCTCCTACAATATTTTTATGATTGCCGGGTCAATATTATAGGCTCATCCTCTGTAATGATGATGGTATGTTCATACTGAGCCGATTTCTTTCCATCTTTCGTTCGGGCTGTCCAGCCGTTGCGGTCCATCCTGCTGTGCCAGCTGCCTTCGTTAATCATCGGTTCAATTGTTACGGCCATTCCTTTTTTTAACCGCTGTCCTTTTCCGGGTTCTCCATAATGGGGAATCTGCGGATCTTCATGAATAGTACGCCCGATGCCGTGACCGGAAAAATCTTTAACGACGGAGTATCCTTCATTTTCTGCATAGCTTTGGATAGCATGGCCGATATCACCGATTCTGTTTCCGTCCACCGCCTGCTGAATGCCTAAATCCAAAGATTTTTTGGTTACCTCCAGCAGTTTCTCCGTCTGATCAGAGACTTTCCCAGCTTTATGCGTCCAGGCGGAGTCAGCCAGGCCTCCCTTTAGATTCACGACCATATCAATCGTTACAATATCACCTTCTTTTAACACAGAAGGCCTCGGAAAGCCGTGACAGATTTCATCGTTTATGCTCGCGCAGGTAGCGTACTTGTAGCCCATATACCCTTTCTGTTCCGGTGTTGCCCCATGTTTTTTTAAATATGTTTCTACAAACCTGTCTATTTCTTTCGTAGACACCCCCGGCTTTATCCGATGTTCTATTTCTTTGTGGCAGTCTGCCAGCAGCCTGCCGGCGTCTTCCATCAATTGTATTTCCCTTTTTGTCTTTAATGAAATCAAACTGCAGAATCCTTTCTTTGTACATGATGTTGTTTATTATACTATTTTTGACCGCATCCGTGTATACATATCAATCCAGTATTAATGGCTGAAAACGGGTATTATCTTCCAAACCTTCAATATAGGTGACCAGCAGGGTGATTACATTTTCTATGTCCTCGAGACTTGCTGTTTCGACGGGTGAGTGCATATACCGAAGCGGAAGGGAGACATTCACTGTAGCAATGCCGCTGCCCGTGTAACGAATTTTATCTGCATCCGTCCCGGTATGTCTCGGGGTTAATTCATATTGAACATTCATGTCCAGCTTCTCTGCTGTTTCTTTTAAAAGGCGGGTAGCTTTTTTATTAACAGGAGGGCCAACGGCAAGAACGGGACCGCCGCCCAGTTTCACCTCCGGCTGTCCATTCCGGTTCGATCCCGGATAATCATAAGCAAATGTTACATCAATGACGATGGCCAGATCAGGCTGAACAGCGGCTCCCGCATAGTATGCTCCGCCCATATTGGTCTCTTCATTAACAGTACTCACTGCAGTAACACTGGCCGGAAATGTCTTTCCTTTTAAACGTTTAATGGTTTCCGCTGCAATGAACGCTCCCGTTCGATTATCAAGGCCCCTGCCGCTTATTTTACTTCCAAAAAGCAGTTCAGGCGATCGATGGTAGACAGCTGTATCTCCGATGGATATAAACTTTTCCGCTTCTTCTCTGCTGGATGCTCCGCAGTCGATGAACAAGTCGGAAAAAGAAAAGCTGTCACCGGTGCCGCCCTGGTGCTCAGCATTCACACCAAACACGCCGGTAATGGTTTCATTTTCCCCAAGTATATCCACTTTCATTCCAAGCGCTGGTTTATGGCTGATGCCCCCAAGCTTTTCAACCCGGATATAACCATCTGACTCAATGCCTTTCACCATAAACCCAATTTCATCACAGTGACCGGCAATCATAATTTTCAATGCACCTGCGGGATTGATAATAGAAACAGCATTCCCCGCACCATCTGCTTTCTGCTCCTCGGCAAAAGGCTTTGTGTAATCCAGCCATATTCTTTGAATTTCTTCTTCGCTCCCGGAAGGAGAGGGTGTGTTAAGCAGTGTAAATAAAAAATTCTTGCTCGATTTATCCATTTGATATCCTCCCTGCAATCGTGTTTTATCTTATTTTGCTTTTATCATAAGCAGTTTAGCACGGCAGGAATATTTTTGAAATCACGAATAAAAAAAGCAGGCTGATGGACTATGAACCTCCCACAACCTGCTTTTGTTAAACGCTTTGAAGATGTATTTTCCATTTTTCCAAAAACTGCTCCGCAAACTGCTTACAGCGGGTAATATCTTCTCCCTCCGGATCAAGTTCAATTTTTAAGTTAGGTTCTACAAGGAGTGCTCCTTTTTCCTGAAGCTTTCCGCTGATTGTATCTACAGCTGCCCCGTATTCCGGATAGGAGGAATCGCAGGAGCCAAAGCAGGCTGCCGGTATTGCCTGCAGGGTTATATTATCCATGTCGTCATAAAAATCTTCCAGTTCATACGGCAGATCTCCATCTCCCCATGTATAGGTTCCAAATATTACTCCATCGTAATTTTCCAGTTCCACCGCTTTTATGTCGTCCATATCGATATGTTTTCTTGTAACGTCCGCAGCGGGCGTAAGCTGCGCTTGAATGATATCAGCTATTTCTTCCGTATTTCCGGATAAGCTGGCAAAAACGAGCAGAATAGAAGCCATCGTTTCCCTCTCCTCTTTAAATAATCTACTCACACTATAATTGATAATGATTATCAATGTCAATATATGATTGATTCTTGAAAGTTCTGACATTGACTTCTCTCTGCCTGTTTGATACGTTTAATTCACTTTGTATACATTGATAAGATAGGATCTTTCATGATTTTAATCAAATGATAGGAAAGCAGGCGTCCATTAATGAAAAAAATAAAAATTGTCACTGATTCAACTGTTGATATGAGAGAAGAAGATATTAAAGCCTACGGAGTAACAGTAGTTCCCCTATCGATTTCTATTGGCGAAGAAACTTTCCTCGACAGAGTAGACATTACTCCAACAGAATTTATTACAAAAATGAAAGCATCTTCTGAACTGCCGAAAACGTCCCAGCCTTCTCCGGGAGCGTTTGCCGAAGTATACGACAAACTTCACAAAGAGGGGTATCAAATCTTATCTATCCACGCCTCCAGCGGCCTCAGCGGTACGATCAATGCCGCACACACTGCTTCTGAAATGACAGAGGCGGAAGTTACTATTGTAGATTCCAAATTCATTTCGAAAGCGTTATCTTTTCAAGTAGAAGAAGCCTGTGAGATGGCAGACCGGGACATGCCGATGGATGAGATCATCCGGAAGTTGGAACAAGTTCGAAAAAACACCCGATTATTCGTGGTCGTACACACTTTAGAGAATTTAATTAAAGGCGGACGGATTGGAAAAGGCCGCGGTTTAATAGGTACACTGCTTAAAATAAAACCAATTGCCGTTCTTGAAGACGGGGTCTACGCTCCAGTAACAAAAGTAAGAAATTCCAACCAGGTGATACGATTTCTCACTGAGCAGTTTGCTTCCGATATAGAAGGACGTTCCGTCAAGAAAGCCGGATTTGCTCATGCGGACGGAAAAGAACTTGCTGAAAAAACGGCTCAGGCTATTAATAAAAAGGCCCCAGGAGTCATGATTTCTATTGACGACACCACGCCGGTTATCAGCACGCATACCGGGCCCGGTGCCATCGCTTTTATGTATCAGCTGGAAGAATAGAAAAAAGACAAGCGCCTTCCCGGCTGCTTGTCTTATCATTTACGACTTATTTTCTAAATTCATAATAACTTCTTCAGCCAGTTCATGCACACGCCGAACCTGGTTATTTGTGTTTTCTGCCGGGAGTGTTTTCTGCCGCACAGCTGACAGGAAGTCTTCAATCATAGGGGTAAACCCCCTCTTTGTTAATGTCGGTTCCCAATCATCCTCTTCCTGCTTTTCTATTTTTTTACCTTTTAAAACGAAAAGCTCCCGTACATTCTCCGCCACTCTTTTCTCAGCAGGACCGGCAGCTTCCGCGCGCTCTTCAGCCGCTCCATTTACTCTGTTCATTACTGCAATCGCTGTACTGCCTCCGCCCTCTATCTGAAGCGTGGCGTGATGAAGGCAGCCATCTTTCACTTTACCGGAAACATGAATCTGCTCAATTTCATGCGGGAATAAAAAAAGAACTGTATCAATTACATGGATAAAGTCATCCAGTACAAATTCCCTTATAGTATCCAGTTGGTGCGCACGATTTTTCTGCATAAGGATCATCGTCGGATCTTTCACTTCTTTAAGGTTTTGATAAACCTTTGCATACCGCCTGTTAAAACCGACCATCAGCAATAACCCTTTGCTGTTTGCTTTATCGATCAATCGGTTGGTTGCTTCAGCGTTATTTGTTAACGGCTTGTCCACATAGACATGAATGCCGTGGTCCAGCAGGAAATCGATGATATGTTCATGAGAATCGGTAGAGGAATGTACAAAAGCTGCTTCTATTTTCTGTTCTACCAGTTTTTCTATAGAAGTATGGCCATTGCTGATATGAAAACGATCCATCGCTTCCCGAAGAACCTGTTTGTTTCTCGTACATAAGTGAATATCTATCTGTTTCATTTGAGAAATGCTAGGCAGGTACGCTTTTAACGCAATACTGCCCAGTCCAATTATTCCTATCTTCATGGTTTCCTCCATCAATTCATTTTAAATATAGTATAGCAGGTCGCATCTGGTTGCTGAACGTTTCTTTTTCTTGCGGCATGCACCGACAGGACAACAGCTGATTCTCTGTTACGGATTCTGTTTATTTTACTCCTTTAGTTTTGCCTGGTGGAAACTATATAATAGAAAGAGTAACCCAGGATAGGATGGATACATATGCCCTCCCAAAGCAAGCGGCCTCCTTTAAAGCTTCTGCACAAAATGATTTTATTAATGAGTGTGCTTTTAATTATCAGCATCAGTACAGCAGCTGTATTTGTATTTGTCGTGCTTTCCGATTCTCTTGAAGAAAGAGTTGGAGATAACGCTTTAAATCTAGCGATTACTGTAGCCAATATTCCTGAAATACAGGAGGCATTTAACAGCGAAGATCCAGAAACGGTTATTCAGCCGATTGTCGATCCGATGCGGGAGCAGACAGACGCTGAATTTATTGTGGTGGGTAACACCGATGAAATACGATACTCCCATCCGGATCCGGCCCGCATAGGAGAGCAGATGATCGGCGCGGACAACGAGCGCGCTCTGCTTAAAGGGGACAGCTATATAAGCCGGGAAGAAGGGTCACTCGGCCCCTCCATCCGCGGGAAAACCCCGGTTTACGACGAAGCAGGAGCCATTATTGGTGTCGTATCTGTCGGCTTTCTTGTAAATGAAGTAAATGATACGATAAATGCATTTCGTTTGGAAATTATGATTCTGCTCGGTTTTCTGCTGACGGTCAGTATTCTTGGAGCCGTGTTTATTGCTTATCATATTAAGAAAGAGCTGTTTGGCCTGGAACCTGCGGAAATTTCCCAGCTTTACCTGCAGAAAGAAATGATACTGCAGACCACATACGAAGGCATCATTGCGTTTGATCATTATCTGCAGCCAACTTTAATAAATAAAGCCGCCTCGACCATTGCTGACTCCCTCCGATACCTTCCAGAGGCACAAAAAGAAAATTACCTTGTCGGCCTGGTGCCCGTCTCTATGGCAGAAACTGTTTATCGTTCTGGAGAAAGTTTATTCAAACAGGAAATACCGTTTGAAAATACAACGTTGATACTAAGCCTGATCCCTATTAAACGAGGACAGGAACCTGTCGGAGTTGTTGCTTCTTTTCACCACAAGTCCGAGCTTGATATTATGGCGGAGGAACTATCCCGAACGGTGCAGTATGCAGATACGCTGCGGGCGCAGGCACATGAGTTTTTTAATAAATTATTTACTATTTCAGGAATGCTGCAGCTCGGAAAAAAAGAAGAAGCCGTTCACTATATTCAGGAAGAAACCAATATACAGCAGAGCCGGCTTCAGTTTTTTATAAAAAATGTCTCCGATCCAGCACTAGCCGGGCTTTTAATGGGGAAATATAA
Organism: Sinobaca sp. SA16-1; assembly: GCF_059510515.1. Taxonomy (NCBI): domain Bacteria; kingdom Bacillati; phylum Bacillota; class Bacilli; order Caryophanales; family Sporolactobacillaceae; genus Sinobaca; species Sinobaca sp. SA16-1. Next base: position 401,575 of record NZ_JCAKFL010000003.1, on the reverse strand, counting down.
TCAGGCATCTGAATTAAAAACAGCTATGCATATTGATGAAAACAGCAGTTTAACCTGTCCTTTATCTGAAAAGCAGCGTCAAACACTGTTAACCGTTATGGGCAATCTAATAGAAAACGCGTTCGATGCATTGACTGGAAAGTCTGATCCGGAGATATGGATCCATTTTCATGATGCCGGAGACAACATTATTATCGAAGTGGAAGACAACGGCCCGGGTATTTCTAAAGACGTTTCTGCTACTATTTTTCAAAAAGGTGTTACGACTAAAGAAGGAAAAAACCGCGGTATCGGTCTCCATCTTTGCTATGTTCAAGTGCAGGAAGCAGGCGGCACAATTTATGTCGAAGAAGGAGAGCACGGCGGAGCCTGCTTTGTTGCAGTCATTCCAAAATAAAAGGAGGAACCGGTTTGCCATGTTAAATGTATTGATTGTAGAAGATGACTTCAGAGTTGCGGGTATTATAGAAGATGCGGTACATAACGCTTCCTCTTATCAAGTCATCAATAAAACCAAATCAGCTCAGGAAACGATGCATTTCTTAAAGTCCTGTTCAAAGCTTCCTGACTTAGTTCTTCTCGATGTGTATATTCCTGATGCGGACGGCTTGTCTCTGTTGAGAGAGATACGGGAATCATACGGACAGCTTGATATTATTATGATCACAGCAGCCCGCGAGACAGAAACGATACAGGAAGCGATTCGCTCCGGTATTTATGATTATATTTTAAAACCGATCGATTTTCTTCGCTTTCAGGAAACGCTGAGTCAATATGCCAGCCATCACGCCCTGCTTCAACAGCAGGGCGAACTGGAGCAGGATGACATTGACCGTCTTATTCACCAAAAGAAAAAAACGGCCTCTCCAATAAATGAAGCTCTCCCTAAAGGCATCGATCCTACTACACTCGAGCATATTAAAAATTCTCTTAAAGTAGAAACGGAGGGCGTCTCCGCAGCCAAAGCAGCCGGGCTGGCAGGAGTAAGCCGGCCCACCGCCCGCCGCTACCTGGAGTACTTGGCCAGCACAAGCTATGCAGAGGTGTTTTCAAGCTACGGGGACCCGGGAAGACCCCAGCGCCTGTATCAGATTAAAACCCGGAAAAATTAAGAGCACCTGCCGGATTAATACCCGGCAGGTGCTTTATTCTATACGCCTATTATTCCAATCATCCATGCTACGCCGAGAAGAATGATGCTGAAGCCCCACACCCAGAAAAATGAATAGCGGAGGTGCTTGCCCATCTCTATACCAGCAAGACCAAGTCCAAGCCATAAAGCAGGCGCAAATGGACTTACCATAGTTCCGATAATATTTCCGATCACAAGTGTGTATATAATCGTAGTGGAAGCCACTCCGGCCTGTGACACAATTTGTTCTACAATAGGAACTAAAGCGAAATAGTATGCATCTGTACTCAATACTAAATCAAACGGCACTCCAAATATTCCAATAACAATATGCAGATATGGAATAAAGAAAGCCGGCAGCAGGTTAACGATGTCTCCTGCCATTTCATCAAGCATTCCGGTGCCTTCCAAAATCCCTAAAAATGAACCGGCTGCTAAAATAATTCCCGCCATCATTAAAGCATTAGGTGCGTGCGCTTTAATACGATTCATTTGGTCATCTACTTTTGGATAATTCAGCGGCAGAGCAATAGCAAGACCAATCATAAAGACAAACCCGGAAGGCAGAAATCCGCTCATCAGCATTCCCACTACTCCAACGGTTAATAAAATATTAATCCACAGCAGCTTTGGTCTTCTCAACTTTTCGCGTTCTTCATCATACACTGTCATCTCATCGGAAGAAGTATCTACCGATGCGGCCGATTCACGATACGCCTCTTTACCAAACCGTTTTTCGATACGTATCTTTTCTCTCCATCCAAACAATGCTCCAATGATAAATAACAATACAATTTCAATAAGCTGTAAAGGAATCAAAGGTCTCCATAGTTCAACAGGATCCATATCCAGTACAGAAGCCGCTCTTCCAATCGGTCCAGCCCATGGAAGCAGGTTCATAACCCCGATGCTTAAAACAACAAGGAGCATTAACAAATAGGGGCTCATATGCAGACGTTTATATAATGGCAGAAGAGCCGGAATTGTAATAAGAAACGTCGATGCTCCCGATCCGTCAAGGCCGGCAATAATAGCAATTGCGATTGTTACCATTGCTACAATAATAACGTTCCCCCGCGTTAGAGACACAAGTTTTTTAATTATCGGGTCAAATAAACCGGCATCCTGCATAATACCAAAAAACAAAATAGCGAATATAAACATGATGACAACAGATATAACAGCATCGATGCCCTCTTCAAAATAGCCTGTCAGCTCAGCTGCTCCTGTTCCCAGCAGCAGCGCACTAATAACAGGAATTAATATCAGTGCGACGATAGGGGATATTTTTTTAGTAATAAGCAGTGTAACAATAGTAATAATAGTTATAAATCCGATAAGACTAGTCATAACAGGTTCCTCCTCCAGCACTCTCTTTACGTATTTTTTGTTATTTGTATGCGCTTGCATATAATATCAAAATATTTTGTCTGCTAAACTTATCAGACAACTCTTTCAAGAGTAACCTTAAAAACATTTTGAAATGAAAAGGAAATTAAAAACGTTTTGTTCACGAAAATGAGCAAAAAAAAAAAAGCCCTCTGCTTTAATTAAGCAGAGAGCCTGGCTGGTTACATTTTCGGTGTTGCTTTTTCATGGACAATATTGCGTCCCGGCCTATCCTGTTTAGTTGATCTCCGTTCCATCACGATGGTGGTAGCCTGGACGGCTACAAACAGTGCAAGTACAACAAAATACATAGGAGTCGTTACCCCATTAAACCAGGAATTATAGCTCAGCGCTCCGAGTGAACCTCCAAGAAGCGGTCCAACTATTGGTATCCAGGCATAGCCCCAATTGGATTTTCCTTTTCCGGCAATCGGCATGAAAAAGTGTACAAGCCGCGGTCCAAAATCACGAGCCGGGTTAATAGCATAGCCGGTAGTACCCCCGAGAGATAAACCGATAACAATAATCAACGTTCCGATAATGAGAGGATTCAGGCCTTCCGTGAACTGATTGGCTCCAATGGCCAAGATTCCAAAAACCAGCATAAATGTTCCCAGCGCTTCCCCAAAGAAGTTGGACGGCCGGTAGTTAATGGCCGGGTCTGTTGAAAACACGGCAAGTTTTGCGCCCTGGTCTTCTGTTTCTTTGAAGTGAGGGTAATAGTGCAGCCATACAAGTGTACCACCGACAAAAGCTCCAATGACCTGGGCTGCAATGTAGCCCGGTACGTCTGCCCAAGGAAACTCTCCTGTCATTGCCAGACCAACTGTTACAGCTGGGTTAATGTGCGCACCACTTATCTGACCGACTGCGTAAATAGCCATTGCTACACCAAGACCCCAGGCAATAGTAATAACGATCCATCCCGATCCTTCCGCTTTCGATTTCTTCAACACGACACCTGCTACAACCCCACCACCAAAAATGATAAGTAACATCGTGCCCAGCAATTCCCCAATGAATGGCGACATAATTATTCCTCCTTTATATTATTAAAAATTATAAATATTCAGAAATCTAAAAATATACCTGTTAGTTCAAAGCTCAAGCTACGCAAAAAAGACCAGTGGAAAATTAATCACGATACTATCGGCGTGAAAAATATCTACTGGTTTCATCTTCTCTTAGTAGCTCTTCATTAACTTAATTTGATTATAAACGCATATGAAAACGTTGTCAAAGGCTTTTTTTATTTCATTTTCGGCATGTAGGCAAGCAGTTCTTCATGCAGGTCAGGGGCACTGGCAATAAAGGATCCCTGCTCCAGTAAAGAAGGTTTTTCATTGGAAAATGTAGTTGCTGAAGCCCCTACTTCTTCTAATATAATTAAACTTCCTGCATAATCCCATGGAGATAGGCGGAGATTAATATACGTATCAAGCCGGCCGCAGGCTACGTAGCATAACTCCAGAGCAGCAGATCCATACGAGCGGGCACTCCTCGATTTGTCAACCAGTTCATGAAGCAGCCCGCCGCCATTTTTGTGCTCCCATACAAGCCAGCGGCTGTTCAGCCCGATAATTGCTTTATTAAGCGTTACCGGCTTTCTCTTTTCTAATTTTTTTTCATTTTGAAAAGCGCCTTCTCCTTTAAGAGCTGTAAACCACTCGCGCTTCATTACATCGTAGACGAGTCCGAGCTGTCCGATACCATCTTCGAAAATGCCTATCGATATGGCGAAATTATACTGCTGGTGGACGAAGTTTGTCGTACCGTCGATAGGATCAATAATCCACAGCACTCCTTTGGTGGAATGAAGTGATTCTCCAGTTCCCTCTTCACCCAGCATTTCATGGTCCGGATAATGAGTCGCTATTTTTTCTTTAAAAAATGCTTCTGTTTGATAATCCATTTCAGTTACTAAATCATTTACATTGGATTTTGTTTCTATATTTAAAGGCTTATCCATGGAGACCCTGATCGTTTCTCCTGCTTCTTCCACCCATTCTTTCACTATATGTAATAATTCTGAATAGTTTACACTCACCTTGACCACTCCTACTATTGTGTCTGTTTCTACATCTTATCTTATTTCTCGAAAAATGTCGCTTGTCATTCCAGTACACAAAAAAAGAAAAGCCCGCCTAAGGCGGACTCTGATTTATTGAATAGTTTAATTACGTAAAGGTTTGTTCAGTGTGCTGTTTGAACGTATTGGTTATATATCTGTATTACACTTCAAGCCGTATAAGCTCTTGACGAAGATTTTCCAGCCTGGCTTTACAATTTGCGATTTCATCCAGACAATTTTGTATTAATGCATCATGCAGCGTCACGAGTTCATAGTCTATTTCAAGCTTCAATACTGGAATCCTTTCTTCCGCATCTCTTCTTTTCAGCGTTTCTATGACTTGTTCCATCGTCTCCACACCCCTTTTTAAAATGGATATTCTCTGGACCTGGCTGCATCGGCACATATAACAAAATTTTCAGATATTTTGTTTCTGATAGTATATCACATGATTAATGAAAAGCAACAAAAAATCTCCTGTTAATATTTGCGACTTTATTTAATAACGGATATGATGGATTTATTGGAAAAAAAGGGGGACGTATGCATGGATTTTACAGGATTCTCACAACACGATTTTAATACTTTTTCTATTGAAGGACTCGAAGGCCGGATGGAAGCTATTCAACAGCGGATTCAGCCTAAATTCCAGCAGCTTGGCACTGCTCTTTCTGAAGAGCTGACGATGGAGCTGAATAAAGAAATGTTTCTGCATATTGCAAAACACGCCCGCCGCAAAGTCAATCCACCCAACGATACTTGGCTGGGCATTGCAGATAATAAAAGAGGTTACAAAAAACATCCTCATTTTCAAGTAGGTATGTTTGACGACCATGTTTTCGTATGGCTTGCTTTTATTTATGAAATGCCTGATAAAGCAAAGGCTGCAGACCGCTTCCTGGAACAGCGGGAGTTGTTTGATAACCTTCCTCAGGACTTTGTTCTTTCTCCTGATCATATGAAAAAAGAGGCTTTCACGCTTGAGTCCTTGTCCGACGAAGAACTGTCGAAAATGCTGCATCGTTTTCGCGATGTAAAAAAAGGGGAGTTCTTGATCGGCCGTCATTATCAGGCAGGTGATGCTATCCTCGAGGACGGCGATGCCTTCTTCAACGAAGCACTTTCTGTTATGAAGCAGTTGATTCCCTTTTACCAGCTTTCCTTCGAAAAGCAGAAACAATATCAATAGTTTACACAAAACCCTTCCGGTATCGACACCGGAAGGGTTTTTATCAGCTCATTTTAATAAGTGCTGCGCTTTCTGCTTTTCTGGCTGCCTGTACAGTATGCCAGCACGATACTTTCGTTTTTCCTTCAAATTCACTGCACAAGGTCTTTTCTTCTGATTTAGAGGGAACGACCTTTTTAAACCGATTATAATGATCCAGAAGCACTTCTTTTTTTACTCCTTTATCATAGGCTTTTTCAATAATTGTAAAGAATTCCACTACATCCACTACTTCTTCTGTGGACCAATCCATTGAAATAGGAATATTTACTGATTCTTCCATATTATTCTCCTTTCCACTTATTCCGAATTTGTTCTGCCTGACTGATTAATGAATTAATCAGCGTTTCCACGTGGGGACAGTCGTCTATAGAAGCGGCAACCTGGCCGGCCCATCCAAACCCATTATCTTTTTTTCCTTCGTATATATAGGCTTTATTTGCTTCCCCGCTGATCAGGTGCTTGATTTGTTCATAGGCCGGGGTTTCTTTTTCTGCTTCTAATATTTGTTCTGTCCATGTATTTTTGAGAGCTCTCGCAGGAGTACCGAGCGTTCTTTTAATTACTACCGTATCACCATCACCTGCTTCTATCAATGCTTGTTTATACGTTTGATGAGCGTGCACACATTCTTTAGTAGCGATAAATCTTGTACCCATTTCAATGCCTTCAGCTCCCAGCGACAGAGCAGCCATCATTCCTCTTCCGTCTCCGATACCTCCGGATGCAATAACTGGAATAGAAACCGCGTCAACGACCTGAGGGATAAGCACTATTGTGCCTGTATCATTCCGCCCAAGATGTCCACCGCCCTCCTGGCCTACAACCATCACGGCGTCTGCCCCAAGTTCTTCTGCTTTCACTGCCTGGCGTTTAGCTGCTACGAGAACCAGCTTTTTGATGGTTGTATGCTTCAGCATATCCAAAATAGGTTTTGGGTTTCCCCCTGTCATCGATATGACAGGAACCTCTTCCTCGATAGCTGCCTGTACCATATGCTCAAAAGGACGGCCGTGTTGACCGATAGCAAAATTCACACCAAAAGGGCGGTCCGTTTTCAAACGGACTTTCCGGATTTCTTCTACCAGCTCTTTCTCATTATTTAACGACATAGCTGTAATCTGTCCGAGTCCGCCGGCATTTGATACAGCAGCCGCCAGATCGGAATAGGCTAAATAGGCAAGCCCCCCCTGAATAATAGGGTATTCAATGCCCAGCATAGATGTAACACGAGTTGTCCATTCCATTATCTCTACCTCCGGTAAATAGAATTTGTTTGCACAAGCCTGTATGTTTGGTATACTTTTTCTTGTTTTGAATTTTTAATAGAAGGAGCCGTCATATGCTCAACCAATGGGAAACGCCTTTATTTCATGCATTATTAAAGCATGCTGCTGACGAACCAAAACCTTTTCATATTCCCGGGCATAAGAAAGGAAAAGGAATGAATCCGGAGTTCCGGGACTTTATCGGCCAAAATGCTTTATCTATAGATTTAATAAACATTGAGCCGCTTGATGACCTCCATCATCCACATGGCATTATTCATGAAGCGCAGGAACTTGCAGCCTCTGCTTTCTCTGCTGATTATACCTTTTTTTCCGTTCAGGGAACGAGCGGAGCCATTATGACAATGATATTATCTGTCTGCGCTCCCGGCGATAAAATTCTCGTACCACGCAACGTGCATAAATCGATCATGTCAGCGATTATTTTCGCCGGGGCTGTACCGGTATTTATTTATCCGGAACTTGATAAGAAACTCGGGATCTCGCACGGCGTTACCGCCGCTTCTGTAGAAACGGCTGTAAACGCCCATCCCGATGCGAAAGCACTGTTAGTCATCAATCCTACTTATTTTGGTGTGTCCGCTGATTTAAAGCGGATCGTTGATACAGCTCATCAGGCCGGAATCCCGGTTTTAGTGGATGAAGCGCATGGAGTACACATTCATTTTCATCCGGACCTCCCACTTTCTGCTATGCAGGCCGGAGCTGATCTGGCTGCCACCAGTGTTCACAAACTGGGCGGGTCCATGACGCAGAGTTCTGTTTTAAACGTTAAGAAAGGGCTTGTAGATCCGCATCATGTGCAGGCTGTAATGAGCATGCTCACTACTACCTCCACTTCCTATCTTCTCCTCGCATCTCTTGATACCGCAAGAAAATACCTTGCGACTCAAGGTGAGCGTCTGCTTGAACAAACGATTGCTCTTGCCGGCTCGGTGAGGGAGAAAGTTAACGCCATTCCGGGACTTTACTGCCCCGGCCGGGAGATGCTTGACGGAAACGCGGCTTTCTCCTTCGATCCGACCAAGATATTAATTTCCGTTACTAATCTTGGAGTGACCGGCTATGAAGTAGAAAAATGGCTTCGCGCTCAGTATAATATTGAAATTGAACTTTCCGACTTATACAATATTCTCTGCATTATCTCTTTTGGGGATGACCAGGATGATCTTGATTTTCTATTGAGAGCTCTCCGACACCTCTCGGAAACTTTTCTTGGAGCGAAAAAGCCGGAAAATCAGGTGTCTATCCATCTGCCGGATATTCCGGTTCTTGCGATCCCTCCGCGCGATGCTTTTTATGCGCCGACGGAAGCCATTCCGTTTGCCGAAAGCGCCGGCCGGATTATTGCTGAATTTGTCATGATTTATCCTCCCGGTATTCCCGTTCTCCTTCCGGGAGAAGTTATTACAGAAACAAATATTGTTTACATTAAAGAAAATGAAGCCGCAGGACTCCCTGTTCAAGGACCGGAAGACGCTACCCTTGAAAAGATCCGCGTTATAAAAGAAACACGTCCGATTCGTTAGAAGCACAGTAATGTGCTTCTTTTTTTTATGTAGTACTGCCTGCATACGTCATTACAAAATGCAGAACGGTTTCCTCCTGCTGATCCCGGTTTACATACCCATGCTCTACGTCTGCGGTGAAGCTTACACTGTCCCACTGCTTCAGCTCAACCATTTCCTCTCCTATCATTATTGCAGCAGACCCCTTCATTACGGTTACATATTCTGTAACGCCCGGTTGATGGCTTTCAGAGAAATAGCTGCCCCCCGGTTTCAAAAAAGCCCGGTGCATTTCTATCTTTCCACTATGTGAAGTGTGAAAGACGGTTTCAAGTGTACAAGCTTCATTGGCACTGAGCATCTGGTATCCTTTTCCGCTTCTTGATATCGTAATGCTTTTTTCTTCCTCCAGCAGTGAAGATATCGGAATCTGCAGACTGTTCGCCAGCTTCCACATAATGGACAGCGATGGGTTGGCCTCCCCTTTCTCAATATTAATCAACGTAAGCCTGCTCACGGAAGACATATCTGCGAGTTCCTGGAGCCCAATTCCCCGCTCCTTGCGCTGCTTTTTTAGTACTATACCTAACTTTTTGGAAAGCTTAAGCGGATCTTCTTTCATTATTTCAGCCCCCTCTTATAATTATAATTAACTTATGATATATTATAATGAACTTTCAGAACGAGGTGATATGATGCGCGAGATGGGGCTGGGACTATTAGCTTCTTTATTTTTTGCTGTTACGTTCATATTAAACCGCTCCATGGAGCTCGAAGGAGGAAGCTGGGTATGGAGTGCGTCCCTGCGCTTTTTATTTATGATTCCCTTTCTTCTTCTTATTGTACTTCTGCGCAGGGGATTGAAACAAGTATTCATTGAAATAGCTGCCAGGCCGATTCCCTGGATAGGATGGAGCTTCGTCGGCTTTGTTTTGTTCTATGCCCCTCTTACCTATGCAGCCGCTTTTGGGCCCGGCTGGCTTGTAGCAGGAGCGTGGCAGATTACGATCGTAGCCGGCGTGCTGATAGCGCCCTTTCTTTCTGCTTCCGGTCGTCAAGCAAAGCTGCAGGACAAATGGCCGGTACGCTCTTTATGGATTTCTCTTTTTATTTTATCCGGCATTGCACTTATTCAAGCACAGTCTTTTTCCTACATAGCTTATCGGGATGTATTGTTCATTCTGCTGCCTGTTCTGGCAGCGGCTTTTGCTTATCCTCTTGGAAACAGGAAGATGATGGACCTTTGTGATGGCAGGCTCGATACGTTCCAGCGTATTTTAGGAATGCTTATATGTACAATGCCGGTCTGGCTTATACTGGCGGGAACCGAATGGGTGCTCACCGGTCCGCCTTCTCCCAGCCAAACGGCTCAAACGTTTATTGTAGCTGTCTGCTCCGGCGTTATTGCGACTACATTATTTTTTATCGCAACAAATGCGGCCAGAAAAAACAAAACGGCACTCGCTTCCGTAGAAGCTACCCAGTCCCTGCAGATTTTGTTTGTTGTGTTTGGGGAATGGCTGCTTCTGGCCAGTCCAATGCCGAACGTTTACGCATGGATAGGGATTTTTATTATCATTGCAGGCATTAGTATGCACAGCTTTTCTGCGGTTATAAAAGGCAACATAAAAAAACCGGAGTAAGTTACCTCCGGTTTAATTGATTATATTTACCGTTCGCCGTGATTTTTCTTCTGAGATCCGCATGAAGAACAAGATGAGTACAGCGTCGCAACCTTTTCACCTTCAAAGTGCTCAATTGTTTCATTACATACCTGGCATACAATCGTTCCCATACTTATCTCTCCTTTTTTTGTAAGCGTTTAATTTACTGTATCTCCATATTAGTATGTCACATTTACTTTGTCAACACTAAATAGTATAACTTATTTATTTTATTAAAAAAGCTGCCCCGGAAAATGGGCAGCTTGAATGCTATTTAATTTGACTCAATAGTGGCAGGATCAATAAAATCATAGCCATTTTCTTCAAAACCGTCGATAATTTCCGGAATGGCTTCATTAGTCCATTCTCTATCATGCATTAACAAATTAGCCCCATCTCTTACTAATTCTGTATTAACCATAATGTCTGCAAGAGCTTCCGCATTCTGGTATTCAGGCTCCCAGTCGTATCCATATGTCCAGTTCATCCAGATCATATCCTCTTCTTCCATCAGCGCTTGTGAATACTCTGTATTCATGCCAAACGGGGCACGGAAAAACTGCGGCTTCTCTCCAGTTATATCTTCTATCTTATCGTTTAACTCTACAATTTCCGCTCTTTGTTCCTCTTCCGAAATAGAGGTCAGGTCCGGATGGGACATTGTGTGATTGCCGATGTCAAATCCCATATCATATATTGCCTGCAAATCTTCTTTTCCTTCTTCATCATCAATAAAATGGCCGTTCACAAAAAAGATGGCCGGCACGTCCCGTTCTTTCAGCTTTTCAGCCATTTCCACCCCGTATGTATCCGGCGCGTCATCAATCGTTACGAGAACAGCGGGGGTTTCCGTTTCTGCATCCGCCTGAAGCGAAGCATCTGCTTCATTAACATGATACACCGTTGTATCTTCCGCTTCTTCCTGTTCTGAATCCTCTTCCTGCGCTGCAGCCTCTTCTTCCTGTACTGCGGCTTCTGATTCTTCTTCTGTCTCTTCTGCTTCAGAACTTCCTTGATCGCCATTGGAACAACCGGCTATAACAAGCACCGTAAAACTAATCATCATGAACTTTTTCAATATGTATGCCTCCAGCCTGTAGAATACCTACATCATATCAAACCCGCTGGCTTATTTATATCATTTAGGAATAAATTGTTAAATATATAGATAGTACGTAGTAGGTTCGTTTTTCGATTTTCCGCATTGAACATTTTCGGGAACATATCTGCATAGTCCTAAGCTTGCAACATACCCGTGCCATGTTATAATAATCTTTGTGGCTTTAAAGGGATTTTGCATGATACTTGCATAAATCGGAATAATATTACGAGCTGAAACACTAAAAATGAAGAAAGGTGGTTGACTTCCGTTATGAAAAAATTAACACCCGTGTTCTTTATTTCTCTGGCAATTGCACTTGCTTTCATATTATGGGGTGTAATTGCTCCTGAAAATGTGAATACCATTACAACTGGAATCCAGGCGAATATTTCAGAACGATTTGGCTGGTTTTACTTAATCGCAGCAACAATCTTTCTGCTGTTTGCCTTATTTCTTATTGTCAGCCCGTATGGAAAAATTAGATTAGGAAAACCGGATGAGCGGCCTGAGTATAGTTATTTTACCTGGTTTGCTTTTTTATTTACAGCCGGTATGGGTATCGGCCTTGTATTCTGGGGAGTAGCCGAACCACTGTATCATTATTATGGTCCTCCTGACCAGGAAGCAGAAAGTACCGCAGCAGCTGCCGCTGCCCTTCAGTATTCCTTCTTCCACTGGGGACTTCATCCGTGGGCCATATACGCTATCGTTGCTCTCACACTGGCCTACTTTAAGTTTAGAAAAGATGCACCCGGCGTTATTAGTGCCACCTTCCGTCCATTAATTGGAGACAAAGTAAATGGTCCAATTGGGACGACGATTGATGTAATTGCTGTATTTGCGACAATATTCGGTATCGCTACTTCACTTGGTTTTGGTGCCGTGCAGGTTACCGGAGGTCTGGGGTACACATTTGATTTCATTACAAATACTACTACCACCCAGGTTATTGTTATTATCGTTATCACCGTGCTGTTTCTTACTTCAGCCATGACTGGTTTGAATAAGGGAATTCGAATTTTAAGTATGACAAACGTCGTGCTTGCTATCCTGCTTATGCTGTTCGTATTAATCTTAGGGCCTACCGTATATATTATGGATTCCTTTACGACTACGATTGGAAGCTACATTCAAAACCTTCCAAGCATGAGTTTCAGTACGAATACATTCAGCGGTGACCGCGAATGGCTGGAAAGCTGGACCATTTTCTATTGGGCTTGGTGGATTGCATGGTCTGCCTTTGTTGGTACATTTATTGCCCGGGTGTCCCGAGGTCGTACCATTCGTGAGTTTCTCATTGGCGTTCTTGCTGTACCGACTATTTTCAGCGGCCTTTGGTTCTCTGTATTCGGTTCAACAGCTATCTTTCTTGATGGAGAGAATAATGGAGGATTATACAGCCTCATGGTGGATCAGGGTGATGAAATTGCCTTATTCTCCTTGCTGGATCAATTCCCATTGAGCGAAATAACGCTTATTCTCGCCATTCTGCTTATTATTTCTTTCTTCATCACCTCAGCAGACTCCGGTACGTTTGTACTTGGTATGTTGACGACGAACGGAAGCCTCAACCCTTCCAACTCTGTCAAATTTACATGGGGTATCATTATTTCCGCTGCTGCCGCCGTGCTTTTAATTTCAGGCGGTATAGGCGGTCTCGAGACGGCAATGATTATAGCGGCTCTGCCGTTTACATTCATAATGCTGGCAATGATGCTATCGCTCTTTAAAGCGCTCCAGTCGGAACATGAAATTCTGCAGGCTGATAAATTAAATAATCAGGCCGAACGCAGACGTCTGCGCGAAGAAAGAGAAAAGATCAAAAAAGAAAAAGAAGATCTTAGTGCAGGAAAAAAATAATACCCCTTTTAACCCCGGTGCCTTTATGAGGAACCGGGGTTTTTTATGGCATAAAAAAAGAACGCCCGCTGTTCAGCGGACGTTCTTTAACTGGAACTGTTTTATTTAATGTGTACAGGCAGTCCAATAGCAACTTCTGCTGCTTCCATAGTGATTTCCCCAAGGGTTGGGTGGGCATGGATAGTCATTGCTACATCTTCAGCTGTCATTCCAGCTTCGATGGCAAGGCCAAGTTCTGCAATCATATCAGAGGCATTAGGACCCGCAATATGTGCACCAATTACCAGTCCATCATCTTTACGGGTAATAAGCTTCATAAAGCCTTCTGAATCATTAAGAGAAAGCGCTCTTCCGTTCGCCTGGAAAGGGAACTTGGATGCTTTTGCATCATAACCAGCTTCTTTTGCTTCATCCTCAGTATAACCAACGCTTGCCAGCTCAGGCTCTGTAAAGGCCACAAGTGGAATAGCAAGGTAGTCAATAGCAGCAGCTTCGCCGGAGATAGCTTCTGCTGCTACTTTACCTTCGTAGGAAGCTTTATGAGCAAGAGCAGGACCATCTACAATATCGCCGATAGCATAAATGTTATCTACACTTGTACGGGCCTGCTTATCAATTTTAATAAGTCCTCTATCTGTAATATCTACGCCGATCTGCTCCAGACCTAATTCTTCTGTATTTGGTCTGCGGCCGACAGAAACAAGTACATAGTCTGCTTCAAACGTTTTTTCTTCGCCTTTTACTTCAGCTGTAAGTTTAACGCTGTCTTTGCTTTCTTCAACAGATTGAGCAAATGCTTCTGTTTCCACAGTAACACCATTCTTTTTCAGACGACGGTCAACCAATTGGCTCATCTGCTTTTCAAATCCGCCGAGGATACGTTTTTCGCCTTCAAGAATAGTTACTTCAGAGCCAAGGTTTGCATAAGCTGTAGCAAGCTCAACACCGATATATCCTCCACCGACGACAACCAGCTTTTTAGGAATTTCTTCAAGCTGAAGGGCACCTGTGGAATTAATTACACGATCCGTATACTTAAGGGTTGGAATCTCAATTGGTCTCGAACCCGTAGCAATAATGCAATTTTTGAATTTGTACGTCTGCGAGTTGTACTCATCAGAAGAAACCTTAACCTGATTTTTATCAGAAAAGTATGCTTCTCCCTGTACGATGTTGACTTTATTGCCTTTTAGAAGTCCTTCAACGCCGCCTGTGAGCTTTTTCACTACGCCGGCTTTCCATTCCTGGACTTTAGAGAAGTCTACTGTCGCTTTTTCTGTAGCGATACCCATATCTTCACTGCCGTGTTCTGCAGCATGAAAACGGTGGCCGGCTTCAATCAATGCCTTGGAAGGAATGCATCCGACGTTAAGGCAGACACCGCCTATTTCACCCTTCTCCACAATTGTTACTTTTTGTCCAAGCTGTGCTGCACGAATTGCTGCAACATAGCCCCCTGGACCTGAACCTACTATCAGTGTATCTACTTCTTCTGCGAAATCTCCTACTACCATTCTTATCCCTCCATGATGATTAGTTCTGGATCATTCAATAGACGCTTCACGTGATTCAATGCGCTTTGAGCTGTAACGCCGTCCACTAATCTGTGGTCATAGCTTAATGAAAGAGCAAGCATTGGAGCAGCGACGATTTCTCCGTCACGTACAACGGCCTTTTCTTCGATACGACCAATACCAAGAATAGCTACTTCCGGGTGGTTAATAACTGGAGTAAACCAGAGACCCTGAGCAGATCCTACGTTGGAAATAGTACTGGTGCCGCCTCTCATTTCATCAGAGCTCAACTTGCCGTCACGGGCTTTTACAGCCAGTTCGTTAATTTCGTCAGCAAGCATGAAGATTGATTTACGATCCGCATCTTTTACTACAGGAACAACCAGTCCTTGCTCAGTATCTGCAGCAATACCTATATTATAATAGTTTTTGTAAACAATTTCTTGGTTTTCGTCATCAATTGATGCATTTAATGAAGGATATGCTCTTAGAGCAGAAGTTAGTGCTTTAACGACATATGGCAGATACGTAAGCTTTGTACCTTTATCTGCTGCAATCGGCTTAAACTTTTTGCGGTTTGCTACAAGATTGGTTACATCAATTTCATCCATGTGCGTTACGTGAGGAGCCGTGTGCTTAGAATTAACCATTGCTTTGGCAATAGCTTTTCTAATGCCTTTCATTGGTACGCGCTCTTCAAGTTCTGTTGTATTCTGGGAAACAGGAGCTTTAGAAGCCGGCTTGCTTTCTTCTTTCGCTTCAGCAGACTCTGATGCCGTGTCTTGTGTTTCCTGTCCGCCGCTCAAGTAGGACTCAATATCTTCTTTTAGTACACGTCCGTTTTTGCCGCTTCCGCTGACTTTACGGATGTTAACATCTTTTTCTCTGGCAAACTTACGTACAGAAGGCATCGCGATTACTCTGGAATCGTCGTCTTCTTCTGTTTTTTCAGCCGCCGGCTGTTCGGAAGGCTGTTCATCAGGCTGTTTTTTTGTCTCGTCTGCAGGATTTTCTGCATTCTGTTCTTCACCTGATTTGCCTTTATCTTCTTTAGGTGCTTCTTCTGCCGGTGCTTCTTCACTGCCATCGTCTATTACAAGAATGACTTCACCTACAGTAGTTGTCACACCTTCATCTACTCTTACTTCTTTAACCGTTCCGTCCACTGAAGAAGGAATTTCTACTACAGCTTTATCGTTTTGTACTTCAACGAGTATATCGTCTTCTTTGACGGTATCTCCTGCTTTGACGAACCATTTTACGATTTCGCCTTCATGGATACCTTCACCAATATCTGGTAATTTAAATTCGAAAGCCACTATAATTGCCTCCCTTTCTGCTACCTATCATTTTTTATATAAAGGATAAAAGAGACTGAAAAAGGAAACCTTGTTTCTGATTTCTTTTTCAGCCTGCTTTCTTGAAATTGCTCTATTTAGAAGTTAATAACTGTTTTTACGCGCTCTTTAACATCTGTTTCATTTGGCAGCCATACGTCCTCTGCTGCGGCAAATGGGAATACAGTATCAGGAGCTGCTACACGGAGAACAGGTGCTTCCAGATGAAGAATTGCTTCGTCTGTAATAGCTGATACTACGTTTGCTGCAATACCGGCCATTTTTTGTGCTTCCTGTACAACGACCGCGCGGTTTGTTTTCTTCACAGACTCAAGAATAGTGTCCATGTCAATCGGGCTGATCGTACGAAGGTCAATCACTTCTGCCTCAATGCCTTCTTCGGCAAGCTCTTCTGCTGCCTTAAGGGACGTGTGCACCATTGCGCCGTAAGCGATAATCGTTACATCTTTTCCTTCACGCTTGATGTCAGCTTTATCAAGGTCAATCGTGTACTCTTCTTCCGGTACTTCTTCACGGAAAGAACGATACAGCTTCATGTGCTCCAAAAATATGACAGGGTCATTATTACGAATGGAAGAGATAAGAAGTCCTTTCGCATCGTAAGGAGTGGAAGGAATTACAACACGTACACCTGGTGATTGGGCCATTAGGCCTTCCAAGCTGTCCGCATGAAGCTCAGGTGTTTTTACGCCGCCTCCAAAAGGAGAGCGGATTGTTACTGGAATGTTGTAATGACCGCCTGAACGATAACGCATTCTGGCCATCTGTCCTACTACGGCATCCATTGTTTCAAATACAAATCCAAAAAACTGGATTTCCATTACTGGACGAAAACCGGTAAGTCCAAGGCCGATTGAAAGCCCGCCGATTCCGGATTCAGCAAGAGGTGTATCAAATACACGCTCTTCGCCGAATTCATCCTGAAGTCCTTCTGTTGCTCTAAATACTCCACCGTTTTTACCGACATCTTCGCCGAAAACTAAGACATTTTCGTCGTTTTTCAGCTCCGTACGCATCGCATCGGTAATAGCCTGAATCATCGTCATTTGCGCCATAGCTTACTTCGACTCCTTCTCTTTATATTCATCCATCTGCTTCTGCAGGTTCGCTGGAAGCTCTTCAAACATATTGCCGATCAAGTCTGTTACTTTTTGAGGAGCTACTTCATCTGTTTCTTTGATTGCTACTTTGATTTCTTCTTTAGCTTTTTCGACTACTTTATTTTCGTCTTCTTCCGACCAGAGCTTTTTGCCTTCCAGGTATTTACGAAAGCGTACAATAGGATCTTTCTTTTCCCATTCGCTGTCAAGCTCGGATGTTCTGTATCTTGTAGGATCATCACCAGCCATCGTATGCGGTCCGTATCTGTACGTAAGCGTTTCGATAAGAGTAGGAGTGCCTTCCAATGCATTTTTGCGGGCTTCTTTCGTTGCTGCATATACAGCAAGAACGTCCATGCCATCTACCTGAATACCGTTGATTCCTGCGGCAACTGCTTTTTGGGCAATTGTTTTAGCAGCAGACTGCTCTTCTACAGGAACAGAAATAGCGAAGTAGTTATTTTGTACAACGAAAATGGCCGGAGCTTTATATGCTCCTGCAAAGTTCATACCTTCGTAGAAGTCTCCTTGAGAGGCTCCGCCGTCACCGGTATAAGTAATTGCAACGTTATCTTTGCCTCTGCGCTTTAAGCCTAATGCTACACCGGCAGTCTGGATAATCTGCGCTCCAATAATGATCTGAGGCATAACAAGGTTAAGTCCTTCTGCCATTTGGCCGCCTTTAAAGTGTCCACGGGAGAAAAGAAATGCCTGATGAAGAGACATACCGTGCCATACCATCTGTGGAATGTCCCGGTATCCAGGCAGAATCCAGTCTTCTTTTTCAAGACTGAACTGTGAACCAAGCATGGATGCTTCCTGCCCCGCTACCGGCGCATAGAATCCCAGTCTACCCTGTCTGTTAAGAGAGATGGCACGCTGATCCCATATTCTTGTATAAACCATTCTTCTCATTAATTCCTGAAGCTCTTCATCTGATAAATCCGGAAGAGCATCTTTGTTTACAATCTTGCCTTCTTCATTGAGGATTTGAAACATTTCGAATTGATCTTCGATATTTGCCAGTGTTTTTTCAGCCACTGCAGTCACCTCTACCTTCCTAATTGTTCGATTATTTTCTATTAAAACAATTTCCTCTTCATTCCAAATAGGCGGCCGTCATTGAAGCCTGTATCTATTAGATGCTTTAACTCTAAACTTACTACCCTACTTCGAAGAAAAGATAACCTGTTATTGCATTTATCATTTTGCGGAAACTGTCTCACTAGAAAAGAAATAAGGATTATAACAATAACGCTATATTGATAGAATATACTATATTAAAAAGGTTAGTCAATCCTTTTTAACTATAGGCTTTTCAGCACAATTTCCAATTATCCTCAATGCGTCTTTTTACAAACTGTTATATATCATTTCCTTCCCCGACACTAACAGGTTTTCCGATTAAGAGCGATATATTCTTTTTTAGGTGTTAATACAGATAGGCAACAATATTCAACTTTTCTCATTCCCCGATATTCTATAGAAAAAACCTGAATGCATCGTCCATTCAGGTTGATTTTTTATTCCTGCTCCAGGTCAGCAGCTTCATAAAGGGATGCTTTCGCTTCATTATACTGGTCCGTGTAAGTGTTAAACTGCTCCTGCTGTTCGGTAACGATCGTGTAGGATTCATTCACCTGGTCAATCTGCTCCTGCAGGTCGTCGATTGTAAGGTCTTCGTTAGTCATCGCCTGATACAACCCCTTGTCGCGCTCAATACCTTCGGAGTACGCGTCATGAAGTTCCTGGTAGGCATTGTAGCGTCCTTCCATGGACTCACGGGCGGCAGCAAGCTCAGAGCTTAGATCCGCCTCTGCATCTTCCCCGTTTTCTATTCCCTGCTGAAATTCATCATAGGCATTCTCAATACTCTCTTTTTCTGTTTCAAGATGACCTTCCCGTTCATCAGCCAGGTTGACAGCTTCTTCAGACTGCGATTCTATTTCATCCATCTCGTCTACTGTAAGCTCCTGCATGGAGGCAAACAAACTCTGCTCCTCTTCGTGAAGGTCCATCATCGGCTGCTGCTGCTCTGCAAATTCTTCCTCTGCTTCCGCTGCCCCTTCCAGGCTGTTCTGCATTTGTTCTTCAGAGCTCCCTCCGCAGCCTCCTAGTAATAAAGCTGCGCCTAAAGCCGTGTACGTAACTGCTGTTTTTTTATGTAAGGGCATAATCTTTCCTTTCTATCCTTTAAATTTCTGCTATTTATTTATCATATAGGAAAAAAATAGGGAAATCAATAAATCAAAGGCACAACCCCCTGTATTCCACATTTCTTAACGTATCTCTCCATATACTATTGTTTTCGAACGATCTGCCCGGAAATGATTTTTCTTTTGTAATAGGGTCTGTTTTGCTATACTATTCTATAGATAAATCAGCGGGTCCTCTTCATTTAATGGGGACAGTTCACGCAGGAGGCACAAATAATGATAACAATGAATGACATAGTCCGTGAAGGTCACCCTGCTCTGCGCAAAATTTCAGAGCCTGTTCAGCTGCCCTTGTCAGCTGAAGACAAAAAAACCTTGGAAGACATGCTTGAGTTTCTCAAAAACTCGCAGGATGACGACATTGCAGAGAAATACGATCTGCGTTCCGGAGTAGGCATCGCCGCTCCTCAATTAGGAATTAATAAACGTATGTTTGCCCTTCATCTTACTGATGATAAAGATAAATTATACAGCTACGGTTTAGTTAATCCAAAAATTGTCAGCCATTCTGTGGAACTCAATCATTTAGAAGGGGGAGAAGGCTGCCTTTCTGTTGACAGAGAAATAGAGGGAGAGGTTCCCCGCTATTCCCGTGTTACAATAGAAGCGTATACTATGGATAATGAAAAAATCCGCCTTCGGCTCAGAGGTCTTCCCTCTATTGCCTTTCAGCACGAGCTGGACCACCTTGACGGCATCATGTTTTATGACAGAATTGAAGAAGAGTCCAATTAACCAAGACCCCTTTCATTTCTGCCCCGCAGCTATTCACACTGCGCCGGGGGAGAGCAGTGAAAGGGATTTTCTTTTTTTTTTGAGAGATTTAATTGTTTCAAGCCGTTTTCACCTGTCTTTGAGATAGCTTCGTCTATTGAAAAAAAGCTTTAAATCGATTACAATTTGAGAATCGAGTGTTTTATCAAAGTGGACTGTCCGCCCGTTCCGCTTTGCGTATAAATATTTGAAGCCCTTTTCTTCATTTACAATAGGACAGCTATGCTTATTTCTTCATGTTTTTTTCGGATATCTAAGGAAGCAGGTCCTTATGTCTTCCTTTTCGTCATATAAAGCAGCAAGAAATTTCATATGTGTTCTGTTTAATAGAAATCACCCAATACAAAGGAGAGACTATACCTATGATTTACAAAGTATTATATCAAAAGGATTCAACAGAAATAGCAGTCCGCGAGAACACAGAATCTATGTATATAGAAGCAGATTCAGAAATGGATGTTAGAATTAAATTAAAAGATCGTCCTTACAATATTGAATTCGTCCAGCCTGTTTCAGATGCTCTTCTCGCTTTTGAAAAACAAAAAGAAGACTTCAAAGTGGAGAACATCTAACATATGAAACAACTACAAAACGACCAGGTAGCTGTATTTGCCCTTGGAGGACTTGGGGAAATCGGCAAAAACACGTATGCAATTGAATATAAGGACGAAATTATTGTTATTGACGCAGGCATTATGTTTCCGGAAGATGAACTTCTCGGTATCGATTATGTTATTCCGGATTACACGTACCTCGTTAGAAATCAGCATAAAATAAAGGGCTTATTTATTACGCATGGACACGAAGATCACATTGGCGGCATTCCTTATTTCCTTCGCGAAATGAACATCCCCGTTTACGGTGGACAGCTTGCACTCGGCCTTCTGAAAAGAAAGCTGGAGGAGCACGGCCTTCTTCGCAAGACAACGCTGCACGTTATTAAGGAAGAAGATGTGATCAGCTTTGCTAATCTTTCCATCTCATTTTTCAAAACAACACACAGTATCCCCGACTCCCTCGGCGTTGTTGTAAAAACACCCGAAGGCAATATCGTTCATACCGGGGACTTTAAATTTGATTTCACTCCGGTAAGCCAGCCGGCGAATCTGTCCAAAATGGCTCAAATCGGGGATGAAGGCGTTCTTTGTCTTTTATCCGACAGCACAAATAGTGAAATACCAGGATTTAGTATGTCCGAAAGAACAGTAAGTAAAAGTATTGATAATATATTCCAGAAAGCTGAAGGCCGGGTTATATTCGCTACCTTCGCTTCCAATATTTATCGTCTGCAGCAGGCAGTCAATGCCGCTGTTCATCATGGTAGAAAAATTGCTGTGTTCGGACGAAGCATGGATAACGCAATCAATATCGGCCAGGAGCTCGGCTATATTAAAGCCCCAAAAGATACATTTATTGAGCCCGGCCAGCTGAACCGGATGCCTGACAACGAAACCGCGATACTTTGTACAGGAAGCCAGGGCGAACCAATGGCAGCTCTTTCCAGAATAGCCCACGGAACGCACCGCCAGATTCAAATTATTCCGGGAGATACAATTGTTTTTTCAAGTTCTCCTATTCCAGGAAATAATTTATCTGTAAATAAAATTATCAATCAGCTTCTAAAAGCCGGCGCAAAAGTTATCCACGGCTCATTAAATAATATTCACACTTCCGGCCACGGCGCACAGGAAGAGCAGAAATTAATGCTTCGTCTGATGAAACCAAAATACTTTATGCCCATTCACGGGGAGTACCGGATGCTGAAAATGCATACCAAACTCGCTGAAGACTGTGATGTTCCATTGGATCATTCGTTCGTAATGGAAATAGGGGAAGTCCTCGCCCTGAAAAAGGATTCAGCCTCCATTGTAGGCAAAGTACCATCCGGCTCTGTATATGTAGACGGAAACGGTATCGGTGATATCGGAAATATCGTACTGCGGGACCGCCGCATTCTTTCAGAAGAAGGACTTGTCGTGGTTGTCGTAAGTATTGATATGAAAAATTTCACTGTCTCTGCCGGACCTGATATCATTTCCAGAGGCTTTGTATACATGAGAGAATCAAGCGACATGATTAACGATGCACAAAAGATGCTGTCTACTCATTTAGATGAAGTCATGAAGCGTAAAACAAAACAGTGGGCCGAAATCAAAAACGAAATTATTGACCAGCTTTCCCCTTATTTATATGAAAAAACAAAACGTAAGCCTATGATTCTTCCTATCATTATGGAAGTGTAATAAAAAAAGGAGTTTCCATTATTAAATGGAGACTCCTTTTTACGTTAATGGAACACTATACATATATTTTATATGGACAATCGTTTTTAATTATCATCAATCCAATAGGTTTCCAGCCGGCTTATATCCGCATCTGCACCTATAATAATTAATATATCCCCGTCATAGAGCTTTACCTCAGGTTCGGGAGAAACGGTTAATTCTTCGCCTCGTTTGATTGCCAGAATATTACACCCGTACGTCGATCTAACGTCCAGGTCCACGATGCTTTTTCCATCAATCGTAGGACCCGCGACAAGTTCCACGATGCTGTGCTCATCTGACAGTTCCAGGTAATCCAGTACGTTGTCTGATACAACATTGTGAGCAATCCGAATACCCATATCTCGTTCCGGATGGACAATTTCATGGGCGCCGATTCGACTGAGCACTGTTTCATGATAGTCATTCTGCGCTTTTACCGTAATATGCTTAATTTTCATTTCATCTAGAATAAGTGTTGTTAAAATACTTGCCTGAATGTTATCTCCAATTGCTACAATAACATGGTCAAAGTTTCGTATGCCCAGACTTTTCAGCGCTTTTTCATCTGTGCTGTCTGCAATAACTGCCTGGGTAGCAATAGAGGCAAATTCATTTACTTTTTCTTCATCCTGGTCAATAGCCAGTACGTCCATACCTTCATCCATAAGGGACTTGCAGATGCTGCCGCCGAACCTGCCAAGCCCGATAACCGCAAATTGCTTTTTCATGCCTTTTCCTCCACTCTTCATCTAAACCGGTTGTTCTTCTTCAATTTTACATGAAAAAGCACACGAAATGAAGATTTCGTGTACGTACTGCAGCTGTTTATTTTGTGCTTTTCTTTTACGCATGACTGGGTTACCGCTTCTGTTTAAAGGGTTTCCTGACCCGGCTTCCAGTTAGCCGGGCATAATCCGCCTGTTTGAAGAGCCTGAAGCACACGAAGTGTTTCATCTACATCGCGGCCGACATTATTATGATTAACCGCGGAATACATCAATTCGCCTTCCGGGCTGATAATAAATAATCCGCGCAGCGCTATTCCTTCTTCTTCCATAAGCACGCCGTATTCACGTGCTACTTTATGATTGGTATCTGCAGCCAGCGGATAGTTAAGTTCACCCAGTCCGTTATCGTCCCGCGATGTGTTAATCCAGGCTTTATGGGCATGGATCGTATCTGTGGATACGCCAATTACTTCTGTATCCAATTCTTCGAATTCATCAAATTGGTCACTCAACGAAGTGATTTCAGTCGGGCAGACAGTAGTAAAATCCATTGGATAGAAAAACAATACCGTCCATTGGTCTTTCTCCATATTCTCTTCCAGACTTACTTTGCCGAACTCTTTATTTTGCATTACAGCATCCATCTCAAATCTTGGTGCCTGCCTGCCTACCATTCGTTTTTCACTCATGCTTTGTTTCACTCCCTGTGTAAAGCTTTTCACGGATTTAATTGTAATATGGAGCCGTTTTGAAAGTCAAACAGAGTTGATCCACCATTTATTGTAATAATGTTTTTTCAACTCCGATGACGTATGGTATACTCTTTATCGTGCTTTATTCTACTATTTATGAATGAAAGGAGATCCGTCTATGCCGGGTTTTATCGACGAAACAATACTTACCGGGGTCTTGAGTGCCGCCCTTCTGGTTGTCATCCAAATTATATTAGCTGTGATCGGCTACTTTATTGCAAGAGCCGTCGGAAAACGGATCATCACACGCGGTTTTACCAAAATGCAGGAAAAGCGCAACATGCATCCGGGAAGAATAAAAACCATTTCAAGACTGCTTGTTAATGTATTTTCCTATGTTCTTATTTTTGTGCTTATTACCATTATATTAGGCATCTTCAATCTGCCTATTGCCTCCTTAATTGCCGGAGCCGGGGTGGTAGGCCTCGCCGTCGGCTTCGGTGCCCAGGGACTTGTCAGTGACGTCGTCACAGGTGTTTTTCTATTGATAGAAAAACAGGTGGATGTAGATGACTACATCTCTGTGGCAGGGCTTGACGGCGTGGTGGAAGAAATTGGTCTCCGTACGACACAGATCAGAAGCTTTGACGGGGTCCTTCATTTTATCCCCAACCGGGAGATTATTACGGTCAGCAACTATTCCAGAGGGAACATGCAGGCGCTTATTGATATTGGCATTTCATACAATGATGATATTGATAAAGCGATATCGGTCCTTCAGGAAGCCTGTAACAAGGTTGCCTCTGCACACCCTGAAATTGTAGAAGGGCCTGATGTCGTAGGCGTCCAGTCGCTTGGAGATTCTGAAGTAGTGCTCCGTATTATCGGGAAAACAGAAAATATGATGCAGTGGTCCATGCAGCGCGAGATATTAAAAGCCTGCAAAGAAGCGCTCGAAGAAAACGGAATTGAAATTCCCTTTCCTCATCAGGTGTATATCGATAAACACGAGTCCGCTTCCGTAAACAAATAACACGTGCACTTCTATTATAAAAAACGGCGTCTCTTTAAAAGAGCGCCGTTTTTTCTTATCTGCTTTTTAGAAAATCTTCCATAAATGCAATGGCGGTATTCATTGCTTCTTCTTTAGGTTCCAGCCGCGAATCATGAAGCCCGAACGGTGTGTCCACGCCAAGCCAGAACATCAATCCCGGCACTTCGCGCAGGAAGTAGCCGAAATCCTCTCCGGTCATTGCTTCTCCGCTCTCCACGTAGGTTACTTCTTCGTGCTGCTCGGCAAAATTTCGGAAAGAAGCCGCAAGTTCATGATTATTGTACACCTGGCAGTAGTTTGCTCCCCAATCAATGGTGGCTTCGCAGGCAAAAGCTGCTTCAATGCCGGCCGTGAGCTGCCTGATTCTTGTTTTTACCATCTGCATGCTTTCTTCCGAGAGCGTGCGTATCGTTCCTTCCAGCCTGGCCGTCTCGGCAATAATATTCTGCTTCGTTCCGCCGGTTATTTTTCCGATCGTTACAACGGCAGCATCAAGAGGATCTACATTTCTTGCTACGACAGATTGAATCTGCGTAACAAGATGGCTTGCAGCGACTACCATGTCCTTGGCCAGATGGGGCCTGGCTGCATGCCCTCCTGTGCCTTTAAGGTCAATAAACAGCTCTGAGGTGTTGGCAAATAAAAGACCGGGCTTGGAGGATACTTCCCCTACTTTTCGTTCCGGTGCTACATGAAGGGCATAAATTTCGTCCGGCTTCCACTCCAAAAACGGTGCGGCGTTCAGCATCGGTTCTGCCCCTCCCGGTCCTTCTTCAGCCGGCTGGAATATAAACAGCAGGTTCTCTTTTGGCTGAGCTTTTGAGAAGGAATGCACAAGTCCCAGCGCAATAGACATATGAAGGTCATGTCCGCAGGCATGCATCATTCCCGGATGAAGAGAAGAAAAGGGATAGGAGGTATTTTCCTCAATAGGCAGTCCGTCCATATCTGTTCGGTACGCCACGGTTTTAACAGGTTCTGACCCACGAATAAATAAAAAAATACCAGTGTGCCAGGTTTTCCATTCCATATAGTCTGTTTTCCATGAATCTATTTTTTCAAGCAGGTATTCCTGTGTTTTCCATTCTTTGAATCCTGGTTCCGGGATTTGATGAAGCTCCCGCCGGATGGTCGTTACGTTCACACGGATGCCTCCTGACGTCTGGATATTAGTTCTTCTTTAAATGCCTGGACAAAACTATCCGCTTCCTTATTCTGCAGGGTAAGGGGCGGCAACAGCCGGATAATTGTCTGTTGGGCAATATTGACCATAAAGCCTCGATGCAGCAGCGATTCCTGAATGCTTTTCACTTTATCAGCCTCTGCATCCAGCTTTACGCCGAGCATCATTCCCATTCCCCTGATTTCCTGTATATCGTTTTTCAGCTCCAGCTGCAAGGCTTCAAGCTGCTGTCTGAAATAGCCGGCCCGCTCCCTGCCTTCTTTTAATCCATTCTGCTCGAACAATACGTCCATGACAGCATTCCCAAGAGCCGCACTCAGCGGAGACGGGCCGAAGGTAGTACCATGATCCCCGGGCACAAATTTATTTTTCAGCTTTTCACCAGCAATAATACCCCCTAACGGCAGACCTCCTCCAATTCCTTTGGCAAATAAGATCATGTCCGGCACTACGTCTGCCTGCTGATATGCAAAAAACGTTCCGGTGCGTCCGATTCCTGTTTGAATTTCATCTATACAAAAAAGAACATTGTACTTTTTGCAGAGTGCTTCTGCGCCCTGCAGATAATTCTTGGACAATGGCGTAATACCACCTGAACCGAGAATTGGTTCTGCCAGAAAAGCTGCCGGTTTTTCTTTCATCAATACCGACTCCAGCTGGTTGAGGTCTTCCGGCACTGTTTCAAAGACGGGATAATCGGCTGCTGGAAAGTCCTGATAAATACCAGGCTGTCTTGTTAGTTTTACGACCCCAAGCGTCCGGCCGTGAAAGCTTTTTTCCAGTACGACGATTCCGTTTTTTTCTTCGCTCTGCTCTTTTTTCCATTTATGCACGAGCTTTACTGCCGCTTCCGTCGCTTCCGCACCCGAATTAGCAAAAAAGACTTTTCCGGGAATGGACTGCTCTATCATTCGTTCCGCCAGCTCGATCGCCGGTTGATTTAAGAATATGTTGGAAATATGAAGGAATTTTTGTGATTGTTCACCCAGCTTTTTTAACAGATAAGGATGCGAATGGCCGAGCAGATTGACGGCCAGCCCTGTAAATAAATCCAAATAGGCTTTTCCTTCTGTATCAAATAGATAATTGCCTTCTCCTTTTTCCACTGCTATCGGAAGTCTTTGGTATGTAGACATGATAGCGTTCTGATCTCGTTCCATCCAATTCATGTACTCTATCCTTTCTATCTTCCGTGATCTTTTTATTATAATATAAAAAGGCCGTCCGGCTAAACACTTTTCACCGGACGGCCTGGAAAGGAATTTTATTTAGTTATCGTCATTTAGACGGCGAAGTTCCTGCTTGATTTCTGTTTTGCCTTTTGTTTTCTCATCGATTTCTTTAATTACGCGGGCTGGTGTGCCGGCAACTACCGTATTTGGTGGAACATCTTCTGTTACGATCGCTCCAGCGGCAACTACAGCACCTTCTCCTACCGTTACTCCTTCAAGAATAACGCAGTTTGCTCCAACAACAACGCCATCTTGTACAATAACAGGCTGTGCGGATGGCGGTTCAATAACGCCGGCCAGTACGGATCCTGCACCGATGTGGCAGTTCTTTCCTACTGTTGCTCTGCCTCCCATGACAACATTCATGTCAATCATCGTGCCTTCTCCAACTACAGAACCGATATTAATGGAAGCACCCATCATAATAACGGCACCTTTGCCAATCTCTACCTGATCGCGGATAACCGCGCCCGGCTCAATGCGGGCTTCTATTGCTTTTGTATCTAACAGAGGAATAGCGGAATTGCGGCGGTCGCTCTCCACTACGTAATCTGTAATTTTATCCTGGTTGTCTTTAATACCTTTTTCAATATCGCTCCACTCTCCGAAAAGAATTCCTGTATTCCCTTCGATAAAGCGTTTTGTTTCGTTTCCAAAACCGATAGAGTCCAGATCTCCTTGAATATAGACTTTCACCGGTGTTGATTTTTTACTTTCTGAAATAAAAGCGATAATTTCGTTTGCATCCATTTGTTTCATTGACGTATCCTCCTTAGAATCTTAACAATCTCCTACATAGAGTATCATATCAAGCCTTTGAAGGAAACCATTGCGCACGGAAAGGATTTTTTCACTACGTATCGAATATTATACAGGGATGACTAAAAAAGGAAGTGATGAGATGGGATTTACAGCAGACATTTGTGATGATTATTCAGAAGTAGTGACCGTAGCCGACCCATTATTTAAACTGTACGGACAGAAGACACATTTTTCCGGACCAGTGGCCACCGTCCGAGTTTTCGAAGATAACGTACTTGTAAAAAAAGCGCTGCAGGAGCTTCCGGAAGGGTCTGTTCTTGTAGTAGACGGCGGCGGATCTTCCCGCTGCGCGCTGATGGGTGATAACCTAGCGGAGATTGCCTTAGAGCGGAAGCTTGCAGGCGTTATTATTTATGGTTGTATCCGTGATTCAGATGAAATAGCCCAAATGGATGTCGGGGTTTTTGCCATTGGAACCCATCCGGTGAAATCTGTGAAAAATGGAAAAGGAGATGCAAATATTCCAGTTGCCTTTGCCTCCGTCACATGGCAGCCCGGAGAATGGGTTTATGCTGATAATGATGGGATTCTTATATCAGCGAATGAACTAAATTTATAAAAAAGCATAACTTCATAAAAAAGCCGGCCTCCCATTATAGGAGACCGGCTCTTCTTATCGACTATTTATGACTTTGTTTTCTGGAACTGCGCTGTTTCTGTAGAACCTTTAAGAGCCGTGGTGGAAGATGTTCCACTGGTAATCACCTGCGCTACTTCATCAAAATAGCCGGTCCCTACTTCACGCTGGTGGCGTGTCGCAGTGTAGCCGTTAGCTTCACTGGCAAACTCGGCCTGCTGCAGTTCAGAATAAGCTCCCATCCCACGTGTTTTGTAGCCTTTAGCCAATTCAAACATGCTGTGGTTTAATGCATGGAAACCGGCAAGCGTAACAAACTGGAATTTATAGCCCATTTTCGCAATTTCCTGCTGGAATGTTTCAATGGTATCGTCATCCAGATTCGCTTTCCAGTTAAATGAAGGCGAACAGTTATATGCGAGCATCTTTCCAGGAAACTTTTCGTGAATGGCATCAGCAAACTTCTGGGCTTCTTCCAGATTTGGCTTGGACGTCTCGCACCAGATTAAATCAGCATAAGGTGCATACGCCAGGCCTCGTGCAATCGCCTGATCGATGCCGGGTTTTGTACGGTAGAATCCTTCGGCCGTACGCTCTCCTGTAATAAATTCTTTATCGTAAGGGTCGATATCGCTAGTAATAAGATCGGCTGCATCAGCATCTGTCCTGGCAAGGATAATCGTTTTCGTTCCGCTTACGTCAGCTGCAAGACGTGCAGATATTAGATTGCGCACAGCGTTCTGCGTTGGAAGCAGTACTTTTCCGCCTAAGTGGCCGCATTTCTTTTCTGACGCCAGCTGGTCCTCAAAGTGAACGCCGGATGCACCGGATTCAATCATACTTTTCATTAATTCAAATACATTCAGCTGCCCGCCAAATCCTGCCTCGGCATCGGCAACGATTGGGGCGAAGAAATCTGTATCCCCCTCCTGTTCCATATGCTGGATTTGGTCTGCACGCTGCAATGCCTGGTTAATACGTTGTACGACGCTCGGTACACTGTTGGCCGGATACAAGCTTTGGTCCGGATACATCTGTCCGGCCAGGTTAGCATCCGCCGCTACCTGCCAGCCGCTTAAATAAATCGCTTTCAAACCAGCTTTTACCTGCTGTACGGCCTGGTTTCCTGTTAGTGCTCCTAAAGAGTTCACATAAGGCTCTTCATGCAGCAGCTTCCACAGTTTTTCCGACCCTCGTTTTGCTAATGTATGCTCGATTTCAATAGACCCTCTTAATTTTATTACGTCTTCCGCGCTGTAGGGTCTTTCAATCCCTTCCCATCGGCTGTCATCTTTCCATTGTTGCTCAAGCTTTTTTGCATCTTCCTGAATTGATCCCATCTTTATCTCTCCCTCGCATTACTGTTTTATAACAGTTGATTTAGTATGATCTTATGTTATAACAGTAAAATTATTTTTGCAACCCCTTTCATTAATTTTTCTAAAAAATTATTAACACAGATTTATTATTAATAGTCTGTTGCATAACAAAAACCGGACCCATAACGGGCCCGGCTTTACTTTATTAATTTGTAACAAAGGCAGTGGAAACTTCTTTCTGTTCGGCTCTGTCAATTTTTCGGAGAGAAAGCGTGCAGCTCAGCGTAATAATCAGCACGCCCGCGGCTCCTGTTACAACACCCGGCCAGCCAAATGCCGGCCACAGCCAGCCAAAGTAGATGCTGCTTAGCCCTCCTCCTAAATAATAACTGGTTAAATATAGTCCGGAGGCGCTTGCCTTCGCTTCTGACGCATGCCTTGTAACCCAGGAACTGGAGCTGGAGTGAACGAAGAAAAAGCCAAAGCTCAACGTCAGCAGTGCTAGTAGTATGACAGGAAAAGAAGGCACGATTGTTAATACAATTCCTATTGCCATTAGAGCTATTCCAATCAGCATACAGCTTGTCTGATTCCATACCTGTGCCATCTTTCCGGCCAGCGTCGAGCTGAAGGTCCCTGCTCCGTAAGTTAGAAACAGCAGACCGAGTACTGTAGCAGACACAAAGAACGGTTCTCCATTTAATAGATACGTAATAAAGTTAAACACGCCGATGAATACGAAAAAATGCAGCCCGCCGATCACATAGGCCAGCGCCATTTTTTTATTTTTAAGGTGCATCCAATTATTCTGCAGTGTTTCTTTAAGGTGAAATGGTTTGGCCGTAAACTGTGTAGAATCCGGAAGCATAAACCAGACAAAAATACCGATACCTACGCTTACCCCTGCCATGATAATAAAAGCCAGCTGCCAGTCTGAGGCATCTGCAATGATACCGCTTGCCACGCGGCCGCTCATTCCACCAAGGCTGTTGGTACTAATATAAATCCCTACTGCTACTGTCATCGCTTTTTTGGAGTATTCTTCACTGAGGTAGGCCATGGCAGCCACCGGCACCCCTGCAAGAGCAGCTGCCTGAAACACCCTGGCAGCCATCAGCCAGCCAAAACTTGGTGCGAGGCTGATAAGAATCGTTCCTGCAATGCCAAGTGCCATTGAAATAAATAAGATATTCCGCCTGCCAAAAGCATCAGACAGGGCGCTGTATACAAAAAAAGTAATTCCCAGCACAATTAATGGGATAGAAATAATCAGGCTCGAAGCAACTTCTGATACTTGAAACTCTTCGCTCAGCATAGGAAGAAGCGGCTGAGGGTAGTATAGGTTGGCAAATATTAAAAAAGAGGCGGCTCCAAGCGCCATTGTCGCTTTCCAGAACGACGCTGTTTTTGCTTCTATCATGGGAGGTATCCTTCTTTCCTGAACACTTTGTCTACTGCTTGTATGCTATCATGGATTTATTGATAAATAAAATATATAATAAACATAATAATTATGCTTTTTTGTTATGAAAGGAGAATGTTATGGAAAGCAGAGCCCTCGAATACTTTCGGGAAGTAGCAGCCAGACGCAGTTTTACAAAAGCCGCTGATTCCCTTCGCATTGCCCAGCCCGCCGTCAGCCGTGCGGTTCGGCAGCTTGAAGACGAGCTCGGTGTGTCTCTTCTTATCCGTGATAAGCGGCAGATCCGCCTGACGAAAGCCGGTGAAAAGTTATACGAATATGCTGTTGAAATGCACCGTCTGCTCGTAAAAGCGAAAAGTGAAGTGATAAATATGCAGGATCTTACTCAGGGAGAAGTAGAGATCGGTCTGCCATCCATGGCCGGTTCTTATTATTTCCCTGACCAGATTATGCGCTTTCTGGAAGCTTATCCCGGCTTGACCGTTTCCATCTACGAAGCCGGCACTTCTGCCATTGAAGAAGCTGTTATCAGTGGGGAAATTGAACTCGGTACGATTGTGACGGAAGAAGGCCGAAAATCGTCAAGCCTGCTAAGCATACATCCGTTTCTTACAGCACAGATGGTAGCCGTGGTTCCTCTTGATCATCCCTTTGCATCCAGAACTTCCCTATACCATGAAGAGCTGGCAGACGAGCCGCTCATCTTATTTAAAGAAGGATACTATCAGAGGAAAGTAGTCGATCAAATAAGTGAAAAAGCAGGTCGTCCCGTTCACCTTGCATTTGAAACCAATCAGATTTCCATGGCCAAGTCCCTGACGCAGCGGGGTCTTGGTATCACTATTTTTTTGGAGATGGTCATACAGGATGATGAAAAACTGGCAGGTATACCTCTCGATCCGCCTATATCACTGACGCTTGCTCTGGCCCACCGCCGGAAAGAATCGCTGTCCGCTGCCAACAAAGCTTTTCTTCAGTTTCTGCTTGCTTAAAGATTTCTATGCATTAAAATCCCCCGGCTGCGCAGCCGGGGGATTTTGTTACCTATTAGAATGCTCTGCCTGCTTTGTTTTTTCTGCAATTTCCTGCTTAATGGAATCAGGCCATGCCTCTGCAGAAGCATTTTCAATATAAACCGACTCGGAAGGAAAGGCGATCTCCACGCCCTCTTCTTCCAAGATCTGCATCACTTCAAAATTAATGTCTTCTTTTGCTTCAAACCAATCAACCCAGCCCGTCGCTTTCGTAAAGAAGTACACAAAAATATCAAGGGAAAAAGAGTTAAACTCGCTGAAGCGGACGATAATAAGTTCATTATCAATTTTGGTATTTTCCCGAAGCGTATCTTCTATACGTTCTACTACCCGCTGCACGTCTGCTCTCGGCGTTCCGTACTTCACGCCTACATTAAAGGTAATCTGACGCTTTCCCATCTCCGACCAGTTGGTAATAGCTTCATGGGCCAGGGTTTTGTTAGGAACAATTACGAGCGAATCTTCAAAGGTTCGAATCTTTGTGCTCCGGAAATTAATATCCTCTACAAACCCTTCCACCGTAGCAGAAGCAATCCAGTCTCCTTTTTTAAAAGGACGTTCCGTTACGATAATAATACCTCCGAGAAAATTACTGAGCGTTTCCTGGGCTGCAAGAGCAAAGGCGAGGCCGCCCAGGCCAAGACCGGCAATCAGGCCGTTAATGTCATAATTCCATTCGTGGGCGATAATGGTAATCGTAAGGGCCAATATTACAAAGCGGACGATGCGGGAGAGAAACGGCAGAAGCATACTGTCTTCCCCGTCGTCCATTTTACTGGAAAGTTTATAGAACATGGAAGAAGAAGCTGCCGTGAAATTAAAAAGCCCCCAGCCCATTACTATAATAATAGCTGTACGGTAAAATCGGTTAACGATTCCCATGTATTCCCCCTGTATAGGAAGGGAAAGCAGCGCTAAATACAAACCGAGTATGACAAAGAAAAACCGAAGCGGCTTTTCAAATGCAATAATTACATTTGTAAACACATCAGTCGGCGTTTTTTTGGCTATGCGAATCAGCAGTCTGAAAATGTATGTGGTTAAATATCGTCTTAAAAAGAATATGAGAAAAAATATTAATATAGCAAATCCTATATCAATCCAGGGCAGGTTTATGAAAAACTCCTGCGTTCTCATCCAAAAATCTATCATAGGTACCCTCCGGATGTTTTTACTGTTGAATAAATCAAATCTTAACACATCGGTCAACGTTTCTCTAGTGTTCCTATGAAAGATCTGAAAAGCTTGTGTGTCCTATCTTGAATATACCGGCTTTCCTTCTATAAAAGTCTGCTCCACCAGACTTTGTACATTAAAAGGATGATGGCTCCATATAACAAAGTCTGCATCTTTGGCTTTTTCAAGTGATCCTTTCGTTTCTGCCATATCCAGATGCCTCGCAGCAAACAACGTAATGGAAGACAAAGCTTTTGCCTCACTTAGTCCCTCTTTATGCGCCATCATTGCCGAAGTAAGCAGGTGGTCGATGCCGACTACCGGATGATCGGTTGTGATACAGTAATCGATCCCATTCTCTTCGAGAGCGGACAGTGTTTCCCAGCTTTTATTGGACAACTCTGCTTTGGATTTCGTGGACATCGTAGGGCCGACCGATGCTGTCACCTGATGGCGGGCGAGAAACTCAGCAATTAAATGACCTTCCGTGCAGTGTTCAATCGTGTAGCGGAGATCAAATTCTTCAGCAAGCCTGACAACAGTAGCAATATCATCGGCCCGGTGCGCATGAGCGCGGAGTGGAATACGCTTTTCCAGTAAAGAAACGAGCTGTTCCAGACCAAGGTCTCTTGGCGTTTTTGGGTCTTTATTACATTTATCCTTGTAATTCTGCGCTTTTATCATGGTTTCCCGAAACAACGCCGCATTTCCCATTCGTGTAACCGGACCGGAGGGCTTTTTGGAGTGTATACGTTTAGGATTTTCTCCAAACGCTGCTTTCATACCAGATGGTGATATCAACACCATCTCATCGACAATCCGTCCGCTTGTTTTCACAATGACCATTTCCCCGCCGATTACATTGGCACTTCCAGGGAGAATTTGTACGGTAGTTACTCCAGACCGGCGTGCCAGCTCAAAGCCTTCCTCCAACGGATGAATTCCATCGATTGCACGCACAGCAGGCGTGACGGCCTGGCTTGTTTCATTAAAATCAGCACCCTGCGGTCCGATGCCTTCTTCGTGTACGCCAAGATGGGTATGCACATCAATCAAACCCGGAGTAATATATTTTCCCCGTACGTTTATCTGTTTATAGTCTTTTGGTATGTGATCTTCGTCTGTTACTGCTTCAATTTGGGCGCCGTTAACAAGAAGTACAGCATGCTCGATGAAAACACCATTCTGATTCATGATACAGGCTCCTATGTATGCTTTATTCATCCAAAACCTGCCTCCTAAGTACTTCGATTCACTAAATATTATAGCATATTTGCTTTTTGTATTGACAAACCCTGCCAGTCCAAGGTAAATTAATAAAGGTTCATCTATCCAGCTGCTCCGTTAGCTCAGCTGGGAGAGCGCCACCTTGACAGGGTGGAGGTCACTGGTTCGAGCCCAGTACGGGGCACCATAACACAAACACTGCAAGCCTTCGTATAGAGGGCTTTTTCTTATGTCTAAAACTAATACAGTTACTGGTATATAAACTGGTACAACGTAAATGGGGAAAATCTGGGGAAAATTTTATAAAAGCGGTCATTTAAGGCTCATTTCAACTCCATATTTATAAAACTACCCCACGTTATTCCTTTCTTGTTTCTTCTATATAATATGTACAAACACATAAGATATGAAAAAAATCATGTAACTTATGTAATAACCACTCCCCTCCCTTATACATCAAGACTTCCAGCGTTCATAAGTACTTAAAAAGTCATGAGTAAACTTATGAATCGGCTCAAACTTATGTAATAACCCTGTATGCTGCTAAGTGAGGTTTTGTGAGGCACCTTCTCTTATACGGACGAATGGCAGGTTTAAGCAGGTAGCTCCCTATATATCCTTCACCCTCTTATAGGGTTATATGTCGAGTTTTGTTAAGTAGTTCGCAATATACTATAAGCTCTTTCCCATTAAAAGAAATGTCAAGTTTTGACAAGTTCCTCTCTGCGTATTAATTAACACTAAGTTTTTCTAAGTAGTTTGCTGCATGTCATCCTCCTTCCTATACGTTTTCTATTCCCACATTTTCTAACATTCTCTAAGTGGATAATTTAGCGTTGCAGCCGTTGCAGGCTTCTTACCTCACATGTAGTAATTTGTAGTATTTTCAAATGAGCTTATAGGCTTCTATAACAGCATTCTAATATAGGTTTTTACAGGTAGCTAAAAATAGACTTCATGTTTTTGCAGGTTATCTGCTATAAAGCCATATTATATTATCATTTGTTAACATTCTTTTAGGATGTAAGAAATGTCCGTTTTTCTCCTTTTAGGGAGTCGGAAATGTCTTGATCCCTATTATGTGCCCATATATCTAACCATTTTTTATATTAGGGTTTCTTAGTAGTTTTCCAATGAATAACGAGTTGACTTTGAGTCTTTTAGGGCCTCGCATTTCTCGCCATCTTATCTCTTTAGGGCCTCACAAATCTCACCATACTCCTTTAGGGGCTCCGATATCTCAGGATAGCTCCTATATATAGCAAAATTTCTATCATTCTCTATCATTTTATTGCAACGAAAAAAACACCCTCGCCTGGAGAGTGCTTTTAATTTATTCATTAGGAGTTATATCTCTAAATTCCAATTTTTCATGTACATTTAGATACATATTGATTCTTTCCCCATAACCAATGTCATCTACATCCACATATCCAGTATATTCTTCCCAATTAGAATTAGTAACCTTGATAGGAATTGACTCTCGGTTTAATAATTCCTCAGTGAAGTGATTAGAAATTTGATAAATTTCGACTTTCCAGTCTTTTATACCTTCCTCACTTTCATGAATGAATATTTTCCCTCCATCGCAATCTAACTGCGTTTTGCTCAACCATACATATCCAATTTCTATCTCTTCCATAAAAACCCCTCCTAATACATGCGATAGATACTATTTCTTCACCAAAAGAGGAATTTCCTTTATTTTTATTCTTCTACAGTCAAAAAAATATTCATTAAAAAGAGGCCGGATCATTTAGGAAATTTCTCTAAGCTGCGCCTTGCTTTTATAGTTGGTCGCTTCTATCCACTCCTCTATGGTGTACATGCCGAACTCTTCATTTGATACCTTTTGAGCGTCCATCCCTTTATACTCCTGTAACCATTGTGGCAATTCCAGGTCTTTTTTTATTAACTGCGCTGCTATGAACCGTTCTACCTGACCTGTTTTTCTTGGTAATTTCGTTTTCTTTTTGTCTCTTAATTCAGACGGCTTGATAAGGGACTTAGTGATATAACTTTTAATGGTTTGTTTCTTTTGCTCGCTTAGATATATTTTAAAATGTCTCCCATTATCAGGAACAAAACAGGTGCTAATGTAGTATCCTTGCTGGCAGAAGAATTGAACCGCTGCTACTCCTTCTGAAACCTTCTCCCATTCATCTATAACCATTACTGACATATCCCCTAAAACACCATCTTCAATAGTAACCATATCATGCAATGCCATTGTAAAACCTCCATTGTATTTGTACTGACTTCATTGTTCTTTTGCTTATCTTTATTGTACTAAACAGGGATTTAAAGTAAATGGTTCATTGTTACTTACATTACCTTCATTTGTTTTATTACATTCTTCATTGTATAATAAAGCTATTCTATTTAAAGGAGGCAAAACAATGTCCATACGGTTTACCCTGGATCGTGTTATGTTCGAACAAGGGAACGTAAAAGTTCCAGAATTACACCAAAAAAGCGGTGTAAACAAGAATACCCTTTATGCTATGTATAACAATAAAATGACACGAATAGACACCTCGGTCGTTGATCGTATCTGCCGGGCTTTACAATGTACCCCAGGTGACCTGATTACTTATACAGAAGAAGGAGAAGGCCACTGAGCAGCCCTCTCCTTTTCTTTATGCATGATACCTTTCCTGTTCCTCCTGGAAGGCGTTTAGCTTCTGCTGTACGTTGTTTATAACTTCTTGCGTGTATTCTTCCGTTCCCTGCGGTAACGACTTACATACAGCTATACACTGCAAGGCTTGAGCCTCTCTCATGCTTAATGAATCGAGAAATTGAAATAACTCTCCATGTTCCTCTTTCAGAAATGTAAGCTGCTGTAATAATCCTTTTCTTTTCCCTTCTCGTTCAATAACCATCTGCGGCACATCCACCCTTCTACTTACCAGCCTGTCTTCCATAACGAATGTAGTAACGGGATAAATATCTTCATCTAACTCTTCTTCAAACCGTTCCTGAGCCTCTAAAAATCGGCATATAAGCAGCAGATTATAAAATGACATTGTGGCATGTTTCATTTCGCTTGTGCCTCTCTCGCATTAGGAGCAAGCCGCTTTCTCTCTTGATTACACTTCTCACATTTTAAGAACAACCATTTTCCTTTGAGCATACAAGCATGAGCGGTCAGCTGCTTACAAGTGGGCTTTCCGCAATACACATTATCATTGTACTTTTTCATTCATTCCCTCCATTTAGATAAAAGAAAGGGAGAAATCCCCCCTGCCTTCTGAGTAATTGCGTACAAGCGCAAATTATGCAACGTCACACAATTCATTAAACACGACAACATTGTCGCATTTGTGCTTATTTCATTTTTCTTGTTTGTTTTGCCTGTTCAGCCAGTCTACGCTGATAGTTTACCTGTTCTTTTTGCTTTTCAGATGGTCGATTCTGGTATTCTTTTTCAGCCTGGGCTTTGGCTTCCTCATACAATTCCTCGTACATCTCTTCTTTGATTTCTTCCTTGATTTTCTCGTAATTTTCATGCTTTTCCATGTTATTTCACTCCTTCTGTTTGGTTTTCGTTAGCAGCAACTGCTTGTTTGATAGTATTAATACTTACCTGAATGTCAGTGGACGGGATAACAGAGGCAGGAAAGTGAATAGCCTTCTTTACTTCTTGTTCTAACCTTCCCCCTGTGTCCAGATCCATCCGGGAAGCAAGAGAACTGCGAACCTCCCGTTCTTTTCTGTATTCTCCTGACAATTTATTCAGATAGACTATTTTTTCTTGAATTTGATCGGCCATTTCCTCAATTTCTTTTAAAACAGGATCCGCTTCTCTCTTTGTCAGCTCTCTAATTTCAATGATTTCCGATACAGCCGCTTTAGCTCCTTCATAGATTCGATTGTAATTAACTTCTTTTAGAGTCCGCTGTTTTTGCTTAGTAGAAGCCAAACGGCTTTTGGTCTCTTCCATCTTAGGGAACAGCTTATCCGCTTCTTTTTCTCTGTCCTCGGTTAAAGCTTTCTTGTAATCACTCTCCATTTGCAGGAGAGAAGCGGTATCTTCATCAATGCTGCTTTGTAGTTTTTCTTCTTTTTCTTTAACCTTTGCTCTTATCTCTCTGTACTCTTCTAACTTTGTCATGTTTTTTTGCCCCTTTTTTTATACGTTTTATGCTGTGATATGATAGAGGGGAGATCCCCTCCTTACTAAGCTTTCCGTAAAGCCATACTCTTTTCTAATGCTGCTATTCTATTATTTAAGTGGTAGGCTCTGGACGTAAGGTTCTTGAGAGCGTCCAACTCTTCCCGTTCTGTAACCGGAATATAATACCCCTGGTGCTTCTTTTCATTGCAGCCACCTATGATTAATCCATACTTAGTTATTAAATCGTGAATGATACTTCTCACTCCAGATGTTGATAATCCAGTACGTTTTGCTATAACATTACTGGTAATGCTATTTTCTTTGCCATGAGATAGCAGACTGTATACTTGCTTGTATGGGAGCGGTAACTCCTGTACAAGCTTTTCTTCGTTATAGGCTATTATTTGTTCCGCCATTTCCTTTCACCTCCTTTAGTGGCTTCTCGTTGCTTCTGCATACGGCTTCTCATAATGTACTTGCCACGCTTTAGCGACTCCTTCCATATCTCAGGATCCGACTTCAAAAGCGTTTGAATTTCACTTTTTGTTAAAAAGATTGTATACCCAGGTAAATCAACCTCTATTAGCTTTTCTTTCATCCTTTCACCTCCTTTAATTTGTAAATAATTACTTCCCTTCTGCCGATGTATAGGCGGAGGAGGTGAAAAATATGAATAAACTAACAAAACAAGAATTTAAAGATATCCTCGAAAAATCAAACAATGATCTTGCTGATCGTCTTACTAAGGAAATTCAAATGCATAAAGAAGAGTTCCGATCAGGAAACATACAGATAGACAAGATTATTGCGAGCGCTTCAAAGTCTGCGCTTGATTCTTCAAACAAAACTTTGCATAACATTTTAACGAAATTAGACCTTGTTGAAGATTAAAATTTTTTCATTAATGATTCTAAATTGCTTTCTTCCTTAATGTAACTCCTAAGCCATTCTGAATTACCTTCTAAAGTTATTTTTTTTGTATTATTTGTTGTTAACTTAGCGGTCGTTACGGCGACTGCTATGCTTAGCAATACGGTTATCATATACTTTATTATAAGATCACCTCCTAATATAATTTAGGTAGTTCGTAACCCTTTTTAGTACCTGGTCACATTCACCTGTAGCAATAACCTTTTCCGTTCGCCTCCCGTTGTAATGATTTTCCCTCCAAGCCTCCAGCTGACTATTTATAAGTTCCACATATAAGCCGCTGCTTTTATTTATTGTGAGGCCGTATAAGGTACCCGGAATGTAAATCAAGAGCCCAGCTTCTTTAGCTTGTCGATCCAATTGGAAAATACGTACAATCTCCGCTTTATGCTCTTTGGCCGCTTCTACTATAGAAGGAGAGAGCCGCTCCCCTTTCTTAATATGCAGCTGGCCGTTTCCTTCTTCTACCTGGCAGCCTTCCTGCTCAATACTGCTTATTACATGAAGAGCGTTCATATTTGAAGATCCCCTTTCCCATCATCTGCTATATGCTCCGCTTTTAACCCAATCCCTTCCCAATACAGCACACTGCTTCCAGTAGGCCGCTTGTTATCTTTCAGCTCTGGAAACTTATTCTTTAGCCTCCGATTGTATTTAATCTTCCCTAAACTTCTATAGCCATTATCTAAACAGAACCGCTTATACGCCTCATAGAGCTTATCTTTCGGGTACATAGCGTTATGGTGGATCACACATTCCTCATCCACGAAAAGCAGCACATTATCAGCCTCACGCTGGTATTTTTCTTTCCGTCTGTGAGAAGATTCGCTTGGTGTAAGCTCCCCGTTTTCTACTACTCGTTTTAGCCCTTCTATTGCTTGATTGAAAATACCGCTCTTTTCTTCTTCTGTCGTAATCTCATATTTCAAATTTTTATTTTGCTGATGTGGCTTAAAACTATATGGTAAATCCAAGATTATCCATCTATTGAAGAAGGCCGGATCCAGCTCTTTAGATGTAGGAATTTCATTGGCTGAAAAAATTAAAGTAGCGGCAGGAGTGAAGCTGAAAGAATCCCTCCCTTTGTACTCTGCTGAAATAGCGTCTCCGCTTGTAATAGTCTTAAGAGCATTACTCGATTCCATAATACGAGCGGATAAATCAGAAAAAGTGTTTGCAAGTTTGTTATATAGTTGAGCTTTTGCAAACTTGTCCGCTTCCAGTTTCTGTAATTCAATGTTAGAAATATTAGAAGATCCAAGAAGCTCTTCTATTGCGTAAATCAGAACAGATTTTCCGTTATCGCCGCTTCCCGTAAGCATAATAGCCTTCTTTAATCTTGTGTCTAATACCATTGAATAGCCAATTATCTCTATCGCCATTGAAATAGCGTCTTCATTTAAAATAGAGTGAATGAAATTATCAAAAGCTGGACTTTCAGCATTAGGATCATAATTCACATTTAATTGAATGGTAGACAGATATTCAGGCGTGTGAGGAT
Organism: Sinobaca sp. SA16-1; assembly: GCF_059510515.1. NCBI lineage: Bacteria > Bacillati > Bacillota > Bacilli > Caryophanales > Sporolactobacillaceae > Sinobaca > Sinobaca sp. SA16-1. The sequence goes on along the minus strand of NZ_JCAKFL010000003.1, from coordinate 360,085 downwards.
ATAATACGTTTTCTTTCCAGTTATATAAGCCATTCTTAACGTTAATTAAACTCTTATCGCTATTAAGATCCCTGGGCTGTACTAAACGATAAGAGCGTAAATAATAGAGCGTTTCTTCTATACGGTTACGTCTGGCCTCATCCTTTAATTTCTCCTGGGCTATCTGCTGTATCTTCTGCTGGGCGTTTGTTTTGTACACTCCATCCTCATACATATAAAGAAAGTTCCCATCATGGAATACAGGATTTTCTTGTGCTATTTCCTCTGCTAACTTACGTGGAATGAACACTTTTCCGTCAAAATAACGAGCTACATCAGGATCCCTTATAGGAACAACTTTGTTTTTATCTTTTAACTCTTCTAATTCTTCTGCATAGTCTTGGTTATATGCCACTTCACCCACCCCCTTGCTGCTTTATTCGCTCCAATTCTTTCTTTAGAATGGAATTGAACGTTATATCTAATTCTGTACTCTCTAATGGAGGCTGATTTCTTTCGTTCCAGAGAAGCAAAAATTCATAAGCTATAGCCGCTTCAAACTTCCTAAGCAGCATACCGCTTAATGAGGCAGCTGCCTGATTCCTCCCCTCGCCTTCCTTCAATCCTTCTAAAATAGGAATCCAGTAGCTTGCAGGCTTCCTTTTAACTTCTGCTCTTTCTCTCGGCTTTAGTATCTCTATAAGCCAGTCAGGAGCCTTTGCTACAGCTGTTTCCATTGGTCTTGAGCTTAGTTCCCATTCGTATCTATTACCGCTTATATGAAGGCTGGGAGCGGCCACAATAAAACCGTGGTCACTTCTGATATCTAAGCCGGGAAGGAAGCCCACTTTATTCTTTATCATCGGTTCATATTGAAATAAGAAGTGCTGCCCTCCGCTGCCTGTAATAGCTTCTACGGTGTGAGGCAAAGAGCCATATTCTTCTTTTAACTGTTCTAACGACTCTTTTCCTATATCTCCATCCACATCCAGTACAAATAAGCCGCTTTCCGCTCCAGTTACGATACCAATATTAGCGTTGGGAAATTGCTTTCCCCATCTTTCAATCACATGTAAATTTTTGCTTGCGTCTTTACTCCCATACCTGACAAGTGGATGTTTCCCAGGACTTGGACAGTTTGTTTTCTCGCAAGTGCAACGGCCATTTTTAATACTATTTATAGGAATTATTGACCAATTTAGTTTAAAAGCATACGCTGCAGCCGCTTTATAAAAAGAAGTGCCATTTGTCATTTCATCTGATAAACTTGAAGTATCAACCATATAAAGGACTCTCCTTTAATACGCCTCCCCTGGCGTATTTTTTCTTTCTTGCTCTACATACCATTCTTCCAGCCGCTTCACATCCAGGATGATCCGAGAACCGATCTTAACGGACGGTACCTTTCCTTCTCTAATAAGGCGATAAGCAAGGTCTTGTGATATGCCGTACATCTGCGAAAACTCCGCTACGTTTATTTTTGTTTTCTCCATTCCGCTTTCCCTCCTATTAGTATTTATTAGCCAACTTCCTAAGCTCTTGCGTAATATCCCAGCTGTCTAAAAAATGAATGTAAGCATTGGTTATGAGCTTTGAATCCATAACAGGTTCGCCCTCTTCATACTTCTTTAGCCTCTTAGAGCTGATCCCTAAGTTCATGGCTACAAAACTAATAGGAAAGTTATGCTCTTCCCTTCTCTTCTTTAACCCCTGCCCTCTCTCAATCCATTCCAATTGGTTCTCCATGATAAATTCTTTTCGTCTGATTTCTCTTTCCTGCTCCGCTTGCATTACAACGCCCCCTCTTTCTTCATCTGTTTAGCTTTTTCAATAGCAGCAAACACTTTTTCTTTTTGATCTTCTTTTAATTCTTTTCTCAAAAGCCTGCTAAAATTTCCTTCATGTACATTTAAAACTTCTGCAACTTCCCAATGCTTTAAGCCTTCTTCCATAATTTTTGTTCTGATCTTCTGGTTTCTCATACTCTCACCTCCAAAAGTGATTTTATAGTGTATCAATAACATCATTTATTTGTTATAATTCAATAATAAGTGATGATGAATACATTATCAATAGTAATAATGATGTTTAATATCATTATTAACGTCACTTACAAACAAAAAAGAATGCTTAGAGCATCCTTTTTGTAACTAAGAGGGTAATTTTGCTACTTGTTTATTACATTTTTTCTCCTTAAAGGAGACAAAGGAGTTAGAAAATGACGAATGAAAATTTTTTGGATGGTTATAAATTTCTTCACACAAAAACGAAATTTAAGAAATACAATTTTCTGTCTATTAAAGACTATTTACTAAATGAAAATATCGCTTATTTGGATGACAATGAATTAAACTGGGATGATGAACTGCTTTATTTCTATGCATCAAGTGCTATAGGCGATAAAATGCCATTTAAATTAATGGACTTGAAAAAAATAGACAACCAAGAATTTGAAAATATATTAAATAGGTATAGTATAGAAATTCCAACGGACTTAAAAGATATATATGAGATTCCTGTAAATGATGGTCCTGGAGGTTTAAATGATTTTCATAATCTTATAAGAGTTCCATTATTTGAAGCTCTATCTAAAGAAGCTGCTTTAAAAAAGAATGTCATTATCTCTCCTTCTTTAAAAAATAGAGATACTTATTTTGAATATTCCTATTCAACTGTCCCTAACCTGTACAATGAGCTATCAAAAATAATTTTGTTTGATGATAAATCATTGAATCAATTTATAAACAGATACGGTTTAATTACCAAGGCAGAAATGTTGCTCCCTAATAACGTTAACCCAGATTCCATTACTCAAGTGATTGGTGTAAACCCAGCTATAAATTTTAATTTTCATGTAAATTTGGAATTAGCGAGATTCAAAGCTTATAGAAAATTAGTTATTGATTTTTTGAAAAATCGCATTAACACTTCAGAAAAGATTTATAATTTGCTGCTTGAAAATGAAGTTCCTATCTCAATGTCTTATGATGAAATCGAAAATTCATTTTTCCCTACAATAGGCGGGGAAAATATTATTAATATCGCCTATATACAATTGATAAAAGCATTAATAAATAAAGTAACTTTAGAAAAATGTTTATATTGTAATCACTATTTTGAAAAAACTCATCATAGACAAGAGTTTTGTCCTCCCCATCCAGGATTAACCAGATCAAGTTGCAAAACTGCTTATCACAGGGAAGAGAAAAAGAAAGGAGAATGATAAATGGCTGGGAGCGGAAGTATAGAGCATAGGGGAAATGATTCATGGCGTTTGATTGTCAGCCTGGGGAAAGATAGACATAACAAGTACATTAAGAAGCAAAAGACTGTTAAAGCAAAGAACAAAACAGAAGCCCGGCATAAACTGGCCGCCTTTGTTATGGAGATTGAATCAGGAGAGTATATTGACCCTTCTAAGATGACATTTGAATCCTTCATATCAGAATGGAAAAGCAAGTATGCTAAAAAACATTTAGCGGACAAAACATTAGAAAATTATATGTACACTCTGAATAACTATCTGATTCCTGAATTTGGTCATATTCGATTAGATGAAATGAAAGCCATCCATATTGTGAACTATTTACACAGCTTAGAGCATGAAGGATCTCGTAAGGATGACAAGCCCGGTACTCTGGCCTCTTCCAGTATTCTCTACCATTACAGGGTACTCCGTAATGTGTTCTCCAGGGCGGTAGAATGGGGCGTGGTTAAAAGCAATCCTCTTGAGAAAGTGACACGCCCTAAAGTGTCACAAGAGCGGACAAACGTCTATACACAAGAAGAAGTACATCAGCTATTTCAGTTGTTACAGGGAGAGCCTATTCATCAGCAGCTTATTGTAACTCTCGCTCTTACTTCGGGTTTAAGACGTGGGGAGCTACTTGGCCTCCAATGGGAAGATATAGATTTAAATACAGCCACAATTGAAGTAAAACACTCTTTGCAGCATATAACGGGAGAGGGTTTCCAGTTAAAAACGACTAAAACAAAATCTTCTGTTCGATCCGTTGTTATTCCAAGCTTTGTAGTCGATCAGTTGAAAACATATCGTTATAAGAAGAATAAAGAGCGGCTCCAGGCAGAGGAAGCGTGGGAAGGTGGTAAATACCATTATGTATTCTGTACTCAATTTGGTAAGCCTCTCTACCCTACTGTACCCGGCACATGGTGGAGACGTTTCATTAAACGAAAAGGCTTTAAGTACATCCGCTTCCATGATTTACGCCATACAGCGGCCACGCTCCTTATCAATCAAGGCGTACATGCTAAAGTAATAGCGGAGCGGTTAGGCCATGCCGATATAAAAACGACTATGAACGTATATGGACAATATATTCAGCAGGCGGATGAAGAAGCAGCGGATAAATTAAACACTCTCTTCCAGCCACCTATCAACCATACAAAGTAAGGAGCTGCTCCTATAGCGGCTCTTTTTTTATTCCATTCATAACTATTACATGAGTTACATAAGTTAATCATGACTTTTTAACAACTTATGATTGCTCTATCCCTTTAGTGACAAGGCTTTTAATCACTTATTCATAAGTTACATAACTTTTTATACTCATTAAGGATTATATATAAAAGAAATAAAGTGTATTACTTTTGGTGGTAGAGCCTGTTATATGGTCAGGTAGATACCTTTGGGGAAAATGGGGAAAATTTGGGGAAAAATTTCTACAAAAGGGAAATATTCATTCCAAATAGAGCATACTATAAATTATGTAACCCCTACTATATCAACCTATAACATTGTGAAACTGTGTTAACCTATGGGACTCTTCCCCTTTGACAGGGTGGAGGTCACTGGTTCGAGCCCAGTACGGGGCACCATAACACAAACGCTATAAGTCCTCGTATAGAGGGCTTTTTCTTATGTCTGAAACTAATACAGTGGATGAATTTTTGACTAATACAGCCTAACTGGGGGGGGATCGTGGAGAAATCTTGTGAAATTATCACAATGTATACTTCTTCCATATGTATACAATCAATCCGATAAAGAATTATTACTTTTTTGTAATTCTTGTATATGTTTCTTTTTGTAAGAATCCGATATCGAAATATATTAGATCTAAAAAAACAGGGAATAATCCATGTATAAGATGGAATCCTATAGAAATGCTGGAACAACCGGCCTATAATAAACTTATACAGAATTAAAAACTACCTTTTCCGACAATCTGGCTCGATGAACATGCCATCCCTTTCTATTTTTATTAGTTGAATGGCTAATAAGCATAATGCCGATCCATTAAATTTACAGGGAGGTTGTTAAAATGGCTTTGACTCCAACCATTACCAACCCTCGCAGCGGCCAAAGGATGATTTTCCGTAAAACTGCAGAAGACACTAACGGAGCTTTTCTCGAAATTGAATCATTTAATCCGCCTTCCGATATAAAAGAGCCGGAACATATTCATCCTAAACAAGAAAGTTCCACAGAAGTCCTTTCCGGATTTCTGCATTTTTCAATTGATGGAAAAATTCGTGTCGTCGGACCAGGGGAAAAAATAATAATTCCTCCTGGGGTACCACATTTCTTTTGGAATGAAGGTCCACTCGAAGCCCATGCGATTAACTATTTTTTCCCAGCGCAAACTATTGATCGTTTTTTTAAGTCGTATTTTGCATTAGCACAAGCCGGAAAGCTAAATAACAAAGGTATTCCGTCTCTGCTGCCCCTAGCCCGTTTAGGGTTAAGGCATCAAAATGATATCCGTATTCTGAAACCGCCCTGGATGATTCAAAAAATTTTCTATTTAATACTTGCACTTATTGGGAAAATTTTTGGCAATTCGAAGGAGTATGAGTTGTAACATTTTTACGGCATCCATTTGACCCAATTTCATCATTCGTTTTTCCTTCCAACGTATACTTCCAAAAAAATATGGTCACTTCATTGTTGGATTACTTTTATTTTTTTCAATAGGAGACTTCTCTTTCGCTGTTAATGGGGCAAAATTAAATATAATCATTCAAACCCTTCCGGGAGGAAGGGTTTGTCTTATGCTTTAGAAAATCTTCGTTGTCATTCTTATAAAGCTTTCGTTTATATTTGTAATACGGTGTCCGCTGTTAATCAGACATAAAGTTAATTCATTGCTTCTCTCAATTCTTCTGTCATCTCCTCCACTAATTCGGGCCTTCCATGAAATTGTGCAGGTGTATTTTGAAATAATTCTATTTTCCATTTCTCTCCTTCGTGTAATAAAACAAGAGTATGGTACGTTTTTACATCTGATTTAATATCAGTCTTACCAGGTGGAATCATCCCGGCAATGGCTCTTAAAATCACTGCTTGACCTCCAATGAATTTTACTTCCTTTACTTTATAAATATAAGGCGCCGTAGGGTGGTCTTTAAAGATAGGCTTCAAGTGAGTAAGAATTTCTTCTTGGCCTTTGGACAGACTTCCATCAAACCCTATTATATTACCACTTTCAGTGAATAGATCCGCCATTTTTTCTGCATCACGATCGTTCCATGCTCTGATTAACTGTCCGTATACTTTCTTAACACCCGCCTCTTGATCCATAAATAACACTCCTTTTTCATGTAATAAAGCTACTATTACACCGTCACTACACAGCTAAACCTTAAGAAGGACACTCTTGTAACTTTGGACACCTATTCCCATGTTTTCGATTATATATAATCATTTCTAAATGTTTATGATGATTTAAATAGTATATAATAATATAGTAAATGAAATTATAAGAAAAGTTCTTATCCATATAAAAACCCCTTCTGTTGAAGGGGTTTTATTGTCACTTTTATATATTCTGTTCTTCCAAAGCCTGCTCGATATGTTCCTGAAGCGCAGAGGCCATTGTCATCGAATAGTACGTATCAATATGGTGCTTGTCACGGTACACCACTACGTTTCCAATAACCGGCTCGCACGTTTCTTCCGTACAGAAGTAATCCGATAAATCAGCGAATGTGACATTATCCGGAATATTTTCACTGTTCTCCCACGGCGGTATGTCCGACAATGCTTCAGATCGTGGCACCGCACAGTCATCAGGTGTCACTTCTATGCAGACTGGTATATCTTCAGCCATTCTGGGATTATCGCGGATAGCGAATACTTCTGTCACTCCATCAAATTTTTCCCACATGCCTAAATAACCCTTTGGAACAGTGCTGTCGTTATTTACATTGGCCGTTGTAATTAATAGATCCGGCGGGTTTTCCGTTAATGGGGCCACTACTTCTTCGTTCCATTCCATACATGTGTCGGACAGCGTGCCGTTAAAATCATCGCTCGAAAAACGACAGGCATCTTTATTATACAGATCAATCTGCATATTTAACTCTTCCGCCATTGCTTCAAGCGCCGGGAACCAATGTCCCGAATGAGAACCTCCCACGAGAGCTACGGTATAGTCAGGATTGTCAGTCTCTCCACGCGAACAAAAACTCACGCCCTTTTCATGCATGCTCGTAAAACATTCCTCATCTGCGTAAAATGTCGGAAGCTGACTCGCTCCATCTTCCATCACAGACAGCGGTTCCAGGCCGGGCGTAGGCTCTATGTTTTCAGAAACAGCCCGGGCGCCCGGATAGTCATTAACACTGTAATCGCCGTTCAGGCTGTCTGTCGTCTCGTCCAGATACATGCTCCAGGCACCTCCTGCCAGAACTACCGGCAAAAGCAGACCGGCCAGTACAGCAGTCAGTTTCTTTTTCGATTTCTTTACGTTTATTTTACGAATAGGCTCTTCAATTCCTTTTATGGACAGCACAGACAGAAGAAAGGCGGTGATTAAAATACCGGCCCCTGCCACATTCGTAACCGTATCTGTGTTGAAATAGGCATAATAAAAAATTAGAATCGGCCAGTGCCATAAATAAAAACCATAGGAAATACTGCCAAAATATATAAACGGTCTGGAACCAAGCAGTTTTTCCACTCCGAAACGACTGCCATTTTCTGCTGCAATAATAACCAGCATCACGCCAGTGGTAGGAAGCAGCGCCGCATATCCCGGAAAGACAGTGGATACCGGCAGCAGCAGGCCGGTCAGGCCAATAACAGCCAGCCCCATCCATCCTAAAACAAAACTTACATACTTATGAAAAAACAGATAAGGGATAAGCAGGGCCAGAATGCCGCCCAGACTGAATTCCCAGACACGGGCAAATGTGTCAAAGTAGGCCCACGGCTGATTCACGGCAGTTATGTAGACGGAATAGCTCAAAGAAGATATAAAAATAATGCTTAATAAAAACAGAAGCGTTTTTCGAATAGGGGTTTTGAACACCTTCACCGCTGCAACGTAAGCCAGCAGAATAACAATCGGCCACGTCAAATAAAACTGGCCTTGAATCGAGAGTGCCCAAAAGTGCTGATAAGGACTGGCCTGATTATTCTGGGCTAAATAATCAACTGCATTGTTGGCAAGCTGCCAGTTCTGAAAATAAAAAGCAGAGGAAAACACCTGTGGAATGATCTGGCTCCACTGGGCCCGGGTGAGCAGTACAAAAGAACAGACGGCCGTAACGAATACTACGGTTAATGCCAAGGGAAATAACCTTTTAGCCAGTCCCATAATGTACTCTAAAAAATGAAGCCTTCCTTCCCGCTCCATTCTGGATAATAAAGAAGTTGTAATAAGGTAGCCGGATACAATAAAAAAAACATCGACCCCTCCGGAAACGGAGCCAAGCCAAATATGATATACCGCTACCAGCATCGCAGCTACTGCCCGTACACCTTCAAGTTCCGGCCGGAATTTCTTTTCCGGCATTTTTAAATCGTTCATATTCTGCATCTCCATTGCTGTAAAATTAATTGATATGTTTATCTGCTTTTATCGAATACACACACAATAATCGTACCTTACTTTTTGTTTATTTTCACTAAAGGTTTATATTTGTTCCAGCTTTCCGGGGGTTGTTTATAATCTGCATTCCCTCTCCGGCATAAAATAAGCCCGGTTTAATAACTGGAAGCTGATGCTGTCGTAGTAGCTGTTCTTCCAGGCAGCAGAAGACAGCTCCCCATCATGGCAGGGAGAAACCGGCTGATAAAAATACTGGGCTTCATACGTTGTCAAAAAAGCATGCAGACCACTATACAGCTGCTGAAAAGACGTTATGTCATGCCTTGGATCACGGAACTGCTGATTAATTTCTATCTGTACAGCCGGCACCTGCAGCTCTGTATAGGCATAATTTGTAATCGTTAACGGACTTTCGGCGGTGAACGTATGATTTTCTTTTATATCCTTTACTCCCGCTTCGTTCATAGAGGCCCGCAGATGCCCCATCACCTGGCGGCTTATGCTTTCCCCGCCCATCGTACCAATATCTAAATCAAAATTCCGTTCTCCGGAAGCTCCGTGCAGATCGATAACCATTTCTACAGCATGGCTGTTCACAACATCCGCCAGCCTCTTTTTAAAGGCGCTGTTTATATTGTCATGTGGATCGTCGGTCATGCTGGAGCTGTAAACAATATGGGCACCGGTTTCTTCATGAAGCCATTTGGCCAGAGCGCCTGTATAAATCTCTGCATCTTTAGGGGAACCTCCGCGGATATGTTTGACCGCGTGCGGTACTGTAATAACAAAAGGAGACGTTCCTTCTATATAAACAACCGGTTCTCCGCTTCCTTCATATTGATTTTCGGCAAATTCCTGCTCCCTATCAATAGTAGATTCCTTAAATGCATCTACTGCTTCTGCCGGCTGGGCGTTCATAAATAAAAACGGCAGCACGAGATACGTTATTGATTTCATTATGACACGACCTTTTCTGGAATATATCGTTTGCTGCAGTGAAACAACCTTGAAAATTTTTAAAAAGAAGACATACCTGTAGCTTCCTGAAAACGGTACAGCCAGTATTTCCAGGCCGTATCCTCTGCATGTTCTTCGTACTCATCTGTATAAAGGGCACCTTCGTTATTCCATATTTTCTGAAAGTACTCTTCCACTTCTGTCAGAAGCGGATCATCCACTGATCCCTGGAGCACTATATTTGTCTCCAAATTAAAATCATCCAGATTACGTCTTGTAAGGTTGGAAGACCCACCATTTATAACAGCATTTTCTTCATTTTCGATATACGTCATTTTTGCATGGTACTGCTCCCCGTGGGTCCGGTACCATTTTACCTGCACATGCTCCGAACTGTTTACTAATTCATCTGCTGCCGGCCTGTTGGGGATGCCTATCTTTTCCCGGCCAAAGGCATCTTGATTAATATCCAGTATGAGCCGGACGTTCACTTCACGCTGCCCGGCATCTTTAAGCGCCTCGATAACGTCCCGGTCCGATAAATAAAACATTCCCATCCAGACGTTATCACCGGCCTGTGCGGCAGATATGTCATCAAGCAGCTGCTTTTTTATTTCTTTTTCCGTAACTAAATGCCCGTGAATCCCGCCTTCCGCTTCTGCAGGTTCTATCCGGTTGACCAAATCTTCAAACAGAGCGGGATCGACTCCGGACATTTCCGCTGCTGCCTGCTCCGTTTTTAACAACTCTTCCACCATCTCCCCTTGAAAAGTAAAGGCGGTATTGGAATGATGAGCACTTGCATCATGCGGGTTGGCAGATGTAACGAGTGCTTCCTGTTCGGTAATGACCGTCTTGCGGTGGTTTGCTTTAAAATTTAGTAAATCTAAATAAGAGCGCAGTGTCACAGAATCCGCTGTATCAGAAAATGGACTCGGAAGCCATCCTCCTTCAGGCGTGCCGAACCATTGCAAGGCCGTCCGCCATAAACCGCTGTATATCGGATTGGAATCCCGCAGCGGCTTCATATCGGTCCATATGATTTCAATTCCCGCCTCTTCCATCTGTTGGATATGCCCGGGCGTTCTTGAGCCGTATACACTATTTATACGATCTGTTATAAAAAACACAGGCATATCAGGCCTTGCTTCTTTTTTTTGTATCAATTCATCCGCGAGTTTCTGTGAAAGCTCCGGAAATTCAAGGCCGCCTGGGTATTCATCATTAAACAAAAACATGTCCATAACGATAAAATCATCGGCCTCTTCAATCATTTGAAAAATAGTATCAAATATAACCTGGTCTCTTTGAACAGAGTCTTCCTCTTCATATGTAAGATCAAACAGAAATTCTGACTGTATACCTGTATGCTCTTTTCCTTTGTAGGAAATGCCTTCAGGCAGCGGTTTATATAAATGATAGATCATTACGGCCCCGTAGACTGCAAGAAGCACGCCGACTATTTTAGCGGCCTGGTATCGTTTTAAAGGTTTTTGTTCCAGTCTTTTTGTTAACACAGCGTATCCCTCCTATTTCCATTTATGTGACAGGAGCGTCTGCAGGGCTTGTTCCTTTTTCCTTCCCAATGTAAATTGAACTCGTAACTTTGTCCCGCTTTTGCTAAAATAGAGAAGTATGCTGCTATAGCGTGCCCATCTCGTTTCTTATTTCCCCTATATGCAGTACAGCAACCATGGAGGTGTCATTCTTGTATATTGAAATTAAAACGTTTGAAGACTTTAAAACATATATTAGAGAAGCTAAGGATGTAGACGCTAAAGGTCTTATTCTTCTTCATTTAGTAGATGCAAGAGGGTCTAACATTCTTGACTTTGATGAGGAATCGGATATGTTTAACCGCCAGAAAAAATTCACCCTGTTATTTCAAAGTGATATCGGCGCTGTATTCTGGTCCGGTCTTCTTAAACCGGAAACAACGCGGGATGAAATTTACCGCGAGATTGGCATTCTGGAATCTTACTATAAAGTCGTCCAGGCTAAAAAACTATCAATGAAATCAGACATACGGGCAGGGAATTTTTCTTTATACTAATTGTTTCAAAAAGAGACCGCCACGGCAGTCTCTTTTTTTTATTGTTCATACGAATCCACTGCTTCTTTGATAAGCTCCCACAAAGCCTCCGGCTGAAGAGTTCTGGCAAACCAGGCATTCGGCTTTCTTCCGGTAACATGCAGCAGGTCAATCACAGTAGCGCCGTATGTATATTCGCCGGCTGTTTCAATACCAACGTGGACATGCTCCATTGTAAACATCTCAGGATCAATTAAATAAGCGACCGTGCAGACATCATGAAGCGGTGCCCCTTTCATTTGAAATGTGCTGTTGTAGGCTTCCATAAAAAAATCCAGCATATCGAACACAAATCGGCCGGTCGGATGATGGCGGCTGCTTATATACTGCTGAATCTCCGATGTAATTAGTGCCTGATGCGTCACATCCAGACCAAATACAGCGATAGAAACGCCGCTTTCAAAAACGACTTTCGCTGCTTCTGCATCAGCATATATATTAAATTCAGCTGTAGGAGTCCAATTGCCGAAAGTACCGCCTCCCATTAATACAATTTCTTCTATATTGCCCGCAATAGACGGTTCTTTTATAAGCGCAAGCGCAATATTCGTGAGCGGTCCGGTAGGAACAAGCGTTATAGGCGTCTTTGACTGCTGCACAATATGTATAATCGCATCTGATGCATGCTCTTTTTCAATGGTTTTTTTCGGGTGGTCCGGAAGCTCAGGGCCGTCCAGACCCGATTCACCATGGATGGTTTCCGCAGCAGCCTCCGGCGTGCGGAAAAGCGGCCTGGAGGCTCCTTTATACACCGGCACATGACTAAGCCCAATCAAGTCGCAGATACGCCGGGCATTAGTTGTTGTTTTGTCTACTGAAACATTTCCGGAGACAGTAGTAATCGCCTGAATATCAAGCACCGGGGAGGCAGCCGCCACAATGAGAGCCATTGCGTCATCATGCCCCGGATCCATATCCATAATAATTTTTCTTGAGCTTTTCATACTAATCACCTCATTTTGTGACTCTATTATATCTTTTTTATGACATTTTTCGAAACTTTTTCTAAATATAAGAAAATTTCTTATTTGATTTCTGCATATACGCTATAATATAGGGATATATTTATATCATTACAGTGATGCAGTAACTTCCTTATAGAAAGTTCGGGTGATGACATGAGCAGATTAACGACTTACATGATTATAGCATTTATTATTCTCATTATTATAGGTCTTGGAACGTTCCTTTTGATGAATTAAATACAATATAAAAAGCTTCCGCCTTAAGGTGGAAGCTTTTTCTTTATCAGCATCAAGATGCTTTTTATAAAAAAGGCAGTCCCTCTCTTATCAGCATCCATGTTCCCGCGATAAAGCACACCGTTCCCTGCCCAAAAAAGAAAAACCCCCAAAAAGAAGCCGGGATTCTGGTAGCTTTTTCAAGAAGAACGGCATCTCCGGAAGCTGCAGCATGATATCTGCTCATTTTCCATACAAATAAACTCGATAAAAAAGCCTGAACAAGAAGTGTAGCGCCAATAATGTACAGCAGATAAACGCTCGCTTCATACGCCTGATTCACATACAAAACGCCAATTAATAAAAATACACTAACAAGCCAAAGGATGCCAACTATGTTCTTTACAAGAAACATGATATTGTAGAGAAGCAGTAAACACAGTGCAATCATCATCGGTGTGTACCACTGCATCATTAAAGCGTAAATGTACAGGACACTCACTACAGAAGCAAATACATACCCTGCCACGATTGTAAGCACGGCTCCTACTTTCCCCTGGTGGCTCGTCAAAGCCAGGCCGCTGCGGTTGTAAAACAACGAGACAGCATGGGCTCTGCCGCCCGTCCATTTGGCTGCTGCCACATGGCCGTTTTCATGGATCAATGTATGAAATAATGATAAAAAAGAACCAAGAACAGGGAGACGCAGCAGCATCGCTGTGAATCCGAGCAGAAATAATACGAGCATTCCTTCATACATAAGCGGCCCTCTCTTCTATTTTTTTCTATATGAAAAAGCTCCCTAAACGATTAGGGAACTTTTAAGTATGATATTATTCATGATGTCATTATACATAATTTTATATCATTTAGATAAACGATAGGATGATACTAATTACTACTACAAGTCCAACAATCATTAAAATCGTTCTAATCATATTCTTCACCCCTTCTATAATAGGCACTATTAACGTATTCCCTATTAATCAGCCCTTTAAAACCCTTATTGCTGATTTTGTCGAATAATTATCATCAATGCGTTTATTTTTTAATACAGCAGGAGGAGAAAGCCATTATGGGCCGTTTTTTTCACTTTATGAAAATACTGATTCAGGAAATAATAAATGACCGGGCTGCAGGCCTTGCCGCCCAGCAGGCTTTTTTCTATCTTTTGTCTTTATTTCCTATGATCATACTTGTTTTATCTATTCTCCCTTACCTCAATCTTGATGTTGATCAGGTATTTGAACTACTTGGCAGTGCGCTTCCCGAATCTTTTTTACAGCTGATACAGGATAACGTTATTGATGTTATTACAACTCCTCAGGGAGGGCTGCTTACTTTTGGCATTATCGGCACGATATGGACAGCTTCGAACGGGGTAAATGCCTTTATGGAAGCCGCCAACACAGCCTTTAATTTAGAAGAAACCCGTTCTTTTATTATGATGCGCCTGCTTTCCATCGCGCTGACCCTTGCCTTGATTCTTGCGCTTGTGGTTACATTAGTATTGTCCGTATTCGGCAACTTGATTATTGAAACGCTGACCAACTGGCTCAATATTGAACAGGGTACCGCCTTACTGCTTAATGTGTTCAGATGGACGCTGTTAATTATTATTGTTTCCACCATGCTGTCTTTTCTTTACTACTTTGCCACGTCGATGCGTTTTCCGCTCCGCCACGTTATCCCCGGGGCGCTCGTAGCAACCATCCTGTGGCAGGGAGTCAGCTTCGGCTTCTCCATCTACATTTCGAATTTCGGAAACTTCTCGGCTACTTACGGCAGTCTCGGCGGTATCATCGTCTTAATGCTCTGGCTGTATTTAACCGGTTTTACATTTATTATAGGCGGCGAAGTGAACGCTATTCTGCACCGCCACAGCAAACTTTTCCGCTCCGAGCGTTCTTTTTCCTAGGAGCTTTCTTCCGCTATCCTCTGTTTAATGTCTTCCCGCGGATCCCAGCAGTTGAATTGGTAGTGCGGCTTTGTTTCAAATCCAAGCCGGACGCAGCTTTTCAGCGAAGGCTGCCCGGGCTTTTTTTCTATCCGGAACCATCTGCACGTAGCACAACAGTGATACTTTTGTTCAACATCCACAGGCCTCTTCCTTTCCCTGTATGGCCAAAACCCCCATGTTCCTCTGGAACGCGGGGGTTTTCGTCTATTTATAGTTTTTTCTTGGCAGAAGCAGTTATTTCATCCGATGAAATATCAACATCCACTTCGTAAGGAACGCTTTCCGCTGCCTGCTTTATATTCTTGTCGCCATCTTTTTCCAAAGCGGTTACTGTAGATGCTCCTGCTGCACTTGCTGCGCTGATTACGACAGCCAGGCCCAGAGCTGATATTGATTTAAGCATGTGTTCCTCTCCCATTCTGCTCGATTATGCTTTTACAATACCACATATTTTTAAGAGAAGAAGACCTTATAACAAAAAATACTATTACGTTTTGATTGCAATATCATTCTTCCACAATGGTTATTTTTTCTGCTGCCTGTTTAGAACGCCGTTTAGCTTCCTCCACATCGGCGCCGAGGCTTATTGTTACAGCCATCCGCCGTCCCGGCTTTGTTTCCGGCTTCCCAAAAATCCGAAGCTCGGTTTCCGCGGTTCGCAGCGCTTCCGCGGCACCTTCAATATGATAGTTTTTGGATTCTTTTTCAGCCTTCACTGCATAAGAAGCCCCGGCACGGTGAAATACAATATCTTCAATCGGAAGACCGAGCACGGCACGGACATGAAGGGCAAATTCTGATAAATGCTGGGTAGCCAGCGTCACCATTCCGGTATCATGGGGACGAGGCGATACTTCACTAAAATATACGCCGTCTTTCGTCAAAAAGAGCTCCACGCCAAACAATCCGTACCCGCCTAAAGCAGCGGTTACTTTTTCAGCTATTCTTTTTGCTTCTTCCAGCTGGGAACCAGGCATTGGGTGAGGCTGCCAGGACTGAATATAGTCTCCATCCTTCTGCTCGTGTCCAATAGGTTCACAATAAGACGTGCCGGAAACAGACTGGACGGTTAATAGTGTAATCTCCGACTCGAAGGGAATAAACGATTCGACAATCACTCGATTTTTCTTGCCTCTTCCACTGCCGACCGCCTCCTCCCAGGAGTTTTCTGCGTCTGACTCAGAACGGCACACGGTCTGCCCTTTCCCTGAAGAACTCATCACTGGTTTAATCACGCAGGGCGTGCCGATTTCTTTTACTGCCAGTTCAAGTTCTTCCAGATTATCTGCAAATTGATAAGAAGCTGTAGGTATCCCCAGTTCTTCACTTGCCAGACGGCGGATGCCTTCCCGATCCATCGTCAAATGGGCAGCTCTGGCTGTTGGAATAACGTGAAACCCCTCTTCTTCGAGCTCAATCAACGCTTCTGTTGCCAGCGCTTCAATCTCAGGAACAATGTAGTCCGGTTTTTCCCAGCGTACAATTTCTTTTAATTTGTCGCCTTCAAGCATATTAATGACGTAAGAGCGGTGGGCAGTCTGCATTGCCGGAGCTCCATCATACCTGTCCACGGCGATCGTTTCTATACCTAAACGCTGGGCCTCCAAAATAACTTCTTTTCCGAGTTCACCGGATCCTAAAATCATTAACTTTATTCCTTTTTGTTGTAAAGGTGCTCCTATATTCATGCGTTTCCTCCCAGAAATCGTAGTCCTTCCCATCTTACAACCTGTTCTGTGTTTTTTTCAACAAGAATACGAACAAATTTTAAAATTATTTACTTATTATTCGTTTTTGAGGGGCTATATCGTGTTTTTCTCCTTACATGCAAAAAAACTGCCTGCAAGGAGGACTATCCCTCATTACAGGCAGTTTCTGTTCTATTACTTCTCTCTGTTTTCCGGCTTAATATTTTCTTCCCCTTCAATACGGGCTTCTTCACGCTTTACTTTTTCAGTTGTTTCCTCTGTTTCCTGGTACTTTCTTTTGCCGACTACAACTTCGTCTGTTACGACCGGCGTTTTTTTGATTTCAATTTGTTCTTCTACAATAGGCACCCGGATTTCTTCGGACTCATCTGAAAATTCTCCGATTTTTGTGCCTGTTGCATCTTGATCTGCTTCGGAAACCGCGCGTCTTTCAATATACACTTCTTCACGCTGTACCGGTACTTTAATCGTTTTTTCAACTTCTACTACTTCTTTTCTAACTTCTACTTCGCCTTTTTCTACCTTTTTCTTGCTCACATCCAGCTTTTCTTCATGCAGACGCAGGGCCTGCTGTTCTTCTGTTTCTGCATCGCCTTCACGTTTTGCAGAAGCTGTTTCCGAAGGCTGTGCTGCTGCAGGTCTGCTCTCGGATGGGACCGCTTTTAAAGATGGAGATCTTTTTTCTGTTGTATGCGTTTCTTTTTCCTGTGCTGATGACGCAGTCGCTGTATGTTCGGTAAAGCTTCTCGATGTAACGGCTGTGCCTTCGTGAGCCACGACAATAATATTGCCTTCTCTAATGTCCGTGTCGTATTTTTCAGCCTCTTCTCCTGTAAGCCCAAGACGGATTAAGGTGACATCTGATTCTTCTGCCTGATGTTCCGGAGAGAGCGCTTCTTTTAAGTTCTCTACAAGACCTCTGCCGCTGCTGCCTTCTTTTGTATGTTCTAAATGAATATTTGCTCCTGTTTCTTTAGAAAGATAAGCAGCGCTGTCTTTGTTGTTTAATACAATCGAAATATCATTTGATTCAAGTCCTTGTTCTTTTAGTCCGGCTACTGCACCAATAGCCTGTTGTTCGTTCTGGTAAGATCCAATTACTCTTGTTTCCATTTTATAAAACCTCCGTTTAATGTAGGTACCTGTTTGTTCTTTATTTAGTATGCTATGGTTTACCTTCCCTTCTAAGGCTTTTTGAAACTAAATTCTCTTGTATCACAGCAAACTCAAGACAAAAGACTATTCCTTCTGGAAACAATCTCTATCCTACGGCCTAGTAAAGCATAAAAAGGTCCTCCTTTTTTATAGGAGAACCTCGAACAGCTGTTACTCTTCCGTTATGTCCCATGTATAGCGGAAGTCAATGCATCCATTTAATGTCTGCGCTACCGGACAGCCTCTGTCAAACACTTGAAGCGCTCTTTCAGCCGGCTCTTTTTTGCCTGCCGGAATGCTTAGTTCAAAATGGACGTCAATTTTTGTGATTTTCAGTACGCCTTCCGGCGCTTCAATTGTTCCTTTGGCAACAGCTTTTAATTTATTCGGATAAGGTGGTATACCGCGCGCATCCAGCGCGCCGGATAAAGTGCCGGTAAGTCAGCCTCCTGCTGAGGCAACAATATGATCGAGTGTTGATGGATATTCGGTTTCAGGAGAAACACCGTAAAACTCTTTCACTCCTCCATGCACGCCGTAATGAAACGGCTCCTCGAATCCTTCAATATAAGCTTTACGGTGAGGCGGTTCATGCTGCTCAATATTAATTGTCGTTAATTCAATAGGCTTATTCATGGATTTCCCTCCTTGAATTTGGTGATGATCAACTGTTCCCTTTTTATCATTCTTTTAAGCATAGCCTCTTTTTTCTGCTGATAAAGTAGTCTATACTTTTATACGAACAAACGTTTCTATTCCATATCGGAAAAGGGGTGCTGCGCGGTGGATGAGCGGATTATTTTTTTAATCGATATGCAGTCTTTTTATGCCAACCTGGAAAAGCTGGCCCATCCTTTATTAACAGAACAGCCTGTCGTGGTTGCCGGAGACCCTTCTATTCGGAGTGGTGTTATTTTAGCTGCCTGTCCGACTGCTAAATCCTACGGGATTCAAACCGCGGAACCAATCTGGCAGGCGCAGTACAAGTGTCCGCACGTACATATACTCAAGCCCCATATGCAGTTTTACGTTGATGTATCCGTTACGATTTCCACTTTTCTGGAGCAGTACAGCACGGCCGTCGAGCCTTACAGTATTGATGAAATATTTCTTGATCTTCCCGCCATGTCTTACGAAAAAGCTGAACTGCTTGCCCGGCACATAAAGCAGCGCCTGCTTCGGGAAATTGGCGTTCAGGCCCGTATTGGCATTGGCCCGACAAAGGTTTATGCCAAGATGGCCTGCGATCATTTTGCGAAAGAAAACGAAACAGGTACCGCTGTTTTATGCGATGCTAATGTCGCCGAACAGCTGTGGCCTCTTCCAATAAGAAAATTGTTCAGCGTAGGCAGCCGGATGGAAGCGCACCTTCTTAATATGGGAATTCGTACCATCGGCCAGCTGGCCGGTTTTCCGCTCCGCGACTTAAAGAAAAGATGGGGTATTAACGGAGAACTGCTTTGGCAGACCGCACACGGCCGGGACGCTTCCCCGGTTTCCCCTGCTACTCATCAAAAAAGAAAATCCATCGGCCATCATATGACTCTGCCGCGCGATTATTACCACTGGTCGGAAGTCAAAGTAGTGCTTCGGGAACTGAGTGAAGAAGTAAGCAGACGGTGCAGGCAGCAGGCCTCCTTAGGGCAGGTAGTCAGTACAGGAGCCGTCGGGCAGGAACATGGGTTTCCACGGTCTTTCCAGCGGCAGCAGCGCCTTTTTGAACCGACGAACAGCGGGAAGGTTATCTTTAAAACAGCGTCCGCTTTATTTAAAGATTACTGGGACGGCACCCCGATTAGAAGCCTCGGTATTTCCTTGAGTGCCCTTCAGCCGGATGAGTATAAGCAATTAAGTTTATTTAACAGTGAAGAGGTTCCGGAAGTTCTGTATCATACCATTGATCAGCTGAAAGATAAGTACGGAATGGATGCCGTTCTCTACGCTTCCTCTCTTTCTCCTGCCGGACAGGCTGTGATTCGTGCCAAAAAAATCGGCGGCCATTATAAATAATTTTGTTTCTTCTATTATAAAAGGTGGTATAAGTAGACATCAGCCGCTAAGGGAGGAATTTGTATGCATAAACTGAGCCGTCTGCTTTTCAGGGCATCAAGAACGATGGGTGATGCCCAGGCCGTCCGCAACGGTACCATAGGAAAAAGAATTGCCCGCCGTCTTATTGGAAGACAGGCCGGAAGATTGATTCGTAAAATTATCCGCTGATTTGTATGACCGCCCTCATTTTTATATTACATTTAAGCGATGTAACCGCACCATATCTTTCCATAGAAAAAGCCAGGCGGCTGCCTGGCTTTCTTTTGTTTCTTACGATTCGTGAACTCCTAACGCAATTTTTGCGTAACGGGACATCATGCTCTTATCCCACTGCGGGCTCCATACAATGTCGACGTCGACTTCTTTGATTTCACCGAATTCCTGCAGCTCTTCCAGCGAGCTTTTTATGTCGCTTACTATCGTGGCTGCTAAAGGACATCCCATCGCGGTTAATGTCATGGTGATTTTAACATTGTTTTCATTATCAAGGTCTACATTGTATATTAAGCCTAAATTGACTATATCAATATCCAGTTCCGGGTCAATAACGTTTTCGAGTTCTGCATAGACGCGGTCAATCATTTCCTGTTTTTCATCTGTCATGTTATCTACCTCCCGTTCTTTCTACAAAAAGTATAACAAAATCCAGCTGAATAGAACAAATTCCTGCTTTTGGCCAGCAGATAACTGTTCAATACCGGCTTATTTATAGTATACTTCATCATGTACTTTAAAAGCCTGCATTTGTATTTTGCACTTATTCCTTAATGAAAGGAGAACAAACCAGCATGCTGCTATGGATTACTGCTATTATCCTTGGCCTCGCGGCCGCTTATCACTTATCGGCCCGATGGGTTCCAGCCGGCCGGGCATCCTGCACCGATCTCCCGGACAAGGCTCTTCTTTCAGGAGATACTGTTATATTAGATATCCGGGAATATCAGGATGCCGCACACAATCCGGTATCCGAGGCACAGGTGCTTCCTTATCCGTATTTAAAAAGGTATCTCCCTACTATTGAAAAGCAGCATGTTTTTCTAATAGCTCCAGACAAGGTTTCAAAAAACCTCGCTATTCGGATGCTGCGCAGAAATAATATACATGTTGCCCGTTATACCATTGTGGAGCGCAGCACACATGGAGGACAGCCGCTTAAAGCTCCATGTAATTAGTATCACGAATACTTTCAATAGAAAGCAGCTAATTACTCAGTTGTTTTCTTTTTTCTTTATACAAATGAACAGGTGTTCATTATTCTCTACCTTTCTTTTACCTATTCTAGTATACTTGCATTAATTCCACTAAAGGAGGCCGCACATATGAAGAGAGAGGATCTACTTGCACCGGCTCAATACAATATCGTAAATGAGCTGGACGCATACAAAAATGATGATCAGAAAACCGCCATTCGGTGGATGAACGAAAAAAAAGAACGGCGTGATGTTTCCTACAAAACCCTGTTGGAAAAAGCCAGCCAGTTTGCCGGGGTGCTTCTCGAGCAGGGAATAGAAAAAGGCGATAAAATCCTTATTATTGTTCCGAGGCTTCCAGAAGCTTATATGATGTATCTTGCCTGCTTGAAAGTCGGAGCGGTCGCTATTCCGAGTTCGGAAATGCTTCGTTCCAAAGATCTGATTTATCGTCTCCATCACTCTGAAGCTGTCGGAATTATCGCACATCATCATTCGACAGAAGAAGTGGATGCTATCACTGAAGAGCTGCCTCACCTGCAGTTTAAGATGACCCTTGGAGGTGCGGTGGACGGATGGCTTCACGCAGATGCCCTTGCTGAAACAAAAGAAAAGAATCTTCCTACAGCAGATACAAACAGCAGTGATGTAGCCTTTTTATCCTACACTTCCGGTACAACCGGAAATCCTAAAGGCGTTATCCATACTCATGCCTGGGCATATGCCCACGTAAGGACTGCAGCTAAAGAATGGCTTGGTGTCAGGGAAAATGATATCGTCTGGGCCACTGCAGCGCCGGGATGGCAGAAGTGGGTATGGAGCCCATTTCTTTCTACCGTTATGCTTGGGGCTACTGCTTTTGTTTATCATGGCGGATTTAAGCCGGATACTTATTTACAGCTTCTGCAGGAAGAGAATATTCAAGTACTTTGCTGCACGCCTACCGAGTACCGCTTAATGGCAAAAGTCGACAACCTTGGCTCATACAGCCTCCCTCATCTCCGGAGCACCGTATCAGCCGGAGAGCCGTTGAACCGACCAGTGATTGAAGCGTTTAAACAGGCTTTTAATGTAGACGTAAGAGATGGTTACGGGCAGACAGAAAATACCCTTCTGGTCGGAACACTTTTAGGTATGGACGTAAAGCCCGGCTCGATGGGCAAGCCGACACCCGGGAATCCGGTCGCTATTATTAATGATATGGCTGAACCTGCCGGCATCGGAGAAGTAGGCGATATTGCGGTGCATAAAGACTGCCCGGCTCTTTTTAAACATTACTACAGAGATGCGGAAAGAACAGCAGGCTCATTCAGAGGCGACTGGTATTTAACAGGAGATCAGGCCTCTATGGATGAGGACGGTTATTACTGGTTTGAAGGCCGCAGTGATGATATTATTATCAGCTCCGGCTATACGATTGGGCCATTCGAGGTCGAAGACGCTCTTCTTAAGCATCCACAGGTGCAGGAATGCGCCGTTGTGGCTGCCCCTGACGAAGTCAGAGGAAATATCGTAAAAGCATTTGTTGTTATAAAAGGTGATCAGCCAGCGGATAAAGATCATTTTGTACTAGAGCTGCAGAACCATGTTAAACAAATGACAGCGCCTTACAAATACCCGCGTCGCATTGAATTTATAGAAGAACTGCCAAAAACCACGTCTGGTAAAATCAGAAGAGTGGACCTGCGCAAGCAGAGCCGCTAGGTCACAAAAAAAGCAGAACCCCTGCAGGGGTTCTGCTTTTTTTTATGTCTGCTGTTGTTTGATCCATTCAATAAAAGCAGCTTCCGCTTTTTTTAACGTCCTCTGAAGCCGTTCATCCGTAATAACTCCGTTGTCATCGATTTTTTTAGGAGCAGCGCCTATAAATACTTCCGGCTGCTGCAATACCAGACTGCCGCACGCAGCCAGCGTCTGCTTTATCTGTACTTGTCCTAAAGCCGTGCCCAGAATGGTAGGAGAAGCACCTAAAACAAAGGCAGGCTTTTTATCCAGAACGTTTTCATTTGTTACACTGCCCGCCCAATCCAGCGCATTCTTCATAACTCCCGGCATGCCGTGGCTGTATTCCGGACTTACGATCAATATACCGTCTGCCTGTTTGAGCTTTTTTTTCATTTCGGCCGGGTGGTCGGGATCTCCGCCTACTTCTTCATCCGCATTAAAAAGAGGAATATCTGCCAGATCAATCCATTCATACTCTACTTTGCTGTCTGCCTGTTCTATCATGTGATGCAGCACTTTTTTGTTTAAAGATTCTTTGCGAAGACTCCCGGCAATTGCAGCGATTTTTATTTTCATTTTTACATTCCTCCCGTCATTTCTACATTACAGATTTACATTCTGCCCCGCAACAATGCTGATTGAAAAAAACTATGAAAGAAATAGTAACAAGGTACCATATATTGCAAAAATTTCTTTGTTATGATAATAGTCATCTGCTATACTTAATTTGTTCTAATCACTTTATCTGAATAATATCACAATTACCGCTATTCCTACGGGCCTACATAGTATTTTACCCAAATGGCCCGTTAAATAGAAATAAATAATACATAGGAGGGTTATAGTTGGGAATTAACGATTTTTTAGCAACCGTCGGCGGATATGTCTGGGGTCCTCCCCTTCTTATTTTGTTGGTTGGAACAGGTATTTATCTTACTATCCGGTTGTCCTTTCTTCAGTTTACGATGCTGCCCTACGCATTAAAGACAGCTTTCACAAAAAATCAGGATAAGAAATCCGAAGGGGATATTTCCCACTTTCAATCCTTGATGACCGCTCTTGCAGCAACAATAGGTACAGGTAACATAGCAGGGGTTGCTACCGCAGTTGTTATTGGTGGGCCCGGAGCTGTATTCTGGATGTGGATTTCTGCATTAGTCGGTATGGCAACAAAATATGCGGAAGCTATTCTTGCTGTAAAATACCGTGTTAAAGATGCCAACGGTCAAATGGCCGGCGGCCCTATGTATTATATTGAAAAAGGATTGGGATGGAAATGGCTGGCCGTTTTGTTCGCTGTTTTTGCCGCCATCGCCTCTTTTGGTATAGGAAATACTGTACAGTCCAACTCTGTAGCTGACGTGCTGCAGGAGAACTGGGCGGTTCCTGTATGGATTACCGGTCTTGTTCTTATGTTTTTTACTGCTTTTGTTATTTTAGGCGGGATTAAATCCATCGGACGCGTCGTAGGTTTTATCGTACCATTCATGGCTTTATTTTATGTTACTGCCGGACTTATTATTCTTATATTAAACCTGGAGTTGATCCCGGGCGCTGTATGGCTCATCCTATCTGACGCCTTTACCGGCCAGGCTGCTGCTGGTGGTGCCGTTGGTGTCGCTATCCAATACGGTGTAGCCCGAGGGGTGTTCTCAAACGAAGCAGGTCTTGGTTCCGCTCCTATTGCCGCAGCGGCTGCCAAAACCGATTATCCGGGACGCCAGGCGCTCGTATCTATGACCCAGGTATTTATTGATACCATTGTTATCTGTTCGATTACCGGCGTAACGCTTGTAATGGGAGGCATGTATTTAGATGGGGCTGACGGGGCCGCACTGACTTCCGCGACCTTTGAGTTCTTTTTAGGACCTATTGGAGCCACTATCGTTGCGATTGGGTTAGTATTCTTTGCTTATTCCACGATACTCGGCTGGTCCTATTACGGCGAACGCTCTGTATACTACTTGTTTAAAACGTCCAGAGCTATTATGACATACAGGCTTTTGTATGTTGTAGCCGTTTTTGTTGGAGCCGTTCTACAGCTCGATACGGTTTGGGCTTTAGCTGATATCATGAACGGTTTAATGGCTGTGCCGAACTTAATTGGCCTGCTCCTCCTTTCTGGTGTTGTCGTAGCGGAAACAAAAATATTCCTGAAGAAAAAACGAGAAGAAGAACGAATGGCAAAATAACACAAACTGCCTTATCAAAAAGATGCCGGTTATCAACTATTGATAACCGGCATCTTTTTTGTTTTACCCGGGAAGGATTTACACTACCGGGTGCGTCAATTCTTCTCCTGTCAGCGCCTGCAGGATGTGATCTGCTGTCATATGAGCCATGGCCATTCGTGTTTTCACGCTGGCACTGCCTATATGAGGGGTGGCGGTGACGTTTTGCAGCTTCAGTAACGGATGTGTAGAGCCGATCGGCTCCTGTTCAAACACATCGAGACCCGCCCCAGTAATTTCACCGTTTTGCAGCGCGTCATACAAAGCTTCTTCATCTACAACGCCGCCGCGGGAAGTATTAATCAAGATGGCGGTTTGTTTCATCCGCGTGAACGCTTCTTTTCCAATCATATGATGCGTTTCTTTAGAATAAGGAGCCATTACGCAGAGAAAATCTGCCTTTTCCAAGAGCTCTTTTTTCTCGGTATACCTCACGCCGAGACGATCTTCTGCTTCTATTTTCCGGGAACGGTTATAATAGAGAACGTTCATATCAAATCCATTAGCCCGTCTCGCCACGGCTTCTCCTATCCGTCCCATTCCGATAATGCCAAGCGTGGCGCCAAACACGTCCCGGCCGGTTAAATGAAAGGGAGACCAGGAGCTCCATTTGTCCTGTTTAATGGAAAGAGCAGCCTCTTCGATCCGTCTGGCCGCAGCCATAAGCAGGGCAAATGTTAAATCCGCTGTTGTTTCTGTAAGCACTTCCGGCGTATGGGCTACCTTGATGCCAAGTTCAGCGGCTGTATCTGTATCAATATTATTAAAACCGACAGCCATCGTCGCAATCACTTTCAGATTTGGCGACTGTCTCAGCAGATCCCCTGTCATTGCTTCTGTAATCGTGCAGAAAACAGCATCTGCTTTCCGGCATTCTTCAAAGAGCCTGCCTTCGGGTACCGGCTCTTCTTCTTTCTCCCACATGCTAACTTTGCACTTCTCCGCTAGTTTATCAACAATTTCTTCCGGCATTTTTCTGGCAATAAATACATATGGCTTCATGTTATACCCCTCTCTTTTTCCAAAGCATTGTATGCCATTCTCCTGACACCTTATGTTTTGCTTTCTCCAGACCGGCAAGCCGGCAAGCCTGCTCTACCGCCTCCACCGACCATTCCACTATTCCGGATACGGCCAGTTTATTAAAGCGGATATTGTGTTTTTTCAAATACATGAGCATTTCTATGCTGAAGCTGGCGCCAATATTGACTACTATCCAGTCATAGCTTTTGCGCGGCAGCGTTTCAGACAGCAGATCTTTCTCATATACGCGGATTTGTTTTGCTACCTCGTTTAAAGCTGCCTGGCTCATAACCTCCCTGGCTACCGGCTGAATATCGAATGCATCCACTTCCGCCCCTCTTAATGCAGCGCCTACAGCTAAAATACCGGAGCCGGTTCCGGCGTCCAATACAACGGCTGGTGCCGGCTCTTCCTCTACGATGACGGAAAGCATATCAATAGTCGTTCCGTGAAGGCCGGTACCGAAAGCACCCTGTGGATCCAGGCAGATACTTTTTTCATGCCGGTTTTTAAATGGAGGATACTGCAGTTCCCATCCATTTACAATAGGAAGATCTTTATACTCTTCAACATCAGTGTCCGATTCTTCCCAGTCTATCTCTTCCCTTGGAATGTCCAGCACTTCAGCGATGAAAGAAGCTTCCGGATGGGCCTGATCGTCGATAAACAACAGCTGGCTTCCTTTGGTATCTTTTATGTAGCTGTACCCATCAAAGTCTTTTGTTACACAAATTGCTTCTTGTATGAAAAAGGAATACAGTCCGGCCTCATTCAGCCGGTGCACCGTCTCTTCTTCTTTTTCCGGACTAACTGTTATTTTCCACATTGTCCTCTTCCTTTCCAGTGTTTCGCAGATTCTATCTGTCCTTTTATCATTTTCTCATGATTCTTAAAGAATTTGAAAGAAAATACAGGATTTCTCTTTCTTTTTTCCCCGGTTTTTAGGTACTCTATAAGAGCAGGTGATTTTGAACTGAACTAGAATTCAAGCTACCCAGGAGGGACACACATGGAATTTAGAACCGAATCAGATACTATTGGAGAAATGCAGGTGCCGGCTGATAAGCACTGGGGCGCCCAGACACAGCGAAGCATCGAAAATTTTAAAATTGGCAAAGAGCAGATGCCTATTGAAGTCGTACATGCTTTTGCTATTTTGAAAAAGGCAGCGGCTCTGGCAAATAAACGTCTGGAAAAAATAGAGCCCGAAAAAGCAGATGCTATTTCAGCAGCCGCCGAAGAAGTGACATCCGGCAAGCTTGATGATCATTTCCCACTTGTCGTGTGGCAGACGGGCAGCGGCACACAGTCCAATATGAACATGAACGAAGTTCTTGCCAGAAGAGCTACCGAGCTTCTGAAAGCAAAAGGATCTGAATTTACCGTTCACCCTAACGATGATGTAAACCGTTCCCAAAGCTCCAACGATACATTCCCAACAGCGATGCATATTGCAGCTGTTTTGAAAGTAGAAAAAGATCTGATTTCTGCTTTAAACGTTTTAAAAGGAACCTTTGAAGAAAAAATGAAAGCGTTTGATGATATTATTAAAATCGGCCGGACTCATCTTCAGGATGCGACCCCGCTCACACTCGGCCAGGAAATCAGCGGCTGGCACAGAATGCTCGAACGCTGCGAACAGATGATTCTGGAAAGCATTGATCACGTGAAAGATCTGGCTATCGGCGGTACTGCCGTTGGAACAGGCATTAATGCCCATCCTAAGTTTGGAGAATATGTCGCAGAAGAAATCTCCACTATTACCGGCACCGCGTTTCGCTCGGCACCGAATAAATTCCACTCTTTAACGAGTCATGATGAAACGACCTATGCCCACGGCGCTTTAAAAGCATTGGCCGCTGACTTAATGAAAATTGCCAATGACGTACGTTGGCTCTCCAGCGGTCCACGCTGCGGTATCGGAGAACTTTCCATCCCCGCAAATGAGCCGGGCAGTTCTATTATGCCGGGTAAAGTGAATCCTACACAAAGTGAAGCAATGACTATGGTAGCGACCCAGGTTATGGGCAATGATGCCGCTATCGGATTTGCCGCCAGTCAGGGAAATTTTGAGCTTAATGTATTTAAGCCGGTTATTATCTACAACTTCCTGCAGTCTGCTTACCTTCTTGCAGATTCGATGATTTCTTTCAATGAAAAGTGTGCCGTCGGCATTGAGCCGAACCACGAAAATATTGAAGAACACCTTCGCCAGTCTCTTATGCTCGTTACAGCGCTTAACCCGCATATCGGCTACGAAAATGCAGCAAAAATAGCGAAAAGCGCTCATGTTAAAGGACAGACGCTGAAAGAAGCAGTTCTGGAAAGCGGACTGCTGACAGAGGAACAGTTTGAAGAATTCGTAGATCCGGCCAAAATGGTTACGCCTAAAGAATAATATGTAAAGATAATACTGTATGTGAAATCAGTGTTAAACTACAAAGAGGCCTGAATGCATGTGCATTCAGGCCTCTTTTATAAGTTAATACAAAGGTATTACGTAAAAGAACTGCTTCACTTATGTATTATGCTTCATCATAAGTATAGCGGACAACGTAACGGTTTGTTTTTAATTTCCTTACTTCTACAGAAGGACCGAGTTCATATCCTTCTTTCCAATTATCCTCAAGCTTTGCTTTCAGGCATCCAGCCTGGAATTTTGAGCGGAATGTTTCTTTCCAGTATATCCAGCGTGGTTGATGTGCATTCACGTTATCGCCGACTCCTTTATTTATTATATTTAAATGCTGTATAAGCAGGTATGGTGGGATTGGTTATTATTCATATTGTAGCGGATTCCATCGGAAAAATCATCAAATGTTTCTTCAGGGTTTATCTGTATTTCTCTTAAAACAGCAAAAAAACCGGCCCGGCCGGTTTTTTAATCTATCCTATAAGCTCTTCATCTTCGCGTTTTTTGATCTGGTCTTTGCGTTTATTTTCTTCACGGTCTCTCAAACGGTGAGCAAGTCTCGCGGATGCACTTGCTGCGATGCTGGCTACCAGGTCATCCAAAAATGTGTGTACTTCATCTTTGTTGTTATCGAGTTTTTTAATGATGCCTTTTTTTTCTTTATCCAAATACCCAAATGTTGTTACCGCAATACTTCCAAATCCAAACACGGAACCTAAAGCAACGGTTTCATCTACGCCGAATAAACCCTCATCTGACTCAATTAATGATTGCAGCGGCTCAGACAGCTGTTTTTTCTCGGTAAGCATATCCAATTCGATACCAACAAGAACCGCGTGCTGAATTTCGCGCTTGCACAAAACTGCATCGGCACTCTCGTAACAATCGTCCATCGTTAGATTCGGTGAATATTTGGCCTGCATTTCGTAAACAATTTCAGCGATGTCGTCAATTAGGACACCCCGTTTTTTTAATGCTTCTCTCGCAGCGTTTTCAACTACGTCGCATGATACAGGTTTTTTCATAACGGATGCCTCCTTTTACCTATTTTAACATATCAATAGAGCCTGCGCTTTGGTTAAATGCTGTGATACAATAGGACTGCTGAACGATACATCTTACTGGAAAGGATTGTTTTAATGAACGGTACAACAGAACGACTTACCCTGCACAGTGCTATTTTAGATCATACATTTGAACTGTATGTTTATCTTCCGGCTCACTACAACCCGCTTTACACGTATCATTTGGCAATAACCCAAGATGGACGTGATTATTTTAAACTCGGAAAGATAGCTGAACATATGGAAACGGCGATGAAAGAAGGTGCCAGACAGACTATTGTTGTCGGTGTGCCCTATCCTTCTGTCAGACAACGCCGCGAATGGTATCACCCTAAAAGCGAAAAAAGCGAAGACTACCTAACGTTTATCGTTAAGGAACTTCTTCCTTTTTTAGATAAAACATATCAAACCTGGAATCTTTCCCACGGCCGGACGCTGCTTGGCGATTCCCTCGCCGCTACCGTCTCTCTGCGGGCCGCTGTCCGCTATCCGAACACTTTTTCACGGGTTGTGATGCATTCTCCCTACAGCGATGACAACGTAGCAACAGAAGTGGAAAAAGCTGAAAATATGGCTCACTTTGATATTTATCATACGATCGGCCTCGAAGAGCATACAGTTAAAACAACAAACGGCACGTATGAGGATTTTTTAGAGCCAAACCGAAAGCTTGCTGAAATATTGGAAACCCAAGGGTCCCGTTACCGTTATAAAGAGTTAGACGGCGGCCACTTCTGGAAAGTATGGGAAGCAGATATGCTCCCAGCTCTTCGTTTTATGTATGATATTACACCCTCTTAAAGAAAGAAGGATCGTCCTATGGTCGTTATAGAAACAGTCGAAACAAAAAAACAGCTGGATGACGCATTTTCTGTTCGACATGCCGTATTTGTAGAAGAGCAGAACGTACCTCCTGAAGAAGAAATTGATGAATTCGAACAAGAATCCGTTCACTTTGTTGCCTACGAAGACAGCAGACCTATCGGGGCAGGACGAATGCGTAAAGGCAGTGGTTTCATAAAGGTAGAACGTATTTGCGTGCTGGCCGCTTACAGAAAGACAGGAGCGGGGCGCTATATTATGAACGCTATTGAAGCACTCGGGAAAGAGCAGCAGTTTGCAGAAGCAAAACTGCATGCCCAGACCCAGGCTGTGCCCTTTTATGAAAAGCTTGGCTATACGATTACATCTGACATTTTTATCGATGCCGGCATCCCTCATGTGGCGATGACCAAACCACTATAACAAACAGCCGCTTTTTCCTATCAAGGAAGAAAGCGGCTGTTCTTTTGAGAAGCGGTTCTTACCTTTACTTTTTTGTGAGGAGACTGCCGGCGGATCCACTTTAAAAAACGATGCATCTGCTCCTCACTTTTTAATTTTTCCAGTGTATCGTAACGGTCAGCAAGCTCTTTATTCGTAAACAGCGCATGAATCTGGCGGTGGCACGCTCTGCACAATAAAGCCGTTTCTTTGTGGGCACCTCCTCTGTCTTTAGGAGTCAGATGATGAACCGTGCGCTCGTCCACTTCTCTTCCACAGAGTTCACAACTACCCTGTTTGTCTTTTTTTCGTGCCATATTCTAAAATGCCGGCTCCTTTCTATGTCTGCTGATCAAATCTGTTTCCTTTTCCGTAAAGATCCTGCTCTATTTCTCTTCGCTTCTGCAGAATTTCTCTTTCTTCATCCGGATCGGGCGATTCATTATCGGTTACCGGGGAAATACTTTCTATTCTTTTAGGACCAGCTACTTTTGCTGTGCCCTTTGGTTTTTCTACTTGTCTGCTTCCATATAAAATAGCAGCCTCATTTGGTACCGGCGGAACATACCCCATACTCCTCATCCTCTCGTGCTTTTACTGATAGTATACCCTGTATTTATATAAAAGAATCCCTCATGCCTATATAACTATTTTCATCTGCTTTATGAAAATAAAAAAAGGCCTGCCTTTGCAGGCAGACCTTTACTCTTATTTGGAAATGTTAATAATATCCGCTTCATTCTTGGATACTTTTTCTGTTTTTTTCACTTCTACTTTCTGGCCTTCATTCAAGTTCGTGAAGATAATAGGAGTAATGGTTGATTTAGCTTTCTCCGCTATAAGAGCAAGATCAGCTTTTACAAGGGTCTGGCCCTGCGCAACGATATCTCCTTCTGAAACGAAGACTTCGAATCCTTCTCCCTGCATACCTACTGTATCAATACCGATATGAAGAAGAATTTCCCGTCCGTCGTCAGCAATAATACCAATCGCATGTTTTGTTGGGAAAACGTTGTTGATCTTTCCGTCTACCGGAGACACAAATTCGCCGTTAGCCGGTTCTATCGCAAAACCGTCACCCATCATGCGTCCGGAAAATACATCATCCGGTACATCATCAAGCGGAAGAATACGTCCTTCTGCTGGAGATGTGATAGATTTCTCTTCTGACAGATCCGGCGCAATCGCTGGTTCTGCTTCTTTATCCGGGTCAAAATCCGGCTTTTTATCAATTGGCTCTGATGGTGTATGGCCGGCAATGATATCCTGCATTTGACCTTTAATTGCATCGGACCTTGGTCCGAAGATAGCCTGGACATTGTTGCCGACTTCCATTACACCTGCTGCTCCGAGCTGCTTCAGACGATCTTTATCTACCTGTGATTTATCGTTTACCGTAATACGAAGACGTGTAATACACGCATCTAAATGCTTCAGGTTTTCTTTGCCGCCGAAGGCTTCAAGCACATTGTACGGAAGTTCGCTTATTTCGCCTTTTCCGCCGGCACTTACTGCTGCAGATGCTTCTTCACGGCCCGGCGTCATTAAGTTGAATTTCCTTATCGCAAAGCGGAACATAAAGTAGTAGATCACAAAGAATACAAGACCTACTGGAATAACAAGCCACCATTCTGTCCGGTTTGGAACAATACCGTATAGGAAGTAGTCAATCGCTCCCCCGGAGAAACTCATGCCGATTTTCACATCCAATAGATGCATTACCATAAAGGACAATCCGGCAAAAATTGCGTGAATACCAAATAGGATAGGAGCTACGAATAAGAAGCTGAATTCCAATGGCTCCGTAATACCTGTTAAGAAAGAAGTTAGTGCGGCTGAGCCCATGATACCCGCAACATATTTTTTATTTTCCGGCTTTGAGCAGTGGTAAATCGCAAGTGCTGCACCAGGAAGGCCGAACATCATAAATGGATATTTACCTGTCATAAACGTTCCAGCTGTAAAATCGACTCCATCTCTCATTTGTTCAATGAAAATGCGCTGGTCCCCGCGGATCGTTTCACCGGCGGCGTTTACGTATGTGCCAAATTCAAACCAAATTGGTGTGTAGAATACGTGGTGAAGACCGAATGGAATAAGTGATCTTTCAACTACACCAAATATAAATGCAGCAAGCGTCTGATTCGATTCCGTCATAAAGTAGGAAAATGTATTTAATACTTCCTGAATTGGAGGCCATACGAATGTAAGAATCGCACCAATAATCAGGCCGCCGATCGATGTAACGATCGGAACAAAACGCTTCCCTGCGAAAAAGCCTAAGTATTGAGGAAGCTCTATTTTGTAAAAGCGGTTAAACATGTAAGCACCGAGGATACCGGCAATGATACCGCCGAACACACCCGTTTGAAGAGTTGGGATACCTAATACGCTGGCGTAGGCCGGGTTATCTGCAACCATATCAGCGTCAATACCGACAAGTACGCTCATCGTAACGTTAATAATAAAGAACCCTATTAAAGCTGCAAGACCCGCTACCCCGTCTCCATTTGCGAGGCCAATCGCTACACCTACCGCAAACAAAATAGCGAGGTTATCAAACACTACTCCCCCTGCTTCGGACATGAGACTAGCTAAAAGTACAAAAAAGTCGCTTGTTAAAAATGGAAAAATGCTGACCATGTTCTCTTCCTGCATCCCTGTTCCAATAGCAAGAAGCAGACCGGCTGCCGGCAGAAGTGCTACAGGGAGCATTAATGCTCTACCTATGCGCTGAAGCAGCCCAAATAAATTTTTAAACGTTTCTTTCATTTCTTTTCCTCCTTTTTTTAGAACGCTTACATCATTTAACAACGCACCAATACTTCTTTTTTAGCACACAAAAAGGCATGAGAGAAAAAAGCTCTACCGATCAAAGAAAAGCCACCCTGCCTCTTCTTTCATCATCAGAACCATTCGTTTCTCTCATGCCTGCTTTACCAGTCACACGGGTTGGAATGTGCTTTATTTAGTTGAAAGCCTTTGCAAGTGAATCGTTAAATACACTGCTTCGCTTTCCGGTACGGTTACGTGTAATTGATGCTGCATCATCTTGATGAGCTTCCAAGCAAGATTATAGCACACAGGATATTCTTCTTTCAATACTTTTTTTAAAGAATCGGGTTCATCTCTGCTGTCCCCATTCTCAATACGATCAATTGCCTGTTGAATATGGCGGATCAGCCTCTGGTGATCAAGGTCTTTGTAGTCAATCACAATATCAAGATTCTGCTGAATAGTTCGTG
This sequence comes from Sinobaca sp. SA16-1, assembly GCF_059510515.1. Lineage (NCBI taxonomy): Bacteria > Bacillati > Bacillota > Bacilli > Caryophanales > Sporolactobacillaceae > Sinobaca > Sinobaca sp. SA16-1. Next base: position 326,048 of record NZ_JCAKFL010000003.1, on the reverse strand, counting down.
TTAAATCCCCGATAATCTGAGTATGCTTGTTGATCTGATGAATATCTTTATCCGTCAGCGCGCTGTGAATATGCAGCGCAACGAACCCAATTTCACCTTCCGGAAGCGTGCTGCCTGTACATTTTTCTACATGCAGCAGAATTTTTCTTGCGGCTTTGTATTCAGCAGGATAGGCAATTTCAGCTTCTTCCAGAAAAGGATTATTAAATGACAATCCCTGCTTCTGCCGTTTTATGGCAAAAAACAAGTGATCTGTCAGACTGACATGAATATGCTCATTCAGCCGGACCTGGAAATATTCTTCCAGTATCACCATGCACTCATTCATGCAGGCAATAAACGATTCGTCTACATGATTAATGAGCTGCTTATATTGCTCCTGCTCGTGCACATCCTTCAATACAAAAAATTTCTCTGCAGCATTCTCAGATGTACTGTCCTCCGCTTTTTTTCCGAATCCTATCCCTTTTCCCGTTACGATTACTTCGCCGTAATCTTCATGGGCTGCTATAATTACGTTGTTATTTAACACTTTGAGCACTTTCATTTATTCAACCCCATTTGCTTCCAACTTGTCCCGGATGATAACTTATAAAGAACGCATGCCCGGCAAATGTATGTGGCATAGTTTTGCATACTTTGCTGGTTCAGCTTATGTATACCTATCATATCATACAAAAAAGAGAGGCTTTTTGTATAGATAAAAGCCTCTCTTTTTTAAACATATTACATGCCGACAGTATTATAACCACCGTCTACATGGATAATTTCTGCTGTGATTCCACGGGAAAGATCACTCATTAAGAACAATGCCGTATCCCCGATTTCCTCTTGTGTTACCGGGCGGCGGAGCGGAGATTTTTCTTCCATTTCTTTTAAAATACTGTTAAATCCGGCGATACCTTTAGCTGAAAGAGTACGAAGCGGACCTGCTGAAATAGCATTGACTCGGATATTGTACTGGCCGAGGTCACTGGCTAAATAACGGACGCTTGCGTCAAGCGAGGCTTTTGCCACGCCCATAACGTTGTAATTTTTAATGGCTCTTTCTCCGCCCAGGTATGTAAGCGTGACAAAGGAGCCCCCTTCATTCATTAAATCCATTTCTTTTACGGCTTTTGCCACAGCTGTAAGAGAATACGCGCTGATATTCTGGGCTAGAAGAAAACCTTCGCGCGTCGTATTCATATACTCGCCTTCAAGTTCTTCCGACTTGGCAAAGGCAATGCAGTGAGCGAGTCCGTGGATCACGCCTACTTCTTCTTTAATTTTTTTAAATGCTTCATCAATGGCACTATCTTCTGATATGTCACATGGCAGCACGAGAGAGTCATCCCGGTCGAGCGAATCAGCCAGTTCGCGGACATTTTTACCAAGGCGTTCTCCTGCATACGTAAATACGAGCCTTGCCCCTGCTTTGGAAAGGCTTTGGGCAATCGCCCAGGCGATACTTCGCTTATTCGCCACTCCCATAATGACATATGTGCGTCCTTCTAAAGAAAAACTCATGTACGACACTCCTTTGTTATATCTGCATAATTTATTACCTGTTATTAATAACTAGTATATCATGTCAGCTATTATTCTCCTATCCGCTTTTTCAAAGAATCTTTTCTCGTTTATTCTTTGTTGTTTGCGGAAAAAAAGAAACATAACCACATGTATTACGTAAAAAATAAGAAAACAAAAACCAGGATAGATTACCGGAAAGGATTTACACAGTATGAAATATGATTTTATCAGCGATATACATGGATGTTTTAAAGAATTGTGTGAGCTTCTTACCGCTCTCGGCTATCAAAAGAGTGGCAAAGCATATGCCCACCCAAACGGCAGAAAAGTCGTTTTTGTCGGAGATATCACTGATCGCGGCGACAACTCTGTTGATGTTATTCAATTAGTATCTGAAATGGTTTCCTCCGGCCGGGCCGTATATGTACCCGGCAATCATTGTAACAAACTGTACAGATATTTGATTGGACGACCTGTAACGGTAAATCACGGCCTCGAAACGACCGTTTACGAAATAAACAGCCTTTCTGCGTCGAAGCGGAAAACGATCATTTCTTCCTTTCTTGTATTATATAAAAATGCGCCGTTGTACGCCCCGCTTGATAAGGCACAGGTAGTAGCAGCCCACGCCGGTCTAACGGAAGCTTTATATGGCAGTTATTCAAAGGAAGCAGAGCGATTTGTGTTATACGGTGACGTAACAGGCCGAAAGGATAAAAACGGTCTTCCTGTCCGCGGAGACTGGGCCCGGCATTACCAGGGAAGCCGTCTGATCATTTACGGCCATACGCCTGTTCTTGCCGCGAGATATGTAAATAATACAGTAAATATTGATACCGGCTGTGTGTTTGGAAATGCTTTAACGGCTTTTCAATATCCCGAAAAGAAAACTATTTCTGTTTCTTCTTCTTACTCTTTTCTCCCGGCTAAATTTCCGTTCGATGAATCAAATATAACTATGTAGGTAGAAGGTGGATGCCAGTGCTGAAAAAAATTTTGTTATTAATAAGCTGTTGCTTTCTTTTGGCTGCCTGTGAGCCGACCAGTCTTTCTATAGATACTGAAAGCAGCTCTATTGTCATTGACCCCAACACGTCATCTCTTATTATTCAGGCATTAATAGAAAATGACAGACCTTGGGATACCGAAACCATGTATGCTGAATTCGAAATACTTGATGACGAACTGGCCTCTCAGCTCGAAGCATCAACGCTATACTATAATACCGACCAAAGAGGGGTTCCCGAACAGTTCACGATTAACCCGGATTACGGCCGGTTTTTACACGAGCAGTTTGATTACAACGGCAGCGCATCTGAAGAAGCACTGCAAAACAACATTCAAGTGAATGTATATGATGATAACCATGATTCCCTGCAGACTTTACCTATGACCGATGTGGACGTCAGCTATCGCTAAGGACGGGAGCATTGATGCCCGCCAGTTCCAGCGCCTGTCGGAAGTCACCCGGCAGGCCGGCGTATAGTGACATTGGTTTATTCGTTACTGGATGCTCAAACGTAATCCGGCTTGCATGCAGCGCCTGCCTGTTTATCCAGGCAGAAGGCTCTCCATATAAAGTATCCCCTAAAAGTGGATGTCCCGCTGCCTGCATGTGCACACGGATTTGATGCGTTCTTCCGCTGTACAGTACCAGTTCTACAAACGAGGCATTTTCTGCGGCTTCAATGGTGGTTCTCGTTGTTCTGGCAGCTTTTCCATCTTCATGTATTTCTCTCGTAACAATGCTGTCCGTTCTCACGCGGATACGGCCGGTCATATTCCCTTCTGCGCAGCCTGTGTTTCCCTGCACGAGCGCCTGGTACGTTTTACTGCCGGGGTTCATGTCAAAATAGTGAGAGAGCCTTTCGTGGGCATAAGCATGCAGCGCTATAATAATAACCCCGCTTGTTTCCCGATCGAGCCTTGAGACCGCATGAAAAGACAGCGGTTGGTTTTTCTGCTGCAAATAATACAACACTGCCTCTGCCAGGTTTGGTTCTCCGCCTTTTCGTCCCGGCATGGTGAGAAGAGGAGCCGGCTTGTTGATAACGAGAAGATGCTCATCTTCGTAGATGACGTCAAATGGATAAAAGGAAGGTATAAACACTTCCGGTGCTTTGACGGGCACACACAGTACAATACGATCTCCCCTATTTACTTTTTTACGAAGAGGAGAGGGCCTGCCGTTAACAATAACGAGGCCCTCTCTTTTTATTTTCCGTTTAAATCCGGCTGATATTTTCTTTTCGTGCAGCAAAAAATCGTGAACGGTCTTGGAAGACGATGCGGTCCAGCGTATAAAGCGGAAGGAATTCATTTCTTTACTCTCCAATAAACGATTCTTTGACCCGTTTCCAAAAGGGAAGCGGTCTGAAACGGGCAAAACGGACTTTTTCTTCCGCAACCCGGCATTGAATTGATTTGATACATTGATCAACGATGGATTTATGATCAAGCGTAATCTGCATATCTACTTCATTTAACGGCTTAAGCAGACAGGTATGATGCTGGGGCAGAATGAGCGGCGAGCCGACCGTACGATATACACGGTTGTTGATGGAAGCCATTTCGGCAATCTGCATGGAAGCAAGAGATGGGTGCAGGATAGCACCCCCAAGCGCTTTATTATACGCGGTGCTCCCTGAGGGCGTCGATATACATAAACCGTCTCCACGGAACGTTTCAAAAGGTTCCCCTTTTATCTCCACATCACAGACAAGAGAGCCCTCCAGTGTCTTGATCGTACATTCGTTTAACACAAGGTAGCGATCAGACTGCGGACGGTCATAGTGGCGCACTACCACTTCAAGCAGCGGGTACTCCACGACCTGAAATGGGGTTTTGGCAATATGAATGACCAGCTTTTCTACTTCTTCCGGTTTCCAGTCTGCATAAAACCCAAGATGTCCCGTATGTATCCCGACAAAACAGGTTTCACTCAATAGATCGCTGTATTGATGAAAAGCATGAAGAAACGTGCCGTCTCCGCCAATCGTGATAACGATTTCCGGTTTCTCGCTGTCCTCTGTAAGCCCGAATTCTCTCAAATACCGGTCCACTTTTTTCTTTAAGGAGTTTGACGTGTCGTCTCCTCTGCTTGTTATCGTATATCTCATATTATCCCCCTTCCCTTCTTTCCTGATCTCTGCGGTAGCCTTCTTTATTCCGGAGGATAATCTGCTGGGCGTCTCTTACTTCCCCACGAATCATAGACATCTCTTCATCAAGCCGGAAAGCAGCCTCTGAAGCACTTTGCAGCCGCTGTTTAATATTTTCAGGAATTTCTCCGCTGTATTTGTAATTTAATGAATGCTCAATCGTGGCCCAAAAGTTCATAGCCATCGTCCGTATTTGAACTTCTACAAGCACGCTTACTTCTCCGTCAATGGTGTGAACCGGATACTCAATAACCATGTGATACGAACGATAGCCGCTCTCCTTTTTTGTTTTAATGTAGTCTCTTGCTTCTACTACATTAAAATCAGAACGGCTGCTTATTAGTTCAACAATGGTGTCAATATCTCCTACAAATTGGCAGACAATGCGCACTCCGGCAATATCCTGCATTTGTTCACCTAATTCGTCCAAAGCAATATTTTTAAGTTTTGCTTTTTCCAGAATACTCGTAACCGGCTTCACACGTCCGGTCACAAATTCAATAGGCGTATGCTTGGACGAAAGCTTATACTGCTCGCGGAGACCTTTAAGTTTTACTTTAAGCTCTTCTACCGCCTGTTTATAAGGAGAAAGAAATGTATCCCAGTTGCTCACTATCATTCACCGCCATTAGTCATTTTGAGGGAGAAAATTGTCTTCTACCGCATTCACCATTTCGCTTCCGTAATTGCTGTTGCCGGGAATATTATCAAGAAGGTAATCCATTTCCTGCTGAAAGGAATCAAGCGTAATCGATGTCGGGCCTTCAACAGTGACCTCCGCTTCCCGCCTGACAGCTTCTGCAAGCTCAGGCCAGATTTGTTTAGGAAGCCTGAGCTGGATGAATGCCTCTTCTGTGTCCAGAACGTAAACGAAAGTTAAAGCGTTGGAGTCTGCCAGCATTCTCATGCCGTCTTTTAGTTTTTTCCATTCCATAATAGGCCATTCTTCTATTGGATACAGCTTTAATTTATTATCTTTCCATGCTGCTTCTGTTACCGTAAGCATATGTTCCATATAAGCACCTCTTTTAATGTATCTTTTCATATTTTACCATATTTGTTCTCTTACGCGGCAAAGATGGTTTTCCTTCGATATGGTATCATAATTTTAATACAGTTGTCTTGCAGAAAGGACGTATAAATATGGCACAGGAATATGAAATCGAAAAAAAGAATATGCTTAATAAAAAGGAATTTGAAGCATTATGTGTATATTTTCAGTTAAAAGAAAAAGATTTTTTCAACCAGGCCAATACATATTTTGATACCCCGGATCTTTCCCTGAAGCAGGCCGGGTCTGCCCTTAGGATAAGAGAAAAAGGCAGCAGCGCTGAACTCACTCTTAAACAAAAAAATAAAAATATTCCCGGTTTACTTGAAACAAATCAAAACCTGACCGATAAAGAAAAAGAAGATATACTTCACCGCACTTTATTTCCCGAAGGCGAAGTGGCAGAGCAGCTGCAGACTTCTTTACAGCTCTCTTTACATGACCTTCAAAAGCTGGGTACGCTCCACACGAAGCGCGCTTCCATACGCTGGCATGACGGCGAAGTATTTCTCGATTGCAGCCAATACTTAGATACAGAAGATTTTGAAGTGGAGATTGAATCCTATTCCGAAGAAGAAGTTGAGCAATTAATGACCAGGCTCTTAACTACATTTGATATCCCGGTAAGGTCGGCTCCCAATAAAATAGCCCGTTTTTTTAATCGGAAATACGCTCAATCGGAACCTCCGTTATCTTGAACACTAATTTACTTATGAGGTGATATATAGTATGAATATTGACCAGTCTTTTTTTATTCCCAGTTCTTCCTACAATACAACAGATACAGCTAAAAGCGGAGCCGGAGCATTCTCTTCCATGCTTTCCGCTTTTCCATCCATGATAGACCAGGCTATGTCGGGCGGAAGTAATCCAGATACTGGCCAGTCCCAGCAGCTTATGGGCGGAGAAGGCTCCCCTCTCTCTTTGTTCTTATCCGTTCAGGACGCAATGAGCTTTTTTCAAAATGGGGCCGCTGCGCTGACCCGTCCGCCATCAGAAGCGGCCGCTGAAACACCTGCTTCTGTACCTGCTTCCGTAAACGAGACCAGCACGAGCGCGGCGGCAGGTTCCGGTGCCATTCCATCTGACAACCATTACAAGTCGCTCATTGAAGCTTCAGCTGCCAAGCATGGAGTAGACCCCAAGCTGATTTATTCTATTATTAAACAGGAGTCCAATTTCAATCCCAGCGCCAAGAGCCATGCCGGGGCGGCAGGGCTTATGCAGCTTATGCCTGGAACAGCTAAATATTTAAACGTTCAAAACTCTCTCGATCCTGCTCAAAACATTGAGGGAGGCACAAAATATATTAAAGATATGCTCAATAAATACAACGGAAACAAAGAACTGGCACTGGCCGCTTATAATGCCGGCCCGGGTAACGTCGATAAACATAACGGCATTCCGCCTTTTAAGGAAACCCAGGCATATGTTCCTAAAGTATTAAATACATTCCGTTCTCTTACGTAATCCGCCATTTACACATGGCGGTTTTTTTATGTCCGAATTTTTTTGTCACATAATGTTCATATTGTTTGCTGTTTTACCTTTCCTATTGTTAGAATGAGAGTAATTGGAAGAATAAATGAATTTATGTAAGTTGTCTTTAGGTTATTTTCTCTGAAAAATCAAAATTCACTTAAGAATATGTATGGAATAAACATATGAATTCGTAATGCTTGCATAATTGGACAGCACCCGTTATCTTAAGCAAGGGAATGATGCAGAATATGCCTTCAGCGCTTGCTCTGCAGAACGGATTTCTAAATAAGCATGGGGAACACTTACTAATGCATTCATATAAAAAAGAGGGATAGATATGCCTGAAAGTTTAACACCGTTTGAAGCACTTGGCGGAGAAGATAAACTGAGTGAACTGGTAGATATATTTTACCGTAATGTATCAGAAGATCCTATGCTTCAGCCTATCTTTCCTGATCATTTAGGAGAAACAGCCAGAAAGCAAAAGCAATTTTTAACCCAATTTTTGGGAGGACCTGCTTTATATACAGAAGAACATGGACATCCTATGCTTAGAGCACGCCATATGCCTTTTGAAATAACCCCTGCCCGCGCGGAAGCCTGGCTTGCCTGTATGGACAGGGCGATGGACGAAGCAGAGGTGGAAGATCCTGTGCGGGAGCACATTTTTACCCGACTCTCTTATACAGCAAAACACATGGTTAACACACCGGAAGAATAGCAAGGAAGGAGTCAGAACTCCCATGACATACGATGAAAGCCTCTCATGTGATAATACCCTTGGAATCTGCGGAATCTCTTCCGAGGATGATACGTTATTATATAAACGCGAAAAAAAGAAAATTGAACTCTATATTTTTATTGATCCACTGTGCCCGGAATGCTGGGCGTTTGAACCAACGCTGAAAAAACTTTTTCTGGAGTACGGACAGTATTTCTCCATTCGCTTTTTCGTAGCGGCCCAGCTGGAAAGCTGGAATAAAAGAGAACACAAACAGCCAAAAGTCCAAAAGTATCTGGCTGACTACTATGACAAAACAGCAAGCAAAACCGGTATGTCCTGCGATGGGGATATTTGGCTGGAAAATGTCCTTGACTCCCCTTATATGCCTTCCCTGGCTATTAAAGCTTCAGAAATGCAGGGCAAGCAGCTTGCTACGTCTTTTTTCAGACGTATCCGGGAATTACTGTTTCTATCCAAGCAGAATATTACCGATGAGAACGTCCTGTTACAGTGCGCCGAAGACGTTGGCCTTGATATAGAAGAATTCAAACGGGATATGGCTTCCCCATGTGCCGCAAGAGCGTTGCAGTGCGATGTGAAAACAACAAAAGAAATGGAAATAGATTACGCCCCTACTTTCGTTTTCTTTAATGACAGGGTTGAAGACGGCGGCTTGAAAATTTCCGGGCTTTATCCATACCAGGTGTATGTAGATATCCTGACGGAAATGCTCGGCGAACTCCCCGTCCCATCCAATCACCTGTCGTTGGAAAAGTTTTTGCAGAAATATGAATTTGTTGCTACAAAAGAAGTAGCCGTTGTGTTCGACTGGACGGAAAAAGAAACAGAAGCCCAATTAAAAAAGCTTGTTCTGCAGCGTAAAATAGAACATGTGCCTGTTAAACACGGCTCATTCTGGAAGTATGTAAGCACCATTCCAGCCAGTTCAAAAAAGCCTTCTCCTATTAAATAAGGAGAAGGCTTTTTTATTATTCTTCCAGCAGTTTTTCCATTTGTTCCAACGTATCTTCAAACAAAAGCATCGCATCTTCCACCGGTTTCGGCGAAGTCATATCAACACCCGCTTTTTTCAGTACGTTAATAGGGTAATCCGAACTTCCTGATTTAAGAAATTCCAGGTAGCGGTCCACTGCCGGCTGCCCTTCCTGCAGAATACCTCTCGTAAGAGCCGCAGCTGCACTATAGCCGGTAGCATATTGATAGACGTAAAAATTCATATAAAAATGCGGGATTCTTGCCCATTCCAATCGTATATCTTCATCCAGGGCAATGTCTTCCCCGAAGTATTTACGGTTCAAATCAAAGTACAGGCTTTCCAGAGAATCCGGTGTGAGGGCTTCCCCGGAGGCCGCTTTTTCATGAATGAGCTGTTCAAATTCAGCAAACATTGTTTGACGGAAAACAGTACCACGGAATCCTTCAAGAAAATGATTCAGAAGGTAAAGCTTTTCTTTTTTATCTTTTGCTGTATTAATCATGTGTTCATTTAATAAAGCCTCATTTACAGTAGACGCTACTTCTGCTACAAAAATAGTATAGTCACTGTACAGATAGGGCTGATGCTTTCTGCTGAAATAGCTGTGCATGGAGTGACCCAGTTCATGAGCCAGCGTAAAGGTATCATTTACATTATCCTGCCAGTTCATTAAAATGAAAGGTTTTGTTCCATAAGCTCCGGAAGAATAAGCTCCACTTCGTTTTCCCTTGTTCTCATAAACGTCAATCCAGCGTTCATTAAAACCGCTGGCAACAGTCTCCCGGTATTCTTTACCTAAAGGAGAAACACCGTCAAGCACGAGTTCTTTTGCCCGCTCATAAGGTATTTTCATGTTCGTATCGTCTACGAGCGGAGTGTACAGGTCATAGTTATGAATTTCTTCATACCCAAGTACTTTTTTACGAAGCTTCACATAACGGTGGAGCAGGTGAAGGTTTTTGTTTACTGTATCAACAAGCTGATCGTACACTATTTCCGGAATGTTATTTTTACTTAATGCTGCCTGCCGGGCTGATTCATAGTTTCGGACGTTTGCCTGAAATAAGTTTTTCTTCACCTGGCCGTTAAGTGTACTTGCCAGCGTATTCCGGTACTTCTTATACGTGCTGTATACCGCCTCAAACGCATCCTTTCTGACTCTTCTATCAGAGCTTTCCAGAAAGCGTATTATACGGCCGTGCGTGACCTGAATGTCTTCTCCACTTTCATCCCGTATAACAGGAAATTCTATATCTGCGTTATTGAGCATGCCGAATATATTTCCCGGGCTGCTCGTCACTTCTGAAGCCTGCGCCATAATAGACTCTTCTGCTTCGGTGAGAATATGAGGCCGCTTATTGTTTATTTCCTCTAACGCCTGTTTATACAAAGATAACCCTTCGTGTTCTTCAATAAACGATTCAAGGATCTGCTCCGGGAGAGCAAGAATCTCGGGGGTTACAAAAGCCATTGCCTGCCCCAGTCGGGCAGCCAGTCCCGATGCCCGGTCTTCCAACCCCTGGTAATGGGAATTACCGGTGTCCTGGTCGTATTTCATATGGGCGTATGAAAAAAGGCGCCCAAACCGTTCCGTAATACTGCTTTGCGTTTCCAGGCATTTGTAAAGTGTGTCTGCACTCGTATGCAGTCTGCCTCTGTATTCCTCGAGAGTATTCATATTATTTTTTATCCACGTGAATTCTTTTTCCCATTCTTCATCAGAAGAAAAAATATTTTTAAGATCCCATGTCCATTCTTTTTTGACCTCTTCCCGCTTCGGAAGAGGTGCAGTTGATTGCTCTGCCATGTTGACACCTCCATTTAGTTTCCACTATTTATTTTACCGAACCTGCTTTCTGATTGCCAATGTTGACTCTTGTTTACTGCAGGCAAATGCTGTAACGCTTATCTTTATTGTATCCCTCCATAAGAGAAGACTCTGGAGAAGGAAGAAATTTTATGAAAAACGACCTTGAAGAATGCCCATAGGACAGACAGCCAAACCGGCAAAGAAGGAACAAGTAATTAAGGAGGACCGTTTTAAGCGGCTGGTCTATTTGAGGAAAAGAGCGGATGCGGAAAATGTCAGCTGTTATTTTCTGTTCTATACAGTGTACAACCTCTTCGATCGTGAAGCCGTTCTTTCGGTGACCAAAAGAAGGAAAGACCTCCAACAGGATCCAGGTCTGCCATATGTAAATAGGTGTAATAAAATATTCATGCCCGAAAACAGGCCACCCTGCTTCGGAAGGAAAAAAAGCTGCGTCCGATTGCTTTTTCAGCATATGTTCTTTTAATGCAGTCGCATCTGCCTTTCCCATCCAGGTCTGCGGTTTAAAGCGCCAATCCTTTTTAAGCTGCAGCCATTTTTCCACGCTGAACGTCTTTTGTGCCGGAATCATATTTCCCTCGATAATATCCCTAAACGAACACTCCCGGATGGAATGAAGCGCAGGCAGTTGATCGTCCAATAGATAGGAGGAGGCCCTGACCAGACTGTACGTTTCTGCATGTGGATCCAAATACACTAAAAATCGTGAGCGTCTATCCGCTGATTCCCGCAGCGCCATCCATTCGAAAGAATGAATCAAACGTTTCCCATTTGGCTTCACCCGCATATTCTTCGAACAGAATATCCATACCGGTTCAATTCCACAGGATCGATAATCCTTTGTGCGGCTTATTAGTGCCCGTTCTGATATAACAGCACATTGAAATTCCAGCGCGTAAATTTTTTCATCCGCTTTTACCAATACATCTGCTCTTCTGTTGATGCCGGGAATAAACTTTTCTATTTCCACATCATGATATTGGGCGGCCCACTGCTGCAGCAAGTTTTTCCCTGTTATATGAAGATCTGATTCGACTTTTCCAGAAGTCGTACATGCTGCCTGGGAACGATGCGAAAAATGCCATCTTTTTCTAGTGCCTTTTCTTAAAATCACCCGTTCGTTACACACTTCACACCGAAAACAACCTTTTAAGGTTTCTGCTGAGTGCGGTTGAAACAATGAAATCCGTTTTCCCTCCTCATTTATTGCAATGAACAACGCCTCTCCTCCTTTTTTTCACAAAAAAAAGCTCCTCAAATCACCGTTTACACAGTGTTTAAGAAGCGGTATAGCTATCTGTACTCGTTGTGTTACGAAAAATTGGACTTGATTACGCTGAGTCCTTCTTCTCCCACAATGGTCTTTCCGTATTCTTTAATACGGAAAATAGAAACATCAGATTCCTGGCCGTATTCAAGTACGTGACTGACCATATCATCCTGGTGTTCTTCTGAATATTGATTATCGAACATAAGGTATAGATAATACCTATTTTCGAAGAAATATATTTCATTTTGGACACCCTTAGCATCAAAAGCGTGGCTTAGTGAAATAAGATCTTCAAGATCGGCGAAGGCAATAACAATCTCAAGCTCTTCGGAATCCTGACCGCTATTGGTATGACGGCTTTTCTGCGTGGATTTGAACTGATCATCCAGCATATCAACAATATTATCGTCTACCGGGATGTCATCAGATTTATTCTGTGAGACGGGAATTTCCAGTTTCACGTTGCCGTCTGTAATCTGGCCGCGCGTGACAACAATTTCCATTCCCTGGTCCAATGCCTGAACCTGAATCCAAAGTGGACCTTCAATTTCAAAATTTTCCTGGTCATGAGCTTCATTGATCATTTCAAAAAATAATTCTTCTCCGCGTTCACGGTTGTACCATACTTCATCCCGGTCAAATCCCCGGTCTTCAATATCTTTGTAGGTAATAAAAAACTTTACAGTGGATTCATTAATTCTTTCGATTTCCACGATTTTCTCCCTCCTTATATAAGGTGGTGCTCGTTTTGTCTTCTCTCTAGTTATATGAAAACTCAAGCATCCTTTTCTGCAGGTAACAATTCGATGCAGATACGGCTTGTATTATATGTGCTCATCCCAATGCAAGCACCCTTTTACTAAGGGGGGAGCGGAGCGTCACATGTATTTTTATATAGTAGTCCTATTAAGTGTATATTTTCAACGATTACGCTCTATAAGTCAAGAAAAAGGCATGATCTATTTATAAGTTTTTTCATTATTTTGAACAAACTTTCTCAGTATATATTTAAACTGATAATCAATAAAAGTAATTGAGAAATAATGGATAAAAAAGATAAAGAAAAACTTTCACATTAAAAGCGAAAGTTTTTCTACATTAGTTTACCATTTTTTGTGCTTCCATTAAATTAAACGTTCTAACTTTTCTTGGAAGGAATCGGCGGATTTCTGCTTCATTGTAGCCTACCTGCAGGCGCTTCTCGTCAAAAATAATCGGGCGTCTCAATAATCCCGGATGCTCGCTTATTAAAGCAAAGAGTTTCTGCAGTGGAAGGCTCTCCAGCTCTACATCAAGCTCTTGGAATACTTTAGAGCGTTTAGATACGATTTCATCTGTGCCGTCCTCTGTCAGGCGCACGATCTGTTTTACTTCATCGATGCTTAATGGAGAAGCAAAGATATTTCTTTCTTCAAAAGGGATATCATTTTCTTCAAGCCATGATTTTGCTTTTCTGCATGATGTGCAGCTTGGCGATGTGAGTAAGGTTACCATTCGAATGAACCTCTCCTTCCTTGCTTAACAAGGTTTTTTATATGATGGAGCCATTAATAAAATCATTCTGTTTACAAGTATAATTATACAATAATTATTCTAATTTGAAAAGGCTAAATGTGAATATATGTTCTCTATTATAGAAGGATGGTTTTGGACAATACTTTACAATACCTTTTTATTACATGTACAAAACCTATATATGGTTCTTTTTTTATATTTATTTTAAATAATAAAAAATAGAGACCACTATTTATGGCCTCTATTTTTATGCTGCGCCTTAAGCAGACAGCTTCGCAGAAGCCGATCCACTTTTTGGAGCTGGTGCTGTTTTCCAGTCTTTTAAATTTTTACGGAGAAGTTCTTTTAGCACTTCTCTCTTGCGCCTGCGCTTTTCTTTCGTTTTGCCTTTCATTTCTCCCACCTCCTCTAAGAGGTAATTGAATTTATACTTGATCATTCATAAGGATTAAATGGTTTAGGCTTTTTCTTTTTTTACAGGGCTGTCGTTTTTTGAAAAAGATAGAACTTCATCAACAGTCTGATAGGACTCTCCATATAACTGTTCATCCTTATACGTATGAATATGCTCATACGTGTGCTTCATTTTTTCGTATATTAATTCTTCGCTGTCATTTTCCGGAGACCAATAAAGGATTTCCAATGTATTCAATTCTTTTGTAGATAATGATCTTCTTGTGTAACCGATAGACTCCGCATGTTCAAAACCGGCCCTCTTATAAAAGTTCAGTCTTTTTTCCGTATCGGTGTCTTCGTAATCAAGAGGTTCCACTTCCAGAATAATAGGCTTTTGTTTTTCTTTTAACAAATCAAGCAGCTTTTTACCGAGGCCCTGCCCTCGTGAATTCTTTGATACAAATAGGTAATCGATAAACACAAAATCTTCTGTCTCTACGTACATAATAACATAATCTTTGCCCTCATCTTTATGATAAATATCACTTTTTTCTTTCAACAGCAGTTCCATATGTTCTTTTGACTTCATTTCTTCAATAGGAAAATATTGGCTTAATTTATCATACCAGTTCATACTTCTCCCCCTCTGGTTCCCTTTATGTTATTTCTATTATACGTGTTTATGCCTCAATATGTAACCGGTTAAAAATGATCCATGTACCAGCAGATTAATAAGAGTTCAAAAAAACCGCCTTATAAAAGGCGGTTTCGCTACTAATCGCTTATCGGTGTATAGTCTGCGTCTGCGGAATAATTGTTGCCGGCGTCCCAGAGCAGGTATTCATCAATTCCCTCTTCGTTAAGCGCTCGGATCTGTTCTTCCACTTCATGATCCCCATAGCTGATATAGTTCCCAGCTCCAAGGTAGCTTGCCGTGAAGTCCTGTATCCATGGACGTGTTACCGGAGGTTCTTCCAAACCTCCCAGCACTTCATTTTCCAATACAGCATACTCTTTTGTCAGCTCATACGGGTACAGATCCGGTTTATCAATATCAAATGAACCCGGTCCCCAGTGACTTGGATAAATCATAGAAGAAATAACGTCAACCTGTTCCGAAATACCTGTAAAGCTCTGGCCGATACCGGGCTCTGTTCCAACTACTGCTGAATTTCCAAAAATATCTACAGAAACGTCTACATCATATTTTTCCTGCAGCTCTTCCCTGGCATATCCTACAAAGCTGTTAACCGCATTAACGCGCTGTTCTGTATTCGTTCCTTCTGATCCAAAGTCTCCTCTGGAATACTCAAGACTTTCATCGCGTGTTTCAAATCCTTCCGGAAAACGTACATAGTCAAATTGTATTTCTTTAAATCCAAGTTTTGCTGCTTCTTCTGCTATTCTTATATTATAGTCCCACACTTCTTTTTCATAAGGATTAACAAATGCTTCACCGCGGGAGTTTTTCCAGACTTCTCCGTTTTCAGTAAATGATAGATCCGGCCTCTCTTCGGCAAGCTCCGTGTCTTTAAACACAACAATTCTTGCTATCGGGTACACTTCGTGCTCTTCAAGCTGCTGCATCATTGCTTCTGGATCTGCGATGGTATTTACCCCTATTTCCGGCAGATCCGAATCTTCCGGCGGCATAAACGTAAGGTTTCCAAAGTCATCTTTTATGTCAATAACCATAGAGTTCAAATCCGTCGTTTCCATTAAGTCGAATAAACCTGTTGATTTTTCTCCTACAATAGAGTTTGCCGTAACGTAAACACCCCGAACAGCATCCGGATATTCAAAATTATACCCGGAGTCATGAAAAAATCTGGAAGATCCTTCCCACTGCACCTCCATATTACCCAATTCTTTGTATACGTGTGCGGCTCCCTGTTCCTCGCCTTGAACCGGCTGTGCGGCCTGGAGTGCTGCGAGTCCTCCCACTACGAGGACTGCGCCTGCTTTCAATACTGTTCTTTTCATAAGTGCCCCCAGTTGTATGTATGTATCTTTCTAGGTAAAATTATACATATAATTTGTGTAATTACCAAGTATTAACTGTAATTATTTTCTTGTTTTCCTTTCTTTATGACTAGTTTTTGTCCAAAAATTACATAATAGGTAAAAGCTCAAATCTCGCTTAACTAATATGCATTTATTCTTGCTTTTCAATCCTTATTTATGGTATATTAATTAAAATATCTTCATTTAGGAAGAACTCCTAGGTGGGGACTATTTTTTATATCTGGCACTACCTGTAAAAAACATTTATTTTATATAAAAGGTATAGATGATGCCAGTAAAGATAAAAGGAGGAAAAAACATGAGAAAAGTGACGCTGATGCAGATTTATCAACACCCGATTACTCAGAAATACGTGAAGCGGTCCGGACTTGCTCATGCTATTTCTACTTCTTATCATGCATTTGAACTGGCAAAGCAATACCAGGTTGATCCGGACCTGGCTGTAAAAGCCGCTTTCCTGCATGATATGGGCCATTACGAATGGTATCGTGACGGAGAATGGGATTTTGATTCTTATAAAGCAAATGATATTCATGCCATCAAAGGGGCGGAAAGAGCACATAAGCTTTTGGTACGCCTCGGAGAAGATCCAAGAACAGCTAAAGAAATAGCATTAGCCGTACTTCTTCACACAGATTCGTATCTGCCCGAGCAGACCGTTTACCGTAACAGTCTGCAGGAAGTAGTAGCTCTCGCCGATGAAAGAGACGAGGAGCCTAACGGAAACCATCACTACCGCCAGATTACTGACGAACTGGCAGCTAAGAAAATAGGTGACCTGGACTTTCGTATTGAACAGTCCGCCACACCTCTTCAGAACACGCACTAAAACTCCAGGCATTCCGGAAAGCAGCTCAGCTTTTATCCGGAATTGTTCTACATAGACAGCATACAAAAAGCCCGCCTGTTCCGAGGCGGGCTTTTTTTGCATTAGCTTTTTTATTTCCATTCGCTGGATGTCATCACCCATTCGCGTATTTCGTATGTTCTTGCCCCTTCTTTTACAAACGGATCTTCTTTTACAAGATTCTCTGCCTCTTCATAGCTGTTTACTTTATACATCACAAGACCTCCGCTGCCATCGGCGAATTTCCCATAAGCCGGCACATGTCCGCTTTCATGAAGCTGTTCGAGAAACTCCAGATGCTGGGGGCGGTACTGTGCGCTTTTTTGTTCATCTTTCATAGGCAAAAATACGGCAAATATTGACATTCTGTCACTCTCCTTTTTATTGTGCTCTTTTATTATACCTTCTTGGCTGCTGAAAAAAAATAATGGATGTACTTTCATTTATTTTGGCTGGTGCGGTTTTTGTTTACTTTTCTCAATCCTAATGTAAACTAAAGAAGATCAAATTTGAATTTATACTACATTCCATCATTAGAAGGAGAGAACCCATGATTTACATTTTATTTCTCGTCGCTGCTCTGGTCACTATATTTGCAGCTGTTCAATTATCAACATATGCTGATGTCATCAGCGAAAAATCCAAATGGGGAGGAATGATGGTCGGCACTATTCTACTTGCAGGTGCCACTTCTCTTCCCGAGGTCACAGCCAGCGTTACCGCTGTATTAATCGACAGCCCGGATATAGCAGTCGGTAACGTACTCGGAAGTAATTTATTTAATATTTTAATCATCGGTTTTTTTGACCTTGTTTATCGTAAAGACAAAATTTTTGCCAGCATGGCCAAATCCAATATATACACCGCTCTGCTTGGAGTATTTTTAACTGCCCTGGTTTTCTTTGCATTAATTATCCGGACAGATATATCCATACTGGGCATCGGGATTGATTCCATTATTATATTGCTGACGTATGTTATTGGAATGATCATCATTAATAAATTTACCGGCTCCAATGAAGTAGCTGCTCCTTCTTTAGAAGCAAAAGCTCCGCTTCCTAAAAAAAGCGTTACATTGAAAAAAGCCCAGACGGGATTTCTCATTGCTGCGGTTATTACGTTAATTGCAGGCTCTGCTCTCACCTTCAGCGGTGACGGCATTGCTACAAGAACCGGCATCGGTGCCAGTTTCGTCGGAAGCTTCTTAATAGCCGCGTCTACTTCCCTGCCGGAAGGTGTCTCTGTTTTCATCGCTCTTAAACTCCGTAATTACAACCTGGCACTAGGATCCATTTTAGGGAGTAACTTATTTAATATGATTTTGTTAACGGTAAGTGATATTTTCTATTTTCAAGGACCGGTTATTGCCGCGTCCAGCCGGACAAACCTAATTACTTCTACGGCCATTGCACTTTTATCCTGCATTCTTGTATACTCGATTATGCGGGCCAGAAAAAAAGTCATTCGTTACTATGCACTTCCATCCATCGCTATCGTCGTTATTTATTTTGTATCCTCTTATCTTATTTTTATAGCCAATTAATACAGACAACGTGAAGAGCAGAGGCTGGAAAGCCGCTGCTCTTCTGTGTTTAAAAAGGAGAATCGATCATGTTTAAAATGCAGCTGCTTCTCATGATTTCAGCCGGACTAATTGTAATATGTATCCTTTTATCCTACAGCGGTGTTTCTACTCTAGCAGATGATATTCTTCCATTTTTACTTGCTGCCGCTTTTCTTTTATGGTGTTTTTATACAGCTAAAAAGCATTCCAGTAAAAAAAATAGAAGAAACGACTGATTTCGTTTACTCCGCCAAGTAGTTTCGATATGATATGAAAGGAAGCAGTTAAGCACGCAGAAGGGATGAATCAATCATGGCAACCGTTTTTTCAGGCATTCAGCCGAGCGGAACGTTAACACTCGGCAATTATCTAGGCGCACTGCGTCATT
This sequence comes from Sinobaca sp. SA16-1, assembly GCF_059510515.1. NCBI lineage: Bacteria > Bacillati > Bacillota > Bacilli > Caryophanales > Sporolactobacillaceae > Sinobaca > Sinobaca sp. SA16-1. The sequence continues at coordinate 307,285 of NZ_JCAKFL010000003.1, read as the reverse complement.
TTCCGCCGCTGCAGGAGGAAAATGACTGTTATTTCTGCATCGTTGATCAGCATGCTATCACGGTACCTCAAAAGAAAAAAGAACTTCGTCATAATATTAAAAGTCTCGCTGCTCTTTATCTGGCCTCCGGCATTGATCCGGAAAAGTCTGTTCTTTTCATTCAGTCCGAGGTACCCGCCCACTCCCAGCTTGCCTGGATGATGCAGGCCATATCTTACATTGGGGAACTCGAGCGTATGACACAATTTAAAGATAAATCTACCGGAAAAGATGGCGTTTCTTCGGCTTTATTGACCTATCCGCCTTTAATGGCTGCTGATATTTTATTATATGGAACAGATATTGTTCCCGTTGGTGAAGATCAAAAGCAGCACCTCGAACTGACGAGGAATTTAGCGGAACGCTTTAATAACAAGTACAACAATATTTTTACTATACCCGAAGTACAAATTGAAAAAAACGGAGCCCGCATTATGTCTCTTCAGCAGCCGGATAATAAGATGAGCAAATCCGATTCCAATCAGAAAAGCTTCATCTCTATGCTCGATGAGCCTGCTGCGATTCGAAAAAAATGCAAAAGCGCCGTAACCGACTCGGAAAATGAAGTATATTACGATCAGGTAAATAAACCCGGCGTATCAAATTTACTAACTATTTTCTCTGAGTGCTCAGGCCGCACGGTCAATGATATTGTCTCCGAATACAGACACGCAGGCTATGGAGCATTTAAAGAAGCTGTCGGAGAAGCCGTTGTTTCCGTTCTTGAGCCTATCCAGGGACGTTATCATGATTTAATGACTTCATTGGAACTGGATAGCATTTTAGATAACGGGGCTGAACGGGCAAATGTCCGTGCCATCAAAATGCTGACCAAAGCGGAACGGGCTATGGGCCTCGGCCGCAAATAAAAAGGACAAGCCTGGGACTTCCAGGTTTGTCCTTTTTAATATCCGTTTCGTTTCTTCCATACTTTGCCCACAAATAAAAAGGCGGCAAACGTTCCAAAAAAATAGATGGCTGTAAAAATCTGCATGACTAAATAAGCAAAACCCTCCATTATTAAGCCCCTTTCCTATATGTACCTAATCTCAGTATAATCGAGCATCTTATAGTTGTAAACGCATTCTTTGTGATTAGTTTTCATTTGCCGCTATTCATCCTATACTATATGTATGTCATATCATATAGGTGAGGTCATGGAAACCAGCCGGGAACGAAAACAGGAATATTATTACCGGAAATTATCCGAATACGACAATCTGGTCACAGAAATTAATCAGCTTTCCCGAGAGCTCGGCAATGAAACGCTGCTGACTCATCTGCGCTTATACAAGGAGCAGAAAGACCAGATAGAAGACATTATGTCATACTTCGATAAGGTCGGCATGCAGCCGGAGAAAAACTCAGCAGAGTCCATTCTCTCCCTGGGCCTGCTTGAGCTTCATAAATCATTAATGGATATTAAAGGCACAAGAAGGTAGGAGTGGATCTGATGGAAGTAATTTTAACCCATAATAAAAGCGACTTTGATGCTCTTGCTTCTTCAGTGGCCGCCAAAAAACTTCACCCGGATGCTCTCGTTATTCTTCATGATGATATTCAGGAAAATGTTCGTCATTACCTGGCTATATACCGGGATCATTTTTCTTTTATTAAACGATCCGATGTCGACTGGCGCAACGTTACCACTTGTATTTTAACGGACACACAGGGTGCCGAGGAAACAGCAATGCTCTCAGAGCAGGCGTCTGTTATCATTTATGATCATCATCCTCCTCCGAAAAAGAAACAGAAAAATCATGAATATGTTATGGAGGCGACGGGATCAGCGACTTCTATTCTCGTTAACCGTATCAAAGAAAAGCAGCTTGACATTACAAGTGAAGAAGCTACTTTGTTCGGCCTTGGCATTTATGCGGACACCGGCTCCTTTATGTTTTCCCATACGTCCAAAAAAGACTTGCAGGCTGCGCTTTATTTAATGGATTACGGCATGAACCTGGAGATTATCCGCCAATTTAATGAAGAAACATTAAATAAAAAACAACAGAAGCTCTTTCACCAGCTGCTGTCCCAACAGGAAACAATGGAACACAACGGCGTTCGTATTACGATCTGCCGGATTTCTGTGCGCCAGCTGGAAGGACAGCTTAATACCGTTACGGAAAAACTTCTGGAAATGATCAATACGGATGCCGTAATTACGCTTGTGCATACAAAAAACAAATCGTTTATCGTCGGACGTTCCCGCACCCGGCGTTTTTCCATTCTTTCGCTCGTCAAACCATTCGGCGGCAGCGGCCACCTCGGTGCCGCCGGGCTTTCCCTGCACGGAGAACCTGAAGCCATATATGAACAGCTGTGCAGCGTTATACCAGAATGTATGGAACCCAGTGCTTCTGCCCGTTCGATCATGACACGGCCTGTTAAAACCGTTACGCCGGATACGAGTGTGGAGGACGCCTACAACTTAATGCTTCGATTCGGCCATAACGGGTTCCCCGTCGTTAATGATAAAGAGGAGCTGGAAGGCATCATTTCCAGAAGGGATCTCGATAAAGCAATGCAGCACAAGCTCGCCCATGCTCCCGTTAAAGGATACATGAGCTCCAACCCTTACTACGCTGCAGAAACGGACTCCATTGAATACATCCAGAAACTGATGATTCAGCATAACATAGGCCGGGTACCGGTATTTGGCGATGCCGGCAAAATTACGGGCATTATTTCAAGAACCGACATGATAGATTGGATGCAGCAGGATACTGCCTACGCTGTACAAAAAAAGAAAAATATTGCAACATACATTAAACAGTACTTACAGCCGGCAATTGCTTCCCTTTTGGAGGAAATCGGTTCAAAAGCAGAAAAGGAAGGTCTTCGTGCTTATATAACCGGCGGAATGATCCGTGACTTAATTATGGAGCGTCCGAGTGAAGATATGGATATTATTATTGAAGGAGACGCCCCATCGTTTGCCGCCGCATATGCTGAAGCAAAAAATGGAATCGTCCATGTACACGAATCTTTCGGTACAGCAACAGTTACTCTTCCCGAGCAGATTAAAGTTGATTTTTCGAGCGCCAGAACCGAGTATTACGAACGACCGGCCTCTCTTCCCACTGTCCGCCATTCTAATATTAAAGAAGATTTATACCGCAGGGATTTTACTATTAATGCAATGGCGGCCTCTATCTGTCCCGAAACATTCGGAGACCTTCTTGATTTCTTTAATGGCTGGGAGGACATCAAAGAAAAAACCCTGCGGGTGCTTCATAATCTCAGCTATGTTGAAGACCCTACCCGTATTCTCCGCGGCCTCCGCTTTGAATACCGGCTTTCTTTTCAAATGGATGCCCGCGCTGAACGTCTTGCGAAAGAAGCAGGAAGCTCTATTAAAACACTTTCCAACAGCAGAACGATTAATGAAATGAAGCTTCTTTTTAAAGAAACAGATCCTTACTTCAGCCTGGAGAGGCTTTTTGCGTTAGATGTTCTGGACGACTTTCTTCCCTATGCGTATTGGGGAACCGCCGCAGAAGAAATGCTTGAACATTGGGCAGTGCCATATTATCAGGAATCCTGGTTTCACTACCTGCTCTGCCTCTATATGGAGAAACCGGACCTGCTCGCGAAAGCTCGTTTTTTGGCTGTATCCAAAGAACAGAAACGGTTTTTAGAGTCTTTTATTTATCTATCAGGGCTGCCAAGATCTTTTTATATGCAGCGGCCCGGCACGATTCATGATGCGTTGTATTCCTATCGAAGCGAAGACCTTAAGGCAGTCATTGCTTATTTCAAATATGCCCTTGCTGACCGCTTCCTCAGTGATGCCCTGCTTGCATATCTCACAAATCGGCAGCAGCGTCTCCCGCTGCTGCGCGGGTCTGATTTGATCGAAGCCGGCCTGAAGCCTTCACGGGATTTCCGCTATTATTTATTTGAAGTGGAAAAAGCTGCTCTCAATGGAGAAATGAATACAAAAGAAGATGCCCTTCAATTTGTTACCGACCGGCTTCATATATAAAAAAAGAAACAGGGCGGGATTCCCGTGGAAATCAAGCCCTGTACAAGTTTTTTTATTAAAATACATATATTCCGTCTTTTTTAACAACATGAAAAGAAGGAAAGTCTCATGTGGCTTTCCTTCTCTTCTGCGTTATTTTGTAAACTTCTTAAACACGATAGTGGCATTGTGGCCGCCAAAACCGAGCGAATTGCTGAGTACCGCATTTATTTCTGTTTCCTGAGCCTGGTTTGGAACATAGTTAAGATCGCAATCCGGATCAGGTTCTTCATAATTAATAGTTGGCGGGGCAGTATTTGTCTGCATCGCTTTTAAGGCGAAAATTGCTTCAATTCCTCCTGCCGCTCCAAGCAGATGCCCCGTCATTGATTTGGTAGAGCTTACGAGCAGATCATAGGCATGATCGCTGAATACGGTTTTAAGAGCCTGTGTTTCAAACTTATCATTATAAGCAGTGCTCGTTCCGTGAGCGTTCACGTAGGTAATATCTTTCGGCGTAAGGCCGGCATCTTCAATTGCCTGCGTCATTGCCCGGACCGCGCCTTCTCCTTCTGGAGCAGGAGCGGTTAGATGATACGCATCTCCTGTACCTGCGTAGCCGACAATTTCTCCGTAAATAGGCGCATTGCGCTTTTGCGCCGACTCGAGGGATTCCAGTATTAAAACTCCTGCACCTTCACCCATTACAAAACCATTCCGGTTTTTGTCGAATGGACGGGATGCACGGGCCGGATCTTCATTAGTGGAAATTGCTTTTGCAGAGCAGAATCCAGCTACTGCCATGTTCGTAATAGGCGCTTCCGCTCCGCCTGTAATCATTGCGTCCGCGTCTCCGCGCTGGATTACTTTAAACGCATCACCGATGGAGTTTGTTCCAGAGGCACAGGCCGTCACCGTACAGGAATTCAGCCCTTTGGCACCGGTAAAAATAGAAACCTGTCCGGCTGCCATATCCGGAATCATCATCGGCACAAAGAAAGGACTGACCCGCTTATAGCCTTTTTTCTGGAAGTTTAGAAACTGCTGCTCATACGTTTCCATACCGCCGATGCCTGAACCAATCCAGACGCCGATACGAGGAGCATTTTCTTCTGTAATTTCATAATTCGCATCTTCCAGAGCCATTTTTGCAGAAGCTACTGCAAACTGAGTGAAACGGTCCATTTTTCGGCTTTCTTTTTTTTCAACGTACGCTTCCATATCAAAATTCTGCACTTCTGCAGCTGTTTTCATTGGAAATTCGTCTTTATTTACACGTGTCAGCTCTCCAATACCGGAAACTCCATTAACAACGTTATTCCACGCTGTCTCTACATCATTTCCTAATGGATTGACCGTTCCTAAACCCGTTACTACTACCCGGTGTTCGCCGCTCATGTTCATCTCCCCTTTACACTTTTATCGTCCAATTATTTTCCCCATCGTATAGCAGCCGCGCCCCAGACCAGTCCTGATCCAAAACCGACGAGGACCACTAAATCACCGTCTTTAATTTTTCCATTCTTCAATTCTTCGACCATCGCTATCGGTATAGAAGAGGACGATGTATTGCCGTATTTGTTTACCGTTACCGCCATCTTTTCTTTCGGCAGGTCCAGCCGCTCCCTGGCAGCTTCCATGATCCGGATGTTGGCCTGATGAGGAACGAGAAAATCAACATCATCTTTTGTGAGGCCTGCTTTTTTCAGAACGCTCAGAGAAGATTCTCCCATTTGGCGTACCGCGAATTTAAATACTTCCCGGCCGTTCATAATCATCTGGGGATCCTGGCGGATATGCATCGCCCCGGCTCCATCTGCTCCAAGTTCAATAGCCAGTACTCCTTTATCATCAGATACAGGTCCCATCACTACAGCTCCTGCACCGTCTCCAAAAAGTACAGCCGTATTGCGATCTGTCATATCCGTAATTTTAGTCAGCTTTTCTACTCCGACTACGAGAATATGTTTGTAGGTTTCTGTCTTAATATACTGCTCGGCTACAGACATTCCGTAAATAAACCCGGCACAGGCAGCACTAATATCCATTGCTGCTGCGTTTACCGCTCCCAGTCTTGTCTGGATCAACGCTGAAACAGAAGGAAATGGATAGTCCGGTGTCACGGTAGCTACAAGAATCAGGTCAATATCTTCTCCGGTCAGGCCGGCATCATCCATTGCTTCTTTCGCTGAATGATAAGCCATATCGGACGTGTCTACATCATCTGGAGCAAAAATTCTGCTTTCAATGCCTGTTCGCGTTCGAATCCACTCATCACTTGTATCCAGCGTTTTTTCGAAGTCAAAATTTGTTACTTCCCGGCCTTCCGTATAGCTTCCAATTCCTAAAATTCCTGCATTTCTCATATATTATCTCTCCTCGGCAGGCATTCGTCGGAATTCCTGCAGGTTATACTTAATTATAGTACCTGGTTCTAATTTTAATCCATTTTTTATGTTCTGTCTATTTATTAAGGAAGGTTCCGCTTATTTATTTTCTTTGGCGTCCTCGTAGCCCATTTCATATGCTTCGCTCATTACCTGCATAAGCATTTCGAGAGCCGGCTGTAAATCGTGCATATCCAGTTCAATCCCTTTATTATTCAGAAAAGACTGCCCCTCCTGTACATGTCTCATTGCTACTTCCATAAAACGCATATTCAATTCCTGATCCATACTATTCCTCCTAATGTAATTACGCTGCGTATTTTCTGTAAAGAAATTCTGTACTAAGCCCCAGGGCAATGGCCAATATAACGGAAAGGCCTTCATTTATTCCTAATACTACGTCAAAAAGGATAAAGGCGCCAAAAGTAACCGCACAGAAAAGGACTGCTCCTGTAATAATCTTTCGTACAACCATTGTTTCACCTGCTTCTGTATCGGACTCTTCATCCTGTACTCTTCCATTTTAGCGAATCCCGTTCGGAAAGCAAAGCACCATTTTCAATCACTGCTCTTCTTAACTGCTGCAGAACGAAATAAAAAGAGCCCAATTTGAAAAAAATGGGCTCTTTTTTATACGAATCAGCCGATGACTGCTTCCAATACTGCTTTTTGTGCATGAAGACGATTTTCGGCTTCATCATAAATAACAGAATGAGGGCCATCGATGATTTCTGCTGATACCTCTTCTCCACGGTGGGCCGGAAGGCAGTGTAAAAAGATATAGTCGTTGGCAGCATGACTCATCAATTCTTCATTTATTTGAAATCCTTTAAAATCATTTAACCGCTTATCCTGCTCCGCTTCGCTTCCCATACTCGTCCACACGTCCGTGTACACTACATCTGCTTTAAAAGCAGCCTCTGCCGGATCGTTCGTGCAGGTTACTATCGTGCCCATTTCCAGAGCAAGCTCCTCGATCTTCCGCCACACTTCTGCATCCGGCTCATAGCCTTCAGGTACCGCTAAAGATGCATCCATACCGAGTTTCGTGCAGGCAATGATCCAAGAATGGGCTACGTTATTTCCATCCCCTATGAAACACGCTTTTAGTCCATCCCATGTGCCTTTGTGCTCTTTCACCGTCAGCAGGTCTGCCAGGGCCTGACATGGGTGATACAGATCAGTGAGTGCATTAATAATAGGAATGTCCGCATATTCTGCAAGCTCTTCCACTTTTTCGTGGGAATTGGTGCGGATCATAATAGCATCCACGTAACGTGACAACACCTTTGCCGTGTCACGCAGCGATTCACCGCGGCCAATCTGCAGATCTCTCGGGCTCAGGAATAATGCATGTCCGCCAAGCTGAGTCATTCCTACTTCAAAGGAAACCCGTGTCCGTGTTGATGCATTTTCAAAAATCATACCAAGGGACCTTCCTGCCAGTGTAGTCGACAGCTTTCCTTCTTTTTGTTCTGTTTTCAATGTCTCTGCTCTTGCCAGCAGATATTTTATTTCATCCGGTGAATAATCAAAAAGCGTAAGAAGATCTTTATTTTTTAATGTGGCAGCTATTGAAGCTGCAGCCTCTGCATTCATTTTACAACACCCCTTTTCCAATCGGATTTGTTTCTCCTGCAAGCAGTTCCTGTATGGACAATGGTTCCTGAGCGGCATGCCCCATTGCTTCTACCATCACTTCCAGGGTTCTTGCATTCGTAATAATTGTTTTTCTTTGCTTCAGCGCTTCCCGGCGTTTATCTTTCCCATTTTTGAAGCCGGTTTTCGGCAGGCTGATATAAGCGACTGCGTCTTCCTGCAGGACCCACTTATTAAAAGACGAAGCTTCTTTCTCAAACACGAGGCTGCAGCCCTTGGCTTTTAATTTCTCCAGGGAGGCAATGCAGGCCGGAAGCTGGCTGTCCTCAATATCACAGTACACGCTGCCTTTTTGTTTAAATAAAAGCGGAATCTGACTTTCCGACCAGGCAAACGCCTTGTTGCAGGCTTCTTTCACCGTCGGAGCAATGCTGATTAATTCCCCCGTCGATTTCATATCTGCTTCCAGAATAGGATCAAGACCAGGCAGCTTGTCATTTGAAAATACAGGTGCTTTCACCGTATAGTAGGAGGTTTCCTGCTCAAGTCCTGTTTTTCCTCCGGTCCATTCTTTCAGCGGATGTCCAAGAAGCAGATGCACTGCGCCGTCGATCATCTGCACTCCGGTCACTTTTGAAAACACAGGAACGGTTCTGGAGGCACGCGGATTGATTTCAATCACATAAAGTGTATTTTTGTCATACACAAACTGAATGTTAAAGATTCCTTTAAAGTCAATGGAACGGGCAATCTTCTGCGCATGTTCTACGACTAATTCTTTCACTTCCCCGCTGATAGAAAATGGAGGTGTTACCGCCATGGAATCCCCAGAGTGAATACCGGCTTCTTCCACATGTTCAAATATTCCCGGGATGTATATATCCTCCCCGTCTGTTAAAACGTCTACTTCCAGTTCTGTGCCGGGCAGATAAGAATCAATAAGAATAGGGTATTCAATCGTCTGTGCTTCTTCATTCAAATAAGCGGTCAATTCCTCCGCTTTGGTCAGGATCGTCATGCCCTGTCCGCCGATTACATATGACGGACGCAGAAGCACTGGAAAGCCGACGGACGCTGCTTTTTTTATCACATCTGCTTTGTTCTCCCCTGTTACTCCGGGAATATGAGGAACGCCTGCTTCCTGCATCAGCTCATAAAACCGTCCTCTGTCTTCCAGCTTGTCAATCGTGTCAAAGGAAGTGCCGAGAATAGTCATGCCGGCTTTTTCCAGCTCTTCGGTTAACGAGATGCCGGTCTGGCCTCCAAGCTGTACAATCACCTTATCTGTCTGTTCCTCTGCCGCTACATGCAGCACATCCTCCAGCGAGATAGGCTCAAAATACAAGTGATCCGCCATTTCAAAATCGGTACTGACTGTTTCAGGATTATTATTGATGATTACCGCTTCATAGCCCGCTTCTTTTAAAGCTCGTGCGCCGTGAACCGAGCAGTAATCAAATTCAATTCCCTGCCCGATACGGATCGGGCCGGATCCCAGAATGATCACTTTATTGTCTTTCTTTTCGGGCTGTCTATCACTGCGGCTGTACCAGCTCGAGTAATAGTAAGGCGTTTCCGCTGTGAATTCTGCGGCACATGTATCTACCATGTGATAAGTAGGCAGTACGCCCCAGCTTTTGCGCTGCTCATAAATGTCGAGTGGCGCACAGTTCCACTGGCGGCTCATCCAGCTGTCGGTAAAACCTTTTTTCTTAAAGGCCAGCAGCTGTTTTTTGTCGATATTCTGCCACTCGGTCTGCTTAATCTGTGCTTCCAGATCGATCAGTTGTTTAAACGAACGCAGGAAAAACAAATCGATATTGGTCTTTTGATGAATCGAGTCGATCGTTTCTCCATGACGAAGCAGTTCCATAATAATAAAAAATCGCTCATCTGTCTGTTCATGCAGTTTTGTATATAACGTTTCTGTATCCAGCCCTTGTAATACCGGCATTGACAGGCCGTCCAGTTTAATTTCAAGAGACCGGACTGCTTTTTGCAGCGCCGCTTCAAGATTTCGTTCGATAGCCATTACTTCTCCCGTTGCTTTCATCTGGGTTCCCAGACTGCGGTCGGCATAGGCGAATTTATCAAACGGCCAGCGCGGAAATTTCACTACTACATAATCCAAAGCAGGTTCAAAACTTGCATACGTATGTCCTGTTACTGGATTAATCAGTTCATGCAGGTGATAGCCGACGCTGATTTTGGCAGCCATCCTTGCAATAGGATAGCCTGTTGCTTTGGATGCAAGCGCGGAAGAACGGCTTACCCGTGGATTCACTTCAATCAGGTAGTACTGCTTGCTGTCCGGATCCAGCGCAAACTGAATGTTACAGCCGCCGACGATTCCAAGTGCCCGAATGACTTTCAGTGAAGAAGCTCTAAGCATTTGATACTCTACATCCGTCAGCGTCTGGGAAGGAGCCACGACGATGGAATCCCCTGTGTGAACTCCTACCGGGTCAATATTTTCCATATTACATACCGTGATGCACGTATCATTGGCGTCCCGCATCACTTCATATTCTACTTCTTTGAAACCGGCAATGCTTTTTTCTACCAGACATTGGTGAATCGGACTTGCTTCCAGGCCGCCCGAAGCTATATAGGCAAGTTCCTCTTTATCCGAAGCAATTCCGCCCCCGCCTCCGCCAAGCGTATAGGCAGGCCGTACAATGATTGGATAGCCAATCTCGTCAGCAAAGTCCAAAGCTTCCTGTACGGTAGAAACGATCGTGCTTTCCGGCACCGGCTCGTCGAGTTTATGCATAAGAGAACGAAATTCCTCTCTGTCCTCTCCCTGCTTAATCGAAGCAACTGACGTACCGAGCATCTTCACGTCGTACTTTTCCAGTATAGACTGCTCATCCAGTGCCAGAGCGAGGTTAAGGCCGGTCTGCCCTCCAAGTGTTGCAAGAAATCCGTCAGGCTTCTCTTTTTGAATAATTCGTTCCACTGATTCAACGGTTAACGGCTCAAAATATACTTTATCAGCACAGAAATCGTCTGTCATCACGGTGGCCGGATTATTGTTAATTAAAATAACTTCGATTCCTTCTTCTTTTAAGGCAAGACAGGCCTGTGTGCCTGAATAATCAAATTCTGCTGCCTGGCCGATAATGATCGGACCTGATCCGATCACTACAACCTTCTTGATGTTTTCCTGCTTAGGCATAGGATTTTTCGCTCCCTTTAGTCTGAAGGACTTCCACAAATGCATCAAAAATTTCTTCACTGTCTGCCGGGCCCGGGTGGGCTTCCGGATGAAACTGCGCGGTAATGATAGTGTGCGATTTATGGGAGAGCCCTTCAATAGACCCGTCATTAATATTTTTGTATTTTACAATGAATTCATTTGTATCAATCGTGTTTTCCTTTACCACATAGCTGTGGTTCTGAGACGTCATGAATACTTTTTTTGAGTCCATATCCTGTACAGGCTGATTTGCTCCCCGGTGGCCGAAACGGAGTTTTTCAGTGTCCGCCCCAAAAGCGAGTGCCAGCAGCTGATGGCCAAGACAAATGCCAAGTGTCGGATATGATTCTGCCAGTGCTTTATAATGAGGGAGGTATTTAGCCACCTGCTTTGGATTTCCCGGTCCGTTGGAAAATAACAGGCCGTCCGGCGCAAGCTTTTTTATGTCATCGGCTGATGTATCAAAAGGGACTACCGTTACCCTGCAGTCTCTTTCAGTAAGACGCTTAACCATAGAACGCTTGTAGCCGAAATCCACTAATACCACATGGTAATGTCCTTCTCCAAATGATTCTGACTGAGTGACCGAGACGTCATCCATAACCATTTTATCTCCGAGAGGTTCATATGTCATTTCCTGGATTTTTACCGGATGTTCTGCCAATACGGCTCCCATATCCCCTTTTTCACGGATACTCTGCACAAGCGCTCTTGTATCCACTCCGCTGATAACAGGAATGCCTGCTTTTGCTGCTGCTTCGGAGAATGTCATTTCGGATTCGTAATGCGTGGCTTCTGCAGAAGCCGTGCTAACGACAATACCGGCCGGTTGAGGATGGATACTTTCATTATCTGTTATATTAATACCGTAATTTCCAATCAGCGGATACGTAAAGACAACAATTTGTCCATAGAAGGAAGGATCGGTCAGCACCTCCTGGTATCCGGTCATTCCTGTAAAAAAGACAATTTCTCCATACGTTCTGCCATTAAAGCCTTCCGGTAGTTCTCCTTCAAATATTTCGCCGTTTTCCAACGTAATATGTCCCTGCATGCTCTCCATCCTCCTTTTTTCTTTTAATTATTATTTAACACGGATGCGATAGCAGCTACCGCCTGCTGCAGTTCTTCTTTGGTTATCGTAAGCGGCGGAAGCAGTCTGATAACGTTGGGTCCCGCTCCTATCATAAGAACTCCCTGCTTTTGAATATTCATAATATATCCGGCTGCTGGTTCATGAAGTTCTATTCCAACCATCAGCCCTTTTCCACGGATTTCTTTTACTTTGTCGGAGTGGCCGAGTTTCTTTTCCAGCTCCTCCATCAAGAAGGCTCCTTTTTCCGCTGCCTGTCCGGTAATATCTTCTGCCAGCACTGTTTCCAGCGTAGCCTGAGCCGCAGCCATAGCTAATGGATTTCCTCCAAACGTCGTTCCATGCGTACCAGGTCCAAAAGCTGATTCCAAATACTTCTTTCCAATAATAGCTCCTACCGGGAAACCATTCCCCAGTCCTTTGGCAGCAACTATAATGTCAGGAGAAACCCCTGCATGCTCGTAGGCGAAAAAGGCTCCGGTTCTGCCGATACCAGTCTGGACTTCATCTACTACGAATAACGCTCCATTTTTTTTACAAAGCGATTCTACCGCCTGCAGGAATTCGGAAGAAGCGGGGACAACCCCTCCTTCTCCTTGTATCGGCTCCACCATAACGGCCGCCGTATCCTCATCGATGGCACTCTCCAGTTCATTCACATCGTTATACGGCAGGTATTCAAACCCTTGAAGCATAGGACCGAAACCTTGATGAATACTCTCCTGTCCGGTGGCTGCCATACTTCCTAACGTTCGGCCGTGAAAAGACTGGACAAAGCTGATGATTTTCGTACGTCCCGTATATTTTCTGGACAGCTTTATGGCTGCTTCATTGGCTTCTGTGCCGCTGTTTGCAAAAAACACAATATCTCCGGATGACTGTTCTGTCAGAAGCTGTGCTGTTTTTTCCTGACCCTCATATTGAAAAAAGTTGGATGCATGCCAGCCTTTGTGCAGCTGCTCCTCTACGCTTTTTAAAACGGCAGGGTGCTTGTGGCCTAAGTTAACCACACCAATTCCTGCCATACAGTCCAGATAAGTCTGGCCGTTGGAAGCTGTGATATAAGATCCTTCTGCTGACTCAAAGGTGAGCTCCCATTTTTTATACGTAGGAAACAGGGTGCTTTCTTCGTTTGTCTGTTTTGTCTGCTGCGGGTTCATAATAAGCCTCCTTTGATCAGCTGTTCAGCTGGTTTTTTACGATCGTTGTGCCATCAATAAACCCTTCGGATGTGGTACGTTCTCCATGAGCTCCGGCAATAACGACTTCTTTTATATTACCTTTCAAGCCTGCCAGCGCTGCTTTTACTTTTGGAACCATCCCTCCGTAGATCACACCGCTCTGAATTAATTCTTCTATCTTTTCCTCGTTCATTTCCTGGATCAGTTCGTTATTAACATAAATTCCGTTTACGTCTGTAATAAATAAGAGCTGTGATGCGTTCATGGCTGTTGCTATGGAGGAAGCTGCACTGTCGGCATTTACGTTCAACCTGCCTCCATTGCCATCTGCAGCAATTGGAGCGATGACTGGAATGGCTCCCCATTCTATTACTACATCCAACAGAGATGTCTCCACTTTCTTTATTTCTCCTACAAGCCCCAGCTTTTCTTCGTTTATACTATCGGCAAGCAGCAGCTCTCCGTCGACACCTGAAAGCCCAACAGCTTTTATGCCCGTTTTCTGAATTTCTGATACTAAATGTTTATTCATTTTTCCTGACAGTATCATTTCTGCCGTATCCAGAACCGGTTCGGTCGTTTTTCGAAGTCCGTCCACAAATTCCGACTGAATATCCAGTTTCTCCAGCATCGCATTAATAGCAGGGCCTCCGCCGTGAACAATAATTGGATACAGTCCGCTGTCTTTCATGGATTTTAAGGATTCAAAAAACGCCGGTGTTAAATCTGATGCTGTAGACCCGCCGCATTTAACGATAACTACTTCTCTCATGATGGTCTCCTTTATGTTCGGTATCCGGCATTAATTCTGACATATTCATAGGTCAGATCGCATCCCCATGCTTTTCCTGCAGCGGTTCCGACGTGCAGATCTACAAATATTTGTACAGTATCCTGTTCGAGATAACGCTTGGCGTTTTCTTCCGAAAACACAACAGGTGTACTGTTTTTAAGTGTTTGAATCGTACCTAATGATATATCTATTGTGTCTGGATTTAAATCGATTTCGCTGTATCCAAGCGCTACAATAATTCTGCCCCAGTTCGCATCTGTTCCGTATACGGCTGTTTTTACCAAGTCTGATCCGGCGATTTGTTTAGCCGCTTTTCCCGCTTCTTCTTCGCTTTTCGCGCCGCGCACATTCACTTCAATTAGTTTAGTGGCGCCTTCCCCATCGCGTGCAATTTTCTTGGAGAGGTCTTCACTCGTTTTGCAGAGCGCTTCTATAAAAGTGCCCCATTGGCTGTGTCCGGGGTGCAGTGCCTGATTATCTGCCTGGCCGCTTGCCATGACGACTACCATATCATTGGTGGAAGTGTCACCGTCTACGGTAATACGGTTAAACGTCTGGTCGGTTACTTCTGAGAGCGCCGCCTGGAGATACTGCGGCTCTATATTGGCGTCTGTTGTTACAAAGCCAAGCATTGTAGCCATGTTCGGATTAATCATCCCGGAACCTTTAGCAACTCCCCCGAACGTAACAGTTTTTCCATCGATTTCTGTTTGATAGCAGCTGTGTTTTTTTACGAGGTCGGTTGTCATAATTGCTTCATTAAATGCATCTGCGGAAGAAAACGCTCCCTGCGGCTTTAACTGATGGATACCAGGAATAATTTTTTCCATATCAAGCTTTTCCCCAATAACTCCCGTTGAAGTGACAGCTACACGGTTCACCGGAATCCCCAGCGCCCGGGCGCCTTCTTCTCTCATTTTATAGGCGTCGCGCATTCCTTCCTCTCCAGTACAGGAATTGGCATTTCCACTGTTAACAATAATGGCCTGCAGCAGACCTTCTTCGGCAATGCTTTCTTTCGTTACATAGAGAGGAGCCGCCTGTATTTTATTTAACGTATACACACCGGCGCTCGCGGCCGGGGTTTCACAATATATGATGCCCAGATCCCGGCGCTTTTTCTTCACACCGCTGTGCAGCCCGTCCGCTTTAAACCCTTTCGGCGAAACAATGCTTCCTTCGTCCAATTTTATAATTTTTTCTGTTGAAGAAGCCGTATCCATTTTGTTCTCTCCTTTTTTGTTCAGAGCTTACGGAAAGACCGGGAGGCCGGTTAATCCTGCTGTTTCTTCCAGACCGAACATAATATTCATGTTCTGTACCGCCTGTCCCGATGCACCTTTAACTAAATTATCTATAACCGAAACGATAGTCAGCCGTTTTGTTCTTTCATCATATACCCAGCCAATATCACAAAAGTTACTCGCATTCACTTCTCTTGTAGAAGGCATTTGTTTATGCGGTCTGACCCGGACAAAAGGGGTATCTTTATACGTCGACTCCATTATTTCTTTTATCTTTTGTTCGTCAAATCCTGCCGGTACCGTAGCATACATGGTTGCCATCATCCCTCTGGTCATCGGGACCAGATGAGTGCTGAGTGTAATAGTAACTTCTTCATTTAAAAATCCAGCCAGTTCCTGCTCAATTTCCGGAATGTGTTTATGCTCATTTACTTTGTATATTTTTAAATTGTCATTCATTTCGCTGTAGTGTGTCATAGCCGACGCTGAGCGTCCTGCTCCCGTCGTACCGGACTTGGCATCAATAATAATCGTACTTGGCTCAACAGCACCTGACTTGACGAGCGGAATCATGCCAAGCAGAACAGCCGTCGGATAACAGCCGGGGTTGGCTATAACCTGCGCTTCTTTGATCTGGCTGCGGTTCCACTCGCTCAAGCCGTAGACTGCTTTGTCGAGAACGTCCTGTGAAGCCGTTCCGCGTCCGTACCATTTTTCGTATGCTGCAGGATCGTTTATCCGCAGGTCTCCGGACAAGTCGATCACCTTTGCTGCGGCTGAAAGCCTGCTGCTCCATTCAGCGGAAACACCTGGAGGGGTGGAAAGAAATATAACATCAAACCCCTGCAGCGCCTCTATTGATATATCCTGGAGGCTTTCAAAAAATCGTTCACTTATATGAGGATAGCTGTCTGTCATTTTCACTCCCTGCTGGGAAGAAGAAAAAACAGCTATTTGTGTAACATCAGGATGATTGGAAAGCAGGCGGATCAATTCTATGCCGCCGTAGCCGGTAGCGCCGATAATAGCAGTTTTCATAAATTTGCACCTCGTTTTATCTTTATACATTTTCTTGTATCTTTTATTATAGATGTGAATATATATTAATGCAACTGTATTTTTATATTAACCCTTCGTTAATTGATTTCACTTGACTTTCTCCGTTTTACAGAGTTTTTTACACGTTATCTTTCTTAATTTCTTTTATTCGCTTATACATATATGCACTAAAATATACAAAATGACAGTAAAAAAAGAACCCCGCCCGGGATTCTTTTATTGTTCTTCTAATACCGCTTCTACTTGTTCTTTAATAGCCGGTGCCTGCTGGCCAAATAAGTCGTTTTGTTCAGAGTGAAGAAATTCTCCATTTTCATCAAAGACCGAATAGCCGCGAAAAGACGTATTGCCGTTCTGCATCTCTGCCTTTTCAATAATTTCCATGTCCGGGTCGGAAAGCAGCGAATAAGAGAGCCCGGCGGATGTTTGGAACGAAGCGTGATTTTCCGGTGAATCGGTACTTAATCCATATATATCTGCATCAAGATCCTGAAAGGTTTCCTGCTGTAATTGCAGCTGCACGAGCTGCTGTTGGCAGGCCCCTCAATCAACACCTGTAAAATGGAAAAATACGATTGGCCTGTCATTGCTTGAAACGGATACTTCTTCTCCGGATTGATCCTGCAATACAATGTCCTGTCCGCCTCCACAGGCAGCCAGCAGAAATACTGCGGAAAACAATAAGACAAGAAATGAGTTCTTTTTTACATTATGCATGGATTGATTCTCCTTTAGTCGTTAACTAATGCCTGTACATCATCTGCAATTAAATCGGTATCATTATCGAGTCCGTCATAGCTCCGGATAATCTGGCCTTCCGGATTTACGAGGTAAAAGCTTGTCGGATGGATAATGTCTTCATTCTCTTCATCTTTTTCTACGGTACTTAAAAATGACTCTCCGGCCAGCGCCTGCATTTCTTCATCACTGTATCCCGTCAGAAAGTGCCAGCTGGAAAAGTCGGCTCCGTATTCTTCACCGTATGCTTTCAAAGTTTCCGGATCATCGTTTGAAGGGTCGACAGTAAAGGAAACAAGAGGAATACCGGCTTCCTCTTCCTCAAGCTGGCCCTGCAGGCTCAGCATGTTCGGAGTCATTAAATTACAGACCGTCGGACAGTTGGTAAAAATCATATTCGTGACCCAGTAGCTTCCTTCCAGATCTTCATTGGTCACTGTTTCATTATCCTGGTTTGTATAGGCAAAGTCTTCTATCATCATATCGGCTTCTGTTAAATCGGTCCCGTTTTCCGGTTCCGCCCCGGAGAATAAAAAACTGCATCCTCCAAGAAATAAAACTGCTGCTGACCATACACTCGTTACTAACATTCGACGCACGCTTTTCACTCCAGTATTTTCATGCTGTTATTTTTGCGGGTGGACAGGAATATCGCTGATGGAAAGCTCTCCATCCTGCTGCTTTTCTCTGCTCAGCCACTGTTTAAATACAAATCCAATCGTAGATACGTACACAAACTCCTGCATTACTTTCATCATGACGCCGGCGAGCTGCTGATCTGTATGAGGCTGCATAAACTGAAGCCCTCCGCCCGCTGTGCTCGCCAGCCCTGCCGGCATTTCGCTTCCTGCCGGCAGGCAGTAAGCCATGACGCTGGACCACACAGCAGCGTTGGTATACGTTTCATACATTGGCGAGCCTGCAAAGATAATCAGGGCACAGGCCGGCGTGATAAGAATACCGTTTCCAAAAATATAAGCAATCCGCTTTAATTCAGACAGCTGATTCGTGGTCGGAACTGGAGCCAGCATATACCACCACATTAGAAAAGCGGCGCCAAAAAGTATCCATTGGTAAAGATCATGATAAATGGGAGCCTGCATTAAATAATCAAACACCCCGGGCAGATGATAAATAGAAAATAATGCATTAAACAACAGCAGCGCGGTGACCGGATGGAAAACGTGCGATCCTATCCGGGCCGGCCGGCCTTGAAAGCGCTGGAGGATGCTTTTCCAGACTTCAGGAGGAACAGAAAGTATAAACAACGGTACCGCTATAAAGTAAACAAGCACCATCTGCGCCATATGAAATGTCATAATGGAATGACCCGCTGTATACAGCGGTCCCCCCCAGCCCAGGTAAACTGCTGTCAGCGCCCCTCCGAAATAAACCAGCCTTTTTGTTTTCAGGGATTCTATGTGTTCTGCCTGTACCTTCGAATAAACAAGCCGGTAATATAAAAAAATGAATAGGATAAGTATGATAATAAGTTCTGGTGTCCATACAGCCCGGAAGGAGAACATGGAGAAGTAATCCTGCAACTCTATCCCGCCTTTCTTTTCTTTCTGCCATTCCTGCAGTAAAATAGAAAACAGTGGTTCAAACGCTGAGCAGCTTTAACCCAATAAAACGTTTCCATTATATTTTAGCACAGAAAAGCAGGGAAATTAATTACTAGTTTTATAGAAGAAAGATGGGATTAACATGACAAACGAAAAATATCTAATTGCAATTGATCTGGACGGCACGATGCTCAAAGAGGATAAAACCATTTCCACCAAAACCTACTTTGCTATTAAAGAAGCCTTAAAGGCAGGCCATGAAGTAGCTATTGCAACCGGACGTCCGTACCGCGCGAGCAAAATGTACTACCAGCAGCTTGGTTTAAAGAGTCCAATCGTCAATTTTAACGGAGCTTACGTCCATCATCCAGGTAACAGCGGATTTTCAATACACCATTCGCCGCTCGAGCTTGATACAGCACGGAAAATTATTGAAACCTGCCGCTATTTCAAAGTAAATAACATGATGGCTGAAGTCGCCGATGATGTATTTCTGGATGATTACGATGAGCAGTTTATTGATTTATTTGCACTGGGGGGCACGCCTGCAGCATTTGGAGACCTGAGCCGGCTCCTGCAGAAAGATCCAACCTCGCTGCTTGTGTACCCTAAAGAAAATCATGCCGAAGAACTAAAAGAACTACTGTCCGGTAACCATTCCCAGGCCATTGAACAGCGCTCCTGGGGGGCCCCGCATCATATGATTGAAATTATTAACACCGGCAACAATAAAGCAGAGGGGCTGCGCAGAATAACATCCCACTACAACATTCCAATGGAGAATGTCATTGCATTCGGTGATGAGGACAATGATTTAGAGATGATCAGCGAAGCCGGTTTCGGTGTGGCAATGGGCAATGCTATTGATGATTTAAAAGACGCGGCTAATGAAGTAACATTAAGCAATGAAGAAGATGGAATCGCCGTTTACCTGAATAAAAAGCTCGGACTTTCTGAATTTTCCATTCAGACAAACAAGCAGGGTTAATCACCTGCTTTTATTTTTCTGCAGAGAAAAACATTTTCCTGTGGTAGAATAATGAAGGAAAAAGTAAACGCTTAAGAAAGGAGCCAGCACATGATAGTATACGAAGTTCCCAAAGACGCCTCCGAGGAAATGATTAAAAATGTAGCCGATCTGCTTATGGGGCAGATGGAATCCATCGGTCTTGATAATGCATACGAACTGCTGATTAATTCCATTCACCTGACACTCGAAGAAGGCTCCAATGCCCATTTGTTTGTGGCTGATGTAGACGGAGCGATACTGGGCGCGGCTTTTATGAATATTTCTATTTCCCTTGATAAGGGCGGCAAGTACATCTGGCTGAATGATTTATTTGTTGATAAAAATCATCGAAATAGAGGAATCGCTAAAAAAATGCTCCTTAAAATTATTTATTGGGCCGAAAACAATGAGTTAAAAGGGATCGAGCTTGAAACCGGGATCAACAATGAAGCAACGAAAGCTCTTTATAACTCTTTAGGCTTTTATGATGTTGTGTCTAAACGGTACGGCTTCCGCTTTTAATAAGCCTGTTTGTTATTTATATAGTATCACCATCGTAAAGACGGCCTCTGCATCTCCGGAATTAATATAACGATGCGGCTTATCTGCCGCAAAACGAATAGCATCCAGCGCATGCAGCTCATGCATTTGCTGCGCTGCTTCAATGCAAATGCTGCCACCCTGCACAAAAATATACTCTTCCACCCCTTCCTGATGCGCTCTGGAGTGGTAATCGCACCCGGGCTCCATTTCCACCAGATAAGCCTCTACAGGGGCTTTTTTTTCTTTCAAAAAAACAGGCTTTACTTTAAAACGACTGTCCCCGCTTTCCAGTGCCTGAATGTCTGCACCCCTTATTACATATGCGGTTTCTTTATCTTCTTCGATAAATGAAGTAAAAGCGACGCCAAGCCCATCCGCTATTTTCCAAAGAGTTCCCACCGTGGGGTTTGTTTCTCCCCGTTCGATCTGCCCGAGCATCGGCTTGCTGACGTTAGTGTGCTCTGCCAGCATCTGCAGACTCCATCCTTTCTGATTGCGAAGCTCCCGAAGTCTTCTGCCAATTTCTACGTTAATGTCTTTTTTCATTGCGTTTCTCCCCTCACTGATATACTATAACATACAAATAGTTTACTATAAAATACGATAAGGAGGCAGTAATGGATACGCATTCTTTACATCCGGCACCGGATAAATTTACAGGTTTAAAGCATGGCGCTGCTATTGCTCTCGGTTACATGCCGGCTGCTGTAACGTTTGGATTTCTGGCCCAGAGTACAGGTTTAACACTTATGGAAGCGTTTATGATGAGTACGTTTGTATTCGCCGGAGCGGCCCAGTATACAGCGCTTGGCCTGATCAGTGCAGGCACGGGTGCTCTGGAAATTATTATCACCACGTTCGTATTAAACATTCGCCATCTTCTGATGAGCGCATCTCTTCATGAAAAAGCAGAGCCGGATCACCCGGTTATAAAAGCCGGTTATGCCTTTGGTATTACAGATGAAGTGTTTGCGGTGACGTCAACAAATACAGGTACAATAAGCAGCGGCTACATATACAGTGTATTTTTAACCGCCTATGCCAGCTGGGTCTTTTTCACCGTGGCCGGCCACAGCGCAGGGGATCTGCTGCCTGCTTTTTTACAAACAAGCCTTTCATTTGCAATCTATGCTTTGTTTTTGGCCCTTCTGCTGCCGCCGTTAAAAAAAAGCCGGAAGGTTCTATTTCTTGCCGGAACAGCAGCTTTGATCCATGGCATGCTTTATCCGTTCATGCCGGAAGGCTGGGCGATTATTACCGCTGCCTCAGCCGCTGCCATTCTTATAGAATGGGTGGCTCCGGACCATACTAGAAAGGAGGAGCTGGTTGATGAGTAGTTCTATTTTTTGGATTATTATCGGCATGGCCGTTGTGACATATATTCCCCGTATGCTGCCATTCGTGGTGCTGAACGGAAAAAGGCTTCCACCGCGGATAGAAGGAGCGCTTCGAAATGTTCCCTTTGCTGCATTGGGCGCTCTGATTTTTCCCGGCATTTTATTTGTGCAGGATTCTCTTTTTTTTGGATTGGTCGGAGCCGCTTCTGCTATTATCTTAAGCTATGTAAATGAAAATATGGTTTTTATTGTACTTGGTTCTATTTTCATTCTTTCTCTGTTTCTGCCTATATTTTAAGCATCCACCGAATTGGCGGATGCTTTTTATCATTCTATAGAAAAAGAATCTTCCAGTTCTACAGGCTGTTCAGGGGGTTCTCCATTGATGTCGGAGACGAGCAGTTCAAACGATAACGTATACTCTCCAGGTTCGAGCAGATCAAAATCAACTTCTTCTTCCCATTTGCGGATGTTTCCCTCACCAATTGTTATTTCTTTTAACGCCTGGGTAAAAAGTTTTTCCTCTGCATAATTGTAAACGGGCTCTGATTCCCCTTTTTTATGAATGAAAACACTAATTTCCTGGCCGCTGTTAAAAGCAAGATCTAATGGTTCCCCGGAAATATTGGTCAAATCAAATTCCCATGTATAAGCTTCTTCGTTAAATCCACCGGAAAGCTCCCAATTATCTGTCTGCATGGATGGTTCCCCGCTTTCTGCCTCATCCCGGCCTGCGGTCCCGCAGCCCGAAACAAGCATGATTCCCACAATCCCCACTGTCAGCCACTTCATACATTCACATCCTCTTGTAAAATCGTGTGGATTTCATACAAACAGAACGTTTTTATTTATCTTTTCGGAATATCCCGTAAATGCCGGCAGTATTCACGATATTCGTAAAGGCCTGCTCATCGACTTCCTGTATGACCTGCTGCAGCGCATACAGCTCATATCGGGTAATAACAATCATCAGCATTTCTTTTTCACTGGCATCAAATCCGCCCTTAGCCGGCAGCCTTGTAATTCCTCTTGTAATATTCTGATGAATAGCGTCCCGCAGCAAGTCCGGCTTCTTAGTAACAATAAACGCTGTGAGCTTCACATGACGGGTATGAATCGCATCGATCACTCTTGATCCTACATATAATGTTACAAGAGTATAAAGTGCACTCTCCCAGTTAAACAGCAGGCCGGCCGCAATAACGATAACACCATTGAGCATGAAAAAGTACGTACCTACCGGGCGGTCACTCGACTGCGCAAGCACAAGGGCTACAATATCCAGTCCGCCTGCAGAAGCGCCCCACTTAAGAGCAATGGCCGCTCCAATGGCTGTAATAACCCCGCCAAATACCCCGTTTAATAAAATATCGGAAGATAATTCAGTGATAGGTATAACTTCCAGAAAAAAAGTAGTCAGGGCAACATGCAGAAAGCTGTAAAATGTAAAGAGCTTTCCTACACGTATCCACCCTAGAACAGCTATAGGTATATTTAATATAAATAAGAGCATCCCCGTTGATAACGGAACCAGAGTGGATAGTATCTGCGCGATACCCGTCGCCCCGCTGGAAAAAACATTAGCCGGTATCAAAAACATATTTAATCCGACGGCCATGATCAGTGCACCAACAATGATGACACCAACCTTTTTTAATTCTTGAGATAACGTAGTATGCGTTGTTATCATAGTATTCCTCCCCTACAGCGGCAGCTTAAATATGTTTGGCCACCCATGAAGTCATCTGCAGCATCCCTGGCCTTGGAACTTTATGTCCCGCCTTAGGATCCAAATGATATTCCATTGGGCCGGCTGATTGTTGTTCGAGCGTTTTGTATAAATGATAGGCGGATTGATAAGGCACTACATCATCCTCCCGGCCGTGCCAGAAAAATAATGGGCGGTCCGCTATCGCTTCGGGGGCAGCTGAAAGATCGAACGGATGAAGCCCATGTAAAATTTCCTGTGTTTTTTCTTCTGATTCTTCCCACAAGTTATTGCGCTTAAGGCCTTCAAGTTGGGCCTTTGCCAGATCCCCCCAGGCCGGATCACCCATCAGACTGATACCGCCTTTGATCCACGGGTACACTTTAAGAGCACCAAACGTTAAAATCGCTCCCATAGATGTTCCCCCGACAAACAAGCGCTCATCTAGTATCCAGTTTCTTTTTTTTATTTCATTATAAATCGTTTCTGTGTCCCTTACGGATTGAACGACAACCTTCCAGAATTTTGACATTCGTTCTTTTTCTGAAATGTCTTCAGACCGTTCTCCGTGCAGAACAGCTTCCGGAAGCAGTACACGTATGTTTTTCTCCGCAAGCTGATAGGCAATTGGAAGATTATGTTCTTTCGCACTGGAAAATCCGTGCCAGAACATAACAACCGGAGCCGGCCTTCCGGCTAAAGATTTTTTATGAATATGTAGCATTGGGATCTGATTAATTGTTTCTTTCTCAATGATGTACATAATAACCGCCTTTTGATTTATATAATCCTATATCATTGTACTTGATCCATCATGGGATTAAAAGAGAAGGACCTGCCGGAAATGTTCTTTTTCCTTATAAAATAGTAAAAAACTGCCCTAATTACAAGGGCAGCTTCTGTATTACTTACTGGAATCTTTATGCGTGCTTTTTACAGGTTCTTCGCCGGATTCCTGCGTGCTGTTAAAATACTGGACAGAATTCACTGCCCCTTCAGACACCATTTTGTTGTCGTCTATATCGTGGGGATCAGAATGACCCGTTTTTTCGTTCAAATATTTATCTTCATCCTGCTTTGTTTTATTTTTTGCTGCAGCCATGCCCCGGTCAATATTTCCCCTGACCTGGCTTCTTGCATTTTCACTTTTCAGCAGAATGGTTGCTGCTGTGGTAATGCCTGCAATGATTAAAATAAATAGACTCTTTTTACACATTGTATTGTCCTCCTTCGTTGTTCTTTGCTTCACTTGAATCTCTTCCCTTATTAAAGCAAGCTAAAACGCTTCCTTCTTTAAATCGTGTTGTTATTTTTCGTACAGGTCATTAATATTTTCCAGCGGGTTTTCCATCCCGATCTGCATTTCTTCATCCCAGGTAAGCATGCCCCCGGCAAAGTTTTTCACCTGGCCGAATCCATTTTCTTTCAGGTAGTGGGCCGCATGCTGGCTCCTGCTGCCACTTCGGCAGATTAACACATAAGATTCATCTTTTTTCATCGATTCCGCCGCTTCCGGAATTTGCTGCATCGGCAGAAGCGGCACACCTGGAATGTGTCCTTCCACATACTCGGAAGGTTCTCTTATATCAATAAAAATAGGAGCGGACTGATTGTCTTTATACAATTGTTTCAACTGCTGGACGTCTATCTGCTCAATTCCTTCTATTTTCTCACTCATCTTATATCCCCACTCCGTTGTTTTAATTTTTAATACCATGCTGCGCTTCATATTCATCCAACGATGCCTTCCGGTTTCGAAGCTTAATCAGTCTGAACGTATGCGTTACAATCACTTTACCAACAGCGTAAGCTGGTACAGCTAGAATTAATCCGAGCAGACCGGCAAACTGGCTGGCCACGAGTAACAGCAGAATAATCGTGACAGGATGAATATGCAGTCGTTTTCCCATAATCTGCGGGGAGATTAAATTGCTTTCAATCTGCTGAACAACAACCGCGACTATAATTACATAGACCGCCATTAAAGGATCTTGGAACAGACCAACAATAACCCCTGGAAATGTCCCGATCCACGGCCCTACAAATGGAATAACATTTGTCACCATCGCAATCAGAGCCAGAATAAGCGCGTATTCGAGACCGATAATGATATAGCCGATATAAATCAACACACCGACGCATATACTAACGAGTACCTGTCCCACAATGTACGAACTTAACGCCCGGTCCATATCACGCAGAATGCGGAATCCCTCTTCTTCCTGTTTTTTCGGAAGCAGTCTGAGAATCATAGCCGGCGCGCCTTTTCCTTCTTTAAGCATGTAATACAAAACAAAAGGAATAACGACAGCTATGACTAAAGCGCCTGCAATAGAAGTGATAATGCCAATAACATTTCCCCCTATGCCGCTTAGGAAATCTGTTAAATAAGTGGATAAATCAGACAGTAATTCGTCGAGCGAGGAATACCCCGCCTGATCTAATGCACTATCAAACCACGGCTGCTGCGATACCGTGTTCAGCAGACTTTGAGCTTCCTCTACAAATGTCGGCAGTCCATCAATCAGGCTTGTCACCTGTTCCTGAATAATAGGGCCGAGGAAAAACACGAGACCCGTAAGCAGACCGGCAAATGCCAAATACAAAATAAGTATAGACAAACCACGCGGCAGTTTTTTTGATAACAAGTTGACGATTGGACGAAATACGTAAAACAGCACTCCTGCGATTAATATTGGAGCAAACAATGTAGAGACTAAAATAACAATAGGTGTGAAAATAAAATCAATCAGCGTTCCCAGATAAATAATCAAAAACGCAAGCAGTATTCCATAACCAATATTAAAGTACTTGCCTTTAGGCATTTTACCACCACTATTCTCAGATTTTCATTACTTTATTATAGCATAATTTTTTTACCGTTCTGTCCGCCTTTCTGCTTTCTTTAAAGCAGCACAGGACTTTCTTGTAACGAGCTTGTGGCTGACAACTTTTTGGTAAGCCGGCTTATCCGTATGTTCCATACCGAAACATATTGCTTTAGCCGCCTGCCTGCCCAGCTCGGAAATTTGAATATCTATTGTCGTTAACGGCGGGGAGGCTAACGAGGCAATAACAACATTATTAAAGCTGATAACAGACATCTGCTCCGGTACGGAAACACCCTGCTCATGAAGATAATGAATAATTTCCAGTGCCATCATGTCATCTGCAGCTACAACAGCTGTGGGCGCCATCTGTAAATTAATCAGTTCCCGGGCAGCTTTTCTGCCACCATCTGTTTTGCCGGCATTTTTAAAAATAAGGCTCTTTTCTACCGGAAGGCCGGCTTCCCGCAGAGCGGATATATATCCCTTTTCATGATCTGACGTCACCTCATAGTCTTCTCTGCCGCCAATAAACGCAATGCGCTCATGGCCAAGCCTGCACAAGTGGGAAGCAGCTTCCCGGCCGGCCTGTACGTTGTCATTATTCACAAAAGAGGCTTCCGGGAAAGGAGCCGGGCTGCCGATAACAGTATAGGGAAACTTCATTGTTTCCAGATAACTCCGCACCTTGTCTTCTTTTAAAGAATACAGAACAATTACTCCATCAACCATTCGATTTTCTACCATTTTTCTGACCTCTAACAGCTTTTCCTCTTCTGTCTGGCTCGTTGTTATATAGAGGCCTTCTCCTTTTTCGGAAGCATATGTACTTATGCCCTTTAAAATCTCCGGAAAAAACAAGTTCTGAAAGGAAGATCCTGCGTCGTTGGGCATAACAATCCCAATCGTATTCGTTTTTCGTCCTGCCAGACGCCTCGCATGAAGATTAGGAACGTAACCCATTTCTGTCATGGCCCTGCGTACCCTCTCTTTTGTTTTCTCACTGATACTCGGATGGCTCGATAATACTCTTGATACAGTTGACGGCGCTACCCCTGCTTTTTCCGCAACGTCTTTTATTGTTACTCCCATTATTTTCTCCTTTTGTAAAATGTAAACGCAAAAAGACAAAGCAGGTACACTTTGTCTTTCGTCGCCGTCTATTCTTATACCCTATTATGAGTAAATGGTAACTTTGTTATGCAGACTTCCCAGTTCCTCGGCTGAAATAGCGACCTCATCCCCATTCTGGAGGAATTTAGGAGGTTTAAACCCTTTTCCTACTCCTGATGGCGTTCCCGTTGCAATAATATCTCCCGGGTAAAGCGTCATTCCTGCTGAAAGCGTGGAGATTAATTCTTTGACGGAGAAAATCATTTTATCCATGGAAGACTCCTGGCGCAGTTCTCCATTTACATAAGTCCGAAGAACAGGATAAAACGTTTCCCAATCTTTGTCGAGAAGAACAAACGGCCCGAGCGGACAGAAGGTGTCCATGCTTTTTCCTAAGTAGAATTGTTTATGACGGGCCTGAACATCCCTTGCGGTTACATCGTTTAGAAGGGTAAAGCCGAATACATGGTCCAGTGCCTGGTCCTTTGGGATTTTCTTTCCCTTTTTACCAATAATAACAGCAATTTCCCCTTCATAATCGAGCTCTTTCGTGACTTGTTCATCCGCTTCGATTGTCTCGTTTGTCCCGATAATGGCAGTGGGAGGCTTTGTAAAAATAATCGGGTGCTCCGGTATGTCTGCTTTGCTCCCCATTTCCACTGCATGCTCAGCATAATTTTTTCCCACGCACATAATATTTCTTTTTGGATAAATAGGTGGAAGAACAGCGGCAGATTCGACAGGCGTCATAAGAAGCAGGCCCTGATTATCATATGCCCATTTTTCCAAGTGCTTTAATTCACCGAAGCGGCTTTGCTTCCACTCTATGGCTTCTTCCATAGTAGATGGTATATCCAGACCGGCCCGTGTTTTTATTTCGTCCAACGAGACTATACTTTCTTCGATCACTATTCCCAGTGCAGTCACTTCGTTTTCTCTGTAGGATACCAGCTTCATTACTCTGTCCTCCTCGTTATATCTGCCGCAAATTGTTCCACGTGGGCGGAGGCACGGCTTCGTTTCTTTTCCCTGTCCTGTTCGGAACAATCTATTACATTACCCAGATGACAAAATGGAACGCTCCTGAATCCGCAGAATGACAGAATATGCTCCTGCCAATTGTCTTCTGTTATCTTTTTCAAACCAGACTGCCGGAATTCCTCTTCCGGTGTGCCGGTCGTATAAATAAACGTAATCGGCTTTGCATCCATTAATGGAACGGGCTTTTCTTCTTCCACCTCATATGCAAATTTATAAGAAAGCACCCTGTCCAGGTATCCTTTGCCAACCGCCGGAAAGCTGCCCCACCACAACGGGAAGAGCGTAATAATGCCGTCTGCATTTTTTATATACTGATGTTCTTTTTGGACATCTTTGGAGTAAACCCCCTCCACAGAAGCGTTATACTCTTTTTTGGAAAGAGAAAAAACAGTCAGCTCTTTTTCCGGCATACGTATATCTACGTTATGACCGGCTTCAATCAATTCCTCTTTTATCCGGGTTAAAATAGAGCCGTTGTAGCTGTCTGTGTCCGGATGAAAATACCAAATAAGAATGGAAGCCACAATATCCTTCCTTTCTATTTTCCTGCTGTTATGAATGATTTACCCATTGGATAATCGGAAGGCTTTCCAATATAATAGCCTTGGGCCAGATGAAAACCAAGCTGTTTTACCACCTCGAGTTCTTCTTTTCTTTCAATACCTTCTGCCAGCATTTTTATGTTATGCAAGTCTGCTTTTTTCAGCATATGTTTAAGTTTTTCCTGTTTTTCTGTGCTTTGATCGCAATAAGAAATCAGACTGCGGTCTACTTTGCCGAAGTCAGGCTGTAATTGTTCCAGCATTTCTACTGTAGCAAACCCTGAACCAAGGTCATCAAGCGCTACGTTCACTCCATACTGCTGATACGTTTTAAAAATGTTCTGCAGATGGGCAACGTCCGCTATTTCCTCTGTTTCCACTACTTCAAAAATAAGATCGGCCGGATCTACCCCATGCTCTTTTACTATTTTAAATGTTGATTTCAAGCAGTGGTTGGGATCATAAATAGAAGATGGAAGAAAATTAATAAATCGTTTCGTTCCCTGACTTAAATGGAGGGAGCTGTGTGCAATAGAAGACATTCTGGCCTGACTGTCCAGCATAGACTGAAGATCTGCTTTTTGTGCATATTCAAACAGCTCTCCAGGATAAAAAAAGTGTCCGCTGCTCTTGGGTCTCATTAAAAATTCATGGCCCATCACTTCCGAGCTATGTAAATTGATAATTGGCTGCATATGATGTGTAAATAATCCTTCGTTAATAATTTGAAAATACAAAGGATTTGATATTCTTTCTTTAAGCACCGAAAGCTCCAGCATGTGGCCAAACACCGAGGCTTCATTCTTCCAGGTCCCTTTTGCTGAAGTACCGCTGTCCAGTAAATCCGCTTCCAGGTTGCCGACAATTCGAACAGCCTCTTCCAAACTGCGAAACGGGGCGTGAATAATCCCGTTTTCCTGCTCTATTCCGACGTCTCTATCGTTTAAATGTTTAACAAGTAAGGTGGTGCCGCCGGTATCTGCTGCGGTAAACAAAAAGGTGCCATTGTCTTCCAGAGAAGGGACCATACTGCAATTTGAACATCCTGCCATTGCGACTCCTCCTATCTATCTGTTTAAATTATATGACTCATTTCCCATTATACTTCGAAAAAAATGAATAAACAAACCTAAAGAACCAGCACTTTAGGTCTGAATATATTCTATTTTTGTTGTAACTCCCTATATTCTTCCATCAATTCCTGAATCGCTTTCCGCAATGGCTTTTCTCCATCCTGGACTAACTTTTTACTTTCGGCAAAGTGCGTCTGCAGCTGCTCGCTTTGATAAAATGAAGATGTTAATTCATCGATCATTAATCGTTCCATCCACTCCGATACCTGCTCCCTGCGGCGCCGGTCAAAATGGCCATTGTCCTTCATTGTGCGTTCGAAGGACTGGATAACAGACCAGATGTGATCCAGTCCTTCTCCAGTTAAAGCCGATACGGTATAGGCTTTGGTCTCCCATCCCGGGGAAGCCGGCTGCAGAAAATGGAGCAGGCGGTTATACTCCGACTTAGCTAATTCGGCCGGCTGCTTGTTCTGCCCGTCGGCTTTATTAATGAAAACGGCATCTGCTATTTCCATTAAGCCTTTTTTTATACCCTGCAGTTCATCTCCGCCTCCAGTAAGCATTAACACCATAAAAAAGTCTACAAGCGAACGAACCGTCAGTTCGCTTTGTCCGACACCGACTGTTTCGATAATAATGACATCATATCCGGCGGCTTCACATACAAGCATCGTTTCCCGTGTTTTCTTAGCCACTCCACCCAGGTTTCCTCCTGTTGGAGAGGGACGGACATAGGCATCCGGGTGTTTCGAGAGTTCCCCCATCCTCGTTTTGTCTCCAAGAATACTGCCTCTGTTCACACTTGAGGATGGGTCAACTGCAAGCACCGCCACTTTAAATCCACTTTCACACAGCTGCATGCCCAATGCTTCAATCAACGTACTTTTTCCCGCTCCCGGCACTCCGGTAATCCCAATTCGAATTGATTTTCCAGTGTACGGCATTAGTTGTTCAAGGACCTCCTGAGCATCTTCAAAGTGCTTTGCTGCGCTGCTTTCAATCAGCGTAATCGTTTGTGCAATAGAAGCCCGGCGTCCCTGCCTGACTCCTTCCACATGCTCGGCAGGTGTTAATTTCTTTTTTCGCGTGCTTCCCATCCTCATCCTTCCTTTCGGACTAAGCTTCCCGAAGCCTGGACTGTACTTCTTCTACTACTTGTTTAGCTGCCGCCGGAATGACCGTTCCCGGTCCAAATACGGCTGCAGCGCCTGCCTCTTTCAAACTATTGTAATCCTGGGAGGGGATCACGCCTCCGACAATGACGACAATATCTTCTCTTCCTTCTTTTTTCAATTCCTTCATAACTTTCGGCAGAATCGTTTTATGCCCTCCGGCAAGAGAGCTCATGCCAAGTACGTGGACATCATTTTCGATGGCCTGCTGCACGGCTTCTTCCGGGGTTTGGAACAACGGTCCTATATCCACATCAAAACCGAGGTCTGCAAATGCTGTCGAAATAACTTTTGCTCCCCTATCATGTCCGTCCTGTCCCATTTTTGCAATCATAATCCGCGGCCGGCGTCCTTCTTCATCGGCAAATGCATCGGTTAGTTTTCTAACGTCGTCCACGATTTCTCCTTCCCCGAACTCAGCACTGTACACACCGCTGATCGATCGGATCACCGCCTGATGCCGGCCGGCCACTTCCTCCAGGGCAGAGGATATTTCGCCGAGGCTTGCCCGGACTCTGGCAGCATCCACGGCTTTTTCAAGCAGATTGCCTTCACCGGAACGGGCGGCTTCTGTTAACGCCTGCAGTGCGGTTTCAACTGCTTTGCCGTCCCTTTCTGCTTTCAGCTTTTCCAAACGCTGCAGCTGGGACTGCCGGACCGTCGTATTATCAATGTCTCTAATTTCAAGCGGCTCTTCTTCCTCCGGTTTGTATTTATTGATCCCTACAATCGTTTCCCGTCCGGAATCGATGTGGGCCTGCCTTTTTGCAGCGGCTTCTTCAATTCTTATTTTAGGAAGTCCGGCTTCAATGGCTTTAGTCATGCCGCCTGCTTCTTCTACTTCCTGAATGTGGGCCCAGGCTTTGCTGATCAGCTCGGCTGTTAATGTCTCTACGTAATAGGAGCCTCCCCACGGATCCACCACATCTGTAATTTCTGTCTCTTCCTGTAGATAAAGCTGGGTATTTCTCGCGATTCTTGCCGAAAAATCTGTAGGCAGGGCAATAGCTTCGTCCAGCGCATTCGTGTGAAGAGACTGGGTGCCGCCCATGGCAGCCGCCAGTGCTTCCATACTTGTTCTGGCTACATTATTGTACGGGTCCTGCTCTGTCAGGCTCCATCCCGATGTCTGCGAATGAGTGCGGAGGGCGGATGACTTTTCATTCTCTGGAGCAAACGGCTTAAGAATTCTCGCCCACAGCACCCTGGCGGCTCTCATTTTTGCTATTTCCATGTAGTGATTCATGCCAACGGCCCAGAAAAAAGATAAGCGCGGCGCAAATTCATCAATACTCATGCCGGCCCCAAGGCCCGTGCGCAGGTATTCCAGACCGTCGGCGAGCGTATAACCAAGCTCCAGATCGGCTGTCGCTCCGGCTTCCTGCATATGGTAGCCGGAGATGGAGATACTGTTAAACTTAGGCATATGTTCAGACGTGTAAGAAAAAATATCCGCTATAATTTTCATGGACATGTCCGGCGGATAAATATACGTGTTGCGGACCATGTATTCTTTTAATATATCGTTTTGAATCGTACCCGTCAGCTTTTCTCTGCTAACTCCCTGCTCTTCTGCTGCTACAATATAAAAAGCGAGCGTCGGAAGAACAGCCCCGTTCATCGTCATGGAGACAGACATTTTATCAAGGGGAATACCGTCAAATAATATTTTCATATCCAAAATAGAATCAATCGCGACTCCGGCTTTTCCGACGTCTTCTTCCACCCGGGGATGATCGGAATCATAGCCGCGGTGGGTGGCCAGATCAAAAGCGACGGAAAGCCCTTTCTGTCCGGCTTCTAGATTTTTCCGGTAAAAAGCATTGGACTCCTCCGCTGTGGAATAGCCTGCATACTGCCTGATTGTCCAGGGCCTCGTAATGTACATGGCGGGATAAGGGCCTCGTAAAAATGGAGTGATGCCAGATAAATAGTTAATATGAGAAAGATCTTTTATATCGTCTCTGGAATAAGCGGGTCGAACGTCAATCCCTTCTACGGTGGAAAAACCGGTTGTTTTCTGCTTCTCGTTCGCCTTTCCTGTTGAAGAAGACGTGCTCAACTGTATTTTTGAAAAATCCGGTTTAGTCGGCATACGCTTTCCCTCCCATTTTTTCCCGGAGCCACACCAGGCTTTGATACACATTTTTCTTTCTGTTCAGGCAGAGATCTATTATTTCCCGGCTGTCTTCCCCTGCAAGCATTAGTGTACCGGCATTCTTTTTTATCGCTTTCAGCTGTTGTTCTTCAAGCAGCTGGTACTGCTCATCTGATCCGCATAAAACGACAGGCAGGCTGTATTTTTTCGCTGCCTGCTCCGCTTTTTCTATCGTGTCTGCCTGCTCACTGACAATGGTATATCCGCCCGTTCTCAGAAATCCGGCTGCAAAATCCATTCGTGGTTTGCAGGAAGCCAGAGAGCCGATTCCAAGTACGAGGAGGGACAGACCTTCTCTCTCAGCAGCGGCTGCCTCTATTGTCATCCGTAACTGTTCAAACCGTTCCGCATCACGTATTAACGGCATGGAATCCACCTGCGTGAAGTCTTTCTGTGTGCCGTCGGACATCTCCCTAAGAGAATATCCTTCATCAGCCAGCTGCAGCACTTCTATAAATGTGGCCGCTCCTGTCTTCCTGTCTGAAGTGCGCTTTTGCGGATTGGTGTATTCGCTTATTTCCTTCTTATCATCAAATCCTGGAGATACAGGCTTTTCTTTTTCATTAGGATACATATTAACACCAATGATTCCTTTTTTTCGTTCTTCTATCTGTTTCAGCCGCATTTCTCTGCTTGCTGCTGCCTGCTTTTGGATCACACCGGATGCCAGCGCAGATGCCATACCGCCCTCTTTTTCTATTTCCTGAAAAAGTGACCAGGCTTTTTCCGCCAGCTCTCCTGTTAACGCCTCTACATAAAAGGAGCCGCCCGGCGCATCCATTGTTTTTCCAATATGGGCTTCTTCCTGCAGAATAATCTGTGTGTTCCTGGCAATACGCTTCGCAAAAGAAGACGGCTTTTGGATAACTTCATCAAAAGGAGCAATATGAAGCACATCTACGCCCCCGGCGGCGGCGGCAAATCCTTCAATCGATCCTCTGAGCATATTATTAAACGGATCATAGATTGTTTTCGTGCGCTGTGATGTAGAGCCTCTCAGCTCCATCCGGCATTCTTCATCCGAGGCACCGAATGCTTTTGCAGCATTAGCCCATAACAACCGTGCTGCACGCAGCTTAGCCATCTCCGAAAAGTACCTTCCGCCTGCCGGCATATGAAACACAAGAGAGCGAAGAGCCCGCTGCAGACTTACACCACGCTGAAGGGCTTCATTTATATAGTAGACGCCGGATGCTGTCATAGCAGCCAGCTCCTGGGCCATGTCTGCTCCATTATTGTGCCAGGCTTCGCTTGAAACACGCAGCACAGGGAAATCCAGCTTCTCCTGCTCCTGCCATTTTATTACTTCCACAATTTGATCAACAGCGGTATCTAAAGACGTACTCAGCTTTCCGGTTTCAGCCAGTTCAGAGAGAGGATCCACCGTAATACTTCCATCAAACTGCTTCCAGCCTTCCTTCTGCTGCAACGCCTGAATCCAGATGGAAAAGAAGGGCCACACCGGACCTTCTGCATGAAGGGAAATCGAATATTCTCCTACATGAATGCCTTCCAGCACTTTTGCAGCATCCTTTTTAGAAAACACGCACACGCCAGTTGCCGAAACAGCACTGTTCTGTTTTTGAAAATCTGTATTTATACGGATTTCAGACCCGTCCTGCCCTTTAAGCATCCCTTCTTTTATTTCCATATTTACTTTCTCCGGCAGCCTTTCAAATGTCTGTTGGATAATTTTCCACGGTTTCTGCTGATTCTGAAACGCTCTATTACCTCTTGTATAAGGAAAAGCACCTGAACGCATATTGTTTTTGGCAGCTTCCGGCCGGTCAGCATTTGTGTAAAGCGGCTTAATCTCTATGCCTTCTTCGGATTGATGGATTAATTCCGCGGCTGTTTTTCCTTTGAGTGTTTTTTTTACTGCCTCTTCCCATTCTTCCAGCGACGGGACTGGAAAAAGGCAGATATCATTCAGTACCTGCCGGCTGTCTTCATTCTCGGCCATCGTGCAGTCCTCCTTTTTTATAGGGGAATATTGCCATGCTTTTTGGCTGGTTTCTGCTGCTGTTTTCGGCGCAGCATTTCAAGGGATTCTGCTAAAACGGTTCTTGTATCTCTTGGATCTATGACGTCGTCAATCATTCCATTGCTTGCAGCAATATATGGATTGGCGAAACGATTACGGTACTCTTCAATCTTTTGTTTTCTTGTTTCATCCGGACTGCTGCTTTCTTTTATTTCCTTTGAAAAAATAATATTGGCGGCACCTTCCGGCCCCATAACTGCAATTTCTGCATTGGGCCAGGAAAAAACAAGATCCGCGCCGATCGCTTTGCTGTTCAGTGCGACATAGGCACCACCGAATGCTTTTCGTAAAATAATCGTAATTTTTGGCACCGTCGCTTCGGAGTAGGCATATAGAATTTTCGCCCCGTGGCGGATAATTCCGCCGTGCTCCTGCTGAATGCCGGGAATAAACCCGCTGACGTCTTCCAGCGTCACAATCGGTATATTGAAACAATCGCAGAAACGAATAAAACGTGAGCACTTGTCGGAAGAATCAATATCCAGGCCGCCTGCCATCATTTTAGGATTGTTTGCAACGATGCCAATGCTTTCTCCTTTAATTCTCCCAAATCCAATGACCATATTTTTTGCAAAATCTTCCTGTACTTCTAAGAACTCTTCTTCATCCAATATACTTCTGACTACGTTTCGCACATCGTACACTTTGGTTGTTTCTACAGGGACAATATCAAGCATTTCATCAATGCGGCCTTCTTTTTTCTTTGTCGGTGCCAATATAGGCGCTTTTTCCTTATAGCTGGAAGGAAGGTAACGAACCAGCTCCCTGACCCGACTCAGCACTTCCTCTTCCGTCGGCGCCGTAAAATGGGCGTTTCCACTCTTTTTAGCGTGCACTTTTGCGCCGCCGAGTTCTTCCGAATTAATCGTTGCACCGGTCACGCTTTCAATTACTTTCGGGCCGGTAATAAACATCTGGCTCGTTTTTTCCACCATAAATACAAAATCTGTAATAGCCGGTGAATATACGGCGCCACCGGCACAAGGCCCAAGAATCACGGAAATCTGCGGAACAACACCTGAATAAATCGAATTACGATAGAACACATGGCCGTATCCATCGAGGGAAAGAACACCTTCTTGAATGCGTGCCCCGCCGGAATCATTCAGTCCAATAATAGGAGAACCGTTTTCTGCAGCAAGATCCATCACTTTGGCGATTTTTAACGCATGCATTTCTCCAAGTGCTCCTCCATATACGGTGAAATCCTGGGAAAAAAGAAAAATCTGTTTCCCTTCAATTTTTGCGTAGCCGGTCACTACGCCTTCTCCGGGGGCTTCCAGGTCGCCGTCCCCTACACTTCCTTCAATAAAAGGATTCAGCTCCACAAAGCTTCCATCATCCACGAGCATGTCTATTCTTTCTCTGGCTGTACCTTTGCCGCGGTCGTGCTGGGCTTCCATTCGGGCTGCCCCGCCCCCCATTTTTACTTTTTCTCGTCTTTTTTCCATTTCATCAATATAATCAATCATATCCCGGCTCATTTAATCATCTCCTTTTAAAACGCTTACATTCATTTGTAAAAAAGAAATCTCCCGATTCCGGGGAGACTCTTCTCTTCATTTATTATGCTTCTTTAACGAGGAAAAGCGGCTGGCCGTATTCCACCAGTTCTCCATTTTCAACAAGAATTTCTACAATCTCGCCGTCAATTTCGGCTTCGAGTTCGTTCATCAGCTTCATTGCTTCCACTATACAGACGATAGAATCTTTTTTCACGCTGTCTCCTTCTTTAACGTACGGACCTTCTTCCGGAGATGGAGCGCTGTAAAATGTTCCTACCATAGGAGAAGTAATTTTGCCTAGGTGGCTTGTATCTGCTTCTGTTTTAGTTTCTGTTTCTTTTTGTGCCGCTGCCGGCTCTTTGGCTGTTTCCTGCGGCTGCTCGGAGGCCGGTGCTGGTACCTGTTCTTCTCTGTTTCCTGCCGGCTCTTCTCCCTGCCTTTGTCTAGAAGGGGCGGATACGGCAGAGGCCGTCTTTTTTAGTAACAGTTTTGTTTTATTTTCTCCTCTTATTTCAAGTTCTTCCAGAGAAGAGTTGTCCAATGCTCTAATAAGTTCTTTGATTTCGTTTACTTTATACATGCTGTTCACTCCTTTAATTAGATGGCCGATAAAAAAAATATTGATAATCCGGATTCTGCCTGGCTTCTTCAGTAAGAACGGAATGCATAATTAAATCGGCGTAAATATCGGCTATTTCCTGAATGGAATATTCCCCTTCCGCCTTATACCATTTATACGTCCAGTTGATCATTCCAAATATCGCCATGGATGTAATTGGAACCGGCAGCTCTTCACGGAATTCGCCTGCTTCTTTACCTTCCTGTACTACTTTAAACATAAGATCTTTGTACTTTTTACGTTTCTTTTTGATATTCTCATAAAATTCCGGGGATAAATACACACTTTCCTGATAAAACACGGTGACATGAGGACGGTATACTTCAAACATTTTCACAAACGAACGGACCGTTTCGTATAGTTTTTCAGCAGGTGTTTCATTCACGTCATGGGCTTCTACAGCTTTATCTATCACATAAGTTATAAATGAATCATGAATTGTGTAGAGCAGTTCATCCTTGGAACGGAAATTATGATAAAAGCCTCCTTTAGACGTACTGCTGTCTTTAACTATCGTGTCAACGGTTACTGCATGAAAGCCGAATTCTTCAAACAGCTTTAATGCAGAGTCTGTTATGCGCTGCTTCGTTGATCTTGAAGGCAAGTTAACTCACCTGCTCTTTCTAGAAGGACGGCAGATGAACCTAATCCTCCATTATGTTGTACTGTTCCAAAAACCCTGTGTTAAAATCCCCATCCTCAAAAGCTGGATGATTTAAAAGTCTTATATGGAATGGAATCGTCGTATACACGCCTTCCACTACAAATTCTGATAAAGCCCGCTTCATTCTCGCTATGGCTTCCTCCCGCGTTTTTCCACGCACGATCACTTTGGCTACCATCGAATCATAATGGGGGGTGATGGTATAGCCTGGATATACAGCACTGTCCACCCTGACGCCGAAACCACCCGGTGGCAGATATGTTTCAATCCGTCCTGGAGAAGGCATGAATTTTTTCATCGGATTTTCCGCATTGATCCGGCATTCGATGGCCCATCCCTCCACTTTAATATCACGCTGTTTCATAGAAAGCGGGTTTCCAAATGCTACAGAAATCTGTTCTTTAATTAAATCTGTATTTGTTACTTCTTCTGTTACAGGGTGCTCGACCTGGATTCTCGTATTCATTTCCATAAAATAGAAATTTTTATGTTTGTCCAGTAAAAATTCAACCGTTCCGGCTCCGCAGTAGTCAACGGCTTTTGCCGCTTTTACGGCTGCGTCACCCATCTGCTTACGTGTTTTCTGGTCAAGAGCAGGAGAGGGAGCTTCTTCCACCAATTTTTGGTGGCGCCTTTGAATCGAGCAGTCCCTTTCTCCAAAGTGCACAGCAGCTCCTTTGCTGTCAGCCATTACCTGAATTTCCACGTGACGCGGTTCTTCTATATATTTCTCTAAGTAGACACTGGCATCGCCAAAGGAAGTCTGGGCCTCCTGTTTAGCCATGCTGATAGCTTTAGCGAGTTCTTCTTCACTTCCAGCTACTCTCATTCCTTTGCCGCCGCCGCCGGCTGAAGCTTTTACGATAACCGGGTAACCGATCTCATTTGCAACCTTCAACGCTTTCTTTTCATCTTCAATAAGCCCTTCCGTTCCAGGTACAATAGGAACTCCTGCAGCTTTCATCGTTTCCCTGGCGCTGGATTTTGCCCCCATTTTATTAATTGCTTCTGATGATGGGCCGATAAAAGTAATATCGTGGTCTTTGCAGATTTCAGCAAATTCCGCATTTTCTGCAAGAAATCCATAACCGGGATGAATAGCTTCTGCTCCCGTCATTAATGCAGCTGAGATAATATTTGTCTTTTTCAAATAGCTCTCGGCTGATGAGTAAGGACCAACACAATAAGCCTCGTCTGCCATCATGACATGCAGGGCTTCACGGTCGGCTTCTGAAAAGATTGCTACCGTTTCAATGCCCATTTCTTTGCAGGCACGAATAACACGAACCGCTATTTCTCCTCTGTTTGCAACTAAAATCCGTTTAAACAATCCAAACCACTCCTCTCATTACTATCTTTATATATTAGACCGACTGGTCCGTCTCCCCCAATTAAATATATTCCCTCTTCTCTTATTTTAATGAATCCGCTCTCTATCTACAAGGTTTTTTTTATACGGTTTTTCCATGAGGTTTATATGTAAGCAGTTTAGGAAATATCTCTAGTAATACACGTCTATATATTGGGTCCTATAACATTTTTAGAGAGGAGTAAATAATGACATTGAATAACGAAGAAATCGAAACTCAACTGCAGGCCCTTCAAGGCTGGGAACGTAAAGATGCTAAAACACTGGAACAGCGTTATCAGTTTGATGATTTTTTATCCGGGATCCGCTTTGTTGATCAACTTGCTGAACATGCCGAGAGCGTGCAGCACCATCCGGAGATAATCATTAATTATACAAATATATCGATACGTCTTTCCACCCATGACGCCGGCGGGATCACTATGAAAGACGTAGATTCAGCCGAAGCGTATAACAAAATCTTTGATCAACAGTCATCGTAAGGTGTGATACAATACACTATACCTTTACTGCATACTGCCTGCTGTCCTTATTAAAAAACAGTATTTATTCATCTGGTGCCTGTTCTTTTAGTTTAAAGCCGGACTCGCAGGGGTACGTATAAAGGTATACATAATAGCTTATTCTTTTTTCTTTAAGAAAGGCTATGATGGTTATAATTACTATTTGGGAGGTCAAAGGCATGGATTTAATAGGAATTGGAGTATTAGTGTTTGGTATCGCTTTTGCTATTTTAGTTATTTTTCTCATTATCGTTTTGCGCAATTTGACAAGCGTACTGAGCAATGTCGATAAAACCGTGGAGAAACTTCCATCACAGCTTGACGATGTTATGAAAAATACGGAAAGCATTCTCAACAGCAGCAATACCACCATTGATGACTTGAACGAAAAAATGGGAGCATTAAGCCCTCTTTTCTACATCATTGGAGATGCCGGTGAAGCTACAAGAAAAGTTTCTTCCTCTCTCGTAGATGTTACAGCTTCTATGAAGAAAAACACGACTGAAGGAAACGAAACAACGAAGCAGAAGGATCTGGGAGGCATTTATGGAGCTGCTGCATTAGGTTATTACCTTTTCCAAAAGCGTAAAGCGCTTAAAGAAGGCAGCCACCAAGGGAATGCTTCTGTATGACCAGTGCCGGAGTAAAAGAAAATCGTTCTGACGAACCTACTTTCGTAACCGGCCTGAGCGTTGGTTTTCTTTTATCTTTTGCTTTAACTCTTTTAACAGCCCCTGTTCAGGGCAAAGAGTTCCGTGCTCAAACCGTAGAAAAAGCACAGCAGAAAAAAACAAGCTTCCAGGAAGCAAAAACAGAGAAGCTTGAGGAATTACAGCAGAAAAAAGAACAAAAGAAGCTGGAAGTTCAAAACAAAAAAGCAGCAAAGCAGGCGAAAAAGCAGGCCAAACGCGACAAATTTTATCAATCCGGACAAATCCGCTACGAGTTAATCCGCGGTGAAATGAACGGGTTGAAAGAAGACGCAGAAAAGGTAGCCAACCGCGACGCTCAAAATAAAGTGTATGCTGAGCACATCTAAACAAAAGCATCTGCCACTACGGCAGATGCTTTTTGTTATCTATTCGTAATTGTTTCCGGATTCATGTCATGATTCATTAATCGATGATATGCCATATCTTCAAACTTTGTGCCTTTTTTTCCGTAGTTTACGTAAGGATCAATGGAAATGCCGCCGCGTGGAGTGAATTTACCCCAGATTTCTAAATAACGGGGATCCATGAGTTCTACTAAGTCATTCACTATCGTGTTTATTGCATCTTCGTGAAATCCGCCGTGGTTTCGATAGCTGAACAAATAAAGCTTCAGCGATTTGCTTTCCACCATTTTAATATCAGGTATATAGCTGATATAAAGCGTTGCAAAGTCGGGCTGCCCGGTCATTGGACAGAGAGTGGTGAATTCCGGGCAGTTAAATTTCACGAAGTAATCTCTGCCGGGATGATTATTCTCAAACGTTTCCAGCAGAGCAGGATCGTATTCAAACTGCTGTCCCTCCTGCTGCTGGTTTCCCAATAATGTTAAATCATCCATTCCTGTCTTTCGTTCAGACAAAATAACCTCTCCTTATCTAATGGCCTATACGCCTTGTTTATTTCCCCATAGTAGAGTATGCAGCTGTGGAAGTACTTTAACATTATTCCATCTCGCATCACCCATCGTCTGATTAATCAGCCACTCGTATCGTCCCAGCAGATGATCTCTCAGCATGTCAGGTTCTTTTTCTTCCAGGTCATCGTTACCCACCTGCAAAAACATAGGAGCGTCCGGATAACGTGTGTGCACTTCATCCGCATAGCTCAAATCGTCTTCATTGAATATAACAATTTTTAAGCTGAATGTTTGGTTTGTTCTTTCCTGAAGCCGGTGTATATAATAATCCAGCTTCTCCCAGTCTGTTTTCATTAAAGAACTGGGCGGCTTTGGTGATATCGTCACTTCATCGATAGCCATCATCCATTCTGCCCATATGCTCCCCTGAGTTTCCACTGCTGTCTGCATGTTTTTTTTCTGTAGTTCTTCCACCAGGGATTGAATCCCTGGATGAATCGCGGGATTTCCCCCGGAAATTGTTACATGGGTAAAAAGATTCGATCCCTTTTCATAAAGCTTATCTACAATCAATGCAGCATCCATGGCTTCCGCCTTCTGCGAGCCATCCCATGTAAACGCAGAATCGCACCAGCTGCATCTGTAATCGCACCCGCCTGTGCGGACAAACATCGTTTTCTGACCGATAACCATGCCTTCTCCCTGTATAGTCGGGCCGAATATTTCCAAAACCGGTATCTTTTTCATATAACGAAATCTTCTTTCTTCGGCCGGAATACGACGTAGCTCGTTGGCGTTTCTCTAACGAGAAGCTGGATACATTTAGGCTGGTTGGGAAGCTGGTTCAGTTCTGTTTGAATAAGCTTCCAAAACCGGCCGGCGATTACTTCTGTTGTCGGAAATGACCAGCTGTCTTCTTTATCAGAGAATAATTCATGATCGTTTAACAGCGTATGGTCAAACGGACGGTGAATTAACGATTTCAGTATTTTGAAATCAATCAAAAATCCGCTGCTGTCTAGTTGATCTCCAGCAACGGTAATGTTTATTACGTAGGTATGCCCATGTATATCCTGACACTTCCCAGCAGCTTCACTTGGAATAAAATGAGCAGCGGCCAGATGCATGTCTTTATTCAGTTCATATCGGTACTCATGCGGTACCTGAGGATAAAATTGATGAAGCATTATAACTCCCGTTCCTTTTCTCTCCTATATTGGTCGAGTCCTGCTCGCCGAAGTTTACAGGCAGGGCATTCTCCACACCCTTGTCCACGTATGCCATGATAACACGTCAGTGTGTTATCACGCACATAATTTAACTGCCCCAGATCATCTGCAAGCTTCCAGGTTTCTTTTTTGTCCAGCCACATAAGCGGTGTATGGATGACAAAGTCTTTACCTATACCTAAATTCAAAGAGACATTTAACGATTTTACAAATGCGTCCCGGCAGTCTGGATACCCGCTGTAATCCGTTTCACATACGCCGGTCACTATATGTTTGGCTCCCTTTTGAGAGGCGACAATAGCTGCAAAGGAAAAGAAGAGCAGGTTTCTGCCCTCTACAAAAGTAGATGGAAGCTCTCCGTCTTCTCCTGCCTTCACTTCTATAGAGTCTCTCGTAAGTGCATTGGGAGCAAGCTGATTCAATAATGTCATATCAAGTATATGATGTTCAATATTCAAGTCATCTGCAATGTCAGAAGCTGCTTTCAGCTCCTCAGAGTGACGTTGGCCATAATCAAACGTAACCGCAATCACTTCTTTGAATTGTTCAAGAGCCCAAAAAAGGCAGGTCGTGCTGTCCTGTCCGCCGCTGAAAACGATAACGGCACTTTCATTTTTTAAACTCAATGTCTTT
Organism: Sinobaca sp. SA16-1; assembly: GCF_059510515.1. Lineage (NCBI taxonomy): Bacteria > Bacillati > Bacillota > Bacilli > Caryophanales > Sporolactobacillaceae > Sinobaca > Sinobaca sp. SA16-1. The sequence continues at coordinate 263,762 of NZ_JCAKFL010000003.1, read as the reverse complement.
TCACTTCCTATTTGTTTAGGCTGATTATTTGTTCATTATATCACGACTGCCTTTACGCAGACATTAGGTACCCGCCCTGCCGTTTTACGGCTGCTTTCTTTCTTTATCCAAATAAACCTGGCTCCCGACAGCTTTACGCTGTCCCTGGTATTTGCCGTTATAAGGTACTCCTGCTTCCTGATCCATAGAGGCAAACACAAGCTGGGCGATTCGGCGGCCGGACTGCAGAATAATAGGCAGGCGGTTGGCGTTGTACAACTCAAGCGTAATTTCCCCTTCAAATCCGGGGTCCACCCAGCCTGCATTTTGAATAAACAGGCCCATTCTTCCAATGGAACTTCTGCCTTCTACAAAAGCAGTTAAATGATTAGGAAGTTTTATGTATTCATGCGTTGTTGCCAGCAGAAAAGAGTGCGGAGGGATAATCACTTCATCGCTTTCAAATTCCACATATTTTGCAGGTTCATTCAGGTTGATGGAAGCAATTGCATTTTCATCAATTTTTAAATAATGATGGCCCAGGCGGATATCTACTGAAGCCGGCTGGATTTGTTCCTCACTGCATGGTTCAATTGTTAATTCTTTATTCTTCATCATTTCACGGATCGTTATATCAGATAGTATCAATTCATACGCCACCTTTTCATTTCCTCTTCTTTATTGAGTATAGTAAAACTAGAGGCCTAATGCCAGTATAATTCCTGAACCCGCCGAAAAGAAAATAAGATTTACCGGGCCACAAAAAAAGCCGCTTCCTAAGAAGCGGCTTTTCTAATTAAATTTAAAATCCAGTTCCAGCTCGTATCCCTGCTCCTGAATGATTTTTCCGTGTTCATACTCGTGAATCAATTCATTGTACTGGTCAGTGAGTATCTTAAACTGGCCGGCGTCTTTTTGATCAAGCGAATCGTCAATTAACCTGCGCAGCCTTTCATAGTTGGAGTCAAACAAAGCATATTCGAGTGTCATTTGCGCGTATAATGACTGAAGTACCTGCCTGGATGGTCTTCTGCCATACTTTGCAGATTTCACTTTTTTCATAAAATGCTGTTCGTGAGTTGGATGTAACATCTTTCTCAAACCCCCTATCCTTTTATCTGGATTATCGGCTTCTTATATAATAACAAAGGCTGGTTTCCGTCGTGAGTTAAGCAGCAGTTGATGATACTCATTTATACCCACCTTTTCGATAGAATAAACGTTTGCATCTGCTTTCTTTTAAGTAAAAAAGAGTGACTGTCAATTTTTTGTATGCGCTTTCCTACATTATACATGATAACGTTAAAACTCAAAAGGGGGTAGAAGGTTATTTATTTTATGTATTTTGATTTTTCCGATATTATTAATCTTTCCAGGGAATTCAGAGTTTACGGAACAAAGGAAAAATTAATGCTGTTTATTGACAAAGGAATACGGCAAGAGTACATTACATATAGAATTGACGCAGACAGCTCAGCTGCTGCTTACCAGATACCTATCAGCATAAACGGGGAGAGAGCTAATATTGAAGAAACAATTTGCTATTATTGGATTGGGGAGATTTGGCGTAAGCGTCAGCACAGAGTTATTTAAACTCGGCCACGAAGTGCTGGCTGTAGATATCAACTCGTCCAAGGTAAATGAAATCACCAATTGTTCCACGCACAGTGCCGTGGCAGACGGCACTGATGAAAAAGCACTGCGAAAGCTCGGCATTGCTAATTTCGATCATGTTATTGTCGCTATCGGAGACAATATTCAGGCCAGTATTCTATGTACGCTGTTATTAAAAGAAATGGGTGTTAAATCCGTATGGGCAAAAGCACAGAACTACTATCATCATAAAGTACTGGATAAAATCGGTGCGGACAAAATCATTCATCCAGAGCATGACATGGGCCATCGAATTGCCCAGCATCTCGTATCAGATAAAGTAATTGATTATATTGAGCTCTCTGCAGATTATTCCATTGTTGAAATCACCGCTCCAAAGTCAATGCATAACAAAACGCTGCTGGATTTGGATATTCGTGCTAAATACGGAGTAACCATTTTAGGAATTAAACGCAGAAAACAAATCAATATCTCTCCACTTGCAGAAGACGATATATTAGCCGGCGATATTCTTATTGTGATCGGCCAGAAAAACGATTTAAAGCGCTTTGAAGACACCAACTAGCAAGTATATAAATAATAATCCCTGCTGCAGACGAGCTGCGCATTCAGAGAAACAGCCTTGATTCTTGTTAAGGCAAAAAGATTTTTCTGTTTCTTACTTTATGGTACTATTGGAGTTACCAGCAAAAAGAACGGGGGATATTCATGCGCTTAACTTCATATACAGATTACTCATTGCGTACTCTGATGTATCTAGCAACGGTCGACAGAGAAAAACTGACCAGCATTAAAGAAATATCCAAAGCATATTCTATTTCTTATAATCATTTAACTAAAGTGGGCCATGAATTATCAAAGCTGCATTTAATTGAAACAGTCAAAGGCCGGAACGGTGGAATACGCTTATCCGCTGAGCCTGATGAAATTAATATCGGCTGGGTCGTCAGACAGACGGAGGATAACTTTCACATGGTCGAGTGCTTTTCCTCTGAAAATACCTGCCTTCTCGCTGGAGGCTGTGAACTTCAGTCTGCGTTGCGGGAAGCTCTTACAGCTTATCTCGCTGTGCTTGATCAATATACGCTGGAAGACGTTACAGCAAACAACACCCGTCTTTTTTCTTTATTTCAAACGGCACTTCATACGTAATCCATCCACACCCCGCTATTGTATGGAAACTATTAAAAAAACGCCCAGCCGATCCAAGGCTGGGCGTTTTTCAGGCGTATCTTTTATAGCGGAGACTTTTGCCATTTTCAACAGAATGTACATTTACGAATCGGCGCTTTTCACCGGCAGCAGTCATCATTGCTTCAGCTGCACGAGCAATACGCTCGAGTTCTGTATAATTGTTTTCAAACACATACAATGTCCGTTCATGCGAATTCTGGACGATCGGTATGGAGAATCCCTCTCTATCTCCGGATGTCCGGTACATCAGCCACCCTTCCAGCCTGCCCTCTTCTTTCTCTAAAAGCGGAAGCAGCGTACCGGACGTATGGGCCATCCATAAGTAATAGGAGGCGTGGTAATGAAACCACTGCGGGGAAACCATCTGCTGCCAGTATCCTTTGTATTTGCCGAGCAAAAATGATGGCGTTCTTTCCTGAGCAGAGGCAGATAGGGAGGAGACGATCATTTCGTTCATCATTTCCTGTACCGTATATTTCCAGGGCTCGATATTCGACGCGGTCTCCCGCTGATTCTTTTCATATGAGAAACCAAATGGTCCTTCCATCCTCTTCCATCCTTTCTCCATTACCATCCTGATTATTTATATCCTATTTTAACGTATATGCCGCTGTTCTATCTACATGTATTGAAGAAAAGATGTAGCTATTGTGAAATAAATCAGCAGGCTGATAATATCATTTAACGTCGTGATGAACGGGCCGGATGCGATAGCCGGATCTAAATTCATTTTATTAATAATAAGGGGGATCGTCATTCCAATGACACTGGCCGTTCCGAGTGATAAGACGATGGACCCGCCGACGATCAATCCAAGCGTATAATCATTATAAAACGTACCAATCAATACTAAAATAGCAAGGCCTGATACGCCGCCAATAAGAAGACCTGTCGCGAACTCCCTCCAAATGGTGCGGATCAGTCCTTTTTTATGAGAAGTTCCAATGGCAAGTGACCTTACAGATACTGCCAGTGACTGCGTTCCTGTATTTCCGGCAGATCCCATAATAAGGGGGATAAAAGCCGCAAGCAGTACTACTGTTTCCAATGTACTCTCAAAACGGTTGATTACTTCAGCCGTTCCCAGTCCGAAAAACATAAGCAGAATAATCCAGGGCGTCCTCATTTTTGCTGCCTGATAAGAAGTAATGTTAATATCTGTGGAACCTCTGGAGGCCGTTATTTCCCCAAAATCTTCTGTTGCTTCCTCTTCGAGTACGTCCAGTGCATCATCGACTGTAATAATTCCTACCAGCGTGTTGTCATCCGTGATCACAGGGGCTGCCAGAAAATCATATCGTTGAATCAGCTGGGCCGCTTCCTCCTGATCTGTTTTAACGTGGATCGACACAACTCTTGTGCTCATTATATTTTCAACCTGCTCTTCAGAGGAGGCAGTGATCAAATCACGTATTGATACTACACCGGCAAGGCGTCCATCTTCATCAACTACATACAAGTAATAAATCGTTTCTGCTTCCGGACCTTCTTTACGGAGAAGATCGATAACTTCCGCTACTGTAGAAGAGGATTTTAATGAAATAAATTCTTTTGTCATAATCGAACCTGCTGTCTCTTCATCGTACAGCAGAAGTTCCTGTACTTCCCTGGCCTCTTCTTTGTCCATTGAGCCAAGAATTTCCCGTACATTTGGCTGCTGTAGTTCCCCCAGGAAATCAGCTACGTCATCGGCAGACATATTATTGTACACATCAGCAGCATAATCTTTACTCAACTCGGGAGCCGCTTCTTTCTGCTCTTCAATATCCAGACTTTCGAATATTTCGGAAAATTCTTCTGGGCTTAAGTACTTATAAACGAGCCCACGTTGCTCCGGTTCCAGATTATTGAAAATTTCAGCCTGGTCAGTAGGATGAAAATCCAGAAATATCTCCCGGAATATGCTGATCTTTTCCTGCTCCAGCGCTTCTACAATTTTTTTGACATAGTCTTCTTTTGTTTCATCGTTCAGTTCAATCACAGAGCCTCCTCCTTTCCTATATACTGTTTTCTATTTTTTACACTTTTTCCGGAGATGCCTGTTTCATTGTAAAGCCCAGAAGGCCATTATACACGGCATGAGCTATAATCGGCGCCCACAACGTGCCAAATAACAGAAACAGTCCTCCCAGCAGCAGGCCTATGCATAAGACGACTGCATGAGCTGCTATGCTCCCTCTGTACTGGGGGATATGCACAAGCATAAACAAGACCGACACAATAAATAGTGCCGGCAGGCCCCCAATATATAAAGCCAGCACGCCTAAAAGCACTCCCCGGAACAAAAACTCTTCCGAGATACCTGCTCCTGCCGCAATAGTAGTCACTCCGTACTTTTTATGAAGAAGAGATTGAATTAGAGCGGTGTATTGATTGTCGGGAAGCTCCAGGGCGGTCCATTTATAAAGGGCGAGAAGTACACCGGCGCTGAGCAGACCTGCTCCTGTTCCTGCCAGAATTTCTGTACCAACATTTCCAATATCAAATAAAGAAACAATATAGGCACCGGAGGAAAATCCAAACAGAAAAAAGAGAACCGCATACCCAGCCAGTACAAACAGCAGAAAGCTGATCCATACATCTTTTAAGGAAATATCATGTGTCATAGGCGTCTTTCCTTTATGGTGTGAAATAGTTAAATTGATACTGCAGCATTTCCGGAATCACTCCGGCAATAGTTGGAGAGGTTTTGCCGCGTTTTTCCAGAAAGAAATCAAGAAACGTTTCTCCCGGCGTTTCCATAGAAGCCATATTTTCTTCTATCATTTCTTCCTGACCGGGAAGGGCTTCTACCTCGCGTACAAATATCTGTCTGTTCTCTTCATCCAAAACCGTTAAAAATCCTCCTTCTTTCACCAGTACCTCTACGCGGGCGTCTTTTCTGACCTGATATTCAAGGGAAGGAATATCATATTCTATGCCATCTTCTGCTTCCATGACTCCATTTTCTATTTCACGCTCTTCGAATGCTGTAAACCCTTCATTTAAAAGAGCCGTCGTGTCTGCATCCGCATTCGTACTGCCATCAGCGTTCAGGACTACAGCAATTAATTCCTGCCCGTCTTTTTCTGCCGTTGTTACGAGGGTATTTCCTGCGGCTCTTACAAAACCATTTTTTCCTCCTGTTACATTTTCATTGCTGAAAAGAAGGCGGTGGTGGTTTACAATCGTTGTGTCCCACCCTTCGCTGTTCCAGGCAAACTCTTTCGTCTCAGAAAGCTCCTGGAATTCCTCATTTTCCATCGCATACTTTGTGATTTCCGCCATATCGGAAGCGGTAGTATAGTGATCCGGATGATGAAGGCCGTGTGGATTTTTAAAAGAAGTATCTTCTATTCCTGTTTTTTCTTTAAGGTAAGACGTCATCTCTTCTGCAAATGCTTCATCGGAGCCGGAATAATGTTCAGCAATCGCAGATCCTGCGTCATTGCCGGAATTGATCAGCATTCCTTTTACCAGCTGGTCTATTGAAAGGGTTTCTCCTTCCACTAGATACACCGAGGTTCCTTCTACTTCTGTCGTTTCTCTGCTGATCGTTGTGTTTTCTTCTACATTTCCAGTTTCGAGCGTCATTATAGCAGAGGCAATCTTCGTAATGGAAGCCGGGTACATGCGTTTGTCTGCATCTTTGTCAAACAAAATCTGTCCGGTTTCTCCATCCATCAGCACAGCAGTTTCACTGTTCAGATGATTGATCCGGTCTTCGTCTTCAGCTGCGGCCAGGCCGGGAAAATGCAGCAGAACGAGCATCGCTGTGATTATGATAAACAGTTTGTTCAACGGTCTTTTTTGTGTATTAATGCTGTTTCGCTCCCTTCAGCCGGTACTTCGTATCGTTTGCCTGCAGTCTTTTTTTCAGGCTACTTTCTAATATACCATCATAACGGTATTTCCGCTCCATTTGATATGTGTTCCGCTCGTTTTTACTGTTCTAAATAAAAAGCCCGGCCAGAAGATACACTCTCTCAGGCCGGTTCGATTTGTTCCATATACTCTCTAATTGTTTCTTCGGTCATGGAACCTGTAATAATATCCTGCACCACTCCATTTTCATCTATAAGAAAAGTGGAGGGGAGCGGTCCTATTCCATAACTGTCCACCACATTGCGGTTTTTATCCAGCACAATAGGAAAGCTTAGTTGATGCCTGTCTGAAAATCGCGATACAACCAGCTCTGTTTCCGCTACGTTTACTGCCAGCACTTCCACTCCGCGGTCCTCAAAAGCCTGGTGCTGATTCTCCATATAAGGCATTTCTCTTTCACACGGCGGACAGTAGGTACCCCAGAAGTTTAAAAAGACTCCCTTGCCTCTGTAGTCTTCCAGCTGCACCTGTTCTCCGTCCATATTAGTAAGCTGGAAATTAGGAGCGGTTTCTCCTGCAGTCACTGCCGTTTGTTCGTCACTCATAAAGTTGGTGTAAAAAACATAACCCAGCACCACTGCCAGAACACTGAGTATGGAAAGCCGCATCAGAAAACGGCGCTTTTTTTTATTCATATGTATCTCCCCTATTTAAAAGTGCTTCTTTTCTCTTTAGTTTCTCATGAAGGAACAGAGTTATTCAAGTCCTCCTGTCCGTTTATTGAAACCGTTTTAAAAAAAGCCGGAAAATCTCCGGCTTTTTAAATAGACCGGAGAGCTTTATTAATTTCTGTCTCTCCATTTACTACATCAAACGCCTTATAAAAGGTGGCCTCATTTTGAATACTCTGCGCCAGCACTTCTGCTATGTCCGCTCTTGTCACTTCCCCCGAATCATCCAGAGCGGAATCTGTGCTGATTCTGCCGGAAGGCGTATGATCAGTCAGTCTGCCGGGCCTTACAATCGTGTAATTAAGATCGCTGTGCTGTAAATATTCATCTGCAAGCTTCTTGGCTACAAAATAGTGTTTCATATTGTCCGGTCCTTCGTCCGGATTGACTGAACGCATCGATCCAACCATCAGAAAACGGTGGGCTCCATGTTCTTTGGCAGCGTCTATCGCTTTTCTTGCTCCCCACAGGTCAATTAGTATCGTTTTGTCCGCACCTGTGTGGCCTCCCGACCCCGCCGCAAATACAACAGCTTCCTGTGCCTCAAACACTGCGGATATATTGCCTTCCAGATTGGAGACAATCGTTTCATCCGCCCCTAATTCTTTAAGCTCTGCTGCCTGCTCTTCTTTTCTAATCATTGCTGTAATATGATATTTCTCCTCTTCGGCAAGTTTCTTAATCAGCTGCCTTGCAATTTTGCCATTTGCCCCTACGATCAAAATATTCATGCAACCTCGCCCCTTTTCTTTTAAGTATAAAACGCTCTTTAGGTTCTGTACAGGTAAAGAAGCTGCCTTTTAAAGAGGCAGCTTCTTTAATCGAACATATACGATTTGGAGTGGTAGCGGATGCTCATAATCATCCCGAGTGCAAACATTGTTGCAATAACGGAGCTGCCTCCATAGCTTAACAGAGGGAGCGTGAAGCCCGTGACAGGAAGCAGTCCGAGGCTCATCCCGATGTTCTGGAAAATCTGAAAGGCAAGCATACCGATAAACCCGGCGCACAGGTATTTACCAAACGCATGATTGGAGCGGAAAGCGATCATTAAAATTTGATACAAAAGTACAAAGTATAAAGTAATCACCATAGCTCCACCGAGAAAGCCATGCATAGAACCGATAACTGCAAAAATAAAATCGGTATGCGCCTCCGGGATGTAAATGGAATCATCCGTTGTTCCGAGCAGCTGCCCCGCACCAATGGCCGTTAATGCCCTCACTGTCTGAAAACCTTCATCTGCATATTCAAACGGGTTCAGCCAGCCGTTAATACGGTTCACCTGATATTGATCCATGAGAGCAAATAACGTAGCATCGAGAACAGCAGGTATTTGAAAGAATAAAAAGATAAATACAGCAAATCCTACTAGAGGAACGCCAATCAATACACTGACGATTTTATAGGAAATTCCTGAAACAACCATCAACGCAATAAAGATGGCTGCAATCAGCATGACGCTTCCCATATCCGGTTGTCTTGCCAGAAGAAGCACAACGGGAAGAATAGGCAGGATCATTTTTCCAAGCAGTTGAAAATCTGTTTTTAAAGAAGAGTTGTCTTTAAACCGCTGATTGTGCCGGTAGATAATAGCACTAAGCGTAATAATCAATATAATCCGCATCAGCTCAGATGGCTGAACCGACCCGATAACAGGCAGCGTAAACCAGCTGACGGCTCCATTGGTTAATGGTGCAATCATTTCATTAGGGCCGATAATATCCAGAGCCAGAAGCAGAAACAGACCAAACCCATAAAGAACCCAATGCATATTCAAGTAATATTCATAATCAAAATGAACAACAGCAAAAGCAACAGCAAAGGCCATAAGAAAAAATATTCCCTGTCTGATATAAAAATTAGTGTCATACTGGCCCATCTGCTGGGCAAAATAAATATAAAAACAACTAATGACTGCAAACAAAAACAGTACAAAAAACATGTTAATATCATACTGCTTTTCAGTTGAAGGATAATTTCCGTTCAATCTTCATCACCATATCCTTTTAAATTAATTATATTGCAGAACCGCTGATATATAATATACTCTTCTCTATACTAACAGTACAGCCTTTTCCATTTAAATGAATGTTTCAGTAAAGAAGGCCGGCGGCATCCGTACCAAACGCCGCTGTTTGTCACGCATGCCACTTGTATGAAAATGGAAGAAATGTGATTGTCCTGCGCATGATAACCGTGTACTATGAAATAAGAAAAGCTATACATAATCCAGGAGGAACTCTATGACTTCTTTGACTCCACGCTCCAATGAACGTATCGTATCGCTCGATATTATCCGCGGTTTCGCTCTTTTTGGAATTTTGTTAGCCAATATGGCTTTTTTTAAATCCCCGGCTTTGCAGCTGCAGAGTTTTCCGGGCACGGAGTCGCTGCTGCCTTTAAGCCGAATGGATGAGTGGTTCCAATTTCTTATAAACTGGCTGGTCGTCGGTAAGTTTTACCCAATGTTTTCTTTTTTATTCGGTCTCGGCGCCTATATTTTTTATACCCGCCTTGCAGAAAAAAGATTACAGCCTGTCCCTTATTTTCTCAGGCGGTTTGGCTTTTTATTAATACTCGGCCTCGTTCACTTTATTTTCATCTGGTCCGGTGACATCCTTCACACGTATGCCGTTGCTGGATTTCTCCTTCTTTATTTTCTGAAAGCCTCGGCTAAAACGCTTCTAGTATGGGGGATTTCCCTGATTGTTGTTTCTGCTGTCTTTTTAACCGCACTCCTTACGCTCAGTTATACTTTATCGGCTGATTATTTATCAAGCGGTGCTGCCGTGGAAAGGGCGCAGACCGATATTGCCGGCGCAGAAACCGTATACAGTACAGGAAGCTATTTGGAGCTATTAGGCTTTCGCATGGCCAATGAACTTCCTCTTATTCTCAGTAATATATTTTTTACCGTACCTTCTATTCTTGGCTTGTTTCTTATTGGGTTTTATTTCGCTAAAAAACAATTATTCCATAGCTCTCCGGCTGCCACGGGCTTTTGGAAAAAATTGTGTCTGGCCGGCCTGGGAGCCGGACTTCCTTTAACCTTTATGTATGCCTATCTTAACAGCTCTTATTCTTCTTTTCCTGCATGGACGACAGAGTCTTTTGGAGAAGGAATAAACTACATCGGAGGCCCGCTTTTAATGCTTGGCTATGTAGCAAGTATTGTACTGCTTGTGCGGAACGAATCATTTAAACGCCTGCTGTTTCCAATAGCCCTGGTCGGCCGGATGGCGCTGACGAACTATCTCCTGCAGTCTATTGTCTGTGCCTTTATCTTTTATGGATTCGGCCTGCAGCTATTCGGAACCGTTACTGTATCTACGGGAATTCTAATCGTTTTAATTATATACACAGCCCAGGTTATTTTAACATTCTTCTGGTTTCTGGCTTTCAGCCAGGGGCCTCTGGAAAACTTATGGAGACGCTGGGTCTACCGCTGATGCGGTTAATTCAAAGCGGGAGCCTTCAAAGGAGGGCTCCCGCTTTTTTATTATTTCTTTTTTTCTTTATACTCCGACTACTTTTTGAATGGCTTCCATTACGCGGTCCGCCTGAAATGGCTTCACGATAAAATCTTTAGCGCCTGCCTGAATGGCATCAATAACCATCGACTGCTGTCCCATCGCAGAACACATAATAATGTTGGCGTCACTGTGTCTGCTTTTAATTTCTTTCAACGCCGTAATGCCATCTTTTTCAGGCATCGTAATATCCATTGTTACCAGATCCGGTTTCAGCTCTTCATACATATCAACGGCTTCCTGTCCGTTGGCGGCTTCTCCTACTACGTCAAATTGATTTTTTACTAAAATATCCTTTATCATCATTCTCATAAAGGCGGCATCATCTACAACTAATACTGAAGACACATATATCCCTGCTTTCTTTTATTTAATTAATGGAGTAATCAGCTTATCCAAATCGAGCATTGTAATAAGCCGGCCTTCTATCATAATCACGCCATCTACGTATTCATTTTTTCTATGTCCCGAAGATTCCGGAGAAGCTTCCATGCTGCTTAAATCGATATCCATAACATCGTTAGCCCCGTCTACAATAAGCCCTGCTTCATATTCTTCCCGGACCAGCACGAGGATTCGGGTATGTTCATCCATTTCTTTAGCATCCAGCTGAAAAAGAGTTCTTACTTCAATCACAGGAGTAATAATACCGCGCAGGTTCATGACACCAACTATCGAAGGTGAAGCTCCGGGAATCCGGGTAATATTCTTTACCTTTTCAATCGATTGAATTCTGCGGACATCAATGGCAAATTCTTCTTCGTTCAGCTGAAATACGATTACTTTTGTTAATACTGCTTCTTGTGTATGTTCCAATTGTTCTGATGCCATTATTTCCTCCTTACGCAATCAACGTATTTACATCCACTATTAACGCTACGTTTCCATCTCCTAAAATAGTCGCGCCTGAAATAGAGGCTATATCTGGAAGGAATGGGCCTAACGATTTTAGGACAATATCCTGCTTGCCTATTAAATGATCAACCATGACAGCTGCTATCTTATCGCCTTTGTTGATGACTACAATGGAATGCTGGCTGTTTTCTTCGTGGGAGCCTGGAATGTTAAATACTTGATGCAGCGAAAGCAGCGGAATAATTCTGCCCCGGAAATCAATAACACGCTGGCCGTGGGAATGAAAAATATTGTCTTTCGTAATAATAGCCGTTTCTACAATCGAAGAAATCGGCACCGCATATTTTTCCGACCCTGCTTCCACGAGCATAACGTCCAGAATAGACAGTGTCAGCGGCAGCTGAATGGAAAACACAGATCCTTTTCCGTACTCGGAATCAACAGAAACAATCCCTCCAAGCGATTCAAACGTATTTCTTACTACATCGAGACCCACGCCCCGTCCCGAAATATCGGTTACTTCGGCAGCTGTGCTGAACCCGGAGGCAAACAGCAGACCGTATATATCCTGATCTGACTTTTTTTCTATATCCTCTGCGTTAATAATCCCTTTTGACAGCGCTATGTCTATTACTTTTTGCTTGTTAATACCTGCCCCGTCGTCTTCCATTTCAATCATAACATGGTTGCCGCTGTGGTAAGCACGCAGCGTTACCCTGCCGGTCTCCGGCTTGCCTGCCTGCTTGCGGACATCCGGTGTTTCAATCCCGTGATCGAGTGAATTGCGCAGCAGGTGTACGAGAGGATCTCCAATTTCATCAATGATTGTGCGGTCAAGCTCTGTCTCTGCACCGATAATTTCGAGCTCAATTTTTTTGCCGAGTTCTTTGGAAAGAGACCGGACCATACGTGGAAAACGGTTGAAAACATGCTCTACCGGCATCATTCGCATTGTAAGTATAATCGTCTGCAGGTCACCGGATATACGGGACATGTGTTCTACTGCATCAGTCAGCTCACTGTGCTTTAGTTCTGCTGACAGCTGCTCGAGTCTTCCTCTATCAATCACCAGCTCTTCAAATAAATTCATAAGCTTATCCAGGCGATCAGTGTTTACCCGCACGGTTTTCACCGCTTCGGTCTGGCGCTGCGGAACTTCCGTTTTGTTGGGTACGTCCGGTGTCCCGCCGGCAGGCTTCTGCTCATGTTCACCAGGTGTTCTTGAAGACACCTCTGAATGTTGTTGTTCTTTCTTTACAACCTGTCCATGAACATTTGTCACTTCCGAGACATTGGCAATTTGGGACTGCAGGCTTTCGGGATCTTCTTTTGTAACGAGTGTTACCGTAAACTCGTTATCAAATGCCTCCGCTTCCAGATCAGCCATAGCCGGCTGGCAGTTAATTACTTCGCCGGCTTTTTCTACTATGCCAAACACCATAAATACGCGTGCTGCTTTCAGCATCGTCTGCTCATCGAGCGTTACGTTGAGACAGACTGCGTGGTATCCCTGTTCCTCGGACTCCTGAATCACTGCCCATTCGTACTGATCGTATTCGGGCACGGCCGGCGGCTTCAAGTAAGACGTTTCCGGAGTTGAAGTATCTTCGGCAACATCTCCTGTAAGGAGGGCCTCCAGCTTTGACACTGTGGCTTGTACGTTTTTAGTACCGTCTCCACCGCTGGATATGTCATTAATCATATACTCCAGATCATCCACTGATTCAAATACAACATCCAGAATAAGCGGCGTCACTGTAAGCTGATCGTTTCTAATCTGATCCAGAACGTTCTCCATCTGGTGAGTTAAATGAGCCAGATCTTCAAAGCCCATGGTAGCTGCCATACCTTTAAGTGTATGGGCTGACCGGAAAATTTCACTGATGAGTTCTTTACTGCTGTTATTTTTTTCAAGCTCCAGCAGGTGTGTATTTACAGCCTGCAGATGCTCCTGGCTTTCTTCAATAAATAACGTTAAATACTCTTTATTATCCACAGCTTCTCCCTTCTCCACATCTTCTATTTCATTGCTGCTTATGGAGTCCTTCCTACTAACTATCGGCATTCTCTATAGATTATTTAAGTATTTCTACCCCCTGTCCGTAGAAATTTACAGTGAAAATAATTAAAAACACACCTTCTTATGAAGGTGCGCCTTTATGCAGTGCTTTTTAATTCAGATCAAAATGCTGTCCGTTCTCTTCATAGACAATCCATTCGGCCAGGTTCGTGGCATAGTCGGCAATCCGTTCAATATATCTGCCGATAAATGCCAGCTGGGCGATATTTTCTATTTCATTCTGCTCAATCGACATCGCAAAAAGTCCGCGTACAAACGTTTTGTATTTGGCATCCACTTTATCATCCATGACTGCAATCTGCTGGGCTGTCATTAAATCTTTATGCTTGTAGGCAGACAGCGCCTGATCCAGCATAGAAATTGCAATAGAAGCCATTTCACGCATTTCTTCTATCTTCTGCTCCGGCTGTAAGACACTCATCCGTCTGGAGGCTTTTATAATATCAATCGTAAGATCTCCGACTCGTTCCAAATCACTCGATATTTTCAAAGCTACGATCGTTGTTCTTAAATCTGTAGCTACCGGCTGCTGCCGGGCAATCATAAGCGTCGCTTTATCGTGGATCTCCAGCTCTTTTTTATTAATGACTTTGTCATAATCTATAATATCCTGCAGCAGATGCCCCTTCCCTTTATCCAGAAGCTCCATAGTACGTTCAAACGTTTGGATAACTTCCTTGCCAAGGTTAAATACTTCATCCTGCAGGGAAGCCAGTTCTTGTTCGTACGTACCTCTTACACTCATCAGCTTTTCCTCCGTTCTTATCCGAAACGCCCGGATACATAATCTTCGGTCCGCTGATCCTGAGGAGAAGAGAAAATATTAGCGGTATCATCGTATTCCACGACTTCCCCATTTAAGAAAAAGGCGGTCCGGTCCGAAATTCTACCTGCCTGCTGCATATTGTGAGTCACAATAATGATGCTGTACTTCTTCTTTAATTCCTGAACAAGCTCTTCTATTTTTAATGTAGAAATAGGGTCCAGAGCAGAAGTCGGCTCGTCCATTAACAACACGTCTGGTTCAATGGCCAGGCAGCGTGCGATGCAGAGTCTCTGCTGCTGTCCGCCTGAAAGGCCAAACGCATTTTCTTTCAGCCTGTCTTTTACTTCATCCCATAAAGCAGCATCTTTTAAACTTCTCTCTACGATTTCATCAAGGACTTTCTTGTCTTTAATCCCGTGAATTCTCGGGCCGTACACCACATTTTCATAAATGGATTTTGGAAATGGATTCGGCTTTTGAAATACCATTCCTACTTTGGTTCTTAATTTTTCGACGCTGAATTTCTTGTTAAAAATATTGTTATCACGGTAGTAAACCTCACCTGATGTTTTTACAATCGGCACCATTTCTGTCAGACGGTTCAACGTTTTAATAAATGTTGATTTTCCGCAGCCGGAAGGTCCGATAATTGCGGTTACTGTTTTTTCGGGAATGTCGAGCGTGATATCTTTGAGTGCCTGATCTTTTCCATACCAGAGATTTAACTTATCAACTTTATAAACACTGCTTGTTTCTTTTTTCATCTGATTGGTTGAACGATTATCCTCAGTCTGAATCATAGTATCCCTCTTTTTTTCAGATTGCATTGTGGATCCCCCTTAGAATCTTTGTTGGAATTTATTTCGAATCCACACGGCGATGGAATTCATTAGTAAAAGCATAGCAAGCAGAACAATAATCCCTGCTGCTGCAATGAAATGGAACTCTTCCTGCGGTCTGCTCGTCCAGTTAAAGATCTGGATAGGCATAACGGTAAACTGTGAAAATACATTGTCTGGTAAAAATGCAATATACGTTAATGCGCCTATCATAATCAATGGTGCTGTTTCTCCTATAGCACGGGACAAGGCAAGAATGTTCCCTGTTAATATACCGGGCAGAGCCGCCGGGAATATTATCCGGAACATCGTCTGCCACTTTGTTGCTCCCATACCAAAAGATGCCTCTCTCATTTCTGACGGCACGGAACGAATCGCTTCCTGGGATGCTACTACAATTATAGGAAGAATAAGAAGCGCCATTGTAAGCCCGCCTGCCAGAACGCTGCGGCCCATGGAAAGTTCTCTTACGAAAATAGTCAGACCGAGCAGTCCAAATACGATAGAAGGAACACCTGCCAGGTTGGAAATATTCATTTGGATCAAAGCGGTAAACTTGTTTGTAGGTGCATACTCTTCCAAATAGACTGCCGTACCGACACCTAATATAAAAGCGACAGGCGCGGTAACGGCCATCATCCAGATCGTACCAATGATAGCAGCTTGAATCCCTGCTTCATCTGCGTTTCTTGAAGCAAAGGAAGTCATGAATTCCCAGTTCAAAAAGCCAATCCCCTGAGTGAATATCCGTACTAATAATATCAGCAGCATAAGAAGCGTGAATAGTACGGCTCCGAAAAAGATGCCTTTGAATATTTTATTTTTTAAATGCCGTTTTTTGTCATTTGAATTTTCTTTTA
The DNA here is from genome assembly GCF_059510515.1 of Sinobaca sp. SA16-1. NCBI lineage: Bacteria > Bacillati > Bacillota > Bacilli > Caryophanales > Sporolactobacillaceae > Sinobaca > Sinobaca sp. SA16-1. The sequence continues at coordinate 247,507 of NZ_JCAKFL010000003.1, read as the reverse complement.
CTTCAGGATAATTTTCTACAGTTGTAATGTCCTGTTCTGGTAGAGCCATTTAATAAACCTCCCTGAACCGCTTCGAAATAAAGTAGGCAATGACGTTCATCAGCAGGGTGAAAAGGAATAACGTCATACCAACAGCATAAATACTGTAGTAGGTAGTTGTTCCATAACCTACGTCTCCAAGGCTCACCTGTACAATATAAGCGGTCATTGTCTGAACAGCGCCAGTTATATCCATATTGGTTGTTGGATTCGCTCCACCGGCTACTGTGACAATCATTGTTTCTCCGATCGCTCGTGAAATGGCGAGTACGAAAGAAGCCAGAATACCGGACAGAGCTGCCGGTACGACAACTTTCATTGCTACCTCGAATTTTGTAGAGCCGAGCGCATAAGCGCCTTCTCTCATCGACCTTGGAACAGCACTCATCGCATCTTCAGAAAGGCTGGCTACCATAGGAATAATCATAATACCTACGACCAGTCCGGGACTGAGCGCATTGTATACTCCCAGTCCAGGAACAACATTCTGCAAAACCGGTGTAACAAATGTTAAAGCAAAGAATCCATATACGATCGTTGGAATCCCAGCCAATACTTCCAAAATAGGTTTAATCGTTCTGCGCGTTTTATCCGATGCATACTCACTCAGAAAAATGGCAGCTGCCAGTCCTACAGGGATGGCGATAATCATCGCAATAACAGCAATCATCAATGTACCGATAAGAAGCGGCCGGATACCGAAATCCGGTTCCGAAAATACCGGGTACCAGTCTGGACTTGTAACAAATTCTATGAAAGATACTTCTGTAAAAAAGGTAAATGTTTCTGATAATAATGTAACGACAATGCCAATAGTAGTTAAAATCGATATAACCGCGCAGGTTAGAAATAACTTAGGCATGATTATTTCAGCCGCATTAGTCAGTCCCCGATTAGAGGCTTTTTCTTCAATCTGCTGGCTGATCGACTTTTTTGGACGGTTTTCCATTATGATCCCCCTTGATCCCCTATACTCAATTCGTCTTTATAAAAAGGAGAAAAGCAAGACAGCGTCCGTCTCGCTTTCACCCGTTACATTGCCTTTTGGCTACTCTGCTGATGCAGCGGCTTCTTCAATCATCTGTGCATTTTCTTCATATTCCTCATCTGTCAGGTTGATATAGCCAACTTCCAAAGCAAGATCTCCTACGTTGTCATTAAGAAAGTTTACATATTCCAAAATGTGATCTTCCTGAAGCGATTCAGTTTTTATATACGTGTAAAGCGGACGAGACAACGGCTCATACGTACCATCGTTAATGGTTTCTTCTGTAGGCTCAATTGCACCGTCTCCGTTATCGATTGGTACAATTTTCAATGCGTCCTGGTTTTCTTCATAGTAAGCATATCCGAAGTAGGCAATCGCGTTCGGGCTTCCCTGTACACCGTTTACAAGCACGTTGTCATCCTCTGACAGCTGGGCATCACGGGAAATATCGCCGTCTTCCAGTACTTCTTCTACAAAATAATCAAATGTTCCGGAGTCAGTACCTGGGCTGAAACGCTCAATTGGCTCTTCCGGCCAGTCGGGATTAACATCATTCCATGTTTCTGCTTCTCCATCCGCGAAAATGGTTTGCAGCTCTTCTACTGTAAGAGATTCAATGAAATCATTTTCTTCACTTACCACTACGGACAATCCATCATAGGCAAGTTCAAGTTCAAGATAATCAACACCCTGCTCTTCAAGCTGAGCTGCTTCTTCATCGTCAATCGGTCTCGACGCATTACTTAAATCTGTTTCCCCGCCGATAAACCGTTCAAAGCCGCCACCGGATCCTGAAACACCAATCGGAGCGCGTACATCCGGATTTTCTGCTGTATATTCTTCAGAGACTGCTTCCATTATTGGAAATACGGTTGAAGATCCATCAATGGCGATTTCGTTATCTCCATCACCTGAAACCGGCTCCTGGCCTGCTTCTTCTTCACCGGAACCTGATGCTTCTTCACCAGCACCTGCTTCTTCCTCTTCTGTTTCTTCTCCGCCGCCTCCGCAGGCAGATACTGCCATAAGTCCTGCTAGTGATAAAGCCATCCAACCTTTTTTCATACGCATAATGTTTTTTCTCCCCTTTTTCTCTAATTGTCTAAGTAGTGTTCTAAAGCTGAGTACGGAGCGTTTTATTTCTCCTGCTCACAATTGTTAGTATAGAAGAGAATTGTTAAGCCAAAATAGGCGTATTGTAAAGATTATGTAAATGTGCTGCTTTTGCTGCCGGAAAATACCGTCTTAATAAGGTAAAAGCAAAAAAATACTGCCTGGATTTCTCCGGACAGTACGATTTTTATATGGTTGTATTCCAGCCTGAGGCTGCTAAATCGATTGGGCCGTCAAATACAGAAGCCGCTTCCTTCAAAAGCTGTTGATGATCTCCGAAATGAGGAAGATGGGTAAGTAGCAGCTTCTTCACCCCTGCCTGTAAAGCAATCCGGGCAGCTTCTACGCTGTTCATATGGCCCGGTCCTGATCCGTCCTGGCCGCTGTAGAGGCTGGCTTCCGCGATCAGCAGATCAACGCCTGCTGCCCAATCAGCCAGTTCGATGAAATAAGAAGTATCTGCTGTATAAAACAGGCTGCCGCTGCTCCCCTTGATTTTCATTGCAAAACACGGGACAGCATGCTGCACCTCATAAAACTGAAAGACAAAGGGACCGAGCGAAAGCGGTTTGTTTTCTTCATATGCCTCCGCCTGCACGATATTTTTGTAGGAAAGTCCTGCGAAACCATTATGGTCCAGCGTATGGCCGACAACCCTTACCGGCTTTGCCGGGGTTTTCAGAATATGCGGCTGCAGCAGCCGGAAGTAATGGAAGGCCCCTATATCACTTATGTGGTCATTATGATAATGAGAAAGCACAACCGCATCTATGTGTTCGAGCTGTATATACCGCTGTACATTGGAAACAACACCGCTGCCGCAGTCAATTAATACGCTGTACCCATCTTCTTCAATCAGATACCCGGACGCAGCCTCTCCCGCTTCCGGATAAGCATGCCAGAATCCTACCACCGTTATTTTCATATACATTCCTCCCCAGCTATATAAAAAAGCACTGCCTCTATAATGATAGAGACAGCGCTTCTGCAATTATGCTTCTTTTACTACGATGCTTACCTGCTTGCGTTTTTTCCCGAGGCGCTCAAATTTCACTACGCCGTCGATCTTGGCAAACAATGTATCGTCGCCGCCGATTCCTACGTTCGTTCCTGGATAGATGCGGGTTCCGCGCTGGCGTACAAGGATAGAACCACCTGTTACGTACTGCCCGTCTCCACGCTTCGTACCAAGGCGCTTTGATTTGGAATCACGACCGTTCTTCGTACTACCTACACCTTTTTTCGATGCAAAAAACTGAAGATCTAATCTCAACATATGTCTTCACCTCCCGTGATCGGAAATGCTGATGTGCTCGCTGTAATCAGCGGCAATCGTTTGAAGAGAAACAATCATGCCTTCGAGCAGGAGCTGTGCTTCCGGTGAACTTTCATCCTCCGGGAGAATGCACTGCATAAATCCGCCGTTGTCTCCTAAATCAATTTCAAGTTCGGCTTCGCATAAAGCCGTGACTGCATTTACTGCTCCAAACGAAACAGCTGATGCGCCCGCACAGACTAAATCATATCCATAAGGACCAGATTCAGCATGGCCTGACATTAAAAAAGAATAGATGGATTGATCGTCTCTTCTATTGATCGTTACTTTTATCATATCGGTCCTAACCTAAAGATCGATTTTGTCGATAACTACTTTAGTATAAGGCTGACGGTGTCCCTGCTTACGACGGTAGTTCTTTCTTTTCTTGAACTTATAGACGATGATTTTTTTGGCGCGGCCATGCTTTTCGACCTTGCCTGTAACTGTAGCGCCCTCAATAAATGGAGCTCCTACTTTTGCATCATCACCGCTGACAAATACTACATTTCCAAATGTTACAGAATTTCCAGCTTCCGCATCCAGCTTCTCAATGTAGATTTCCTGTCCTTCTTCTACTTTAATCTGCTTTCCGCCTGTTTCAATAATTGCGTACATACTTTGCACCTCCTGTTATACTAAGACTCGCCACTTTAGGTGCCTGAACGGACTTGAAAACCTAGTCATGTGCGGTTGTAGTTTGGGTGCTAATCCAAACGACTAACTATGAAATAATACCATAGAGTAAAGGACAGTGTCAATTCTTCCTTTGCCTTTCTTTCTGCCTTGCTGCCGCCTCTTCTGCGGTTCCGGCAAATCCTATTTCCGGACGCACACCCTGGACGCTTTGAATCCATATGGAAAAAGGAAAAAGCTGTTTCCAATAGTCACGAAGATGGCGTCCCTTTTCATCCAGCCACTCTGCTGCATGGGAGGGGAGTAAAAGCAGAACAGCTTCCGACTCGACTTCCCTGTATTCATACAACAGCCGTTCCGCTTCATACACAATGGTTTCTGCTTTTTTTATTTTCCCGCTTCCATGACAGTCCCGGCATGGTTCAAACAGCCGGTCATGCAGACTGCGGGCAGTTTTCTTTCTGGTCATTTCCAGCAGACCGATCCGGCTGATGCCGAGGACATTTGTAAGAGCCCGATCGATTTTCAACGCCTGCTTTAAACAATCGGTTACTTCCTCTTTATCCTCGGTTCGTTTCATATCTATAAAATCAATAACAATAATGCCTGCAATATCACGGAGCCTCAACTCTTTCGCAATTATTTTGGCGGCTTCCAGATTCGTCTGCTTTATCGTTTCAGCTACATTTGTTTTCCCTGTAAAACGAGCCGTATTTACATCAATAACGGTAAGAGCTTCGGTTTTATCTATCTTCAGCGAAGCCCCATTTTTCAGCCATACGTGATCGAGAAGGAGCCGCTCCAGCGGTTTATCCAGCTTTTCATAGCTGAATACATTTTCACGCCCACGGTACGTAACCATCTTTTTTGTATCTTTTTCTTCATAGCGGAGAAGACGCCGGATTCGTCCGGCTTCTTCTGCATTATCCACTACAATCCGCGAGAGCTGGGAAGCTGGATAATCTTTCAGCAGCTTTTCTGCCAGGCCGCTTCCTTTTTTTAAAAGACCCGGCTGCTTCGCACGCACTGTCGTTCTCTCCAGAGCCGCCCACTCCTCTTTGAGCAGCATAATATCCGATTTCACAGCGTCCCATGTACTCGAAGCGGCATTGGTGCGGATAACCACACCCTCCTGCTGCTCCATTACTTCAGCGGCTTTTGTGCGCCATGCTTCTCTTTCGGCTTCCGGCTGAATTTTTTTAGAAACAGCAATATAGCTTCCGTTTGGCATAAACACACTGTATTTTCCGGCGAACGAGAGATTTTCGGTTAACCTGGCTCCCTTTTCCCCAAACTCTTCTTTTTCCGCCTGGACGATAATAAGCTGGCCTTCTGTAATAAATTCATTTATGCTTCGCTTTTCTTTTCGTGCGTAAGGCTCTTCCAGCCGGCGGTAGGAGAGCAGTTCGTCTCTATAAAGAAAGCCGTTTTTCTCCCGTCCGATATCTACGAAAGCCGCCTGCATGCCCTGCACGACATTTTTTACACGCCCTATGTAAATATCCCCTGCCGTTTTCGTTTCATCCGGCTGTTCAATATGCACTTCTGTCAGCTCCCCGTCTTCAAGAAGAGCTGCCCTTTTTTCCGACGTAGCCGTATTAAAAATTAGTTCTTTCATTGCGTCATTCCTCCTTTTTGCCGTTGGAGTGCCTCCAACAAAAAAACCCCCGTATTGGCGGGAGTCCAGCTACAGCTTTCTGTTTTTTGCTTTTTCATACAAAAGTGTCAGCTGCGTTGTATATTTTTTCCAGTCGTCATTCTCAATTGAACCGGATTTGTATATTTTTTCCGTAAGCTGGCTCGCTTTCTTTTTTTCTTCAGGAGAAAGCAGATCAATAACAGCCATAGGTAACGTCTCCTTTATTGATTCATTCGCGGGACTTCAGTGTACTTTCCTCTTCTCTAAGTATACCATAACCCGGCATTAGTATAGCGCAGTTTGCCTGGGAAGAACGGCTGTCATGAAAAAGAGCCCCACGCCGGGGACTCTGAATCAATCTATGCTTTCATGCCGAACCATTTTTTCATTTTGGAGAAAAAGCCTTTCTTCTCTTCCAATGACATCAACGGTACGGATTCCCCCATCAAACGTCTTGCGATATTACGATAGCCAATGGATGCTTTACTGTTTGGATTCATCGCAATCGGCTCCCCTTTATGGGCAGCCTTCAGAACATCATCTTCGTCTACAATGACACCTAAAAGGTCAATAGCGAGAGTGGACGTCACATCATCCACATCCAGCATTTCGCCTGTGTCGGAGAGATGCTGTCTCACCCGGTTAATAACCAATCTAGGGGGCGTAATGCCTTCCTGTTCAAGCAGGCCGACAATACGGTCTGCATCTCTTACCGCTGCTGTATCCGGTGTTGTCACAACGATCGCGTGATCTGCACCAGCTACCGCATTCTTATACCCCTGCTCAATTCCTGCCGGGCAGTCAATCAGAATAAAATCATAGTCTTCCCGAAGAGAATCAATAATTTCCTTCATTTGTTCCGGACTGACCGCCGACTTGTCTTTTGTCTGGGCAGCAGGAATTAAATGCAGGCAGTCAAATCGTTTATCTTTAATTAATGCCTGCTGCACACGGCAGCGTCCTTCTGCTACATCGACCAGATCATAAATAATCCGGTTTTCCAGCCCCATCACAACGTCAAGATTGCGCAGGCCGATATCGGTATCGAGCATACACACCTTTTTTCCCTGCAGAGCCAAGGCAGCTCCTATATTTGCGGAGGTTGTTGTTTTACCAACTCCGCCTTTTCCTGATGTAATAACGTAAGCCTCTCCCACTGTAATTCCTCCTTTCATGCAAAAACATGAAATTTGTTATGGTACGATTTTTGCTGCTGATTATTACTTTACATCGGCAGTTTTCTTATCTCTTCGAGACGTATAATACGTCAATACTTTCATTTTTTCAAAAAGAATTTCATCTTTTTCCTGCTCGTAATACGCGTATAACGGCTCGGAAAGAAGATCTTCCTGCTGTTCGTGGCGTTCCGGAGCATGATAATACTTATCTGAAATCGACAGCTGCTTCGGCCTCATAATAGAAGCGCAGATCACAGCGTCTTTTTTCCCATCAATTCCGGCACGTGCAATTCCCTTTAATGCGCCGAGTACGTAAATATCGCCGGTCGCTTCTACGGTACCCCCGGGATTTATATCCCCTAAAAGAACGATATCGCCTTTGGCACGCAGAACCTGGCCGGAGCGGACGATGCTTGAAAAAGAGGTAATAGAGGCCTCTTCCCTAATTCGCTTGGCTTCCTCTTTTGTCATGACGTAGGATTCAAGCTCTTTCATTTCAATCGTCGCTGTTTTTGATAGGACTTTCGATATTTCTCTTTCCTGCTCTTCCTTAATATAACGGTAACCTGCATTAACTTTCACTGATACTTTAGGACCGTCGTTAACCAGCTGTTGTTCATTGCTGATTTTTTCTTCCAGTCCTTTCATCAATTCAGTGAAGTCACATTGATCATCCAGAAATATTGTTAAGCCCTGCTTCGTGCCTTTAATCGTAATATACTGGCTTCCGGAGCTTTGTTCCATTTTTTCACCCCTCATCCTAAACTGTCGGCCTGGCGCATACTATCCTGCCGGCCGCCTTATTTTTAATTGATGCGTATGATTTACCTCTGCCATATTTTTTCACTTTTTTCAATATAGGTGAAAAGCTTCTGCAATGGCAGATACAGAAGGGCAGCTGCTGCTGTGTTCAAAAGAAGGGAAGGCATAAGACGCCACACAAAAAAGTCGGCAAATATCACATTTGTATAGTCTGTAACATAATAAATGCCGTATGTCATCCATTCAAAAATAACGAGGGCTCCTACCACCACAGACAATTGAAGAATCAGACTGCTTTTTAAGCCTCGAAATGGATAGGAGCATAAGTAAGCTACAAGCCCAAAGCTGAAAATATACAATCCCAATAAATCCGTATAAGTAAGATCATACAGTGCGCCGGCAAATAAGCCAAGTATAATTCCAGCTCCGGGCCCTCTGTAAATGGAGGTAAAGATAACCAGGAGAAGGGTAAAGCGCGGGACCCATTCCACTCCTCCTGAAGACGTGTTTACAAAGATTTGAAACCACGTGCCTTCTATAAGAAAGGAAAAAAACACAAGAAAGGGCAGGAGATATCTAACCATCAGCCTCCACCCTCTTCTGTCACATCAACCGGCTCTTCTTCCTCTTCCTCGTCTTCTGATGTTTCTGCTTCTTCTTCTAAAGCATCGTCCAGGCTTTCGCTGTTCCGCTCTATTACTGTTACCTGCTCAATATTATAAAAACCGGCAGCGGGTTCCACCAGGGCATTGTACGTTAAGCCGTATTCATCAGGCTCGACGCTGACAACTTCCCCAATCGCAAGCCCTCTTGGAAAGATGCCTCCAAGTCCGGACGTACTGACAAGCTGACCTTCTTCAATTTCTGCATCCGATTCTATCTTGCGGAGCATTAGCCCTTCGCGCTCGTCATCCCAGCCTTCAATAAATGCATAGACCGGATCTTCTTCTGTCGTAACCATGGCAGAAACACGGTTGTTATCGTCGCTGTCTGATAGCAGCTGGACCGTGGAAGTAAACTGAGATGTGGACTGGACCCGTCCAATCAGGCCTTCAGGTGTCATGACCGCCATATCTGCCTCAATACCATTTTGTGAGCCCTTATCAATGCCTATTGTTTCCGTCCAGTGATCCGGAGACCTGTGGATAACCTGAGCAGAACGGATGGAATAATCGGTCAGGCTTTCTTCCTGCTCGACCATTTCCCGTAGTGTTTCATTTTCCTGACGGACACTGGCAAGCTCGGCAGAGATAGAAGCTGCTTCATCCACTCTTGCTTTCAGCGTCTGATTTTCCTGATACACATTAATCAGCAGACTTGCATCGTTAAAGAAATCAACAGCAATGTAAGCCGGCTTGCTTAATACAGACTGGGCAAATCCTGCCCCGTCCCGGAAAAGCTGTTCAGGAAGAGAAATATTCTCTCTATCTCTCATGGAAAAGCCAATCACAGCAACTAAAATAATGATACTAACCATCAATACAATTAATCGTTTGTTGTTAATAAATTGTGGCATCCTGTCCACCCGCTTTGCTACTTGTTTCGATAAGAACTAAACGAGGAATTGTCTTTTGAACGGAATAACTCCATATTATCCAGCGCCTTACCGGTGCCAAGAGCTACACAGTCCAATGGGTTTTCAGCCACATATACAGGCATATTTGTTTCCTCGCTTAGTATCTTATCCATGTTTTTCAAAAGGGCGCCTCCGCCGGTCAGCAGTATTCCACGATCCATAATATCTGCTGCTAGTTCAGGCGGAGTACTCTCCAATGTGCTTTTAACAGCATTTACAATCGCACCGATTGTTTCTTTCATTGCTTCCGTAATTTCTTCTGAAGTCAGTGTAATGGTTTTGGGAAAACCGGTTAAAAGATCTCGTCCGCGGACATTGATTTCAGAAGGCTTTTCTTCAGCTTCTTTAGGTGCTGCAGCCAGTTCCATTTTTACCCACTCAGCGGTACGATCACCTATCAGCACATTATACGTCTTTTTCACATGCTGGGTGATATCACTGTCCATCTGGTCTCCGGCAATACGAATAGACTGGCTCGTGACGATTCCTCCTAAAGAAATGACGGCCACTTCTGTCGTACCTCCGCCAATATCCACTATCATGCTTCCTGTAGGATCCCAAACCGGCAGGTCAGCTCCAATCGCTGCGGCAAAAGGCTCTTCAATTGTATAAGCTTCTTTTGCACCGGCCTGCCTGGTGGCATCTTCCACCGCTCTTTTTTCCACTGATGTAATCCCTGAGGGAACACATACCATTACGTTCGGCTTTCTGCTGAAGAAGCTTTTTGTTTTCTGTGCTTGATTTATAAAGTGCCTCATCATGGTGGTGGTTGTGTCAAAGTCGGCAATGACTCCATCTCTCATTGGCCTGAGTGTCACTATATTATCAGGTGTTCTTCCAATCATGTTCTTGGCAGCTGTACCCACCGCCTCAATCGTATTCGTGTCCTTTCGGATCGCTACGACCGAGGGCTCTCTTACAATAACTCCTTTGCCTTTTACAAATACTAATGTATTCGCCGTACCTAAATCTACTGCTAAATCCTTTGTAAAACCACCAAACATCTATGTATCTCCCTTCAGTTCCTGTAAATCTACAACGCTGCTGTGTCAGATCGGCATCCTGCTGTACTGCGGATTTATTTCATCATCTTAACCACTATTCTCCATTATACGCAAAATGAAACCAAAAACATAGACCCGCCTGGTGTTTTTTTAGGAGAAGATCTGCCTATTTTTTCTTGCTAACATATAAAAAATGCCCCGGCCTATCAAGCGGCAGGGGCATTCTTTACTTATTATTGTGTAATATGTCCCTTTTCTTTGAGGCTAATGAACGTTTCATCTCCAATAATAACATGGTCGAGAACTTCCATCCCCAGCAGCCTGCCGCATTCAGCAAGACGTTTTGTCACGTCAATATCTTCCCTGCTCGGCGATGGATCTCCGGAAGGATGGTTATGCAGGCAGATGATAGAAGCGGCGGAGCGACGCAGCGCTTCTTTGAATACTTCTCTCGGGTGTACGATACTTGAGTTCAGGCTGCCGATAAACAAGGTTTGTTTATGAAGAATCTGATTTTTCGTATTCAGAGCCAGCACAACAAAATGCTCCTGTTTTAGAAACCTCATCTCTTCCATAACAAAATCGGCTACATCTTCCGGCGAACGAATCGTGTATTTCTCTTCCGCTTTATATGTATACAAGCGGCGGCCCAGTTCCAATGCAGCTTTCAATTCCGCTGCTTTGCCTTTTCCGATGCCTTTAACCGTCTGGAGCTCCTCAAGTGTAGCCTCCTTCAGAAAGGATAAATCATCAAACGTGTAAAGAAGCCTCTGGGCAAGTACCATTACCGATTCTTCTTTCGTACCTGTCCGGAGCAGAAGCGCAAGCAGTTCCAGATTAGAGAGCGACTTGGCTCCATTTTTCAATATTTTTTCTCTAGGTCGTTCTGTTTTAGGAATATCTTTAAAAATAAGGGGGGAAGTCATGCATATCTCCTTTTCGCAAAGTTAGTTAGAGGGGAAATTAAGAGGATAGGCCAATCAAGCGACTGTACCAGATGTAAAAAGTACCGTCGGCAAAAACAGCAGTTATGCAGGCAAACGCGATAAATGGCGCAAATGGAAACAACTGTTTCCGGTTCATTTTCTTCGTGCAGAGCCTGAATGTTCCCCAGGCCGTGCCGGCGATTGCAGCTAGAAAAATAGTAAGAACCGCTGCCGGCCATCCAACAGCAAACGCGATAAAAGCAAACAGCTTTATATCTCCTCCGCCCAGCCCGCCTTTTGTAAGAAAAGCAAATACATACAGCACGGAAAAAATAAGCAGGCCGTCCCACACAGAAAAAACCAATGCACTAAACGGCCCGGCCGCCAGTTTAACGGCCGCTGCCGCTCCTGTTCCTGCAAGCAGCAGCCGATCTGGAATAATCATGTACGCGAGATCGCTCACTACTGCCGCGCAGAGAACCAGCACAACAATAAGGACCAGCGCGAGTTCCCACCCCCATCCGAACCGTAAAAAGGCTGCTGCGAACAATACACCTGCCCCGAGTTCCATGCATGGATAAAGAAAAGAAATACTTTTTCTGCAAAACCGGCATTTTCCCTTCAGCAGAAAAAAAGAAACAATCGGAATTAAATCTTTCTTTGCGATAGAGCGGCTGCATGAAGGACAGTGGGAAGCAGGGTAAACAAGCGATTCTTTTTTAGGAAGCCGAAGGCCGGCCACATTCGTAAATGACCCCATGACGATTCCTATAATGAAGCTGTACCAAATTAAAATCACATAGTTTGTTCTCCTTTCTTTTCATGATTATATAATACCACAACTAAAGGACTATTTTAAGTTTTTTTATAAAAAAAGAAGCCCCTTATCAGGGCTTCCATTCTTTACGTACGTCGGATATAAAATACAAAGAACCGGTTATTACGAGCCATTCTTCTTCCCGGCGCAGTGCTTCTACTGCTTTCACTGCCTGTTTCCAGTCTGCATATGTCCCGGGCTGCCCTGAAAGATCATGCACGTTCAGGCTTTCCGGAGCAGCTGCCCGTTCAAAGTCAAAACCGGCCAGTGAAACCGTAGCCGTATTCAGGCTTTTGAGCGGGGTTAGAAAATCCTCTGCATTTTTTTCTTTTGTTGTACCGATAATAAAGTGAAAGGTGTCCTTTGAAAAATGCGCCTGAAGCGCTTCTGTAAGACTCATCATGCCTTCTTTATTATGTGCTCCGTCAATGATAATTCGTTTTTCCCGATTAATCTCCAGTCGTCCAGGCCAGCTCGTTTTCTCAAGACCGCGCAGGATATCACTGTCCTCTGCCGGAAAAGCATAATACATTTTAAGGTACCTTGCGGCCATTACAGCAGCGGCAGCATTCTTTGCCTGATGCGGTCCCATCATGGATAGCTGCACACGCTCGAGCCTTTTCAAAAACAATGACTGAAACGAAAACGTAATTCCTGCTTCATGGGCCTCTACATTCTCAATGTGAAAATCTCTGCCGAGCTGATACATTTTTGTAAACTTTCCTGATACCGCCTCTTCCAGAATTTCCAGGCTTTCCGGTTTCTCTTCACACGTAATTAACGGGACTCCTGATTTAACGATTCCCGCTTTTTCTCTTGTGATTTCCTCTATCGTGTTTCCAAGTATGTGCTGGTGATCGTGCCCGATATTTGTAATAACGCTGATAAGCGGAAGCATCGTATTCGTTGAATCAAGCCTGCCTCCAAGCCCTACTTCCCATATGACCACATCAGGAAAAGCGACCGAAGAAAAATAGCGTGCGGCAATAGCTGTAATAATTTCAAACTCTGTCGGCGGACCGAATAGTGATTTCTCTACGGCTTCGACAATCGGGCGCACCACATTCGCGGCTTCTAAAAACGCTTCTTCACTTATCGGCTCTCCATTAATGGAAACACGCTCTCTGAATGTATCTATATAAGGAGAAGTAAATGTGCCTACTTCCATCCCGGACTCTTCCAGAATATTTCTTAAAAAAGCTGTAGTGGACCCTTTTCCGTTTGTGCCTCCAATATGCACACTTTTCATTTTCCGCTCTGGATTGCCAAGGCCCTCCAGCAGCAGGTTCATCCGCTCCAGTCCCGGATGAATGCCAAATTTCTTTCTGTCCTCCAGCCAATCTCTCGCTTCTCTATACGTCTGCATGCTATCCCTCGTTTCTCTATTCAAGCTGTCCGTGAATGCAGGAAAAAAAGGGAGGTTTTCAAGCCTCCCCCTGCTATTTTTTTATTGCTGCAGTTCTTCCATGCGGGCAATCACTTTATCCCGCTTATCTGCGTAATCCTGCTGTTTCTGCTTTTCTTCTTCCACAACGTGGGCAGGTGCTTTACTCGTAAAGCCTGCGTTCGCAAGCTTCTTTTGTACCCGCTCTACTTCTTTATCGAGTTTTTCTTTTTCTTTTTGAAGCCTGGCAATCTCTTCGTCCAGCTGGATCAGCCCGGCCAGAGGCATATAAAGGTCTGCTCCGGTCAATGCGTGGGATACGGATTTTTCCGGCGCCTGCAGTCCTGTATTAATCGTAAGCTTTTCAGGGTTGCAGAAGCGCTCCAGATACTCCTGTCCGCGCAGCAGCTGCTGCAGTTCCTTCTCGGAAGCTGCATTAACGAGCAGTTCAATTTCCTTGCTCGGCGCTACATTCATTTCTGCACGTGTATTACGTACCGAGCGGATGATACGCTTGATCAGCTCCATATCCTCAACGGATTCGGAATCAGCCAGGTCTTGGTTTACAACAGGCCATGCCGCTACTGTGATGGAATCTCCCTGGTGAGGCAGGTGCTGCCAGATTTCTTCGGTAATAAATGGCATAATCGGGTGCAGCAGTCTCATCGTCTGATCGAGTACGTGGGCCAGCACCGAACGGGTCATTTGCTTTTGCTCGTCACTGTCTCCGTAAAGCGGCAGTTTTGCCATTTCAATATACCAGTCACATACATCTTCCCAGATAAAGTTATACAGCAGACGTCCAACTTCTCCAAACTCATATTGATCCATCAGCCTCGTTACGCTTTGAATCGTATCCTGCAGTCTTGTCAAGATCCAGCGGTCAGCCATTGTTTTTTCGCCTTCCAGGCTGATTTCTTCATAAGTCAATCCGTCCATATTCATCAGCGCAAAGCGGGAAGCGTTCCAGATTTTATTGGCAAAGTTCCAGTTGGCTTCTACCTTTTCCCACTGGAAACGCAGGTCGTTTCCGGGGGTTGTACCGGTAGCAAGGAAGAAACGCAGCGCATCGGCTCCGTACTTCTCAATGACGTCCATAGGATCAACACCATTGCCGAGTGACTTACTCATTTTCCTGCCTTCACTGTCCCGTACCAGTCCATGAATCAGCACATCTTCAAACGGACGCTGCCCTGTAAATTCAAGCCCCTGGAAAATCATCCGGGAAATCCAGAAAAAGATAATATCATATCCGGTTACGAGTGCATTAGTCGGGTAAAATCGTTTAAAATCTTCCGACTGCTCGTCAGGCCAGCCCATCGTGGAAAAAGGCCAAAGCGCTGAGCTGAACCATGTGTCCAGCACGTCTTCATCCTGTACCCAGTTTTCAGCGTCCGCCGGTTCTTCCATGCCGATATACATTTCGCCTGTTTCTTTATGGTACCAGGCAGGAATCCGATGGCCCCACCACAGCTGCCTCGAAATGCACCAGTCCCTGATGTTATCAAGCCAGTGCAGGTACGTTTTTTCAAAACGTTCCGGCACAAAATGTACTTTTTCTTCCTTCTGCTGCAGAGCAATCGCATTTTCAGCAAGCGGCTTCATATCTACGAACCACTGCGTGGATAAATACGGTTCTACAACGGCGCCGCTTCGTTCCGAATGCCCGACCGAATGCATATGGTCTTCCACTTTAAACAGCACGCCCTGCTCCTTAAGATCAGCTGTAATTTGACGGCGGCATTCAAAGCGGTCCAGCCCTTCATATTTCGCGGCGTTTTCATTCATTTTTCCAGACTCGTCCATGATAAGGACACGCTCCAGGTTATGCCTGTTGCCCATTTCAAAGTCATTGGGATCATGCGCCGGCGTAATCTTTACGGCACCGGATCCAAAATCCATTTCTACATAATCATCTGCAACAATCTCTATTTCCCGTCCTACAATAGGCAGCTCTACCTTTTTGCCGATCAGATGCGCATAGCGTTCGTCTTTCGGATGTACCGCGACTGCTGTATCGCCGAGCATCGTTTCCGGACGCGTGGTCGCAACTTCAATCGATCCACTGCCGTCCGCCAATGGATAGGCCATATGATAAAAAGAACCCTGCACGTCTTTGTAGATAACTTCTATATCTGAGAGAGCCGTCTTTGTATCCGGATCCCAGTTAATAATGTATTCCCCGCGGTAGATCAGCCCTTTATTATATAGCGTGACAAACACTTTACGAACCGCATCCGACAGGCCTTTGTCCAGGGTAAACCGCTCTCTGGAATAATCCAGGGACAGGCCGATTTTGGACCACTGCTCCCGGATAAAATCGGCATACTCTTCTTTCCATTCCCACGATTTCTCAAGAAACGCCTCCCGGCCCATTTCATACCGGTTCGTCCCTTCTTCTTTCAGCTTTCCTTCGACCTTAGCCTGCGTGGCAATTCCGGCATGATCCATGCCGGGAAGCCAGAGCATGTCATAGCCCTGCATCCGCTTCAAACGGGAAATAATATCCTGCAGGGTCGTATCCCAGGCATGACCTAAATGCAGCCTTCCGGTAACGTTAGGAGGCGGAATAACAATCGTGTACGGTTCTTTATCCCCACTGCCTTCGGCTTTGAAAAACTCCCCTTCCGTCCAATAGGGATACCATTTGGCTTCGGTCGCCTGTGGATCGTACTTGGTCGGCATATCGGTCTGGTTGATCTTATCCATTTTATCGTTCTCCTTTAGTAGAAAGTCAGCTTGCTTTTTGTGCAAATAAAAAAACTCTTTTCGTCTGCAAAGGACGAAAAGAGTTTACGCGGTACCACCTTTATTTGTGCCGCTGTCTGCCAGCGTCACACACTTAGGTATAACGGTACCTGCCGTCTCCTCCTACTTCATTTCAGAGGAAAAGCTCCGGGGCGACCTTCGGGATCCGCACAGGAAAGGCCTTTCAGCTGGGCTGCCTTCTCTCTGTACAAGCGCGTCATCCGTACTCTTCCCTATCTATGCTTTCTTATTTATGCTGTTTGGTATGCTTCTATTTTAAGCAGAGCCCTGCCTGTCAGTCAATGCAAATTACTTTTATTTTTTAATCACGGAAAAAGCTTTTTCGGCGGCTTTTACCGTGTTTTCAATATCTTCTTCTGTATGGGCAGTAGAAAGAAACATCCCTTCAAATTGAGAAGGAGGAAGGGAAACACCCTGGGCCATCATTTCTCTAAAGTATGCCGCAAACATTTCCAGGTCCGACGTTTTGGCCGTTTTAAAATCAACGACTTTTTCATCTGTGAAAAAGAAGCCAACCATTGATCCTGCTTTGTTAATATGATGAGGAATACCATGCTTTTGGGCCGCTTCATGCAGGCCGTCGGCCAGAAGTGTACCAAGACGGTCAAACGTCTCGTAGTCTTCCGGCTTCAGCTGGTTTAACGTTTCAAATCCGGCTGTCATCGCAAGCGGATTTCCTGACAGGGTACCAGCCTGATAAATCGGGCCGCTCGGCGCTATCTGTTCCATAATATCGCGCCTGCCGCCGTAAGCTGCTACAGGCAGTCCTCCGCCAATAACTTTCCCAAGACACGTTATGTCAGGCGTTACGTTATAAACACCCTGAGCGCAGTGATAGCCGACTCTGAAGCCTGTCATTACTTCATCGAAGATCAGCAGGCTGCCATGTTGGTTCGTAATGTCTCTGACGCCTTCCAAAAATCCTTCTTCCGGAAGCACCACACCCATATTGCCTGTGACCGGT
This sequence comes from Sinobaca sp. SA16-1, assembly GCF_059510515.1. Lineage (NCBI taxonomy): Bacteria > Bacillati > Bacillota > Bacilli > Caryophanales > Sporolactobacillaceae > Sinobaca > Sinobaca sp. SA16-1. The sequence goes on along the minus strand of NZ_JCAKFL010000003.1, from coordinate 230,397 downwards.
TCCAATATAACGGCAGCAATTTCATCCCCGTATTCGTCGAATGCTTTTTGCAGACTGTCCAGATCATTGTACGGCACGGTCAACGTATTGGAGGCAACCGATTCCGGAACACCGGGACTATCCGGAAGGCCAAGCGTAGCAACACCGGAACCGGCTTTAATTAATAAAGAGTCTCCGTGCCCATGGTAACAGCCTTCCATTTTAAGAATCTTGTCACGTCCGGTAAAACCGCGGGCCAGGCGGAGAGCACTCATTGTTGCTTCCGTGCCGGAATTAACCATTCGAACGACTTCGATAGAAGGCACTCTATCAATAACGAGCTCGGCAAGTTTAATTTCCATCACGTGAGACGCACCAAAGCTTGTTCCTTTTTCGGTTACTGCCTTTAACTGCTCCACGACATGATCCTGGGCATGGCCTAAAATAAGCGGGCCCCATGACAAAACATAGTCGATGTATTCATTTCCATCCAGGTCGGTTATTTTGGAACCTTTTCCGCTCTGCATGTACACGGCAGGATGTCCCACCGAATTGTATGTACGAACAGGACTGTTTACACCGCCCGGCATTAACGGTTTTGCTTTTTCAAAAGCAGCTGTGGATTTTTCATAGGATTTCATCGCTGTCACTTCCCTTTTTATAATCTACTTTCAGGATAACAAATGCCGCTTTCACCTGCGACCTTTCTTTAATAAGGAAAAACTGCCTGCTGCAAGGCAGTCAGGCAGTAACTTCTAATACAGTTCTTCATCAATCCATTTTGCCACGTCTAATGCAAAATACGTAACAATCAGGTCAGCGCCCGCCCGTTTCATGCTGACAAGCTTTTCCATCACTACTGCTTTTTCATCAATCCATCCGTTTTGGGCTGCAGCTTTAAGCATCGCAAACTCCCCGGATACGTTGTAGGCTACTACAGGATAACCGGTGGCATCTTTCACTTCTCTCATGATATCAAGATAGGAAAGTGCCGGCTTTACAATCAGAAAATCAGCACCCTCTTCTACGTCGGAACGGGCTTCCCGCAGTGCTTCTTCACGGTTTGCCGGATCCATCTGATAGGTTTTCCGATCCCCGAAGGAAGGCGTGCTGTGGGCAGCATCCCGGAAAGGACCATAAAAAGCAGAAGCGTACTTAACGGAATATGACATAATTGGCGTATGCACGAATCCTGCTACATCGAGGCCGCGACGGATCGCCGCTGTAAATCCGTCCATCATGTTGGAGGGAGCAATAATATCCGCTCCGGCTTTTGCCTGGGAAACTGCTGTTTCGGTCAACAGTTTCAGGGAATCATCGTTAAGAATTTCCCCGTCTTTAATCAGACCGCAGTGCCCATGATCCGTGTACTGGCATAAACACGTATCCGCTATCACAGTTAATGAGGGATTGTTTTCTTTAATGACCCTGATTGCACGCTGTACAATACCTTCTGCAGCGTACGCCTGCGATCCATACTCATCTTTGTGATCGGGAAGGCCAAATACCATGACAGCCGGAACACCATGGCGTTCCAGTTTATTTGTCTCCTGAACCAGAATATCAAGAGACACCTGATAAATGCCCGGCATGGAAGGTACTTCATTTTTTACTTTTTCCCCTTCCACGACAAAAATAGGAAAAATCAAATCTTCTTTTTTTACTTCATTTTCCCGCACCATTTTGCGAATTCCCGGTGTCGAGCGGAGACGACGGTGTCTCCGAAACTGTATATCACTCATCAAAATCCTCCTTCGAAAGTTTCAAAAGCAGTTCCATCATTCCTTCAATCGTATGTGGATCTGCCGTGTGTATATGCTTAAATCTATGCCGCTCTGCTTCCCGGGTCGTAACCGGTCCTATGGAGAGGACCGGAATATCACACCAGTGCTCAGCAGGAAGCAGACGTACCCCCTCCATACATGCTCTGACGGCCGATGGGCTCGTAAATGTAATAAAGTCTATCTTATTGTGCAGAAAAGCATCGCGCAGTCTATCTATATTAGCCGTTACCGGCTGTGTCGTATACACATCAATCGTATCAATGAGCTTCTCTTCAGAGTGAAGTCGTGCTGTAATCGTGTCACGGCTGATACGGCTCTTCGGAAAAAGAATGCGGCTTCCGCTTTTTATTACAGGAGACAATGCCTCCACCAAAGATTCAGCGGTATACGCCTGCGGTATCATCTCTACAGAGACTCCAGCGTCTGTAAGAGCACGTGCGGTTTTAGAACCAACGGCCGCTATTTTAACATGGTCAGGAAAAAACTGATCATGCTCTTTCAGTGCTTCCATAAAATAATGTACCGCATTTACACTCGTAAAAACAAACCATTCGTACGTATGAATGGTTTTTATTTTTTCCAGATCTTCTTCGGAAAAAGGCAGCCGTGCCACTTCAATAAGCGGAATAATAACCGGTCTGCCTCCACTGCTTTCGATAGGGTGCGCCAGCAGATCGCTTTGATGAGAAGGTCTTGTTATCAGAACCCGGCTTCCATTTAAGGAAAGACTCACTGATTATCCAGCTCTGCTCTCACATCATCGAGTATATCTTTGGCTCCTCGGGCCAGGAGCGTTTCTGCAGCTTCCCTGCCGATTTTCTCCGGATCCGTGCCTTCTCTTTTTTCCTGGAGAATGATTCTGCCATCAGGTGTTCCTACTAGAGCGGTGAGGTAAATCTGTTCTTTTTCCATCGTTGCATAACCTGCTATCGGTACAGAACATCCGCCTTCTACTGCCTGCAGAAAGGCTCTTTCTGCACGTACCCTCTGGGCTACTTCGATTTCATGGATGCTTTGCAGAAGGGAAATAACCTCGTCATCATCAGCACGACACTCGATACCGAGCGCTCCCTGTCCGACTGCCGGCAGGCAGATATCCGGATCAAGAAACTCTGTCACCATTTCCGGATCCCAGCCCATTCGTTCCAGGCCGGCTGCTGCCAGAATAATCGCATCATAATTTTCTTCCCTGAGTTTACGGAGTCTCGTTTCAATATTTCCACGGATCCACTGAATTTTTAAATCGGGACGTTTTGCCAGGATCTGGGAGGAGCGGCGGAGGCTGCTTGTGCCCACAACGGCTCCTGCCGGAAGCTCAGAAAAAGGAACATGGTCGTTGGCAATATATACGTCTCTTGGGTCCACCCGGTTGGTAATAGCTCCGAGCGTGAACTGCTCCTGGAGCTCTCCCGGCATGTCTTTCATGCTGTGTACGGCAAAATCAATTTCCCCGTCCGTCATTGCCTGCTCAATCTCTTTTACAAAAAGGCCTTTGCCCCCTACTTTTGAAAGGGTTACATCCAGAATCTTATCGCCTTTTGTTACAATTTTTTTCATTTCAAATTCATATGGTGCACCAGCACGTTTTAAGGCATCAATGACCCACTCTGCCTGCTTTATCGCGAGATTGCTTTTTCTTGTGCCTACAATAATTTTTCTCATGTCATCCTCCACATCGTCTATAGTATTTTCCTATTTTATAAATACCACATATGAAATTCGGTCAGTTCACTTGAAAGAAAATAGTTGGTTAACAGCAGTAAAAATCCAATAATATTTAACACTGCCATATTATAACCCCTTCGGTCCTTAACAGCCCAAAGATATAAATACCAGCTGTACACTAAAAGCAGTACAGTGGAAGCAATCACTTTAGCATCCATCCACGGCAGGGTTTGAAATTGAATGCTTGCCCAGATGAATCCTAAAATGATGCCAATCATTAATAACGGCACCCCGGCTACAGTGGAGTAAAAAGTAAGAGTTTCCATTTTAGGCAGATTCTCAAGCCGGAGAAGCCGATTTCCCCACTGCTTTCTTTTCAAGAGCTTATGCTGCAGCAGATAAAGGCTCGAAAAAGCAAAGCCGAGCGTAAAGGCAGCATAGGAAATAATGATTAACGTCACGTGTATAATCAACAGCTCTGAAATAAGGAGCTCATTTAACTCATTAGGTATATCACCGTCGGGTGCAAACAAGCTGAAAGCAAGCATCACAAAACCAATAACGTTGGCAAAAAAAACGAGGAAATCGACTCGAAACAGCCGATTGATGATTAAGGAAAAAGTTACTAAAAGCCATGCATAAAAAAATAACCCTTCAAAGGGTGTAATAACGGGAAGTCTATCGTATTGCACAGCTCTTATAATAAAAAATGAGGTCTGCAGCAGCCAGACCACAGTGAGAAGCCAGAAGGCAGCTCGGTTTGCCTTCCGGTTCGTCTGCAGAAAATCAAAAAAGTAGCCAAGCAGGCTCAAACTATATAGAACAATGGTCACGACATAAATAATATTAGCTGCAGCAACCATCTACGAAAACTCCTCTCATACTCGGAGAGTAACATCCTTAGCATAAGCGTAAGGAAGCAAAGCCGGCTTTTTTGATGCTATTTTTCTATCTTCTTCTATCTGCATGTTATGGTTCTGTCGGCTCGTTTCTGTTTCTTTAGCAGAAGCGATTTCCTCTTCGAGGGCAAAAATCTCTGTAAATAAAGCCAGAGACTGCTCTGCATCCGGTTCAGCGGCCAATTCTTTTGCACGCATAATAGGATCACGAAGCATTTGATTCACGATGCTTTTTGTGTGTTTACGCAGAATTTTACGTTCTCTGTCTGTTAAGTCAGGAAGCTTCCGCTCGATGCTGTCCATCGTGTCCGCCTGTATAGACACGGCCTTGCTGCGCAGAGCTGAAATGATAGGCACGACGCCAAGCGTCTCCACCCAGTCTTTAAACTGGAGCAGCTGCCCTTTCATCATCTCTTCTATTTTAGCTGCTGCGACTTTCCTTTCTGAAAGATTGGACTCCACAATTCCCTGAAGGTCGTCTATATCATAAAGGAAAATATTGTCCAGATCGTTTAACTCCGGATCGAGGTCTCTTGGAACAGCGATATCGATCATAAACAGAGGGCGTCCTTTTCTCTTTTTCAGAGCCGTTTCCATCATTTTGCGATCGATCACATATTCTTTTGAACCAGTGGAAGAAATGACGATATCTGCGTTTTCAAGCGTCTGCTGAAGATGATCCATCCCCAGCGCCCGGCCGAAAATACGGTCGGCCAGCTCGGCTGCTTTTGAATACGTCCGGTTTAAAACGGTCACTTCCGCCGCGCCGCTTGAATACAAATGGCGGGCCGTCAGTTCACTCATTTTGCCTGCACCGAGAATCAGGACATGTTTATTCGAGAAATCCCCAAATATTTTATGGCCCAGCTCAACGGCTGCATAGCTTACCGAAACGGCATTATCATTGATTTCCGTTTCATTGTGGGCTTTTTTGGCAAATGTAATAGCCTGTTTAAATAATTCGTTAAAAATAGTTCCCGTAGCTCCTGCATCCTGGGCAGTGAAAAAGCTGTTCTTCACCTGGCCGAGAATCTGCGTCTCTCCTAGAATCATCGAATCGAGACCAGTTGCCACCTTAAATAGATGCTGAATAGCAGCATCATTTTCACGAATCGTTAAATAAGGGCCGAACTCTTCTTTTGGAAGATCGAACCATTGGGAAAGAAATTGTTTAATATAATGACGCCCTGTGTGAAGCTGATCAACAACAGCGTATACTTCCGTGCGGTTACAGGTGGAAATAATCGTACATTCCAGAATACTCTTCATTCCACTCAGGCTTTGGAGAGCTTCCGGCAGCATTCCATCCTGGAAAGCAAGCTGTTCCCTGATCTCAACAGGGGTTGTTTTATAATCTAATCCTGCAACGAGAATATGCATGTATTGTTCACCCCTAATAAATAAGCTGCACTATTTCACAGAGAATGTAAGTATGCCGTAACATTTTACTTTTTTACATACGCTTTCATACTCTTATAGTTATACCATTTTTTTCGTTCATATTAAAGAAGCTGAACGTTTTTCTTATTTAGAATAATTCTATTATAACATGATTTATTATAAACGAAAAAAAGAAATGTGAACAGCAAACGACATCTCGCTCCAGCCTTATTTTGCTCTAAGTCTGTTAATAGCGCCCCAGGCTTCTTCTTTACCCTGACCGGTTTCCGAGGAAAATAATACGACTGAATCCTCTTTATGCAGTCCCAGCGTATCTTTTATCTGTTTCACATGTTTGGGGCGTTTATTTTTTGTTACTTTATCTGCTTTTGTAGCTATGATAACTACAGGAAGCTCGAAATGCTTTAAATACTGATACATTCTTACATCTTCACTGCTCGGCGCATGCCGTACATCTAAAATAAGCGTAACCCCGCAAAGCTGGTCGCGTTCTCCTAAATACGTTTCAATCATTTTTCCCCATGCTGCTCGTTCTGTCTTGGAGACTTTTGCGTAACCATATCCCGGCACGTCTACGAGCATCAGTATTTCGTTGATCAAATAAAAATTAAGCGTCCGTGTTTTTCCCGGCTTGGACGAGGTTCTGGCCAGGTTTTTTCTGTTAAGCAAGGTATTGATAAAAGAAGATTTCCCTACATTGGACCTTCCGGCCATTGCAATCTCCGGAAGATCCATTGCGGGATACTGTTCTTCTGCTACTGCACTAATCACAAGCTCTGCTTGATTGGCTTTCATTCTTTTTCCTCCAACGCATGTTCTAATACTTCATCTAACTGGGCTACCGGTATAAAGGTAAGCCCTTGTCTCACGCTCTCCGGTATGTCTTCCAAATCCTTTTCATTATCCTTTGGAATAATGATAGTTGTTAATCCGGCACGATGGGCGCTCATTGCTTTTTCTTTGAGGCCGCCGATTGGAAGAACTCTGCCTCTCAGCGTAATTTCTCCGGTCATGCCGACTTCTTTTTTAACCGGCTTGCCGGTAAAAGCAGATATTAAAGCAGTTGCGATCGTAATCCCTGCCGACGGGCCGTCTTTTGGCGTAGCACCTTCGGGCACGTGAATATGAATATCGTACTGCTTGTAAAAATCAGGAGAGATACCCAGGCGCTCGGCGTTTGCTCTCGTATAGCTGAAAGCAGCACGTGCCGATTCCTTCATCACGTCTCCAAGCTTTCCGGTCAGGCTTAGCTCGCCCTTTCCTTTTGCAAGCGACACTTCGATCGATAAAACGGTACCTCCGGCAGTAGTGTAAGCAAGTCCCATTGCTGTTCCTACCTGGTTTTCAAGCTCCGCCTGGCCGTATCGGAATTTAGGACGGCCGAGCATTTCTTCAATCGTTTTTTCTGTGACAACGACACGCTTTTTCTCGCCTGCTACTATTTTCTTTGCAGCTTTCCGGCATACTTTGGCTATTTCTCGTTCCAGGCTGCGGACTCCTGCTTCTCTTGTATAGTACCTGATTAATTTCATCATCGATTCATCTTTAATCTGCAGTTTGCTTTTCGTCAGGCCGTGAGCTTCCAGCTGCTTGGGAAATAAATAATCAATCGCAATCCGCTCTTTTTCAAGCTCGGTGTAGCCTGCAATCGGAATAATTTCCATGCGGTCCAAAAGAGGTCCCGGAATAGCGGAAATATTATTGGCTGTCGTAATGAACAGTACTTTGGAAAGGTCATACGTTTCTTCAATATAATGATCGCTGAATGAATTGTTTTGTTCAGGATCCAGCACTTCAAGCATCGCTGAAGACGGATCTCCTCTGAAATCACTGGCCATTTTATCAATCTCATCCAATAGGAACACGGGGTTGGTAGAGCCTGCTTTGTTCATCCCCTGGATGATACGGCCCGGCATTGCTCCTACATACGTACGCCTGTGGCCTCTGATTTCCGCTTCATCGCGGACACCGCCAAGGGACATACGGACAAACTTGCGTTCGAGTGCACGGGCAATCGATTTAGCTAACGATGTCTTTCCGACACCCGGCGGGCCGCTGAGGCAGAGAATAGGCCCTTTCAGCGAGTTGGTAAGCTCCTGCACAGCTAAATGTTCAAGCACCCGTTCTTTTACTTTCTCCAAACCGTAATGGTCCTCGTCAAGAATTTCCTGGGCATGATTAACATCCAAACGGTCCGTCGTTTCTTCTTTCCATGGAATCGAAGTCAGCCATTCGATATAAGTGCGGATAACAGAGCTTTCCGCAGCCGTGGACGGCATCTTTTCGTAGCGGTCCAACTCTTTATAGGCTTTTGCGAGTACTTGCTCCGGCATATCGGATTGTTCGATTTTTTCCCGAAGTTCTCCAACCTCTCCGTCTTTGCCGTCTTTGTCGCCCAATTCTTTTTGAATAGCTTTCATTTGTTCGCGCAGGTAGTATTCTTTCTGCGTTTTTTCCATTGATTTTTTTACCGTCTGGCCGATTTTCTGCTCCAGGCCGAGAACTTCTTTTTCATTGTTTAGTATATCCAGAATACGCTGCAGCCTCTTTTTAACAGAAACCGTCTCCAGCAGCTCCTGTTTTTCAGCAACTTTCAGTGGGAGGTGGGAACTGACAATGTCCGCAAACCTGCCCGGTTCCGCAATGTCCTGCACGGATTGCAGGGTTTCTTTGGATACTTTTTTGGATAAACGGATATATTCTTCAAATTGCTCAAGAGCGTTACGCATCAACGCGAGCTCTTCGGATGGATTGCTTTCTTCTACATTGGACAGGATGGACATTTCCACCTGAAAGTATTCTTCTTTTTGTGTAAATCGTTCAATTTTCGCCCGTTCCAGCCCTTCCACTAATACGCGGATCGTGCCGTTTGGAAGTTTCAGCATCTGCTTCACTTTGGCCATTGTACCTACCTGATACATGTCCTCTGCTCCCGGTTCATCCACTGATAAATCCACCTGGCTTGTGAGTAATATTTCGCTGTCTTCCACCATAGCCTGCTCTAGTGCCTGGACAGACTTGTCTCTTCCCACATCCAGATGAAGCACCATGGTTGGGAAAACAAGAAGTCCCCTGAGCGGTAAAAGCGGTATCGTTCTATTGTTTGATTCTGTCAACTGTCAGCACCTCCGGTCTCGATCTCTATATATGCCTGTCATTCTATGTAATGAAACAGCGGGATACAGATCCTGCTGCAGTATATGCACACTACTTATATTTTATCCCACTCCTGCATTGTTGTCTAATGTACATAGTGCTACGAGGAAGAATGCTTTCATTTATAGAATTTGGCTTTATATAGGAAAAACCGCTTTGGGATTCACTAAAACCCAAAGCGGTTTACCTTTCATTTGTAGTATTACGCGCTTTCTTTTGGTTCACCTTTGAGGGGAACTATTTCGCCGTCTTTTGTTTTTAAGATCGGCGTAGCATCACCCGTTACACATTCAGCTGTAATTTCACACTTGACCACTTCTTCTTTAGAAGGAAGATCATACATAACGTCCAGCATAATACCTTCTATAATAGAACGAAGTCCGCGGGCTCCGGTTTTTCTTTCGATTGCTTTAATCGAAATTTCCCGAAGAGCGTCATCGGTAAATTCAAGTTCTACATCGTCAAGTTCAAGAAGCTTCTGGAATTGTTTCACAAGCGCATTCTTAGGCTGTGTCAAAATTTCAATCAGCGCCTGCTCATCCAATGTAGAAAGGCTGGAAATAACCGGAAGACGTCCAATGAATTCCGGAATAAGACCGTATCTTAACAAATCTTCCGGAAGAATTCTGCTCATATACTCTTCTTTTGCAAGCTCTTCTTTCTCTGAATCAGAACCAAAGCCGATTACTTTTTTACCTAAACGCTGTTTAACGATCTGGTCGATACCGTCAAAAGCACCACCACAGATAAACAATACGTTGCTTGTATCGATCTGGATAAATTCCTGGTGCGGATGCTTGCGTCCGCCCTGTGGAGGTACACTTGCTGTAGTGCCTTCCAAAATCTTTAGAAGAGCCTGCTGCACCCCTTCACCTGAAACGTCTCTTGTAATAGATGGATTTTCAGATTTTCTGGCTACTTTATCGATTTCATCGATGTAAATAATACCTTTTTCGGCTTTTTCTACATCATAATCTGCTGCCTGGATTAATTTAAGAAGAATGTTTTCCACATCTTCCCCTACATAACCGGCTTCTGTCAGCGAAGTCGCATCTGCAATTGCAAATGGAACATTCAATACTCTGGCAAGCGTCTGCGCAAGAAGGGTTTTACCGCTTCCTGTAGGACCGATTAGGCAGATGTTACTTTTCGCAAGCTCTACATCGTCGGTTTTCTTAACAGAGTTCACCCGTTTGTAATGATTGTATACAGCTACAGAGAGCGAACGTTTGGCTCGTTCCTGTCCAATAACATAATCATCCAGAATTTCATTTATTTCAGAAGGCTTAGGAATTTCTTCAAACTCCACTTCCTCATCCGTACCTAGTTCTTCTTCTACAATTTCCGTACAAAGTTCAATGCACTCATCGCATATATAAACCCCAGGGCCTGCTACAAGCTTTCTGACCTGGTCCTGTGTTTTTCCGCAAAAGGAGCATTTAAGCTGGCCTTTTTCTTCATTGAATTTAAACAATTCGTTCACCCCTTACATGTTTTTAAAGCTCATTATTATACTTACTATATGTTAGTCATAAAAGAGAGCAGCTTATCTGTCAGCTGCCATTTATCTTTGATTTATGGCTAATTTATGAATTTATCTCATGGACTGCATTGTATCATAAAATGAGCATGAATATAAAACAATACGTTTTTCTATGTGTATCTCTTTTTTAGGACTTATGTAGAAAACTGCCCTGAAAGTAATCGATACTTACAGGACAGCATTTCTTTATTATTCTTTCTCTTCTGCTTCTTCAGCTTTAGGCGCTTCTTCTTCCTGTTTTTCCACAGCTACACTGTGTTCAACGAGGAAGTCAATTGCCTTTTGAATACGAAGATCACCTTTAATAGCGTCGTCTCCGCCCTGCATGGCAAGAAGATTTCTAATTTCATCTTTAGAACGCTTGTACATTTCAGCCATCTTATCAAGTTCTGCTTCTACATCTTCCTCAGATGCTTCGAGCTTCTCTTCATCGGCTACCGCTTCAAGCGTAAGGTTCATTTTCACACGCTTTTCAGCTTCTTCTTTAAACTGTTCTTTCATACCTTCTTCATCAGATCCTGTTACCTGGTAGTACATGTCCATGGACATACCCTGAGATTGAAGGCGCTGACTGAATTCCTGAAGCATACGGTCTGCTTCTGTACCAACCATTGCTTCTGGGATATCAATAGAGGCGTTCTCAGCAGCAAGCTCTACTACTGTATCTCTATCATGATGCTCTTTTGAGTGCGCTTTATCATGCTCAAGCTTATGCTTTACGCTGCTTTTTAGTTCATCTATTGTTTCTGCTTCGTGCTCTTCCAGATCTTTAGCAAAGTCATCGTCAAGTTCAGGAAGCTCTTTACGCTTAATGTCGTGAAGCTTCACTTTAAAGACTGCTTTTTTTCCAGCAAGGTCTTCTGCGTGGTACTCTTCAGGGAATGTAACTTCCACATCCTGCTCTGTACCTGACTTCAATCCGATTAACTGCTCTTCAAATCCAGGAATAAACTGGCCGGAACCAATTTCAAGCGAATGATTTTCTGCCTGGCCGCCTTCAAATGGCTCTCCATCTACAAATCCTTCGAAATCAAGGATAGCTGTATCGCCTTCCTGTACTTCTCCGTTTTCAACTACAGCAAGATCTGCCTGCTTTTCACGAAGCTGATCAAGTTCAGCCTGTACTTCTTCTTCTGTAACGTCTACATCAAACTTTTCAACTTCAAGTCCTTTGTATGTGCCAAGCTTTACTTCCGGCTTCACGGTAACAGTAGCTTTGAAAATAACATCTTTGCCCTGCTCTACCTGGTCTACATCAATTTCCGGTCTGTCGACTGGCTCAATGCCTGCTTCGTCTACTGCAGAAGCATAGGCATCAGGTAGAACGATATCCAATGCATCCTGGTATAACGATTCAACGCCGAAACGCTGTTCAAATATTTTGCGGGGAATTTTCCCTTTTCTAAAGCCAGGAACGTTCACCTGTTTTCTTACTTTTGTAAAAGCCTGATCCAATGCTTCGTCAAATTTATCCGACGCTACATCGATTGTTAGTACTCCTTGATTTCCTTCTAATTTTTCCCAATTGACACTCATTTATTTGTCCCTCCAACATTCTTATATATCCGTTTTTGACAACCACTATATTATAACATATCACTTAGTCATTTCAATCATAAAAGCCAATTCCGCCTTTAAGGCTCTTATATCGTCGTTAACTGCTTTTGAATTCTTTCGTAATCCCGATGCACGGCCTGGAAATCATGGACGCTGACATCGTAGCTTTGGCAGATAGCTTCCACTTGCATATCATACCCGGACTGCACGGCTGCCTCATAGTGAAGCATAGCAGAAAGAGCCGGAATCTGCACGGATGGAGGAAAGGGATAGTAATACAGCAGCATCTGCTGAAGCAGATGGATAATATGCTGCATCAGCGTTGGATCTTTATCTCCGATAACCTGCTCCAGGGCGGCTGCAGCCTCTAAATAAGAAGTGCTGTTATTAATATCCGGCAGTGTTTCCGGAGAAAATTCCCCCTGCCGCTTTAATTTATTTACCGCAATGGTTCTCTCCACTTCCCAATCTTTCAAAAGCAGTACAAGAAAACTCTTTAAAAGAGGGGAAGTGTGCTCGCTCGTCAACAGAGTCTGTATGTACGGAAGAGACTTCAGCGAACGATGCTGTTTTAATTCCTGGAGGACAGCCATTTTTTCTTCAGGAGATCCACTTCTAAGCAATGGCACCCAGTCCGGCTCATCAGCTTCGTATGTAATGGGAAGGCGGCTCTCTTCTTCTGTTTCAATAATAGTCCTCTGCATATTTTTGGAAACAGTCAGCAGGTATTCAAGTTCTTTTCTTAATTTCGGCGGAATATTTTCTTCAGTCATGACTGCTTCCAACGTTCTGATCACTTCTTCGTACTGCTCCAGCTGTGCCAGAACAGAAACATACACCTGAAGAATTTCATAATAATCTCCACTGTCTTTTTTCATCATTTCTTCAGCGAGCAGCCGGGCTTTTGTCAACTGATTGGTTTCGGCATACGCAAGCAGCAGTCCGTAGGCGGCTTCTTCATGCTCAGGTTCGTGCATTAACGCTTCCTGAAAAAATGACTCTGCTTTTGACTTGTCAGTTTGTTTCAATGCGTACAGTCCGTTTGTAATTAATTTATCTACAGTCCCCGGGAACGGAACGATATTTCCTTTTTTTTTGGATAAATCCACTCATTTCCCCTCCCTTCTCTCTTCTATCGGTCACTACCTGAAAATCATAACACCCTGCAGTCAACACACAAAAAGGAAGACGGCCTTGTAGGCCGCCGCTTATACCCCTCTTCGTTTTTCATAAGCATCAATTTGATCTGCATACTGAAGTGTCAGGCTGATTTCGTCCCAGCCTTTAAGAAGCATTTCCTTCCAGTATGGATCTATTTCAAAACCAGCTTCAAAACCTTTGCTGTCTTGAATCGTTTGATGCTCAAGATCTACTTTGAGTTTATAATATTCATCTTTCCCATTTTCCATTAGTTCGTAAACCTGTTTCTCAGGAAGCCTGATCGTTAGTATTCCATTTTTGAAACAGTTATTGTAGAAAATATCTGCAAAGCTCGGTGCAATAATAACACGAAAGCCATAATCCTGCAGAGCCCAAGGTGCATGTTCTCTTGAAGAACCGCAGCCAAAGTTGTGGTCTGCCAGCAGAACACTTGCTTCTTTTGCTTCGGGCTTATTCAATTCAAAAGAGGGATCCGGCGTTCCATCGGATAAAAACCGCCAGTCAAAAAACAAAAACTGCCCAAATCCCGTGCGTTCTACTCTTTTTAGAAACTGTTTTGGAATAATCTGGTCTGTATCGACGTTTACACGCGGCAGAACAGCTGTATTACCCTCATGCACAATAATTGGTTCCATTTTTATTTTCCCTCCTTTATTGAAGTGATGGTTTTTTTAAGTCACGGATATCCACGAACCTGCCGGCTACCGCTGCCGCGGCTGCCATCGCCGGGCTGACCAGATGCGTTCTGGCACCTTTCCCCTGACGTCCTTCAAAGTTACGGTTGGACGTGGAAGCACAGCGTTCTCCTTCCGGCACAAAATCTGGATTCATGCTCAAACACATGCTGCATCCTGACTCTCTCCATTCAAATCCGGCATCCAGGAATGCTTTATCCAATCCTTCTGATTCCGCCTGCTTCTTCACAGCCTGAGAACCGGGAACAACAAGAGCACGGACTCCGTCCGCTACTTTTCTGCCTTCCGCCACTTTCGCAGCAGCTCTTAAATCGCTGATTCTTGCATTGGTACAGGAACCAATAAAGACGTGCTGTATTTCTACTTCAGTCATTTTCATACCGGGCTTCAAATCCATATAATCAAGCGACTGCTGAATGGCTCTGCGGTCATGATCGGATTCGGCTTTGGCAGGATCTGGAATCTGCTTGTGAATACCAATACCTTGTGAAGGGTTTGTGCCCCATGTCACCATAGGTTCAATTTCTTCACTGTTCATTTCCACGGTGGCATCATACACAGCCCCTTCGTCGGAAGCAGTTTCTCTCCATTCCTCGGCAAGCCTTTCAAAAGCCTCTCCGGACGGCACTTTTTCACGGCCTTTTAAATAATCAATGGTTACCTGGTCCGGACTAATTAAGCCTGCTTTTGCACCAGCTTCAATCGACATATTGCAGATAGTCATGCGCTCTTCCATCGTTAACCCGCGAATCGCTTCGCCGGTAAATTCCAGAACATGTCCGGTGCCAAAATCCACTCCGTGCTTTGCAATGATACTTAAAATAATATCTTTTGCCGTCGCGCCGGGGTTTAATCGACCGTTCACGCGTACTTCCATCGTCTTTGGCTTGGACTGCCAAATGGTCTGGGTGGCAAGCACGTGCTCAACTTCGCTCGTGCCAATTCCAAATGCAAGGGCACCGAATGCTCCGTGGGTGGAGGTATGGCTGTCTCCGCATACAATCGTTTTCCCAGGCTGAGTCAATCCCATCTGCGGTCCGATGATATGAACAATTCCGTTGTTCGGGCTGTTTAGGTCAGCAATATCAATACCGAACTCTTCGCAGTTATTGGCCAGTGTTTCAATCTGCTTTTTAGCAATTGAATCTGTAATGGACATTCGATTCTGGGTCGGTACATTATGATCCATTGTAGCAAATGTCAGATCAGGACGGCGTACTTTTCGACCAGCTAAACGAAGTCCTTCAAAAGCCTGGGGTGACGTTACTTCATGAACCATGTGCAAGTCAATAAACATAAGGTTCGGTTTACCTTTTTCGGACATCACTGCGTGCTTATCCCAAATTTTCTCTATTATCGTTTTTGGCTGCATCGAACTACACCCTCTCTATCTTTTTATAATTTAGAACGCAGCGCTTCAATAACTTTCTGCGTCATTTCCGAAGTCGTAGTTACCACTTCGCCTTCTCTGGCAATATCACCAGTACGAAAGCCTTGATTGAGTACATGATCTATCGCTTTATCAACTGCCTGGGCTTCATCTATCATTCCAAATGCATATTTAAGCATCATGGAAGCAGACGAAATTGCCGCCAGCGGATTAGCTTTGCCCTGGCCTGCAATATCCGGTGCAGAGCCGTGAACAGGCTCATACAATCCCGGTCCTTCTGCACTCAGGCTGGCAGAAGGAAGCATTCCAAGAGAACCCGTAAGCATAGAAGCTTCATCGCTTAATATATCTCCAAACAGATTTTCCGTAACAATCACATCAAAATACTGTGGATCTCTGATCAGCTGCATCGCGGCGTTATCCACGAGCATATGCTCAAGCGTAACATCGGGATAGTCTGCACTGATTTCCTCTGCAATTTCTCTCCAGAGTCTGCTTGTTTCCAGTACATTCGCTTTATCAACAGAAGTTAATTTCCTGCTTCGGACCTGAGCAAGCTCAAATCCTTTGCGGATTATTCTTTCTATCTCCGAACGGCTGTAAATTAACGAATCCACCGCTATGGTTTCCCCATTTTCTTCACGGCGTTCCCGCGGTTCTCCAAAGTACAGACCGCCTGTAAGCTCGCGTACGATCATTAAATCTATTCCGGTAATCACTTCTTTACGAAGGGTGGAGGAATCTGAAAGGCTGTCAAATCCGGTAACCGGCCGCAGATTCGCAAACAGGTCAAGCTCTTTACGGATGCGGAGAAGGCCTTTTTCCGGACGCATATCCCCGCTTAAATGATCCCACTTTGGTCCTCCTACTGCTCCAAGAAGAACCGCGTCTCCTGCTTTGCAGGATTCAATAGTGGAAGCAGGCAGCGGATCGCTGTGCTTATCAACAGCGCTTCCTCCAATATCAGCATAGGAAAAGGCGAAATCATGATCATACATCGTTCCGATCGTTTCAAGCACTTCCACAGCCGACTGCACGACTTCCATGCCGATGCCGTCGCCGGGGAGTACGGTAATATTTCTTTTCATAAACAGGCTCTCTCCTTAGTGACAGCCGTTAAACGTGGATGGTTTCCATTTTCGTTTTATCCCGGCTTGAACGATTCATAATTCTATTCACTGCATTAATATAAGCTTTTGCAGAAGCTTCAAGAACGTCGTTGGCTGTACCTCTTCCAGTCGTTTCTTCCCCATCAAATTCGACACGGACAAACACCTCTGCCAACGCGTCCCTGCCTCCGGTGATAGACTGGATCCGGTAGTCTTTAAGATCAATCTTCTTGCCAATAACACGCTCAAGCGTATTGTACAGCGCTTCGACGCTTCCGGATCCGGTAGCCGCTTCCTCCACTATGGAGCCGTCAGGTATTTTCATTGTGACGGTAGACGTTGGAATATTGTTTGTTCCATAGTTCACCTGAAGCGTTTCGACTTCATAATACTTTACTGCTTCGCCGGCTTTTTCTTCAGTCATCAAGGCGAAAATATCTTCGTCCGTGATTTCTTTTTTCTTATCTGCTAACGATTTGAATGCTTTAAACACTTTATTTAACTCGTCTTCACTTGTGTTGTAACCAAGATCACGGATTTTTTCTTTGAATGCATGGCGGCCTGAGTGTTTGCCCAGAACCATCCGGTTGGCATGGACGCCAACGAGTTCAGGAGTGATAATTTCATACGTTGTTTTTTCCTTCAGGACACCGTCCTGGTGGATGCCCGCCTCGTGGGCGAAGGCATTGTCCCCTACAACTGCTTTGTTGTTTGGAACTGCCATACCGGTTAAGGAGCTGACAATCGTACTGGTCCGCTTGATTTCTTTGAGCGTCAATCCTGTTTCTGCATTGTAGTAATCCTGGCGGATGCGCAGCGCCACGGCAATTTCTTCTAAAGAAGCATTACCGGCCCGCTCGCCGATACCATTGATTGTGCATTCCACCTGGTCTGCACCGGCTTCAATGGCAGCAAGAGAGTTAGCTACAGCTAATCCAAGATCATCGTGACAATGGGCGGAAAGGTTTGCTTTATCAATATTGGGCACTGTTTTTTTCAAATAGCTGAACATTTCATGAATTTCTTTTGGCGTAATATAGCCGACCGTATCCGGCAGGTTAATTACTTCTGCGCCAGCATCAATTACCTGTTCAATAATTTCTGCAAGAAAGTGAATGTCCGAGCGGCAGGCATCCTCTGCAGACCACTGTACTTTTGCAAATCGTTCTTTTGCATACTTAACAGAATCTACAGCAGTGTCTATTACCTGCTGGGGGCTCATGCGGAGCTTATGCTCCATATGAATAGGCGAGGTCGCCAAGAATAAATGAATTCTTGGCTCCGCTCCTCCTTTTAACGCTTCCCACGACGTATCAATTTCTTTTTTGATGGATCTGGAGAGTCCGGTTACTGAACTGTTTTTAATCGTATTAGCAATGGCTTGAACCGATTTGAAGTCGCCTTCGGAAGCGCCGGGAAAACCGGCTTCCATAATATCCACACCAAGTCTTTCGAGCTGGGTGGCTATCTGCATTTTTTCTTCAAAATTCAAGTTCACGCCCGGCGATTGTTCTCCATCTCGCAGCGTCGTGTCAAAGACGTTAATTTTTCGCACTGCCCACCACTCCTTTAGATTGTTTGTTCACAAACGGCATCATACCGCGGAGTTCCTTGCCGACTTCTTCAATCAAATGGTTGTTTTCTCTATCGTTTGTAGCATTAAATTCTGGACGGTTTGCCTGATTTTCAAGGATCCATCCTTTAGCGAAACGGCCTGTTTGAATATCGGTAAGAACGTCACGCATAGCCTGCTTTGTATCTTCTGTTACGATACGAGGCCCTGCCTGAAAATCTCCCCACTGGGCTGTATCAGAGATAGAGTAACGCATTCCGGCCAAACCGCCTTCATACATTAAGTCAACGATAAGCTTCAGCTCATGCAGGCATTCGAAGTAAGCTACCTCAGGCTGGTATCCAGCTTCAACAAGTGTTTCAAAACCAGCTTTTACCAATGCAGAAGTTCCTCCGCAAAGAACAGCCTGTTCACCGAATAAATCTGTTTCTGTTTCTTCCTGGAACGTTGTTTCCAAAACGCCTGCTCTTGCAGAACCGATCTGTTTTGCATAAGCAAGTGCTGTATCTTTTGCAGATCCTGTTGCATCCTGATACACAGCGATTAATGCAGGAACGCCTGCTCCATCTTCGTATGTGCGGCGGACAATGTGGCCCGGTCCTTTAGGTGCTACCATAAACACATCCACGTTTGACGGTGGAACGATCTGGTTAAAGTGAATGTTAAAACCGTGCGCGAATACAAGCGCCTTGCCTTCTTTAAGCTGTGGTTCAATTTCATTTTTATAGATAGTTGGCTGGTATTCATCCGGAAGAAGGATCATGATAACATCCGCTTTCTCGGAAGCTTCTTTTACAGAAAGGACAGTAAACCCGTCTTCTTTCGCTTTATCCCAGGATTTTCCCTGGCGCAGGCCGATTACGACATCTACACCGCTCTCACGAAGGTTTTGTGCGTGTGCATGTCCTTGTGAACCATAACCTACTACTGCTACTGTCTTATTCTGAAGTACCCCTTCATTTACATCCCCGTTATAAAATACTTTAGCCATTTTTACATTCTCTCCTTTAGTGTTTGCAATTTTTTTAGTTGATAACAGAATACTTTGGACTATCTATAACGCCTTTTTTTGTATCTCGCTTAAAGGCGGTAATCCCGGTTCTTGCTAATTCTTTAATTCCATAAGGTTTCACTAAATCAATTAGTGCTTCTACCTTGTCGTTATCGCCGGTAACCTGAATGGTTATGCTTTCGCGGCTCACATCAATAATCGAGGCGCGGAACGGCTGAATAAGATCTGTTAATTCTCCACGCTGCTGCGGCGGAGAGAGTACCTTGATTAAGGCAAGCTCTCTGGCAACAATCGCTTCATCGGTAAGATCTCTTACTTTCAGCACATCGACTTGCTTATTAAGTTGTTTAATAACCTGGTCGAGGCCCCGCTGATCGTCCACATTCATTACAAAAGTCATCCGGGATACCCTTGGATTTTCTGTCATTCCGACAGTAATACTTTCAATGTTGAAATTACGCCGGGCAAACAGTCCCGTAATTCGGTTCATTACTCCAGATGTATTGTTTACGGTAGCAACGATTGTTTTTCTCATGGCTTGATTCCCTCCATTTCGTGGTGGCCTTTTCCTGGAGCAATCATCGGATACACGTTTTCTACTTTATGGACTCTGCAGTCCAGCAGAACCGGACCGTCGTAGGCGATAGCTTCTTTTAAAATATCCTGCATTTCAGCGGGATCTTCAATTTTCCATCCCTTCACATTGTAGGCATCCGCTAGCTTGACAAAATCCGGCTGAATAGGGAAAAGAGAGTTGGAGTAGCGCTCTTCGTAGAAAAGCTGCTGCCACTGTCTCACCATTCCAAGAGACGCGTTGTTAACAATGATAATCTTTACAGGAAGATTTAATTCCTGCAGGATAGAAAGCTCCTGAGCGGTCATTTGAAAACCGGCATCCCCAACTACGGCAACGACCGTTTTATCTGGTTCCGCAAACTGGGCTCCGATAGCTGCCGGGAAACCAAATCCCATCGTACCGAGACCTCCGGAAGTGACCCACTGATTTGGCTTAGGGAATTTATAGAACTGTGCAGACCACATCTGGTGCTGTCCTACGTCTGTTGTAATAATGGCATCGCCATTCGTTTCTTCATAAATCATTTCAATCAGCCGCTGCGGCTTTAACAGTTCATTGTCTTCTTTGTACCAGAGCGGATATTCCGCTTTCCATTCTTTAATCGTTTCTTTCCACTCACCGCATTCACAGTTGGTCTTGGCTTCTTGATTAAGCATACGCATCGCTTCTTTCGCATCTCCTACAATAGGAATATGCGTTTCCACGTTTTTTCCGATTTCAGCAGGATCGATATCAATGTGAGCGATCGTCGCGTATGGGGCAAAGGCATCGAGCCTGCCGGTAAGCCTGTCGTCGAACCTGGCACCAATGTTGATTAACAGGTCAGCTTCATGAAGCGCCATATTGGCTGAGTACGTGCCATGCATACCGCCCATCCCGAGAAATTGTTCATGATCGCCAGGGAACGCTCCCAGTCCAAGCAGCGTACTCGCTACTGGTATCTGCTGATTCTCTGCGAATTCAAGCACTTCTTCCGAACCGCCGGCATGAAGGATACCAGCTCCTGTCAAAATGACCGGCTTTTTAGCCTGCGCTACCGCTTCAGCTAACTTCCGAATTTGCAGCCTGTTTGGAATTCTTGTCGGCTGATAGCCTGGAAGATCAAGCGGTTCGTCGTAGTTAAACTCACCAATCGCTATGGAAACATCTTTTGGAAGATCGATTAGTACAGGACCCGGGCGGCCGGAGGTAGCAATGTGAAAAGATTCTTTAATAATATTTGGAAGGTCATCAACATTTCTTACCTGGAAATTGTGTTTCGTAATCGGCATGGTTACTCCGATAATATCTGCCTCTTGAAAAGCATCGGTACCAATAACCGATGTTGCCACCTGACCTGTAATAACAACAAGCGGAAGCGAATCAATCATGGCATCTGCAATACCGGTAATGACGTTTGTTGCTCCCGGTCCGGAAGTAACGACGCATACGCCGGGCTTTCCGGACACTCTTGCGTACCCTTCGGCAGCGTGAATGGCCCCCTGCTCATGTCTGGCAAGAATGTGTCTGATACCCGTCCGGTAGATCTCGTCGTACGTCGGAAGAATAGCTCCGCCGGGATATCCGAAAATCACATCTACTTTTTCTCTTGCTAATGCTTGAATCAGCATGCTGGACCCTGACATCTGCTGATTCTCGACTTTCAATTCACGACCGTCTTCTTCTTTAACTTTTGTATTCACTGCTAGCCCTCCTTATTAGCCTATCGCTTTCTCACCCGGTATTTTTATACACAAAAAAATCTCTCCACTCCAATCAGCCTATAGTTATATAGGCTAAAGGGGCGAAAAGATTCTTTTCACGGTACCACCCTTATTTTGCGGTAAATCTTTACCGCCTCAGCGATGATCCTTACGGATCATTCATTTGATAACATGTGAAGTGTGTGCTTCACACGGCCTGGATTAATAGTATAAACGTTCATCCAGGCGCTCAAAGGGGAGTTCATTATCAGCGGTTACACCGTTTCTCAGCGTTCAACGGTTCTCTGTAGTAAGTCGGTCTGACAACTAGTTGTCCTTCTCAACGCATTTCTATATAGAGTTATTAAGCTTTCACTTCATTGGCAGAGTATATTTTCACTCCGTCTTGTACTACTTTTTGTCGGAAGCCTTCCAACAGCACTTTTGTGTGATGACCCGGTGTTCCATCGCCGATTATCCGGCCGTCCACTTTCACCACTGCGATAACTTCTGCAGCTGTTCCAGTGAGGAATACCTCATCTGCTGTATACACATCATGCCTCGTAAAAGGTTCTTCTTTAAGAGTATAACCTAATTCTTCAGATAATTCCATAATTGCTGCTCTGGTGATTCCTTCTAACGCGCCAATGTATCCTGGAGGCGTATAAAGGACGTTATTTCTAATAATAAAAATATTATCGGCAGAGCCTTCAGCTACATACCCTTCGCTGTTAAGCATAAGAGCTTCGCTTACTCCGGCAAGTCCTGCTTCTATTTTAACGAGTATATTATTTAAATAATTGAGCGATTTCACTTTCGGACTCAGCACATCCGGGCTGTTTCTCCGGGTGGCAACTGTTACAATATCAAGCCCGTTTTCATAAAACTCTTTAGGATAAATAGCGAGTTCTTCTGCAATAGCTATAATCTGCGGAGAAGAACATGATGCAGGATCAAGCCCTAAGTTTCCGACTCCTCTGGATACTACGAGTCTTATATACGCATCCTGAAGGTCGTTTTTCCGAAGGGTTTCCAAAATAATCTCCGTCATTTCTTCTGAAGAATGAGGGATGGTGAGCATAATGGATTTAGCCGAATTATACAGTCTTGTTAGATGTTCCTCAAGTTTGTATACATTTCCACTATAAACCCTGATGCCTTCAAATACACCGTCACCGTAAAGAAACCCATGGTCATAGACAGAAATTTTGGCATCTTCTTTTCTTACAAATTCACCGCTTAAATAAATCCACTGATCTTTCATCTTTAACCACTCCTGATGTTTGAACTGAATATAAGGAACCATCAGGACTTTGCTTTCAAGTTACATCTTAGACGGTTCTATCCTGTGTTTGTACGCACGGAAAAGCCAAATGTATTTCCCCTGTATACAAACAGTGCGTTGAAATCCATATTACTCCGATTAGCCCAAAGGGTCAACCGTTTTCCGGAAATATTTTGACGATTCATATTACTTTTCTTTTTAACAGAAACATCTAAGCACCCCAGTATCGATTCTGCCGTTTTTTTCTATTTACATACAAAAAAACAGCATCTGCATAGATGCTGTTTTGGAATGGTTGTATTGGTGTCCCAGGCAGGATTCGAACCTGCGACCGACGCCTTAGAAGGGCGTTGCTCTATCCTGCTGAGCTACTGAGACATCTTATGTTCTGCCGTTTTTCACGACAAGATTTATATTAATATATCTTCACGATAAAGTCAATGCGGTTTGCTGAGAAACTTTGGCACCATTTAACTAATTTGACCAGCGCAGCCCTTCTGCAGAAGCATTTGAACACAGCGAAGTGCCGGCATTTCTTTCTTAAAGAAAAAAATGCCCGGACAGCTCTTCTACTTCTTTTCCGGAATGTTCTTCATAAAATCGGACGTCTGCTTCCGCTGGTGTGGAAAATTCTACTACTGCATATGTTTTTTCCATCCTCGTTCTCGGCATTAACAAACTGCCTGGATTAACAAACAGACGGTTCTGATACACTTCAACAGCTGCGATATGACTGTGGCCGCTGCAGACCAGGCTGGCGCCCTTTTTTTCTGCTTCTCTCGCTATAGGCCCGATGTCGCTTTTTACGTTCAGCAGATGCCCATGTGCAGCATATATGGTGATGCCATCTACTTCTACTGCCACTTCCGTAGGAAATTGACCGGGCATATCCACGTTCCCTTCAACAATATGAATGTCTGAGAGAATATTGTCATCCCTGGTCAATTCGGAGTCTCCACAGTGAATAATGGCGTGGACTTCCTGTTTGTGCCGTTTCAATACCCGCTGCAGCTCTTTTTTGCTGCCGTGTGTGTCACTTACGATTAATGCTTTCATTTCGTACCCGCCTTTATTCATTCATTGTGTTGGAAATATAATCTACTGCAAGCCTTACTGCCTTGCCGCGGTGACTGATTTTGTTTTTTTCGATGCCGGATAACTCGGCCATCGTTTTGTTATAGGACGGGAGGAAAAATACAGGGTCGTAGCCAAATCCATTGCCGCCCTCTTTTACGGAATGAATAACGCCTTCACACGTCCCTCTAAACGTTACTGTTTCTTTTCCTGGAACCGCCACTGCTATGACACAGACAAAACGAGCTGTTCGTTTTTCCTCCGGCACGCCGCTCAGCTCCTGAAGCAATTTATTTATATTATCCTCATCGCTTTTCTGCGGACCTGCATACCGGGCGGAATATACGCCCGGCTCCTGATTAAGAATATCCACTTCCAAACCCGAATCGTCCGCTGCTGCCATACAGCCGAACATGGAAGCAACTGCCTCTGCTTTTGCCGAGGCATTTTCTTCAAACGTTATTCCATTTTCAGGGATATCCGCTGTGTCATAATCCAGAAGAGATTTTACTTTCCATCGGTCCTGCAGCATATTATTAAATTCAGCAATTTTCCCTTTATTTTTCGTAGCAATAATAAGTGTATTCATTTTATACTTCCTTTGTTTCTTCTTTTTGGAAAGGCAGGATGCCCTTTAGTGCTTCTGCCTGGACAACAAAAAGTTCTTCCGCACCCTTTTCAGCAAGATCAAGCATCGTATTCAGCTGTGTTCTGGAATACGTTGCTTCTTCTCCGGTCCCCTGCAGTTCGACAAGCTTCTGATCTCCAGTCATGACAACATTCATATCTACTAAAGCCGCTGCATCTTCTTCGTAGCAAAGATCCAGCAGAGCCTGCTCTTCTTTATCAATGCCAATCGATACGGCACAGAGGTAGTTTGTTATTGGCAGAGACTTGATTTTCTTTTTCTTTACATGACCCTGCAGCGCCATCACCATCGCTACATAGGCACCCGTTATGGAAGCGGTTCTTGTGCCCCCGTCTGCCTGAATGACATCACAGTCTATCCAGATAGTCCGTTCGCCCAGTACACTTAAATCGACAACAGAGCGGAGCGACCTTCCGATCAAACGCTGGATTTCCATCGTTCTGCCGGTCAACTTCCCTTTTGCTGCTTCTCTGATGTTTCTTTTTGCTGTCGCTCTTGGAAGCATCGAATACTCTGCAGCAATCCAGCCTTTGCCTGAATTTCTTAGAAAAGGAGGAACCCTGTCTTCGATACTTGCCGTACAAATCACTTTTGTGTCACCGACTGTAATCAGCACTGAACCTTCCGGATGCATCAAATAATCTGTTTCTATCGTTACGGGTCTTAATTCATTTTCTTGTCTCTGGTCAATACGGTACATACTCTTTCCCCTTTTGCTGCTCTCTATTTTTGTGCGCTTGTTTTGCTTAATTGTATTGAATACACGGCCAGTTCATCATTTTGCAGCCATTCTTCTGCCATATCTTTAAACGATTCCGCCGGACCTGTAGTGTAGTATATATTTTCTTTAAGTGCTTCTTCCATGGCTAAATCGTTATTGTAATGAAGGATGGTGCTGACTTCTCTGGCCGTTTCATCCCCGGAGCTGATCAGCGAAATATGTTCTCCTACTACTTCCTGAATCAGTTCCTGCAGCAGAGGGTAGTGGGTGCATCCAAGAATCATCGTGTCAAAAGAAGAAGATAAGAGCGGCTGAAGCGTATTCGTTATGACTTCAACAGCTTCTTTTTTTTCCGTAAAGCCATTTTCCACTAACGGGACGAACGGGGGACAGGAAAGGCTGTCCACCTTTACGTTGGCATTAATCGTATGCAGCGCTTCGATATAAGCCCCGCTTGCGATTGTACCTGCTGTACCGATAACTGCTACATGATTATTTTCGGTTACTTTTAATGCTGAAATAGCCCCTGGCTGGACAACTCCAATCACTGGAATGGAAAGCGATTCTTTCACTTCCTCCAGTACGACTGCAGTGGCTGTATTACAGGCAATAATAAGCATTTTTATGTCTTCTTCAAGCAGGCGGTCGATCATTTCCCACGTAAATGCCCTGACTTCTTCAACAGGACGTGGTCCATATGGGCATCTGGCGGTATCCCCTATGTATACCATCCTCTCCTTTGGAAGCTGTCTTGAAATTTCTTTTGCTACTGTGAGGCCTCCCAGCCCCGAATCAATGACTCCTATCGGTCTTTCCACGCTTTTCCCTCGTTTTCTATTAAAGGTATGCTTATCTATTTTGTATCGGCTGTTTCATTTTCTGTTGTATCTTTCAACTGGTTCATTTTCCCCTGCAGAGCTGCCATACCTTGTTCAATAGAGCTCACTTCTTCCGCTGACATTTCTGATAAAACGCCTTCTAAATATATCTGCCGTTCATTAATAACATCTTTAATGATGACTGTTCCTTTTTCTAAAAGATGAATTCGTACGACGCGGCGGTCTTTTTCATCTTTCACACGTTCTACGAGCTCATTTTTTTCCATCCGGTCGATCAAATCCGTTGTAGTGCTGCAGGCCAGATACATACGCTGGGAAAGTTCGCCGATCGTCATATCTCCCTCTTCCTGCAGCCATTGTAAAGCAACAAACTGCGGTGGGGTAATAGGAAACTCGTTTAGAATTTCTCTTCCCTTCTGCTTTACGATATAGGAAACATGCCGAAGCGACTTTTCTATT
This sequence comes from Sinobaca sp. SA16-1, assembly GCF_059510515.1. NCBI lineage: Bacteria > Bacillati > Bacillota > Bacilli > Caryophanales > Sporolactobacillaceae > Sinobaca > Sinobaca sp. SA16-1. The sequence goes on along the minus strand of NZ_JCAKFL010000003.1, from coordinate 204,187 downwards.
TGAGACACTTGCTGTCGATTCACCACTGTTTTCCTCCCTTCCTTTCGGGTCTCTGTATATTTTCGCTTGTTTCGCTCTTTATTGCAAGTCGTATGAAACAAAATCGAGCGGATGATTCCCCTCCTCTGCTTTTCACATACAAAAAAAGCTGCCCCCGGGAAGAGGCAGCTTTTCATTACATCTTTTCTGTAATAAATCCACGCTTTTGAACCAGCTCAGCAATTTCTTCAGAAGTAGACAGCGTCATCGCTTCTTCTACTAATGATTCTGTATCTTTCTTGGAAAGCTGACGGATCTGGCTTCTTGCAGGCAGGACAGATGTCGCACTCATACTGAATTCGTCCAGTCCAAGACCGAGCAATAGCGGAACAGCTGTTGCTTCTCCAGCCATTTCTCCACACATGCCGGCCCATTTGCCTTCTTTATGAGCAGCATCAATAACATTTTTGACAAGTCTTAGTATAGCCGGATGATATGGCTGGTATAAGTGAGCCACTTTTTCGCTCATTCGGTCTGCAGCCATCGTATACTGAATCAAATCGTTAGTACCGATGCTGAAGAAATCTACTTCTTTGGCAAAGATTTCCGCCGCTGCGGCAGTAGATGGAATTTCCACCATAATGCCGACTTCAATCGCATCACTTACTTCTGTACCGGAAGCCGTCAGTTCTTCTTTCACTTCCTGAAGAAGAGCTTTAGCCTGTCTGACCTCTTCAATAGCAGCTACCATAGGAAACATAATACTAAGCTGCCCGTAGGCACTTGCACGGAGTAGAGCTCTCAGCTGCGTTTTGAACATGTCTGTTTTTTCAAGACAAAGGCGGATGGCACGGAAACCTAGAAATGGATTCATTTCTTTAGGCAGATCCAGATATGGAAGCTCTTTGTCTCCTCCGATATCAAGCGTGCGGATAACTACGCGTTTGCCGTTCATTTTTTCCAGAACAGTCTTATACGCATCAAACTGCTCTTCTTCCGTAGGCAGTTCATTACGTCCCATATAAAGAAATTCTGTACGGTAGAGGCCGATGCCTTCTGCTCCGTTGGCCAGAACTCCTTCCATATCCTGAGGCGTACCGATATTGGCAGCAAGTTCTACATGATGATCATCTTTTGTAACAGAGGTTTCATTAACAAGCTTTGCCCATTCTTCTTTTTGGCGGGCAAAAGCTTCTTTTTTCTCTTTATACTCAGAGATTGTTTTTTCATCAGGATTAACAAGGACAGCGCCTTCCAACCCATCAATAATGACAAAGTCGCCGGTTTTAATAGAGGCGGTAGCTTCTTTTGTCCCAACAACAGCAGCCACTTCCATTGATCTTGCCATAATAGCAGAATGGGAAGTCCTGCCTCCGATATCTGTGGCAAATCCTTTAATATAGGCTAAGTTAAGCTGTGCTGTATCAGAAGGAGTTAAGTCTTCCGCAATGACTACTGTTTCTTCATTGATTTCAGCAAGGTTTGTATTTTCCAGTCCCAGCAGATGAAGAAGCACACGCTTTGATACGTCTTTAATATCTGCAGCACGCTCTTTCATGTACTCATTATCCATGCTTTCGAACATGGAAACGTACATATCAGATACTTCTTTCATTGCAAATTCCGCGTTAATGCCTTCTTTGATTTTTGCTTCGACGGCATCAAGCAGTTCAGGATCTTCTAAAACAAGCAGATGGGCAGAAAAAATCTCTGCTTTATCTTCGCCCATTTCTTTAAGCGTTTTATCTTTAATTACCGTAAGTTCTTCTTTCGCAGTCGCTACTGCTTTCTTATAGCGGGCTGTTTCCTCTTCAACGTCGGACACGGTCTTTTTTTGAATATCCATATCAGGCTGTTCCAAAATGAAAGCCGGTGCCATTGCGATGCCTTTAGAAGCGGCAATTCCTGTCAGGCTCTGTGGCATTACTCCCCAAGCCCTTCCTTTACTACTTCTTCAATAGCATTCATTGCTTCGTCTTCGTCAGATCCGTCAGCTTTGATTGTTACTTCTGCACCTTTGCCTACTCCAAGAGACATAACTCCCATAATAGACTTTAGGTTTACGGACTTGCCGTTATACTCTAGTGTAATATCAGAGGAAAATTGGCCCGCTTTATTTACCAGTTGTGTAGCAGGGCGTGCGTGGATCCCAGTATCGTTCGTAATATTGAATGTTTTTTCTTTCATGTCAAATTCCCCTTTTCTTTACTTTCATTTATATCGCTTTCATAAACATACTAAGTATTGACCGTAATGGTCAAGTAAAAGATAAATAGTTTGTTCATGAAATGCCGGCAGCCAAACATCCAGTGATTAAAAAAAGCATGAGTATATACAGCTGAAAACCCCTCTGTATTCTGCAGATAATACAAAAGTATCTATCAGCTTTTCCCTACTCATGCCTGATCTAATCAGTTACACGTTTATCTGCCGGCATAGTGAGCGAATATTTATCCAACGACTATTTTAACACTTGTCATTTCTATAGACAAGCAACTTGTTGCAAAACAAATGAAATAGCAATTTCGTTCACTGAAGGCTGTTCATTCGTTCTTTATCTTCCTCACTCCATGGAAGAGATGAGCCCGTTTCTTTGGATATTTGAACGACGGCTCCGCGTCCGGTTAAGCATTTCTCCCCGTCCGTGTTCTTTACCAGGTAATGCACATCTGCGGAGCTGTTACCGATCCGCGCTATCTTCATATATACTTCCAGTGCTTCATCAAAGTAAATTTGTTTTATATAATCACAGTGCATATCCGCTACGACAATCATTTTTTCTGAATCCGGTGCGAGCCACTGCTGCATTAATCCGACCTTTTTAAAAAATGCCAGCCGAACGTTTTCAAAGTAGACAAATGCATTGGTATTGTTTAGATGCCCAAACGCATCTGTTTCGGAAAACCTCACTGTTGTTTCATTATAGAAGGAGAAGTCTTTCTCCCATTTTGTCCAATCTTCAATATAAGAAGGGGTACCCATATATATGCTCCTTTTCTGTACACAGCTGTTCTGTTTAGTATAAGAAAAGCCGGTGCAGGTTATACCTGCACCGGCCGAATTTCAAACATTATTTATCACTGCCGAAAAAGCTTTTAAACGACTGAATGTTTGTGTCTCTGTTCAGCGCGGCAATGGAAGTCGTAAGAGGAATACCTTTTGGGCATGATTGCACACAGTTCTGCGAGTTACTGCAGCTTGAAATGCCTCCATCTCCCATTAGTTCCTTTAAACGTTCTTCTTTATTCATTTCTCCCGTTGGGTGGGCGTTAAACAATCTCACCTGGGAAAGAGCAGCCGGTCCGATAAAGTCGGAATTGTCATTCACGTTCGGGCAGGCTTCAAGGCAGACACCGCACGTCATACACTTGGAGAGCTCATAGGCCCACTGACGCTTATTCTCTGCCATTCTAGGTCCTGGTCCAAGGTCGTATGTTCCGTCAATCGGAATCCATGCTTTTACCTTTTTAAGCGAGTCAAACATTCTTGAACGGTCAATATGAAGATCACGTACTACAGGAAATGTTTTCATTGGCTCCAGACGAATCGGCTGTTCCAGCTGATCAACAAGCGCTGTACAGGACTGACGCGGCTTGCCGTTGATTACCATTGAACATGCTCCGCAGACTTCCTCCAGGCAGTTCATGTCCCAGATAACAGCAGACGTTGGATTGCCCTGGGCATCTACCGGGTTTCGACGGATTTCCATAAGTGCCGAAATAACATTCATGTTCTGGCGGTAGGGAATTTCAAATTCCTGCTTATATGAAGGTTCATCCGGTCCTTCTTGTCTAGTCACAACAAACCGGATTACTTTGTTTTCGGTCTTTTCACTCATTAACTTCCGGCCCCTTCCTTTTTACCTGCTTTTTTCTGGGAATAGTCGCGTTTACGAGGCTTAATAAGAGATACATCGACTTCCTCATATTCAAATTCAGGTCCCTTTTTCGCAGGGTTGTATTTCGCTTTCGTTGTTTTCAAAAACTCTTCGTCATTACGATCCGGGAATTCCGGCTTATAATGAGCGCCGCGGCTTTCATTTCTATGATAGGCCCCCATCGTAACAACTCTGGACAGGTTCAGCATTCCTTTTAACTGACGTGTGAAAGATGCTGCCTGGTTGCTCCATCTGGACGTATCATTAATGTTAATGTTTTCCCAGCGGTCCAGAAGTTCCTGAATTTTTTCGTCTGTTTTGAGAAGCTTTTCGTTATCACGTACAACGGTTACATTGTCCGTCATCCATTCGCCAAGCTCTTTATGAATCACATAGGCATTTTCTTTGCCATCCATGTTCATAATTTTCTCAAACTCATCTACTTCTTTCTGCTTGGAACGGTCAAAGATTTCACTGCTCATGTCTTCAGCAGATTTCTCCAGTCCGTTCATATATTCCACTGCTTTAGGACCTGCAACCATCCCGCCGTAAATAGCGGACAGCAGCGAATTAGCACCTAAGCGGTTTCCGCCGTGCTGGGAATAATCACATTCGCCGGCAGCGAACAGGCCTGGGATATTGGTCATCTGGTCATAGTCGACCCACATGCCGCCCATGGAATAATGAACAGCAGGGAAAATCTTCATTGGTACTTTACGGGGGTCATCACCCATAAACTTTTCGTAGATTTCCATAATCCCGCCAAGCTTAACATCGAGTTCTTTTGGATCTTTATGGGATAAGTCAAGGTATACCATGTTTTCGCCGTTAATACCGAGCTTCTGCTCCACGCAGACGTCAAAAATTTCACGGGTAGCAATGTCACGTGGTACGAGATTTCCGTACGCCGGGTATTTTTCTTCAAGGAAATACCATGGTTTGCCATCTTTATAAGTCCATACACGTCCGCCTTCTCCGCGGGCAGACTCACTCATTAAACGGAGCTTGTCATCACCGGGAATAGCTGTAGGGTGAATTTGAATAAACTCCCCATTGGCGTAATAGACGCCCTGCTCATAAAGAGCTGCTGCTGCATAGCCTGTGTTAATCATAGAGTTCGTAGACTTTCCGAACATAATTCCCGGTCCGCCGGTAGCCATGATAACCGCATCTCCACGGAACGTCTCCACATCGTGGGAGCTCAGATTCTGTACGGTTACCCCTCTACAGGCGCCTTCATCATCAAGAACCGCAGAAAGAAATTCCCAGCCCTCGTATTTATTAACAAGTCCAGCTGCTTCGTAGCGTCTTACCTGCTCGTCAAGCGCGTACAAAAGCTGCTGTCCCGTCGTTGCTCCTGCAAATGCTGTGCGGTGGTACTGCGTGCCGCCGAATCTTCTAAAGTCAAGCAGCCCTTCTGCTGTCCGGTTAAACATAACGCCCATGCGGTCCATCAAGTGGATGATTCCCGGAGCTGCTTCCGTCATTGCTTTAACGGGAGGCTGGTTGGCAAGGAAGTCGCCGCCGTATACTGTATCGTCAAAGTGCTCCCATGTGGAATCGCCTTCTCCTTTTGTGTTAACAGCGCCGTTGATTCCGCCCTGTGCACAAACAGAGTGCGATCTTTTTACGGGAACAATGGAAAATAAATCTACTTGAATGCCTGCTTCTGCTGATTTAATTGTTGCCATCAGGCCGGCCAGGCCTCCACCGACTACGATGATTTTGCCATTACTCATAATTGACCCTCTCCTTAATTAATTGACAGTCTAAGGACTTATACAAATGCAAAAATGGATCTTAGTCCAATGATGGTTAATACAACGAACAGTCCAATTGTTGCATAAGTGGAGATCTGCTGGGAGCGTGGTGTCACGGTAATGCCCCAGGTAACCATAAACGACCATAAACCATTAGAAAAGTGGAACGTAGCTGCTACGACCCCAAGAATATAGAAAACAAGCATGAACGGGTTACTTAGTATTGATGCCATCATATCATAATCTACCGTCTGACCAAACATTGCAGCAATTCTGGTTTCCCATACGTGCCAGGTGATAAAGATAAGCAGAAACACACCGGTAATGCGCTGAAGCAGAAACATCCAGTTACGGTAGTATCCAAAGCGTCTTGTGTTTGCCTTCCCCTGGAATACGATAAACAGACCGTAGATAGCATGAAACAGAATGGGAAGAAAGATAATAAATATTTCTAAAAAATAGCGGAATGGAAGCTGTTCCATAAAATGAGCGGCCTGGTTAAACGCCTCGGCCCCCCGGGTAGCAAAATGGTTTACGATAAAGTGCTGGATTAGAAATATCCCAATGGGAATGACTCCAAGTAAAGAATGAAGTCTGCGGTTAAAAAATTCACGGTTTTCAGCCATGCAAATATCCTCCTAAAATTATTCCATTTTTGTTGGTGATTCTTGATGCACCTTCTGCTTTTTCACCATCCCTTTCAAACCGAATAGAAAATGCCCCACAAAATAAAACAGCCCATGTACAAAGCTGTTTGGTTGTCACCTTATGTAATGGAACAAAAACAAAACGGTCATTTTCAAGTTCGTTGCCATTTAGAAAAACGAAAGCGGTGCAGGATATATAATAATTTATCCATTATTTACGTTTTTCGTAATCACAGCGCGCATTGTACTTCAACACATTTATTGTACTCCCACTTTTCCAGTGAGTCAAGAAAACGGATACATGCCTTTATAAACAAAATATACAAAAACCTCCTTCCCCTAAACGGTTTTTCCAGGGAAAAGAGGCTGTTTTTGTTTTTATTAGCCAATAATAATACGTTCTGTTGGATATTTATAATAAGACTTCGTTTCTTTTCTTTTTACCGACAGCAGGAAGGCTAAAATCCCCACCCGGCCGACAAACATTAATACCATCAGCACGAGCTGGCTCGGCCTTGATAAATCATCTGTAATGCCTGTTGTTAAGCCGCATGTTCCGAATGCGGAACTCACTTCGAAGATAATATCAATGAGCTCCACGTTCGTATTGTTCTGTTCCAGCGCACTAATACATAGGACTGCCGCAAATACACCCACAAGAAAAAATGACAAAACGATGAACGCTTTTTGTTTATCTTCCGGGTGAATCTGCCGGCCGAACACTTTTACTTCTTCCTTCCCCAGCGCAAAGCTGCGGATCGTTAAAAACATGACAGCCAGCGTTGTGGTTCTCAGACCGCCGCCCACGCTTGACGGGCTTGCTCCAATAATCATTAAGGAAGATACAAACAACAGCGTAGGCAGCGAGTAGGCCGACACATCCATCGTGGACAGTCCCGCACTCCGGGCACTGGCTGAATGAAAGATCGCCGATGACACCTGCTGATGCCAGGCCATTCCCTGATAGTAAACGTTCGCTTCCAGCAGCAGAATACCGATCACACCTATGGCAAAAACGAGAAAATAAGTCGTTACTGTTACCTTTGTGAACAGGCTGAAACGAAAGTCCTTGCTGTTGGAAGAAAAATATTCCCTGATCTCCATTAATACAGGAAATCCAATCGCTCCTGCAAAGATAAGCAGCACAACAATCAGCTGGACGTAATAATCATCCGCAAACGGAATCAGCGATTGGCCGGTCACGTCAAATCCCGCGTTTGTAAATGCAGTTAAAGCACCAAACGCTCCCTGGTAATAAGCCTGGCCGACCGAGTCGAAATATTGTATATAATAAGTACCAAGAATAAGAGCCCCCACCGCTTCAATAGCCAGCGCCAGGAGGAGTATGTTTCTCATTAACTTTACCATACCGGAAAACTGGTATTGATTCTGATCGACCATAATAAGAAGCCGTTGAGATAAATTAATTTTTCTGCCCAGAAGCAACCACACAAATGTGCCCAGGGACATAATACCAATGCCTCCTACCTGCATGGCCAGTGCCAGGAAAAAAACCCCCGTATAGCTCAGCGTTTCAGAAACATTAATAACGGTCAGCCCGGTTACGCTTACTGCCGAAACGGAAGTAAATAGTGAATCCAGATAACCAACCTCGATGCCGGGCTTATGGGAAACAGGAAGCCACAGCAAAACGCTGAATAGAAGCATGGATACAATATATGAAAAAATAATCATTCTAAAAGGCGTCATAAATGCGTTCGTAAATTTTTTCATGCCTCAACCTCCGCTGGATTTCGGACATCAGTATATCATTTATGCTTTTTATAATCTATAGAGATTTCAGCAGGAAGCCTGTATAATAAAGACAGAAAAGGAGGCTTTTATGTCAGACACTAACAGCACGTCCCCTTCATTTGGCTACGCCCTTCTCAGAGAAACGCTTCTGCCGGAACTACTTGGGCATGATGAGCCTGAAATATTATACTGGGCCGGTAAGTCCCTTGCACGGAAATACCCCTGCGCTTCAGTAGAAGAAATTTTGGAATTTTTTAACAAAGCTTATTGGGGAGACCTGCAGATTATTAACGAAAAAAAACGCGAACTGCAGTTAAAGCTCAAGCCAACCCATGATACATATTCCTTTCTCCTGGAAGCAGGATTTCTCGCTGAGCAGTTATCCACGCTTAAACAAACAGCGGCGGAAACGTACCTGAATGAGAAAAAAGAAGACTACACCTTTTCTGTCCGCTGGGATAAAGAGTAGCACAATAAAAAGGAACTGCCGCAGACAAACATGTAGCAGTTCCTTTTATTTATTTGGGAGCCGGTGCCTCATGAAGCCGTTTCAGCAGTTCTCTTGAGACACTGTCCGGAATAGCTATGGCTCTAAAGTCATCCACCGTTGCCGCTTTCATGTTTTTCATGGAACCAAAATGCTTTAACAGAGCCCGCTTGCGTTTTTCCCCCACCCCTGGGATATCATCCAGTACAGAAGAAAACATCGTTTTCCCTCTCGTCTGCCGGTGAAACGTTATCGCAAAGCGGTGCACTTCGTCCTGAATGCGCTGGAGAAGGTAAAAAGAAGAGCTGTTTCGTTTTAACGGCACGACTACAGGAGGATCACCCATAATGAGTTCGGACGTATTGTGTTTATCGTTCTTCGCCATACCCGCTACCGGCACATTCATGCCAAGTTCATCTTCTATGACGCTTAACGCAGCACTCAGCTGGCCTTTGCCGCCATCCACCAGAATCAAGTCCGGGAGTGCCTGGCCTTCTTTCAGCAGTCTTGTATACCTCCGGCGTATAACTTCTTTCATGGAGGCGTAATCGTCCGGTCCAGTAACGCTTCTCACTTTATATTTACGGTAATCTTTCTTAAAAGGCTTCCCGTCCATAAACGTTACCATCGCAGCAACTGGGTCAGTTCCTTGTATGTTGGAGTTATCAAAGGATTCTATCCGGTGCGGCATATCAATCTGCATAGCTTCCGCCAGCTCTTCCACCGCTTTTACCGTCCTTGCTTCATCCCGCTCAATAAGGGAGAAGCGCTCCTTTAAAGCGTGGGCTGCATTGCGTTCGGCCAGCTCTACCAGCTCTTTCTTCTTTCCTCTGGCAGGCTGTATTACTTTTATCTCCAGCAGCTGGGCGGCCATTTCCTGGTTGATACCCATTGGAATGAATACTTCTTTAGGCTTCAGATGATCTTCCCGAAGATAAAACTGTCCCAGAAACGTCAGAAAATCCTCCTCCGGTTCCTGGTAATAAGGAAAGACCGATACATCGCGTTCAATCATCTTACCGCTTCTGATAAAGAAAACCTGTACGCACATCCAGCCTTTATCCACAGAATAAGCAAAAATATCGCGATTTACTGTATCGTTAATGTTCATTTTTTGTTTTTCCATTACCGAGTCAATATGATGAATCTGATCACGGAGCTCTTTGGCTCTTTCAAAATTCAACTCATCAGAAGCCGTATGCATTTTTGCACGCAGGTCTTCTTTTACCAGCTGATGGCCGTTGTTCAAAAACTTCGCAATATCCTGCACCATTTTCTGGTTGGTTTCTTTAGAGACTTCAAACTCGCACGGAGCCAGACACTGCCCTATATGATAGTAAAGACAGACTCTGTCCGGCATCGTTCGGCATTTCCTCATAGGATAAAGCCTGTCGAGAAGTTTTTTTGTTTCGTTGGCTGCCCCGGCATTCGGATATGGCCCAAAATACTTAGCCCCGTCTTTTTTTATTTTTCTCGTTGTAATTAAACGAGGGTGTTCTTCTTTTGTGATTTTGATATAAGGATATGACTTATCGTCTTTTAGCAGCACATTATATTTCGGCTCGTATTTTTTGATTAGATTCATTTCCAGAATTAACGCCTCAAGGTTGGATGAAGTAATAATGTATTCAAAATCCACGATTTCCCCGACGAGGCGCTGGGTTTTCCCATCATGGGAGCCTGTGAAATACGACTTTACCCTGTTTTTTAACACTTTTGCTTTTCCAACATATATAACAGTGTCGTGCTTATTTTTCATTAAGTAGCAGCCCGGCTGGTCCGGAAGCACGGTTAACTTTTCTTTTATTGTATTCAATCCGTAACACCTCTTCACTTCATTCTTCTCTCGTAGTATAAAGCGAAAGTATGTTTGTGTGCAAAGAATCCTTCCTTATATATAGGAAAAAGCCGCTGATATTCCTTCAGCGGCTTTTCTGACCTATTTATTAGATGTGTTTATTTAATAATTCAACAAGTTGTTCTTTCGGCTGAAAGCCTACAACCTGGTCTACTACTTCGCCGTCTTTAAAAACAAGAAGAGTAGGAATACTCATTACGCCGTACTTACCGGCTGTTTCCTGATTTTCATCAACATCTAATTTTGCGATCTTTATCTTGTCGCCCATTTCTGTATCGATTTCCTCGAGTACTGGAGCGATCATTTTACATGGTCCGCACCAAGTAGCCCAGAAGTCCGCCAATACAACGCCTTCAGACGTTTCTGTTGAAAAGTTTTGATCAGTAGCTGTTACAATTGCCATTTGTGTGGTCCTCCTTTAAAGTAGCTTTATTAAGCTAATGCATATTATAGCATTGTGTATAAATTGTGGCTAATAGATTGCCTGTATATTATTTATCCGCTTCGTATTTGTCTAAACGCACAGCCGGCTCACGAAAAAGCCTGCCGACCCCGGCAGGCTTTTTTTTAAGAGGCAGTAACTTTTTTAAATTCTTCTGTGAGGGCAGGAATGATATCAAACAAATCTCCGACAATACCATAGTCTGCTACTTCAAATATCGGCGCTTCAGGGTCTTTATTGATAGCTACAATTACTTTGGAATTGGACATGCCCGCTAAATGCTGAATGGCTCCACTGATACCTGCTGCAATATAAAGGTCCGGCGTAACCACCTTACCTGTTTGTCCGATTTGCAGCGCATAGTCGCAGTAATCTGCGTCACACGCCCCGCGGGAGGCACCAATAGCTGCGCCGAGAACGTCTGCCAGCTCTTCCAGCGGCTTAAAGCCTTCTGCACTTTTCACGCCTCTTCCACCGGCTACAATGATATTAGCTTCCGCTAAATCAATGCCTCCCGTGCTCTTTTTCACTACTTCTTTGATAATGGTACGCAGATTGGTAATCGTAAATGTTTTCGTATCTACACTTCCGCTTCTGCTGCTGTCAGCTTCCAATGCCGGAATATTATTGGGACGAATCGTGATAAATAAAAATCCCTCGTCTACCGTCAGCTTTTCAAATGCTTTTCCGGAATAGACTGGACGAATAAAGTGAGCTTCTGCTCCTTCGCCTTCTATATCCACGCAGTCCGTAATAAGCCCCGAGCTCAGCTTTCTGGAAAGTCTCGGCGCCAAGTCTTTACCGCTGGATGTATGGCCGATAACGAGTCCTTCCGCCTGCTCTTCTTCACATACCTGCTCCATTGCCTGCATGTAGGCGTCTGTCGTGTACTGCTTTAATTCATCCATTTCCGACACGATCACGCGGTCAGCTCCATGCTGAATCATTTTTTCTGCATGAGAGGCAGCTCCTTCACCAAATAATACACCAACTACTTCGCCGCCGTCTGCTGCCTTTCGTCCTGCTGCGATCGCTTCAAACGTTACATTTCTTAATTCGTTTTCTTTTGCTTCTCCTAAAACAAGAATTTTTCTGCCCATTATGATCTCTCCTTTATATAACTTTTGCTTCTGATTTTAATAATTCCACCAGCTGCTGTGCCTGTGACTCCGTTGACCCTTCAAGAACTTTTCCGGCTCCTTTTTCTGGCGGCAGGAAGCGGTCAACGGTCGTTGTTTTCGCTGCAATGTCTTCTTCATCAAGGTCAAGGTCGTCAAAATCGATCGTTTCGAGCGGCTTTTTCTTTGCTTTCATAATTCCCGGAAGCGAAGGATACCTTGGATCATTTAAGCCCTGCTGGCAGGTAACCAGTAAAGGCAGCGATGTTTCCACAATTTCTACGTCGCCTTCTACATCCCGTTCAATCGTGACTTTGGTGCCGTCAATATCCAGCTTCGTAATGGTAGTCACCTGATTCATCTGCAGTCCTTCTGCAAGCCTGGAAGCCACCTGACCGGCTCCATCATCGACAGCCACGTTACCACCGAGTATAATATCGGCTTCCTTGTCTTTGAAATATGCCGTTAATACTTCACCGATCGTGTAGTGATCAATAGCTTCGTCCATGTCTTCCATGTTCAAAAGCACGGCTTTGTCTGCTCCCATCGCCAGAGCTGTGCGGAGTTCTTTTTCCGCTTCTTCTTCGCCTACAGTGACGACCGTAATTTCTCCACCGTGGGCTTCTTTTAACACGATAGCCTCTTCGAGTGCGTATTCATCGTAAGGGTTAACGATGAACTCCGCCCCCTCTTCATCAATGCGGCCATTTTCAATTACTATTTTTTCTTCCGTATCGAATGTTCTTTTCATTAATACAAATATGTTCATGTTTTGTTCCTCCCTGATTTTTTATTTGTTTTTGAAAGACGGCTTTCGTTTTTCAATAAATGCCTGAATCCCTTCTTTTGCATCTTCACTGGCAAACGCCCTGCCAAACAGCTCGGCCTCTTTCCGGCTTCCTTCTTCTCTGGCAGGCGGAATGGCATAGCGGAGAAGCTCCAGTCCCATTTCTGTCGTTACGCGGCTTTTCGAAGCGATATGACCGGCGATTTCAACAGCTGCTTTGACATGTTCGCCTTCAGGTACCGCCTTGTTTACCAGCCCCCATCGTTCTGCTTCTTCTCCATTGATAGGAAGACCGGTCAATATCATTTCGCCTGCTTTAGGACGCCCCACCAGCTCAGGCAGCCTTTGGCTTCCCGCGTAGCCTGGTATCAAGCCGAGCGTTGTCTCCGGAAGGCCAAGCTTCGCTTCTTTTGTGGCGATCCTCATATGGCATGCCATCGCCATTTCCAGTCCTCCGCCTAAAGCCGCGCCATGAATAGCCGCAATCACCGGTTTTGTAAGGGCTTCCATTTTGTTGAATACCTGCTGCCCGTTTGTTCCTAAATCTGAAAACCCGCTGCTGCTTTCTACATCTGTAAACTCTTTAATATCGGCACCGGCTGCAAAAAATCTGCCTTCACCGTACAGCACGGCTGCATGCACTTCTTTATCGGACTCAATTTCATCCAGAACAATGCTCAGTTCTGAAAGGACCGAGGCTGCCAGGGCATTAGCCGGCGGCCTCTCAAAAACGATGTGGGCGATATTATTTTCCACCCGCCATTGTAAATGTTCCATCAATATCCCTTCTTTCTATTGTTTTGCCCGGATTGTTGCTCCAAATCCCTGCAGAAGCATGGAAGCGGTGGGAGCGGCTAATTCATTCAAATCATATCTGTATTCATTCATTATCCAGGTGGTAACGACTTCATCTATCGTACCGAAAATCATCTGCCGTGCCAGTTTTTCGTTTAAATCCTCTGAAAAAACGCCTGTTGCTTTTCCTTCTTCAATCAGCCCGTCCATAATCAGGAGGTATTCCTTTAAAATATCATTGATCTGCTTTCGCAGGTGGCTGCTGGACTGCCTTAATTCAAGCTGCGTTACGATCGCAAGGTTTTTGCTTAATGAAAGCTGGCGGAAATGATTGGCTACAAGCGAATGCAGTTTTTCTTCGACCGACAGCTTGGACGTAAGCTCCTCTTTAATATTCGATATAAACTGGCCCATTTTTTCTTCGAATACAGAAATGAGGACATCTTCTTTATTTGTAAAATATAAATAAATGGTGCCATCCGCTACACCGGCACGCTTTGCTATCTTTGATACCTGGGAATTGTAATAGCCGTTCTCCGCTATTACGTCTACTGCCGCTTCTATAATTTGTTCGTATTTGGGACCTTTTCGTTTCCCCATGGCAGAACGCCCCTTTTACAATGTATTAATAGTGAATGACTGTTCATTCATTATATGTCTAGCTTTATCATAGATAATATTTAAAGGAGTGTCAAGCGTTATTCCACAGATTTTCAGCGTTTAAAAAGCCCGGTGCCATGACCGGGCTTCCCTGCAGTGGTTCTAAAAGCTGTTGACGCAGATCAGCTGCCTTTCTGCATTTCTTTTGCTTTAGTATTTTTTTCTTCTTCTTCAACAAGAACCCGTCTGAGTACTTTACCAATAATCGTTTTTGGAAGCTCTTCTCTTCGTTCAAACAATCTCGGTACTTTAAAAGAAGCCAGATGCTCTCTGCAGAATGCTTCGATTTCTTCATCTGTTGCACTTTTTCCATCTTTGAAAACAAGGAAAGCTTTCACGGTTTCTCCACGGTACGGATCCGGTACCCCGATAACCGCCGCTTCTTTTATTGCTTCATGTTCATACAGCACTTCTTCAATTTCTCTAGGATAAATGTTAAAGCCCCCGGCAATAATCATGTCTTTTTTGCGGTCAACAATATAAAAGTAGCCTTCATCGTCCATATAGCCCATATCTCCGGTCAGAAACCAGCTTCCGTGAAATACGGCCGCTGTATCCTCCGGCCGGTTCCAATAGCCTTTCATCACCTGCGGACCCTTCAGCATAATTTCTCCAATTTTCCCTGCTGGAGCCGGTCCTTCCGTTTCCGGATCGTAAATAGCCGCTTCTGTATCCGGCCATGGAATGCCTATACTTCCTTCTTTCCGCTTTCCCCAGATAGGTGTGGAAATGGCCACCGGCGACGTCTCTGTAAGCCCGTAGCCTTCTACCAGCTTCCCGCCGGTCAGCTTTTCGAACGTCTGCTGGACTTCGAGTGGCAGCGGAGCAGAACCGCTCAGGCAGGCTTCAATAGAGGACAGGTCATATTTATTAATAGTAGGTTCATTAATCAGTCCTACATACATTGTTGGGGCTCCCGGAAAAACTGTTACTTTATGCTTTTGAATCGCTTTTAAAATAGGAACCGGTTCAAAACGGGGAACAATAATCATTTTAGCTCCATGCATAATACTGATATTCATTACTGTCGTCATGCCGTATACGTGGAAAAACGGCAGCGCTGCCATGATCGTCTCTTTTTTCCGGTCAATACCATACATCCAGGCGCTGCTCTGCATTGTATTTACGACTAAATTATAATGCGTGAGCATAACACCTTTGGCCGGACCGGTTGTGCCGCCTGTATATTGAAGAAGAGCAATATCTTCTTTTGGATCAAAGGAAATATCCAGCTTTTCCGGCTTTCCCTGCGCCATGATTTTCTTCAGCTGGTGAGTTGTGCTGTCATATACCACCTGCTTGGCCAGTGCCGCATTTTTACGCTGCACGAGCGGATACAGATTTTTTTTAGGGAAAGGAAGGTAATCTTTAATGCTTGTTACAAGAACATGTTCAAGTGATGTTTTGCTTCGGACTGCCTGCACACGCGGATATACTAAATCCAGGCATATCATAACTTTTGCCTGGGAATCGTTCATTTGATGCTCCAGCTCACGCTCCACATAAAGTGGATTTGTCTGCACTACTATGGCACCCGCCATCAGTGCACCGTAATAACAGATTACGGCTTGAGGGGAGTTCGCGAGCATAATCGCTACCCTGTCTCCTTTTACTACCCCGAGCTTTTGAAGCTGGCTGCTCAGCTTCAGGGCCTCTTCATACACTTCACTGTATGTCATATCTTTCCCCATAAAGTGAAGGGCTTCGCGGTTTGGCTGACTCGCAGCCGTTTCTTCCAAATAAGAGTGCAGCGTTTTTTCATCATAGGAGATACTTGTAGGTATTTCCTTCGGATAGTGCGAGAGCCATGCATGCGTTTCTTCCATATTAAATCCCCCTTTAAAATGTGGACACTAAAAATACGTGTAGAAGCACTCTATACGCTCATTATAATGGAACCGCTTACAATTATAAAGAGCAAATTGTAAAAAAATGGGCTCTGCCCTGAGGCCTGCCCATTCTCTCATTAAAGCGAAGAAATTAAATAGATACAGCCTGCTGCAAAAAACACCGCACAGCAGACGAGTAATATTTTAGCTAACCGCTCCATTATCTTCCTCCTCCTGTCAGCTTAATATCCCTGCTCCTATAACAAAGGAAAGGCCGACGGAAATAATAAATGCAATCAATCCGACCGCCCGATTATCTTTCGCAAGCTCCTCATCCACTTTGAACATAGGCGTTAAAAACTCGAATACGAGATAGCTGATAATTAACAGAACAAAGCCGAGACAGCCCCACACGATCGTTGTGAGTATCTGGTCGTTTTGAAGGATGGAAAAATGAAGAATATTAGCCACGCCGAATATTTTCCCTCCGGTGGCAAGCGCCACCGCAATATTGCCTTTTTTTATCTCTTCCCAGTTGTTATAGGGGGTTATCGTTTCAAATACAGCTAAAAATACGATAAGGGAAAGCAGAGCTACACTGTAGTTGGCAGCGGTCTGTCCGAATGACGTCTGTAGTATGGTTTCCAGGCCGGCCACCTTCCTTTCACTATCTCAGGTGGTCTGAGGTATTATTTTAGTTCAGCAACCGTATTTCCAATGCCGCCTTCATTCATTCCGCCGTCACGCGTGCTTTTCACACTTGGGTGTTTTTTAAGGTACTCCTTTACCCCTTTGCGCAGCGCACCGGTTCCTTTTCCATGAATGATATGAACCTGGCCGTATCCTGCCAGCACCGCTTCGTCCAGGTATTTCTCCACCTGGCGCAGGGCGTCTTCATAGCGTTGGCCCCGCAGGTCAAGCTCAGGCTTCACCGGAGCGCTGGTCGTTACCGACCGGACATTGCGGAGAGGGGTTTTTTCCTTAGAACTGCCCAGTTTTTCCATATTGCTTTTTGTTACCGTCATTTTCATAATACCGAGCTGAACCTGAAATTCATTTTCATTCAGCTGTTCGAGCACCTGGCCTTTTTGTCCAAAACTTAATACTTTTACTTCATCACCAGGCTTGATGGAATCTATTTTTTCAGCCTGTCTTTTTATTTGTTTGATTCGCTTCGTTGGAGCAGGCTGCGCTTTATCCATTCGGGATTTGGCATCAATAAGCTGGTGCTCTTTTACATTGTATCCCTGTTTCTCCAGCTCCCTCAGCTCACGGATAATGTCATCTGCCTGCTTTTTGGAAGCCGAGAGTTCGCTTTCCGCATCTTCCCGTGCTTTTTGGAAGATGGCTTCTTTTTCTTCTTCCACCTGCTGTACTTTTTCTGCCAGTTCCTTCTGCAGCGATTCTGCTTCTTTTCGAAGAGAGACCGCCTGCTTTTCCTGTTCTTCTACAGACAGCTGTCTGTCCTGCAGAGAAGCAATCATCTGCTCCATCTGCTGGCTGTCGGTGCTTACCTCGGCTTCAGCCGCCGTAATAATCTCATCGCTTAAGCCCAGGCGTTTGGAAATCGCAAAAGCATTGCTCCGTCCCGGCACGCCAATTAACAGTCGGTAGGTCGGCCGCAGCGTATTGACATCAAACTCCACGCTCGCATTCATAACGCCTTCCCGGTTATAGGCGTATCCTTTCAGCTCACTGTAGTGCGTCGTGGCAATAAGAGAGGCTCCTTTATTATATACGTAGTCCAGAATCGAAACAGCCAATGCAGCGCCTTCTGTCGGGTCTGTTCCAGCACCTATCTCATCAAACAGTACGAGACTGTGATGGTCAATCTTCCCAAGAATATCCACAATATTGGTCATGTGGGATGAAAAGGTACTTAAGTTCTGTTCAATCGACTGTTCGTCCCCAATATCGGCATAAATGGACTCAAATACAGCGGCTTCTGATTGTTCCTCTACCGGAAGAAACAGCCCGGACTGGGCCATCAGCGTCAGCAGGCCGGCTGTTTTCAGCGTGACCGTCTTACCACCTGTGTTCGGCCCTGTTATAACGAGAGAGGAAAAATCTCCTCCAAGCTCCACCGTAATTGGTACAACTTCTTCTGCTTCAATAAGCGGATGTCTCGCTTTTTTAAATCGGAAATGACCCGTGCTGTTCACCTTCGGCTGTGTCGCTTTTAAGTCGTGGGCATAATATCCTTTTGCAAATATAAAATCCACATAGCCGAGCGTCCGGGTGTTCTCCAGCAGTTCTTCTCCGTTTTCCTCAATTTCTGCTGATAGTTCACGGAGTATTTTTTCGATTTCAATTTTTTCTTTCCCACGGGCTTCCCGCAGCACGTTGTTCATCGACACCACGGACTGCGGTTCAATAAATAAAGTGGCTCCGGAAGCCGACTGATCATGGATAATGCCGCCGAATGATCCCCGGTATTCCTGTTTGACGGGGATAACGTAGCGGTCGTTTCGAATAGTAACAATCGAATCAGACAATTTCTTCTGCTGGTCCTGGGATTTAGTAAGCTGATCAAGCTTGGAGCGGATAGAAGCCTGCTGCCCTCTTATCTGCTGGCGGATGCTGCGAAGAGTCGGGGTCGCGCTGTCCATTACCTCCCCGTTATCATCTACCGACTGCTTGATCGACCGCTCTACATCGGTCAGTACCGTAATAGAGCCCACGATTTCATCCAGTCCGGGAAGCTCAATGCCGTCCTCCACCATTTTGTCGATAAACGTTTTCACTCTTCTCGCAGCATAAATCGTATCTGCTATTTCAAGCAGTTCCCATGCGTTCAGGACGCCGCCGATCTGGGCTCGTTTAATATGGGCAAAAACGTCTTTAATCCCCCCGAGAGGAGCCTGTCCTTTTAAGCGTACGACCCGGTGTGTTTCCTCCGTAATTTTCATCGCATGCTTTATATCATCCACCGAAGACATCGGCTTCATTTGTTCAATTTCAGCTCTTCCCAATGAAGAACCAGCATGCTTTTTCAGCTGGTCCTTCATCTTGTTGTACTCGAGCACCCGAAGGACTCTATCGTTCATTGTCATCTTCCTTTCTTATTGAAGCAGGCGTTTCTCTTTTTTCTGCTGCAGATAGTTCGTTAATTCCGCTGCCGTTAAGGTATTTAGGACCTGATCCGGCCGGAGCATCGCTTTTCTCGCGATGCCTGTTCCTGTTTCCATGTCATCCATCATTTTCGGATTATGTGCATCGGTATTGACCGCAATTGCCACTCCCGCGTCCGCAGCTTTTTTCAGCCATTCCGCGGAAAGGTCCAGCCGGTTTGGATTAGCATTCATCTCAAGTGCTGTGCCCGTTTCAGCCGCACGCTTAATCAGCGTAGGAAGGTCTACATCATACCCGGTCCTTCTTCCTAGTAAACGGCCGGTAGGGTGGGCAATCAGATCAACATGCGGGGAGGTGAGAGCTGATTCAAACCGTTCCATAATGACAGACCTTTCCTGGGAAAACGAAGAATGAATCGATGCAATTACTACATCCAGCTGCTCCAGAACGCTTTCATCAATGTCGAGGAGGCCGTCTGGACGAATATCCATTTCAATGCCTGCAAATATATGCAGGTCTGTATATTTTTCATTTACAGTTTTTATTTCTTCTATCTGCCTGAGTATACGATCTTCATCAAGACCATGAGCAACTCTTAAAAACTTGGAATGATCGGTAATAGCGATCCATTCATATCCTCTTTTTCTCGCCTCTTCGGCCATCTCTTCGACGGACTGGGCGCCGTCACTCCAGGTCGTATGCATGTGCATGTCTCCCCGGATATGAGAAAGTGTTACATCTTCCCGGGGTCTGCTGTACACGTCCAGCTCATCCTTCCCCGCTCTTGCTTCGGGTGGAATATAATGAAGGCCAAAGTGACCGAAAAATGCCGTTTCATCTGCAAACGTCTGCACGTTTCCGCTTTCCACGTTCTCTATTCCATATTCACTGATCCGTTCTCCGTTTGATTTAGCCAGCTGCCTCATTTTTACATTGTGATCCTTTGAACCGGTAAAATGGTGAAGCGTTGTGGCAAAAGCATCATCTTCAATCATACGGACATCCACCTGTACCGGGTACTCATCGCCTTCGAGCTCCAGGGAAAGCTTCGTATCCCCGTCTGCGATAATGCTGGAAATGCCCGGAAACGCCTTTATTTGTTCTTTCACGCGTCCCGGATCATCGGTGGAAATAATGTAGTCCATATCTTTAACGGTTTCTTCGAGCCTTCTTAAACTGCCGGCACGGGCGTAGCGGTGCATTCCCTCTATTGCAGTCAGCTGTTCTTCAAACACAGCCGCCATTTTCAGCATCAGTGGAATAGGAAGCCTTTCCGGCCGGCTTCCCATTTCTTCCAGTGCTTTCATTATTTTTTCTTCCGATTTGGCTGCAAAGCCGGCCAGTTCACGGATCTGTTTGTCTTCACAGGCTTTCGCCAGGTCAGCTGCATTGGTAATGCCTAATTCCTGATAGAGCTTTCCTATCTTTTTGCCTCCAAGTCCGGGAAGCTTCAGTAAAGGAAGCAGACCTTCCGGAATTTCTTCTTTCAGCGTCTGCAGAAGCTCCGAGTCGCCGTGTTCTATTAGTTCATTAATTAAGGCGGCCGTTCCTTTTCCGATGCCGGAAAGCTTGGATACATCCTCTATATCGTTAATGGAGCGCTCATCGTTTTCAAGCGCCTGGGCAGCTTTTCGATAAGCAGAAATTTTAAATGTATTTTCTCCTTTGATTTCCATATAAACAGCGATACGTTCCAAATGATTAATAATCTCTTTTTTATTCATCGGTTTCCTCCATTAAAAGTAGAAAAAACTTCTCTTCAAGAGAAGCTTTTTCTTTTATTAACGACGTGCTGTTGGCACATACTTTTTTAATAACCCTGCACTCCCAGATTCTGAAGCCACCCGGATAAATAAGGCGTTTCGTAAATCATATACTGGGCCAGGCCTGACTGCGCTATCGCCTGCTGAATAGGATCTACCGGTACCAGCGAGAAAGCTATAAGCAGTATAAACAGAACCACATAAGTCTCTACCATCGCCAGCAGTCCTCCGAGCCATTTATTAAGCATGCTCACAAGAGGAATACTCGATATCACATTAAAAATAGAGCCAAGCATCTGCATCACTATCTTTGCAATAATAAACAGTGCGATAAATGCGATCGCAGAGTAAAAGAAGGTCTGCATATCAAACGTTGCCGACAAAAACTGCACATTCTGGCTGCCGGAATCCTGCAGAAATCCAGGGTACGGCACCCACTGCCTCAGCCAGGCGGCCGTGTCTTCGTAAAAATAAAACGCAATGACTAAAGCGAGTAGAAAACTCACTAACGAAACAAACTGCAGGATAAATCCTTTTCTTAAGCCGGAAAAAAAACTTACGACTAGAAAAAGAAGAATCAGTATATTTATAAGCATCTGTTATCTGTCCTCATTTTCCTCTTGAATAGTCTGCTCGTTCTTGTACAGTTCTTTCATTTTTAAATTTTCATCCACCAGATTGACTGCTGTTAATACTGCCAGTCTCGTCGTGTTTAAATAAGGGTTCAGTGATTTATGTTCTTTCATTTTGTCTGTCAGGGCTTTCGCTACTCTTCTGACATGTTCGGGCGGGTCATCTCCAACAATTGTGTACTGCTGTCCATATATCGTCACCGTTGTTTTGTATTTATCTTTTTCCTCAGCCATCGTTATGCCCCCTGATCTCAGCGAATCCTATACTTAATCATAACAGAATCGCCAACCAATGAAAAATGTTTCCCACCTTCCGCCCGGGGCCCTTTCATTTCCGGCACAAGCGCATTATGTTTGTACTTTCTGCAGAAAACCGGCTCTTCCTATATACGGAAGAGCCGGCCTGTCGTTTCTTATTGTTTTCTTAAATTGGCATGAAATGTGTTTTCTACATGGTCCAGTACATTTTGATGTGCCTGCTGCATCTCTTCTTCTGCTAAAGTACGATCGGGATCAAAATAGATGAGGGAAAATGCCAGAGACTTTTTCCCTGCTTCCATATGTTCCCCGTCATACACATCGAATAAAGAAACGTGCTTTAACAGCGGGCTTCCTGTCTCTTCAATAGCTTTCTGTACCGCTCCAGCTTCTACTTCTGTATCTACTACAAGCGCGATGTCTCTGGTAATAGAAGGAAACCGGGGAATAGGTGTGTAAGTAACCGGTTCTTCTATTGATTCAATCAGCTTGCCTAAATGAAGTTCAAATACGAACGTTTCTTTAATATCCCATTCTTTCTGCACTAATGGATGGATTTGGCCAAGGTATCCGATGTACATACCCTGTGCATAAATATCTGCGCTGCGCCCGGGATGCATATCTTTCATCGACGATCGATCAAAACGAATATCCCGGCCCCAGCCAAGTTTCAACAGCAGATTTTCCACGATCCCTTTGACCGTAAAAAAGCTTGTTTCCTCCTTGGCAGTTCTCCAGCCCGCGTCGCTCCATTTTCCTGTAATGGCTCCGGCAGCATATTCATACTCTTCCGGCTGTCCTGTCAGTGTTTCTTCTTTGCTCTGGAATACAGAACCCACTTCAAAAACAGCGGTATCGGCATTCTGGCGGTTTTGATTGTACTGAATCACATCAAGCAGATGCGGTATCAGGCTTGCCCGCATCGTACTGCGTTCTTCACTCATCGGCATCGTCACTTTGATCGGATAGCCCGGTCCGCCGGATAAAAACCGCTCAATCATCCGCGGTGACGTTAACGAATATGTGACTGCTTCATTCAGCCCCGCACTTTCCAGGAAACGCCTTACCTTTCTTTTCTGCTTTTGGGCTCTTGTAAGAGAGCCCGGCGTTAACGCACCTGCGGGCAGCGTGGATGGAATTTCATCGTATCCATAAAGCCGCGCAACTTCTTCAGCCAGATCTGCTTCTATGAAGATATCCCATCTTCTCGACGGTATTTCCACATCAAATGTTCCATTTGTTTCTTTATAAGGAAAGCCAAGCCTGTCAAAAATAGCAGCCACTTCTTCGCTGTTCAGCGCCAGACCAAGCATGTTATGAAGCTTTTCGGTCCTCGTCTGTACAACTCTTGGAGAGCGGTCTCTGGAATCATGTACAGAACCGCTTTTTTGAACTTCTCCACCGGCCAGTTCCACCAATAAAGCTGCAGCTCTGTCGGCTGCTTCATCTGCGCGTAAATGATCAATGCCTTTTTCAAACCGTACGCTGGATTCACTGCGCAGTCCCATATCTTTCGATGCTTTTCTAACTAATGCCGGGTCGAATACTGCTGTTTCCAGAAGAATCGTCGTTGTATCATCCTGGACTTCCGAAAAGCTTCCGCCCATCACCCCGGCAAGTGCTGTCGGCTCTGTACCGTTTGTAATAACCAGATAGTCAGGCGAAAGTTCACGCTCTGTTTCATCGAGCGTTGTCATTTTTTCGTTCATCTCTGCGCGGCGCACGACAATTTCCCTGGAGCCGAACCGGTCCAGATCAAACGCGTGAAGCGGCTGGCCGTATTCTATTAAAATGTAGTTTGTAATATCAACCGCATTATTGATTGGACGAATACCTGCAGCAATCAAACGGTTCTGCATCCAGACAGGGGAAGACTTAATTTTAATGTTACTAATGACCCTCGCATTGTAGTAAGGTGCGTCTTCGGCATTTTCCACTTTAACCGTTACCGGTGCATCCGTAGTATCTCCATGCTCTTCTACCCGGGTATTGGGATGAGTGACTTTTCTGCCCAATAAAGAAGCGACTTCATACGCCGCACCAAGCATGCTCAGGCAGTCGGCTCTGTTTGGTGTAAGATCAAGTTCCAGGATAGTGTCGTGAAGCTGAAGAGCCTCCACCGCACTGCTTCCGGTTTCTACGCCGTCAGGGAAAATATAGATTCCCTCTGCGAAGTCTTTTGCGACCAGCTTCTGTTCGATGCCAAGCTCCTGCAGGGAGCAGATCATTCCTTCAGAGGCCACTCCCCGAAGTTCTGTAGAAGAAATAGACACATTTCCAGGCAGGACGGCGCCGGGAAGTGCGACTGCCACTTTCGTGCCGGCTGCTACATTGTGAGCGCCGCAGACAATCTGGCTTTTTCCTGAACCGGTGTCCACCTGGCAGACATTCAGCTTATCGGCTTCCGGGTGTTTTTCGATAGAGAGGATTTCTCCTACGACGACCGATTCAATTTGTTCGGTTCTTTTATATACAGCATCTACTTCAATACCACCACGGGTAAGACGTTCCGCTGTTTCTTCCGGGGTCACATCCCGTACATTGACATATTCATTCAGCCATTCATATGAAACTAACATCTAATCCCTCCTTATATCTGCTTCCATTGGTTTAAGAAACGCATGTCATTCGTGTAGAAATGACGAATATCATCAATACCGTACTTTAAGAGGGCAAATCGTTCTACACCCATTCCAAAAGCAAAACCGCTGTATTCGTCGGGATCAAACCCACTCATCTCCAGCACCCTTGGATGCACCATACCAGCACCCAGTACTTCAATCCAGCCGCTCTGTTTGCACATGCGGCAGCCGTTTCCTCCGCAGATGCCGCAGGTTACATCGACTTCTACAGAAGGTTCTGTAAAAGGAAAAAAGCTCGGGCGCAGACGGATCGTCCGCTCTTCACCAAAATATTTCTTCACAAATGCTTCCAATATTCCTTTCAGGTCACTCATTCGGATATCTTTATCCACATATAGTCCTTCGATCTGCATGAACTGATGAGAATGTGTCGCGTCATCGTCATCCCGGCGGTATACTTTACCCGGGCAGATGATTTTAACCGGGCCTTGGCCCTGATGCTTTTCCATTGTACGTGCCTGTACCGGGGATGTCTGCGTA
Organism: Sinobaca sp. SA16-1; assembly: GCF_059510515.1. Classification (NCBI taxonomy): domain Bacteria; kingdom Bacillati; phylum Bacillota; class Bacilli; order Caryophanales; family Sporolactobacillaceae; genus Sinobaca; species Sinobaca sp. SA16-1. The sequence continues at coordinate 179,346 of NZ_JCAKFL010000003.1, read as the reverse complement.
CGCAGCAATAGATCCTCCGTGATGAAAAATGAATCCTGCATGTCGCGGGCCGGATGCTCTTTCGGGAGATTCAACGCTTCAAAGTTATAGTAATCCGTTTCAATTTCCGGTCCTTCTGTAACAGAGAAACCAAGACCTGTAAAAATATCCTCGATCTCCTCGACAACTGCGGTAAGCGGGTGTCTTGATCCCTGTTTCACTGCATCTCCCGGAAGCGTTACGTCAATGGTTTCCCCGGCAAGCTGCTTGTTTAATTCCTCCGCCTCGAGGGATTTATTTCGTTCGTCCAGCTTTTCCTGGATTTCACCCCGCACTTCGTTTGCAGCCTGGCCGACTTTAGGCCGTTCTTCTGCTGAAAGCTTGCCCATTCCTCTTAACACTTCTGTAATCGGGCCTTTTTTTCCTAAGTATTTTACCCGCACCTTTTCTACATCTTTTTTATCTCCGGCCTGGTTTAATTCCTCCAGTGCCTCGCTCAAAAGTGCCTGTAATCGTTCAATCATTTTATTTCCTCCTGCCATATAATCGCTCTTCGCGTGTTTTGGACAAATAAAAAAACCTTCCTCCCGGAAAGGGACGAAAGCTCGCGGTACCACCCTTGTTAATCCTGCCGCTGCCGGCAGAAATCACTTATACAGCGTAACGTGCTGCCAAACGGGACACCTTTTCGATTTCTCTACTCCGGCTCCGGCTCTGGACTGAATTCATCCGTTATTTGCACATGAGAATGCTCTCAGTCTAGGCATTCTTTCCCTGTATGGCAGCCAACGGACTACTTATTTCCTTCAATGCTTTTTATATGAATACAGTAAAGTATAGATAATAATGCTTTTGTTTGCAACCGTCCTGCTAATTTACTTTGTGCAGGTAGTATAAAAGAATACCGGTCGCTACCGAAACGTTTAATGATTCCGCTTTTCCGTAGATCGGCACATAGATATTCTGATCTGTTTTTTCCAACAGCTTTTCATTCACACCGGCTCCCTCGTTGCCGATAAGCAGCGCAAATCCCGGCTGCGGTTCAATCGCGGTGTGCGTCGTTCCCCCCTGCAGAGAAGTACCAAATACAGGGATGCTTTTATCCCGACAGCGTTTTATCCAGTCTTCGAGGTCTCCCTGCAGAACAGGCACATGAAAAAACGATCCCTGGGTGGAACGGATTACTTTATCATTGTACACGTCTACCGTGCCTTCACCGAGAACAACAGCCTTTGCCCCCACCGCATCTGCGGTCCGGATCATCGTTCCGAGGTTGCCGGGATCCTGCACGTTATCGACTAACACATAGATTTGATTGTCTTCCGGCTCGATGGCTTCCTCGGGGATCATTTGGCAGAGTGCAATAATACCTGGAGGCGTTACGGTCTGGCTCATATCTTTCATAACGGTTTCTGTTACGAGCGTAACGGGAATCGCTTTTCGCTTTTCCTCCGGTGGAAGGAGCTCTTCTGCTATGACAAAAATATCTGTAATCAGATTTCCATAAACGAGCGCTTCCTCTACAAGGTGCCTGCCTTCTATAACAAAAAGCTGTTCTTTTTCGCGTTTTTTTCGTTTCGTCAGCTGTTTAATTAATTTTACGGTTGTGTTTTTTGTAGAATCTATTTGTTTCAACAGGCTGATCTCCTTTTGTACCGGCGTTTTTTGTTCATCCTCTATCTTACCTTGAATCCAGCCTTTTTTACATATTTTATTTGTATTTGCTCAAAAAAGCCCACAAGGTATCCTTGTGGGCTGCAGCTGGCTGATTAATTATCAAAAACAATTGATTTTACTTTATCTTCATCCAGCACTTTGCTGATTTCCACAAGCAGCTGCACCGCATGTTCAAAATCATCACGGTGAAGAATCGCTGCATGGGTGTGAATGTATCTGGTCGGCACCGTTATCGCAAGCGAGGGTACGCCCTCTCCTGATAAATGAATCGATCCGGCATCTGTACCGCCGCCGCTCATTGCGTCAAATTGAAAAGGAATCGAATGCTGATCGGCAATATCCGTTACAAAATCACGAAGACCTTTATGAGCCACCATAGAGTGGTCGTAAATCAGCACCTGCGGGCCTTTTCCAATCTTCGCTACGGCATCGTTGCTTGTTACTCCCGGTGTATCTCCGGCAATGCCGACATCAACTGCGAAGCCGATATCAGGCTTCACTTTATTTGCGGCCGTTTTGGCACCGCGCAGGCCGACTTCTTCCTGTACAGCCCCTACGCCGTATACTTCGTTAGGGTGCTCGGTTTTTTCGAGGCGTTTTAATACTTCAATAGCAATGGCACATCCTATGCGGTTATCCCATGCTTTTGCCATTAATAACTTCTCATTATTCATCACTGTAAAGTCACAGATCGGAACGACGGAATCTCCTGGACGTACGCCGAATGATTCTGCTTCTTCTCTGCTCGAGGCGCCGATATCAATAAACATGTCTTTGATTTCGACTGATTTCTTGCGCTGCTCCGGCGGAAGAATATGCGGCGGCTTGGAGCCGATGATACCTGTAATGGTGCCTTTGCGGGTCATTACTGTCACACGCTGGGCGAGCATCACCTGGCTCCACCATCCACCGACCGTTTGAAATTTCAAAAACCCATTATCATCAATCGTTGTAATCATAAAGCCGATTTCATCAAGATGCCCTGTAATCATTATACGGGGGCCGCCCTTTTTACCTGTTTTTTTCGCAATCAGGCTGCCGAGATGATCCGTGGTAACCTCATCGGCGAAAGGCTCAATGTATTGCCTCATTACATCCCTTGGTTCTTTTTCGTCTCCGGGAATCCCTTTTGCATCTGTTAAATCCTTCAGCATTTGAAGCGTTGGTTCTAATTCAGCCATATTCGTTCCCCCTTCAGTATGTAGTGCCTGCAACATTCTTAGTATAAAAGGAAATGTTTCGATACTCAAACAATTTCTATTATTGTGCTTGGTCTTCTCCGATTAATACCCATTCTGCTGTCTTTGATGATTCGTTTCGTTTTTCTTTTTATAGGCCTGGACGATTTCGTCTTTAGAAAAGTCCAGCTTTTCCCCAAGCAGCAGGTACTCTTTAAACAACTGCATAAATGCGTCTTCAGATAGATGACGGCTTAACTCTGCGGAAGCTTCGTATACATCCTGAAAATGCCGGGACAACGCAGAATCTTTAAGCTGTTCCATTTCAGGGATGCATTCCCACTGCTGGTCAATACCCATTGATAATAAAAAGTGAATGCCGTCCACGTACTCTTCGAGGATCACATCTCGGCTGGAAGCAGGCTTCAGGCTCCAAAACTTAAAACAGCGGGTTTCGTTGGCAAGTTCTCCAAGCTCTACTTGAAAAGCGAGAAGTTTTTGTAAAAAGGTTTCCCTGCTTCTTTCCAGGCCGTGTGTGGCTAATATTTTTTCATCAAGCTCTCTTTGAATAGAATATAAGGACTGCATGTTTTACGCCTTCTTTCTCATTATTATGGCTTCAGGTGAAACGTTCTTTCTATTCTATCGTATATTCTGGTAAGAATGAATGAAGAAACGTATAATATGACAAGAACAGATGCCATGTCTTCATCACTGATTAATTATCCCAAACTGTAATGCAAGGGAGGAAACACTATATGATGGCACTATTACTGCGCCTGCTGCTTCTCATCGCTTTAGTGATTATTGTATATACAGCTGTGCAGTATTTTAAGAATCCTAAACGCAAACTGGAGATGGCGCACAGCAAAAAATATTTTTATTTTTTGGATGATATTAAAAATGTCCGGAAAAATTTTCTTATTACGTATAAAGGGGTTATGTTCGAAGGCGAAAAGTATTTAGGTTCCACATCTACTTCCTTTGATGTCGTCTCCATTTCTATATGGGTCCTGGACCGCGAAGCCCTGCAGGGACTTCAGCGCAAGGATTTTGAATTTATGGAGAAAGAAATCCATTCCAACTACCCGGATGCCGAGCTGGTTTGGAAAAGCCCCATTAAGGAATTTATTAATAAATCCGAACCATAATTGTTTGAACCGATCCTGCATTCAGCTTAGAGAAGAATCTCATAGAAAAAGGACGCGCCCCATGGGCCCGTCCTTTTTTGTTAATTATTTTAATTTAGCTTTTGCCTGATCGGCAAGTGCCGTGAAAGCTTTCTCGTCATTTACTGCAAGATCAGCAAGCATCTTGCGGTTCATGTGAATGTCAGCCTGCTTGAGACCGTACATTAAACGGCTGTAAGACAGTCCGTTTAAACGGGCAGCTGCGTTGATACGCGTAATCCAAAGCTTACGGAATTCGCGCTTCCGCTGTCTGCGATCCCGGTATGCATACTGAAGTGATTTCATTACCTGTTCCTGAGCCGTTTTAAATAAACGGTGTTTGGAACCATGATACCCCTTTGCAAGTTTTAAAACCTTTTTACGACGACGACGTGCCACATATCCGCCTTTTACTCTTGGCATCGTCCATCCCTCCTTTAATTTCTATTTATTATCGTTCCTTTTAATCATTTTGGTATTTATGGAAGCATCTGTTGGATACGCTTTTGGTCTGATGGATGCACCAAGCCCTGTTTGCTCAATCTGCGTTTTTGCTTTTCAGATTTGTTGCGGAACATATGGCTTGTATAAGCGTGTCCACGCTTGAGTTTACCAGAACCAGTTTTCTTGAAGCGCTTTGCAGCTCCTCTGTGAGTTTTCATTTTAGGCATGTTATTTCCTCCTTAGCATGTGATAAAACGATAGGCCTTACGCTTTTTCGCTTGTGTCTTTTTTATCCTTATCAGATACAGGTTTATCCTTATCAGATATAGGTGCCAAAATGAGGAACATACTGCGGCCTTCCATCTTGGGCTTTGTTTCAATGGTGCTTACGTCTTCGCAGTCTTTAGCAAGACGATCGAGCACTTTTTTTCCGATGTCGGAATGAGTGATCATTCTTCCACGGAAACGAATAGCTGCTTTGACTTTATCGCCTTTTTCCAGAAACTTCCTGGCATTACGGAGCTTTGTATTGTAATCATGCTCTTCAATGTTCGGGCTCAGCCTGACTTCTTTAATGTTGATAATTTTTTGTTTTTTACGTGCTTCTTTGTCTTTCTTCTGCTGTTCGTAACGGAATTTTCCGTGATCCATAATACGGCATACAGGAGGTTTTGCATTAGGAGCAACCAAAACCAAATCAAGATTCGCCTTTTGGGCTAATTCAAGTGCTTCAGACTTAGATTTCACACCAAGCTGATCGCCATTTGCATCAATTAACCGAACTTCACGTGCACGAATTCCATCATTAAGCTTAACGTCTTTACGAATAATGAGCCACCTCCGAATTTTTTTGAACCTTAGCACTTATGCGCAACTTTATGTCTGTCTGCCGGTTGTAACCTCGGGGACAGATCACTCAAATGAGACAAGAGCATATAAAAAGGGTGCATGAACGTACCATGCACCCTGAAATCTGTCTCATAAATGGTTATATTGCTTTACCATAATACCTGTCAGCTGCGATAGGCGCCGTTCAGGTGAGAAGCGGGTGCTTCTTCTTGCTTTGGTTTCGTTTTTTGACACTAGGAAAGAATACCATATAGGTTAAACAGTGTCAACGTGTCCTGAAATAATTATTTTGTGATCTCCTCAGAGATCGAAGCAATAAAGGCACCGATTTTGGCAGTATGGGTTTCCTGACTGCCGTAGCTCCGGATATTCACTTCGTCGGCATCCTGTTCTTTATCTCCTAGTACCAGCGTGTACGGGATTTTTTTCATTTGGGATTCGCGGATCTTATACCCCAGCTTTTCCTCCCGTACGTCGAGCTCCACCCGGACACCCGTACGGCGGAGTTCTTCCTGTACGCGCTCTGCGTATTCCATGTGGGCATCCAGGGAAACTGGAATGATTTTCACCTGAACCGGTGACAACCATACCGGCAGTGCTCCTTTATACTCTTCCAGAAGAAAAGCAACAAAGCGTTCCATCGTAGATACAATACCACGGTGAATGACAACCGGGCGGTGATCTTCGCCGTCTTCGCCGACATACGTTAAATCAAAGCGTTCCGGCAGATGGAAATCAAGCTGTACGGTCGCCAGCGTCTCTTCTTTGCCAAGAGCTGTTCTTACCTGTACATCCAGCTTCGGTCCGTAAAAGGCGGCTTCTCCTTCTGCTTCCACGTACTCCACCTGCATATCATCCATAGCTTCTTTTAACATGCTCTGCGCTTTTTCCCACATTGCATCATTGTCCACGTACTTTTCTTTATCTTCCGGATCGCGGTAGGACAGACGGAAATGATAATCATTAATGCCGAAATCGTCGTAAACTCTTTGAATCAGTTCTACTACCCGTTTGAATTCACCGAGCAGCTGGTCCGGCCTTGCAAAAATGTGAGCGTCATTGAGCGTCATTGCACGAACACGCTGCAGGCCGGAGAGAGCTCCTGACTTTTCATAGCGGTGCATCGTTCCCAGTTCTGCAATACGCACCGGAAGGTTCCGATAGCTGTGCTTCTGCTGTTTGTACACCATCATATGGTGCGGGCAGTTCATTGGGCGGATAACGAGGGTTTCGTTGTTATCCATTTCCATCGGAGGAAACATATCATCCTGATAGTGATCCCAGTGACCGGACGTTTTATAAAGCTCTGAGCTTCCAAGAACAGGTGTATACACGTGATCGTACCCAAGCTTTTCTTCCAGATCCACGATATAACGCTCAATTGTACGACGGATGGTTGAACCTTTAGGCAGCCACATCGGCAGCCCCTGGCCTACTTTTTGATTAAGCGCAAAAATTTCAAGCTCTTTCCCAATCTTACGGTGATCGCGCTCCTTGGCTTCTTCCAGCATTTTCAAATGCTCATCGAGCTCTGTCTGTTTCACAAAGGCTGTACCATAGACCCGCTGCAGCATTTGATTGTCGCTGTTCCCGCGCCAGTAGGCACCGGAAATACTCATCAGCTTGAATTTCTTAAGCTTGCTTGTGCTCGGCACATGAATTCCTCTGCACAAATCAACGAATTCTCCCTGTTCATACAATGAAACCGTCTCGCCTTCCGGAATCGCTTCCAGGAGCTCGAGCTTCAGATCATCCCCAAGCTCTGTAAACAAGGCTTTTGCTTCTTCCCGGCTTACTTCTTTACGAACAACCGGAAGGTTCTCATCAATGATTTTTTTCATTTCTTTTTCAATAATAGGAAGGTCTTCAGGGGTTAAAGCGTGAGATAAATCCATATCATAATAAAAACCGTTTTCTATAACAGGACCAACACCGAATTTTGCATCCGGATGCAGGCGCTTGACAGCCTGGGCCAGAAGGTGGGCTGAGCTGTGGCGGAGAATTTCCAGCCCCTCCGGCTGCTGGTACGTAATAATTTCAATCGTTCCGCCCTGCTGAAGCGGCTCTTTTAAGTCGATCAGTGTCCCCTCCAATTTACCTGCAAGGGCCTGTTTTTTCAGGCCCGGGCTGATCGATGAAGCAATCTCCTCAAATGAAGTACCGGACGGAAATTCTTTTGCTGCTCCATCCGGAAAAATAAACGTAAGCTGCTCTGCCATTATGCCATCTCCTTTTATATTGTCTGTCGTCACTGGAAACACAAAAAAACCGCCCCTTATGATAAGGGGCGATTTTGTCTCGCGGTTCCACCCTTGTTCCCGTCCTGCCTCATCGGCAGAACCAGCTCAAGTCCGGGTAACGTCCGGGGGTCGTCAGCGGATACTTATTGTTCCCCGCTGCTGCTCCAAGGCGGTAAAAAGAATGTCCCTTAAAAAGCTCTCAGCATCTGCTTTTTTCTCTGTATAAGAGGCCTGCTCCTTTTCATGTCCTTTTCTCAGCATCTCCATGTTTAACTGTTCATAATTATAGTCACACTTCCAACGGAATGCAACAGCTGTTTCGTGTTTTAATTCTGCATCACAAAATCTTTTTCAGCTTTGGACTCTCCGTCAAAACGATGCAGCACATTGTATTTTGTATCACGCTGAGCCGGGATTTTCCCTGCTTCGCGGATTAAACGGAGCGTTTCATTCGTATTGACTTTATGCGTCGTGCCCGCAGCAGAAACGACGTTTTCTTCCATCATTGTGCTTCCGAAATCGTTGCAGCCATATTCAAGGGATTTTTTCCCTGTGACCGGCCCCATCGTTACCCAGGACGACTGGAAGTTCGGAATGTTGTCCAGGAAGAGCCTGGAAATGGCAACATTGCGGAGATAGCCGTCCGCCGTAATGATTTCGCCCTTCAGGTTGGTATTATCCGGCTGGAACGTCCAGGAGATAAAGGCAAGAAAGCAGTCGGCTTCATCCTGTGCGTCACGGACTCTTTGCAGGTGAAGCGCTCTTTCTTCATTGGATTCTCCAAGTCCTATTACCATCGTAGCCGTTCCGTGCATACCGACTTTTTTAGCTGTCTTCATGCAGTCAATCCATTCTTTCCATGTGGACTTCAAACGGCTGACTTTCTTCCTTGTTTCTTCGGTTAAAATTTCTGCACCGCCGCCGGGAAGGGAATCCAGACCGGCTTCATGAAGCTCCGTGAGAACCTCTTCAAGCGTAAGACCGGAGACTTCCACCATTTTGTAAATTTCTGCCGGAGAAAAAGAATGCATCGTAATGTCCGGAAATCGTTTTTTTATGTTTCTTAATAAATCTGTATAGTAGCTGAATGGAAGGTCCGGGTTTGTACCGCCCTGCATTAAAATTTCTGTTCCGTTGACATCTGATGTTTCCTTAACTTTCTGGAAGATTTCTTCATCAGAAAGAACATAGCCTTCTGAAGATCCCGGCCTGCGGTAAAAGGCACAGAATCTGCAGTATGTGTCGCAGAGGTTCGTATAGTTAACATTCCGTCCTACTACAAATGTCGTTACAGGCTCCGGATGCCATTCCTGCATCTTCTTGTTGGCTGCCGCTCCCATTTTTTCAATTTCATCGCTTTCATATAAGCGGACAGCATCTTCCATCGTTAAGCGCTCCCCTTTCAGGGCGCGGTCCAGAATAGAATCTATACTCATCGTAAAACCTCCATCATTAATCAAGATATACCGCGTGTATCCAGCAGCATTATTTATCCTGTACACTGTTATTTTCGATTACTATTTTATGGTATCATAATTTCCAGTCATTTTCCCAATACCCGCACTCAAAAAACGGTCCATTTTCCTTAAATAAGGCGGAAATGAAAACGTTTTTCCAATAGGATTCGTTCAGCTGCTGCGCTTGTTATCCCCGTCTACATGGACAGCTTCCGTTAAATGTTTAATCCGCTCCATAATGCGGCTTGCCTTCATGTCTTCGGTACCGCCGCGCTGGGAATATGCCAGGTGATTTTCCAATTCTTTATAATTATAGTTGGACGTATACAGAGTCGGCAGCTTTTCCATCATACGGTACTGCAGAATAACTCCCAGCACATCATCCCGTATCCAGGCAGACGTTGTTTCTGCGCCTATATCATCGAGAATAAGCACATCCACTTTTTTGATGCTGTCTATTTTTTCCTGAGTGGTACCAGTGGAAAGAGCTTCTTTCATTTCCCGGAAAAAATCCGGGGCGTAGACAATAATAGTCGATATGTTCCGTTTTGCCAGCGCATTAGCCACAGCCCCCATAATAAAGGACTTACCTACACCGAATTTCCCGTGAAAATAAAGGCCTTTGGCATTCCCGCCCGGATCTGCACCTTCTACAAATTCGATTGCTTTTCTGGCTGCTTCCGATCGGCTGGAGTTATCGAGTTCAATATCATCAAACGTAGCTTCCACTACTTCCGATGGGATATACAGGCTTTTTATCAGCCGGCGGTGCTTTACTCTTTCATCATGCTGCAGCTTTAAAGAGCATTTATGATAGGCAACGCTCCATTCCCTGCCGCTCCCGGTCAGTTCGGGCTGATAGCCCTGCATCATATTAGGGCACAAATCGAGTCCCGGACAGGCATCACAGTGATCCCGCTCCCGTTTATACTCAAAAAGCTTCATCATGTTACGTTCTAAATCACCGTTTGTCAGGTCCGGGTGCTTTGCTTTAAACTCCAGGATACGCGGGTCTTTTAACACCTCATCCCGGAGCGTATTGTACCTGTTCCGCCATTCTTTTTGATTCATCCACTTATCGAGGGATGATTTAATGGGATCCATTGAGTGTCACCTCAGCTTTCCGATTTCTCTTTCCATTTTTTTAACCGCTCTTTAAACAGCTGTTTCTCTTCTTCCCACTTCGATACTTCTTCCGGTGTCTGTTCCACTTTGCTCACCTGACCTGCTTTTTGTTCTTCCAGCCATTTCGGAACGGTACCAGGCTTCGGCGCAGAGGACCGCCCGAATCTGGATCCATATTCTTTAGGAGCCTGGTCTTTGCGTTCCTTCTGTGCTTTGTTTTCTTTGCTGGCAAGTTCCATTGCTTCTTTTACTGTAGTCACCTTTGCACGTGTCCACTGCCCTGCTATTTTCTGCACAAACGCTGAATTCAGCTTCATGTTATTAATGCGCAGTACATAATCAATAAGTACGTTTGCTACCCCAGGCTGCAGCTTGTATTCAAATAGAAGCGATTCCGCGATCTTTACATCTCCTGCCGGCACTTTCGCTCCCTCAGAAACACTTTCGAGAAGAGCCATAGGCGAAATTTCTTCAAAATACTTAATCATTTTTTCTTTCCCTGTCACCGGCACCTGGTCTTTCATCTCCCGGTGTTCTTCCGGCTGCGTCCGATATCCTAAAGCAGGCGGCTCCGATCCATATTCGTAGCGGTACCATTCCTGCACTTTTTTCCGAAGAACAGACAGATCCAGCTCTTCATTCTGGTCTAGAGAGCGCTGAATTTCTTTGCTCATATCCAGGGGCTCCATCCGGTATAAAAAGGCAAGACGCTTTATCGCATGTATGTTATCACTGGATTTGATTTTTTCTTTATTAATAAAAGCGGGCATGTCCGCATACAAAAGGTCAATATCAAACGACTGAGCTTTTATTTCAATTCCCGGACCGCCTTCAGCCGACAACAGATCCATCGCACTGTTTTCGCTGAATATCTCTTCTGTCATTTTCATTTCGGATTGATGAAGCGACGTAAACACCTGGTCAAACGAAGAGGTGACGTCGGTATACGCAGCAGGCTCTAATGCAGGAAGTATAAACCGTTCCCTGATCTGCCTGTATTTTTCCCTTCCCAGCCGATTGAATAAAAACACACTGAGTACGTCATCTCTAAAAAACTCCTCCGGGCTTAACGGCGGCTGAATTTCATAGATAAAGCACGGGGTATCCGCTTTTTCTTTTTTCAATACTTTCAGCAGGCCGATGCCTTCCAATTTTTTTCTTGCTTCCACAATATGATGAAGCGGAAGCTGCATCTGCGCCATTAAATCCCGATGTGACGTTTCTTCACAGCTGTATTTATCTTTTTCCAGTCTATTTGTTAAAACCTGGTACAGCGATGCGGCGTAAATGCCTATTAAAGGCTGATACAGCGAAGTTATTACTTTACTGGAATGTTCTTTGTTTTCCTGCTTAATCCGAATAGTAAAACTATCTGCCGGTAACAGCTCTTTCCAATACAAAGCCATTACAGAACGCCCCCTAATTCTTTACAAATCCAACGGACCAGGCATAAAGCACCCGGCTGCTGAAACCATTTATTTTTTTTCGTCTTTACTAATCAATTCCTTTAACTCGTTAATAAATACGGTAATATCCTTAAACTGGCGGTAAACGGAGGCAAACCTCACATAGGCTACATCGTCGACTCCGGCCAGTCTCTCCATTACAAGTTCGCCGACATCTTCGCTCTTGATTTCTGACTTTCCATCACTTCGAAGCTGCTGTTCTACATCATTTACAATAGCTTCCAGCGTTTCAAGGGCAACCGGGCGCTTTTCGCATGCCCGAATAAGCCCGCGCAGGATTTTTTCCCGGCTGAACTCTTCCCGTGCTCCACCCTTTTTTACGACAACGAGAGGCATTTCCTCCACCGTCTCAAAAGTCGTAAACCTATATTGGCAGGCGTCGCACTCACGGCGCCTTCTAATTGATTTTCCTTCATTGCTTGGCCTTGAATCCAGCACTCTTGTATTATTAGAATGACAGGCAGGACATTTCATTCTATCATCTCCGCATCTGCTTAGCCTCGCATGCTTTTATTCGTTGTTCTTATCATATCACTTTTCTAAAATCCTGGACAGTAACGAAAAACCCCACCTGAGACACTGCCTTCAGACGGGGTTCATCTATACTTTTTATAGTACTTTTGCTTCTGATTTCTCTGCCTGCACCGGACCCATTCCTCTCGGAAGCTCCAATGTTTCTTTTTCCGTGGCTTCTAAAGCTTTTGCTATATAATCAGACGCTACGTTAGGGTCTATCGTGTCCCCGCAGGTGTAAACGTCAATGCTCGCGTATCCATGCTCCGGAAAACTGTGAATGGTCAAATGGGATTCTGAAATAATCACTACGCCGCTTACTCCCTGAGGGGCAAACTTATGAAACGCTACTTCTCTTACTTCCGCTCCGGCTTCTAATGCTGCATTCACAAACACATTTTCCATTGCTTCTCTATCGTTTAATTTATCAATGTTACAGCCCCATAGTTCAGCTATAACGTGTCTTCCCATTGTATCCATGGGTGGACTCCCCCTTTACTATAAATATCATATGCCACGGATTCTTTTCATTATACTAACGTCCAGCCTTGGGGGAAAGTTAGTCCAAATGAGGTCCTAACCCTTACTGCTACATATAAATGAAGCATGCCTGAGACATATTCACAAAAGTTAGTATACGTTTTTTAGAATAGATTTGCAATGGTGAGGCCTATATTCCATTACCCTTTTTCCACAGTAAAAAAACAGGACAGCTCTTGCTGCTCCTGTTTTCTCTTCTTACATTAAGCGCTTATCATCGAGCTTTTCTGAACCGACTTTCCCACATAGCGCACAAGATCAACAACGCGGCATGAGTAGCCCCATTCGTTATCGTACCAGGCAAGAACTTTAATCTGCCTGTTATTAATAACCATTGTAGAAAGGCCGTCAATGATCGCAGAATTTTCATCTCCATTGTAGTCAATGGAAACAAGCGGGTCATAGTTGAAGCTGATAATGCCTTTCATGTCGTTTTCAGAAGCAGAACGAAGCACTTCATTTACTTCTTCTACGGTCACCTCTTTTTTTGTATCGATTACAATATCGATCAGCGAGACGTTTGGCGTCGGCACCCGCAGAGCCATTCCGTTCATTTTGCCTTCCAGCTCAGGAAGCACCTTTGAAATAGCCCTGGCGGCTCCTGTCGTAGTAGGAATGATAGACTGCCCGCAGGCTCTGGCACGTCTTAAATCTTTGTGGGGGTTGTCTATATTTTTCTGGTCGTTCGTATAAGAGTGGATCGTCGTTATTAATCCGCTTTCAATTCCGACCGTGCGATCGAGCACTTTTACTACCGGAGCAAGACAGTTCGTCGTGCAGGAAGCGTTCGAAATAATGTGGTGCTCCGCCGGATTGTAATCTGCTTCATTTACTCCCATAACAATAGTCGCGTCTTCCTCTTTAGCCGGAGCAGTAATAACGACTTTCTTGGCCCCTGCTTTTAAATGAAGGCCTGCCGTGTCTCTGGTTTTGAATTTACCCGTTGCTTCAATCACTACATCTATTTCCATTTGCTTCCACGGCAGATTAGCCGGATCTCTGTCTTGAAGAAGCGTTACGGTCTGTCCATCGATAATTAATTTGCCTTCTTCTGCTTTCACGTCTTTTTCGAATTTACCGTGTATTGTGTCATACTTAATAAGGTGAGCCAGCGTTTCCGCAGGGTAGCTTGCATTCACCGCTACTACCTCTAGTTCTTCATCCAACATCGCCTTGCGGAATACCATGCGGCCTATGCGGCCAAAACCGTTAATCGCTACTTTTGCTTTCATGCAGAAAGGCCTCCTCATTAATTGTGATATACTAATCGGTGTTTTATGTGATTAGTATAACATAATAACGAATAAATTGAACCTCATATTCGAAAAAAAGCAGGAATAACATATTTTCATGTCATTCCCGCTTTTTCTTATAAATTCCAGCTGTATTTGCGGCTGAGCTCGAGTATCTGCTGCTCGGTTTCTTCTTCCGATCCGCTGTTATCAATCACTTCATCCGCATGCTGTTTTTTTTCATCAATAGGCATCTGGGACGCTATCCGGTTTCTGGCATCTTCTGTTCCCTGATTATCACGTTCCATTAACCGCTCCATTTGTACAGCCGGCTCCGCATATACGAGGACAACCAGATCCACCATGTGCTGCAGTTTGCTTTCAATCAACAGGGGAATATCAAACACAACCAGTTCATTTCCCTGCTCTTGCAGCAGTTCTTTCTTTTCTATCATTCTCTGACGTACCGCCGGATGAACAATCTGATTGAGTATTTCGCGCTTTTCTCTGTCCGAAAAAATCACACGACCCAGTTCTTTACGATTGATGGAGCCATCTTTTTCGAGCATTTCCGTTCCAAAATGATCAATGATTTGACTGTACGCTTTCTCTCCCGGTTCCACTACTTCCCTTGCTACTTTATCTGCATCTACTACGGGCAGCCCATGCTTCATTAAAAAATCGGCTACCTTGCTCTTTCCAGTAGCAATGCCCCCTGTAAGCCCGATAATCACCGTATCGCTCCTTTACTTTATCCCTGGCAGGATGGACAGTAATGAGTACCTCTTCCTGCTTCTATCATCTTTTCGATAGGCGTGCCGCATTTTTTACAAGGCTCATCCCTTCGTGCATACACGTAAAGCTGGTTTTGAAACATTCCCATTTCTCCCTGGCCGTTCACGTAGGAACGAACAGAGCTTCCTCCACTTGCAATCGCTTCTGCAATAGTACTCGTTATTTCTGTATGAAGGCTTTGGATTTGTTTGTTGTTCAACAGCCTGGCTTTTTTATTCGGCATAATTCCTGAACGAAACAATGATTCATCCACGTAAATATTGCCAAGTCCCGCAATGGCCCGCTGATCCAGCAGGACTGTTTTTATCGTACGGCTTGTTTTTGCGAATATCTCCTTCAGATAAGCCGATGTAAACGATAAATCGTTTACCGGTTCCGGGCCCAGCTGGGATAATGGCAGGCTTGTCTGCTCTTCGCCGGGATTAAAAATGTGCATCGTCCCAAATTTACGGACATCCCGGTAGCGAAGCTCCGAGCCGTCCGTAAAATGAAAGCGTACATGGGTATGTTTATCCGGCTCATTGCCGGCAGCCATTTCATAGCGCCCTTCCATTCTAAGGTGGGAGACCATCACATAATCATCAAGAATAAAAGATAAAAATTTGCCTCTTCTTGCAACCCGGTGAATTTTCTGTCCGGAAAGCATCGTCACGAATGCTTCGGCATCGTCCGGCCGTTTAATCATTTTCGGCCAGCCGACTTCTATTTTTTCTAATGTTTTCCCCGCTACCAGGTGATTTAATGTTTCTTTTACTGTTTCTACTTCCGGAAGTTCAGGCATTTCTTATGCTCTCCTTACTTTGCATCATACCAGGTGTCACCGTAGGACACATCTGCTTTTAAAGGAACGTCCAGCTCCATTGTCCGTGCCATTACGTCCGGCACGAGCACTTCCATTTCCTTTAACTCATGTTCTGGTACTTCAAAGATCAATTCATCGTGTACCTGAAGCAGCATTCTGCTCTCCAGCTTTTTGTCTTTAAGAGCTTTTGTTACATCCACCATCGCTTTTTTGATAATGTCTGCAGCCGTTCCCTGGATAGGTGTATTCATCGCGGTCCGCTCTGCAAAACTTCTTCTGTTAAAATTGCTGCTCGTAATCTCTGGAAGATACCGTCTCCTATTTAAAAGCGTTGTCACATACCCATATTCGCGGGCCTGTTCCTTAATAGAGTCCATATAATCACGGACTTTGGGATAACTGGCCAAATACCGGTCAATAAATTCCTGGGCTTCTTTCCTTGGAATGGAAAGACTCTGGGAAAGACCATAATCGGATATCCCATAAACAATGCCGAAGTTTACCGCTTTGGCGCTTCTTCGCATGTTCCCCGTCACGTCTTCTTCTTTTACATGAAATACGTCCATCGCGGTTTTCGTATGAACATCCATTTCGTTGCGAAACGCCTCCAGCAGCCCTTCATCGCCTGCAATGTGGGCAAGAACACGAAGTTCGATCTGGGAATAATCCGCCGCCAGAATACTCCAGCCTTTATCAGAAGACGTGAAGGCTTTGCGGATCTTCCGGCCTTCCTCCAGGCGGATAGGAATGTTCTGCAGGTTGGGCTCGGTGGAACTGAGCCTGCCGGTCTGGGTTAATGCCTGATTAAACATCGTGTGTATCTTGTGGGTATCCTCATGAACTACTTTTAAAAGACCTTCCACATATGTGGACTGAAGCTTCGACACCTGTCTGTACAAAAGCAGCTTAGGTATGATTTCATGCTGATCAGCCAGCTTCTCCAGCACGTCAGCCGAAGTGGAATAGCCCGTTTTTGTTTTTTTCAACGGGGGCAGTCCCAGTTTTTCAAACAAAATCGGCCCCAGCTGTTTCGGGGAATTAATATTAAAGTCGGTTCCCGCCAGCTCGTGGATTTCTTTTTCAAGCGTCTGCAGGCGCCCCGTCAGCTCTTCGCCCATCGCTTTCAGCTGATCTGTATCAACGGTGATGCCTGTTTTCTCCATTGTTCCGAGAATAAGCGACAACGGCAGTTCCAGGTCTTTAAACAGCTCAAACTGCTCGTTTTCTTTTAATTTCTTCTCAAGAACTTTCTTAAGTTCAAATACAGCCAGACCTTTGCGGACCAAGTGCTCCGAGAGCTTATCCTCTTCCGGCCGGCCGCGCTTTGCTCCTTTTCCAAATACCGCGTCGTCGCTGTCTATTTTCTTCTGCGCGTTCCGCTCGGCAATATCCGCCACTTGATGCGAGCCGGCAGAAGGGTCAATCAAATAAGAGGCTATCAAAATATCGTGGGTGACACCCGCGAGTTCAATGCCTTTCCACCCCAGTGCAACAACGGCACGTTTCGTATCCACCATATACTTTTCCTGCGCCGGGTCTGCCGCCCAGGTTTTAAATGCGTCCGAAGCAAGAGCCGCTTCTGTTGAAATATAGTAGGCGCCGGACTCGTTGACGATGGAAATCCCCCATATATCGGCTTCATGATAGTTTTCACTCGGTACTTCTACGATAAGGGCAGAAGGGGAGGCCAGCATTTCTTCGGTCACTTCTTTTTCCACAACGGTGAAATTGATGTCCTCAAGTTCCTGCTGCGCTTCTTCTTCTGTATCAAATTTCTTAATTAGGGATTCAAATTCCAGCTCTTTAAACAAAGCAATAATTTTATCCGTGTCGTATTCTTTGCGCGCAGCATCTTCTACAGAAACTGTTAAAGGGGCATTCGTTTCTATCACAGCAAGCTGTTTGCTCATCATTGCCTGTTCTTTGTTCTCTTCCAGGCGTTCTTTCATTTTCTTTCCGGAAATCTGATCAATCGATTCAAGCACCTTTTCTATTGTGCCGAATTCGTGGAGAAGCTTTAAAGCTGTTTTCTCCCCAATGCCCGGTACACCGGGAATATTATCCGAGCTGTCTCCCATTAATCCTTTCATATCAACAATCCGCGCCGGCTCAAAGCCATAACGTTCCTGCATCGCTTCAGGAGTATATGTTTCTACATTTGTAATCCCTTTTTTCGTTAAAGCCACACTCGTTTTTTTGGATACGAGCTGCAGAAGGTCTTTATCACCGGAATATATTTTAACGTCCCAGCCTTCCGTCTCTGCCCGGGAAGCCAGGGTTCCAATAATATCATCCGCTTCATAATTATTCACTTCGGTATAAGCAATATCAAATGCTTCCAGGAGCTCTCTCATTAAAGGCAGCTGCTCAGAAAGTTCACCTGGTGTTTTCTGCCGCCCGGATTTATATTCTTTAAACGTTTCGTGCCGGAATGTCGTTTTCCCTGCATCAAAGGCAACCAAAAGATGGGAAGGACTTTCTTCTTCCAGCACTTTCAGCAGCATCGTCGTGAAACCGTATACGGCGTTCGTGTATACGCCCTTTTTATTATTCAAAAGAGGCAGGGCAAAAAAGGCCCGGTAGGCAATACTATTTCCATCAATCAATACTAGTTTATTCACTATAAAACCTCCGTCATCCCGTTTTCATACCTCTTATATTTTATCATACATTCCTTCTGCCAGAGAGGGAAAAGCAGTGCAGGCCTGTTCTGATTTTTTCACACCACGGGGAAACAACCATAAAAAAAAGACAAGGCCCAAGGGGGGGCACTCGTCTTTAAGGGGATGTTGCTCTACTAAAGATTTTAAGGGATGAGGTATAAAATCTCCAGAAGAGGAAACCGTTCTATCTCATCATAGCCTTTGAACGTAAACCATTCATTGAGCCATTGTAAATAGTTTGTAAATATTTAGAAATTCGATTGGTTTGTACGAGTGGGAAAAGAAACGATAAAAGCTGTGCCTTTTCCCATTTCGCTTTCCACTCTTATTTTCCCTTTGTGGGCTTCCACTAAATGCTTCACAATCGCCAGTCCAAGCCCGGTTCCCCCCGAATTTCTGCTTCTGGCTTTATCCACACGGTAAAACCGCTCAAAAATGCGGGGCTGCTCTTCCTGTGCGATCCCTATGCCCGAATCTTCAATTCTCCAGACCGTTTCCGTCGCAGACTGCGTAATAACAATACGGATAGATCCATCATCAGGCGTGTAGCTGATGGCATTATCCACTAAATTAATCATTACCTGTTTCAAGCGTCCTGCATCACCTCTCATTACAATATTCTCTTCACATTGAATATCAAGATGGTGGGATTTGGCTTCAAGCTTCGGACGCAGCAGGCTGACTGCCTCCCCAATTAAAGAAAGGGGAGCAATATCCTGCATATACAAATTAAAGTGCTCCTGTTCAATCCGGGAAAGCTCGAGAAGGTCGGAAATCAAATCCTGAAGGCGGTCGCTTTCATTCCATATTATTTCTAAAAACTGCTTGGTTAACTCCGGCTCATGCATTGCTCCGTCCAATAACGTTTCAGCGAAACCTTTTAAAGAAGTGACCGGTGTTTTTAACTCATGAGAGACGTTGGCAACAAAATCCTTACGCACATTCTCCAGTTTTTTTAGTTCTGAAATATCGTGCATAACGAGGACAATGCCTCTTATTTTGTCCTGGTCGCCTAAAATAGGCGCACCATATACGTCGTAATGCTTAATTCCGGAAGGAGCGGCAAGCTGTACCTGATTGCGCACCTTCACTTCTGTTAAAAATATTTCCTGAATTAGTTTAATCAGGTTTTTTTCTTCAATCACTTCATAATACAAATAGTCCAGCCACTGATCGGTATCCACTTCAAAAATATCTTTACAGTATTGATTGATTAACGTAATATCACCGCGGTTGTTTATAAATACCAAACCGCTTCCCATATGGTCGATTAATGCTTCCAAACGTTCCTGCTGGGATTGATAGCTCGATGTAATCTGGTCCAGGTTATAGGCTGTCATGTTCATCGACCGGGTCAACTGCCCGATTTCATCTTTGGAATTGCTGTATGCTCTTGCTTTAAAATTACCTTTCGCCAGCTCCCGAGCCACATTGGACACTTCATCAATCGGTGCTGTCATTTGATGGGCAATACGGAAAGCGATAGTAGAAATAATAATAAAAGCAACGGCAAAACTGGCTATAATGATCCAGTACAGCTGTGTATTCACTGCTTCCACCTGATCCATAGGAAAAGCGAGCCTGACGTAGCCGTCTTCAAATGGCTGGGCGTAATATAAGAGCCTCTCTCCAGACGTCTCACTCACCCGGATGTTATAGCCATCTGCTTCGCCGGCATTTTGAATTTCCGGGCGGTCCAGATGATTTTCCATAGCAGATGTTTCTGCTGTAGAATCTCCTACTACGTCGCCATTGTTATTTAAAATAGTGACACGCACTTCCAGATCCTCTTCCACACTGTCTGCAAATGACTGCCACTCTTCCGGATTAAGGTCTGTTACCGCTGTCGCGGTAAAGCGTGCTTCTTTGCTCAAACGCTCCACCAACTGGTCTGTGTAATACCCCTGCATTAAATTGCTGATTAAAAACCCTAATGAAACAAGCACAAAAAAGATAGCCGCTATAATACCTAGAATCAGTCTCGTTCGAAATCGTTTCATGCAGAGGGAGGTCCCTCAAATTTATAGCCAAGGCCTCTCACCGTTTTGATGAAAGTCGGTTTCTTCGCTGCTGGTTCGATTTTTTCCCGGAGATGGCTGATATGTACATCGACAATTCGTGTATCACCGACAAACTCATAGTTCCAGACGGCGTTTAGCAGCTGATCTCTTGTAAGCACCCGGCCTTTGTTGTTTGTTAAATAAAGTAACAGCTCAAACTCTTTTGGAGTCAGCTCCAACGCCCGGCCATCTGCAATAACTTCATAATTATCCGGATAGATAGTAAGGTGTCCAATGACTTTCTTTTTTACTTCTTCCTTCACTTCTGCTCCCGATACATTATCTACACGACGGAGAATAGCTTTTACCCGGGCCACCAGTTCCCTTGGACTGAACGGCTTCGTCATGTAATCATCCGCTCCCAGTTCAAGGCCCAGTACCTTATCAAATTCATCGTCCTTTGCGGTAAGCATCAGGATAGGCATATGGTATTTCTCCTGACGGATCTGCCTGCATACTTCAAGGCCATCCATCTCCGGTATCATAAGATCCAGCACGATTAAATCGTACGTTTCACTCTTTGCTTTCTGCAGCGCTTCTTTTCCATCCGAAGCTGTATCAATCGCAAACCCTGCCTGCTTTAGATTATACGTAATCAACGTAAGAATTGATTCTTCATCATCAACAACCAACAACCGCTGTGCCATCTTCTTCCCCCATTCGCTTTTATATACCCTAATAATAAAAGCATAACTTTGAACGTATTTCATCTTCTTTTCTTCTATCTTACTATACTTTCTTATAATTGCTCAAATTCTTCTCCTTTTGCTGTAACAAAAAAACAGCTCCCCAAAAGGGAGCCGTTCTTTACATTATTCAGCAGGCAGGGCTTCCATAACAGCTTTAACTGATTCTACTGATTTGGCCATTGCCGCCTTTTCCTCTTCTGTGAGATCAAGCTCAATGATCTTTTCGATGCCGTCGCCGCCGAGAACGGTAGGAACACCGAGGTACAGGTCATTAAAGCCATATTCCCCTTCAAGGTAAGCGATGGTTGGAATAATGCGCTTTTTATCTTTCAAAATTGCTTCTACCATCTGCGTAATGGATGCACCGGGTGCATAATACGCACTCCCGTTTCCAAGTAGAGAAACAATTTCGCCGCCGCCTTTTCTTGTTCTCTCCACGATAGCATCAATTCTATCCTGGGAAAGCAGAGAAGTAAGCGGTACGCCTCCTACGCTGGAATAACGGATTAATGGAACCATGTCATCACCATGGCCGCCGAGAACAAAGCCCTGTACATCTTCTACAGAATAGCCAAGTTCCTGGGAAACAAATGTCCGGAATCTGGCAGTGTCCAACACGCCGGATTGTCCGATCACTCGATTTTTAGGAAAACCAGATTCTTTATACACAGTGTATGTCATCGCATCCGCCGGGTTTGTCAGCACGATAATATAACACTCCGGAGAATGCTTAACAATCTCCCGCGTTACCGATTTCATGATTTTTGCATTTGTATTTACAAGATCATCTCTGCTCATACCGGGCTTTCTGGCAATTCCGGCTGTAATGACCACTACGTCAGAGCCTGCCGTATCTTTGTAGTCTGATGTTCCTGTTACATTCACATCAGCTCCCTGAACAGGAGTGGACTCAAGCATATCAAGAGCCTTCCCTTTAGTCGGGCCTTCCATATCAGGAATATCTACAAGGACTACGTCTGCAAGTTCTTTCTGGGCTGTCATTATAGCTGTTGTTGCCCCTGTAAAACCACTGCCGATAACGGATACTTTTCTGCGTTTAATAGCCATCTTTATTTCCTCCCAGTATCGTAATTACATGTTGTTGATAAGTGCATCTCCAAATTCAGAGCATTTCACTTCTGTAGCGCCATCCATTAGACGGGCAAAGTCATACGTTACTACTTTGCTTTCAATTGTCTTGTCCATCGCGCCGATAACAAGATCAGCTGCTTCGTTCCAGCCAAGGTGGCGGAGCATAAGCTCTCCGGAAAGAATAACAGAAGATGGATTCACTTTATCAAGTCCAGCATACTTAGGAGCTGTTCCGTGTGTTGCTTCAAAGATCGCATGTCCTGTTTCGTAGTTGATGTTGGCTCCAGGTGCAATACCAATGCCGCCGACCTGTGCTGCAAGTGCGTCGGATACATAGTCACCGTTGAGGTTCATCGTTGCTACTACGTCAAATTCTTTCGGACGAGTAAGAATCTGCTGTAGGAAGATATCTGCGATAGAATCTTTTACAATGATTTTTCCGTCTTTTTCAGCTTTATCCTGTGCTTCATTTGCTGCTTCTTTTCCTTCTTTTTCTACGATCTCATCATACTGGGCCCATGTAAATACTTTCTCGCCGTACTCTCTTTCAGCAAGCTCATATCCCCATGTCTTAAAGGCACCTTCTGTAAATTTCATAATGTTACCTTTATGAACAAGCGTTACAGTTTTAAGGTTTTCTTCAAGTGCGTAATCGATCGCTGCGCGGACAAGACGCTCTGTACCTTCTTTGGATACAGGCTTGATGCCGATACCGGATGTTTCAGGGAAACGAATGCCGGTAGCTCCCATTTCATCCTGAAGGAAGTTAATCACTTTCTTCGCCTCGTCTGTGCCCTGCTTGTACTCAATACCTGCATATATATCTTCAGTGTTCTCACGGAAAATAACCATGTTTACATCTTCCGGACGCTTAACCGGGGAAGGTACGTTTGTGAAGTGGCGTACTGGACGAAGGCAAGTAAAAAGATCCAGGCGCTGACGAAGAGCTACGTTTAATGAACGAATGCCCCCGCCGATTGGAGTAGTTAATGGTCCTTTGATAGCAATAAGGTATTCGCGGATTGCATCAAGGGATTCTTCCGGAAGCCATTCTCCTGAATTGTTGTATGCTTTTTCTCCAACAAGAATTTCTTTCCAGTGAATTTTCTTTTCGCCGTTGTATGCTTTTTCAACTGCAGCATCCAAAACTTTTTCAGATGCAGCCCAGATATCCGGGCCAATACCGTCACCTTCGATATAAGGAATTACCGGGTTATTTGGTACGTTTAATACTCCATTATTTGTTGTAATTTTTTCTCCATTAGCCATTTCAAAAAAACCTCCTACTTAGAATAAGTGAACCACTATTTATTTTAATGTTGTCCTGCGGCAGAGTAAAGAGAATAAAGGAAATCCTTTATTCTCTTACTATTGCGTTGTCGCTATTATCTTTGATCCATCGGCACGTACTTCTGCTTATCCGGTCCTACATAATCAGCACGGGGGCGGATTAAGCGGTTGTCGCTGTACTGTTCCAGAATATGGGCCAGCCAGCCGGAAACACGGCTTGTTGCAAAGATAGGGGTAAACAAATCGTGATCAATGCCGAGGCTGTGGTAAACAGAAGCAGAATAGAAATCCACGTTTGGAAGAAGGCCTTTTTCGTTGGTTACAACTTCTTCTACTTTCAGGGACATATCAAACCACTTTGTTTCACCGGTTACTTTTGTCAGGCGCTCGGACATATCACGAAGATGTTTCGCTCTTGGATCGCCGTGCTTGTAAACACGGTGTCCAAATCCCATAATTTTTTCTTTATTCGCCATGGCTTTTTTAATGTAATCTTCAGCCTTATCTGTCTCGCCGATTTCAGAAAGCATAGCCATAACTTTTTCGTTGGCACCGCCGTGAAGCGGGCCTTTTAATGCTCCGATAGCGGATGTCACACCGGAGTAAATATCGGATAGTGTCGCTACGCAGACACGTGCCGTAAATGTCGAAGCGTTCAACTCATGGTCTGCATGAAGAACGAGCGCTTTGTTAAATGCTGTAACAGACGTTTCATCCGGCTCTTCGTTATTCAGCATATAAAGAAAGTTCGCTGCAAAACCAAGGTCTGCTTTTGGTGCAATTGGTTCTTTTCCTTCGCGAATGCGGGAGAAACCTGTAACAATTGCAGGAATCTGTGCCTGAATCTTTACAGCTTTACGCTTGTTTGATTCCTCATTCATTTCATCTGCTTCCTCATCGTACAAGCCAAGCTGGGAAACAGCCGTACGAAGTGCAGCCATTGGATGTACCTTTTCGATCGGATACTGCTTCATGAAATCAAATATTTCTTTCGGTACGTCCATATTTGCAGCAAGATCTTTCGTAAGTTCGTTTAATTCATTTTCCTTTGGCAGATGTCCATTCCAAAGTAAATAAATAACTTCCTCAAAAGTGGCATTATCTGCAAGATCATCAATATCAAAACCCTGATAAGTCAGGACATCATCAATGATGGAACTGACGCTTGAGGTAGTTGCTACTACCCCTTCAAGACCGCGTGTTGTACTCATTTTAAAAACATCTCCTTTACCTTAAAGTATGATTTCCAAATTCTTTGAAAATCGAAAATGCTTACATTTCCATGAATTGTAAAAACCGCCACTCCTTTTTAACTAGAATGGTTAGTCTGTTTGCTACACAGAGTACCCTTCCCTTAAAGGCTCGATCATAATCATCATCGTTCCGGCATACTATTATAGGCGCGATTCATTATAAGCTAACTATGTAGGAAGGACTTTCACCTACTCATTATAACCATAATTCATGAATTTGTGAATCAAAGTACGTAAAAAAATCGCATTCTTCTCTATGCCGGCTGTTACGAGCCGATCTTTTTTCAACCGGCTCCAGATGAAGAAAAGAATTCCACCACTTTCATCGCAGTGTAAGCCATACCAGCTCCGATAAGCGGGCCGACAGCTACTCCATTAAACAAAACAACAGCCAGAATGGTTCCAAATACAAGAGCTGCTGTAATGTGAGGATCGTTTGCAAGCAGCACCACCCCGCCTTTCGCTATGACAGCTACCGCTATGCCGGCCGCAAGCGCGATCCATGCATAGGACGACCTGGCTGCTTCTCCAAGCTGGCTGAACCCGATTTCTCCGGTCATAATAGGGATAAGAACCGTAAATGTAAGAATAGTAACTGCTATAGTAATGCCTTTAGCCTGCATAAAGGGAAATACTTTATCTCCGAGTCCTGCATAATGCACGACGAGCAGAGCAACAATAGCAATAATTAACGTCTGGTTTTTTGCAATGATGCTGACAGCAAGAAGTGCCAGCATAAAAAGTGAGCCTGATGAAAACATTCCAATCCCTTCTCCCTCTGAAATGATGTTGTGGTTTCTTATGTAAAAAATAAGCCGGGCGGATCCGCTTTTTTAAGCAAAAAAAGGCCCACTTTTTCAAGCGGGCCGAATTGTTTTTCACTTACCTTCTTGTAACGACAACTGTTCCGTTCCGCAGCATCCGGTTCAATATTTTTTGGAAAAGTGCTTTAGCTGATCCGCGTGTTGCCGGAATAAGCAGCAAAAAGCCTATCAAGTCTGTAATAAAACCGGGAGTAAGCAAAAATGCACTTCCGAGCAGAATACATGCTCCATCCATAACCAGGTTGCTTGGAATTTCCCCATTCTGCATCTGCAGCTGGGCGGTTCTGATCGTTTGAAGGCCTTCTTTTTTAGCAAGCCATGCACCTAATATACCAGTAAGGATAATAAGAATGATCGTCGGCCAGATGCCAATAACATTTCCTGCCAGAATAAGCACGCCTACTTCAGCGGCTGGAACAATAATGAGCAGCAAGAGGAGCCATTTCATTTAATTCTCTCCTTTTTTTCTCTTATCTTAATATTATATACGGAATAAGCCGCCCCGTATAGCAGGGCGGCTTTTTTACCGTACTTCTCTTTAAAGGACACTTGCATGACCGCGGTAAATATCGCCACGGGCACCGTCCACTGTAATTTCTTCTCCATCTTCAAACAAGTCTGTCGCTTCATCTACCCCAACGATGACTGGAATGCCAAGCGTAAGACCAACAACTGCTGCATGTGATGTTAATCCGCCTTCTTCTGTAATAACAGAAGACGCCTGTTCAAATGCCGGCATCATGTCTTTATCCGTACCGTACGTAATAAGAATAGCGCCTGGTACCATTTTCCGTTTTGCTTCTTCTGCATTTTTAGCGATAACTACTTTACCAGAGGCAGTTTTTCTTCCAATACCCTGGCCTTTTGCAGCTACTTCTCCAATTACGTGAACCTTCATAATGTTTGTCGTTCCAGATTCACCAACCGGTACACCTGCAGTAATGACAACAAGATCTCCATGTTCTACACGGCCGCTTTTTAACGCTTCCGTTACCGTAATATCGAGCATTTCATCTGTTGTTTTCGCTGCAGCACCGTGAATGGCTTTAACACCCCAGACGAGCGCCAGTTTTCTTACAACGCCCGGGTTGCTGGATACCGCAATAATCGGTGATTCCGGGCGGTATTTAGATACAATTCTTGCTGTATTTCCACTTTCCGTAGCAGACAAAATGGCTGCAGCATTTAAATTAAAAGCCGTATGGGAAACAGCCTGGCTGATTGAGTTGGTAATCGAAACCCGGCTTTCTTTTGTTCTTTGGCTTAAAATAGTTTTGTACTTTAATGCTGTTTCTGTTTTGCGGGCTATATTACTCATCGTCTGAACAGATTCCACCGGATAATCCCCGGCTGCCGTTTCTCCTGAAAGCATAATCGCATCCGTGCCGTCAAAGATAGCATTGGCTACATCACTTGCTTCTGCTCTTGTTGGACGCGGATTGCGCTGCATCGAATCAAGCATCTGGGTTGCCGTAATAACCGGCTTTGCCAGCGTATTGCATTTTTTAATTAACTCTTTCTGAGCCAATGGAACATCCTCCGGCGGTATCTCTACACCAAGGTCTCCACGTGCTACCATCAAGCCGTCTGATACTTCAAGAATGGAATCAATGTTGTCGATCCCTTCCTGGTTTTCGATCTTCGGAATGATCTGAATGTCCTCTGCTCCATGCTTTTCAAGAAGCTCTCTTATTTCAAGCACATCAGATGCTCTTCTGACAAAAGAGGCTGCAATAAAGTCTACGCCCTGCTTAATACCAAATTCAATGTCAGCTGCATCTTTATCGGTAATACCCGGCAGATTAACGCTGACATTAGGAAGGTTAACCCCTTTTTTATTTTTGAGCTCTCCATTATTGAGCACTCTTGTAAGAAGGTTTTTTCCCTGAATTTCAAGGACTTCCAGTTCAATCAATCCGTCATCAAGAAGAATTTTCTTTCCGGGTTCCAGGTCATCTGCCAGGCCGCCATACGTTACCGAAATTTTATCTGTTGTCCCTTCTACTTCTTCTGCGGAGACAATCAGGTCCTGCCCTTTTTCAAGGTTGATCGCACCGCCGGCCATCGTATGGGTCCGGATTTCCGGACCTTTCGTATCTAAAAGAATGGCTACGTTTTTCTCGAGCTTTGCAGATACCTCACGGAGATTATCAATTCGTGCCTGATGTTCAGCAAAATCACCGTGGGAAAAATTCAGCCTGGCCACGTTCATGCCTGCTGTCATTAATTTTTCCAAAATCACCGGATCTTCACTTGCCGGGCCTATAGTACAAACTATTTTTGTTTTTCTCATCTTATTCCTCCTAATTATTTAATACACTAACTGCTCCCGAATTAGATAGACAATTCCTGGGAGAGGCGGTATACATCTTTATCAATTTGGTGCGTTTCCTGAAGCGCACTTTCGATACTCTGCGACACAATTTTATTTTCACGGATTCCTACCATTTCGCCTTTTTTTCCATCAATTAAAAGTTCAACCGCTTTAGCTCCAAGACGACTTGCGAGTACACGGTCCGAACCAGTAGGCGAGCCTCCGCGCTGAATATGACCCAGAACGGTAACTCTTGTTTCCAGCTGTGTTGCGTCTTCAATTCGTTTACCAAATTCCGGACCACTGCCTACGCCTTCAGCCACGATAATAATACTATGCTTTTTACCGCGCTGGTGCCCCCGCTCAAGACGGGCAAGTATCTGATCCATGTCATACGGCTCTTCCGGAATAATAATCGTCTCCGCCCCGTCAGCCAGTCCTGCCCATAAAGCCAGGTCGCCCGCATTTCTTCCCATTACTTCGATCACATACGTGCGTTCGTGGGATGTCGCCGTATCACGGATTTTATCAATCGCATCAATGACTGTGTTGAGAGCCGTGTCGAATCCAATCGTAAAATCAGTACCTGGAATGTCATTATCAATCGTGCCGGGAACTCCAATAGTAGGAAAACCAAGTTCTGTAAGCTTCTGTGCCCCGCGGAAAGAACCATCTCCACCGATAACGACAAGACCTTCAATTCCTTTTTTATTCAACTCATTTACTGCAAGCTCCCTGCCTTCCGGAGTCTTAAATTCTTCACACCGTGCTGTATATAATTTCGTGCCGCCTCTATGGATAATATCGCCGACATCACCTAATTGCATTTGTTCAATATTTCCACTTATCAGGCCGGCATAGCCGTTTTTGACGCCATACACTTCCAGCCCGTGAAAAATAGACTTTCTTACTACTGCTCTAATAGCGGCATTCATGCCTGGAGAGTCTCCTCCACTTGTTAATACACCAATACGTTTCATTCTAAACTATCCCCTTCCACATCGTATTATACGTTACCATCTCATTCAAAAAAAATGTAGCTTTTTCTTTTTTTTTGGATCAAAAGCAAAAGTGCTTTCTGCTGTTTAGTCAGAAAGCACTAGGATTATCTGCAGGAATGATAACGCTCTCATCGTTAAATTCCCCGATATTCTTGAACTTTACGTAGCGCTGTTCAATGAGCTCTTCTCCGCTCATCTTCTTCAGCTCATCTATTGAGGATTTCAATACTTTATCTATCTGTTTTGCCTGCTCTGCTACATTATGATGAGCGCCTCCCCTGATTTCAGGGATCACTTCATCAATAATGTCCATTTTTTTGAGGTCTGGTGCGGTGATTTTCATCGTCTCTGCTGCCTTTTTCGCATGAGCGGAATCCTTCCATAAGAGCGCTGCTGCACCTTCCGGAGAAATAACAGAGTATGTAGAATTCTCCAGCATATGAATGTGATTGCCTACTCCTAAAGCAAGAGCACCACCGCTTCCGCCTTCGCCAATGACGATGCTGACAATCGGCACGCTGAAACCTGCCATTTCCAACAGGTTTCTGGCAATAGCTTCGCTCTGGCCCCGTTCTTCTGCAGCTTTTCCGGGGTATGCCCCTTTTGTATCAATCAGGCAGATGATCGGCCGGTTGAACTTCTCTGCCTGTTTCATCAGGCGCAGTGCCTTGCGGTATCCTTCCGGATGCGGCATACCGAAGTTTCGCCGAAGATTTTCTTTTGTGTCTTTGCCGCGCTGATGTCCGATAACGGTAACGGGCATACCGTGATAAAATGCAATACCGCCGACGATCGCTTCATCGTCTCCATAGAGCCGGTCACCGTGCATTTCCATAAAATCGGTGCACAGCTCATTAATATAATCAAGTGAGGTTGGCCGCTCTGCGTGTCTTGCAATCTGCACACGCTGCCATGGCTTTAAGTTACCGTAAATTTCATCTTCCAGCTGCTCCAGGCGGCTTTCCAACTTGTCAATTTCTCCACTCATATCAATTTCTTTGTCTTTCGTAAATTCTTTTAGTTCGTTAATTTTCTCACGAAGCTCAACTACCGGCTTCTCAAAGGGAAGATGGTTCAATGCAGCCTCCTCCTTTCTCTATATGTTACTTTCTGTGGATAGCAAGGATAGTGCCCAGTTTCTCTTTCATCTGCGTTCTTGATATGACACCATCAAGCTGTCCGTGCTTCAAAAGAAATTCCGCCGTCTGGAAATCTTCCGGCAGATCCTGTCTGATCGTCTGCTCAATAATGCGGCGGCCCGCAAATCCGATTAATGCACACGGCTCCGCAAAATTATAATCCCCAAGCGAAGCGAAGCTTGCGGAAACGCCTCCGGTCGTTGGATGCGTCATAACTGATATAAACAACAGGCCTTCGCGATCCAGCTTTTTTAAAGCAGCGCTTGTTTTAGCCATCTGCATTAAACTAAGAACGCCTTCCTGCATTCTTGCACCACCTGAAGAGGAGAACATAATAAATGGTACGCCGTCAGCTGCAGCTTCTTCAATGGCCCGGGTTATTTTTTCTCCTACTACCGATCCCATGCTTCCCATACGAAACCTGGAATCCATGACGCCGGCTACAACAGGATGAGTGTCTATTGTTCCCTTCCCCGTCACAACCGCTTCATGCAGATCCGTTTTTTTCTGGTCCTGTTCTACTTTTTTCTGGTAATCAGGAAAACCGAGCGGATCCGAGGATACCAGATACGTATTTATCTCGGAAAAAGTGCCTTCATCAAACAAACCTTCAATTCTCTCCGGAGCTGTGATTGGCATATGATGCTCACAGTTCATGCACACCATTTGATGTTTACGCAGTTCTTTTGTGTAAACGATCGTTTTACATGATGGACACTTTGTCATAACTCCTTCGTTCATACTGGTAGGCTGCTGCCTTTCAGGAGGTACCGTAGCATATCTTCTTTTTTTATAAAAAAAATCTTTTAACACGCGTACACCTTCTTTGCTTTCCTATAAAGAATGTCTATTTTTTTAAAACATAAATAAGCAGATTCACAAATAAACGGATAGAAAGCGACCGATATGCGTTAACGATCGCTTTCTTTCCGTAAACATTTCTTTTATTTTATCACGTAGCCCGTTGTATATGGGAATAAATTTTAAATTATTCTTTATCGATAATAGAAAGACGGCGTGTTTTTTCTGCCACTTCGTCCGGATCCACTTCTTTGCGGGCTACTCCTGTTTCCATTGCGGTTTTGGCAACGGCTGCTGCTACCGCTGGAGCCACTCTTCCATCAAATGGATTTGGAATTACATAATCTTCCGAGAGGTCGTTATCTGAAATCAAATCAGCTATTGCATAAACGGCTGCTTTTTTCATTTCTTCGTTAATGTGTGTAGCATTTACATCAAGTGCTCCTCTGAAGATACCCGGGAACGCAAGAACGTTGTTAATCTGATTTGGAAAGTCGGATCTTCCAGTACCAATCACATGAGCACCGGCTTCTTTGGCTTCATCAGGCATAATTTCCGGATCCGGGTTGGCCATTGCAAAAATAATCGGATCTTCGTTCATTGTCTGGATCATTTCTTTTGTTAAAGCGCCGGCAACAGATACTCCGATAAACACATCCGTATTTTTGATCACATCTTTAAGTTCGCCGGATGCTCTGTCTTTATTTGTTACTTTTGCCACTGCGGCTTTTACATCATTCATTCCGAAAGAGCGGCCTTCATAGATAGCGCCTTTGGAATCACAGAGAATAACGTCACGTACGCCGAGGCGCTGCAGAAGTTTGATAATAGCAATGCCGGCAGATCCTGCGCCGTTAATAACAACGCGTATTTCAGATATCGGCTTGCCGTTCAGCTTCAGTGCATTGATCAGCCCGGCTGCTGTAACAATCGCCGTTCCATGCTGGTCATCGTGAAATACAGGTATGTTCGTTTCTTTTTTTAAGCGCTCTTCTATAATAAAGCAGTTAGGAGCCGCTATGTCTTCTAAGTTAACGCCGCCGAAGGTTGGTGACATCAGCTTGACGGTTTCTACAATTTTATCTACATCTGTTGTATCGAGGCAGATTGGGAACGCATCTACGCCTGCAAACGATTTAAAAAGGACAGCTTTTCCTTCCATTACAGGAAGAGAAGCTTCCGGACCAATATTACCCAGCCCTAACACAGCGGTACCATCTGTAACAACAGCTACCATGTTTCCCTTCATTGTATATTCGAATACTTTCTGCTTGTCTTCAAAGATAGCTTTACACGGTTCAGCAACACCTGGTGAATAAGCTAAACTTAAATCCCTGGAATTACGGACGGGAACTTTAATTCCTGATTCAAGCTTTCCCTGATTTACTCGATGAATATGAAGGGCTTCTTCTCTTGTCGTTGGCACGTAACCCACTCTCCTTTTATATAACTGCTTTTACTCATTAGAGCAAGTTTTTCGATAACTTGCAAAACTTCTTTTATTATAACAGATGAAACGGACTAGTTCATCATTCAGAAGGCTTAAAGACAATAAATTCTTTCGGAATGTATTTTTCCATTTCTTTCATAAAATGGGGGTTCGGTGACGCTTTCAAATGATTTCCCAGCTGCATGGTTTCTCTTGTCCGCTCATAAAAAACGTTTACTGGCACGGACCCCGGGTATTGATTTACAATTTTTTTCACCTGTTTGATTACATCGGTTTTTTCCAGCTGATCGTCTATTTTTAACCAGAGCATGGACCGGCTTTGTTCGTTGAGCTCAGGCAGGCTCAGGACAGCTTCTCCAATGATCTGAAGGCTGCGTCCTTTTGCTTCAGACCTTCCTTGAATAAGCATAGGAACTTTTAGTTCGATCAGCGGCCTCACTTTACGGTAAACAAATGGAAATAGGACAACTTCTGCTGAAGCATCGCCATCTGTAATCGTGAGAAAGGCCATTTTTTCTCCTTTTTTTGTGCGGATTTCCCGGCATTCTTCTTCAATACCGGCCACCCACATTTTTTTTTGGCCTTCTTTAATATTTCCCAGCTCTGCCGGCTGAAAAGAAGGTAGAAAATGAATATATTCATCCAGAGGATGGCCGCTTAAATAAAGACCGGTTGCTTCTTTTTCTGCTTCATAGGCTTCCTTTGTCGTATACGGCTTGGCGTCTACATAGCGGAAATCGTCATCTCCGGATTGTACCAGTCCGCCGAGGTCTCTTTGGAATTCAGCAAATTCGAGCGCGCGGTCAATAGATGCAAGCAGAACCGCCCGGTCTTTTCTCCATTCATCACAAGCACCGGACTTAATGAGCATTTCGAGCCCGCTGCGACCGAACTCTTTCATGCTGACGCGCATACAGAAGTCGATCAGGTCAGTAAACGGACCTTTTTTTCGTTCTTCGATCAGCGAGTATACCGCTTTGTTTCCAACCTGTTTGATCATGTTAAATCCAAAAAGAATCCGTTCTTGTTCCAGTTTAAACGTAGAATAGCTTTTATTGATGGAGGGCGGCAGAAATGATATTCCGCTTTTTTCTGCAGCTCTTTTGTACTGGCCCAGCTTATTTTTGTTGTGCACATGCAGTGCCAGCAGAACGGTATAAAAAACGGCCGGTTCGTTGGCTTTAATATAAGCCAGCTGGTAGGAAATGACGCTGTAGGCTACCGCATGACTTTTGTTAAAACCGTAATCAGCAAAACGGACGATGGTATCGTATACTTTCGAGGCGGTTTCTGCCGTGTAGCCTTTTTGCACGGCACCGGCTGTAAAAGCCTCTCTTTCTTTTTCCAGTACTTCTCTTTTTTTCTTGCTCACTGCCCGCCGGAGCAGGTCAGCCTGGCCATAGGTATAGCCGGCCATTAATGCAGCTATCTGCATAATTTGTTCCTGATACACAATAACCCCGTAGGTAGAACCGAGAATAGGCTCTAAATCAGGATGGGGAAATGTTGTCTGTTCTCTGCCATGTTTACGCGCTGCATAATTTGGAATAAATTCCATGGGACCCGGCCGGTACAATGCGTTGACTGCCGTAATGTCTTCAAATCGATCCGGATGAATCTGTTTCAGGGCTTTTTTCATTCCGTCGGACTCCAGCTGGAACACTCCATCCGTATCTCCTTGAGCCAGCAGGGCAAAAGCAGCATCATTGTCGAGCGGAAGATCCCGAAGCGAAAAACGATGGTTTTTCCGCTTTATCAGCTCTTCCATCCGCTGAAGCATCGATAAGTTTCTCAGACCGAGAAAATCAATTTTTGTCAATCCCTGTGCTTCGAGCACTCCCATCGGGTATTGTGTCACCGGCACCGCATCTTCTTTATACAAGAGCGGCACATGGTCTGTTAATTCATGTTTACTGACTATAACACCAGCCGCATGCACCGAGGTGTGCCGGGGCATGCCTTCGATCTGGGCCGCCAGCTTCATAACGGCACCGGCTGCTTTTTCCCGCGTAATAAAATCTTTCATATCCGAATTGTTCCGGATCGTTTCCGCTATTGTTGACTGCCTGCCCGGCTGCGCTGGAATATAGCCTGCCAGTTTCTCAATAAGCGCCTGCGGAGTCTCCAGTATTCTTCCAATATCGCGAATGGCGGCTCTGGCTCCAAACGTCCCAAACGTGCCAATCTGTGCAACGTGAGCGGCTCCGTACTTTGTGACTGCGTACCGAATCACCTCATCCCGTCGGTCATCTTGAAAATCAATATCAATATCCGGAAAACTTATCCTGTCCGGGTTTAAAAAACGTTCAAACAATAGTTCGTGATAAAGTGGATCCACGTCTGTAATTTCCAGCACATAAGCTGCCAGTGAGCCTGCTGCAGACCCCCTGCCGGGTCCTACAGCAATGCCGCTGGACCGTGCAAAATGTATAAAGTCCTGCACAATGAGAAAATAATCGGCAAATCCGGTATTTTCTATTATGTTCAATTCATAAGCAAGCCGTTCTTCCGCCTCAGTAGATGGGGAATCGAACCGCTTTTTCAGTCCTTCCCTGCACAAATAGTTCAGTTCTTCGACGGAACTGTTTGTGTGGCGGAGAGGAAAAGAAGGTAGAGAAGGAGTTGACGGCTGAAGAGTTACCGTACAAGCTTCCGCGATTTGGACGGCGTTCGCTGCTGCTTCTCTCTGCGTTTCCGACACCTGCGTATAGGGAGTAATAGCATGTTCCGGAATATCCTGACGATTCATCTCCCGTATAGGAATGCCCTGCTTCACCGCATGAAGCGCTAGTAACGCCTTGTATTCTTTCCGGTCCGCCATCCGAATGTTGTTTCCTGCTGTCAGTGGAAGATCGAACGCCCGGGCTGCTTCTTTCCAGTCTTCCAGGCCGGCTGTTCCTTCTTCTTCCGGCCACTCCAGAAATAGTCTTCCCGCTGCCACTGTCTGTTTGTACTTTTCCAGCGTATCCTTGACCCAGTCTTTTTCCTTGAGGCGGATCCAGTATGCCGCTTCACTTTCTTCCCACGGAAGCACGGCAAATAAATGCTCCGTTCTGCCGGCTATATCATCGAGGGATAACGAAGTGCGCTGGCTTTCCGACGACAGGCGCATCAGTTCCTGGTAGCCTTGATCATTTTCGGCGTATAAAGAAAGGCAGAAAGCATCCTGATGAACGCCTTTGACCGTCAGCTCCACCCCTATGATAGGCTTGATTCCTGCGCCGATGCAGGCATTATAAAAGGGGACGACCCCAAACATCGTATTGGTATCGGTAAGCCCCAGTGCTTCTATATGGTGATGCTTTGCCGTCTCTACCAGTGTATTTATTCGGGCAGTACTGTAGAGCAGGCTGTATTCGCTATGTATGTGAAGCCTCACTTCCTTCATATTGTCCTCCTTTCTTTATCGCCGTTCTTTCCTTTAGTATGACCCGCTTTTTTTCCAAAAACAAGCAATCCATTTTGAATAAAGCCGCCTTATCAAAGGCGGCCGGATGACTGCAAGGAAGCAGTTCAATGGAGCTTACAGCGGTTATTTCCTGCAGAGACTGTTAAGTTCTTCAATAATTGCTTTCGTCTCTGCCAGGTCTTCCGCTTTTGCACCAGATGCATTGGGATGTCCGCCTCCGTTGTGACGGGCTGCTAATTCATTGATGACTACTTTTTTGGAGCGAAGCCTTACCCGGTAGCTGCCATCTTCGTTTTCCACGAAGAAGACCCAGGCTTTAATGCCTTCTATATCAGCAAATACGTTCATCAGCGCAGAAGAGCCGTTAATCGTGACATTATATTCCTGAAGCAGGTCCTGTGTTAAATACATCACCCCTACACCGTTTGAAGACAGTTCAAAGTCAGACAGCACACGCCCTTTCAGGCGTACCAGCGTTTCATCACTGCTGTAAAAACCGGCAAAGAGAGAAGCCGGATCAATCGGATACTTCAAAGCTTCCGCTGCCATCTGCAGCGTTTTCGGCGTAGTGTTGGAATGCTGGAAACGTCCCGTATCTCCTATAATACCCGCGTAGAAAAGCCGCGCCGCTTCTGCAGGGATTTCCCAGCCTTTTTCCGCTTTCAGCCAAAGAGCGAAAGACATCATCATTTCGCACGTGGAGCTTGACTTCGTATCCACCCAGGATGGCTCTCCATATACATCTACTTCAGGATGGTGATCAATTTTTGCCATCTGACCGGCTTTTTCCCATCCACTTCCATCAATTCGTTCTTTATTTGCTGTATCGCAGATAATATACAGAGAGTCTTCCGGGGCTCCCGCTGCTTCTTCACTCATTGATACTAAAAAAGACAAACCCGGCTCATCTTCACCCTTTATCACAATATGCTTTGCAGGCTCGTTATGTTTAATTAAAGCAGCGAGTCCTCCCTGCGAACCAAGAGCGTCCGGGTCCGGTTTTTCATGGCGCAGAATAATAATTTCCTCGTGATTTTCAATCGCTTCGTATAGTTCCTGCATAATACTGCTCATCCTATTTCTTCCTTCCTGTTGTTCCATTATGAGTATTGCGGATCGTCTTTATAAAAAGGTACAATGAATCTGCTAAGAAAGGAGAGATTTATTTGTCCCAGCTTTTTGTTATTATTATTGTCGTTTCTGCCGTATTTTACCTTTTTCAAAAAGTAAAAGCGTTCCGCGCCTCCTCCCCCGGTCTGAAGCGCTGGACGCAGACAAAGGCAAATATCAGTCTCGGCACCGCGCTTGCTTCTGTAGGACTGCTGCTTTTGTTTACGAACCGGGGTCTAGTGGATATTATTATTGGAACGATCTTTACTCTCCTTGGCGCTGCAAATATACTGCTTGGAATGCGTGCCTATAAATTATACAAGCCATATGCCGCTGAAGAAGTAGAAAAAGAACGCAACCAAAGAGAGCCTTCTTAACAATTTTATACTGCACCATTTTCAGGCTGCCGTCCTATTCAGGAACCGGCTGCCTTTTTAACGTCTTCCATAAAAATGGTACTCCCCGATTTCCACTTTAACGGTCGAGCAGCTGCGCCATCATTAATGCTTTTCCAACAATGGCTCCTTTATGATAAAGCTCTACATCAATTTTTCCGTTCTTTCTTCCAACATCCAGCATTTTTCCTTTTAAATCGATAGTGCTTTCAATTTGAACGGGCTTAATAAAATATATTGTTATATTCTCAACAGAAATATCGCCGCGCTTGTACTGCTTAAGCAGACGGCTTCCCGTTTCCGTGACGAGCGTAGTCAGTACGCCGTAGGAAATCATCCCGAGATGATTGGTCATTTGTGGACTCAGTTCGCACTTATAGACATATTCCGACCCCGGTTCTGTTTCACGAAAACGGCTTGTTACAAGATCTTCAATCGTTTCTCCTACGTGCGGCTGTCTCTGCACCATCTGCAGAGCTTTCAGCACATCCTGGCGGCTGATGACTCCCAAAAGATGCCGGTGATCATCAATAACCGGGAGCAGTTCAATTCCTTCCCACACCATAACGTGGGCAACAGAAGCAATACTCGTCCGCTCGTTTACGGTAATAGGGGATTTGGTCATGACTTTTTCGATCGAAGTGCTCATCTGTGCTCCCAGTACGTCTTTAGCTGCTACCATTCCCTGTACCTTCATGTCTTCACTAATTACCGGATAGCGGCTGTGCCCCGTGCGTCCATTCATTTCATGCCACTTATCAACCGTGTTGTCTGTCGTCATATAGTACGTATCCTGAAGAGGAATAAGAATATCATCAACAATTGCAATCTCTTTTTTAATTAACTGATCATAAATAGCACGGTTGATCATGGTGGCCACAGTAAAGGTATCATAGCTTGTCGTAATAACCGGAAGCCCCAGCTCATCGGCAAGCGAGATAACATTTTCATTTGTATCAAATCCGCCTGTAATTAATACAGCTGCTCCTGCTTCCAGAGCCAGCTTGTGTACCTGGTAACGGTTTCCGACGATCAGCAGGTTTCCGGCTTCTACATACCGCATCATTGCTTCAAGCTTCATTGCTCCGATTACAAACCGGTTGAGAGTCTTATGCAGACCGTTCCGTCCGCCCAGTACCTGGCCGTCTACAATATTGACTACTTCTGCATAGGTGAGTTTTTCTATGTTTTCTTTTTGCTTTTTTTCAATACGTATCGTCCCGACCCGTTCGATCGTGCTGACCAGCCCTTGATTTTCCGCTTCTTTTATCGCACGGTAAGCAGTGCCTTCACTTACTTCCAGCGTTTTTGCTATCCGGCGTACCGATATTTTCTCTCCTACATCCAGATCCGTGATGTGGTGAAGAATTTGTTCATGCTTGGTTGTCATATTCACGCCTCCTCTTCTCCCAAATCTGTGCCCTTTTTTCTTTATCGTTCCAAACTGTATTACTTTTATTATACGTTTCTGTTATATACAATTCAACTAACCTCTTTCTGACAGGCATTTCTCCTGCTGTCTGTATAAAACAGCCGGCTGTCCCCGCAGAAAAAATTAATACAGATCAGTTCATGCGGCACAAAAAAAGCTGCTTTCCGTCTCCGGAAAACAGCTCTATTTTATGGCTTTTATAAATCCGTTCCTTCACCAGCGCTCCATGCAGCACCTTCAGCCGGTGAAATCGAAGAAATAAAGGCTTCCGGATCCTGCTTAATTTGAGGCATCGTGTTGTAATGAATCGGCACGGTGAACTTCGGCCCTATCCATTCGACTGCCTGCTTCGCATCTTCTGGTCCCATTGTGAAATTATCGCCGATTGGAATAAACAGCAGATCAATGTTATTGCGCTCTCCAATCATTTTCATATCAGAGAACAATCCAGTATCTCCCATATGATAAATCGTTTTTCCTTCCGCTTCAAAAAGAATCCCGGCCGGCATTCCCATATACGTGATCGTCTGTGTTTCATCATCCATAAATGCGGAGCCGTGGAACGCCTGCGTGAATTTCACTTTTCCAAAATCAAACGTGTAGGCGCCGCCAATATGCATAGGGTGCGTGTTCAGGCCCTTCCAGCCTAAATAAGTAGCCAGTTCAAACGGCGCTACGATCAGTGCATCACTTCTTCTTGCAATATCTTCCGTATCGCCGAGATGGTCGTTATGGCCATGCGTCAGCAGAATAACGTCTGCTTCCACTTTTTCTGGTTCAAGATCTGTTAAGCCATTACCCGTTATAAAAGGATCAATTAGAATCGTTTTGCCGTTCGTTTGAATTTTCACTACTGAATGTCCATGATAGGTTACTTTCAACGATAACACTCCTTTTGGTTTTGCTCGATTTAATTCTCTTTTTTGTATACCTTTCTTCCGATGATTTTAAACAAAAGCTATCTGCGCTTATGTAATACGTCCACCCCGCCGGTTACTTCCATAACCGTACCGGTAATCATGTCGGAATCTTCTTCACATAAAAATAAAATAGTGCGGGCAATATCTTCACCGGTACTCGGCCGCCCTACTGGAATACTGCTGTCTTTTACCGGCCTGGCGTCTTCTATTCCGGCTTCTTTGTAATCTGATGTCACTACGCCCGGACATACCATATTTATCGTTATTCCGTTTTCTGCTTCTTCCACCGCTACTGTTTTCACTAACGAAGCAAGCCCTGATTTGGCTGCAGCGTAGGCGGAACGATAAGGCCAGGCGGGTGCGGAACCAGCTCCCTGAAATCCATAGGCTATCACTCTGCCATAGCGCTGTTCTCTCATAATCGGCACTGCTTCCTGCAGAAGGTAGAACATCGAGCTTAAATTCCCTTCAATCATTTCATGCCATTCTTCCGGTTCATAATCCATCAGTTTTTTCGGTTCGAAAATATACGGCCCCGCATTATTAATCAGCAGATCAAGCCTCCCAAATTTTTCTTTGGCTCTTTGGACGAGCTGTTTAATATCTGCAGACTTCGTAATATCTGCGTTGATGCATAACAGCCGATCTTCCGCTTCGGCCCAGTCTGCCTTTAATTTTTCTACTGCATTTACATCGTTTCTGTAGCTGACTGTAACAGCGTAGCCTTGGTCCATCAGCATGTCTGTCACTTTCCGCCCCAATCCTTTCGATCCTGCTGTAACTAGTGCATGACGCATGATTAGTCCTCCTTATAACACGATCACTCTATGTATGCTTTTGTATTTATTATCCTTACTCATCATACTATGCTTTCGGGCTTCCGTAAAAATATTGCGCTCATGTTCAGCGCTTACATCCTTGTGATATACTGTAAATATAAACTGTCGTACACTCTCTAAAAGGAGGATGACCATGGGCAAATATCAGCATATACTAGTAGCCGTAGATGGTTCGCAGGAGGCCAAAACAGCATTTAAAAAGGCAATAGAGCTTGCGGACGAATACCATGCAGCATTAACGATTGCTCATATTATCGACACCCGCACTTTCGCTACCGTCGAACATTATGACAGGGCAGTCGTTGCCAGAGCGGAAGGATACGGGCAGGACCTTTTGGATAAATATGCCGCAGAAGCCAAAGAGGCAGGATTAACCGATGTAACGACGGTCCTCGACTTTGGTTCCCCAAAAGTGAAAATACCAAAAGATATTGCCAGAAAAACAAAAACAGACCTGATTATTACCGGAGCAACAGGCCTGAACGCGGTAGAACGCATATTTATAGGCAGTGTATCCGAAGCTATTGCCAGACAGGCCAAATGCGACGTTCTTATCGTGCGCACCGCAAACCACCCGGATCAGGCCCAGCCGTGAGACCAAAAAAGACCTTCACCGCCATGGTGAAGGTCTTTCGTGTATTTTACTATTCTCCCAGTTTTCCTTTAGCAAGGCCAATGGCATGGCGGACCTGGTCAAATCCGGTGCCGCCGGCGCTGTTTCTTCTTGAGA
Source organism: Sinobaca sp. SA16-1 (assembly GCF_059510515.1). NCBI lineage: Bacteria > Bacillati > Bacillota > Bacilli > Caryophanales > Sporolactobacillaceae > Sinobaca > Sinobaca sp. SA16-1. Next base: position 138,469 of record NZ_JCAKFL010000003.1, on the reverse strand, counting down.
CTACCGTAGAGGGTTTTAATACCTCGTAGATATCATCTTCAAACAGGGAGCTGGCTGCTTTATACTCTTCCAGAGATAGATCCAAAAGAAATATATTCTGCTGAATGCAGGTCAGGACCAGTTTTCCAACTACTTCATGAGCTTCCCTGAACGGCATTCCTTTGGTTGCCAGGTAATCTGCTAATTCGGTCGCATTGGAAAAATCGGAATGGGTTTCTTTATTCATGATTTCTGTATTGACCGTCATTGATTCAATCATTCCAGTAAAAATATTCAACGACCCTTTTATCGTACGTACCGTATCAAACATGCCTTCTTTATCTTCCTGCATGTCTTTATTGTACGCAAGCGGAAGGCCTTTCAGCAGGGTAAGCATGGAGAATAAATTGCCATAGACTCTGCCTGTTTTTCCTCTGATTAATTCCGCCATATCCGGGTTTTTCTTCTGCGGCATGATGCTGCTTCCGGTAGCAAATGCGTCATCCAGTTCAATAAAGCGGAACTCCTGGCTGGACCAGAGAATCATCTCTTCTGCAAGCCTGGATAGATGCATAATGCTCATTGCTGAGGCACTCATAAATTCAATAATAAAATCGCGGTCACTCACAGCATCAAGGCTGTTTTCGTAAATTCCGTCAAACCCAAGCAGTTCAGCTGAGTAGTGACGATCGATTGGAAACGTTGTGCCCGCAAGCGCACCGGCTCCAAGCGGAGATAGATTTACACGTTTCAAACTATCTTCAAAACGATCTACATCGCGCTGAAGCATCCAGAAATACGCCATCAGGTGATGGGCAAAAGATATCGGCTGCGCTCTCTGCAGGTGCGTGTACCCGGGGATAATTGTTTCTACATGCGCTTCCGCCTGAGTAACAAGCGCCGTCTGCATGTTTTTTAAACTTTTTATTATTTCCTTTGTCTGCTTGTTTAAATACAGGTGCATGTCGGTAGCCACCTGATCGTTCCGGCTTCTGCCAGTATGAAGCTTTCCACCAAGCGGACCAATTTCATCGGTAAGGAATTTCTCAATGTTTAAATGGATATCCTCGTTTTGCACGCTGTAATCCAGTTCACCGGCTCTGGCTTTTTCTCTTACAGCATGAAGTCCTTTTTTTATCGTCCCGGTTTCCTCATCTGTTAGAATACTGGTTTTATTCAACATTTCCACGTGAGCCAGGCTTCCTTCAATATCTTCTTCTACCAGTTCTTTATCAAAAGAGATGGATGCCCCAAAGGCATCCACCCATTCTTCTGCTGATTTCGTAAATCTTCCGCTCCAAAGCTTTGTCATACATTAACACCCTTCACGCCGGTTTTGTTGACCTGGCTGTGAACTTTTGTCGGCAGCCCCCAAAGGCTGATAAATCCAACTGCTGCACTGTGATCAAATTCGTCGCCGGTAGAGTACGTGGCAAGATTTTCGTTATAAAGGGACAAATCGGATTTTCTTCCTTCTACAATAGCATGTCCTTTGAACAGCTTGACTCTTACCAGTCCGCTGACACTTGTCTGCGTCTCTTCAAGGAAAGCAAGAAGGGCTGTTCTAAGCTGGGAAAACCATAGACCCTCATAAATAAGTTCTGCAATTTTCTTTTCTATAACCGGCTTGAAGTGCGCCACTTCTTTAGGAAGCGTGATATCTTCAAGTTCTTTATGAGCAGTTAAAAGCGTTGTAGCGCCGGGGCACTCGTAGATTTCTCTGGACTTAATGCCGACCATTCTGTTTTCCACGTGGTCAATTCTGCCAACGCCGTGCTTGCCAGCTACGTCGTTCAGGTGAAGAATAAGTTCATCAAGTTCATACGCTTTTCCATCAATAGCGACCGGCTTGCCCTGCTTGAATTCAATTTCAATAATATCCGCTTCGTCCGGTGTTTTATCAAGCGGTGTTGTTAAATCGTAAGCACCTTCCGGCGGTGTAGCCCATGGATCTTCCAGGATTCCGCACTCGTTGCTTCTTCCCCATAAGTTCTGGTCTACAGAATAAGGGTTGTCAAGATCTACCGGCACTGGAATGTTATGCTGCTTGGCATAGTCAATTTCTTCATCTCTGGACCATCCCCAGTCTCTTACCGGAGCAATCACTTCCAGGTTTGGATTTAACGCCTGAATGGATACTTCAAATCTCACCTGGTCATTTCCTTTTCCTGTACAGCCGTGGGCGACTGCATCTGCATTGTATTCTTCTGCAATTTCAACAAGTTTTTTAGAAATGAGCGGTCTTGATAAAGCGGAAACGAGCGGATATTTCAACTCATACATTGCGTGTGCCTGCATAGCTGGAAGTACGAAGTCTTCCGCAAATTCTTTCTTTGCGTCAATGCTGATCGATTCAATCGCGCCGACCTTTAACGCTTTATCTTTTACAAACTGCAGGTCTTTTCCCTCTCCTACGTCCAATCCTACTGCGATAACATCATAGCCGTTATCTTTCAGCCATTGAATCGCCACCGATGTATCAAGTCCTCCGGAATACGCTAATACTACTTTTTGCTTTGCCATTCTATTTCCCTCCATTTATATAACTCTTATCCATGTGTGATTGAATATTCATACTGTCTTTATTATTTTTATACATTCTTCTGCAAAAAATATAAGAGGTTTTATCCTCTCATTTTGGTGCGCTCTCAGCGGCGCCCTTTGCTATTTATTACTTTAACAAGTTCTATTCGCTTTTGCAACACTTATTCATAAAAAAGCATAAAAATTTATAAATGAATCTATGTCATCTGTTTATAAAAGGCTTTTTTCTCTATAAATAAAGGATTGTTATGCTATTTCGAACTATTCCGTTCTGCATTTTATAAAACAACATGCATAAATACTGCATTATATGTTATAAAAAAAGAAAACCAGACCTGTTTTCTACTGCTTTCTTTCTATTTTTTTCATTTTATTTACCATTGCTGTAATACGCTCCTGCACCATACCGTATACACTTTGCTTTTCGTACACGCCCTCCGGTGTTCTTTCCCCTCCAGGGACACCAGTCAATATTTCCATACCTTCTTTTATAGAAGACACAGCCCAAATATGAAACAGCCCCTTTTCCACCGCTTCTATAATTTCATTGCGGAGCATCAGGTTTGTGCTGTTTAATTTCGGGATAATGACTCCCTGAGTTCCAGTCAGACCTCTTCGTTTGCAGACCGAGTAAAAACCCTCCACTTTTTCATTTACACCGCCGATAGGCTGGACATCCCCAAATTGATTGACTGAGCCGGTAACAGCAATATCCTGCCTAAGAGGTATTTCTGCCAGGGACGACAGCAGAGCATACAGCTCCGTGCTCGAAGCACTATCTCCATCCACCATATTGTAAGACTGTTCAAAAGTAATACTCGCCGCCAATGGCAGCGGATCATCCTGGGCAAATTCCGCCTGCAGATAGCCGGAGAGAATATGCAGTCCTTTCGTATGGATCGGCCCTGTTAAATAAGATTCCCGGTCTATATTAACAATTCCGTTTCTGCCGACATACGTTCTGGCTGACACTCTGGTCGGCAGGCCGAATGACCCTTCTCCTCTTACAGAGACGACCAAAGCATTAATCTGTCCTACAGCCGACCCTTCGGTCGTTATCATAATTGTTCCATCGTCTATTGCATCCTGCATGGCTTTTTCCATTTGATTGGTTCGGCTTTGCTTTTCATTACGGGCCCGTTTCACATGTTCCGCATCGATGAAAGCCGCTCCGGCTTCACGTGCCCAGTAATCTGCCTCCATTAATACTTCCGTAATGAGATGAAAGCGAGCAGAGAGCTTTCTTTTATCGTTTACCAGCCTGGTACTGTAGTCAATTATTTTCGCCAGAGCCCGTTTGTGTACGTGCAGCAGCTGATTACGCCGGCAGATATATGCAATAAAAGCAGCGTATTCTTCTATATGTTTAAATGTCCGATCCATGCTTGTTTCAAACTCCACCTTCACACGAAAAAGCTTGCGGAACACTTCATCTGATTGAAACAGATAATCAAACTGGGAAGGAGTGCCGATTAGAATCACTTTCATATTTACCGGAAGCGGCTCCGGTTTCAATGGACTGCGGGGGCCGCCGGCCGCTTCATTGGCCAGTGCTTCCATCCGCAGCAGGCCGGAGCGGAGCATCTGCTTTAAAGCCTGCCAGCTGTAAAAGTGAGACAACAGTTCAGCAGCCTCTAAAATTAAATACCCACCGTTAGCTTTGTGAAGGGATCCCCCTGTAAGCATGCTGAAATCTGTTTCCAACGTTGGAAGTGCCGGCCTCTGATCGATCTTCCCAAACAGATTGGCATAGGATGGGTATGTTTCGTGAATGACCGGTGCCCCCACTCCATTTTTATGGCTGACCAGGATGTTTACTGAAAACTCGGATGGAATCCCCCTGTTGCTTTTGCCTTCTTTTTCTTGAAAAAGAACTTTCCATTTTTTCACTATTTCTTTACGTATACTTTCTATATAAGATAATGCTTTTGGTACACCAGGATATGCCTCTATCATTTCTTCAAGCGGTCCGTAAATTGCCTGGCCGACCATAAGCTCTTCTGCATCCTGCCATTTCTTTTTAAGAGATCTTCTCAGTATCTGCTGCTGCCTTAAGGTTGCATTCACATCTTTTGTGAGCCGTTTGCTTTTTTCCATTATATTCTGCTTGGTGGCTGCATCCAATTTCTGAAAAGATTCTTCCGAATGCGGTACTCCTTCTTTCGTTAATGGTACTGCTACTACTCCCTGCTGCTGTTTGTCCAATGCAAAACGCTGGTCACGGGCTCTTTTTTCCAGCTGCTGCCACTTATCGTGCAGTTCATTTTCCTGCATTTGTGCCATATCCATTTTCTGCTGTTCGAATCTATCGCCTGTCAGTGCTTTATTAATTTCCTCTTTTATTTCATGCATCATCTCTTCTATATCCCTGGCAAACAAACTGCCTTCTCCAGCTGGAAACTCAATGAATGCCGGGGTATCGGGGGCTTCGAAATTATGTATATAAACTATATCCTTTGGTGTGTTTTCTTTTACCGCGGCCTGTTCCGTTTTTAATCTGGCAAATGTTGTTCTTCCTGTACCTCCCGGTCCGGCTAAAAAGATGTGATGGCCATCATGCTTCATGTGCAGCCCAAACTCCATCGCTTCCTGGGCCTGGCTCTGGCCTATTAATTCCATCGGTGTTTTTTTTAATTCACTTGTTGTTTCGAAAGAAAAGCTGTCCGGGTCGCACCTTGCTGCTAATTGTTCTGAAGAAAGAACCAGATCTTTACGGCATACCACTAAGACCACCCCTTTTTTATGGTATGTGTATATCCTTCTCTTCCATTGATTGAATTCCTGCTTTCCTATAAAAAACTGCACCCTCATTGTTGGATGTACCGGACAATGAGGGTGCAGTTTATATTTTTTTTTATTACTCGCTGAATGCCAGTGCATCCCGTGCGATCATTACTTCTTCGTTCGTTGGGATAACGAAAATTTTCACAGGCGAATGTTCCGCGCTGATTTCTGCTTCTTTTCCGCGTGTGTTATTTCGTTCTTCATCGAAATGAACACCCATGAAGCCAAGGCCTCTACTTACCTTTTCTCTAACGGTTATACTGTTTTCGCCGACGCCTGCCGTAAAGACAATAGCATCTACTCCATTCATACTCGCTGCATAGGCACCAATGTATTTATGGATACGGGAAGCAAAAACATTCATTGCCGTCTGCGCACGTTCGTTTCCACCTTTGGCCGCTTCATCAATATCACGAAGATCGCTGGAGAAGCCGCTCAAGCCAAGCATGCCGCTCTCTTTGTTCAATACGTGAATGACTTCTTCCGCACTTTTTCCTGTTTTTTCCATAATGTATGGAATAAGAGCAGGATCGAGGTTACCGGAACGAGTTCCCATCGTTACACCCGCCAGCGGAGTAAAGCCCATCGATGTATCAACAGACATTCCTCCGTCTATCGCAGCAATACTTGCTCCATTTCCAATATGACAGGAAATAACCTTCACATCTTTTTGGTCTTTGCCAAGCATCGCCGCAGCTCTTTCCCCTACATACTGATGGGATGTGCCGTGGAAACCATATTTACGGATGCCGTATTTTTCATAATACTCGTAAGGAATACTGTATAAATACTTCTCCTTTTTCATCGTTTGATGAAAAGCCGTATCGAACACAGCCACAGAAGGAACATGTGGAAGCACCTGCTTAAATGCTTTAATTCCCATGATGTTTGCCGGGTTGTGAAGCGGAGCCAGCTCACTTAGTTTTTCAATTTCCGCTAACATGTCATCGGTCATCAGAGCGGAAGCGGAGAATTTCTCACCGCCGTGCACCACCCGGTGACCGATTCCATTAATATCATCAAGTGACTGAATGATCTCTTTTTCTGTCAGAAACGAAAGCATTTCTCTTACAGCATCCGCGTGGTCTTCGATGGAAGGATGAACCGTATGTTCTTCCTCTCCAAATTCAATGGCCATGACGGTTCCGTCCATACCAATTCGTTCAACTAATCCTTTTGCAATAACTGTTTCTTCCGGCATATGAAGGAGCTGAAATTTCAGCGATGAACTTCCAGCATTGATTGCCATAATTTTCGGCATATAAAGCGCCCCTTTTTCTACTTTCTTTCAAACCTTTTCTATTTAAACATTCCACCGGAAAAAAAGCAAGAAAATCCTATTGTACCAAGGCATAGAAGCTTATATTTGTAAGCGTTTCCCAGCGCAGTATATTAGGAAAATCCTTCTTCCTTAAACCAGTTGTCAATACTTTTCATCATCTCAATCATCGCTTCGCGGTTTGAAAAGGACGGCATTTCAGCAAGCAGAGCCTGGCCCGGCTGCCGGACATCTGGGCCTCTTTTCTGAATGATCCAGATGCTTTTAGCGAACTGCTGATCTTTAAACATAGACGATGGAAGCTGAAGCAGACCCAAAGTAAATGCATATTTTTTGATCACGCGCTGCAGGTCGTCTGCCTGGTCGCTCTCGAAAATAAAATTCGGTACAAGCAGAAGCATTGTTCCGTTTTCTTTTAATTCTTTGAGACTGCTCTCGATCATTAGATGATGAACATAAGGCTGGCCGTTCGTTACATTCAACTCAAACTGCTCCGCTGCTTCCGGTTTAGGATAATAGCCTACCGGCAGGTCCGTCACAATAAGATCTGCTGGAACCTCGGGAAGCTTTTCAATACTGTCCTGGTGAAACAACTCTACCGTATGCTCCTGCAGGTTGGAAAGAACGTAGGCAATATTCAGCAGCGTTTCATCTACTTCCGCTCCGTATGCCACTACTTCTTTGTTCAGCTGATTTAATACTGCTGTAAGAAGGTTCGCTGTTCCAACGGCCGGATCCATGACTGTTTTTATATCTTTTTTAGCCGTTATTTTTTCTGCCAGGTATCCCATAAACATAGCTACAGCATCCGGGGTCATCGCATGATGCGGCTGCACGTTTTCTTTCATTCCTTTTATAACTGCAAGCTGAAATGCTTTTCTTATTTCCTCGCGCTTCATTTCAGGCGGAAGGGTTGTTTTTAGTTTTTCCTGCAGCTGCTCTTTTTTGTCATCGGGGAGGGATTGGACCACATCCTGCTGAAGAAGATTTTCTCCTGCTTCAGCCAAAGCCTCTAAATAGGTTAAGCCCATGTTTTTTTGAACCGCTCCGGCCATTTGATCTATCCATTCATATAAAGCTTCCGTATTTGTCTGTTCTGTCATTTTCTTTCCTCCCATAGTTCAATCCTTGTACCTTTGGTTCGCAACGTTTGATAGTATATCAGACATGCAGTCGATCCTCCACTTTTGAAGAAGCCGGGCCCGGAAAACATTATACGTTTTAATTAACGGCTCAATGGAAATAGTGGAAATAGTATTGCTGTACTTTTTTAAAAAATGGAGGGGTTAAACTATGCTACTACGTACAAAAATGTTCCGGGAATTTGCTATTTCCGCAGAGGATGACCGTTTTGGTTCGATAGCTGACGTATATTTCGATTCAGCAGGTGACTGGAAAGTTCGTTACATGGCAGCAGACACACGGGCATTACTTGCGGGAGGCCGGGTGTTGATCAGTCCCGAGTTGATCACTAATTTGAATTTTGCCGAACAGTCTGTTGGCGTGCAGGCCACGAAAGAACAAATTAAAAACAGTCCAAAACCAGAAGACCATAAACCAATTTCCCGCTCGTACGAAACAAAACTATCTGATCATTACAATGCGGGAAGCTATTGGATGCCTCCTGCAGCAGGAGCCGGAGGAGCTATGCTTCCGGTAGGCGGACCACTCGTTCCCGGGCAGTCCGATATGGAAACAGAACAACCTGCCGGCGATAATGATGAATACGTTCTGCAGAGTACCGAGGATATTAAAGGATACTCCGTATCCGCCGGAGGAAAAGATGCCGGTAAGGTAACCGACATCGTTTTTGACACTTCCACCTGGCAGATCCGCTTTGTGGAAATCGATACAGCCGGTTTCTTTTCCAAAGACAAAACATTAGTACCTGTGGAACAATTTAAAGAGTTTGATCCTGTAAATCAAATAGCAGAAATCCGTGCAGCCCGTTCTGTTATTGAAAAAGCACCGGAATATAATGAAAACACGGCTCTCACTGATGAGTATGACAGTAACGTAACAGCGCATTATAAAAACCACAGCTGAATTTTTTCTTTTCTCATATGAAAAGCCCCTACAGCATTGTAGAGGCTTTTCGTATGATTAATTATTATTAAACCAGAGTCTTGGCATGCTTTAAAGCCGCTTCATAATCAGGATGCTCGGATACTTCCGGCACGATCTGCTTATAAGCAACGACTCCACTGCTGTCTACTACAAACACGGAACGTGCCAGCAGGCGGAGCTCATCGATAACAACGCCATAGCTTTCTCCAAAAGATAGATCACGGTGATCGGATACCACTTGAATGTTGTCTATTCCTGCAGCTGCGCACCAGCGCTTCTGTGCAAATGGCAGGTCATTGCTGATTGTTAATATCTCGACATTATCCAGTTCAGCCGCTTCTTCATTGAAACGTCTTGTCTGCTTGTCGCATGTTCCTGTATCAATAGAAGGCACCACGCTGATTAAGCGGACTTTGCCTTCAAAATCAGACAGCTTCACCTCTGATAAATCATTAGCGAGAACGCTGAAGTCTGGTGCCAGGTCGCCCTCGTTCACCTCTGAGCCTCGAAGCGTAACCGGGTTTCCTTTAAATGTAACATTGGCCATGAAAATTCCTCCTGTAAGTTAGTCTAATTGGTACTATACCCTGTTCTCCTCAATGAATAAACGACGCCTCTTACTTTTCCGTATGGATGACTCTTGTATCAGAGAAAATATCGTGAATTCCCTGTTTTTCATCTGTAAAAGCCACTACCAGATATAAGACATTGGTAAACACGAGCAGCCGGTGAATCAGGCGTCCGACGACTTCCCTGAAAAACAGGTCACTCCAGCGGAGCGGCTGCCTGTCTTTTCGTATAACTTTGAGTCCAAAAATCATTTTTCCGAGCGTCTGCCCGGTTATCTTTGTCATAATTAAAAAATACAAGTACATAACCAGGCCGCTTAACAGCCCTTGTATAGTAAAAAATTCTAAAAACGTAACAGATCCTCCGTTAATAAACGCAAGCGGGCTGAGCAGAATGCCGTTGACAGCAAAAACAATCAGCACATCTGCAGAGTAGGCCCAGAATCTCATCCAAAAACCGGCATAACGCTGCATCGGTTTTGTTCCTTCTGCCGGTGCGGCAGAAGACGTTTCTTCTGTCGGGCGGCCGGAGCTGCCGGAAGCTGTTTCGGTTTGTGTGTCTTTGTTTTCCGGATGTTCTCCGGCTGCTTTCACCGGGCCGGGCTCTTCGTTTCTTTCTTCCCTGTTCTTCTCATCACTCACTGCTGTTCCTCCTCTCTAGTCTGTGTATAAATACATAGCCCGGGGAGAATCGGATGTTGTCAGAAGTTCTTTTAAACCAAGCAGCTCTGCGTCGCGGACAAACAGGCTTCTCGCTCCGGCTCCTACAAATGAGTTAAAAGAAAAACTGGCTCCATACTGTACGACACGAGCGCCTTCCAGATTTTGTTCGTCTTCCATAAATGCGATGGTATCATCCATTGTGCCAAGTTCATCCACAAGATCGATATCCTGTGCCTGGTCACCAGTATAAATACGTCCGTCTCCGATTTCACGTACTTCCTCTTCAGCTAAACCGCGTCCATTCGCAATAACCTGTACAAAATCATCATACATATCATCTACAATAGATTGAAGGATAGCTTCATCTTCTTCAGACATTTCTGTTCCGGGGGACATAATGTCCTTAAATTCTCCGCTGGTAATGGAATTCTCTTCAATTCCAATGTTATCGGCCAGCTCGGAATAATTAATGCTTTGCATAATAACGCCTATCGATCCTGTAATAGTAGCGGGATGGGCGACTATTTTATCAGCCGGAGCTGCTATGTAATAACCGCCGGAAGCTGCCTGGCTTCCCATCGTAATATATACCGGTTTATCGTGTTCCTCCTGTACGCTGACAATCGCATCGTGAATTTCCGCACTTTCCACTACACCGCCGCCGGGAGTATTAACTTTTAAAATAATCCCGTCTACATCATTAGAGTTCCCTGCCTGTTCCAGCATATATAGAAACTCCTGATGATTATAGCCTCCTGCATCAAACAAAGAGCCTTCTCCAGTATCCTGAATCACACCCTGCAGATCCAGCACTGCGATGGTGTTACCCGAACCATCTCCGGGCTCAAGCTCTTCTTCTTCGATTCCTTCCATTCCTCCAGTTTGGCTTCCTCCCCCTGCAAAATCGCTCCAATTAGCGCTTGCAAGAGAGGAAACAGCCTGAAAGCCAATGGAAACGACAATCACAATGGCCGCTACTACCAGCGCAATCCATCTTTTAAAATTCATGCTATCCCTCCTTTTTATTATTCTCTCACAGCCATTTCTTTATTTCCAGTCTCTTTCCATTATACTCTGTACTGCCAGCTTCCTCCTACGACAGTGCCGATGACATTTGTCTCTAATACAGCATTAACCGGAATCGAAAACAAATCCTTATCCAGCACGGTGAAATCCGCCTTATAACCCGGAGCAATAGAGCCCAGTTCTTTTTCACGTCCGACAGCTTCAGCACTTCCTGTAGTATAGAGCCGCACGGCTTCAAACATGGACAATTTCTGATCCGGCAGATAGCCGTCATGCGTCTCGTCCGGCCGTCGCCTTGCCACTGCTGCAAATATCCCCTCCAATGGGTCTGCGGATTCTATCGGAGCATCTGATCCTCCTGCACAGATAATACCTGCATCAAGCAGGGTTTTCCATGCAAAAGAATAAGGCATTCTCGCTGAACCAAGTCTTTCTTCCACCCATGGAAAATCAGACAGCACAAAGCTTGGCTGCAAATCTAAAATGACAGACAACTTCTGCAGACGAGCAATCAGCTGCTTGTCTGCAACCTGCACATGAATGATACGATCTCTTTTTCCGGAAGGAACCGGGTATTTTTCTATTGCAGTAACCGTCAGCTCCAGCGCTCTATCGCCTATCGCATGGACCGCTACTTCTTTGCCGGCTTCTCTGGCACGTTTAACTACAGCGAAAAAATCATCCTCATGATGAATAGCCATGCCGGAAGTGTCAGGCGCATCGTTATAAGGCTGCTTCAGCCAGGCCGTTCTGCCGCCAAGGGCACCGTCTGAAAATATTTTCACGGCTCCAAATGTAACAAATGGATGTACCGGCGGCTCTTCTGCAAACAGTTCCTCTGCTACTTCGTGGTGAACAAGCAGGTTCGTTCGCAGAGCTCTTTTTTCTCCAAGCACTTTATAAAACGTTTCATATGTTTCTTTAAAGCTGTTGTAATAATTTAAATCTTCCGTATGGCCTCCGGTCAACCCCATGGAAAGCATGCGATCTACTGCAAGCGTAAGCGCCTTTTCCAAGTATGCCTTCGTTACAGGAGGCATCACTTCCTTAACTGCATCCGCTGCCTGATCGAGCAGATACCCGGTAGGAATTCCGTTATTATCCTTTACAATCATTCCGCCGGGCGGATCAGGGGTCTCTTTATAAATAGAAGCTTTGTTCAGCGCTTCTGTATTGGCAAGAGCCGCATGCCGGCAGATTCTTGTTAAAATCATAGGATTATGAGGAGCCAGCTGATCGAGCTCCTGTTTATGGAAAATTTTACGATCCGGAAATTTGTTTTCATTCCAGCCTTCTCCAATGAGCCATTCGCCTGCTTCCAGGGCAGCTGCCTTATGTGCAATCAGCTGCTGCATTTCTTCAGCTGTTTCACAAGTAGACAGATCCAGGGTAAGCATTGTTTCGCCAAGGCCGATCATATGAAGGTGGCTGTCTGTAAATCCAGGATAAAGAACGGCTCCCTTAAGATTTTCTACACGCTCTATTCGATCTGCATACTGTTTTTCCAACTCTTTTTTCGAGCCGGTCATGATGATGTCTTCTTTTTCTGTATAGACAGCTTCTATTGTTTCCTTTTCCTCGTTCATCGTGTAGATTGTCCCGCCGTGCCAAAGTGTGCCCATTGCTTATTCCTCCCTGCTTTTAATTAAAGAAGCGAATCCATATCGCTCTGCTGCGCAGACGAAGCAGATATGATTGTTGTTTCTGTATGCTGCACCGCCTCTTCAATAAGAGACTCATATTCGAACGCTTTTTCAAAACGGGAGGCTTTGTCCCGGATTGGTTTTGTTACAGAATCTGTCGGCAGAAAAATAGTGCAGCAGTCTTCATAGGGACGGATGGATATAGGATAGGTGCCAATGGTTTCTGCAATCTTCATCACCTCTTCTTTATCCATAGCAGCGAGCGGCCGGATAACCGGCATCGTGGTTACTTCGTTAATCGTATACATACTCTCAATCGTCTGGGAGGCCACCTGGCCGATGCTTTCTCCATTGATTATCGCCTGAATCTTTTCTTTGCCTGCTGTTTTTTCTGCAATACGAAGCATCATTCTTCTTGTTACCGTCATTTGATAGCTTGAATGAATATGATCCCTAATGCCTGTTTGAACATCGGTGAACGGAACCACGTGCAGGCGGATGTCTGCTCCATAGGATGCCAGTACTTCAGCCGCATCCTTTACTTTTTGAAGGGCTTGAGCAGTTGTATAAGGCGGGCTGTGAAAGTGAAGGGCTTCAATAGTTACGCCGCGCTTCATAGAAAGGTAGCCTGCTACCGGGCTGTCAATACCGCCAGAAAGCATTAACAGCCCCCGTCCGCCGGAGCCTACCGGCAGACCTTTTGCCCCCGGGATCCTTCCGCAGCTGATGTACGTTCCCTGTTCCCGGATATCAATGGTTAATTCTACCTGCGGCTGATGTACGTCGACCGAGATTCCTTCGGTATGTTCGAGAATCCAACCGCCTACGGCAGGGTTTATTTTCTGGGAAGATACGGGGAAATTCTTATACGCTCTTCTGGCGCTTACTTTGAATGTTTCTTTCGGTCCCTCGTACGCTTTAAATACAGTAAGAGCTGTACTGCGTATCGACTCCACGCTGTTTTCTGCTTTGGCGGCCAGACTCAAAGAAGAAAGGCCAAAAACGAAGCGTACTTTTTCCGCTACAGCCATGCCTTCTTCGCCGTTCAGTTCAATAATAATTCTTCCATATGTTCTTTTTGCTTTTACATTTGGAAAGGTGGTTAGTACCTGACGGATATTGTGCAGAAGCTGCTTTTCAAACAGGCCTCTGTTCTCTCCCTTTAGAGCAAGTTCTCCATACCGGACAATTATATGATCAAATATCATTTATTTTCCTCCTACGACTAATTGGACAGAAGGAAAGATACTGCTGCAAGCGGCAAGCAGCGTTTCTATATCTTCTTCTGTTGTTTCTGTACTTAAACTGATCCGAAGCGCCGTTTCTGCACGCTCTTTTGTAAACCCGCATGCGCCGAGGACAGACCCGGTATTTTTTTCTTTGGACGAGCATGCCGACTTCGTGGATATATAGATCCCGCGGCTGGATAACTCCTGCACGACCGCTTCCGGTTTTGTGTTTTTTACAGAAATGTTCAAAATATATGGAGCACTGTTGATCGCCGGCGTGTTAATTTCTACCCCTGCCATCTGTTGATAGCGGCGGGTCATCTTCTGTTTTAGATCAGAGAGCGCTCCCCCGGCTGCTTCATATTTGTCCCGGCTTAAGCGGAGGGCCTTAATCATTGCAGCAATCGCTGCCACATTTTCCGTCCCGGCCCTCATTCCACTTTCCTGGCTGCCTCCGGCAATGATTGGGACCAGATTTTTTCGTTTTTTCTTCACGAGAATACCTGCGCCTCTGACACCGTGGAATTTATGAGCGGACAGCGAGTACAAATCGACGTTTGTCAAGTCAATCGGAAGTTTCCCTGCCCCCTGCACATCATCCGTATGGAAATAAACTTTGGGAAAAGTGGCAAGTTTCCGGCCGATTTCCTCTATCGGCTGGATCGTTCCTAATTCGTTTTGTACTCTTATAATAGATACAAGCACGGTAGCTGGACGAACAGCCTTCATTACCTGGGAAGGATCAATTCTTCCATCAGGTCCCGGCTGTAAGTAGGTCACTTCAGCCCCCTGCTTTTCCAGATTTTGAAACTGCTTTAACACAGATGGATGTTCCATTACTGTTGTAATAGCATGGTTCCCCCTGGAAGCCAGAGCTGCCATAGTTCCCTGCACTGCCAGGGCATTTGATTCGCTTCCTCCTGAGGTGAAGATTATTTCTTCTCTTTCTACTCCCAGCATAGCAGCGGCAGACTCTCTTGCTTTCTGAAGCAGTATTCCCGCATCCTGTCCCAGCTGATGCATGGAAGAGGGATTGGCAAAATAATCGGTGGACGCTTTTATGAATGTTTCCATCGCTTCCGGCCATGGCCTGGTTGTCGCGCTGTTATCTAAATAAATCATGGCGTCCTGCCTTTCTATCTGTTTTAGCATTCGTTATACTCTTCTCAACGTAATATCCTACCACATTTCGTTCGGTATGTGCGTTTTCACGCAGCAAAAAAGCCGTCTTTTCCAGACGGCTTTTCTTCTACTGCTTACCAAATTCAAGAAGTACTTCACGTATATTCGAATTCTTTTTTTCCATTGCCCCAATAGCTGTATTAACTGCATCATCATAGCGGCCTTTGTGGAAATGCTTTTCCGCTTCGTTAAATTGTTCATTAAGCTCCTGATCGCTGCTTCTATAGCGGTTTCCGTATTGGATGGCAAGTTCTGCCAGCTTTACCTGTTCGAGAGTGGCTATCAGGCGCTGGTGAAAGCGTCGTACGCTTTTATCTGCTTCCTCTACATCTGCATTGGCCCGGGCAATTTCCACCGGCACTTCATCGAGCGTTTGTTCCGCCGCCTTCACATGCTCATCTGCATCATCCAGGTCATTTAAAAGCGGGGAAGGAATTCTTGGCATAAAGGAGCGCTGCAGAAGCATTTCATCTTCCAGCAGCTGGCGCTTTACAGAAGCAAAGGTATCCAACGCTTTCTTTTCGTCTTTGCGAAGCGTGTACAGCCTGTCTTTTAACTGCTGTATTTCTTTTGTAAGGCCGCTCCATTCTTTGCGGTGCTTTTCAAGCTGGCTGCGCTGTTCTGAAAATGTCTGCGTCTGATTAATATTGGAATCCTGGAATACGCGCCAGTTTCTAATTGTTTCATCCATCTTCACTGCCAGTCTGTCATGCATCTCTTTATCTTCCATTGGAATTAAATAGCTGACTTCGACTTTTGCTTCTTCGCGCTGCAGGTCAGCCAGTTTTTCTTTAAGCTTTCGCAGTTGTTCTTCCAGCTGTGGAATTTCTGCCTGTACCGCTCCGCGGGCATCCACTTCTTTTTCAAGCATTTCGTACGTTAATTCCATAAACCGTCTTATTTCTTCGATTCTGTCTTTTACTTTTTCCAGTTCAAATTCTTCACAGCTTTCCTTTAAAGCGGGAAGCTCCTGCTTGTATTCTTCAATCTGTTCATATAAGGAAAGATGGCCGAGCGGATAACCCTGGCTTTGCATGTTTTCCACCCCGCGCTGCAGTTCTCTTAATTCAGATGGCAGCTCCATGTCAATATCTTTTAACAATACGGGAATTTCTTTCATCTGTTCATTCTGCACTTCGAGGTCATGGTCAACCTGCTTAAGCGTCTGTCTGGCAGACGTATAATTGCCTGCCTCTCTATCTTCTTCAAAAGAAATCAAAGCCTGCTTCATTTCGGTTTTGCGTTCTTCAAAAACCGGTGCTGTTTTCCCAAGAGAAAGGGAATGCTGCAGCAGATGCCTCGACATGGCATCGTATCTCGCCTGCGTTTCAGAGATGCCTGCCTCATTTTCTTTTTCACTGTGAACCAGCTCGTCCACTTCTTTAAAAATGGCTTCGATCTGCGCTTCTATATCCTGAAGCTGATTTTCTACCGCATGAACCAGGTCTCTGGCTTTTCCAAAACGATATTTATTTGCCTGTTCTTCAATATCGTAAAGAGCTTTTTCAATATCAGGGATATGTACGCCGACAATATCGTCCCAATCTTTACGCCAAAGCTCGAATTTCTCTTCCGTTTCCCCGGAAATTTTCAATCCTTTTACTTTGGCAATTTCTTCCGCAACCGGACGGCTTCCCAGTTCGATTTTCCAGTTTTCCAGCCTGTCTACATCTTTGTATATTTTTCTTCTTGATAAGGTTCCATAAATAACAACAGCTACTACTATTACCAAAATAGCTAAAAGGATAAACTCCATTGCATTTTTCACTCCAGTTTCAACAACATATGTTTGAAATATATTTTTCGTGCGGCCTTGCTTGTTCCTTTATATGTATACACGAGTAAATCCGGAAGCGGCTGTTTTTTTCTCTCTCAAAGAACATCAGCTTCTATTACCAAACGTGTATTCATGGTTTGTTTATTTTTTTAATCAATGACTTTATGATAACATGTAAAGGCTCTCGTGTGAGAGTTGGTTACATAAATATTTCAGAAATATTATCCAATATTAAAAATCCGGGAAGGATGAAGTCTTATGAGTCCAAAGCGCGATGGACATGTCCACACACCCTATTGCCCCCACGGTACATCCCGTCCCCTGGAAGAATATATTGAAAAAGCGGCAGCCGGCGGCATCACCACTTTAACTTTCGCCGAACACGCCCCGCTCCCGGAAGGGTTTACGGATACCGTCCCGGATAAAGACAGCGCAATGTCCATGGGTAATCTGGAAGCCTATCTGCTGAAGCTGGAAAGCGTCAAAAAAACGTATAAAAACGATATTACGATTTTAACCGGTCTCGAAGTTGATTTTATTGAACGGTATGAAAAAGAAACAGAAAAGTTTCTTGATACATACGGCCCTTACCTGGATGACAGCATTCTTTCCACTCATTTTCTGTTAGCTGATGGAGAATACACATGCATGGATTACAGCCCTGATTTCTTTGCTTCGTTAGTAAGCCGGACAGGGTCAGTGGATGCTGTAGCCCGTTTGTACTTTCAAACGGTTCTGCTGTCTGTGAAGGCCGGCCTCGGCCCGTTCAAACCCGGACGCCTGGGTCATATGACGCTCGTCCACAAATTCCAGCGTAAATTCCCGGTAAAACACTATCCGACCGATTTAGTGCATCAGATTCTGCATGCTGTTAAAAAGCACAATATGGAGCTTGATTATAACGGCGCGGGCACCGCTAAACCTCTCTGCCGGGAGCCGTATCCACCGGAATGGATCATCAAAGAAGCGCTGAGCCGGCACATTCCTCTCGTATACGGGTCGGATGCCCATCAGCCTGCCGAGTTATTCCAGGGCGTTAAGGAACTTTACCCCCTTACACTATTTAATGATAATTAAAGGAGATATGTACGATGCAGACTTCCCCGTTGCACCTTATTAACAAACAGCTTGACTCCCTTTTAGAAGGAGAAGCCGATCAAACCGCCAACCTGGCCAATGCTTCTGCTCTTTTGTACCAGCATTTTTCTTCGGTAAACTGGGCCGGATTTTATTTATATTCCCCAAAGGAAGATGAACTTATTTTAGGCCCTTTTCAAGGGCTGCCGGCCTGTGTCCGCATTTCTATGGGAAAAGGCGTATGCGGAACCGCCGCCGGGACTCTTGAAACCCAGCGGATCGCAGATGTTCATGCTTTCCCGGGCCACATCGCCTGCGACAGTGCCTCCGCTTCTGAAATTGTCGTTCCGCTTGTTAAAGAGGGCGTGCTTCTTGGCGTCCTGGACGTTGACAGCCCGGAACAAAACCGCTTTTCAGAAGAAGACCAGGAGATTTTGGAAGAATTCGCCGCTGTTCTTTTAAAGCATATTTAATACGCTTTACTTCTATTGACTTGACAGCTTTAAAAGGATATAATGATCTTTGTGCAAAAAGACAGCCAGGGTAAGCCTGCCATGTTCGATCTTTCTTCATTTTATTCCTATACTCGCAGGAGTATAAGGTGTATTGCGTACCCTCCAGCTGTCGAGGTGAAGATACGTGAAAATAAAATGGGCATAGCGGGAGATTACCAACGTTGCTCTTTTTTCAACTATTTTATTATAAAGGAGATTACTTGTATGTCACGTTATACAGGACCATCTTGGAAAAAGTCACGTCGTTATGGAATTTCTCTTAACGGCACAGGAAAAGAATTAGAAAAAAGACCTTATGCACCAGGTGAGCACGGCCCAACACAACGCAAAAAGCTTACTGAATACGGCCTTCAGCTTCAAGAGAAGCAAAAGCTGCGTTTCATGTACGGCTTAAATGAGCGTCAGTTCCACCGCACATTTGAAATCGCAGGCAAAATGCAGGGTGTTCACGGCGAAAACTTCATGGTTCTTCTTGAAGCACGCCTTGATAACATCGTGTATCGTCTCGGTCTTGCCCGTACGCGCCGTGGTTCACGCCAGCTCGTTTCCCACGGTCACGTAACTGTTGACGGTAAGCGCGTAGATATTCCTTCTTACCGCTTAAAGCCAGGCCAGGTTATTGGCCTTCGCGAAAAGTCACGCAACCTTACTTCTATCAAAGAAGCTTTGGATGTAAACAGCTACAAGCCTGACTTCGTCAGCTTTGATGAAGAAAAAATGGAAGGTTCGCTTGATCGTTACCCAGAGCGTTCTGAACTTCCTGCAGAAATCACGGAAGCCCTTATCGTTGAGTGGTACTCCCGTTAATAAAGAAAAGCAGCCGGCCGGCTGCTTTTTTTTATTTTAAATTGTGGATTTCAGTCTTCGTTTTACCAATAATAAGAGAAGACAAACGAAACCCCTCGTATTCCTTTCAACAGGAATACGAGGGGTTTTTAAATGCAGCGATGGTTATTTTTTTCGAAAACAAAACCATAAAAAAAGACCAGGCGGTGACTCAGGCAGACCAGCCACCGCTGAAGATTGGCCTGCCGAAAGCTCCCGCCTGAATAAACACCAGCCTTATCTTTTTTTAGATCTGATACAGCTGTTTCATTTTTTTAATGTACTTTTGGGACAGCCCTTTTTTCTCTATTTAAATGATACGAGCGCGTATTTCTTTTTGCCTCTTCTTAAAATAGTGTACCTGCCACCGATTTTGTCTTCATTGGACAGCTGCTTTTGTAAATCGGTGCAGCGTTCCCCATTAATGTAAACGGCACCGTTTGTAATATCTTCTCTCGCCTGTCGTTTCGACGGAGAGAGTTTTGCTTCCACGAGTGTATCAATTAAGCCTGGTTCTTCGTTCGTTCCTGCCTCATGGGTGGGAACGTCTTTGAATCCCTGCGCAATTTCATCTGCCGAAAGCTTTTTCACGTCTCCCCCGCCAAAAAGGGCCGCCGAGATATTCTGTGCCTGCTGTACTGCTTCTTTACTATGAACAAATGCCGTAAGCTCTTCGGCCAGCTTCTGCTGGGCTTCTCTTTTTTCCGGTGCTTGCTGCATTTTCTGTTCGTATTCCTTTATTTCTTCCGCCGGGAGGAATGTAAAGTAATGCAGAAACTTGATTACATCTCTGTCATCGGTGTTTATTAAAAACTGATAAAACTCATACGGTGTCGTTTTAGAGGGATCGAGCCAAATCGCACCACCCTCAGTTTTACCAAATTTGGTGCCGTCCGCTTTTGTGACAAGAGGAATAGTGAAGCCGAATGCTTCGGCTTTCTGCTCTTCATCTGCGCTTTTTCTGCGGATCAGCTCCAGCCCTGCCGTTATATTGCCCCACTGGTCGCTGCCGCCGATCTGAAGACGGCAGTTTTTCTCTTTAAACAGGTGAAGGTAATCGAGGGACTGAAGAATCTGGTAGCTGAATTCTGTAAAAGAGATGCCGTTTTTGATTCGGGATTCCACCGATTCTTTGGACAGCATATAATTCACGCCAAAATGCTTTCCGACGTCTCTTAAAAATGTAATAACACTCATTTCTCCGATCCAGTCAAAATTGTTAACAATTTCTGCTCCGTACTCTCCTGTGAAATCAAGGTGCCTCTGCAGCTGACTGCGGATTCTCTCACTGTACATTTTTACTACGTCTTCTTCGTTCAGCGACCGTTCGACACTCTTTCCGCTGGGATCTCCAATAAACCCCGTAGCTCCGCCGACTAAAGCGAGAGGCTTGTGGCCGGCCAGCTGAAACCGGCGCATCGTAATAATTGTAAGCAGATGTCCGATATGAAGGCTGTCGCCGGTCGGGTCAAATCCACAATAAAGCGTAATAGATTCTTTGTTAAGTAAAGCTTCCAGCCCTTCCCGGTCGGTTACCTGATTCACTAATCCTCTTTGTTCCAGATCCTGTAAAATAGTCATTGTGTCTCTCCTTTTAAATTAACCACCAACGCAGCGGCTGCCGTCATCGGACAAATAAAAAAAGCCCGCTTTTAATAAAAGGGACGATGTTTACCGCGGTACCACCCTTTTTTAAAAGCAAAGCCTTTCACTCAAACCGTTAACGGCGGCTGCCGTCTTTATCTGCTAAAGAAGCTCGGATAACGTAATTCGCTTTTTTATATGTACCGGCTTCCACCAGCCGCCGGTTCTCTGTGACAGGGATAAAAAAAGCTACTTCATTTCGTCTGCGCTGTTCTGTTATTTATGATAATCACTATTTAACATGGTTTTTCCGGCAATGTCAAGCTTCACTGCCGATTGTCCTTAGTTTAAATATGGGTCTTTTATATGCTATAATGAGCTAGAAATTTAGGGGGTCGCTGCATGAAAAAATTTTTATACAAAGCTAACAAACGAGTCGATTGGTTTAGAGGAAAACAGCTGGGAGAGGAATCCTACTCCCGTTCTAATATTATTATAAATATTGTTCTGGTTGCTGTTATTGTTTTTATTTCTTTTATCCTTTTTATCGGGTCGGTCGGCGCTGGTTTTTTTGTGTCGCTCGTAGATGATCAGGAAGCACTGAACGAAGAAGAAATGCGGGCAGAGATTTATGATTACGAACAGGCCAGTGATATGTATTTTGCCGGCGGTGAATCGTTGGGAAACGTCCCTGCAGATATTGAAAGACAGCAGGTGCCGCTTGAAGATATTTCCGACAATCTGGTCCATGCCATTATTGCTACAGAAGATGAAAACTTCTATGAACATGATGGTATCGTTCCTACTGCTTTGTTCCGGGCTACATACCAGGAGATGAGCAACGCAAGTGTCCAGACCGGAGGAAGTACACTAACCCAGCAGGTTATTAAAAATCAACTTTTAACAAATGAAGTAAGTTTCGAAAGAAAAGCTAAAGAGATTCTGCTGGCTCTTCGGCTGGAAGGCTACTTGAACAAAGATGAAATTCTGGAAGCCTATCTTAACCTTGTACCATTTGGCCGGAATGCCAACGGCTTAAATATTGCAGGCGCCCAGTCTGCTGCGGAAGGTGTATTCGGAGTAGACGCTTCCGAGCTTAATATCGCCCAGGCAGCTTTTATTGCCGGCATGCCTCAAAACCCTTATGGTTATACGCCCTTTGAAAATAACGGAACCGTAAAAGAAGAATTCGAAGCAGGACTTAACCGCAAAGACCGCGTATTAAATGACATGCATGACAAAGGCTATATTACAGAAGAAGAATACGAAGAAGCGATGGCCTATGACATCGAGGAAAATTTAGCAGAGCCGAGTGATACGGTTACAGATGAGTATCCTTATATCACGGGTGAAGTGCAGCGCGAAGCCTCTACTCTTCTTCGTGATCAAATGCTTGAAGAAGATGATGTAAACCTCAACGCAATGGATGAAGAAGAGCGTGAACAGACGCTTGAACAGTACACGACAGACGCCAGGGAAGACCTGGCAATCGGCGGGTACGACATTCATATTACAATTGACAAAAGTATCTATGACAACATGCAGGAATCCATTGAAAGCTCCACCTGGTTTGGTCCGGATCGTACCAATGGAGATATAACAGAGCAGGAAGAAGTCGGTGCGATGATGATTAATAACGAAACCGGAGCCATCATCAGTTTTGTCGGCGGCAGAGATTACGATACACAGAACTTAAATCACGCTACACAAACGTTCCGACAGAATGGCTCCACAATGAAACCGCTCCTTTCCTATGGACCTCTAATGGACGAAGGAGAACTGCATCCCGGTTCTACTGTAGCCGATGTGCCGACAGACTATACGACGGGAACAGAAATTAATAATGCCGGCAGCGGCTTTGAAGGATTTATTCCGGTACGGGAGGCGCTGCAGCGTTCTCAAAACATTCCTGCAGTAAGAAGCTTCTGGGAACTCGAGCAGGAAGAAGCTAAAGAACATTTAGAAAACCTCGGTTTCACGAGACTATCGGAGGAAGAACCTGTAGAATCAACCGCATTGGGCGGACTCGAGAACGGGGTAACTGTTTCGCAGAACACGAACGCTTTTTCTACATTTGCCAATGAAGGCCAGTACCATGAGAGCTATATGGTAGAACGCATTGAAAAGAAAAGCGATGGCGAAGTCGCCTACGAGCATGAAACAGAAGAAACCGAAATATTTTCCCCGCAGACAAGCTATTTAATGGTTGATATGCTTCGGGATGTTCTTGAGTCACCCGGAACAGCCGCCCAGCTTTCTTCTTACTTGGACGAAGAAGGCGACTGGGCCGGAAAAACAGGAACAACGTCTGATCAGGTAGATGCCTGGTTTGTAGGTATGAATCCTGAAGTCACTATGGGACTCTGGCTCGGTTATGATAACCGTGAACAGCAGAATCAGCTGGAAAACTCATACAACGGGTATTCCTACAGTGAGCGTACCCAGAATATTTGGGCTGATTTAATGAATGCCGCCACCGAGGCCAATCCGGATGCTGTTAATACGGACAGCACGTTTGAAGAGCCTGATGGCATTGTGGAACAGGAAATCTGCGGTTTATCCGGCCTGCTTGTCTCTCCTATGTGTGAAGAAGCCGGACTTGCTGTAACAGATCTAATGAATGAAGAGTTCGTGCCAACAGAAGAAGATGACAGCCTTCAGGAAGGCGAGCTCGTTGAAATTGATGAAAGCACCTATACTGCTTATGAAGAAACTCCTGACGATTTTACTTTATCGGGAATTATTCTGAATGAAGATTATTTCGATGACATTGATAATCCGGAAGAGTATTTTCCAGGAGACATTGGTGATGTTACTGTCGACCGGGATGCTCCCGATAACGAAAGAACCCCTGCTGCTGTTTCAGGCGTATCAAGCAGCGGCACTGAGCTTACATGGTCGGAACACCCAGACGATGATATTGTCGGATACAGAGTATATGAAGGCAGCAGTGTAGAAGATACTATTGTAGGAAAAGACAACACCTCTGCCACACCTGGATCCGGCTCCTATACAGTCAGAGCTGTCGACACCCGTGGAAGAGAATCCTCCGATTCTGCAAGTGCAGGAATTTCTTCCGGCACAAATGGATCAGAGGATGACGATGATAACGGTGATGAGAGCGGCTCAGAAGACGCCAGCCGGGATAGCGAACCTTCTACCGGCACCACAGAGGAAGACCCGGAAAGCCAGGACGAATCGTCTGATGAGAGTTCAACGGAACCGGATGAAGACACTAACGGTTCCGATGAAGAACAGGACTCACCGGCAGAAAGTTCAGATGAAACAAATCAGGAAGAAAACGGATCTTCAAATGGGGAGGATGCCGGAAACGATGATTCTTCAAACGAAGAAGATAGTTCTTCCGACAACGGCGGCAGTGAGACAGAATCACCTTCAGATAACGGTGCATCTCCACCAGCGGATGAGGACACTTCTCCTGAGCCGGAGAGCCCCGCTGAACCAGAAGCCCCTGCTGAAGAAGAGGAAACGCCTCCTGCTGCACCTGAGCCCGAGGAAGAAACGCCTGTTGAAGAACCAGCTGAGCCGGAAACCAACGGTTCAAGCTCAGAAGAGGACGGTGCCTCCAGTCCAGAGGCCCCGCCTGAAAACAGCAGTGGCACCAGTACTGAATCTGAAGAGGAAACAAGTTCTCAAGGCGGCGGCTCTACTCCTGTAAATCGGGAAGAGGATGAAGAAGCCGAAGAGGAAACGGAAGCCGAGCCTGAACCAGATTCAAGCCCGGAACCGGAAGATACTTCCGATGCGGAAGAAAGTCCGGAATCAGAGGACGGTCCGGAGTCGGAAGAAGAATAGCATCTATTTGATTACGTTTAACAGCCTTATTCCTAAACTGGAATAAGGCTGTTTTTTAATACGTTTGAACCCAGCATGACGCTGTACTCTATCTACAGCGTCTCATGAAAAGCGCGCCTGTAAACGAAAAAAGCCTCATTCCTGTGTGGAATGAGGCTTTTGATTATTTGCTTATTCTTCCATCGTAGAAAGATCGCCAGTTGGAAGATCGAGTTCCCATGCTTTAAGCACTCGTCTCATAATCTTACCACTTCTTGTTTTAGGAAGTTTGTCTCTGAATTCAATTTCCCGCGGTGCAGCGTGTGCAGCGAGTCCTTCTTTAACAAAGACTCTGATTTCTTCTTTTAGTTCATCTGTTACTTCATATCCATCACGGAGAGCAACAAATGCTTTAATAATTTCGCCTCTAACCGGATCCGGCTTGCCTATTACTCCAGCTTCAGCTACAGCAGGATGTTCCACCAGCTTGCTTTCTACTTCAAATGGACCTACACGTTCACCGGAAGTCATTATAACGTCATCGATTCTGCCCTGGAACCAGAAATAGCCGTCTTCATCCATATAAGCGGAATCACCTGAAATGTACCAGCCCGCCACTTCGAAATAGCTGTTAAACTTCTCTTCGTTATTCCAAACGGTTCTCATCATAGAAGGCCAGCCGCTTTCTATAGCCAGGTTACCCATTCTGTTTGCCGGAAGCTCTTCGCCCTGGTCATTAACAATAGCAGCTTTAACACCTGGAATCGGCTTGCCCATAGAGCCGGGCTTTATTTCCATCGATGGATAGTTACAGATCATCTGTGCACCTGTTTCTGTCATCCACCACGTATCATGAATGCGCAGGTTAAATACTTCTTCACCCCATCTTACTACTTCAGGGTTCAGCGGCTCCCCTACACTTAGGATGTGTCTTAGTTTGGAAAGGTCGTATTTTTTCACTACTTCGTCTCCGGCACTCATCAGCATTCTAAATGCTGTTGGGGCACTGTACCATACGGTGACTTTATAATCTTCCAATGTCTGATACCAGTCCTGGGGGCTGAAGCGTCCGCCACGTACTACGTTGGTTGCTCCTGCAAGCCATGGGCCAAAGATTCCGTAGGAAGTTCCTGTAACCCAGCCCGGATCGGCTGTGCACCAGTATACATCGTCATCCTTCAAGTCAAGTACCCACTTTGCTGTCTGATAATGCTGCAGCATAGCATTATGAACATGTAGTACGCCTTTTGGCTTGCCGGTGGACCCGGACGTGTAATGAAGAATCATTCCATCTTCTTTATCCATCCATTCCGGCTCAAACTCTTCGCTCGCCGCTTCCATTCTGGAATTAAAGTTCAAATACGGTCCTTCTTCTTTTACGTCTTCACCGTAAATAAATACCGTATCAAGCGCAGGCAGGTCATCTACCGGCACTCTCTCTAATAAAGTTGGTGTCGTAAGAAGGCCTTTTGCACTGCTGTCTTCCAGGCGGTCTCTTACCGCACCTTCCATGAAGGCTTCAAATAGCGGGCCTACAATGGCTCCTGCTTTAATAGCCCCAAGGATAGCAAAGTACAGTTCAGGGGATCTTGGCATAAAAATAAATAAGCGATCTCCTTTTTCAATACCTGCATCTTTTATCATATTGGCTGCTTTATTTGTATGCTTTTTCATTTGTTCAAATGTATATTGTTCGTCCCGCTGTGCATCACTATAATACAGCGCTACTTGGTCTTTCTTTTCAGGCATATCGGCATAACGATCAATCGCTTCATGAGCCAGGTTTATTTTCCCTGTTTCATACCAGGAAAATTCTTTTTCGATATCCTCCCATTTAAATGTCTTAGCTGTATCTTCATAACTCTTTAAATTGTGATCTCCGTCTCTTGGAGGAAGCGCTTTCAGTTGCATTAATGATCGACCCCTTCTGCTAAATGATATGTGTTCTATTACACATTATAATATAATATGAATATTTCTTCAATTTATAATCTGCTGAATTCAGGCTTATTACCGGTGACTATTAGTTACTGTAGGGATTCTCCCGAAGAAATTCCCTTAAATCCCCAATATTTTTTTCAGGTGTTGTATAATAAAAGTAATTCTATCATTAGTTCATTATATGCTAAAAGGTGGTACTTGGATGAACCATAAGAAGAAATACTATTCAAAGGAACTGGAATTCAACGGCAGGACACTGCTGATTGAAGGTCCAATATCCGGAAAAAAAATTCATGATTACGAACTGCACGAAGGACTTGTCGCATTCCGTTCCCCTTCCGAACAAAAGAAAGCGCTTATTAGTATTGCCGATCTTCCCGAAGGTCGTATTAATGTTGTCGTTGATGACAACACAATAGTCGGCTATGTCACGTTTGTCTACCCGGATCCGCTGGAACGCTGGTCTGAGGCAGAAATGGAAGAACTGCTGGAATTAGGAGCTATTGAAGTAGCTAAAGAGTACCGCGGTGCGAAACTTGGCTCCAATCTGCTCACTTTTTCCATGCTTGATGATGCTGTGGAGGACTTTATCATTATTACAACAGAATATTACTGGCACTGGGATTTAAAAGGAAGCGGATTGAGCATTTGGGATTATAGAAAAGTAATGGAAAAAATGATGAATGCCGGCGGGCTCGAATGGATGGCAACAGATGACCCGGAGATAAGCTCCCACCCGGCCAACTGCCTGATGGTGCGCGTTGGTAAAAGAGTGTCGCAGTCTTCGATGCAGAAATTCGACGCCATCCGGTTTACGAACCGCTTTATGTATTAATTGTACAAAGGAGGATATATCTATGCTCGTTGAAGAAATTATGAAAACAGACATGATAAAAATAAAGAAAGAAACCACCATCCAGGATGCAATGGATCTTCTTCAGAAAAACCGCATCCGCCATATTCCTGTCGTTGATGAAAATATGTTGATTGTCGGTATTGTATCCGACCGGGATATAAGAGATGCAAGTCCATCCGTTTTCCAGCTGGACGCTTTAAAAGAAGAACTGAACCGTCCTGTTTCGGATATTATGAAATACCCTGTCATTACAGCCCACCCTCTGGACTTTGTAGAAGAAACAGCCGTCGTATTATTTGAAAACGACATCAGTGCCCTGCCTGTCGCAGTTGACGATAAACTGGTCGGCATGCTGACAGAAACAAATGTACTCCATACGATTGTAAAGCTTACAGGAGCTCATCAGCCCTCTTCCCAGATTGAAGTGGTTGTCCCCAATATTTATGGGCATCTGGCAGATTTATCAGCTTTATTTAAACAACATAAGATTAATATAACCAGTGTGCTCGTATATCCCAGTGATGATCTTACCCACAAAGTGCTTACCTTCCGGGTGCAGACGATGGATCCAAGGCCGATCATGAGTATGATCGAAGAAGCGGGCTACCACGTGAAACGACCGCACTTCCCGGGGATAGAGTAATGAATAAGGATGCTGTTTTTGTCTATTCAGAAGACCAGATGCAGTATAAGTTTAATGACGACCATCCTTTTAACCATCTGCGTCTTCGTTTAACTTATGATCTTCTGCTTGCCTTGAACGTTATTCAGGAGGAAGACATTCTTACTCCCCGCATGGCAACAGATGAAGAAATTAAACTTTTTCATGATGACGCTTACATTGAAGCTGTCCAGGCAGCCGGCAAAGGAACATTAAGCGAAGGTGTGGCTGCCAACTACGGAATTGGCACAGAGGATACACCCATTTTCAAAAATATGCATGAAGCATCCGCTCTGCTTGTAGGAGGCACCCTAACAGCTGTAGATGCTGTTATGCAGAATAAAGCCCAGCACGCCCTGCATCTGGGCGGCGGCCTTCACCACGGTTTTCGCGGCCGCGCTTCCGGCTTTTGTATTTATAATGACAGCGCCATTGCGATTGAGTACATGCGCAGGCATTACGGGGCCCGGGTTCTTTATATTGATACCGACGCCCACCACGGCGATGGAGTGCAATGGGCGTTTTACGATACGCCCGATGCCTGTACTCTTTCTATTCATGAAACAGGCAGGTACTTATTCCCCGGCACAGGCAGTGTCAATGAAAAAGGCCAGGGCCAGGGGTTTGGGTTTTCTATCAATATCCCTGTAGATGCTTTTACAGAAGATGATTCCTTTATTTCCTGTTACGAAACGGCGATTGAGGAAGCAGCTGCTTTTTTTAAGCCTGATGTTATTCTCACTCAGAATGGCGCAGACGCCCATTACTACGACCCTTTAACCCACTTGTCTTCTACTATCAAAACGTTTGAAATGATACCACGTCTGGCTCATAAGCTTGCCCATAAGTACTGCGGGGGCAAATGGATTGCTGTCGGCGGCGGCGGTTATGATATCTGGAGGGTCGTCCCGCGGGCATGGTCTATGCTGTGGCTGGAAATGACAAACCGCCAGGATCTTTTGAAGCATCCGATTCCGCCAAAATGGATAGAGACGTGGCAGGAAAAATCACCACACCCTTTACCGGACAAATGGACCGATCCTGAAGATATGTACGAACATATCCCACGCCAGGCAGAGATAACCGGAAAAAATGAAAAAACATTGGAAAAATCGCTTTACTATATTCGAAACGAACAGAAAACAAAGAAAAAATAAATTTTGTTTTTTCCACTATACCCAGTAATAAGCATACAAAAAGCTGCGGCTCTTTATAAAGAGCCGCAGCTTTTTGTACATGGTTTCTTTTATTTCAATGTGCTGGAATTTCTGTATTCCAATCTATGCGGAAGCACGACTACTTTTTCATCCACTTCTTCTTTGTTCATGTACTTTGTCAAAAGCCGCATGGATACAGCTCCAATATCATACATAGGCTGTACTACTGTAGTCAGCGTCGGCCTTACCATTGTGGCAAGTCTCGTATTATCAAAACCAATCACTTCTACCTCGTCCGGTACTTTTTTGCCCTGGTCCTGCAGACCGTGAATAACTCCTAAAGCCATTTCATCGGTTCCTGCAAAAATAGCGGTTGGCGGATTGTCGACCTTCATAAGAGTATCCGCTGCCTGAATGCCTGAATCATAGGTGTAATCCCCGATAGCTACGAGGGAGTCATCGAAGTTCATGCTCTTTTCTGTATAGGCTTTCTTGTAGCCGCTGAATTTCTGAAATCCGTTCACTGGATCTTCAAGCGAACCGGATACCATACCTACACGACTGTGTCCAGCTTCTATAAGCTCTGTCACTGCATCAAACGAAGCCTGCTGGTAGTCTATGTTCACTGAAGGCAGTTCGCCGTCCTGGTCTACTGTAGCAGCCAGTACTACCGGTACAGGAGAACGCTTGAACTGTGTGACGTGTTCTTCTGTAATTTCGCCGCCCATAAATAAAATACCATCCACCTGTTTTTCCAACAGCGTATTGATCAGGCTGATCTCTTTATCTTTGTTCTGGTCCGAGTTGCACAAAATAATATTGTACTTGTACATCGTCGCAATATCTTCAATACCCCGGGCCAGTTCAGCGAAAAAGATATTGGAAATGTCAGGGATAATAACCCCTACTGTCGTCGTCTTTTTGCTGGCAAGTCCTCTTGCTACAGCATTAGGGCGGTAGCCAAGTCTTTCAATGGCATCCAGCACTTTTTTTCTTGTTGCCGGCTTTACGTTCGGGTTTCCGTTTACTACACGGGATACCGTAGCCATCGATACCCCAGCTTCTCTTGCCACATCATAAATAGTTGTATTCAATGAAAGGCCTCCTTTTTTTATTCTTTACTTTCGTACATTTATTGCTATCATATTATAACTTAAGGAGGTTCTGCAATTCCTTTAAGCCGTATTCTTGTGTATTTTATGAAAATTTATTAATTTTTTCATAAAATATTTCCTATCTGATCTTATTCTATTTTCTTCAGCATAGCAAATAATAAAGCGTTTTATCCACACAAAAAAACAAAAGAGGCGAGAATCGAACCAGGTCGATTACTCTCCTCTTTTTATCTTTTGTACTATTTTAATATTTGTAAAGTCCTGAGTCACGAAGGGATGTCAGGAAATCCTGGAACTGCGGAATGTTCATCTGCTGAGCAGAATCGGAAAGCGCTACGGCCGGATCCGGATGAACTTCTGCCATAACAGCGTCTGCTCCGATTGCAAGTGCTGCTTTCGCTGTTGGAAGAAGCAGATCTCTTCTGCCTGTAGAATGCGTTACATCAACGAGTACCGGAAGGTGTGTTTCCTGCTTTAAGATCGGCACTGCTGAAATATCGAGAGTGTTACGTGTTGCTTTTTCATACGTACGGATACCGCGCTCACAAAGCATAATATTCGAATTACCTTTAGAGATAATGTATTCTGCGGCATTAACGAATTCATCAATAGTAGCCGACAGTCCTCTTTTCAGCAGGACAGGCTTATCTACTCCGCCCACTTCTTTTAAGAGTTCAAAGTTCTGCATGTTTCTTGCACCAATTTGAATCACATCAATATACTCTGTAGCCATTTGAACATCTTTTGGGCTTACAATTTCACTGATTACGACCATATCCAGCTCATCAGCTACTCTTTTTAAGATTTCAAGACCTTCTTTACCAAGTCCCTGGAAGTCATAAGGGGACGTTCTTGGTTTAAACGCTCCGCCTCTGAGAAGCTTCAGTCCCTGTGCTTTCATTGCTTTTGCTACTTCGTATACCTGCTCGTAGCTTTCTACTGAACACGGTCCGAGGATCAGGCGCTGATTGCCGTCTCCAACCATTTCTCCTTTTAGGTCAACAATCGTATCTTCCTGCTTCTTTTTACGTGACACAAGAAGCGTTTTGCGATTGTCATCTTCCTGAATTTCCAGGCTCGCTTTGAAGATCTGCTTGAACAGGTGCTGAACCGTTGAAGTCTCAAAAGGACCTTTGTTGTTTTCAGCAATTAAATCCAGCATATTTCTTTCTCTTACCGGATCAAATCTTTTCTGCCCTGCTGTATTTTTCACCTGGCCGATTTCTTTAGCCAAAGTAGCTCTTTCATTAATCAAATCCAGGATTTGAAGGTTTACTTTATCCAGTTCGTCTCTTAGTGCATCCAGTTGTTCGTTACTCATAACATGCTCCACTCCCTAGTCTTTTCTGCTTTTTATGATTATATTGCTATTATAAACGAAGTTTATTACTATGTCAGCCTTTTTTTCTTTATTAATTAGACGCTTTTAAGCACTAAAGCGTTTTATGCCTTATTAACAGACTTGCTATCCTATCTATTTTTAATTTTTTTGTTTCTTTTCCATAAAAAAACCCGCATTTCTCAATGCGGGCTGTTACCTTTAATTTGAAGGTTTGTTATTATTCAGGTCGGATTGAAGCTTTTCGACTTCTGATTTAATTTTCGAAGACTGCTCGCTGTCTGCATGTTCGAGTTCTTCTGTTAGCTCATCAGCAAGTTCATCCGCCGTTTTCTCTGTATCCTGTTTTACGTTGCCTGCGGCATCCGCTGCAGCTGTTTTTACTTTGTCATAAAACTCATTTGAGTTTTCACTTACGCTTTTAGCGATAGTGGATGACTTTTCTTTAGCTGTAGACGCCCACTGCGACCCTTTATCGTAAGCAGTAGTAGTGAAGTCTGACGTTTTGGATGAAGCTGACTTCGTGCTGTCTGTAATATCTGTGCGAAGCTCGCTGCCCGACTTAGGAGCAAGAAGTAATGCCGCGCAGGCGCCTGCAATGCCGCCGATAAGCGTTCCAATTAAAAAGTCTTTTGAATTAGTATCTGCCATGTTGTTCATCCCCCAGTCGTCGTATTAGTATTTTGAGCTTCTGCCTCGGGACGCGGCTGTCTCGCCTGCCATCTCGTGTACAAATCAATCGCAGCGTTACCCCACTGCATTGCGCGGGCCACTTGTTCGGATTGCTGCTTGGACTGCAGTGTAACAGTGTCGGACATTTCTTTAAAAGTATAATTTATAGATTGCACCGAATCTCCTACATCTTTTAATGATTCAAACAGTCCATTTAAAGATTGAGACTTTTTCTGCACATCGTCTACAATGATTGTAGATTTCTGTACAAGATGTTCCGACTCTGTGGTTATGCCTTCTACTTGTTTCTCCACACGGTCCAGCGTACCTGCTACATTTTTCATGGTGCTTGAAGCAGCTTTTAGTGTCTGGACAATGAATATAACAAGCACAGCAAACGCGATAGCAACGATTAATGCGCTTATGTAGAGTAAGATTTCCATAAACGTACTGCACCTCCTTCTTTACCTACTTTTAATACCACTCTTGGTTAAAACTGAAACATTAATATTATCTTTCTTTCTCTATTGTAACTAAATTTTCTTATAAGAAAAGAAGGTTTTCCCATTTTTTATCAAGACGGGCTTTAATTTTCATATTTTCACTTAAAAAAGGCACCTGCCTCGCAGCAGGTGCCTGATCTTTATTCTGAAACGTTTGCTACGTTCTCATAGGCCTTTTGAAACTTTTGAATATCCCCGGCCCCCATAAATAAAATAACACCATCCTTATGTTTGGAAAGCTGATCCATATCTTCTTCGGAAATCAGAGAGGCATCCGGAATTTTATTCTGAAGGTCTTCGATTGTTAATTCTGTATCCTGCTCACGGGCAGAGCCAAAAATGCTGCAAAGATAAACATGATCTGCCTGTTTCAGGCATTCTGCAAAATCATCAAGAAATGCCTGAGTTCTTGAAAAGGTGTGGGGCTGGAAAACGGCAATGACTTCTCTGTTGCTGTACTTCTGTCTGGCTGATTCAATTGTCGCTTTAATTTCAGTTGGATGATGCGCATAGTCGTCAATGAGTATTTGGCTGTCGACTTTTTTCTCTGAAAACCGGCGCTTTACGCCGCCAAAGCTTTCCAGCTGCTTTTTTATAAGCTCAGCAGGCATTTCCTCATAGTGACAGAGTGCAATGACTCCAAGCGCATTAAGCACGTTATGACGGCCGAAACCAGGGATAGAGAATGTGCCGTAGCGGTCTCCTCTAATGTGAACGTCAAATGAAGTGCCTGCTTCGCTCGTCTGAATGTTGTCTGCATTAAAGTCATACTTGCCGTCAATGCCATAGTACATAATCGGTACAGAGGCATGCAGACTCTGCAGATGTTCATCATCTCCACAGGCTACAATACCTTTTTTCACGCCTTGAGCCATTTCCTGGAAAGCATCTACTACATCGTCCACGTCTTTAAAGTAATCGGGATGGTCAAAATCAATATTTGTCATAATCGCATAATCCGGCTGGTATTCAAGAAAATGACGACGGTACTCACAGGCTTCAAAAGCAAAAAAAGCACTGTTTTCTTCCCCTTTTCCGGTTCCATCCCCTATAAGATAGGAAGTCGGCTTATACGCTCTAAGCACGTGAGCGAGAAGTCCGGTCGTTGACGTCTTGCCATGTGAACCCGCTACCGCGATAGATGTAAAACGGTTTGCAAATTCTCCAAGAAATACGGGATATTCCATAACGGTCATACCCAATTCTTTTGCCCGTTTTACTTCTTCATGATTTTCTCCGTAAGCCGCAGAAGAGATAAGTACCTGTCCTTTTTTAATATTCTCTTCCTGGAAAGGATAAATAGGAATGCCTCTTTCTTCGAGAGGAAGCTGGGTAAAGAAAGGCTTTTCTACATCGGAGCCTTGTACTGGTATCTTCATATCATGCAGGATTTGTGCCAGGGCACTCATTCCTGATCCTTTAATTCCAATTAGGTGGTGCGTATTCATGTTAAATACCTCCAGTATTCATCCTGCTGTAGGGCAGAGACCTTTAAATCGAGTATTGGACAAACACTTCATCATTATAGCAGATAGGTCTCCTTCATCCAATAAATGTCCTTATAATCCTGCTAATGACCTAGAACATGTCTGTACCATATAATACCATGATCTTTTGCAAAAAGTCTCTTGAATTCCGCAGAAGACCGGCCGCTTTTTTCTCCGGTCCAAAAATACTCTGCTTCTGTTTCGTTCAAAGAAAGAGACGCCGGTGTATGGATGGTATATGTTTTGCCACGGTATGTAATCGCTCGAATCAGCACTATTGGACCGGGCAGGGGCTTTTCTTTTTCATACGAAAAAAGATGCACCGCTGACGTGGACGAACTTTCAAGAAAAAAGCGTCCTTCGATAACTGCTTCGCGCCGTGCATCTATTGTAAACGGCTCCAGAGCTGATACCATAATCAATGCAGCAAGCTGCCGCTGGGTAGAGGAAAGCGAAGCCGCCTCTGCTTTGATAAATTGGTCAAACAGCCGGGAACCCGCTACGCTTTTATAGTCATATTTCATCCAGTCCAAAAAAAATATATTCCACGATCCCTGTTCCAAAAAAGCAGTTGGACAACCGGTCCACTCTTCAAATAAATGTTTTGCCCTTACTTTTTCCCGAAGATTAATATGCGAGTCGGTCCATAAAGAGAACTGTCTCTGCATGGACAAAAGCGCTTCATCAGCTTCCGCCTGCTGCTGTTTTTTATACGCTTGAAAGTCAGGAATTTCATCTGACATGAGACATCCCTGCTTTTCTAATTAATTTTTTCCAATCGTGGATTCGGACGGTGTTTCCTGCCTGATTTTGCTTCATGTTCTCCGTTTAAAAGCACGTTGTCTCCCGTAAAGCCGATGTGAATCTTAAGAAGGCTTCCGCCGACACCGTACATATCAATAGGAACCTGCTGATCTTCGTACATAGCAATCCGGTCCACCGTGAAGCCGCCGCTCGCGACAATTTTCACATGTTGAAAACCTTCCGCATCTAACGCTTCACGCAGGGCAAATATAAGTTCCGGATTAACACCACGGGGATCAAAGGCACCCATCACTTCCGGATTTCTGCAGAAATACTGATCGACCACTCCATTGGATGTATCCACACGTACACCTTTTAAGTCTTCTCCGAACTCCCGCGCTACTTTTAAGGCATCAGTAATAACATCATTATTGTAATCCACCAGTGCCATCAATTCGTCCTCCGGGTATGTTTCCTTATATGCCCGGGTCGCAGCTACAAGATCTCCACGGAACAGCTGAATTAACGCGTGGGGCATGGTTCCCATTCCTTTTTTCCCCCACCATTCGCTCATCGCATGTGTCGCCTGGGCGGTCGAACCGCCGATATGTGCTGAATAGCCGTCCCCTGCCTGCTGTGTAAAATGATCATCACGATCCCCCATAAAAATAACAGGTTTTTGAGAGCCCGAACGCCTGGCTGCTTTTACGACATCGTATACGTTTGTAGCAACAGAGGTTCTTCTGGCAAAAATACCATCGATAACCCCTTCTAAAAAGCCAAAATTCTGATAAGGCCCGGTAACGGAGAGCACTGTCTCATAAGGAATAATTTTGTCTCCATCTTTCAAAGACATAATCTCCAGGCTTTCCGGATCTTCAGCAAACGTTTTTATCAAAGCGATCACTTCATCTGTGCCGCAGAGGACAGCATTTTCTTTTTGGAAAAACTGGGTAGTAACAATATCACTGCTTTTATATTTTTTAGCAATTTCTCTTGTTTTTAAAAAATAAACAGCAGAAAACCATCCTTCGCCCACCCGCTCATCAAATTTGAATGTCTTATTTGTTAAACGGCTTATCTCTCCGCGCATCTTATATTCTATTTCTTTTGGCATAAACAGACTCCTTGTATACTGGACCTTTATAGTAGCTTCCGGGCCGTATCATTATTTAATGGATAATCTCAAAATGAAGTCCGCGCATGAGGCCGCGGACTTCATTTGATTTATAGGCAGCATGCTGAATATGGCTCCCGCCTAAATCATATTTTTTTAGTGAATCAAGGCGGTTTTTCCTTGTTCCATAATTATTGCTTCTACTATTTCCTGCGCATCTTCTGCTTTTACGCTGCCAAATCCATACTGCAGCACAATCGAAATATTTTTTTCGTAATCTGTTAACAAAGCCAAAACCTCCGGATAAACAAACTCCAAAAGAATATCGAGCTGAATCTGTTCCATAAGAGCTCCCTCCCTGGTTGTAAGAAATCAGCTTGCCTGGAAAGCATGGTTCTGCCTGTTTGTTTGAAGCCTTAGGAAAATGGTTGTTACATTTGTTACCTCTTATCATATAGAACCTTAAAGTAATTGACAAGACTTTGTATTCAAAAGGAAAGATCCGGAGCGGACGCCCGGTTTAGGACTGGCTCATATTTTCCAGTTCTCTCGGGGACACAAGTACTTTTCTTGGCTTGCTTCCCATTGCTTCCGATACAAGGCCTTTTGCTTCCATCAAATCAATCAGCTTGGCAGCCCGGTTATAGCCGATCGAGAACTTTCTTTGCAGCAGGGAAGAAGAAGCACCGCGGTGTTCGCTCACAAACAAGCACGCCTCTTCAAACAAATCATCCTGGACTTCCACGGTTTCTGTCTGCTTAATAAGTTCCTCTTGTTCGATAAAATAATCCGGACTGCTTTGATTTTTCACAAAGTCTGTAACGGCTTCAATTTCTTCATCTGTCACAAAGGTGCCCTGAACCCGTATCGGCTTTGGTGCGCCGTTTGGATAAAATAACATATCCCCTTTACCGATAAGCCTTTCTGCGCCACCCATATCCAGAATCGTACGGGAATCAATCTGGGAAGACACAGCAAACGCTGTTCTGGAAGGAATATTGGATTTAATCAATCCGGTAATAACGTCTACAGAAGGACGCTGGGTGGCAAGAAGCAGATGAATCCCGCATGCTCTCGCTTTCTGGGCGATGCGGCAGACAGAGTCTTCGACTTCCTGAGGAGACACCATCATCAAGTCAGCCAGTTCATCAATGACAATAACAATGTATGGCATTTTAGAAGCATAGTTTCCCTGCCTTACCATCTTTTCATTATACTTTTTGCTGTCTCTTACTCCCTCATGCGCCAGTTTTCTGTAGCGGTCTTCCATTTCCTGTACCGCCCATTTCAACCCGGCTGTTGCTTCTTTTGCATCATGAATAACCGGCGTCACTAAATGAGGAATATCTTTATAAGCAGCAAGCTCTACCATTTTGGGATCGATCAGCATCAGCTTTAAATCTTCAGGTGATGATTTATAAAGCAGGCTTATTAATATGGAGTTAATGCAGACACTTTTACCGGACCCCGTCGCTCCCGCAATCAGGCCGTGCGGCATTGTCTGCAGATCTGCCGTTATTGGAGCGCCTGATATATCAAGTCCAAGTGCCACAGTTAATGGTGAGGCACTGCGGATAAATACGTCCCGCCGCAGAATTTCCCTTAAAAACACAGGCTGGCTTACTGCGTTGGGTACTTCAATACCAATAGCATTCTTTCCCGGGATCGGCGCTTCCATGCGAAGATCTTTCGCAGCCATGGCGAGTTTAATATCATCAGTCAGGTTGGTTATTTTGTTGACTTTCACTCCCGGTGCAGGCTGCACCTCAAACCTTGTCACAGAAGGACCTTTTGTCACTTCAGATACAACTGCTTTTACGTTGAAATTGCGGAGGGCCGCTTCGAGCTGCTCCTGCTGCGCTGCCAGTGATGCCTCATCGTCGTTGGTCGCACGGGGCGGGGGATTTAATAAAGAAAGCGATGGATAGATGTATCCACCTTTGTTTTTTCTGCCTGCAGGCTGGGGGCTTAAACGCCGTTTTGCGGGCATCAGCACGTTATACGGGTTTTTCTCCTGTTTTTCCAGTTTTTTTTTCGCTTCTTCGTGTTCCTGCTTTTCTTGTCTTCCGGTTTCTTCAAAAGAAAGAGTCCGCACTTTGGATTCTTCTTTTCTGCCGGTTTGTTCGTTCACTTCTTCTTTTACTTCAATTACCGGAGCCCGCCTGGCTTCTATCTTTCGTCTTTCGTTCGGCTTTGGTACTTCTATTTTTTCACCGGCGGGGGGTTCGGAAGACAGCTCTTCTGGTTCCTCCGGATAAAGATAAGCTTTTTTTTTAAGCTCATTTTCTTCAAAATCAGGCGGGGTTTCCATCCGTTCCTGAAGATTTTCCAATGTATGATCCTGACTGGCTTCCGGCTCGTATTCTTCTTTATGTTCCGGCTTTTTCTTTAACGAATCGCGGTGAAGCGGGAAATTTTCATAACCGAATACAGGAGAAGGAATGTGACGGGCTTTAAAGTCCCTTCCCTGGAAGTATCCTGACTCTATTTTCTCGGAAGCCGCCGGTTCTTTAACCGCTTCCACCCGCTTTTCCGGACGTTTTGGCTTCTGATAGGGCTCTGCCGAACGCTTTTCCGTCCTTTGAGAAGGACGCTTTTCCATTTTCGGCACAAACGCCGGACGGTCTTTATTGTTCCGCTCAAAAGCAGGAATGTCATATACGTTCTGCCTGCGCTGTCTCGGGCCCTCATTCATTTCCTGGGGTCCCGGCTCCTGCGGTTCGCTTTCTGCATCTGATTCATCCAGAGCTAAAGGGAAACGAAACTGTCCCTTCTGCGGGTAGTGATGGAGCACCCGCTGTTCTTTTTCTTCTCTTTTAAATGGTTCTATCGGTTCAGCGTGTTTTGTTTTTTTATCTGTCATATTTATAGGAGTTGAAGGAGGCTGCTTTGTGCGGGCTTCCTGGGTAGGTTCACTTTTAGGTTTTTCCTTTTTTTCTTCAATATATTCATTTTCATCTTCGCCAAGAAAAAATGATTGAATGGACTGCATCCATCTTTGAAATGATCCGGCCATTTATATCTCACTCCTGTCAATGTTAAGCTTAAGTATCAGCCGTTCTTTCTCTATTGTAAAGGAGCAGGAAAAAATCCACTAGCCCCGCTAGTGGATTTATTCATTATTTTTCACTTTTTTTGCATGATATTGAGATAAAAAGTCTTCTCCGGTTACATATTCGTCGTCGAGTATATAAATTCCCTCATTTTGGAGGCGGGACGGCAGAACAAGTTCTTTGGCAGAACAGATCATTCCATTGGACGCGACACCGCGGAGTTTTGATTTTTTTATTTTCATTCCTGTCGGCATATAGGCGCCGGGAAGAGCAACAGGTACCTTCTGTCCCTCTTCTATATTAGAGGCCCCGCAGACAATCTGCGTTGTGCCGCTGCCTATATTCACCTGGCAGACATTAAGCTTGTCCGCATCCGGATGCTTTTCAATCTCCTCGAGATAGCCTACGACAAAAGAAGGTTCCTCCGGTACGGCTGCAGTTTCTTTGATGCCATTTTCATCAAGCGCTTTTTGAATTAACGCGATCAATTCGGCATCTACTGCAAGCATGCCTTCTCCATGAATCGTACCGTACGATGACGCGGAAAAAATCGTATACCCGGTCGTTTCCTTCGTTTGTTCATGATACAGCCTTGCTGCGCTGCCATGTACTTCTGTTTTTCTTTTTTCTTTAGCAATTTCTTTTAAAGAGACCAGTAGTGTGTCTCCTATACCCTGCTTGTTATAAAAAACGTTCATGATTATAAGCTCTCCTTTTTCTGCACATTCGTTCCATATTGTATCACAGCTCCACTGAAAGGTAAGCCTCTAATTACGGCCGGGCTTCTTTTTTGCCAAAATAAAAACAGGCTCCAGCTTTCCGGCAGCGTAGGTAAACGAAAGCGCCGTTATCGGCACTTTGCCGTCGTGGAAAAAACGGAATACAATCTGGCCGAGCACGTCAAATCCCTGTTCGTTTTGAATATCCGCAAATATCAGGCTGTCCTGATGCGGAACAGCTACAGCAAGCTCTCCGGATGTTTTTGCATCCATTTCTTCGAGAAATTTTTCGTTTAATATTCGGCTTGCATCGTATCCGTCTTTTGCGTTAACGAAATAAAAGGTGTTTCCTGCAACGGTTTCCGTTTTGTAGGATACGTCAAGAGCGCGCAGGTTAAACAGCGCTGCTTCTTTGATCGCCTGTTCTGACAATCCTTCTGCCGCCAGCGCTTCTTTATCAAGCAGTGTATAGGCTTCTCCCATATCCAAAGCGTAATATACCCTGGTTTCTGCAGTGTGCTCGGATGTTAACAGCTCCTGTCCGGTACCTTTTTCCATTGGAAAAGACGTGGATCGGATAACTGGATAAATATAAGACTCGCGGCCTTTAATTTTAATATCTTTTTCCATGGCCTCTAAAGAAACGGCAATAAAGCGCACCGCATCTTCCACCGATGTTTCCGCTTTTTCTCCATGTTTAGCGAGCCATTTGTTAAGGTCCAGCTCCACCCCTTTTTTTATCGTCGTATGATCTACGCGAAGGGTCGTTGTTTCTTCATCATAAGACATAACTCGGTTTTTTCCGGCCAGCTCTTTTTCAAGTATTGCTTTCAATTCATTAATTTCCATATTAACGGCCTCCTTGACCTTATTACATACAAACGGCGCTTCACAGAACCTGCTGTTGAGAGCGCCGTTTATCCTATTGGTTATTTTACGCTTTTTCTTTTAATGATTCATCCAGAAAGTGCTTGATTTCTTCCGGTGTTTTCCGGTCCCTGCTTACAAACCGGTGTAATTCCTGTCCTTTTGAAAATGTTAAAAAGCTTGGAATGCCCATAACGCCCTGCTCCTGGCAGATTTCAATAAGTTCATCCCGGTCTGCATGGTAAAAAGTAAACGAAGAATATTCTTTTTCAATAACAGGCAGTTCCGGTTCAATGACACGACAGTCCGGGCACCATCCGGCTGAGAACATAATAACTGCAGCCTCATCCTGAATTGCGTTATTCCATTCATCTCTGGTTTGTATATTTTCCATATGCTCCAGCACTCCTTTTATCCTTGATCTATTTTCATATCCCCTAGTTTAATCCAATTTCTTTTTCTCATCCACTCAGAGAGGCTGAGACTGACTACCGCCGGTCCTGCGATCTGCAGAAGAAAAATGAGACCAACGATTCCCCACGTCCAGCCCATGCTCTCCAGCGTCATAATCGGGCCGACCAGGCCGCTTGTGCCCATCCCGGCTCCGGCTGCATTGTTCTCCATTAAAAACACCATGGTCGACAAAGGGGCAAATACCGCTCCGGCTACTGTAGGCGGAATAAGTATTAATGGGTTTTTAATAATATTGGGTACCTGCAGCATAGACGTACCGATTCCAAGAGCCGCCAGGCCGCTTACGCCATTTTCCCTGTAGCTGCTTACTGCAAACCCTGCCATCTGTGCGGCACATCCAACGGTGGCGGCTCCTGCGGCTACGCCTTCCAGACCGAGCATAATAGCTATCGCCGCACTGGAAATAGGCGCCGTAAGCGCAAGTCCCATTAATACAGCCACTAATATACCCATTATAAACGGCTGCTGGGCTGTTGCCCACATAATCAACTCGCCGAAAGAAACAAGCGCATTCTGCAGGATCGGTCCAATAAACGATGCGGCGGTGAATCCAGAGGCAATAGTTACAAATGGCGTTACAATGATATCGAGCTTTGTTTCTTTAGAAACAAGCTTTCCAATTTCTATAGACAGCAGTGCGGCAATAAAGGCTCCGGCCGGGCCGCCAAGCTCTGCCCCGGCCGCTCCTGTTACTACTGCCGAAAACAAAACGAGCGGCGGCGCTTTTAAACCGTAAGCGATCGCTGCACCTATAGCCGGACCCATCAGCCCCATCGCGAGAGTTCCCATTTCTATAAAAAACGTCCAATTTAACTGTTCACCGACCGTTTGAATAATTAAACCAATAATGAGGGAAGAGAATAATCCTAAAGCCATGTAGCTCAGTGCCGTAACTCCGTATGTCTTTACAGATATATTTACACCCTTACGCAAAAAAAAGGACTTCATTCAAGAGCCTCCTGTCGTTTACTTTTCTTCAACCTCTTTATTATAATAATCCATCCACAGGATTACAAGCAGGTTTTATATAATGGCAAAAAGGCTATGAATAGGAAGAGACAGAAGGAGGAATTATTTTATGACACTAAACGTATATCTGGCCGGACAGATTCATGACAACTGGAGAGAATCTTTTCGAAAGCAGACAGAAGAAAAGAGCCTGCCGCTTACATTCTCCGGCCCGATGGAAGACCACCACCGCTCTGATAATATCGGAGAAGAAATATTAGGAAAACAAGCAGATTCAATAGCAAAAGACGAAGCTGCTTCCAGTTTTAACAACCTGCGGACTCAGGTGCTGATGCAGAAAGCCGATGTAGTCGTAGCCCTCTTTGGAGAGCAGTACAAGCAGTGGAATACCGCTATGGATGCAAGCGCCGCCCTGACGCTCCAGAAGCCGCTGATTATTATTCGGCCGAAAGAGCTGCACCACCCCGTGAAAGAATTAGCCAATAAAGCGAATGCTGTCGTGGAGACGCCGGAACAGGCGCTGCAGGCATTGGCTTACATTTTCGATTAATTGATAAAAAGAACGCTTCCCCGCATGAAGGGGAGCGTTCTTTTTTCACTGTCGATGGTATTGTCTTTGTCCTTCGAGCAGTTGAACGATGTGGGAAAACATAGACGTTCTTGAAATCAGTCCGTTCGTAAACACGCCGACAGCCCCTTCTTTATGGCTGACCCCGCTGCGGCCGGTGTATGCGTCCATGATATCTTTAAGCTCTCTGCCTTCCTGAAAAGAAGCATAAAAAGAATCAGGCAGAGCCAGTCTGGCACCAGAGGCTGTATATATTTGACTGCCGTCGGCAAGAGCACCCCAGCTGCACAAATACAATGTGCTCTCTACGAGCATTATTCCGCCCTCCAGGCCAATTCCAAGGCTGTCCTTACCCAAGCAGGATTCGGCCCGTTCTATCGCTCCCTGCCTTGTTTCCCGGTCGCTCATCGGCTGTCCGCTGATCGTTCCCTCTACTGTTCTCCCTATTACGCTGAAAGAATCGGAATACACAGAACGAACAGCATTAATCTTTGTCTCATTTAAAGAGCCGACTGTAATCAATGAAACCAAGCTCATGTTATGCCTGTTTCCTGATCGTATCCAGCGTGGACTGATCGGTATTCTGAATCAGTTTTACAATCAGTTCCTTCGCCGCTGCATAATCGTCTACGTGCATAATCGAAGCTGCGGTATGGATGTACCGCGAGCATACTCCGATCACTGCGGAGGGAACGCCCTCGTTTGATGTATGAACACGT
The DNA here is from genome assembly GCF_059510515.1 of Sinobaca sp. SA16-1. Lineage (NCBI taxonomy): Bacteria > Bacillati > Bacillota > Bacilli > Caryophanales > Sporolactobacillaceae > Sinobaca > Sinobaca sp. SA16-1. Next base: position 94,970 of record NZ_JCAKFL010000003.1, on the reverse strand, counting down.
CCAGCGTCCGTTCCTCCCTGAGACATGAAAAACTGGTAAGGAATATTATTTGATTCTGCGGTATCTAATACAAAGTCACGCATGCCGCGGTGCGTAATCATCGTCCGGTCAAACAAACGCAGCAGGGCTCCTTGCCCCAGGTGGCCAAACGCATCTTTTCCTCCGGTGGCATCGTTGGCCGGACTGGCATCCAATGCATAAAACACATCTGGTTTGATCATCTGCGATGCGGATGCCGCTCCGCGCAGCCCCACTTCCTCCTGAGCTGTAGCCCCGGAATACAACCGGTTAGGCAGTTCCGTATGCTGCAGTTCTTTTAATAAATCAATAGATAATCCCACTCCGTAGCGGTTATCCCATGCTTTTGCCATGATTTTTTTCGGATTGGTCATAGGCGTAAACGGACAGATTGGAAGAATCGGCTGGCCCGGGCGGATGCCGATCTGCTCCGCATCTTCTTTATCATCTGCTCCAATATCTATGTACATACTCTTTAAAGGCATCGGTTTGGAGCGCTGGGATTCTTCCAGCAGATGAGGAGGCGTAGAGCCGATGACTCCGGTGACCGGACCGTTTTCTGTCAAAACCTGCACGCGCTGCGCCAGAAGCACCTGACTCCACCAGCCTCCCAGCGTTTGAAAGCGAATCATTCCTTTCTCATTTACAGACTTTACCATAAAGCCTACTTCATCCATATGACCGGCGACCATTACCTTGGGTCCATCCGGATTTCCTGTTTTCACGCCGAAGACGCTGCCCAGGTTATCCTGGATAACTTCCTCGCTGTATTTGGCAAGTTCTGTCTTCATATAGTCTCTGACCTGGTGTTCGAATCCCGGAGCTCCCGGCAGTTCGGTCAGTGTTTTAAACATATCCATAGTTTCCTGATTCATGATGTACTCCTTTCGTGACTCAAACAATTTAATTTTATTTTACCGAAGGTTTAACTTTTTATCTACCTTGGGAATATATAGACATTGGAAAAAATCATTCCATACGATATAATAAGTGGAAACGAGAAGAGGAAAGGCAGGTTTGAATAATGAAAACAAGCGATATTCTAGTAGGGGTTGGCGTTGGAATTGTAGCCGGCTATGCTTTAAGTGAATGCACTGCAAAGGACCAAATCTCGCCCGAAAAAGCCTTGAAAAAGGTAAAAGAAAATGTGAAAGATCATATTTCCATTAACGGTTCCTGGATTCACATGACCCCGGAAAACTACAAGAAAGATCAATTGGAGTACCGTGTTTACCGCGGCGGCCTTTCAAGCACTAAAGAAGGCAGAACCAATCAGATGGACTTTATTGTAGACGCCAAAACAGGTACCATTCTTGAACTTTCTTCATAAATAAACAATGATCCTCCCCGTGCAGATGCTGCACAGCGGAGGATTTTTTATGCAAAATAACTGTACGGGGTCGCTTTCCGCAGGCCATGTCTCAGCTAAAGAGGAAAAAATCGTCCTCTTTATCTTCGCCGATGGCTGTTCTGCAGGAGTCTCCCCCCTGTTTTTTGCTTCATTGTTGACAGACGTTCTAAAGAATTCAGATCCTGTATAGATATACTTGATGGAGTGATTTCTCGACCATCTAAAAAAAGGGCTCCCTTATCGGAAGCCCCTTTTTTCTTATGCACGTATAGGTTTTTTAAGAATGGCAAGCAAAATCATAGTAACTACAGAACCAATTAAGATCGACAGGGCATACAGCCATGGACCGCTGCCTTGTACCGCATTCAGGAAGAATACGATAAAGCCGCCGTGCGGAGCCAGAAGTTCTGAATTAAAGAACATTGCCAAACCGCCGGCTGTAGCCGAACCAATCACGGCTGCCGGAATAACCCGGGCCGGGTCTGCTGCAGCAAATGGAATGGCACCTTCTGTGATAAAGAACCCGCCCATCAGATAGTTGGAGACACCTGCATCTCTCTGCTCTTCTGTGAAACGATTTTTAAAGAATGTAGTAGCGAGCGCAATTCCAAGTGGCGGCACCATGCCTCCAGCCATTACGGCTGCATGGGGTGCGAAGTTACCGGCTGTGATCATGGCAATACCAAACGTAAAGGCTGCTTTGTTGATCGGTCCGCCCATATCGACTGCCATCATGCCACCAAGCAGAATACCGAGCAGAATAATATTTCCTGTGCCCAGTCCGCCGAGCCAATCCTGAAGGAATAGGTTCAGGGTGGCGACAGGAGGGATAATGATAAAGTACATAATCAAACCAGTAATCATAATGTTTAGAACAGGATAGAACAAGATCGTTTTGATGCCGTCAAAGACTCTAGGAAGGCCGGCAAGAGCTTTCTTAACCCCAAGAGCCATGTAACCGGCAAGGAAACCAGCAATTAATCCACCGAGAAATCCAGCTGTTACCGGATCTTCCCCGACTCCCTGCGTTGCCATAAACCCGGCAATCATACCTGGAGCAAAACCTGGACGATCGGCAATGCTCATCGCGATAAACCCGGCAAGTACGGCAATAAAGAGTCCAAAGGCAAACTGGCCGCCGATAGCGTTCAGAGCTACAGCAAAGGTGTTCTCCGGCTCAATGCCCCATAAGAAGGAGATAGCGATCAAAATACCACCGCCGACAACAAATGGAAGCATGTTCGACACACCATTCATTAAGTGACGATAAATGGTATTGATTACGCCTCGTTTTTCACCGGTGTTTTCTGATTTCACATCAGATCCGGATGACCTGTGGATGGAAGCGTCTTTTTGTTTGGCACGAGTGAGTAGCTGCTCCGGCTTGCGGATACCATCTGCTACCGGTACGGAAATGACGGGTTTTCCATCAAAGCGGTCCATTTCGACTTTTGTATCGGCCGCTACAATAATCGCATCGGCGTTGGCAATATCTTCAGCCGTCAGGCGGTTTTTCACACCGTCCGAGCCGTTTGTTTCTACTTTCAAGCGCATGTCCATCTCTTTTGCTTTTGCTTTTAGGGAATCAGCTGCCATATACGTGTGGGCGATGCCTGTCGGACACGCAGTTACCGCCAGATATGTCGGTACGGAAGCATCTGCCGCATTGCCTGCTGAGGACGCCTGAGCCGTTTCTTCTGCTTCGGCTTCTCCAAGCTTTTCCTTTTCTTTCTGATCTACAGCTGCCAGAATTTCTTCTTCACTGGATGCCTCAAGCAGTGTTTCCCGGAAGCCTTCATCCATTAATAAAGTGGAAAGCCTGGAAAGTGTCTGCAGGTGGCTTTCATTTGCTCCTTCGCTTGCAGCGATCATAAATACTAAATGGGCCGGCTGGCCATCCAGGGATTCATAATCCGTGCCGCCTTTCGAACGTCCAAAAGCGATAGAAGGCGTCTGCACGGCGCTTGTTTTCGCGTGCGGGATAGCAATGCCTTCCCCGATTCCGGTCGTGCTTTCGCTTTCTCTTGTTAAAATAGCTTCACGGTAACGGTCTTTGTCGCTCAGTCGGCCTGCATCATCAAGTTTTTGCACTAACTCATCAATGACTCCGCTTTTTTCTGTAGACCGCAGATCAAGAATAATCGTGTCTTTCTTTAATAGTTCTGTAATTTTCATAACCTTTCACCCCTCCAAATTACTTTATGTTATACCGTGGTACACTCCATCTGCTTCAGAAGCTCTTCCACCTGCTCTTTTGTACAGAATGTTTCTGAAAATGCAGTAGCACTTCCTGTGGCAACCGCAAAAGAGATAATGTCTTCCGGCATGCTCTGTTTCTGGTGTTCATAAATGAATCCCGCTACAAGTGAATCACCAGCCCCTACCGAATTAAGCGGTTTTCTGGGCGGTACCTTTGCAACAAGGCGGCCTCCGTCATGCAGATACAAAGCCCCTTCTCCTGCCATCGAGATCACAACGTGATTCACGCCGAAGTCTTCTCTAAGCCTGCTGCCATAATAAATCGCCTGTTCCATCGTTTCCACTTCCGCGTTATATAACTCCGCCAGCTCGTGATGGTTCGGCTTTACAAAATCGGGCCCTGCTTGTAATGCTTCCTTCAGAGCTTCTCCACTCGTATCCAGGTAGCAGGTAATATTTCTCTCTTTTAGTAAAGTGATCATCTCTTTGTAAATTGTTTTTGGGAGGCTGGCCGGAACGCTGCCTGCCAGGACGACACTATCCTCAGAGGTTAATCCGGCAAGCTGTGCTTCCAGCTCTTTTTTGTTTCGTTCTGAAATGTCAGGAGAGGCTCCGTTGATTTCGGATTCTGTGTCCCCGCTGATTTTAATATTAATACGGGTGTCTCCCTCTACCTGAATAAATTCAGACGCAATATCTTCTTCAGCCAGAGTCGTCTCAATATACCCACCGGTAAAGCCGCCGACAAACCCGAGCGCTCTGCTCGGTGCCCCCATTCTCTGGAGCACCCTTGACACATTAATTCCTTTGCCGCCGGGATACTTCCATTCCCGGCTTGTCCGGTTGACGCTTCCTTCTTTAAAATGTGGAACTTCGATTACATAATCGACTGCGGGGTTAAGCGTAACTGTATAAATCATATTTCCACTACCTTTACTCTAGTTTCCTGCTGAATTTTTCTGAGCTGATCCTTATTTGCATAGCTGCTGGTGACAATCTGGGCGTCTGAGAGTTTTCCTACGTTTGCAAAAGAAACATCGTATATCTTTGAATGATCTGCAATAATCACTGATCTCGTGGAGTAAGAAATGGCTGTGTTTTTGACCAGGGCTTCATCGGGATCCGGCGTGGAATACCCATAATAAGGATGAATACCGTTGATGCCTAAAAACGCTGTATCAAATCGAAATTCCTTCAAGGAAGAGGCTGCTTTTTCGCCTGCAAGTGCTGCTGTTCCCGGCTTGGCAAGGCCGCCTGTCACATACGTTCGAATATTATGCTGTAAAAGCAGCGGAACGTGGGTAATGCCATTTGTTACAACGGTCACCTGCTTGTTTTCGAGAAAAGGGATGAGTGCGAGCGTCGTCGTTCCAGCATCGAGAAATATACTTTCCTTTTCTTTTATCATCGAGCCGGCCCATTCAGCAATTTTGTATTTTTCCGGCTGGTTCGCGGCTTCTTTTTCTGCGATCGTCGGTTCATATATTTTTTGTCGGGATAAAGAAGCGCCGCCATGCACCCGCTTGATGAAGTTATCTGATTCAAGGTCGTTTAAATCTCTTCTTATCGTTGACTCCGAAGCACCCGTTTTATCCACCAGGTCCTGAATAGACACGACTTCTTTGAGCTTTAATTCCTGAATGATCGCTTCTTTTCTCTGAGCGTGCAGCATCTCCTTCTCTCCTTTGCATGCATCTTTCAAAAAGTAAGCGTTTACTTTTTGATCCTCCGCATGAATTAATGATCTCTTAAAAAGATAATAGCATCACTTTCATTCAAAATCAATCATAATTAATCAAAAAAAGACAATTATTTTTGATTATCCTTCATTTTCATTCAAAAACAGCCACGATAAAACAAAAAAAAAGAACAGCCAATCGGCTGTTTTAGAAAGAATTATCAGACGGGAGCTTCTGCCGGCGTCCGTTCATTCATTCCCTTTTTCTATCGTTTGTTTCGGCTGGCCGCTGCTGTCGTATTGGATAGCCCGGTACTTGTAGTCATGATAAAAGGTAAACCACGCTTCATTATTGTAGCCTATATCCATATATTTCTGTTTAACGGCGATCGAATCCATTGGATAATCATCATAAGCCATAACCCACAGTACATTCTGGTGGGCATGAGTACCCATGTTATCAGCCATATGAATCAGCATATCGTCTTCCTGTTCAATCGTCAGCAGACTGATGCCTGCGCTGTGTCCGCCCGTCCACTGAAGCTTAAGCCCCGGCAGCAGCTCCAGTTCTGTATCAAACAGCTTCACCTGATGCTCAATTGGCTTCCAGTTGTTTTCCCAGTACGTGCTTTTAGAACGGATATTGGGATTCGTCAGTTCCTTCCACTCGGTCCGTGAAATATGAACCGCAGCTTTTGTAAAAGATGGTACTTCCTTTTCATTCTCCCATTTTACCAGTCCTGCACAGTGATCAAAATGCATATGGGTCATTAATACATCATCAATGTCTTCCGGCTCCAGTCCAAGAGACTTTAGATCTTCTTCTACAAAAGATTCTTCGGTTATGCCAAGATTTTTCATTTGTTTTTCGTTAAATCTGCCATTGCCGAGCCCTGCTTCGAGCAGGATATTTTTTCCGTGTCCCTGGATGAGTATAGGATCGGATCTTAATTCAATCTGATTGTTTTCATTCACTGGATATTTCTTTGACCATAAGGCTTTCGGAACGACCCCGAACATAGCCCCTCCATCCAGATGCGTCACGCCGCCGCGGAGCCAGGTTAATGTGTAATCTCCAATACGAAGTGTATCCATATGGCTGTCCCCTCTCTTTTTATGTAACCGCTAACATTATTTAGTATATCATTAAAGAGAGGCCGGAGCCCCTCTTATCTATTGAAAACGGGCACGTACCATATAAATCGGCTGTCCTTTTTCAGAAAATTTCGCTTCATATTCTGTCATAATGTTTCCTTCTGCCTCTTCACTATGATGCAGGTCAAGCCTCACTGTTTCCAGCTTCATGCCAAATTGGCTCATGCTTTCCAATGAATACTCAAAAAGCCCCTGGTTATCGGTTTTAAATTGAAGCAAACCATCTGGTTTCAGCACTTTTTTATACAGCTCTAAAAACAAAGAATAGGTAAGTCTTCGCTTTTCATGTCTTTTTTTCGGCCATGGGTCCGTAAAGTTAATATACAGCTGATCTACTTCGTTTTCGGCAAACATGTCCTCCAAAAAAAAAACATCGCCGTTTATAAAGCATAAATTATCCGGCTCTTCTTCTACGGCCCGCTGTACACCGGTTACAAGAACACTATCGTAGACTTCTACACCAACATAGGAAATATCCGGGTTGGCAAGGCTCATGTCATTCAAAAATTTACCTTTGCCGGTCCCTACTTCCACATGGAGCGGTCGATCTTCTCCAAATTCTTTTTTCCAGCTGCCCGCAGGCGCATCTTCAGCCAGTTTTACATACTTTTTGTTTTCGTTAATATAATCTGAAGCCCACGGCTTGTATCGTAATCTCATAGCATACTCCTTGTTTATTTATTTTCGGCTGTTGACGTCTTCTTTTGTTGGAAGGGCCGCCATGGCTCCTTTGACGGAAGCTGCCAGTCCCCCTGACACACTTGCCGCATGAGCGATATCCAGCCATTCTCCTTTTGATAATTGTTCAATAGGGCGGCCCTTTTCAATGATGGCACTGAGCAGCCCGGAGACATAGGCATCCCCTGCTCCAGTCGTATCTACCGCATGTACTTTTTCAGCGGGAATATCCCATTTTTCTTCTCCTACTACAAGCGTGCTGCCAAGCTCCCCTTTTGTAATAATAAGAACCGGGATAGTATACGCCTGCATTTGTTGAAGCGCCTTGTCTTCTCCTGATTCCCCACTGATCAGCTCCAGCTCTTCTTCCGAGACTTTAACAATATCTGCTTTAGGCAGCATATCCTTAATCCGCTCGACGGCTTCTTCTATCGACGGCCATAAGGCTGGTCGGATGTTGGGATCAAACGAAAGCAGCATCTGCTTTTCTTTCGCGGTATCCACCGCTTTATACGTCGCACGACGGGTGCTCTCCCCTATTAGTGAAATAGAGCCGTAATGCAGGACAGACGCCTGTTCAAACAGGTCTTGCTTAATATCTGCTTCTTCTAGCAGCTGATCGGCAGCCGGGTTAATATAAAAGTCAAACGCTCTTTCTCCATCGCTGCTGTTCGTAACAAACACGACACCCGTTTTGGTTTGCTTTGTAAAAGAAATCATATCTGTTTTAACTCCGAAATTTTGCAGTGTGTCAAATAAAAACCTTCCCATTACATCGTCTCCAAGCTTACCGGCAAAATAGGAATCGATCCCCATTTTCGCCAAACCAACTGCAACGTTGGCCGGAGCGCCGCCCGGGCTTCTAATAAATTGAGAATTGCTGCTGTCTGCGGGAATAAAGTCAATAAGTGCTTCTCCTAAACAAATTACACCATTTTTCATTGTTGTTCCTCCTTATGTATGATTCTGGAAAATATGCCCCTCTGAGAACCAGAGAGGCATAGATTTCATTATTGTTCCCGCTTTTTTTCTGCGGTTGTTTTAAAAGAAGCAGTCTGTAAATAGGTTACCCACTGCGAAGCAGTCAGCAGATCATTTTTCCGCTGATGTTCCACTGCCTGCTGAAACGCATGCGAAACAACATACCAGTTCATTTTCGTTTTCAGGGTTTCTGTCAAAGATAACCCGTAATGATCAAGCCAGGTGGTCCATTCTTTTTCGGGAATATATTCATGCAGCAGCAGGCCGATATCATAGGCGGGGTCTCTTACCGAAGCGCTGTCCCAGTCTATAAGATAAAGGTCCCCCCGGCTGTTGACGATCCAGTTATTATGATTCATATCTCCGTGGCATACGACCATTTTAGCCGGATATACATACTGAAGCTCCTCTTTCAAATAATAGAGGGCATCTGTCATCGCCGGATGTTTTTCCCCGAGATTTTCGTAGCTGCTTTCCAGCTCTTCCACGATAAGTTCCGGCGTTCTCGGCTTATTGCCGATTCTCTGAAACATATCGAGAAGCTCTGCCGATGAATGAATTTTTGAAAGAAGCTCCGCCACCTGTGGTTCTCCCATGTCTTTGGCACGCAGTTCTCTGCTGTTAACCCACTTCTGTGCTGTAATAACATCCCCATTCTCCAGACGCTTTGTCCACAGAAGCTTCGGAACAATGCCTTCCGCAGAAAGAACAGCCAGAAAAGGAGAGGAATTTCTTTTTAGAAAAATTTTCCGTTCACCCAGCCAGGCAATATAGGCTTCTCCGCTTGATCCTCCTGCCGGCTTTACGTTCCATCCGTCTCCTAATTGAAATTCCAATATATTCACTCTCGTTTTGTTTGTGTCATCTGAGTTTTTCATAATGGAATCCTTTATTATTTATTCGCCTGTAAAGGCTTATTTTATACGTGCACAGCAAGAACAACGGTGCTTAACGGCGGTATCGTTATCCTATTAGAGCGAATCGTTCTTAATGGTATCAAAGAAGCTCTATCTCCGTCAACGATCATATGAAACGTTTTCGCTTCTTCCAGCGGAAGGGTTTGTTCAAACGGGGAGGCATTAAAAAACAGCCGCAGCTCTTCTTCCTCGTTTTCCCATTTCACTGCCGTACAGCCATTCTCTGCGGACAGCACATCAAAGGCATTGCGGATGTCTTCCTTATTATCAAGCCGGAGAACGGCATACTTCTTTCGAATGTCCAGCAGATTTTTCGTGAAAATCACCGTATCCAGGTTGCGGTCTTTCTGCTCCCAATCCAGCTGGTTGATCCAGATAGGCGATTTATAACTGTTTTCCACTTCAAATTTCGTCCGGTAAAACTCCTGGCCCGCATGAAGAAAGGGCACGCCCTGCGAGAGAATGACGAGAGCAGAAGCCAGTTTGTGCATGCGTTTAATGTCTTCTTTTTCAAGCTCGGGCCTAGTCTGAACCAGCTGATCCCAAAGCGTATAATTATCATGGCATTCCACATAATTGATTGACTGCAGAGGTGACTCGAACAACGGGCCCTGTTCCATCTCTTCCAATACCGAACCGCTCAAGTAAAAAGGAAGCTCCGCGGCATTTTCTCCTGCCCCATTTACAAACCCGGGAGTCGCCAGATCCATATGGCTTCCTTTGGAAAAGTCCCGCAGCCCGTCATTGAAAAAGCCGACGTCCGGAAGCTCTCCCGCGTGATGATGCGTGGCTCTCTGTTCCGGCGGGAGGCTCGTATCGAGATCCCAGCCTTCTCCGTAGAACAAACTGTCTTTTTTGCGGGCAGATACAAGTGCCTTTGCCTGACGTACAGTTTCAATGTCATGAATGCCCATAAGGTCAAATCGGAATCCATCTACGTGGTAGAAATCCATCCAATGCTTCAGACTGTCCAGTATATATTTGCGCATCATTCCACGTTCAGACGCTGTATCATTTCCAACTCCGGTCCCATTCGATAATTCTCCTGTCTCGGTATACCGGAAATAATAGCCCGGAACGAGAATGGACAGCGGCGATGTTTCTTCATCATAAAAATGGTTGTATACAACGTCCAGCACAAGCCGTAAGCCATGGGCATGAAGGTGGTTTATAAACTGCCAGCATTCTTTAACCTTTGCCATCGGATCAAGAGGGTCCCCTGCGTAGCTTCCTTCCGGCACAAAATGGTGAATCGGATCATATCCCCAGTTGTAGGCAGGCGGATACTCTTCTTCATCTACACTGCCGAAATCGTGCAGCGGCAGAATCTGCACATGTGTGACCCCTAAATCTTTAATATAGGCCAGCCCGGGAGAAACCGCCTCTCTATTTTTTCCCATGTTTGTCCAGGCACCGTATTTTCCTTTTTGGTACATTCCGCTGTTGTAATGAGCGCTGAAGTCTCTCATGTGCACTTCGTAAATAACGGCATCGACCGGACTCGAAAAAGCGGGAAGCGAAACCGGCTTCCCGAACTCCAGTTTTTCAGTGTCCACGACGACGGAAGCCCGGCCGTTTACCGTGGACGATATTGCATACGGATCCACCGTCCGTTTATACTCCCCGTTAATCAGCACTTCGTACTGATATGCGGCTTCGTGCAGAGAGCGGATAGTAGAAAAACGAAACACCCCTTTTTCGGTTCGTTTCATCGGAAGCCTTTCAAGTACAATATCCGTGTTTTCCATATTTACCAGCAGAATATATGCCTCTTCTGCTACTGGAGTCCAGACGGCGAAACTGGTTCTGTTTTTTTCACAAAAAACACCGAGGTCCCCCCCATCGTAATAGTATTTTTCTTCGAACGCCGGTGACCTTGGACTTTCTCCGGTTTCCACCGGAATATCCAGCTCTTCTTCTTCTGATACAATCCGGTACCTCGTGCCCGCTTCAAGCTCTTCTGCCAGATAAAGTGTCGTCCGTTCTTCTACAGTTTCCACTTTTTCTATTTCAAGCTTTTGTTTCCCAGGCTCTTGTATAAGATACAGTGTTTCGTTATTAATACCTGACGTGGGAATAACCGTAACGGTCTGCATATCATTCATACTGGCTCTGATCGTGTTACTTTCTACCGCAGCAGATGCATTCATCTTCTTTTGCTCCTCATGTTGTAATCTTTTTTTTCTAAAGAAAGAGTGATATAGTATTATCCGTTCCATTATAAAAATGCAGTTCCAGCAAACAGGAGGATATTTATGAGTAAATCATCTCAGCATAGAGCACGGCTTCTTATTTCCTGCGCCGACCAGCCCGGCATTGTTGCCGCTGTATCGGATTTTTTCTTTTCACAGGGCGCTAATATCGTGCAGTCGGATCAGTATACGACCGATCCGGAAAACGGCATGTTTTTTATGCGTATCGAACTTGATACAAATCAGAAAGCGTCTGTACAGGAGCTTCGGGCAGCTTTTTCCGCTGTCGCTTCCTCATTTCAGATGGACTGGCGCCTCGAAGATGCACAAATAAAAAAGAGAATAGCCATCTTTGTCTCAAAAGAGGATCACTGTCTCCTTGAGCTGTTATGGCGCTGGCGCTCCGGTGAACTGGATGCGGAAATCCCCCTCATCATCAGCAATCATGAAACAATGAAAGATGTCGCGGAAAGCTATGGTATTTCTTTTTATCATATACCTGTTGATAAAAAGAATAAACAGTCTGCAGAGTCTGAAGCTTTAAAGTTAATCGATTCCCATCGTATCGATGTAGTGGTTCTCGCCCGCTACATGCAGATTCTCAGCGAATCCTTTGTAGAATCGCTTGAAAATAAAATCATTAACATTCATCATTCTTTCCTGCCGGCGTTTATTGGCGCCAATCCCTACCAGAAAGCGTTTGACCGTGGCGTTAAACTAATTGGGGCCACTGCCCATTATGTAACGAATGATTTGGACGAAGGCCCAATTGTTGAGCAGGATGTTCTGCGCGTAAACCACCGCTATTCTGTTAAGGAACTAAAAGTAGCTGGCAGAAATGCAGAGAAACTAGCTCTCGCCCGTGCGGTGAAATGGCACACGGAAGACAAAGTTCTCGTAAACCAGAATAAAACCATTGTATTTCCATAAATATGATAAATCGGCCGTCCTCTTTTACTAATTAGAGGGCGGCCGGTTTTTCAGGCGGGATTGCGTGGACGTATGTTTAAAAAGAGCTTCTGCTGCCTGAATCTGAGCGAGCTTTACAGGAGCCGGGTTTCTTTTTTTTGCTTCCAGCCAGGTCGGGAGCGTCTGTTTGTCTATTAATTCAGCCGTTCCGGCATACCCTTTGCGGTCAATAATCGAACCGGGAGCAATTATTTCTTTTCTAATTGGCAGCTCAATCCCATCGGCTTCCATAATAGTTGCCGCCATGCTGCTCATACGCTGCATCGGGATGGCAGGGTTAAGGGTTTTTGTAATCTTTCCTTCTGCATACTCATTCCAGAATCTTCCAGTTGATGTATCGAATACGCTGTTCATCTTTCCTTCCAACAGAAGCATGCAGATGATTTCTGTTGGGGTTATCACGATAATATCCAATTCTACTGGAGCATTTTTTATATAAAAAACAGGACGGAATAAGACAAAGAAATTATCCGGCCATTCCCTTAAGAAATATTTCAGATGCTGATTGTAACGCAGTGCTGGTGCGATAGTCGACTCTTCCAGTAGAGAAGAGCTTGCCCAGCGCAGCTGGGATTGAAATAATTCTTCGTAAAACGCTTCAATAAGCTGTTCTTTCGTTTTTCCACGGTAAAAAGCCAGTTTGTCCTGGGCCGGGGATGTTTTTTCCAGTAAAGCAGGTTGTTCAGCCGCCCGGAGGCGTTTCTTTAAAATTGTCCGTCTAAAGAAGCTGGGTTTTGGTTCAAACCATTCCTCTTCCACCACATCCGGTTCCCCCGGCGTTTCATTTATAGAAGAAGTATTGGCTTCAAGCCAGGCCGTCTTCATTTTTTTCCAGCGCTCCTGTTTAAACCTGGAAAACTGGCTGGAATAATGATACATATCGAGCTCATACCGTGAAGCATAGTCAGATAGTTTTAAAAGCTGGGCCATAATCGCCCTCCTCTCTTATATATAGTATACACAATCTTCCACCTGCTTATTTAAAAAACGAGAAAAGCGAGTAAAGGTGCGATAATAGAAACGATAATCGCACTGACAGTCATGGCAACAGAACTGGCTGCCCCTTCTTCTTCGCTGTTTTCAAGCGCTTTAGCGGTTCCGATAGCGTGAGCTCCGCTTCCCAATGCCATTCCTTTGGCAAACGGATGGGTAATATGAAACCATCGGGTTACATACGGCGCCATCATGACGCCGCCGATGCCGGCAATCATTACAAATACCGCCGCAAGGGCCGGTATTCCTTCCAAAGATTCAGCTACATTCATCGCAATCGGTGCCGTGACGGATTTAGGCAGAACAGAAGCAAGCAGCTCCTGCTCCTTTGTTACCAATATAGACAGACCCCAACCGGAAGCTGTTCCTGCTGCCGCCCCTACAGCGGAGCTGCAGAGAATGGGAATTAAATAGCGCTTCAGCACTTCTCTTTGACTGTACAGCGGATACGCCAGGGCAACGACGGCCGGTCCAAGGAAATATTCAATCCACCGGCCCCCTTCCATATACACCGTATACGTCACATTTCCCGCTTCCAGCACGATGATAATAAGCACCGTTCCTATCAGGACAGGAAGGGTAAAGGGGGAAGGAAAGCGTTTATACAGTTTCTTTGCTGCTAAATACATTCCTATTGTCAAAAGGATCATTATTACAGCAGTGATCACATCATTCATGTTTTTGTTTCCTCCCCATCAACTGCTGCGCGGTAACACCTGTAAGAGCCATTACGATAAAGGTGCTCGCAAGCGTTATACCTACAAGCCATATACCCGATCCCGTAAACAACGAATAGTACTGCATGATACCAACAGTAACCGGGAGAAAAATAAGCGGCATATTCCGAAGAACCAATGCCGTTCCTTCCTGTATCCAGCGTGGATCGATAAGACGTGCTGAAAGTGCCAGAAATAAAAGAATCATGCCAAGTATGCTTCCCGGTACAGGCAGCTGAAGCCATTGCTGAAGCAGAGAGCCCGCACCGAAAAATAGAAACAAGACGGCAATATGCAGAATAACGCGAAATAAAGCCATTTAGTGGGACACCTCTTTACGATATGGTAAAATTCTATTGGAATCTTGATAATAATGTGTAGAAAGCAGGGATTGCATGCTTGTTGTAAACAATGTATCAGAATTAATAGGAAACACGCCACTCGTTAAATTAAACAGGCTGCCTGATCCGGCCGGCGCTGATGTATATTTAAAATTGGAATACCAGAATCCAAGCGGAAGTGTAAAAGACCGTGCAGCTTTAAATATGATTAAAACCGCGGAAGAGCAGGGTCTTATTCATAAGGATACCGTTATCATTGAACCAACATCCGGTAATACCGGCATCGGACTCGCTATGACTGCATCAGCCCGGGGTTACCAGTCTATTTTAGTTATGCCTGATACGATGTCGCTTGAACGAATTAACCTGTTGAAGGCTTATGGTGCAAAGGTGGAGCTGACACCAGGAGACAAAAAAATGCCCGGGGCTATTGAACGTGCCCATGAACTTGTAAACGAAATTCCCAATGCCTATATGCCTATGCAGTTTGAAAATGAAGCTAATCCGGACGCCCACCGCCTGACTACCGCGTTGGAAATCAAGGCGGCAGTGGAAGAAATCGGCCGGCCGCTCGCCTCTTTTGTCGCTGCTTCCGGAACCGGCGGCACCATTACCGGCACCGGTGAAAAATTAAAAGAATTTTATCCTGATCTTGAGGTTCTTGTTGTTGAGCCGTTTGGCTCACCGGTTCTTTCAGGAGGAAAACCAGGTCCGCACAAGCTCGTCGGTACGAGTCCCGGGTTTATTCCACCGATACTCAATCAGAACGTATACAGCCGTATCGATACGGTTACCGATGAAGATGCTTATCATATCACAAGAAGACTGGCCAAAGAAGAAGGGATTCTCGTTGGGCCCTCATCGGGCGCGGCCTGCTATACCGCGTTGGAAAAAGCAAAAACCCTTTCTCCTGGTGAGATCGTCATTGCGATTGCCTGCGATACCGGAGAACGGTATTTGAGCACCGATTTATTTGAATTTGAGTAAATGATAGGTAAAAAGACTCCATATATTAAGATTATATGGAGTTTTATTTAGAAAATTGGAAAAGGTTCTGAATTATTGTACAATAAGAGAGTAAAGGGTGCTATTTTTTGTAAACATATACTACCATTTGTCTATTGCATACACTCTATTTATACGAGTAGACCCACAACCCATCGATCTATTACGTAAAGCAGCCCCTATACACAGCGCTTTATAAATCATGGATAAGGAGTGGTTTTTTGAGAACTTCAACCGACCGTATGATCACACGAGTAAAGTCCATCTATATTTATATTAAGCAGAAAGGGACAGTGACAACGACAGAATTGGTTGACGAGTTCGGAATCACACAGCGGACGATTCAGAGAGATTTAAATGTTTTGGAGTATAATGACCTTGTTCACAGTCCTTCTAGAGGAAAGTGGGCAACTACCCGAAAGCGCGTTAAAGCATCCTGATATACCGAAAGCTGCTTTTATCCCCAACTGATTGTAAAGCACACAACCCTCCAGCGCGCAGCCGGAGGGTTGCTGTCTGTTATGAATTCTGCAGTTCCTCTATTTCTTCTTCCCGTAAATCTCTGTATTCCCCGGGTTCCAGTTTAGGATCCAGCATAATGCCGCCAATTTGAATTCTCTTCAAAAACAGCACTTCTTTACCGACAGCATGGCACATTCTTTTCACCTGATGAAACTTCCCTTCTGAAATCGTAATATGCACCAGCATTTTTTCACTGTCCACCTGCTCCAGGCCGGCTGGCTTTGTTTGGTATCCATCGTCCAGGATAATGCCTTCTGCAAACTGTTTTTTGTCTTCCTCTGTAATGGTTTGATCCAGCACAGCTTCATATACTTTAGGGACATGCTTTTTGGGAGAAGTGATGCCGTGGGCAAACTTACCATCATTAGTCAAAATCAGAAGGCCTTCTGTATCTTTATCAAGCCGTCCTACGGGAAAAGGCTGCCGGACCACGTCATCAAATTCCAATATGTTAACAACCGTCTCATGCATGTCATCTTCCGTTGCCGAGATCACGCCCTGTGGTTTATTCATCATCAGATACACAAATTCCCTGTACTCTACGGTTTCCCCTTTCACCGTAATGACGTCCTTATCCGGATTCACCTGCGCAGAAAAGCTTTTTATCTTTTTGCCGTCTGCCTCAACGGCTCCCTGCTTTACTAACTTTTTTACTTCTTTTCTCGTGCCGTATCCTGTATGGGCCAGGAGTTTATCAATCCTCATGCTGCGCCTCCTTCTGTTTCCAGATTTTCTGTACAAAACCTCCATGTTCTCCGCGGATATGCGCATGAATCACCCCGGCTGGAATCTGCTGCAGAACGGCCGTTCTGACCGGCTCTGGGATCCCTTTAGCTTTAAGCTGCTTTTCCAGCCGCAAAATAAGATCTACTGTCTCCTCCACCGCTGTCTGATTGGCTTCGAGCACCTCTGTTTCCTCTCCATGTATCACGTGAAAAGCTTCCTGAAGCCATTTTTCAATATATTCTTTTTCCCTGGGAAAGGCTGCCGGCACTACAAATGTTCCTCCACTCTTTTCCAGATTGGATTGGAGCGCATGCCCGGCAAACTTTGCCGGCACCATTTTGTAATCCGGATACCGTTCGGCTATTTCTTCCGTGCGGATCGATGTGGATGTAATGTAAACAGCCGCCTGTTTAGGAAATTCATGAATATGTGTTTCCAAAAAAGATAACGTAGCTTTTTCCGGGAGTGCTACTATCACATTCATATACTCGGCGAACGATTCAGGCGGTGCGTAATAAGCATTTGTATTTTCTTCCACGTGCTGTTTTGTTCTGTTGTATACCGGAAGCGGTTTATCCGGATGGCCATTCACTATCATTTTTGCAAGCTTTCCAAATCCTATAATTAACATGGCTGATTCTCCTTTTTATAAATATACGTTAAAAGGAAAAACGCTACCTATATGACTCTAGATAGCGTTGGTTTCCTGAGCAGACCTTTTTCGGTCCATTGATGTGTATTTTGAGATGTTAGCTAAAATCCCGAGCAGAATCATCGTTACCAGCAGAGAAGAACCACCATAGCTCATTAATGGAAAAGTAAGACCGGTAATCGGCATTAACCCTGTTGCAGCGCCGGCGTTAATGATAGCCTGGCTGAGAAGCTGAAAAACAATTCCAAATGCCAGCAGCGTGCCGAACTGGTTACGGTTGCGGATTCCAATCAATGAACCTCTCCATGCTATCGTTCCAAGACATAAAAGAATAAAACCAATACCAAAAATACCAAGTTCTTCTGCCACTACCGCAAGAATAAAGTCTGTATGAGGCTCCGGCAGAAAATGCATTTTCTGCACACTCTGCCCCAGCCCTGTTCCAAACAGTCCGCCGTGGGCAAAAGCGATGTACGATTGTATAAGCTGATAGCCGCTTCCACTCGCTGCTTCCGCTACTTCAAAAGGATCGCGGAATGCAGTCAGTCGCTGGACCCGGTATGGCTCAATCGCGGCCAGTATACCTATAACTACCACTGCGACTGCTCCGAGTCCGGCAATGTGTGTTATTTTTGCTCCGGATAGATAGACGATAACTCCTGTCGTCATTATAATCGAAGCCGCCGTTCCTATATCAGGCTGAAGGGCAATTAAAGCAAAAACGATGACAATCATCACAAGCGGCGGCATAACGCCGGTAACTAAACGATTAATATACGTTTGTTTTTTTGAATATACATAAGCCAGATAAATAATCACAGCTATTTTAACAAATTCAGCAGGCTGAATCGTAAACGGACCAACGTTAAACCAGCTTGTCGCCCCATTTACTTCGTTGCCGATAAGCAGTACAAGAAGAAGGGATAGGATCGATGCCAGCATCATGAAAGGAATAAAAACTTGAAACCGCCTGTAAGGAAAGTGCATAAAGAAAATAAAAAACACTGTCCCCAGAATAAAAAAGACAAGCTGTCTTTGAAAAAAGTGCGCAGGGTTGTCATATAAATCAATAGCAAGTGGAAAACTGGCGCTGTAGATCATGACCATCCCGAAAATAGCAAGCGCAAACGAAGCACCAATCATCCACCAGTCGTAATTTTTATATTTTTGCACGTTGATTATTCACCTCGAAGGCCTTTCTTTTTTTAGAGTATAGCATGTACGGAACCACTTAAGTTCAAGGGGCAGCTATTTATTTTTTCAAGATAGAGAACCTGTCGCCAAGGATCTGGCCGGCTAAACCGATTTTTACCGTAAGGATGAAATAAAGAAGAATCCCTGTGATCATGGCAAACACTTCTACAAAGAGGGCGTTTGTCCAGGAAACGAGTGGAAACAGCTGCTCTGCTCCTTCTTTTACAACAATCACTCCAAGGCTCATTACAAGCGTTACGGCCACAATTAAAATGGTCCGCTTGATCAATGGAAGAAAATCAAAATCAGCATATTTCGCGATAATCACTAAATTAAAGACAATCGCTGCAGTAAAGCCAAGAAACGTGCTGATAATAGCTCCCATGGAACCGAGTGCAATTAAAAGCGGATAGGTTAGAATCAACTTTATGATGATCCCCACTATAAGGGAAAGCACCGCAAACCGCTGCTGGTTGATGCCCTGAAGCATCGCTGCGCTGACAGAGAAAAGCGAAAACAAAATGGCTACCGGTGCATAATAGCGCAGAATATAGCCGCCGACCTCGATATCATTTAATCCAAACAAAAGCGCAAATGTAGGATAAGACAATATCATTAAACCAGCTGAAGCCGGTAATGCTAAAAAGATGATTACTTGAAAAGCCTGGGTAATCTGGTTTTGAAGCACTTCATCGTTCTGGCTTGTAAAAGACTTGGTGATAGCCGGAATTAACGTAATGCTCATTGCTGTTGCAATGGCTACCGGAATCAGAATTAAACGGTGTGCCGAACCGGAGAACACGCCGTACATTGTTTCCGCCTGCCCAAGCGTATAGCCGGAGGCGGTAAGGGCGTTGTTGAATGTAAATAAGTCCACCAGCTGGAAAAGCGGAATAGCCAGTCCCACAAACGAAAACGGCAGAGCGTACATAATAAGCTCTTTATACATATTGGTTAATGGCAGATTATGGTCAACCGTGCTTTCCTGTACCTGCTTCTGAATAAAATACTTTCTTTTTTTCCAATAAAACAACAGGACTGCCAGGCCGCCGAGGCCGCCGACAAAAGCACCGAATGTAGCAAATCCTACTGCCGTGCCAAGGTCTCCATCCATTATGTAAAGAACAGAATAAGCCATGCTGAGAATAAATACGATCCGAATGAGTTGTTCCAGCACCTGGGAAACAGCTGTCGGGCCCATTGACTGATTTCCTTGAAAGAACCCGCGGATAACTGCCATCGCAGGGATAATAATTAATGCTACGCTGACCATGCGGATAACAAAGGTAACATCTGTCAGGGAGTTTCCATCCAGATCACCTGGATCACTGATAATCCATCCGGAAATAACAGGAGCCATCGAAAACAATACAAGAAATGCCAGGAAGCCGGTAATACTCATAAATAAAATACCGGTTTTTAACAGGCGCTGACCCGTTTTATAATCTCCCATTGCGTTATATTTGGAAACAAATTTTGAGACAGCCATAGGCACGCCGAGCGTTGCCATGCTGAGCAGGATAACATAGGGCTGGTAGCCGTACTGGTAAAGTGCCAGTCCCTGCTGGCCCACCATTGCGACAAAAGGAAATACATATACCATGCCAAGAATCTTTGAGGCGAACGTTGCCATCGTTAGAATCATCGTACCACGTAAAAATTTCGAGTCGGTCATACATTCATCTCCAATTAGTTACTAAATCTCATCCTTGAGAATTTTACCATAATTCTCTCTGAGAATCTTGTAAATCATTGGAGATGAACAAATAATTTATCCGCTTATCCTTTCAAAGCTTTCAGATAATAGCTTCTCGTTCGGGGACCGTCGAATTCACAGAAATAGATTCCCTGCCATGTGCCGAGCACTAATGCGCCGTTCTCCACAATGATCGTCTGCCCTGTGCCTACTGTGCTTGCTTTCAGGTGGGAGGCGGTATTGCCTTCCGCATGGCGGTATTTCTCGTGATCCCACGGATAGACTTCATCGAGCCTCATAATCATATCTTTCTTCACGTCGGGGTCGGCGTTTTCATTAACCGTAATACCGGCCGTCGTGTGCGGACAGTACACCGTAATTATCCCTTCGTCCATTTCTTCTTCGCGGACATATTTTTCTACTTCTCTTGTAATATCAATAAACTGGTCTCTCGTTTTTGTTTTCAGCTGCATTTTCTTCATTATTTCCCAGCTCCTTTTTATGGCTGTCTCTAAAGTGGGAGACAGTACGATTATTTGTTATGATAGGGTTACTTTACAGATATATAATGATTATTACATGTTTACACAGAGAAAGGATATTATTATGCGATACGATACGATAGTAGTAGGAGGCGGGCCTGCCGGTTTGATGTCGGCCGCTGCAGCCGCGGAGCACGGGGCACGCGTCCTCCTGCTTGATAAAGGAAAGAAACTCGGCCGTAAGCTCGCGATTTCCGGAGGCGGCCGCTGTAACGTTACGAACCGGATGGAACTTAAACAGCTTATTGAGCATATACCCGGTAATGGGAAATTTATGTACAGCCCTTTTTCCAATTTTAACAATGAAGACATTATTGCCTATTTCGAAGGACTGGGCATTGAATTGAAAGAAGAAGATATGGGACGGATGTTTCCGGTAAACGATAAAGCTGTTACCGTCGTACAGACTCTTTTACAGGAGCTTGAAAGGCTGCAGGTTGAAACGAGAAAGCAGACAAAAGTGGCTTCTCTTCTTATGGAAAACAATAAAATAGAAGGGCTCGTGCTCGAAGACGGGGAAAAACTGTATGCACCATCTGTCATTATCGCGACCGGCGGCAAATCTGTTCCGCAGACCGGCAGCACCGGAGACGGCTATCCGTGGGCGGAAGCTGCAGGCCATACGATTACGGAGCTTTATCCTACCGAAGTTCCGATTACGTCCAGCGAACCGTTTATTCAGCAGAAAGTACTGCAGGGAGCTTCTTTTCAGGACGTAGCCTTAACTGTTATGCAGCCGAAAGGAAAAAAGATAAAAACCCACCGCGGCGGTTTTATTTTTACTCATTTTGGCGTATCCGGACCGATCAGCCTGCGCTGCAGCCAATATGTTGTAAAAGCCTTAAAAAAGTACAAAACAGACACCATTTCTTTATCACTAGCTCTTTACCCGGACAGCAGTCCGGAATCTATTTTTCAGCAGTTTATTACTCTTAAAAAAACAAACGGCACAAAAAACAGTAAAAATGCCTTGAAATCATGGCTGCCCGAAAAGTCCCTCGTGTTTTTCCTGAAGAGGGCAGAAATAGCTGCCGATCAACCGTTAAATACGATTACCAATGATGCCCTGCGCAGACTCGCAGAGCTTCTAACCGACTTCCGTATTGAAGCAGACGGCACATTGTCGATTGAAGAAGCATTCGTTACCGGAGGAGGCATTTCAATTAAAGAAATTGACCCGAAACGGATGGAATCGAAAATGACAGAAGGATTATTTTTCTGCGGAGAAATTCTGGATGTGCATGGTTATACAGGCGGCTTTAATATCACCTGTGCGTTTTCCACCGGCTATTCTGCTGGTACCGCCGCCGCTGAACTGAAAAACACGGCACCTTTATCAAAATAATTCAAAACTGGTCACGCGGATAGTGCTTTTCACAGACAATCTTTCATCTGTGCTATCCCTTCACGAATCAATTATTATCTTCCTCCTTTTTTTTAAGCTGTCTTTCTCGTTTAGCAGCTTTATCGCTCAGTTTTGACTGCTGCATGTAATAAAGAATTTTTGTTGCAAACGCCAAAATCAACCCAACACCGCTCAGTATGTAAATGATAGTAAATATTTTCCCAAAGTTCGTTTGTGGGGAGAAATCACCATAACCAACCGTTGCCAGCGTAACCACGCTGAAATAAAGCGCATCCAGCAATGATAGTCCTTCCACATTACTGTAGAACAATGTTCCGGAGAGCAGCATTCCTCCGGTAAGAGAGAGCAGCACCTGAAATTCCGGCTCTTGCAACCCTCGAAGAATGGCCTTAACTATCCTTCGAAATACTAATAGAAATGAAACCATGCTCCACTCCCCCTTTTTCCTTGTAACAAATTTCGCCGTCCTGGTGCAAAAATCCTTTTTTCGTCCTATTGCCGATAAGTACAGCGTTTTGAAGAAAACTTTTGACAAGATCTTTTACAAGGAAAAGCAAAACTCTAAAAAAAAGCCGCTGACTTTCCATGTTTTTGGAAAATCAGCGGCTTTATTAATGATCATCGACTTAAAGAATCTAACAGTGACAGATTTTTCAACAGCCACTTTTTTAAGAGGATAGACTTTCTTTGGCTTCACAAGTTCTACAGCCTCAATTAGCTACAATATTTACGAGCTTTCCAGGGACAACGATAACTTTGCGGATCGTTTTGCCTTCAATTTCTTCTTTAATTTTCGGCTGGGCCATAGCAAGTTCTTCCGTTGCTGCTTTATCTGCTTCTCTTGCAATAAGCAGCTTGGCTTTCACTTTGCCGTTTACCTGCACGACAATTTCTACTTCATCTTCAATCAGCATTTTTTCATCATAAACCGGCCACGGTTCATACGTGATTGTACCCTCATGGCCCAGATATGCCCAGAGCTCTTCTGCAAGATGGGGAGCAATCGGAGAAAGGAGCTTTGTAAACCCTTCTATCCATGGCTTAGGCAGTTCATCCTGCTTATATGCTTCATTAATAAAGATCATCAGCTGACTGATCCCTGTATTAAAGCGAAGGTGTGTAAATTCTTCCGTCACTTTGGCGACTGTTTTATGATACGTTTTCTCAAAATCACCGGACGTTACTTTTGTTGTAACCGCCGGGCTCAGCTCATTATCATTTTTTATAAGCAGACGCCAGATTCTATCCAAAAAGCGACGGGCACCTTCTACCCCATTTTCCGACCAGGCGATGGAGGCGTCCAGCGGCCCCATGAACATTTCATATAGACGCAGCGTGTCCGCGCCGTGAGTTTTTACAATCGTATCGGGATTTACTACATTCCCTTTTGACTTGCTCATTTTTTCATTATTTTCTCCAAGAATCATTCCCTGGTTGTACAGGCGCTGGAATGGCTCTTTCGTTGAAACAACTCCAATATCGTAAAGCACCTTATGCCAGAAGCGAGCGTACAGCAGATGAAGCACGGCATGCTCGGCGCCTCCGATATAAATATCAACCGGCATCCACCGCTTCAGCTTTTCTTCGTCTGCCAGCTTTTCCGTGTTATCCGGATCAATATAACGAAGGTAATACCAGCAGCTTCCTGCCCACTGCGGCATCGTGTTCGTTTCACGGCGTCCTTTCATTCCCGTTACCGGATCGGTTACTTCCAGCCAGTCTTTTGCGTTGGCAAGCGGGGATTCCCCTGTACCTGACGGCTTAAACTCATCCATATCCGGTAATACAAGAGGAAGCTCTTCTTCCGGAAGCTCACTCATGCTGCCATCTTCCCAGTGAATGATAGGAATCGGCTCGCCCCAGTAGCGCTGGCGGCTGAACAGCCAGTCACGGAGCCTGTACGTCACTTTCTTTTCTCCGGTTCCCTTCTCTTCCAGCCACTTAATCATTGCTGCAATCGCTTCTTTTGTGCTAAGTCCGTTCAAAAATCCAGAATGAATATGGTCTCCGTCACCGGTATAGGCTTCCTTTTCGATGCTGCCGCCTTCCAACACCTGGATAATCGGCAGATCGTATTTTTTCGCAAATTCATAGTCACGCTGATCGTGGGCGGGCACGGCCATAATAGCACCGCTTCCGTATGTGGAAAGAACATAATCCGCAATCCAAACGGGTACTTCTTCGCCGGTAACCGGATGGATCGCATAGGCACCGGTAAATACACCGCTTTTCTCTTTCTGAAGCTCAGTACGTTCCAGGTCACTTTTTGTTGCTACTTCTTTCTGGTAGGTTTCAACTGCCTGCTTTTGATCGGCCGTTGTAATAGCCGGCGTGAGCTCATGTTCAGGAGAAAGCACGCAGTAAGTGGCTCCATATAATGTATCAGGGCGTGTTGTAAACACGGTAAAAGACTTCGCGGATCCTCTCACGTTAAAGGTAACTTCTGCGCCTTCCGAACGCCCAATCCAATTGCGCTGCATATCTTTAATGCTTTCCGGCCAGTCCAGTTCTTCAAGATCCTCGAGAAGACGATCGGCATATTCCGTAATTTTAAGCATCCACTGCTTCATCGGACGGCGTTCCACCGGATGGCCGCCGCGTTCACTTTTCCCATCAATGACTTCTTCATTGGCGAGCACGGTTCCGAGCGCCGGGCACCAGTTTACAGCGATTTCATCCATGTATGCCAGGTTCTTTTTGTAAAGCTGGATGAAGATCCACTGGGTCCACTTGTAATACTCCGGATCGGTTGTATTGATCTCACGGTCCCAGTCATAAGAAAACCCCAGAGATTTAATCTGGCGTTTAAACGTATCAATATTGGATTTCGTAAAATCGCGCGGGTGCTTTCCGGTATCCAGTGCAAATTGTTCCGCCGGCAGACCGAATGCGTCCCAGCCGATCGGATGAAGCACATTGTAGCCCTGCATCCGTTTCATTCTTGATAAAATATCCGTAGCCGTATAGCCTTCCGGGTGGCCTACGTGAAGCCCTGATCCTGATGGATAGGGAAACATATCCAGTGCATAATAATCCGGATTTCCGTTTTGTTCATCTTCCAGGCGGAACGTTTTATTTTCTTCCCAGTGCTTCTGCCATTTCTGTTCAATTTCCTGATGCGGAAATGCCATGTTTGCAGCCTCCTCTTTCTCTATATCACGATTATTCCTATGCTTTCTATCGCAGAGATACTATGTATAAATACATTATATCGTACTTTCGCTTTCTTCACTGAAGAATGGTAATCAATATATGATATTTTATGGATTAACCCCTTGCCTGTCAAGGCAGAGCAGGTATACTCCCATTCCACCGCTGGGTTTTCAAAAATAAGCGTGATAGAATAAAGGATACACTAGAATTACTTATACAGGGAGAGATACACATGAATGCAGATACAGCCTCTCCGGTATTTTGGGGAGACAAACGATATTATACATGGAATCATCAGTTGAAAAATCATTTCGGCGAAAAAATTATTAAAGTTCCTCTTGATGGGGGATTTGACTGCCCCAACCGGGACGGGGCCGTGGCTTCCGGAGGCTGTACGTTCTGCTCCCAGCGGGGGTCCGGAGATTTTGCCGGAGACCGCGGAGAAGATATTATTGACCAGTTCCACACGGTAAAAAACCGAATGAACCGAAAATGGAAAAAAGGAAAATATATCGGCTATTTTCAAGCGTTCAGCAATACGTATGCTCCGGTCGAAGAATTAAAAGTAATGTTTGAAAGTATCCTCAGGCAAGAGGATGTTGTGGGACTATCTATTGCAACACGACCGGACTGCCTGCCCGACGATGTGGTTGACTATTTGGCTGAATTAAACCAGCGGACCCATCTCTGGGTGGAGCTCGGCCTCCAGACGGTTCATGAACGAACCGCCCTGTTAATTAACCGGGCTCATGACTACGACTGTTATAAAGAAGGCGTAGAAAAGCTCAGAAAACACAATATTAACGTCTGCGCCCATGTGATCAACGGCCTTCCTCTGGAAACGCCTGAGATGATGCTCGAAACAGTAGAGGAAGTAAGCAGACTTGATATTCAGGGCATTAAGATTCACCTGCTGCACTTGTTAAAGAAAACCCCGATGGTAAAACAATATGAAAAAGGACTTGTCGAGCTGATGTCACAGGAGGATTATATTCAGCTGACGGCGGACCAGATTGAAAGGCTTCCCGCTTCTATTACGATTCACCGCCTAACCGGTGACGGGCCGGCCGAGCTGATGATAGGGCCGATGTGGAGCATGAATAAGTGGAGCGTATTAAATGGCATCGATGATGAATTGAAACGACGCGGAAGCTGGCAGGGTAAGTTTGCCGATGGCTTCCGGGAGGCTTCCCAATGAAAATACCCGGTGTTCTTCCCTTTGGCAGGCTTCTTTTGGAAAAATACCTTCATAAAGGAGCCGCAGCTATTGACGCCACGGCCGGCAAAGGCGCCGACACCTTGTTTCTGGCCGAACGGGCTGCTGTCGTATACGCGTTTGATATTCAAAAGCAGGCGATTGACGCCACAGCCGAACGTGTAGACAGCGCCGGGTTCACCAATGTACACCTTATTCATGACAGTCATGAAAATATAGTGGAACGGGTGCCGAAAGAAGTACTCCATAAAACAGCTGCGGTAGTGTTTAATTTAGGTTACCTGCCCTCCGGGGATAAAAGTATTACGACAACGACATCATCCACGCTTCAGACGCTGGATCACCTGCTTCCTGTTCTATCTAAAGGATGCGTCATCCTTATTACCGCTTACCCGGGGCACGATGAAGGTGCACGCGAGCAGACTGCAGTGGACAAATACGTGTCAGCGATCGATCAGCACGCCTTTCATGCAGCCAAATACCAGTTTATCAATCAGATAAATAACCCGCCTCTCGTATATGCTTTGGAAAAAAGATAAATCTTACTATATAATAATGGAAGTGTGAGGCAGCTGCCGCACGAATATATCAGGGAAGGGGCCGTTACAATGCCAACGATTGACTCGATTATCGAATTTAACCAGACATTTGTACAAAACAAAGAATATGAGGAATACAAAACGTCTAAGTTTCCTGACAAAAAACTGGTTGTTTTAACCTGCATGGATACCAGATTATCAGAGCTTCTTCCAAGAGCCATGAACCTACAGCAGGGAGACGCCAAGATCATTAAAAATGCCGGCGCCGTTCTTTCCCATTCCTACGGAAGTATTATGAGAAGTATTATTGTAGCGCTGTATGAACTGCAGGCAGAAGAAGTTGCTGTTGTCGGCCATTATGGCTGCGGCATGGCCGGCCTGAAGCCGGAACCTATTCTTGAAAAAGCCTATAATAATGGATTAACCGATGAAAAAATAGCTGAAATAGAAGCCTCCGGAAGCAATGTCCGGGAATGGCTGAAAGGCTTTGAAAACGTTGAAGACAGTGTGCGCCAAAGCGTAAAGCTTATACGGGAGCATCCTTTTCTTCCCGCGGGCACTCCGGTTCACGGACTTGTCATTTCTCCTGAAACCGGCGAATTAACTGTAGTCGACAAAGCCGAATAACAACATAACAGAAGAGCCCTGCCGGATGGCAGGGCTCTTCTGTTATGTTGTTTTACGGAATACCCAGGAATTCAAATAGAAAAAGGCAGTCGGCAGCCCGCCGAACCGAATAAAACGGTTCGCAGTTTTCTTTAACTCCGGACGCATCTGAACTTTTTCATCTGCTAAATAGATTGCAATAATTCCTTTATTTAATAACGAGTGAAAAGCTGCGTCAGGCAGGCGTTTTAACCGCTTCCCGCCTTCCCGCTTGAACAGTTCCATCCGGCGCACCATCGTTTCCTCGTCCTGATAGTAGGTGCAGAAATTCAATTCGTCGTCCCGGATATCTTCTTCCTGATCAATAAAGTAATCCAGAAGGATATGCATTCCCTGTACATAAGGAAAATAGCTGTTTTTTATGGTTTCTGCCTGCCACTCTGCCAGATGGCTGCGCGAAGCATACGATGCCAGCGCATAGATGCCAAGAGTGGAGCCCGTTGAAGCGCTGAACTCGTACCAGAACATGTCCGGCACGCGCTGCTTTTCTTCTTTAAACCATTCCGTTAACAGCCCTTCCCGGTCTTCTTTCTTCACATGCTTATACACCTGCAGGTTTCGGTAATGCAGGGAAAGCTCTTCCATGGAAGCACGCGCATGGGAAAAACCGGGGAAAGCTGCCACCTGCTTCTGGCAGGCTTCTACAAGCTCCTGGAGAAAGCCGTTATCCTCAGACTCCGGGTGATGCTCATAGTACGGATATGTTTTCTCTTCCGGCGCCAGAGCCAGCCGGAGTGCTTCATGAAGCGAACGGAAGTCTTTTCTGTCAAACGAATCTGTTTCATCGCATAAACTATCCAGATAGTCACAGATAATCTGATAAGCAACAATAAAGCGAAGCAGGTCGTCCCGGGCTTCTTTTCTGGTTAAAAGAGCATAGACGCCTCCTCCTTCGCTGTGAAATGTATTTTCGTTAATGCTGTTCAATGCATGCCGGCGGAGCTCTTCATTTGGAATACCGGCTGCTTTTACGCGCCATTCGTCCAAAATACTGTGGACACGCGGAACTATTTCTTTTTTTATGTGGTACATCAAAGTCCACATTGTCGTCGGGGCGCTCACTATAATTAAATCCTCCTATTGCGTAATAAAATATCAACACGGTGCCATTGTACCTTATAATCTCATGTGAATGAAATACATCATAAACCTAAATATTTCTTCACGTTCCGGCTCGTTCAATAATTCGTGATATAATCCTTTCCACTCCCGCAGCGACCGGTCTGTAATTTCAAGTTTGTTAAACCAGTGGTGGGTGGCATGTTTATCTACTATTAAATCCATACCTGCCTGCATGACAAGAAGCGAGACATCCGGAAATTCCAGAGCATCTGCGTGGCTTTGCCTCATCGCTTTGACTAGTTCCTGGTACCAGCGTACGGTTACCGTGGAGGTATTCCACTCATCTGTTTCATAAGAGGCTCTTGCTTCTTCATTTCGTGTTACATCCGCTGCCTGAATGCCTGATTTCGAGCTGAATGTCGGATTTAGGCGGTGCAGCATTTTTGTACTGAAGTCTCTCATCCGGCCCGGCCGCTGATAAAGGCTCAAACAAGGTGAGGATAATACAACTCCCCGGATCCGCATTCGCCTTTCCATTAATGTACGGATTGTAATTAATCCGCCCATACTGTGCCCGAATAAAAAGACAGGCAGTTCATACCCTGCAGCTTCTGTATACCAGGTGAATACGGCATCTATGTACTGGTCAAAGCTGTCTACATGCCCTCTCTTCCCACGGGTTCTTCCATGCCCCGGCAGATCCCCGCTTACGACGTTAAACCGCTGGCGGTTCAGCTGTTCAATCATCCACTCATACCTTCCATGGTGTTCCCCGTTGCCATGCACAATAACGACGGTCGCCCTCGGCCTTTCGACTAACCATGTTTTCATTACGTTCCTGACCCGCCTCTCCTGCTTACTTCTCTGTTTATTTCAACTTTGATACACTAGTACTATAAGTGTACAATATATTAACTCATATAGGAGGACTTCATGAAAATATATCCTTACGACGGAACATATCCTGATATCGCGGATAGTGTCTACCTTGCTGATTACTCTATTATTACAGGTGATGTAAAAATAGGCGAGGAATCAAGCATATGGTTTCATACGGTTATCCGGGGAGATGTTGCCCCTACCGTTATCGGAAACCGGGTAAACATTCAGGATCATTCAGTGCTGCACCAGAGTCCAAAAAACCCTCTTATTCTAGAAGATGATGTCACAGTGGGCCATAAAGTGATGCTGCACAGTGCCATTATACGTAAAAACGCTTTAATCGGCATGGGGGCCACCATACTTGATGGCGCAGAAATTGGCGAAGGCGCCTTTGTCGGTGCCGGTAGTCTTGTCCCTCCCGGAAAAAAAATTCCCCCTCATTCGCTTGCATTTGGAAGTCCAGTTAAGGTTATCCGCGAGCTGAATGAAGAAGATAGAAAAGATATGGCACGGATCCGCCAAAGTTATGTAGAAAAGGGACAGTATTATAAACGGATCGCGGAAGAAGAAAAAAATAAGCAGAACAGCTGATACACTTTTCGGTCTGACGCTTGTTTTGCTTGTAAAATGAAAAAAAGCACCCATCCAGAGGATGAGTGCTTTTTTATTTTTATACGTCTGTTTCGGGAGTCTGTTTGTCTTTTGGCATTGCTTCACTCTCAGAAGGATCCTGCCCCATTCCCTGAAGAAAGCTTACCATCAGGGTAATAGTGCGGTTGACTTCCGGATCTCTCAACAGCTTAAGAAGGGAGAAAATACTTGTTTTTTGTGGATTTTCTTCCTCGTCGGAAACCCGTTCCAACCCGTTGTTCAAACGATCCAGCATCGGCTTGATCTTCTCTATATCGATAGAACCTGCGAGTCCGCCCATGAGAAGAAGGTTTCTGATACTTTTCGTTACTCCCGGCTGATCGACGGTTTTCACGAGAATATCCATTACTTCTTCCCCTTCTTTCAGAAGGCCGTTGATAATGGTAAGAACGCCTTTGCTCTGAAGGCCATTTAAAATTTCAATAGAGCTCAGGATTCCTTCTTTATTGGCTAACAGAACCTCTTCAATTTCTTTCAAATCCTGCTTCTGCTGTTCTTCCTTACTCAGGGTGCGCCTTTGAATCGACGTAATCGGCTCTGCCATTTAAGAGTCCCCCTTTTTCACTAGGCTTTTAGTTAAACCACGGTTCTTTTTAACCGTGTCACCTGGGAATTCATAATCATCGCGCTGCCATTTGCGGTGCACTTCCACCCCAATTTGAGGCTGGGGATTACCATAGCGGAAGTTATGCTTTGGAAGCGGCGTTTCGCCTTCTACTTCCAATACTTCCATTTTTGCTTTTACTTCTTTATATGCAGGTGTGTCCGTATCTTTATCTGAATAACTGCTTGTCAACAGGTTGATAGCTGCATCTCCACTGTCATTCATTGTTACATACAGCTCATTACCGGCTACTCTTTCTGTAACTAAACATTTCACTTTAATGGCTCCATATGGAGAAATGATGCGGACAAGAGAACCGTCCTTTACATTTCGTTCAATCGCCAGTTCAGGAGAAACCTCAACAAAGTTATTCGGTGTTTTGTCTTTGATACCTTTAGACCGGTAAGTCATATTTCCTTCATGGAAATGCTCAAGCATTCTGCCGTTGTTCACATGCAGGTCATACTGCTCATCATACTGGACAGGAATGGTCCAATCTACAGGATACAATCTTGCTTTGCCGTCCGGGAATGGAAATTCATCCAGGAACAGTACAGGAGAATCCGTGCCGTCTTTAAATACCGGCCACTGCAGGCTGTTGTAGCCTTCCAGGCGGTCGTAGGAAACCCCTGCAAAAATTTCTGCAAGCGCTGCGGCTTCATCCATAATCTCAGATGGATGGGAATAATTCCATTCAGCTCCCATTGCGTTAGCCACTTCCATAATAATCTGCCAATCCGGCTTGGATTCACCCATTGGCTCCAACGCTTTATACAGTCTTTGGAAACGGCGCTCCGTATTTGTAAATGTGCCGTCTTTTTCAAGACTTGGACTTGCCGGAAGTACTACGTCTGCAAACTGGGCCGTACGGCTGAGGAATACATCCTGCACTACGTAGAAATCCAGCTTGGCAAGAGCGTCCTGAACGTAATTGATATTCGAATCAACCAGGCTCATTTCCTCGCCTTTCAAGTACATAGCTTTCAGCTTGCCATCATGGATCGCATCAATCATTTCGTGGTTATTTAAGCCTTTATCAGCCGGAAGTTCTACACCCCAGGCATTTTTGTACTTTTCACGGACTTTTTCATCCATAACATCTTCATATCCAGGCATTTTGTCCGGCATGCTTCCAAAGTCGCTGGCACCCTGTACGTTGTTGTGGCCTCTAAGAGGATACGAGCCGGCGCCCGGCTTGCCGTAGTTTCCTGAAACCAATAGCAGGTTGGAGATCGCGGTACTCGTATCGCTTCCTCCTAGATGCTGCGTAACACCCATAGCCCAAAGAATACAGGTCGTTTTCGCTTCATAAATGCTTGTGGCAATTTCAATAATATCCTCTTTAGCTACGCCGGTTTTTTCAACAGCATAGTCAAGGGTGTACTTATCGAGGTTGGCTTTGAATTCATCCAGACCGTTTACTCTCTCTTCAAGGAACTTCTTGTCTTCCCAGCCTTGATCAAGAATGTATTTCGCTGCGGCAGAAAGCCAGATGAGATCTGTACCGGAGTTCGGACGAATAAACAAATCAGAGCGTTCTGCCATTTCGTGCTTACGAAGATCCGCCACAATCAGCTTCTGGTTTCTCAGCTTATGCGAGCTTTTTACTCTTGTTGCAAGAACCGGGTGGGACTCTGAAGTGTTCGTACCTACACCAATCACAAGCTCGGAGTTTTTAATGTCCTCAATGCCGCCGGAGTCTCCTCCGTAACCTACTGTGCGGAAAAGTCCCATTGTAGCGGGAGACTGGCAGTAACGGGAACAGTTATCGATATTATTCGTACCAATAATGCCTCGGCCAAGCTTTTGCATGAGGTAGGACTCTTCATTCGTTGTTTTTGAAGAACTAATAAAGCTGAGCGCATTAGGTCCGTGCTCTTCTTTAATAGAAGTGAATTTTGATTTAATAAGAGCGATAGCTTCATCCCAAGTAGATTCTACAAAGGAGTCACCTTTACGGATAAGCGGCTTGGTTATACGTTCTTCACTATTTGTATAATCCCAGCCGAACTTACCCTTCACACAGGTCGAAATTCCGTTTGCCGGTGCCTCTATCTGCGGATCGATTTTTAGAATATCCCGTCCTTTTGTCCATACATCGAAACTACAGCCGACTCCACAGTATGTACATACTGTTTTTGTTTTTTCGATGCGGCTTTCACGCATTGCTGCTTCCATATCGGAGATCGCAAGGATAGAGCTGTAACCCGTTTCGACCTGCTTGGTTACTTCAATCATCGGACGAAGCGTCTGCTGATCGATTCCAGTCATGTAGCCGGCTTCCCCTACCATTGATTTTTCGATAAGAGCGTTACATGGGCATACTGTAGAGCAGTGGCCGCAGGAAACACAGGAAGATTCATCGATCGGCACATCATTGTCCCAGATAACACGGGGCTTTTGAAGCTCCCAATCAATCGAAAGCGTTTCCGTTACCTGAATATCCTGACAGGCTTCTACGCAGCGTCCGCAAAGAATACACTGGTCCGGATCGTAACGGTAAAACGCGTTTGTATTATCTTCTTCATACGGTTTTGGTTCAAAAGGTTCGCTTTGATGCTCGACCTGCATTTCCTTAACCGTGTTATGTATTTCACAGCCGCCATTATTATAGTCGCAAACTGTGCAATACAATTCATGGTTATGAAGGATCCGGTCCATTGCCACAACTTGCGCTTCCTGTACATCTGATGACACAGAATCTACAACGTCTCCATCATTTAAAGGCGTGGAGCACCCTCGTACCATTTCCCCGTTCACTTTCACCATGCATGTATCGCAGGTTTCAATAGCACCAAGGCTTGGATGATAGCATACATTAGGAAGTTCTGACGGTGTTCCGATTGTATATTGCAGGACACTCTGGTCATTTTCTACTGTTTTCTTTTCACCGTTAAAGGTGATTTGAATTCTTTCCGGCAACGATCATCATCCCTTTCTATACTTCTTGAGTTATAAACCCAAACTATATCAAGAATATACCCTTAATTGGATTTTGACAAACGTTGAGGAAAATGATCCAAATTATGTAAAGTACTAGTATTACTGGTTAATTAATGTTTATGGGGAAGGTTAAGCGGCATTATTTGTGAAATGCCTGCCAAAAGACCTTCTGTTCCCTGATAACCTATTAGGACGATTAACGCAGCTGCAGTAAAAATACCATACCCTGTTTTATTCATTCAAATCACCTCTCTTCTCTTAAATTAGTATAATATAACTAATATTCACTTGATTTTTCTTTAAAATGCCATTTATAGCTATTTTATATAGACTTTTTACTTCCACCTTTAGTACCTGTTTGTTATAATAATTATAGGAATACATAGAAAGGAGGAAATCTAGTGGATTTTTCGAGAGTAGGGAAGAAAATTCAGGAGCTGCGCCAGTACCATCAAATGACCCAGGCTGATCTTGCGGATGGGATCTGTACTCAGGCTCAAATCAGCAAAATTGAAAACGGATCAATTATTCCGTATTCTAATACGCTGTTCCAAATTGCCGAAAAACTTGGCGCAGACATGTATTATTTCTTTGAAGAGGCTGTTTCGGAGCGGCCTGATTATGTACAGGACGTTTTTGACCAGCTTGAACACTGCCGCTTCACACAGGATTATAAGCAGATGGAAGCATTGATTTTATATGAAAAAGACAACCCTCTATTTACGCCTCCTCTGTATAAACAGTACATAGCCTGGCATAAAGGGATATTTTTATACCATCTTTATAGAAGAACGGAAGAAGCCTTCGAGCAGCTTCTCTTTTCCATCTCGATTGACCCTAATCCTTCTTTCACGGAAAGAAAAGCCGAAATAAGCAATTCTTTAGCTGTGTTTTACAATCTGGAAAAACGCTACGAAGATGCGGAAACACTTTGTAAAGAGGCGCTTACTAAATGGAAAGGGATGAAAAAAAGAAAAGATCCCTCTATTGAAACGAGATTAACGTATACGCTCGCTATATCGCTCACGAAACAAGAACGGTATAAGGAATCGGCGCAGTGGTGCGAACAAGGTATAAAACGATGTCTCGAAACAAGAACGATGTATGTATTCGGGGAACTGCTTTACCAGAAGGGCCGGAACCTGCTGCTTCTTGGGGAAACGAAAAAAGGGCTCGAGCATTGGAATGATGCATCCGGCATGTTCAAATCCACACGCCAGCAGCAACTCGTAGATTTAATGGAGAAGGAGTTGAATCAGTTTATCAAGGAAGGCGTACTAAAAGAAACACATTATGAATAAAAAAGAAGACGACCCTTTTGCAGGGCCGTCCTTTTTTATTGCTTATTTGCTTTTGCAAGCTGGCTTAACAGTTCAGCTTTGTCCGTTTTTTCCCACGGAAGATTAACGTCTGTACGTCCGAAGTGGCCGTATGCAGCCGTTTGTCTATAAATAGAACGGCGCAGGTCCAGCATTTTAATAATACCTGCAGGACGAAGGTCAAAATTCGCCTTTACAAGGTCTACTAATACGCTCTCTGATACTTTTCCGGTACCGAACGTTTCAACGGCAATAGAGACAGGCCGCGCTACTCCAATGGCATATGCAAGCTGTACTTCGCACCGGTCTGCCAGTTCAGCAGCTACTATATTTTTCGCAACATAGCGGGCTGCATAAGATGCAGAACGGTCCACTTTTGTCGGGTCTTTTCCTGAGAAAGCCCCGCCGCCGTGACGAGAGTATCCTCCATACGTATCAACAATAATTTTCCTTCCGGTCAGGCCGGCATCTCCCTGAGGACCGCCAATAACAAACCGTCCGGTTGGATTCATAAAGTATTTTGTTTCTTCATCTAAAAGAGTTTCCGGGACTACCGCATCAACAACGTGTTCTTTCAGATCGCTGTCGATCTGTTCCAATGTAATATCTTCCTGATGCTGGGCGGAGATAACAATCGTTTCTACACGAAGCGGTTTGCCGTCGTCACCGTATTCGATTGTTACCTGTGTTTTACCATCAGGACGAAGATAAGGCAGTATTCCTTCTTTTCTTACGTAAGTCAGCCTTCTGGCTAATTTATGAGCTAAAGAAATCGGAAGAGGCATTAATTCTTTTGTTTCGTTATCAGCATAACCAAACATAAGACCCTGGTCTCCGGCTCCAATTGCTTCCAGTTCATCCTCTGTCATGGAACCTTCACGTGATTCCAACGCAACATCGACTCCCTGAGCGATATCTGCTGACTGTTCATCAATAGAAGTAAGAATCGCACATGTTTCGGAGTCAAATCCGTACTTCGCTCTCGTATAGCCTACCTCTTTTAATGTTTCTCTTACAATTTTCGGAATATCTACATACGTAGATGTACTGATTTCTCCAGCAACAAGCACAAGGCCTGTATTCACTACTGTTTCACAAGCTACTCTCGCATTAGGATCCTGCGACAATATCTCATCTAGTATTGCATCTGAAATTTGGTCACACAGTTTATCAGGATGCCCTTCTGTAACGGACTCTGATGTAAACAGGCGGCGTCCAATTGTTTCCATGAAATATATCCTCCTTTTTATCCTGCTTATAACTTATCTTGCCGTACTTCTGCCTGCTGCATATTTCATATGCACGCTGCCTAAGCCGCCTTATTATATAGAAGAAGAAGAGAAAGAAAACACAAAACCCCCTTTTCCATGGCGAGGAAAAGGGGGTTTCTATCCGTTCCTTTTTCGCCTCTTATCTTCCAAGACGACAGTCGTCTCTCCAGGTTAGCACCTTTCCGTTTTGTACTTACGGATGGTTGCCGGGTTTCGCAGGGCCTGTCCCTCCACCAGCTCGGGATAAGAGTATCCGTTCGAAAATATGTTACCTTAGTTCCAATCTCTTGTCAAATAAAGCAATCTCCCTTTCTTATCCACAAAAAATGTTTTTCCATTCACAGAATAGCCTGATATATTTTTTGGGAATTTCCATTTGTAGTATAGACTAATGATTTTAATGTGTTATACTAATTAACAATTAGATGATACTATTCAAGAAAAGAAAGGATTTTGCCGCCATGACTACTTTAAATTTTTCCAATGAAATTCACCACCTTCTTCATGGTGACAACATTCATATGAATCTGCCTGTTTCACACCTTGTAGAAAGAGCGTTGGCCAGAAAAGAAGGCATTCTTACAGCCAGTGGAGCCCTTAGTGTAGAAACCGGTAAATATACGGGCCGTTCTCCAAAAGACAAGTTCATTGTTGAGGAAGAGAGCGTACTTAATGATATTGACTGGGGACCAGTAAACCAGCCGATATCCAAACGGGTCTTTACAGACCTTTACAAAAAAGTAATGGCTCATCTTGCTGAACAAAAAGAACTGTTCGTCACTCAGGCCTTTGCAGGTGCAGACCCTGCCTATCGTCTTCCTATCCGGGTGATTAACGAAGATGCCTGGCACAATCTTTTTGCCAAGCAGTTGTTTATCCGCCCGTCGGAAGAAGAATTGCAGACACATGAAGCCGGCTTTACGATTATTTCCGCTCCACACTTTAAAGCGGATCCGGCTGTGGACAAAACGTCCTCGGAAGCGTTTGTTATTATTTCATTTGAAGAACGTATTGTACTAATCGGCGGCACCGAATATGCCGGAGAAATGAAAAAATCGATTTTTTCCGTCATGAACTACCTTCTTCCCCAGCAGAATGTCTTGTCCATGCACTGTTCAGCGAACGTTGGTACAGAAGGCGACACGGCTTTGTTTTTCGGCCTTTCCGGTACTGGAAAAACCACTCTTTCTGCGGATCCGAACCGCTACCTGATCGGCGACGATGAGCACGGCTGGTCTGATAACGGCGTATTTAACATTGAAGGCGGCTGCTATGCCAAATGTATTAACTTATCTTTCAAAAAAGAACCGCAGATCTGGAATGCCATTAATTTTGGAGCAGTGATTGAAAATGTTAAAACAGACAAAGACAGCCGGACTCCCGACTACGATAATGTATCCTTAACGGAAAACACGCGGGCCGCTTACCCGCTTGACAGTATCCCAAATACGATGATGCCAAGTGTTTCCGGGCATCCGTCTACGATTGTGTTTTTAACGGCTGATGCTTTCGGCGTGCTGCCACCTATCAGCAGGCTCTCCAAAGAGCAGGCTATGTACCATTTTCTAAGCGGCTACACGAGTAAGCTTGCTGGAACAGAGCGCGGCATTACGGCTCCGGAAGCTACTTTCTCCACCTGCTTCGGTTCTCCGTTCCTTCCATTGGAAGCATCCCGTTATGCGGAAATGCTCGGAGAAAAAATCGAGCAGCATGAGGTCAATGTATTTCTTGTCAATACCGGGTGGTCCGGCGGGCCATACGGCGTAGGGGAAAGAATGAACCTTGCGTACACAAGAGCTATGGTTCAGGCTGCACTGCAGGGAGAACTGCAGAGCTGTGAAACGGTTAAAGATCCATTTTTCGGTCTGCATATCCCACTTCGCTGCCCCGGTGTTCCCGATGAGGTGCTTCAGCCAAGGCAGACGTGGAAAGATACAGCAGCTTATGATGAAAAAGCAAAAGAGCTGTCTCAGCAGTTTCAGGAAAACTTTAAAAAATTCACTTCAGTGTCTGATAATATCCGTGCAGCAGGCCCGAGTGTATTTGCTTCAGCAGAATAAACAAAAAAAGCACTGCCGGCCAGCGGCAGTGCTTTTTTATGTCCAATTTCTTTGTTTCAATTCGTTCAGGCAGTAAGGAATAACGTCATCTCTCATCAGAAAACTAAAGGATACGTCGTTTTTTAAATCTGCCGGGAGATCCGTGCAGAGCACGGGTCCAAGCGTTTCCATGTAATCTTCTTTTTGGACAAGCTTTTCTACCCGTGCAAAATATACATTTTTGTAGATAACTTCTGCTTTTCCGGTTACTTTGTACTGTCCCAGCCATTCGATGGAAGCAAGCCTGGCTCCCGTTTCTTCCCAGACTTCCCGCACCGCTGCATGCTCCGGAAGTTCTCCAGCTTCCACTTTCCCGCCCGGAAATTCCAATCCGCGCCGCGAATGCCTCGTAAGCAGCCATTTTCCGCTGTATCGACAGATCACCAGTACATGGCGCGGCTCAGAAATAAAAGCACGATCGTTAAATGTCAGCTGTACTTCATTTTTATAATAATCCTGGAATGTAAAAATGTTCATGAAAGGCTCCTTTAGCTTGTGCTCCTGCTGCCCTGCTTTAATTTTTGCTGCGGAACGATTCGAAAATCCGCTGGGCCATTTTCGCTGACCTTATGCTGGAATTCTTTTTGCGTACTTGAAACTCTGCGATCATTTCCGGGCCCGTATAGCCTTCTTCTGCCAGGTCTTCTAAAATCATCTGCGACACATCTTCCTTGCCGCCTGCCATTTTTGCCTTGATTAACAGGCTGATCCCTTCGCTTAAATCAGATTCATCCATTACCGTGCCTGTCATAATTGCCGGTTCATTTCGGGGGTCGGTAATCGTAACTTCCATAACGAGCGGATTTTCCTGGTCTCTGGAATGAATAAACCAGTTCTCCTGGTCCCGGTCCACTACTGCATTAATAAGCCAGCTTCCGTCTTTTTCTTCCCGGTTGATAATTAACCCTTCTTTTAAAGGAATTGGAAGATGAACAATCTGTCCGTTCTCTTGTTCCAGGCATTGAAATGACACTAGCCGAAATGTCTTCATTCTGGTTTCCTCCTGAGTCATTCTATGTAAAAGAGGCCGAAAACCGGCCTCTTTTTGGTGACTGTTATCTTAAAGAGCCTGATACGCTTTATAGAGACGCTGCAGTCCTTCTTCCACGTTCGCACGCGGGCAGGCTACATTGATACGGATAAAGCCCGCGCCTTCTGTTCCAAAGATATGGCCGTCGCTTACAGCAAGCCTGCCTTCTTCACGAAGCCAGCTCTGCTGCTCTGTGGCAGAGAGACCGAGGGCTCTCATATCGATCCAGATTAAATAAGTGCCCTGCGGCTTAATAACATGAAGATCCGGCATGTTTTTTTCTATATATTCTTTAACATATTCTACGTTTCCGCGAAGATATACAAGCAGCTCTTCCAGCCACTCTTCGCCTTCACGATAGGCAGCTTCTGCTGCAGCCGTGGCAAACGGGTTGTTGATTTCTACAAATTCATTTGCCAGATGTTTTTCGTAGGCTTTTCTGGAATCTACCTTGTCAAACACGACATAGGATAAAGACAAAGCTGCCAAATTAAAGGTTTTGCTTGGCGCCATACACGTCATCGTTTCCACTCCGTACTCCTTTGCGATGGTAGAGAATGGAATATGCGTGCCTTCCAGAATTAAATCTGCGTGTATTTCATCCGATACGACAAACACACCATACTGTTTACAGAGTGCGGCTACTCCCTGCAGTTCTTCTTTTTTCCAGACACGGCCGATTGGATTATGAGGGCTGCAGAGTAGAAGCATCTTCGCTCCCTGCTTCATCTGCTCTTCGAGATCTTCCAGATCGAATGTAAATCCTTCTTCTGTTTCTTTTAAAGGATTTTTCATCATTTTTCTTTCGTTATTGTCAATGAGTGCATAAAACGGATAATAAACCGGCGGCTGAATGATCACACCGTCGCCTTTTTCGGTAAATGTTTGAATCAAGTGGCTGATCGCAGGAACTACACCCGGCGTAAAGGCAAGCTGCTCTTTCTCGACTTTCCAGTCAAAACGCTTTTCAATCCACGCAAGCGTTGCTTCCTGCAGGCTCTCAGGTCTGCGGTGGTAACCAAACACTCCGTGTTCTACAATTTTCTGCATTTCATCGAGTACATGCTTTGGCGCCTGAAAGTCCATATCTGCTACCCACATCGGCCATAAATCACTGGATCCGTAGCGCTCTGCGGTAAAGTCCCATTTCATTGAGTTCGTTTTCTTTCTATCGATTACATTTTCAAAAACCATGTCCTGTCGGCCTCCCAATAGCTGTTGTTTTCTTAATCTTTATACATCTTTCTTTAGTTTGCCTCTTTTACCTTCATTTTTCAAGAGGAAGGGGTTGTATCTCTCTTCTCCGTTTTTGGTCCTGTCCTTTGCAGAAATGAAGAGCAAACAGGTTTAAAAGAACGTATGTTCGTGTATAATAATAATAAGAGAACAAAGGAGGGAGATTCATTATGAACGAAGACTGCCAGGGCTTAATCGACAATTATATTTATTCTGTTTTTCTTTTAAAAACGTTACAGCATGACTCCAGGCAGTTAAACGGGCAATTTGCGCTTCAGCTTCACTATCAGTTATATTTCAGGGAATTAATAGAAGACCTGCACCAGCACATTGAACGTCTTGAGCAGGAGATGAAAGAAAAGCAGCTTCGTGTTTTATTCCCGCCGTCTTACAAAACAGAAGTACTGCTTTTCCATGTGGAAATCAACGGATGCTGGCAGGAGCTTTCTATCCCTTCCAAGGACACAAAACGTATAACCGGTAAGTATTTCATCAGCAGAGCCCGTCGGAAAGCCGGTCTTTCCACGGTATAAAAAAGCACAGAATCGGAGGGTTCCTCCTATCCGGTGCTTTTTTGTCTTTGCATTTCTTTTGTCACTTCTTGTTTGAACCCTTCGAATTGTCCCGCCATCTGCATCGTTCGCTTAATGAGACGCATTTCCGCCGTAATCGAATGCGTCGGTTCGTCCAAAAGCTCCAGCAGCATCTGCTCATCTACCAAATGAAGGTAACGATTAATCGCATATTTCATCTGTCATGCCTCCTCCGGCTGTTTTCAATTCCAGGGTCGGGTCTTTTATCTCTGTTACTAAGCTAACGAAATTAAAGCAGAAATGGGTCATAAAACGATGTTATTTTCAGCAGAAAACATAAAAAAACAGCAATGGGCTGAGTGTATCCTCAAACCATTGCTGTTAGTCTTATATGTATGGTGGAGCATAGCGGGCTCGAACCGCTGACCTCTTGGCTGCCAGCCAAGCGCTCTCCCAGCTGAGCTAATGCCCCATACTTGGAACGACAAGTTTTATTATAAGTGGATTTACACCGCGTGTCAACGTTAAAAAATTAATTCCAGTACGATCCACCCCAACGCCGCTGCAATACCGGTAATTAAGGACTGATAGATACTTTCTTTTCGAAATGACTTTTCCCTGACAAGATCAAGAATCATCCAGCCAATAAAGATGGCCAATCCAAATATGAACGCTTCAATAAACATAAGCCCCGCCTTTTTAATAGGAACATCCGTCCTCTGTTTAGAGAACGGATGCTCTGCCATATTTTTATTTTAATCGTTTTTCAAGTTCTGCTTTCTGGTCTTCAAATCCCGGTTTGCCGAGAAGCGCAAACATATTTTCTTTATATGCTTCCACGCCCGGCTGATCGAAAGGATTAACTCCCATCAAATATCCGCTCATCGCACAAGCTTTCTCGAAGAAATACACAAGATAGCCGAAATAGTATTCATTCATTTCTGGTATCTCAACGATAAGGTTTGGCACTTGTCCATCCGTATGGGCCAAAAGAGTTCCCTGGAACGCTTTTTTGTTTACGTAATCAATCGACTCCCCGGCGAGATAGTTAAGACCGTCCAAATCTTCTTTATCTTCTTTGATCAGAATATCTTCACCGGTATAATTAATGTGCAGCACCGTTTCAAAAAGGTTGCGTCTGCCTTCCTGCACGTACTGACCCATGGAATGAAGGTCTGTGGAAAAGTCAACCGCGGCCGGGAACAGGCCTTTATTATCCTTGCCTTCGCTTTCGCCGAACAGCTGCTTCCACCATTCGCTGACAAAGTGAAGCCGCGGCTCATAGTTCACAAGAAGCTCCGTCACATACCCTTTTGCATAAAAAGCCTGACGGATAACTGCATACTGATAAGCATCATTGTCAGCCAGGCTTTCGCCGGCCAGTTCTTTTCTGGCATCCTGGGCGCCCTGCATCATTTTGTTAATATCGAGCCCGGCGGCGGCTATCGGCAACAGACCTACCGCTGTAAGAACAGAATAGCGTCCTCCTACATCATCAGGCACCACAAAGGTTTCATACCCCTGTCCGTCGGCAGATGTCTTGAGTGCCCCTTTGCTTTTGTCTGTCGTTGCGAAGATGCGTTTTGCCGCTTCGTCCTGACCATATTTAGCTTCCAGCCATTCTTTAAATACACGAAATGCAATAGCCGGTTCTGTGGTCGTTCCGGATTTTGAAATTACATTGACAGATACATCTTTGCCTTCAATAATCTCCAGAAGATCCCGTAGATACGCCTGGCTCATTTGATGTCCGGCAAAGTATATTTCAGGACCTGTCCGTTTTTCGCAGGACTGCTGGTTGCGAAAGCTGTGGGAAAGGCTTTCGAGTGCCGCTTTAGCTCCAAGGTAGGAACCACCGATACCAATAACAATCAGCACGTCCGAATGACTGCGGATTCGTTCCGCCGCCTGTTGGATTCTTGCAAATTCCTCCTGATCGTAATCTTCCGGCAGGTCGACCCATCCTAAGTATTCACTGCCCGCCCCTGTTTTTTCATGAATCTGTTTATGCACGGTCGAAACGGCAGCCTGTGCCTGGTGCATTTCTTTTTCATTAAAGAAGTTAAGCGCATTGCTGTAATCCAAACGAATATGATTTGACATGTTACATCATGCTCCCTTCCATTTATATCCTCTATTCCAATGTAAAGAAGGAATGAGGGCAAAGCAAGATTTTTTTCTGAAACAACGCCTCTAATCCGTCAAATGAAGCGTTTATACAAAAAAAAACAGCTGTCCTCAAAGAACAGCTGTTTTCTTTCTACTTGCGGATTCTTTTGTTAAGGTCTGCCTGAATTTCGTTGGACTGCTTCAACCAGTCTTTAAGCTTGTCTTCAAGCGTGTTGAAGCCCTGGCTTTTCTGCTGGACTGGAGCACTCTTGGAAGCGCCTGCATATCCTGCACCGCGGCCGCTGCTTCCGAAATCTTTTCTTTCTTTTCTTTCGGGCTTCTCTGGAGCTTCCTGTGTATCACGGATAGATAGAGAAATTTTCCCGGAAGCTTCTTCAATAGATTTGATCTTAACCTTTACCTCATCACCGACAGAAAGTACGTCATTTATATCTTTCACATACCCATGCGCTACTTCAGAGATATGAACCAAACCTTGTTTTTTTGTGTCAAGGGCAACAAACGCTCCGAAAGGTTTAATCCCTGTTACCTTTCCTTCAACAATGCTACCAACCTCATACTGCTGTACCGTCATGCAAACATCTCCTAACTATTTATTAACTTAATGATTATACCATATTTCCTATTTTCCTGCAATTTGAAGTCTGAATATTTTTCTTGGATAATTAACTTCTTTTTTGATAAACTTCTTGACAACCGGCTGAAAATTCAGCTACTCTTTAACACTGTGTGTAAAACATGACTAAACATTTTTTAATAGAAGAAAGCAGGTATATACAGTGAAACAGGCAAGAGAACAATGGACATCCAAGATTGGATTTATTTTAGCGGCAGCAGGCTCTGCAGTAGGCCTTGGTGCCGTATGGCGCCTGCCTTATGTAGCAGGAACGAATGGAGGAGGCGCTTTTTTCCTGATTTTTCTGTTGTTTACGCTTCTGCTCGGCACCTCTCTTCTTCTTGCCGAGTTTATTATTGGAAGAAAGACGCAGAAAGATCCCATTTCTGCCTATAAAGAGCTGGCTCCAGGTTCTCCCTGGTATTTCATTGGGGTGCTCGGTATTTTCTCTTCCTGCCTGATTCTGTCTTTTTATGCGGTGGTCGGCGGCTGGATTGTTACATACTTATTCCGAAGCCTGTCCGGCGGTCTGACCGGCCGGTCCAGTGAAGAATACGGCGAGCTGTTCGCTTCCATTATCTCCAACCCGTGGGAAGTAGGTACTGCCCACCTCGTTTTTATTATTATTACCATTTTTGTTGTACAAAACGGTATCCAGAAAGGAATTGAGCGGGCAAGTACGATAATGATGCCGCTGTTGTTCATTATCTTTTTGCTGCTCGTTGTCCGTGCTGTCACGCTCGATGGTGCGATGGAAGGCATTTCCTTCTTCCTCATGCCTGATTTCAGCCAGGTTACCGGCGAAACGATATTATTTGCGTTAGGGCAGGC
The DNA here is from genome assembly GCF_059510515.1 of Sinobaca sp. SA16-1. NCBI lineage: Bacteria > Bacillati > Bacillota > Bacilli > Caryophanales > Sporolactobacillaceae > Sinobaca > Sinobaca sp. SA16-1. The sequence goes on along the minus strand of NZ_JCAKFL010000003.1, from coordinate 50,298 downwards.
TTTCTTTTCCTTAAGCCTGGGCGTTTCTATCATGGTTACCTACAGCTCCTACCTGTCAAAACAGGACAGCCTGGTTCATTCTGCAGGATCTGTCGTCGGGCTTAGTATACTGATTGCTTTTCTTGCCGGACTGGCTATTTTCCCCGGGGTGTTTGCTTTCGGGCTTCAACCGGATGAAGGTCCGAGCCTTATTTTCACGGTGCTTCCGGCCGTGTTCAGCGAAATTGCTTTTGGCGGGCTGTTTTTAAGCCTGTTTTTGATGCTTTTGTTATTCGCAACGTTAACTTCCGCTTTTTCCCTTTTGGAGATTGTTGTAACGACAGTAGCTAAAAACAATAAGCAGCGCCGTAAAAAAGCAGCCTGGATGGCAGGTCTGGCCGTTTTTCTGCTCGGCATTCCTTCCAATCTTTCTTTCGGCCTGCTTGCTGACTGGGATGTGTTCGGCGATACATTCTTTAATCAAATCGATTTTCTTGTCAGCAACGTTCTGCTTCCTCTCGGGGCGCTTCTCATCTCTATTTTTGTGCCGCTGAAAATGGGAAAAGCCGAACTGAAAAACGAACTGCTGACCGGCTCAAGCCTGCACCCTCGTTACTTTTCCGTCTGGTACTTCCTTATAAAGTACGTTACGCCTGTCGCTATTGCGATAGCAATGCTTGACTTACTTGGAATTCTATAAATAAAAGCGGGCCTGCTTTGTCAGCGGGCCCGCTTTTATTATTTAGCAGCTATTCGTTTGGACAAGAACCTCTCCATGCGGCTTACTGCGGTTTTCAAAGAATCCATGGAGGTGGCGTAAGAACAGCGGACATAACCTTCGCCGCCTTCTCCGAACACGCTCCCGGGAACAACGGCTACTTTCTCTTCCTTTAAAAGAAGTTCTGCAAATGTTTCTGAATCAAGCCCTGTGTTCTGAATGGAAGGAAAGAGGTAAAAAGCGCCTCCCGGCACATGGCAGTCCAGGCCGATCTCTTTAAATGCTTCTATCATATAATTGCGGCGCTGACGGTAGCTGATGACCATTCGCTTTACGTCATCTTTTCCATCGCGAAGCGCTTCGAGCGCTCCAAACTGCGCTAACGTTGAAGCACACATCATTGTGTACTGATGGATTTTCAGCATCGCTGCCGAAATATCCTCCGGCGCACAGACATACCCTACTCTCCAGCCTGTCATCGCAAATGCTTTGGAAAAACCGGATATTAATATCGTCCGGTCCCTCATGCCTTCGATTTTTGGAAAACTGCAGTGCTTCGTATCATAGCTGAGCTCCGCGTAGATCTCATCGGAGATGACCATTAGGTCGTGTTCCTTTATGACCGTGGAAAGCTCCAGCAGTTCTGCTTCTTCGAGAATCGTCCCTGTCGGATTGTTTGGAAAGCAGACAATCACGGCTTTCGTTTTCGGCGTAATGGCTTCTTTCAGTTCCGAAGGCATCAGCTTAAACCCGTTTTCTTTTTTCGTCTGCACGGAAACCGGCACTCCCCCCGCAAGGGAAACAATCGGGGCATAGGAAACGAAGCTCGGCTCCACAATGATTACTTCTTCGCCGGGATCTACTATCGCCCGTACGGCAATATCAATCGCTTCACTCGCCCCTACAGTTACAACAATTTCTGATTCCGGATCATAGGGCGTTTTAAAGCGTTCCTGCAGATAACGGGAGATTTCTTGTCTGAGTTCAAGCATGCCGGCGTTGGCAGTGTAAGCCGTATAGCCGCGTTCCATGGAAAGAATACTTGCCTCTCTCACATTCCAGGGTGTGACAAAATCAGGTTCCCCCACTCCTAACGAGATAACATCTTCCATTGTAGAAGCCATGTCAAAAAAGCGTCGGATGCCCGATGGCTTAATGTGCTGCACGTTCTGCGACAGCCGCTGCTTCCGGCCCGTAGTCGATTCCATTATGGAGACACCACGATTCTTTTATCGCCTTCTCGTTTGTCTCCAAACACGACCCCATCATGCTTATACGTCTTCAGCTGAAAGTGGGTGGTGGTGGAAATAACCGAATCGAGCGCAGATAACTTTTCTGATACAAACCTGGCAATCTCTGTCATTCTGCCTGCTTCAATCGTAACCGATAAATCATAGGCACCTGACATTAAGTAAAGTGCTTTCACTTCCGGGAAACGATGAATCCGTTCCGCCACTTCATCAAAGCCTACCCCTCTCTGCGGCGTTACTTTCACATCAATCATCGCCGTCACCCCTTCATAGCGGCGGACTTTGCTCCAGTCAATAACCGTCGAGTAGTTCAGGATAATATTTTCATTTTCAAGCTTTTGAATCACCTGCTCTACTTCTTCTATTGTCATTGCTGTCATTTTCGCAATGGTTTCTATGTCTAATCTTGCATTTCCTTCAAGCAGATGAAGAATTTCCAACTCTTTGTGATCCATGTTCTACACTCCTCCCTGGACTGCTCTAGCTTTATATAGTCTTATAGTTATCGTCTATCATATCATATTTGCCGGATATCCAGCAGTGAAAAAAAGATTAAACTTTCGCATGTTTGGGGAATAGAGGAATATTACGTATAAAAGAAAGGAGCATGTTTTAATGGGCGAAGAAACCCCACACATTCACCAGAAATCCAATACGGCACTGTTAATTATAGATATGATCAACGATCTTGAGTTTCCCGGAGGAGAGGATCTGCTGCCATACGCTTCTAAAGCAGCCGACTGTATTAATGACCTGAAACAACGTGCAAAAGACCAGGGCATCCCGGTTATTTATGTAAACGACAACTATGGCAGATGGCAGAGCGATTTCCGGGAAATCTACGAAGCCTGCGCAGAAGAAGGCAAACGCGGAAGCGGCGTAACGAAAAAAATGAAACCCGCAGACGAAGACTATTTTGTGCTGAAACCTCAGTTCTCCGCTTTTTTTGCCACCCCGCTTGAACTGCTTTTAAACCATCTCGAAACAGACACGCTTATTATGACCGGCGTATCGGGCGATAAATGCATTCATTTTTCGGCGAACGATGCTTATATGCGCTCCTATAATCTGTACATTCCATCTGACTGTATGGCATCAGATGAGGAAGAAAATAATAAGCTGACGCTTGAATTAATGGAAAATGTAAACGGCGCTGATACTACACCGTCCACCGAGCTTTCCCTGGAGGAAATCAGCCGCAGATAACTAGCCGCCTTTTCAAAAAAAAGAGACTTTTTCGCAATTGCTGCGAAAAAGTCTCTTTTTATTAAAATACCTGTTCGAGTTCTTTTTTGTCCTGATCCAGCCAGAATCTCATCCATTTCTTAGCGCCTTCCAAATCATGAAGCTTTGCCTGGCCGCACTGAAGCTCCGTTGCTGCCGGTACTTCTTCAATAGGAAGAGCCGCATGCATTGTCTTTTCCAGAATATCAATGAGCTCGGATACTTTAGGCTCTCCGTTCATAATAAGGTAAAAACCGGTCTGACAGCCCATTGGAGAAAGATCAATCACTTCAAAGTGGTCATAGTCTTCTGCAAAATCGCGGATGTTTAACGCAAGCAGGTGTTCGAGCGTATGAATAACCGGCGGCTGCAGATTATCCTTATTCGGCTGGCAGAAACGTATGTCAAATTTATTTACCATACCATCTGTGCCAACCTTTTGAAATCCTGCCTGGCGGACGTACGGTGCTTTTACTTTTGTATGGTCTAGTTCAAAGCTTTCTACTCTTGCCACAATAACACTCCTCTTTTATCTGTTCTTATCCACTCATCATACAATGAATAAAGGGAGATGACAAACATAGCGGCATACAAAAACCGAAGCGGGGCCACCGCTTCGGCTGCTGCATATTACTCTATTGTTTCTCCGCCGTCCAGCTCTTCAATTTCGCCTTCAAGCTTTTCTAAAAGGGCAGCGGCATCTTCTCCGCTGTTTTCTGCGAAGAACTCACGCTGTGGTACAGCAAGCTCGCGGAAAGCATCCCGCTGCTCTTCTGACAGTTCTGTTACCTCCGTCGGCGTATCTTCATTTTCTTCTATGTCTGTTAATAGTTCTTCGTTCAGACGCTCCTGAAGGGCGTAGCTTTCGTCACGCATTTCGTCGACTGTCTCATCGATCATGCCCTGAATGTCTTCAGGCAGTTCGTTATAAAAATCAGGATTAACCGTGGTCATTGCCACGTACGTATTATGGTTGGAAATGGTCATGTAGTCCTGCACTTCGTGATAAGAAGAATCCTGAATAAAGAAGATTGGATTTTCCTGACCGTCGACTGTGCCCTGCTGAAGCGCACCATAGAGGTCTCCTGCACTCATCACTGTTGGATCCGCTCCATATGCTTCATACGAACGCTGGTTTAATGGAGAATCCTGCGTTCTCATACGAAACCCTTCAAAATCTTCCGGCTCCGTTAATTCTCTGCTTCCGGTCCACTGGGTGGCGCCTTCTGTCCAGAAACTGAGTGGAAGTACGTTGTTTTCTTCATACAAAGCAGCCAGGTCTTCATTCAAGGCTTCACTTTCGTTTAACAGCTGATGTGTCACTTCCTGATCATCCGGAAGCAGGAATTGAAGCGAGAAGATCTGTCCTTCTTCTACCATCGTTCCTGTAAAGCCCGGCGACACGATTGCAAATTCCACAGCCCCGCTCTGCAGCTGCTCCACCTGATCGACTTCACTGCCCAGTCCGCCAAACTCAAATACATCCATGTTAATACGGCCGTCTGATTTATCGTTCAAACGCTCCGCAAACTCCACGGCATATTCATACTGGACCTGCCCTTCATTTTCCTCTGTTACAAACCGCCAATCGTATGTTTCTTCCCCATCGCCGCCGGCTTCTTCATCACCGCCGCCTCCACATGCTGATAATACGAGTGCTGATACCATTGCTGAACCTGCGAGCCATCCATACTTACTTTTTCTCATTATGTTGTTGTCCCCCTTAAGTATAGTAAATAATCTATATTCACTCCCGCTTTACAGCAGGAAAAGTGAAAGTGGTTCAAAAATAATGACAATAATTCCAATAAGCACCATCATGACAATAAACGGAGGTGTTCCACGGATCGTATCCATATAGGATCGGTTGAACACAGCGCTTGCCGTAAATATATCAACACCAAATGGTGGAGTGGCCGAGCCGAGCGCTGCCTGAAACGTAATGACAATGCCAAGATGGATAGGATCAACACCTGCCTGCATGGCAGCCGGGTAAAAAATCGGCGTTAATATAAGAATAACGACGATCGGATCCACAAACATGCACCCGATAAAAAAGAAGATGGCTACAATTAACAGGACGTATATAGGTCCTGGATTGCCGGAAAGAAATGTCTCGGTAATCAGCTGCGGAATTCTTGCAAACTGGATCGCCCAGGCAAACGCCTGGCCGCCCGCTACGAGAATAAAGACAGCCGACGTAACCAGGCCGGTCGATAAAGCTACTTTGGGTATTTCCATGATTTTGATGGAACGGTAGATCACTACTTCAAGCAGAAGAGCATACAATACAGAAACTGCGGCAGCTTCTGTCGGCGTAAAAAATCCTGTGTAGATTCCACCGATAATAATTACCGGAAAAAGCAAAGGCAAAATCGCTTTATATGTAACAACACCGCGTTCTTTCCAACCTATCTTTTCGGCTAACGGAATATTGTTAATTTTTGCATGAATATAGCCGTAAAGAGCAAAACAGAACAAAACCAAAAGGCCGGGACCAATACCTGCAATAAATAAATCGCCTACGGAAGTACCGGAAATTAATGCATAGATGATCATGGCAATACTCGGCGGGATGATAAGCGCCACATCGCTTGCGTTAATAATAAAAGCAATCGCCGTTGAATCCTTGTAGCCTATTTTCAAAAGCCTTTCTCTCATAGGCTTTCCGATCGCTACAACGGTAGCCTGGGTGGAGCCTGAAATAGAACCGAACATGGCACAGGCGGCAGCCGTTGTAATTGCATAGCCTCCGCGCAGGTGGCCGACAAAGGCCCCGATGAAATCCAAAAGCCTGTTTGAAGTGCGTCCTTTTGACATGATGTCAGCTGCGAAGATAAACAGCGGCACAGCCAGCAGGGCATAGTTCGAAATGCCTTCAAGCATCTGCTGGACCATAAAGAATGGTTCCACGTTCGGAAAGAAAAATATGACCACTACCAGCGGAGCAAGGATAAGCGGAATCATCATTGGAAAGCCCAGCATTAGAAATACAAGCATTATTCCAACAAGTGTTAGGATCATTGTGGTTACCTCGCTATCTGCATGAATTAGATGTTCGTGGGTTTTTCCATATCGCTGTCTGAATCATAGTCCTTTCGTTCAGCTGCTAAGTATACTTCTTTGTTTTTAACGTTCACCCAGAAATTTCTAAGAAACTGGATTCCACCAAGTGTAAATCCGAGCGGTGCCCATATGAGCATCCAGTAGTAAGGAAAACGCAGAGCTGAGGTCGTTCTGCCTGAGTTGTAGACAGACATTACATATTGGTACGAATAAAAAGCTAAAATAAATAAAATAATGGCAGTAACAAATGGAATAATCAGAGCCAGTGCTTTTCTTGGCTTATAGGGCATATTATCAAACACTGCTGACATGCTGATGTGGCGCCCCTGCCTGGCGACATAGCTTATCCCCATGAAGGTAGCCATATAAAGAGCAAGCTGGCTGATTTCTTCTGTAAAAGCCCAGCTCCCCATGTTCAGGTTACGGCTGACTGTATTTCCTGCCACCATAACTGTAATAGTAATAATCGATAATGCCAGGATCAGTTCTTCCACTCTTTTCAGCCCAATATCAAGCCACTTAAGTATTTTCATCTGTCATCAACATCCATTCTCTAAGAGTGTACTGATTAATAATTCCCTGATACTTTAGGCTCACTTCTAATAGTAAAAGAACTACTCCTTCTGTTCAAATACCGTCAAAGGGTTTGAAAGCCCGTAAAGAAGGATAAACAGCTGTATGGTGTTAATATCATTGACATTTCTTTGCGTATCTTCTTTTCCTCCTCCTTTCGTCCACTTACTTTGTAAACAGTTTATGAAATTAAGGCATTTATTCTGTGATAGAGAGTCTGTCTGTGATAGGGTGAAAACATAGGGCATGCGCAGACTATAAATATTTTGTGCCAATAGTATTTATATTTATCTGGTAACGAATTAATCCTCCTGCGATTATTTCTATCCTATAATAAGTTAGTTAAATGATCACACGGCTTGTCATATTATGTACTAAAGTTTCCTAATTCCTTTGTGTTTTTCGCATCTATAAAGGTTTTTGTAATTATACCAATTTTCCGAAAAATATAAAAGAATTAGTTCTTTAAAACTAATTTATGACATCTTTTACTTTTTTTATTTTATATTAGAAAAGTATAAGCAGCCCTGAATCATTTCCAGCTTCTCTGCGTGCTGCCGCTGAAAACAGGATTCACTGCTCAACGAAAGAAAACGAATGGAAAGGAAGATCATATTACATGGAAATTATAAATAACTTTCCATTATGGGTAGCTTTGTTCTCTATCCTTTTTGCCCAGGGCATTAAAATCCCCCTGGCGTTTATTGCATCAAAAAGATGGGATATGACTTTAATCACGAGTACGGGAGGAATGCCGAGTTCACACTCTGCGGCAGTTACCTCCGTCTGTACGGCTATCGGTCTTGAACAGGGATTTGACTCTTCCCTGTTTGCCGTCTGTACCATTTTTGGTGTAATCGTGATGTTTGACGCAACCGGCGTCCGCCGTCATGCCGGCTACCACGCGACGATGATTAATCAGCTTGTCGTAGACTTTAACAAATTTGTTACTGAAGCACGTACGTGGCAGAAAAAAGAAGAAACGGAAAAACGCGAAGAATTAAAAGAACTGCTCGGCCACCAGCCGGTAGAAGTATTCTTTGGCGCGCTTCTCGGTATTCTTATTGCTTACTTTGCCAATATGTACTTTATCGGATCCTAAAAAGGCAGGTGCACATTATGACCCGAATTGTTTCTTTATGTCCAAGCAGCACGGAAGTCGCGGCCTATCTTGGCCTGACCCCGAATCTTGTCGGCGTTGATTCCTATTCTGACTGGCCCGAAGAAGTGAAAGCTCTTCCCGATCTCGGTCCGGATCTTTCCATTGATATGGATGCGGTCATGGAGCTTAAGCCGGACGTAGTACTTGCATCTCATAGTGTACCCGGTATGGAAAAGAATACGAAGGAAATGGACAAAAGAGGCATTTCCTACGTGTTAACATCTCCCAACACGCTGGAAGATGTTCTCGATGATTTGATGATTATTGGAGAAGCTACTGGAACGGTTGAAAAAGCAAAAGCAGTAATTGATGCCTGCCGCCGGATAATGGATACATACCGTGAACTTGCTTCCGAATGCCATCCTTCCAGACTTTACTGGGAATGGTGGCCAAAGCCCCCTTTCACGCCGGGCGGCGGCAATTGGCTTACAGAAATCAGCGCGCTGGCAGGTGCTGAAAATATCTTTGCCGATAAAGAAGAAGCCAGTGTTAAAACGACCTGGGAAGAAATCCAGCAGCGGGATCCGGATCGGATCTGCCTTGCCTGGGTGGGTGTTCCCTTTGATAAAGTAAAACCGGATTTGTTGAAGAAAAGAGAAGGATGGCCGTCTATGAAAGCTATGACAGACGACCGCATCCACGTTCTTCCTGAGCCGCTTTACTGTCGTCCCTCTCCGCGTCTTTTTACCGGGATGGCTGAACTGGCCTATCTTCTGCATCCGGATGTTTTTCCCGAACCGTTGTCCTCGGATGTACTGCTTTATCCATAAGAGAATCGCTTCATACAAAAAGCCGCGCCTCGGAAGGAGCGGCTTTTTGTATCTAAAACATCTGGTATCCTCTGACTCTCAGCATACGAATCGCTATCCCTGCAACAACAGCACCGATAAAGCCGCTCGATAAAATGAGATAATCCACAATCTGCAAAGAGAGCAGCTGTCCACCCAACTGGGAAAAAGAAGCTGCCGGTGCAGAGAAGTAACTCCAGATTCCTAAACTATCCACTATCCATACTACGATAAGCGGATAGACTATCGCCATCACCCACGTAGACCGTAAAATCATATTCAGCAGAAAACTAATGCCAAAAAACAGTAGTAAAAACAGCATCATTGAAATAATAAGCTGCGGGAGGCTTCCGATTCCTGTCATTTCCCATACCCCCTGTATTGATCACGCTTACACAGGCGGAGAAAAACCGGAAATACCGTTTCAGCGGTATTTCCAGCTGTTCTGCCCTGAATAATGTTTAGAATGGGTTTTTCCCCTTTTTGAGTACGAGGGCCGGTCCGCCCAGGATCCATAAATAACGATTATCAATCATTTTTTTCATGAAGTTGGCGGAACTGCCAAATACTTTGCGTTTTCCAATTACACCGATGGCTTCTTTGCCGCCAAGGGAGGCTACGGTACCTTTAATTTCCGGCTTGAATTCTTCAAGCGGCTTATTATTAATTAACGCATTCAGGTTATTGGCTACTGTCACAGCCTGCTGCATAGCAATCTGTGCAGTCGGCGGATAAGGACGCTCGGTTTCCTCATTAATCATAAGTGAACAGTCTCCAATAATAAACACGTTCTCATGCCCGGGAGCACGCAGGTCTTTATCTACTTTTACGCGGCCGCGCATATTTTCAAAACCGGATTTTTCGATAACCGGATTTCCACGGACACCGGTAGCCCAAACAACAGTAGACGCTTTAACGTCTTCTCCGTTTTTAAGGACAAGCCCTTCTGCCGTTACTTCTGAGATAGGCGTATTAATTTTGAATTCCACTCCGCGGTTTTCAAGCAGGTTCATCGCATACTCTACGAGCTCCGGATCAAATCCGGGAAGAGCTGTCGGTGCAGCCTCTACGACATACATTTTAATTTTATTCATCGGGATATCATATTTTTTGCTTAGTTCCGGAATGCGTTCGCTTAATTCACCAATAAATTCCATACCGGTAAACCCGGCTCCGGCTACAGCAAATGATAAATCTGCTTCTTTAGGCTCTGGATCGTTATTGTATTTGGAGAACATAAATTCAATATGGTCTTTAATCTGGCGCGCTCCATTAAGTGTCCATTTGCTGTATGCGTGTTCAAAAACGCCCTCTACACCAAACGTCTCCGGCACAGCTCCCAAACCTGTAACAATATAATCGTAATCAGCGCTTCCAGTGTTTTTAAGCACTACTTTGTTTTCCGCTGGTTTAATTTCTACTACTTCATCTTGAATAAAGTTGATTTTTGTTGTATCTAAAACGTCTTTAATGTTCATCCGTGTGCGGTCCGGATGCAGCGTTCCTGCGGCCGGCTCATGAAGCCACGTCGTCTGGTAATGATAGTCGTGCTTGCTTATTAATGTTACATTGGCCTGATTGCGGTCAATTTTTTTGAAAATTTTTGCTGCCGTAACCATTCCGGCGTACCCTGCACCTAAAATAAGAATATTTGGCTTTCCTGCCATGGTATGTCACTCCCTAGAGAATATAATTTATGTTTATAAGTGTGTTTGTGATCTATTTCACGTTCAGATACGCAGAAATATTCTTGTTGTCTATAGGACCAGACTCTTTCATAGCAAAAGCATGAAAAAGTCGTAAAATATTCACAAATCTCATTATTAATGATATTGGTTTTAATCGCATATTTCAACCTTTTTTTACGGCTTTTCTCTTTTTATTACAGCGCTTTCCATACATTTCCCCCAAATAATATGCAGGACTTTTAAAAAAGGACTTGATATGCGTATAATAGAGGTAGTTTTCTCAGCATAATTTGGAGGTAGATAACGTGGCACTTGAGCAGGACATATATGATATAACCATTATCGGCGGAGGGCCGACCGGTCTTTTCACAGCATTCTACGGGGGAATGCGTCAGTCAAAAGTAAAAATTATTGAAAGCATGCCCCAGCTTGGAGGACAGCTTTCGGCTCTTTATCCTGAAAAATATATATATGATGTAGCAGGTTTCCCAAAAATCCGGGCACAGGAACTTGTCGACAACTTAATTGAGCAGATGACACCATTTGGTCCCAAGGTCGTATTGGAACAATCGGTGGAAAATGTAATCAAAGTAAATGACGATATTATAGAACTGCATACAGACAAAGAAATTCATTATACAAAAACCATTATTATTACAGCCGGCGTCGGTGCATTCCAGCCCCGCCGGCTTCAGGTGGACGGAGCAGATCCTTATGAAAAAGGAAACCTGCACTACTTCATTAACGATCTGCAGACGTTTGCAGACGAAAAAGTGATGATCCTCGGCGGCGGCGATTCCGCTGTAGATTGGGCTAACATGCTTGACCCTATCTCAGAAGTAAAGCTTGTTCACCGTCGTGCTAAGTTCCGTGCACATGAACACAGCGTGGAGCAGCTTGAACAGTCTGATGTAGAAGTGATGACTCCCTACCAGGTAACCGCCATCCACGGGGACGGAAAAAAGATCCAGCAGGTAGAACTCCAGGAAGTAAAAGGAGAAGAAAAATTACTGGTGGATGTGGATTCCCTTATCGTTAACTATGGTTTCGTTTCCTCTCTCGGTCCTATTAAAGAATGGGGACTTGATATTGAAAAGAATACGATTAAGGTGAACAGCCGTATGGAAACGAATATTCCAGGCATCTACGCCGCAGGCGACGTTGCCACTTACGACGGTAAAGTAAAGCTTATTGCGACCGGCTTCGGTGAAGCACCGACAGCCGTGAATAATGCGAAAGCGTACCTTGACCCTGACGCAAAGCTGCAGCCGGGCCACAGCTCCCACATGTTTTAAAAAACAGCATAAATCAAGCCCTCCGGTTATATGAGCCGGGGGGCTTTTTGTTTCATATTAAATGAGCTGATCTGCAAAAATCTCCAGCCGCTCGATCCATTCACTCTTTGCTGCTTCATCCCTGCTGTAAGGGTTGTTTACATCTACTTTAATTTCAATTTCTATGTTGTTCCCGTATCCTGCCGTAAGGCCTCTGAATAATTTCTGACCCCAGTCATAATATTCATTTTTCATTTCCGGTCCTTTGTAATACATTTCTTTATATAGATGGTCCGGCAGTACTTTCCTGCTGACTGTATACGAGCCTACCAGCGGCAGGGCCGTTTTTTCACATGCAATTGTGTATTTGTATAATGCTCTCGTACGGGATTCAAACTCCAGTACCTCCAGAACATCTTCCCTGCTTTCCCAACGCTCTACGAGAATACTGCCGCTTTTGAGGCGGGGCTTAATAAACTGGCTGCACCCATTAATAAAATAATTCAACTTCTGTTTTTCTTCTTCTTCATTCGAGCTGCACTCCGCAAGCTCCATTTTTAAATTCTCTATAATTTGATTGATTTCCATAGACTATCACTCCCTCTGTATGCTTAAACAGTAGGCTACCAGGCAAAAAAAGTCAATAAATTCTGACATCTTAAATAAAAGAAAAACTCTCTCCGTTTTTCAACGAAGAAAGCTCTTATCAACCTGTTAACAATCTTCCGGCGTGCCGGCTTTCGTTGCTGTGCGGAAAGATGATCCGCAGCCGCACGACGCAATCGCATTTGGATTGTCGATCGTAAAGCCGCCGCCCATCATGTTTTGTTTGTAGTCGATGACTACTCCATCCAGAATTGGGGCGCTTTCTTTATCTACAATAACGTCGAGTCCACTGATCTGGAGCACGTCATCTTCTTCTTCTTTAACGGAATCAAATCCCATTCCATATGAAAGCCCGCTGCATCCGCCGCCTTTAACACCTACACGGAGCATAAGGTTTGTATCTTCTTCTTCCTGCATCATCTCTTTAACGCGAGCCGCAGCTGGTTCTGTAATATTAAGCATAGTATATATCCTCCTTTAAGGAATAGTTGCTGTCCTTTAAGAAAATTATATATGCTATAGCCTGTAAATTCAAATGATCTGGAAGGAGACCGATCTTTGAACAACAGCAGCCGGTGGATCCAATTCCATGAGCATGTTATGATGTCTGTCGAGCTTTTCGCTGTAATATAGTACAAGTGGATGGCTAAATCCATACGTGGAAGCGGCATTCATCATCTTTACACGAAGTTCTTCGATTCTTTTTTCATTTTGCTCTGCTGTTATCTGCATGACGAGTCTCCTTTTTTTATTTGGAAATTGCATATCTATTTATTTCTTCAATTATATGTCAATTACCAATTTAAAACAATAAATAGATGATTACTATTTGATTAAATTTATTTCAAATCAGTTCTCTTTAATTTACTAATTCCAGGATGTATAATGGAAATTGCAGCTATATTAAGTATATATTTTCAAAGCAGGATAACTTGTTAGGTTTTATATAGTATACTTTTTCAGAGTCAAGTAGAGACAAGAGGATTTAGAAAGGGATGATGGATGTGCCTGTAACATTAAACACGGACGTACGAATGAAAGAAATCATTGAAAAAGTCAATCATGGGCAGCGCCTGTCTATTGATGACGGGCTCCACCTATACAACACCACGGACCTGCTTACCGTAGCCCAGCTGGCAAACCAGGTGAATGAGCAGAGAAATGGAAATAATGTATATTTTATAGAAAATATGTACATTAATCCAACAAATGTATGTGAAGCAAGCTGCAGCTTCTGCGGCTTCAAACGAAAGCCCGGCGAAGAAGGCGCGTATACGATGCATGAAGAAGAGCTTCTTGAGTATGTAGAAAAACGCTGGAACGATAACATCCGCGAATTTCATATTGTCGGCGGTCATAACGTAGAAGTCGGCTTTGAGTATTATGTAAATACGGTCCGTACGCTTAAGAAGCACTATCCTTCGGCTTCCATTAAAGCATATACCGGCGCAGAAATTGAATTTTTCTCCAGAATTTCCGGGCTGTCTATGCGAGAAGTGCTTCAGGAGCTTATGGATGCCGGGCTGGACACTCTTCCAGGCGGCGGTGCTGAAATACTAACAGAGCGGTACAGAGCCAAAATGAGCCCGGACAAGGCCTCTACAGATGAATGGCTCGAAGCACATGAGATTGCACATGACCTTGGGATGAAAACCCATGCTACAATGCTCTATGGTTCGATTGATACGTTTGAAGAGCGCTTAATTCATATGGACAGGCTCCGTCAGCTTCAGGATAAAACTAACGGATTTATGGTATTTATCCCGCTTGCGATGCAGCCGAAAAAAGTTGGAGCCGGCTTAAACCGGAGAACGTCTGCTTATGACGACATGCGTACGATTGCCATCTCCCGCCTGATGCTTGATAACTTTGACCATATTAAAGCATACTGGATTAATATTGGTCCTCAGCTTACTCAGATGGCCCTTACATTTGGATCCGATGATATACACGGTACGCTTATTGAAGAAAGAATCTCCCACTCTGTCGGCGCCCTTACTTCTCAGGGATTAACAAGAAAAGAACTTGTCCACCTGATCAAAGGAGCAAACAAGCAGCCGATTGAACGCGATACCTTCTACAACGAAATTAAAAGATATTAACACCACAAAAAAATAGACCCTACCGGGGTCTATTTTTTAATGTGCCTTCGCAGATCGTTTCCGCTGCACCATTCATCGTAATATGACCGTCCCGCTGCCAGGTAATATATAAATCCCCCCCCGGCAGATGTACGGTAATTTCTTTGTTCTTCTGCATCTTTCCGTTTAAAATGGCTGCTGCGACGGCGGCACAGGCTCCAGTCCCGCAGGCCTGAGTCTCGCCGGATCCGCGCTCCCATACCCGGAAATTCATTTCTGTTTCAGACAGAATCTGTACAAACTCCACGTTAGCTCGTTCCGGGAAGCATTCGTGCTTTTCCAGCACCGGTCCGAGCGTATGAACAGGAGCTTCCTTTGTATCATCTACAAACAGCACGGCATGCGGATTTCCCATTGATAATGCCGTTACTTCAAAGCTGGTACCGCCGGCTTCCAGCAGTTCCCGGACCGCTTCACTTTCCGGATCACCGGCCAGCATCGGAATATGTTTCTTCTGCAGCCGCGGCTTTCCCATATCAATCGTCACCATATCAACAATCGATTTAGAATGATCCGGATGGACAGTAGCTTTTACCGTCCCGCCTTTTGTTTCAATCGTAAACCGTTCATTATCTACATATTTCTTTTCGAATACGTATTTCGCTGTGCAGCGGAGGCCGTTGCCGCAGGTCATGGCTTCCGATCCGTCGGCGTTAAATATTCTCATCCGGGCGTCTTCGGTACGGGACGGTTCAATAAGAATTAACCCGTCCGCGCCTATTCCCCTGTTTTTATCGGATACATAAACCGCCAGTTCGCTCAGGCTTCTTTCTTCCAGTTCTTCTTCAAATAAATCAATATAAATATAGCTGTTGCCCAGTCCGTGCATCTTTGTAAACTTCATCGTCCTGCTCCCCTCAGTTTATCCTCTGTCCAGAAATAATCTTCGTCTGCTTGTATGATGACCATCCGCGTTAAACAGCACGGCATAATAAGAGGTGTTTTTATTTCCTCCAGCGCTCTTTGCAGATTTCCTTTAGTTAAGTGTGTTAATACATTTTCCTGACCACAGTAAGGGCATTCCTGTACGTAAATATCGTCTCCCATTTTTTCGTACGGCCATGTATTTTCGAATGTTAGAAATACCATACCTGGTCTCCTTCCAGTTAAAACATTGGATTTTCTTCTAAATACTGATATATATTATCGACCAGTTCCTCGGGCGTTTCTCCTTCAACGACTTCGCCATTGACCAGCGCATAGTTTGTATCCGCACATAAACCACAGTTACCGAGACAGCCGTATTCAATAATATCGAAGTTCGGATCTTTTTCCAGTTTTTCCATAGCAGCCTGGGACCCGCTGGCCAGATTACTCAGGCAAAACTCTACAATTGGTCTCATTTGCTCTACCACCCTTTTTTCAGCTCTGCAATTATCCTACCGTTCAATGCTTCCAACCGTCAATGTATCTACTCTATTTATTTCTGCAGGTTAAGTTTTCTGACTATTTTCCAGTTGTTGTAATGTCAGTTTAAAATCTTTATAATAAAATTGACCAGGGTCACTTTTGACAGAAAGTATCCTTTGAAGTAACGGAGAGGTCAAGTTATGAATAGAATGCAGAAAAAAGAACGAACAAAGCAAAAAATTCTTTCGGAAGCGCTTTACCTTTTCCGCGAGAAAGGATTCGATGCTACGACTGTCCAGGAAATAACAGAAGCCGCCAATGTGGCGAAGGGGACTTTTTTTAATTATTTCCCTACAAAAGAGTCCATCATGCAGTCTCTGGCAGAAGACCGGCTGCATCAGGTAGAATCGTATATCGACCGATATGCCCTGCACCGCCTCGCTTTGTTTTCCAGGATCCGTGCTTACATCAGCTACTTTCTTGGAGAATACCAGCTGAATCCACAGTTGACAAGAAAAGTATGGCAGCACGTTGTGGAACACGAAGTGCTGCTCCGCACCCACTGGGAGCAGCTGCTTTATGAAAGCGAACGCCGCGGTGAAATAAAGCCGCATCTGGATATTCCGGCATGGAGCCATATTATGAACAGCCACTTTCATTACCTGCTGGCAACAAGCACTGCTGAAAACCGGGAGGAATTTATCGAAGAAATGATGGCCATGATGTATACAAGCCTCCATAGTATTACCACAAAAAGGGGACATGAAATAATGAAAAGAGTTGTTATACTTGGCGGAGGGTACGGCGGTCTGCGTCTGCTGCAGCGCCTGCTTACCAATGACCTTCCGTCCGATGTCGAAATCGTGCTGATTGATAAACTGCCTTACCACTGTATGAAAACAGAATACTATGCGCTTGCTGCAGGTACGGAATCCGATCATCAGATCCGGGTGCCGTTTCCTACTCATAATCAACTGCGTCTTCAGTTTGGCACCATCGACCGCATTGATATGGACAGTAAACTCGTTCATATGAAAGGGGAAAATCCGGTTGCTTATGACAGCCTGATTGTTGGACTCGGCTGTGAAGATAAATTTCATGAAGTACCCGGTGCTGCTGAGCATACGTACAGCATTCAAACAATGGAAGCCACGCGTAAAAGCTATCAGGTGCTTACAAGCCTTCCTGCAAGTTCCAGCGTTTCCATCGTAGGAGCTGGACTGAGCGGCGTGGAGCTGGCCAGTGAACTGCGTGAGAGCCGCTCCGATCTTAGAATTCGCCTATTTGACCGCGGGGATACTATTCTACCAATGTTCCCGAGCCGTCTAAGCAGATACGTGCAGAAGTGGTTTGAGAACCATCAGGTGGAAGTGATCAGTAATTCCGATATCACACAGGTGGATGAACATACGATTTATAATCACGGCAAACCGCTTGAGTCTGATGTTATTATCTGGACTGCCGGTATTCAGCCAAATAAAGTAGTCCGTGACATGGACGTGGAAAAAGATCCAAGAGGACGGGTCATTCTCACGCCCCACCACCATCTCCCGGACAACAAAAACGTTTTTGTTGTCGGGGACTGCGCTAGCCTTCCTCATGCTCCAAGTGCCCAGCTTGCTGAAGGCCAGGCCGAACAGATTGCGATGGTACTCAAAAAGAGATGGAAAGGCGAATCCCTTCCCGAAACACTGCCTGAAATTAAATTAAAGGGTGTCCTTGGCTCCCTTGGTAAAAAACATGGCTTTGGTGTCATGGGCGAAAAGGCTGCTGTTACAGGCCGGGTAGCCCGGATGCTGAAAAGTGGTGTCCTCTGGATGTACAAAAACCATAACGGTGTATAAAGACAGAAAAAAGCTCTCTTCTTAGGAAGGGAGCTTTTCAATGTATTCATACACTTTTTTCAGACGCGGATTTCCTTCTGCGACAACTTCCCCGTTTATGAGAACGAGCGGATAAATTCTATCGTTTTCTATCATGTCACGAGCTGTTTCCTCTTCTTCTTTTCCGTTAGGCTGGTGCATATCCACATACACGACGTCCAGCGGTTTATTCGGATATTTTCTCTGCAGAGCCGCTTCCAGCCATTCTTTTGTTTCAATGCTGGAAGGCAGCTGGACGCATCCGGAACATTTTTCTTCCGATCCGTATACTTTTACTGTAATTGGCTGATTCATGTCATGATCCCTTCTTTCTTCTTCTTTCCGGGTTCCGGTGGTGAAGCATTTTGAAGTATTTTTTCAGAAAACATTAATGAGAATGCTTCGCATTAGTTGTCATCGAAAAGCAATTCATAGTAGAATATAACTTAAGCTCCTTTAATTATAGACTACCTGTACAGGAGGTACTATAATAAAGGCAATGAAAGGAGAGATACATCATGGCACAAGCTACTGAAGAAATGAACGGACAGGTTTTAGAAGTATTGGACAAACTACGTCCTTTCCTACTTCGCGACGGCGGTGACGTTGAGCTGGTAGATATTGAGGACGGTATTGTAAAAGTTCGTCTAATGGGAGCATGCGGATCCTGCCCTTCTTCAACGATTACTCTTAAAGCAGGAATCGAGCGCGCGCTTCTGGAAGAAGTACCAGGCGTTGTCGAAATAGAGCAGGTATTTTAAGCACTCCTTCATAAAAGGTTATTGCTTTGACGAATCAAAAGAGTACGCTCCCTATCGGGAACGTACTCTTTTTCGTTAGGATGGAATGCCTGCTCCTGCATCTGATTTCACATAGAAAACCTGTGATCCCTTTTCGTCCGGTGCTGCAATCTGCACGTCAAAATCGGGATAGTCCTTCTGGATTTTCTTTCTTACTTTTTCCCCGTCTCCTTTAGGGACGATACACAACACAGTAGGACCGGCACCGCTCAGCGCTGCCCCGTGGGCACCATATGCCTTTGCCTCCTGCATAATATCCATCAGTCCCGGTACGAGACCGGCCCGGTAAGGGTGGTGAAACACGTCGCGTACCATCATATCGCCGACAAGTTCCCAGTTACCGGTCAGAATGCCGGCTGTCAGCACATTGCTCACTGCGCTGCCTTTGATCGCATCTTTATACGGCAGCTGCGCCGGCAGAATACCTCTGGCTTTTTTTGTCATCAATTCCTGCTCTGGAACTGCAATCACAATATCAATATCCGGCACGCCGGCGTGGACCATACTCGTTGCATCGTTACTATGGGCACCAATAATAAGCCCACCATAGAGGCACGGCCCTACATTATCAGGATGCCCTTCCCAGATGCTGGCAAACCGCATTTTTTCTTCTTTTGTCATACCGGCGGACGTTACCTGGTCAGTCATTTCGATTCCGGCAATGATAGCCGCTGCACTGCTTCCAAGGCCTCTTGCAAGCGGGATATTGCTCGTCATATGCACACGGCAGGCGGGCAGCTCTTTGTTAAGCTCCTTGGCCAGTGTCTCTGCAACAATATAGATAAGGTTGTCTTTCCCTGAAGGAATGCCTTCTAATTCAGCTGAGTCCGATGTAAAAGACCACTCTTCTGCAAGGGTAACCTCCATCGTTAAATAACGGTCAACCGCCAGGCCGATAGAGTCAAAACCCGGACCCAGGTTAGCAGAGCTCGCTGGTACAGTGACGACCAACTTTTCACCCCTCACTTACGACACCTCCTTTAATTTGTTCGAGGAAGGCCTCCCGGCTGTTTGGCAGCACAGTAGGCTTAACCGTAATCGTATCAATAGCGGTACTTGGATCTTTCAGACCGTTTCCAGTGAGTACGCACACTACTTTGGATCCTTTAGCGATTTCACCGCTTTCAATCTGCTTTTTCAAACCAGCTATGGACGCACACGAAGCAGGCTCTGCAAAGACGCCCTCCGTCTGGGCAAGCAGCTGATACGCTTCCAGTATTTCTTCATCTGTTACCATATCAATTTTTCCGTTGGATTGATTAACTGCTGTAACAGCTTTTGTCCAGCTGGCCGGATTTCCGATGCGGATAGCCGTAGCAATGGTTTCCGGTTCTTCAATAATTTCATTTCTGACAATCGCGGCTGATCCTTCTGCTTCAAATCCGCGCATCTGCGGAAGGCCGGTGCCGTTTCTCTCGTGATATTCTTTAAACCCTTTCCAATACGCTGTAATATTACCAGCGTTGCCGACGGGGATCGCCAGAACGTCCGGTGCCTGTCCAAGCTGTTCGCACACTTCAAAGGCAGCCGTTTTCTGGCCTTCAATCCGGTAGGGATTCACGGAATTAACGAGCGTAATCGGTTCTTTATCACTGATAAGCTTTACGATTTCAAGGGCGTTGTCAAAGTTTCCCTGAATTTCAAACACTTCCGCGCCGTACATAACAGCCTGCGCCAGCTTTCCGAGGGCAATTTTCCCCTCGGGAATAACAACGATACAGCGAAGACCTGCCCGGGCGCCGTAAGCGGCCGCCGCCGCTGATGTATTTCCTGTGGAGGCGCAGATGATGGCTTTGCTGCCTTCTTCTTTCGCCTTGGCTACCGCCATAACCATTCCGCGGTCCTTAAAAGAACCGGTAGGGTTGGTGCCTTCGGTTTTGACGTGAATTTCCACGCCCCACTCTTTTGATAGCTTTTCCAGTGGAATAAGAGGCGTGTTTCCCTCCCGTAAAGATAAAAGAGGTGTATCTTCTGTTACCGGCAAAAATTCTTTATACGTTTCCAATAGGCCTTTCCAACTGCTCATTCTGCGTTTCCTCCCTCGACACGATAACTGCTTTTAACAGCTACAACCACGTCCATTTTTTCCAGTTCTGCAAAAATTCTTTCATATACGGACTTGGTAGTCGTATGTGTAATCACTGCTACTTCAGCGATCTGGTGCTCAATCGGCCACTGCATTAATTTCTCAAAGCTTACATTTTCTTTGGCAAAAACAGAAGTCAAGGCAGCGAACGTACCTGTTTCATCTTTTACGTGCAGGCGGATAAAGTATTTGGACCGTACTTCATCGTGCGTTTTCAGCTGTTTATGGTACAACGGAGGAACAATGCTTCTGCCGCTGACACCAAGCTTCATGTTCTTCACTACCGTTACCAGGTCGGAAACGATAGCTGTCGCTGTTGGAAGGGAACCGGCACCTGGTCCGTAAAACATTGTTTCTCCAATAGCATCTCCGTATACATATACCGCATTATATTCATCGTGGACGGAAGAAAGCGGGTGTTTAGCCGGCAGGAGCATAGGCTGTACCGTCAATTCAATCCGCTCTCCATCCCGTTTTGCAAGACCGATCAGTTTTAATGCATAGCCCATTTGTTCGGCATATTTAATATCATCAATCGTTACGGTAGTAATGCCCCGGACATCCACGTCTTCAAGCTCTACATCCATGGAAAAACCAAGCGAGGCAAGAATAGCCATTTTCCGGGCGGCATCGAGTCCTTCCACATCGGAAGTTGGATCACTTTCAGCAAACCCGAGTGCCTGGGCTTCAGCCAATACATCGTCGTAGGCGCGTCCGTCCTGGCTCATTTTTGTTAGAATATAATTCGTTGTTCCATTCACAATTCCCATCATCTGGGAAATGCGGTCCGAGGACAGGCCTTCGGTAAGTCCGCGTATAATCGGAATACCGCCGGCAACACTTGCTTCATAAAATAAATCGCAGTTGTTTTCCGATGCGATTTTCACAAGCTCTGCTCCGTGAAGGGCAATCAAATCTTTGTTTGCCGTGACGACATTTTTTTTATTTTTTAACGCACGGATGATGTAGTCTTTTGCTTCATCAATTCCGCCCATTACTTCAATAACCACTTTAATCTCTTTATCTTCCAGAATATCTTCTACTCTGTCGGTGAGAAGCTGATCTGCATTTTCTATATCTTTGTACTTGTCCATATCCCGGACAAGTACTCTTTTCACCTTAATGCCGGAGCCCACCTGATGTGCTAAATCTTTTTGATGATCTTTAATAATCTGCAGAACCCCAGTTCCTACCGTTCCTGATCCTAATAACCCAATTTGTATATCCTTGCTCATTCTCTCCACTCCTCACCACTGACTGCTTCGTTCTCTCTGTTCTTAAAGGTATATTGTCCATTGTAACGAATTACCCTGTATGTTTACAAGGGGGAAACATATGTCTTTTTATAAAGGACATTTATAGATTACTTCTTATCGCTTTTTTCTTCTGTGTTCTCTTGAAGCGTCCAGTCTGCCATGCTCTGTATACTGTAAGAGGGCAGAGCCGTTTTCTGCTGAATTTCTTCCAGGCTTGTAATACCTGTCTGCACGTGAATCGTGTCCATGCCGCTTCGAATGCCGGCTAGTATATCTGTATCGTAGTTGTCTCCAATCAAGACCGTTTTTTCGAGCGGTGTACCGAGTATATAGAGGGCTTGTTCTATAATAACGCGTTCCGGCTTTCCGATAAAGACCGGATCCTGTCCGGTGGCTGTCTGTACGACAGAGGTAAACGCTCCGTTTCCCGGCAGAAATCCTCTTTCCGTAGGAAGAGCTTTGTCACTGTTTGTTGAAACAAAAACAGCACCATTTCTTACGGCCAGGGCCGCCTTTGCCAGCTTTTCATAAGTAATTCCCCGGTCTATTCCCATTACCACGTACGCCGGGTTCTCTTCTGTATACTCCACTCCTGCTTCTTCCATCGCCTGCAGCAGTCCTGTTTCTCCTATAATATAAGCAGTATGCGGAGCGGGACCAGCTTTTACATAAGCTGCAGCTGCAAGAGCGGTCGTCCAGACCTGTGCCGGTTCTGCCGGCACATTAAATGCCTGGAGCTTACGGCTGACCTCTTCCGGAGTGGCAGAGGAATTATTGGTTATAAACAAATAAGGAAGACCGGCCTCTTTTAATTGATGAATAAAAGCTATCGCTTCCGGTATCGGCTCTTTTCCTCTATATACGGTTCCATCTAAATCAAGCATATATCCTTCATAAGCTTTCATGCAGTATCTCTCCTATTTCTTATCCTGTTTATTTTCCGGCAGAAAGGCAGACACCGGCCCGAGTTCTTTATCGATATAAGTGCGTACGCACTCCGGAAATTTCTTTACGTATTCAGCTTCCGCCTGGACGTTTGTCCATAAGGCGTCATGGTCTATTTCTATATAATCCCGGGTCAGCGTTTTTCTAAGCTTAATCAGCCGGGTAAGTCCTGCAAATACGTCTTCCGGAATTACCTTTTCGTCTTCCAAAATTGCCAGAATATCTTCGTAGCTGCCCGGATCTCTCATTATGAAGCCATCAATCATCTGGTTACCCGTATCAATAACCGCTTCAATCCACCCCTGTGCCAACCGTTCCAGAGCAAGACGCTGAATTATGTCCCCCATTGACTGAAAAGACGTGACTGCTTCATACAAAGACTCTATATAAGCCAGCTGGGCTTCAATTTTCTGTCGATCCACAAAATACATTGTTCATCCCCCCTGTGCCTTTTTTCCATAATAAAACTAGTATATCACAGGAGGTTTTCAAACCGCATGACGCGCAAACCCTCGATAATATGATAGGATAAAGAATGCTGATTATAGTTTGTTTTTATAAGAGATAGTACATAAAAGGAGAGAAAGTATGGATAGAGAGCTTGCTTTAGAAGTAATTAGAGTGACCGAGGCTGCGGCTATTTCCTCAGCACAGTGGATGGGACGAGGTAAAAAAATAGAAGCTGATGATGCAGCCACTTCCGCCATGCGGCTGATTTTTGATTCGGTCAGCTGCAAGGGAACCGTCGTCATTGGAGAAGGAGAGCTTGATGAAGCCCCTATGCTCTACATTGGCGAAGAGGTCGGCAATGGCAACGGACCGGAAGTAGACATCGCTGTTGACCCGCTTGAAGGAACAAATATTGTGGCCAACGGCCGCGGCAATGCTATGGCCGTTCTGGCTTTAGGGGACCGCGGCACCCTGCTTCATGCTCCTGATATGTATATGGAGAAGCTTGTGGTCGGACCGGAGGCAGCCGGACTCGTAAGACTCGATGACCCTATTGAAAAAACGATCGATATTGTAGCCAAAATGAATAATAAACGTACCCGCGACGTCACGGTTATTATTCAGGACCGGGAGCGTCACCAGGATATTATTGACCGGGTCCGCGCCAAGGGTTCACGTGTTAAATTGTTCGGTGACGGAGATGTCGGCGCATCTATTGCCACATCCCTCCCCCAGACCGGCATTGACCTGTTTGTCGGCACAGGCGGCGCACCGGAAGGCGTGATTTCCGCGGCTGCCATTAAAGCATTAGGCGGCGACATGCAGGCCCGTCTTGTTCCGGATAACGAAGAGGAAGAACAGCGCTGTATCGCGATGGGTCTGGCAGATCCCCGCCAGCTTCTGTATCTGGATGACCTGGTTAAAGGGGACGATGCTATTTTTGCTGCGACCGGCGTTTCATCCGGGGAACTGCTCGAAGGCGTTCGCTTTCTTGGCGGAGACCTTGTGGAAACGGATTCGATTGTCATGCGTGCCAAAACTAAAACAGTGCGTTATATTAAAGCACATCACCACCTGCAGAATAAACCGCATCTGCTTGCAGATGACGAGTAAAGGAGAATACTATTATGAGCGACCGTTTTTTCCTTCATGATGAAGAAGAAGAATCAAGCGTCCGATTCGTCAGCTTTATGGGCGATAATGATGAACGATTTGACCTGGCTCTTGTGTCTACAGAACGTTATTATGGAAAGCAGGTAGTCCTGGATATGCGTACCCAGCGCTTTGCCCTTTTAGGAGTGGATGACCTCGAAGAGCAGGGTCTTCTCGAAGATGCGTATCAGATTGATGAAGAAACAGCCGAAGAACTACGGGCTTTTTTGTTGGAAGCCATTGTAGAATATTAACATAACAGAAAAGAAAGCCTCCGCTGCTGCGGTGGCTTTCTTTTCTTATGAGTTTACTTCTTCTGTTTCTTCTGTTTCTTCTTTTTCTACTTCCGGCTTTTCCTGCTTCTTCTGCTTTTTGACTACAAAATAAGCACAGCCAAAGTTGCAGTACTCCAGCAGATAATCGTGGAGGGTGCTGATTTTCATATCGTAGGACACTTTTTTTCGTGAATCTTCAAAAAAACCACGCAGGCGGAGCTGTTCGTGCCCCCAGTCTCCCAGGATATAGTCGTATTTATGAAGCACTTCACTGTAACGTTCTACAAACACTTCTTCGTTCCAGCCGGACCTGTTTTCTTCGACCACTTCGTACGTATAGCCCTGGACTTCGACCATTACATTCCCTCCTTTTATAAAAACCGGCTCCCGTTGAAGGGAACCGGTCACATATTAATTATTCGGCCTGTTTATACTTATTTGCTTCTTCATGAACTTGTGCTTTATTAACCTGCTCATCTGCGTGATAGGACGAACGGACAAGCGGACCGGCTTCACAGTGGCTGAAGCCTTTTTCCATCGCAATTTCCTTAAAGTTGGCAAATTCTTCAGGAGTGTAGTATTTTTTCACTTTTAAATGCTTCTTCGTCGGCTGAAGATACTGGCCGATCGTCATAATATCAATATTATGCGCACGAAGATCATCCATTGTTTCAATAATTTCTTCGTCTGTTTCCCCAAGACCGATCATCAGACTTGACTTGGTTGGAATATCCGGGTGGATCTCTTTGGAACGCTGCAGGAATTCAAGAGAACGCTCGTATGTAGCTCTGGCGCGGACTCTTGGCGTCAACCGTCTTACCGTTTCAATGTTGTGGTTCAAAATATTCGGGCGGGCTTCCATCAGCGCCTCCAGGTTCTCCTGCACACCCATCATGTCAGATGGAAGAACTTCGATCGTCGTGTTAGGATTTCTGCGGCGCACAGCTCTGACTGTTTCTGCGAAAACGGCAGATCCGCCGTCTTTAAGATCATCTCTTGCTACAGCCGTAATAACAACGTGCTTAAGTCCCATCTGCTCCACTGACTCAGCAACACGCTCGGGCTCCTGCCAGTCCAGTTCATTTGGCAGTCCGGTATTTACCGCACAAAAGCGGCAGGCACGTGTACAAACGTCGCCAAGGATCATAAATGTTGCTGTTTTTCTTTCTGACCAGCACTCATGGATGTTCGGACAGCGCGCTTCCTCACATACGGTATGAAGGTTTTTTTCACGCATCATTTTCTTAAGACCCTTATAAGATTCATTTGTATTTAATTTAATCTTCAGCCATTCCGGCTTACGAAGATATTCTTCTGTTTTTGCCAAACCGCTCACTCCCCATTTTTTCCTCAACCTCATTATAAACCATCGTACCCTGTCAAAGAAGTCTTTGATATTAATACTTTAACATGTTCTATACTGCCTCGACAAATGTACCGTTTATTTTTCAGTTGATTGTTTTTTTCCTTTTCTGCATAAAAAAAGCAACCGCTTATAAAGCAAGCAGCTGCCTGTTATTTATTTTCTTTTGGAAACTGTTCTTGCGTACAGTAAACTGCCTGCAAGACCTCCCCAAATAATTACTATGCCTATAATCATCATGATAATCGCACCGGCTGTCATTATTTTTTACCTCCTTCATCTCTACGTGCTAATTCAGGTTTGTTTTTCCACTTGACCAACGAAAGAACAACACCAGCAGCAAGAGCAAAGAGTGCAACCGACCAGCCGCTGAAGACAATAAAGGAATTCGCGTATCCTTCATAGTTTCCTGTTTCCGTATCAAACTGACGGAACAGGTTCTGTACAAACAAGCTGAACATCATGTACCCAAGGATAATCGGCGTAATGATACCCAGACATACTCTCCACCATAAACCGACTGGAATATCAGATACGCCATTCGCATGCTCCTGAAATTCCGGAAGCTTACGGAGGAACCAGGCGACTACAATAACTTCCACAAGACCAATGAGTGCGACACCGAATTGGTTAATGAAGTAATCGGCAGCATCCAGGAAGTTAATTCCACCGTTTGTGGCGAAAATCAAGGAAATAAGAGCTGCTGCTCCGCCGCCTATGGCCACGGATTTCGCTCTGGAAATATTGAATTTCTCAGAGATTCCTTTTACGTATGTTTCCGAAATAGAAATCAGGGAGCTCAGTCCTGCCAGAACGAGCGACAGGAAGAAAAGGAATCCAAACAGGCCGCTTAATGCAGGGAACGCATTAATGATCTGCGGGAAGACAACAAAGGCGAGACCGATACCTCCTGCTACTACTTCATCTACCCCGACTCCTGCCTGCGTAGCCATGAAACCAAGTGCGGCGAATACGCCGATACCAGCCAGCAGTTCAAAACTCGAGTTACTAAATCCGGTAATAAAGGCGTTATTTGTAATGTCAGACTTTTTAGGAAGATAACTCGAGTAGGTGATCATGATTGCAAAAGCAATCGATAAACTAAAGAATATCTGCCCGTAGGCTGCCACCCATACCTCGCCGGATGTAATAGCGCTGAAATCCGGCTGGAAGAATGCCTGCAGGCCTAAAGCAGCCCCAGGAAGCGTCACAGCACGAATACATATAATTAAGAAGATAATGACCAGGGTCGGAATGAAAATACGGTTGGCAATCTCTATGCCGCGCTGGACGCCTCTAAACAGAACGCCGAGCGTGATGACCCATACGATAATAAGCGGGATAAGCACTCCCGGTACAAGGCTTCCAATCTGGCCTGCATCCGCCACCTGCAGGTATTCCCCAAATAGAAATCCTTCTGTGTCGTCCCCCCACGATTGATTGAGGGCAAAAACGCTGTAGCTCATCGCCCAGGCAATAATTACAGAATAGTAGGTGGAAATGACAAAGGCGACAAATACCGCCCACCAGCCAATCCATTCTGCTTTTTTGTTCATGCGGGAATAGCTCAGTGGAGCCGAGCCCCGGTATTTATGGCCAATCGTAAATTCCATGATCAATAGCGGAATACCCGCTGTTAGAAGTGCGATAAGATATGGTATGAAAAAGGCTCCGCCGCCGCCGTCATAGGCTACTGCAGGAAAGCGCCAAATATTACCGAGCCCGATGGCTGAGCCAATCGCAGCCATGATAAAGCCTGCTCTTGTACCCCATTGTTCTCTGGCTTCCATCATGTGTTCCCCCTTTGTTTTCTTGACTTTCTGACTTTCTGTATAGAATATTCAGAAAACATTACGCTTTCTTTTTAAGTATACATCGTCTCCGCTGTTAAAATATTTACTGCTGGAGCAACCTCCTTCCTAGAACTTTTGTCTGATAATTCGTTATTTTATTATAATTTTTATTTTTGAATTTGTCAAAATATTTTTAAATTGGAAAAAGCCTTCCTTTCGGAAAGGCTTTTTCTGCTTTATTTATTTCCATGCTGTTTTATTAAACTTTTTTCCACGTAATAAATCGGTGGGGATGCTTGTTTTTTTCATCAAGCACGCCCTGCTCTTCCTCAAGCTTTTCCCACTCTGCCGTATTCCACTCCGGAAAAAATGTATCTCCTTCAAACGATTCATCAATATGGGTTAAATACATTTTATCCGCGTACGGCAGGCAGGCCTTAAAAATTTCCGCACCGCCGATAACAAAAAATTCTTCTGCTTTTTCACCGAGCTGCTGTACTTCCTCCAGGGAATGAAGGACTTCACAACCGTCTGCCTGAAATGTTTTATTTTTTGTTACAATAATATTTTTTCGATTCGGAAGCGGCTTTCCAATCGATTCAAACGTTTTGCGCCCCATCACAATCGTTCCGCCGCTTGTCACTTTCTTAAAGTGTTTCAAATCGACGGGAAGATGCCACGGCAGTTCATTGTCTTTTCCGATGAGACGGTTCTGATCCATAGCAGCAACGAATGAAATCATACAGAAACCTCCCCTTTAATGTGAGGATGCGGATCGTAGCCGGTTAATTCAAAGTCATCAATCGTGAAATCAAAAATCGATGTCACATCAGGGTTTATTTTCATCTGTGGAAGTTCTTTTGTGTCCCTTGTTAACTGAAGCTTCACTTGATCCAAATGGTTGCTGTAAATGTGGGCATCCCCAAGCGTATGAATAAACTCATGTGCCTGCAGGCCGGTTACCTGGGCAATCATTTTTGTTAACAGGGCATAGCTTGCAATGTTAAACGGCACTCCGAGAAACACGTCTGCGCTGCGCTGATACAACTGGCAGGAGAGCTTGCCGTCGTTTACGTAAAACTGAAACAAACAGTGGCACGGGGCCAAAGCCATATCATCAATTTCTGCCACGTTCCAGGCGTTGACAATAAGCCGGCGCGAATCCGGATTTTCCTTAATCTGTCTGATCACATCGGAAATCTGGTCCACTGTCCGCCCGTTGGCACCTTCCCACGAACGCCACTGTTTGCCGTATACCGGACCCAGGTCGCCGCTTTCGTCTGCCCATTCGTTCCAGATGCGGACGTTGTTTTCTTTTAAATACTCGATATTGGTATCACCTTTTAAAAACCAGAGCAGTTCATGGATAATCGAACGCAGGTGAAGTTTTTTGGTTGTCAGAACGGGAAAACTGTCCTCCAGCGAATAACGCATCTGATAGCCAAACGTACTGATCGTCCCGGTTCCGGTGCGATCGCTTTTCTCTGCCCCATGTTCCAAAATGTGACTGCATAAATCTAAATATTGTTTCATACTACCTACCTGCCTTTTATGAGTATTTCTTTTCCAGTATGAATTGAAGCACGTCTCTCATCATTTCCGGCATAAAGTATTTCTTATGCCTGGCCTGGGACATCCCGGGATACAGCGGTCCAAATGTGAACATATCTGGAGCTGCCAGGCGGTACATTTTTTTGTTTTCAATGTCTGTGCCCTGAATCTTTATCTTTTTCACGTAAGACTCTCCACCCGCTGCGCCCATTTCTACGGTAATGCCGCTGAAGGCGAGCACGCCGAGCTTAATCCCCCGGAAACCGAGTCCTTTTAAAGGGAGATGGATCATCTTTTGGGTATAGGCCGCATGGATCGACTCTTTGAGTACGGCACCTGATATTTCAATAACCGCTGGATTAATCGGATGCGGACAGAGCCGGTGAATGTCTTCCTTCGTAACAGAGCCGGGATCCAGCGACTCCAGCAGAAGCCCCGAATTTATTAGAGCCAGATCCGTCTGGCACCAGTCCCGAAGGCCCTCCGCCAGTAAATCGGCAAAAGGAGACGGCTCGGTCCAGGAAACGGGAAGGGCCGACGGAATCCGGGCTATTTCCTCATGCATCTCTGCTTTTGCCTCAGTTTCCAGCCGGTTCAGCAGCGCAGCCGTTTCCGGGGAGGGCGGTTCATGGCTTACATCGACCGCGTACCCTTTTTTTGAAACTAATTCTCTTTTTTTCGTATCGAACTCCAGGTCCACCTGTCCTACATAATAGGCATTTTTTCCGCACTGCGCTACAAGCGACTGGTTAATGATTTCTGATTCTTTTAAGAGATGGTGAGTGTGGGCCCCGAGAATAACGTCGATATCCGGAAACGATTCTGCTATTTCTTCATCATAATCCAGCCCCATATGAGAAAGGAGAACAATAATATCCGACTGTTTTTTCACTTCTTCCAGAATACCGGGAAGCAGCACTAATGGGTCCTGGATATCCCAGCCCAGCTCATTGTAAAACGGGTAAAAAGGAATCGTAATGCCGATCAGTCCCAGCTTCACGCCTTCCTTTGTTTCAATGATGTCATAAGGAACCGCCCAGTTCGGCCGTTTCCCCTGTTCATCAAACAAATTTGCCAGCAGAACCTTAAAATCAGCTTCTGCATAGAGGCATTCCAATTCCTGCCTTGAAAAGGTAATCCCCTCATTGTTTCCTATCGTTACATGCGAAACTTCCGCTTCATTTAGAAGCTCCACGTTCCCTTTTCCTCTGGTGGCTTCTGTTACCATATGGGAGCGGTCGGCATGGTCGCCTATATCAAAAAACAAAGCTGTTTCCTTTTTTTTATCATGAAACCGCCGCTGCGCTTTTAAGTAAGAAACGGCGGAGGTCCACTGGGTTAAATCACTGTGCAGATCATTGGTATGATATATCGTGATGGGGACAATTGCTGACACCCTGCTACACCGCCTTCTCCTATCAACTATTCTCTCTACATCCCCTGAATACCCTGCCAGATCAGCCGAAAGGCAATAATAATTAAAAAGAACCTCAGCAGAATAATCAGGGTATTGCTTTTCAATCGTTTATTAATGGCAGCTCCAATAGTGGCTCCAAACCATGCTCCCGGAATGAGAGCAAGGGAATAAAGCCATTCTACATTCCCCAGTGATATATGTGAAATCGAGCTTACCATAGAGGAAAATAAAATCATAAACATAGAAGTCGCCACCGCCACGTGCGGGGGGAATCCAAACAAAAGAATCATCGCCGGCACCATCAGGGAGCCGCCGCCAATACCGAACAGACCCGATAGGGTTCCTACGGCAAACGCGATGCTCAAACCCAGTCCGAGCGAAAATCCGTATTCCTGCTTTTCTCCCAGTTCTGTTATGTACTCCCGCTTAATGGATGTACGCTTGACCGGCAGCGGTTTTAAATAATTGCGGATAAATAAAATAAATGCAATAAACAGCATAAACAAGCCAAAGATAATGAGAAATACATTCGTTTCCATGCCTTTATTCAGCCAGACGCCAAATAAAGCGCCCGGCCCGCTTCCTGCAAAAAAAATAAAGCCGGATTTCATATCAATAACCTTTTGCTTTGTGTACGAAATGGTAGATGACAACCCGGTGAAAATCATAATTAATAAAGAGGTGCCTACGGCTGTCTGGGGAGTTACACCTGCAAAAGAGGGAATAATGTCACTCATCACCAGCAGGGCCGGCACGACAATAATACCGCCGCCCAGTCCAAGAAGGCTTCCAAATGTTCCAGCCACGAGGCCCAATACGACCAGCAGTAACCAATCCATAGCATCCTTCTTTCTTCAGCTGCTTTTGCAGCTTATCCTGCATTCTTTTATTATGATACCATTTTTTAAGAGAAATCGCCTTGATCGAATAGGGAAATCTGGCGGGGCGCCAGCCCGTCGTACGAAATATCCGCCAGTTCCAAAAAACGCTTGGCGTTAGGTGCTGCATGGCGTCCGGAATTGTTATTAAAGACTACATAAATATTTTCAGATGTTTTCTCCAGCGTTTTCACGCGCTCTTTCCATTCATTCAGTTCAGTATCATTGTAATCATACAAGTAACGGATTTCCCGCCACTTTTCACCTTTGGCCGGCTTTTTCCATGCTTCTATATTTCTGCCGTGCAGACGTACAAGTGTTTTTTCTTTATGCGTGGGATGCATCACAATCGGAACGGAACCGCCTTCGATCTGCGGTTCGTCGCAGATGCTGTGAATCCATTCCTCGTCTTTCATAAATTCCAGCGTTCTTTCCTTGAACTCCGGTTCGAACCAGGACTGATGCCTGAATTCCAGCGCGCACGGAAAGGCAGCCAGCTGCTCCCGTACGTAACGAAGATACTCGACATTCTCTTTATTGCACTCGAACCAGGGCGGGAACTGGCACAGCACCATCCCCAATTTACCCGACTCCATGACCGGACGGACGGAATCTGCATAAGCTTTAAACATTTCTTCTTTAGAAGCAAAGGGTATCTCCCCCCGCTCGTGCCCTGTAATGCCCTGGTAGGCTTTTACAATAAAAGAAAAACGGTCCGGGGTGTCTCGTATCCACTTATCATAATTTTTCCTGGGCTGCACCGCATAAAAGGCTGCATCTACTTCCACCGTTGGGAAATGCCCGGCATACTCCGCCAGTTTTTCACCGGGTTTTATTCCCTTTGGATACAAAGACACATGATCTCCCCACCCTGTGAGTCCTGTGATAATCATCGCTGCTCCTCCTTCACTTTATCTGTATTCCTTTCCTTTCTCATAGCCCTTTTCGACGGAAAGAAAACACGACAGCGTGCCGTTTCTATTTGACTTCAACCGCCCGGCATATAAAAAACCGGCCTCTTGTAAGAGGCCGGTTCTAAGTGATAAGAAACGATTAACCGATGGATCCTTCCATTTCGAAGCTGATCAAACGGTTCATTTCTACAGCGTACTCCATTGGAAGCTCTTTCGTGAACGGCTCGATAAAGCCCATTACGATCATTTCTGTAGCTTCCTGCTCGGAGACACCGCGGCTCATTAGATAGAAGAGCTGCTCTTCTGATACTTTTGAAACCGTCGCTTCGTGTTCAAGCGTAATATTGTTGTTAAGAATTTCATTATAAGGAATTGTATCTGACGTGGACTGGTTGTCCATGATCAGCGTATCGCACTCAATCTTGGAGAAAGAGCCGGCTGATCTGCGTCCGAAGTGAGCAATACCGCGGTAGGTTACTTTACCGCCGTGCTTGGAAATCGACTTCGATACAATCGTAGAGGAACAGTTTGGTGCCAGGTGCGTTACTTTTGCGCCTGCATCCTGGTGCTGTCCTTTGCCTGCGATGGCGATGGAAAGGATTGTTCCCTTTGCGCCTTCGCCGCGCATAATAACAGCAGGGTATTTCATCGTAAGCTTAGAGCCGATGTTGCCATCCACCCATTCCATTGTGGCGCCTTCATCACATACCGCTCTTTTTGTTACGAGGTTATAGATGTTGGAAGACCAGTTCTGGATTGTCGTGTAACGGCAGTAGGCGTTCTTCTTAACGATAATTTCAACAACGGCACTGTGAAGGGAACTTGTCGTATAGACAGGAGCTGTACAGCCTTCTACATAGTGTACGGAGCTGTCTTCATCTGCAATAATGAGCGTTCTTTCGAACTGTCCCATGTTTTCAGAGTTAATACGGAAATATGCCTGAAGCGGGGTATCTACTTTTGCGCCTTTTGGCACGTAGATGAACGATCCGCCGGACCATACGGCCGAGTTAAGCGCTGCGAACTTGTTGTCTGATGGTGGAATCGTTTTACCGAAGTGCTCACGGAAAAGGTCTTCGTTTTCTTTAAGAGCCGTATCGGTGTCTTTAAAGACGATTCCCTGATCTGTCAGTTCCTGCTTCATGCTGTGATAAACCACTTCTGATTCATACTGCGCAGATACACCAGCAAGATACTTCTGCTCTGCTTCAGGAATACCAAGCTTATCAAACGTATTCTTGATCTCTTCGGGTACTTCGTCCCAAGATGTTTCAGAACGCTCCGAAGGCTTCACGTAATACGTAATATCGTCGAATACGAGGCCTGTAAGGTCTCCGCCCCACTGCGGCATTGGCATTTTGTAAAACTGAGCCAATGATTTCAAGCGGAAGTCCAGCATCCACTGCGGCTCGTCCTTAATTGAAGAAATCTCACGAACCACTGCTTCCGTTAGTCCACGCTCAGAGCGGAAAATGGATACGTCACGATCGGCGAATCCATATTGGTAATCTCCTAGTTCCGGCATTTTTTTTGCCATTTGAATACCTCCCTTAGGTTAGCAGGGGCTTATGCGCCCCTTGCTTTCGTGCTTTATATGCAGGGCTATTCGTTCTGCCCGTTTTCATCAATACCTTTTTCCATTGCCTTCCACGCAAGTGTAGCACACTTAATACGTGCTGGAAACTTTGTGACTCCCTGGAGAGCTTCAATATCGCCAAGGTCAAACTTGCCTTCTTCGTAGTCTTTTCCAAGCATCATATCCGAGAAAATAGCAGAAAGCTCCAGCGCATCCTCAATGGATTTGCCTTTAACAATATCTGTCATCATTGAAGCGGATGACAAACTGATGGAGCAGCCTTCTCCGATGAAGCTGGCGTTTTTGATCAGGCCGTCCTCTACCTCCAGCTGAAGCTGAATACGGTCGCCGCAGGTAGGGTTGTTCATATTGACGTGAAGCGTTTCGTTTTCCAGCTCTCCGCGGTTTCTGGGATTCTTGTAATGATCCATAATAACCTGGCGGTAGAGAGTATCAAGATTATTATGCGAAGACATCACCAAAATACTCCTTTGTTTTTATTAGCCCTTCGGCCAGACGATCCACTTCTTCCTTCGTGTTGTAAATATAAAAGCTGGCACGGGCAGTAGAGCTTACGTCAAGCCATTTCATCAGAGGCTGGGCACAATGGTGTCCGGCACGGATAGCAATTCCTTCTGAATCAAGGACGGTTGCTACATCGTGCGGGTGAACATCATCCATATTAAATGTGACCACACCTGCTCGTTCTTTCGGACCGTATATTGTTAATCCATCTACATTACTCAAGACTTCCATTGCGTAGCCTGCAAGTTCTTTTTCGTGTGACTCTATTGTATCAAATCCAATGCTGTTAATAAAATCAATTGCCGCTCCAAGACCAATAGCTCCTGCAATGATCGGGGTTCCCCCTTCAAATTTCCAGGGAAGCTCTTTCCAGGTGGACTCATGCAGGCCGACGAAATCGATCATTTCCCCGCCGAACTCTACAGGCTCCATTTTATTCAGGAGTGCTTTTTTGCCGTACAGCACACCGATTCCGGTAGGTCCGCCCATTTTGTGGCCGGAAAAAGCATAAAAGTCACAGTTAAGGTCCTGCACATCTACTTTGATATGCGGAGCTCCCTGCGCCCCGTCCACGACAATAACAGCGTCATTGGCATGGGCGATTTCTGCGATCTCTTTAACCGGATTCACGGTACCGAGTACATTGGAAACATGAGTAACCGCAACGATTTTAGTTTTCGGGCCGACCGCTTCTTTTACATCTGCCATAGAAAGCGTGCCGTCCTCGTTCATTGGAAGGTATTTCAGCTTTGCCCCGGTTCTTTTGGCTGTCTGCTGCCAGGGAATGATGTTGCTGTGATGTTCCATATAGGTGAGCACAATTTCATCATCTTCCTGCAGGTTGGCTTCGCCGTAAGACTGGGCTACGATATTAATCGCTGTTGTTGTGCCACGGGTGAAGATAATCTCTTCTACAGAAGACGCATGAAGAAAGTTCCGGACTTTCTCCCGTGCTCCTTCGTATCCATCGGTTGCCATACTGCCAAGTGTATGAACGCCGCGGTGCACATTGGAATTGTACTTCCTGTAATATTCATCTATTTTCTCAATAACAGCCAGCGGCTTCTGTGATGTCGCCGCGCTGTCAAGATAAACAAGAGGGTGACCGTTGACCTGTTCATTTAATATAGGGAACTGGCGACGGATCTCCTGAATGTTCATTTAATACACTTTCCTTTCGATAACCTCAGTCAATCTATCTTTCACAGCCTGGATAGGGAGCTCTGCAACTACCGGCTGAAGGAAACCATGAATGATAAGGCGCTCGGCTTCAAGACGGCTTAAACCACGGCTCATCAAGTAGAACATTTGAAGCGGGTCAATACGTCCTACGGAAGCTGCGTGTCCTGCCGTTACGTCATCTTCATCGATAAGAAGAATTGGGTTCGCATCTCCACGGGCTTTCTCGCTGAGCATTAACACACGTTCTGTCTGTACACCGTTTGATTTCGTCGCGCCGTGTTCAATTTTCGAAATACCGTTGAAAATAGCACGGGCGGAATCTTTCATAACGCCGTGAGTAAGAATCTGTCCGTCTGAGTGCTTACCGAAGTGAATGATCTGCGTCCAGAAGTCCTGAGACTGCGTGCCGCGTCCGATCGATACGGATTTCACGTCGGAGTAGGAACCGTCTCCTCTTAAAATGGTCGTGTTATCTGACAGCGTATTGCCGTCGTTCATCTGGCCTAAAGCCCAGTCGATACGGGCATCCTTTTCAGCAACACCACGGCGGTTCACATACGTAGTAACCCCTTTTTCAAGATGGTCTACAGCGCCGAAGGATACTTTCGAAGCCGGGCCTGCATAGACTTCAGCAATAATATTCGCCGCTGATTCCTGTTCACTGTTGAATGATACGTAGTTTTCCAGGTACGTTACATCACTGTTATCTTCTGTCGCCAATACAACATGGTTGAACAAGCCGGCTTCCGGATCTTCCTGGAAATATACGGCCTGCAGAGGCTTTTCAAGCTGGACGTTTTTCGGTACGTAAATGAATGCACCGCCGCTTAGAAAAGCTGTATGAAGAGCTGTAAGCTTATTCTCATCCACTTTTACTGCATCACCCATGAAATATTTTTTCAGCAGGTCGCTGTGTTCTTTCGCTGCCGTTGCGATATCAGTAAAGATAACGCCTTTTTCTTTTGCTTCTGTTGAAAGACTATAGTAAAGAGGCTTTCCGTCTCTTACAACAAGAAGGTTCTGGTCTTCTTCTGTCACGTTAATAAGCTTTTGAACATCTGCATGAAGATCAGAAAGGCTTGAAACGGTGCCTG
Source organism: Sinobaca sp. SA16-1 (assembly GCF_059510515.1). Lineage (NCBI taxonomy): Bacteria > Bacillati > Bacillota > Bacilli > Caryophanales > Sporolactobacillaceae > Sinobaca > Sinobaca sp. SA16-1. The sequence continues at coordinate 13,360 of NZ_JCAKFL010000003.1, read as the reverse complement.
CTTCTGTTCCTACGTGCTTAAACTCCGTGAAGTTCCATTTGGTAATCTTTGTTTTTTCCGGCTTCGGAAGTTCGAGTTTCTCAATTAGGCGAAAAGCCGTAAGCCTTTCTTCTTTGAGCCACTCCGGTTCTTCTCTTTGTTCGGAAAATTCTTTGACGTACTGTTCATCGAACGTCCATTTTGTTTCTACTGACATAAGATAGTGACCTCCCTTCTTTACGCTTTCTGTTGGTTTCCAACTCTTTCGTCTTCGATGCCCAGTTCTTCTTTGATCCAGTCATAACCGTCTGCCTCAAGGCGTTCTGCAAGCTCCGCTCCACCTGATTTAACGATACGTCCCTGCATCATTACGTGTACTCTGTCCGGTGTAATGTAATTGAGAAGACGCTGGTAGTGAGTGATAATAAGGCAGCCAAAGCTTTCGTTTTTCATTTCATTGATTCCGTTGGATACAACACGAAGGGCGTCAATATCAAGACCGGAGTCAATTTCATCAAGAATTGCAATTTTCGGCTCCAGCATAAGAAGCTGAAGAATTTCATTACGCTTTTTCTCTCCGCCGGAGAAACCTTCGTTCAGGTAACGCTGGGAAAATGCCTGATTCATTTCAAGCTTATCCATTTTTTCGTCCATCTTGCGGATAAACTTCATTAGGGAAATCTCGTCGCCCTCTTCGCGCTTTGAATTAATAGCAGAGCGCATAAAGTCTGCGTTTGTTACGCCGCTGATTTCGCTTGGGTACTGCATTGCAAGGAACAAGCCGGCTTTAGCACGCTCATCCACTTCCATTTCCAATACGTCTTCGCCATCAAGAATGACGCTTCCGTGAGTGATTTCATACTTTGGGTGACCCATGATAGCAGAAGCCAATGTAGACTTACCGGTACCGTTTGGTCCCATGATAGCGTGGATTTCCCCGCCTTTTATTTCAAGGTTGAAGTGCTTGATGATTTCTGAGCCTTCTATTTCAACCGTTAGATCTTCGATTTTAAGAGTAGATGCTGACATTAAAAAAACCTCCATTAACTTTATTTTAACCACAGAAAGTGGTTTCTCATTCTCACTTTATTATCATTATCAGTTTATAACAAATGTAAACAGAGTTCAAGAAACACACTTTACTTTATCCGAACGGAATACAAAAAGGAGGACTGCCTAAAAGCTTTCTCTTTCAGGATAGCCCCCCTTATTGTTTTTAGTATAACAAACTAGATTGCTTTGTTAAAACATAAACTGTTAAGGAACAGTATTTTATTCAGCGTTCTCGCCCTCAGCAGGAAGAACCGCGCCTTCGTATTCATCTTCAATAAATGACTTCACTTCATCGGAATGAAGTACATCCACCAGCGTCTGGATTTCTTCACGATCTTCGTCGCCGCTGCGTACCGCTATAATATTTGCGTAAGGATTGTCCTCAGCGCTTTCAATAGCGATAGCGTCTTCGCTAGGGCTCAGGTCGCTGTCGAGTGCATAGTTGGAGTTAATAAATACGGCATCGCCTTCGCCGTTCTGGTAAGCCTGGGGAAGCGTCGCTGCTTCTACATTGGCACTGAACTGAATGTCTTTTGGATTTTCTGCAATGTCATCCAACGTTGCTTCAATGCCGGCATCTTCTTCCATTGTAATAACGCCTTCGTCTTCAAGCATGCTCAGGATACGGCCGTGGTCAGCAACAGAGCTGCTCATGATCACTTCAGCACCTTCAGGCAGTTCCTCGAGGCTGTCATAATCCTGGGAATATACGCCCATTGGCTCTATATGAATTGCACCGGCATCGGCGAAGTCATAGTCATTTTCTTCAATCTGCGATTCAAAGTAAGGCACGTGCTGGAAATAGTTAGCGTCAATTTCCTCTTCTGCGAGTGCCTGGTTCGGCACGATGTAGTCGTTAAATGTTTCAATCTGCAGGTCCACGCCTTCTTCTTCAAGCTGATCGGAAGCAAATTCCAGAATTTCTGCGTGAGGTACGTTGGAAGCACCTACCGTAAGCGTCGTTGGTTCTTCTTCTGAACCTGATTCTTCGCCGCCTCCGCAGGCTGCCAATACAATTGTTAATGATAATGCTGAAAGCATCCAAACCTTTTTCATTTTACTTTCTCCCCTTTTATCTTTTATCTATTCTGTATATAATTCTGTCGCCAATCCACTGCAGGATCATAACAATCACGAGAATGGCGGCAGTTGCTACTAATGTGACATCTGAATTGTTACGCTGGAACCCTTCCCGGAAAGCAAGGTCACCAAGGCCGCCGGCTCCGATAACACCAGCCATGGCCGTATAGCTTACAAGCGTGATAGCTGTAACCGTAATACCGGATATCAAGGCAGGTAGAGATTCAGGAATCAGGACCTTAAAGATAATGTGCCACTGATTAGCTCCCATCGACTGCGCAGCCTCAATGACTCCTTTATCAACTTCGCGAAGACCAATTTCTACAAGCCTTGCATAAAACGGGGCTGCCCCTATTACTAAAGCAGGAAGCGCCGCGCTCGGGCCAAGCATCGTTCCGACAATAAAAGTCGTAAACGGAACGAGCAGAATAATTAATATAATAAATGGAATGGAACGGAAGACGTTTACTATTGCCGCCGCTGCCAGATGAATCGGATTATTTTCCCACATGTTCCCTTTGTCTGTCATATAAAGAACAAGACCAAGCAGAACACCTAAAATAAAAGTGGCCAGCACGGCCAAAGCACTCATATACAGTGTTTCAACCGTGGCTTCCCACATGTTGTCCCAGTTTACATTTTCAAATAGTTCATTCATGAGCTGTCATCACCTCTGTCTGTACCTGCTGCTCTTTCAAATAGGACAGCGCGTGGTCGAGCTGTTCCTGGTTTCCTTTAAGCTGCACGAATAACGTGCCGTAGCTTCCATCCCTTGTCTTGGAGACTTTGCCCTGCAGAATATTGACGGAAACGCCGCATGTCAGGATAAGATCTGTCATGATAGGCTGCTCCGCTTCTTCGCCGAGAAAAGAAATTTTAACAATAGGATTGTCGTCACCGGTCTTCATTAATTCCCGGATTGCTTCCATCGTTTCTTCCGGCTCGGTAATCTGTTTGACAAATTCTTTCGTCATTTCTTCACGGGGCTGCCTGAACACATCCAGAACCTGCCCTTCCTCTACTACTTTTCCATTCTCCATCACAGCAACGCGGTTGCATATTTTTCGGATTACGTGCATTTCATGAGTGATCAGCACAATAGTCAATCCGAGCTTTTTATTAATATCCGTTAACAGCTCGAGAATAGAATCTGTCGTTTTAGGGTCAAGCGCAGACGTTGCCTCGTCGCAGAGCAGTACTTTAGGGTTGTTCGCAAGGGCTCTCGCAATGCCGACACGCTGCTTCTGGCCTCCGCTCAGCTGGGCCGGATACGCATCTTCCCTGCCGCTGAGACCGACAAGTTCTATTAATTCGTTTACTCTCGCATCTTTGTCTTTTTTTGAATGCTTCGCTATTTCCAGTGGAAACGCTATGTTCTCCCGGACCGTTCTCGACCAGAGCAGATTAAAATGCTGAAAAATCATGCTGATTTCCTGACGTGCCTGCCGAAGGGAAGCCCCCTGCAGATCGGCCATGTTTTTATCTGCAATAATAATTTTTCCAGATGTCGGTTTCTCAAGCATATTCAACAGACGGATGAGCGTGCTTTTTCCTGCGCCGCTGTAGCCGATAATGCCGAATATTTCTCCTTCATCTATCGTTAAGTCTATATTGTCTACTGCCGTTATATCTCCATTGGATGTAGAAAATATTTTCGATAGTTTCTCTAGTGTTATCATATGCCCACCCTGTTTCTTTTCTTTATTAACCTTACTTATCATACCAGATAACTTGGTCTTAGAACAGAATCTTTATTCAGCTAAAAAATACGTACTCCCTTATTTAACCATAAGAAAATACCCTTCAGCTTTTATCATAAGCAGAAAGGGCTCGGTTCATTCCTTTCTCTCATCTGCCAAAGCGGATGCTTCGCAGGAATTGGCACCATTTCATTACATGTAATGACGGTTGCCGGGCTTCAAAGGGCCAGTCCCTCCACCTCTCATGATAAGAGTGTTTCATATGTAGGTTATTGAGTACAAATCGAAGCTTAGCATGGGACTGCCCGGGTGTCAAATCATTTGCCGGGGCTTATATATCACTGCTCTGCGGGACTTTTCTAAACACGAGATAGAAATAAATGGACCCTGTTAAATAGAGAGCACACGTTAACGTAAATACCCATGCCCATCCATAATATGGGCCGTATAGGAGTACAATCGACGTCGATACCGGTCCCATTACAGCCCAGCCCAGCTGAAATACCATCTGCCCGATAGAGTTGGCAAGGCCTTTAATATTATCCCCTACGCTTCTCATCATTAACGACATCTGGATCGGGTTCCCTGCGTTCATTAAAGCCTGACGGAATAAAAAACCGATAACCGCAAACCAGATATTCTGCGTGTAGGCGGTAACAAGCAGAAACGGAAGCGAACTCAGCTGTAAAATAACTACCGCACGTACTTCCCCGACTTTCTGGACAAGCGTCGGGCCTATCATAAATGCTACAGCCGTCATACCCTGCCCTAAAGCCAGGATCAGGCCGACGGCGGTATAACTTACGTCAAAGCGGTCGGTAAAATACAAATTCAGGTACGGAATAACAAGTCCGGAGCCGAATCCGATAATCATCTGCGCCACGGCAAACAGGGCAATCATTTTGATACCGGCCCGATTTGTATGTAAAATTTCCTTAAAAGAGCCGGCACCGGTCTTCGTTACCGTCAGCCTGCGTTCTTCTTTAATTTTCAATACCGGAAATATAGCAGCAAAACTTAAACAGGCTCCTGTCAGCAGAGTAAGACGCAGGCTCTGCAGAGCGGAAAAGTCGAGCAGCATCCGGGCGCCGTCACTCATCAGTCCTCCCATGCCATTTCCTATGACGTTCGCCACCATAATTAATGCAAAATTAAAGCTGAATAAATGGACGCGCTGCTTTTCCGTGGAATTTTCAGCCAGCAGCGGAATGGAAGAAACCTGCACAAAAGACATAAACGCTCCTGTTAAAAACGCTCCCGCCAGCAGCAGGCCTTCTGCTTCCACGACGGAACGAAGAAACAGACTCACCCCAAGCATAAGGGCCCCGGCCATAATAACTTTTTTCCGCCCGATACGGTCGCTCAGCAGGCCGGCAGGAAGCAGTGCAATCGCTGTAGCCGTTGCCTGGGCCGCGATCACCCGTCCGTTTACATCATCCAGGTACCCGAGTTCTCTTATATAGTAGTTATACATAATCATAAAGACTCCCATGCCCATGTTGGAAAGCACGGAAGCGATTAAGAACAAACGTACATTTTTATTGTAATGCTTAAATTGATGAGTCCATTCCCTCGCAATACCCTTCATGATCAGAGTGCCTCCGTTTTATTTCGACAACCGAATGAAATTCACTCCTTTTAATATATAGAACATTGCCGAAAAAGAAAAGAGGGTAGTTTATTTCAAATAAAAGAAGCCCGCCTCTGCTTTAGAGGCGGGCTTCTTATGTAACCGTGATTTACTCTGCGCTTACCATTTTCTCGTAAGCTTCTGCAGACATTAAGTTATCGATCTGGCTGCTGTCGGATGGTTCTACAACAATCATCCAGGCCTTTTCATAAGGAGATTCATTTACAAATTCCGGCGAATCGTCCAGGGTTTCATTCACTTCAACAACCTTACCGCTGATAGGCGCGTATAGTTCAGAAACTGTCTTTACTGATTCTACACTTCCAAAAGGTTCATCTGCCTGAACTTCGTCTCCTACTTCCGGCAGTTCAACAAATACGATGTCTCCAAGCTCAGACTGGGCAAAGTCTGTAATGCCGACTCTTGCTTTTTCTCCTTCGGTCTTTACCCACTCATGCTCCTGTGAATACTTCAATTCCGTTGGTACGCTCATTATTCATTCCTCCAGTTTTCATTATCTTTACTGTTTCCACGTTTCCTCAAACAGCGCTTCTTTAAACCCTAATGTAACCTGGCTCCCATCTGTTACGATAGGCCTTTTTATTAGCATACCATCTGAGGCGAGAATATCATATAGTTCCTCGTTCTCCGCTTCTTTCACTTTATCTTTGAGGCCCAGTTCGCGGTATTTCTTTCCACTCGTGTTGAAAAATTTCTGGATCGGATACCCGCTGAGGTGATGAAGTTTTTTAATTTCTTCTGCTGAGGGAGTAGATTCTACAATATGATGCTTTGTAAATGGTACCTCCTGCGATTCCAGCCACTTTTCTGCTTTTTTGCAGGTGCTGCAGGCTGGATAGCTGTAAATGTCCACTGCCATGTTATGCCTCCTTTCTTCTACTTGTTAGTATAGCTTATCTTTCTTTCTGGTTGGACTCAATAATTAACAGGCTTAATAAGAGTCCACTCTCGTATATTCTACGGTCTCCGCATCCGGGAAAGCATCCAGGTTCAAGAAATAAAGATGCCCGTCCTCTCCACCATGGAAAGTAGTCACTCTCGAACCGTCTCCAACCGTCATAACATAATACCGGTTGCCATCCGCTCCGGTTTCCCAGGCCTGTTCGTAAAATGTAAAGCTGTCACGGGTACCGCCGTTTTCAATCCCATATTGAATCAGTTCTTCTACCAGCTGTTCCTCCAAAGTTATTGATTCTGTATCCGGCACAGCATCTGTTTCCGATTCGGAGTCTGCTTCTTCTGACGCAGATCCTATATTTGATTCACTGCCGGATTCCGTTTCATTTCGTTCGTCGTTCGGTTGATTTTCACTTTCTTTAAATGACCCATTTTCTAATTTGCCAAAAAATATTTCACTTGATGGCTGTTTCCACAAAAGCCTATCACTTTCTAATAGTTCTATGATAAGTGTAGATCCTGTTCCATAATCTACATCTCCTTCTGCTTTTATTACTCCATCATTTATGTCGATAATTTCATAATTGACTTCTGTTTTATCAGAATGAAAATCATCATCGTATATAACTTGAAATGTATTATTATCATTGCCTAATTTAACCTCAAAAAAAATAAAGTGTCCTGTTTCATCTTCTAAATTCAGCCATTCCCCTTCCAAACCAGCCAATTCCTCATGTTGTATGTCCTCTTTTTCTTCTTCTATCGTTTCTTCAGTTGATAGTTCCTGCTTCTCCTTCAGGGAAGCTGCCGTCTCATCTGCCTGTTCCTCTTCGCTGTTTTCTGCTTTTTCTTCAGTGGCAGGCTCTTCTACTACTTCTTCCTCTGTTTCCGGTGCAGCCTCTTCTCCCTCTGAAATCTCTGCACTTTCTACTTCTTCCGCTTCCGGCCCTGCTTCTTCCTCCGAGCACCCAGCTGCTAAGATGACAAGTAAACCAGCCGCCATTATCACCTTTTGGTTCATCCCCCTCTTCATTCAACCATTCCTCCCTTTTCGTTATCGTATATTATATACATTTTAACGAATTTTTACTTTTATGTAAATACAAAGTAATAGGTACATAATCATAAAAAGATTTTTATGTATAAGCATAAAAAAAAACGGACAGAAACTCTGCCCGTTTTCTTTTTATGCATTTTTAGATTACATAGCGCTCTTCTTTAAGCACCTTTTCTGCGATACTGCGCTTAATGCGGATCACGTCTGTCGGCGTGTGCCGCGTCAGCTTGCGGAGAATGGAGAGCATCGTACGGAGCGAATCTCCTTCTTCCATATGAATAATGGATTCTTTAGCATGGGCTTCAATACGGTTTACTGCCTCCTGGCAGAACACCTGAGTCAGCATGATTTTCATGTTTTCTTTTTCGGCTCCATTTTTGTTCATCGCTTTCTCTGTGCGGAGAATCGCAGATTCCATGGAATAAATATCGCTTACAATATCAGCCGAGTTAAAGAGAAGCTCCTGCTCCTGGTCAAGCCCTTTGCCATATTTCTGAGCAGCACTCCCCGATACGAGAAGAAATACTTTTTTGAGATTTCTAAGAAGCATTTTTTCCTGCTCGAGCGGCTCGGATCCCGGCTCTTCCGGCATCATTGACATGATTTCGGACTGAAGCTTTTTGGCTTCTTCTAAAAACGGCAGCTCGCCTTTCATCGCTTTCCGCATAATCGTGCCTGGTACAAGCAGGCGGTTGATTTCGTTCGTGCCTTCGAAAATACGGTTGATTCGGGAATCGCGGTAGGCGCGCTCTACTTCGTACTCTGCCATAAAGCCGTAGCCGCCGTGAATCTGTACCGCTTCATCTACGACGTAATCGAGTGTTTCCGATCCGTAGAATTTATTCAGGGAGCACTCAATCGCATATTCAGCAATCGCCCCCGCAACTTTTCCGCCATCTTCCTGTTCCGCTTCGCTCAGCCTGCCGAGCTGCTCTTCGAAAAGACCACCGGTGCGGTAAATGGAGCTCTCCAATGCATACGTTTCTGATGCCATCGTAGCAAGCTTTTCCTGAATGCCTTTGAAAGAAGCAATCGGCACTTTAAACTGCTTGCGCTCGTTCGCGTACTTGGCAGACAGCTCAATTCCCCGTTTGGAACCGCCGACGCAGCCGACACCAAGCTTATAACGGCCTACATTCAAAATATTAAACGCAATGATGTGGCCGCGTCCTGCTTCACCGAGCAGATTTTCTTTCGGTACGTGGGCATTATCCAGAATCAAAGTTCTTGTAGAAGACCCTTTGATACCCATTTTTTTCTCTTCCGGACCTGTAGATACCCCTTCGATTTCCCGATCTACAATAAAGGCGGAGAAATGCTCGCCATCGATTTTGGCATACACAATAAAGACGTCGGCAAAAGCGGAGTTTGTAATCCACTGCTTTTCACCTGTGAGCTTATAGTGGGTCCCGGCATCATTTAGAACAGCGGTTGTTTTTGCACCGAGGGCATCGGAACCGGAGCTCGGCTCTGTCAGCGCGTAGGCTGCAATTTTCGTGCCTGTCGCCAGATCCGGAAGATACTTGGCTTTCTGCTCTTCATTGCCGAAAAACACAATTGGAAGAGAGCCGATACCAACATGCGCTCCCTGGCTCAACGAGAAGGAACCGGCACGCGAGAATTTTTCTGTAATAAGAGTGGAGCTGATTTTATCAAGGCCGATGCCGCCGTATTTCTCCGGAACATCCGCGCCAAGCAGGCCGAGTTCCCCCGCCTGGGTTAACAGGCGGCGGGAGACGTCAAACTGATGATTTTCCAGCTTTTCTGTTTCGGGCACTACTTTTCCAACCACAAAGTCTTCTGTCGTTTTGGCAATCATTTTATGCTCGTCTGTGAAATCCTCCGGTGTGAATACCTGGTCTGCTGTTACCTCCCCAAGTAAAAACCCTCCGCCTTTTGTGTGAAGCTCTATTGTGCTGCTCATAATCTATTCCTCCTTTTTATTATTGTGGAAGCAGTTCAAACACACCAGCAGCGCCCATTCCTCCGCCAATACACATCGTTACAACACCAAACTGTTCATTGCGTCTGATCATTTCATGCATAAGAGACAAAGTGAGCTTCGTTCCTGTACATCCAAGCGGATGCCCTAAGGCGATCGCGCCTCCGTTGACGTTTACTTTTGTATGATCAAGCTTCAGCTCTCTGATAACCTGCAGAGCCTGGGAAGCGAATGCTTCATTCAGCTCAAACAGCCCGATATCCGACATCTCGAGTCCCGCCAGTTTGACTGCTTTAGGGATGGCCTCGACCGGCCCGATTCCCATTACTTCAGGTGGAACACCGGCGACGGAAAAACCATGAAATTTTAAAATTGGCTTATGCCCTTCTGCTTCGGCCTTCTGCCTGTCCATCAGGAGTACAGAGGCTGCACCGTCGCTCATCTGCGACGCGTTTCCGGCAGTGACAGATCCTTTCGGATGAAACGCCGGGCGGAGACCTGCGAGCGTTTCTGCTGTTGTGTCTTTGCGGATGCCTTCATCCATTGAAAACATTGACGTGGATTCTTTTAATTTATTATCTTTGCCTACTGAACGTTTTGTCACTTCAACCGGCACGATTTCATCGGTGAATTTCCCCTGCTCTACAGCGGCCGCCGCTCTACGGTGGCTTTCTGCTGCAAATGCATCCTGATCTGCCCGGCTCACACCAAAGCGGTTCGCTACTTCCTCGGCTGTATAACCCATGCCGATATAATACTCAGGCGCTTCATCTACAAGCGTTGGGTTAGGAGCGATCACATGTCCGCCCATTGGAATCATACTCATTGATTCCGCACCTCCGGCGATAACAGTCTGGGAGTGCCCCAGCATAATCCTCTCTGCACCGTATGCAATGCTCTGCAGGCCGGATGAACAATATCTGTTAATTGTGATAGACGGCACCGTATAAGGCAGACCGGCTAATGCAGAGATGCTTCTTGCAACGTTCATTCCCTGCTCTGCTTCCGGCATCGCGCACCCGATAATGACATCATCAATCGTTGACGGGTCAAGCCCGCCTGCTCTTTTCAGTGTTTCTTTTATCGTTAAGGCTCCCAGATCATCCGGGCGGGTGGCAGCGAGTGTACCTTTATTTGCTTTTCCAACAGGAGTTCTTGCTCCTGTAACAATTACTGCTTCATTCAAGGCTGATCCCTCCATTCATTTAATTTCTCAACGGTTTTCCTTTAGATAGCATGTGCTGCATGCGCTGCTGTGACTTCGGTTCTCCTACAAGACTCAGGAATGCTTCTCTTTCCAGGTCAAGGAGGTATTGTTCGTCCACCATCGTTCCTTTTGGAACTTTTCCACCGGCAATAACATGTGCCAGCTTTTCAGCAATTTTCAAGTCATGTGGTGAGGCCATGCCTCCAAGCTCCATTGTTTTTGCACCAAGCTTCATTGCGGCGTAGCCTGCTTCTCCGGACACGGCAACTTTCTCACGCTGCGGAGCGCGGTAGCCTGTATCAAAGAGATGATTTACCTGCTGTTTCGCATGATAAAGCACGTGGTCTGCATTCGTAATAACCGCGTCTCTGCCCTTTAAGAATCCATTGTCTATTGCTTCATGGCCGGACGTTGAGGTTTTAGCCGTTGCAATCGTTTCAAAGGTTTTAAAAGAAGCTTTCAGAAGACCGGCTGTATCTTTTGGATCCAGGCCTTCAATGTTACGCATGTAAAGCTCTTTGTTTCCGCCGCCGCCCGGTATAAGACCGACGCCGACTTCCACAAGCCCCATGTAAGTTTCCGAGGCAGCCTGAATACTCGCAGACGGCAGGCATATTTCCGCTCCGCCACCGAGCGTCATCGCATGAGGAGCCGTAACGACCGGACGTTCTGCATATTTAATGGCCATAGCCGCCTGCTGGAACTGTTTGATGACCATATCTATTTCAAAGAAATTATCATCCTGGGCTTCCATGAGAATCATCATTAAATTCGCACCTACACAGAAATTCTTACCCTGGTTTCCTATAACAAGGCCTTTGTAATTTTTATTTACTTCCTCTATCGACTGATTGATCATTTGAATAACGTCCAGCCCGATGGAGTTGTTCGGCGATTGGAATTCCAGCAGCGCTGTATCATCTCCGATATCAATAAGGGAAGCACCGGCATTTTGCTTAATGACGCCGTTTGACTTTTTAATCGAAGCGAGCGAAATCTCTTTTTTATTTACCTGCTTTTGCTGATAGGAGCCGTTCTCAAGGTAAGTGCCGTCATTTTGGTAAAAAGAGTCAATACCGCTGTCAAGCATGTGCTGAATCCACCCGGGAAGTGTTATTCCCTCTGCGGTCATGCGGCCGGCTGTCTTTTTAAAGCCAAGCGCATCCCATATTTCAAAAGGTCCCTGCTTCCAGCCGAATCCCCACTTCATGGCTTCATCTACTGCGACAATGTCATCTGCAATTTCTTCTTTCTTCTCAGCTGAATATAGAAGAACCGGCTTTAAGATGCTCCATAAAAAATGGCTGACTTCATCTTCGCTGAACACCAGTGTCTGCATTTTCGCTGCAGGATCTTTCTGCTGTTTTGCCTGCTCCATAACAGGTGACTTCCACTTTTGGCGTTCCTGGTACTCCATTGTGTCTGTATTCAGCTCGAGAATGCTGCTGCCTTCTGCCGTTTTTTCTTTTTTAAAGAATCCCTGGCCGGCTTTGCTGCCAATCCAGCCCTTTTCTCCCATTTCCTTCATAAAAGCAGGAGGATCAAATACTTCTTTCTCTTCTCCATCCACTTGGTCATGAACATTTTTGGCTACATGCAAAAACGTGTCCAGCCCTACAACATCAAGCGTACGAAACGTCGCACTTGTCGGCCGGCCTATTAGCGGTCCTGTAACAGCATCCACCTGCCCGAGTGATAAATTCTGCTTTTTCATTTCCTGCACAGTAACGAGAAGCCCGTATGTTCCAATTCGATTTGCAATAAAATTCGGCGTGTCTTTTGCTTCTACAACGCCTTTTCCGAGCGTATCTTCAGCAAACTGCTTCATCCCTTCCACAATGTCCCGGCTCGTATGCTGGGTTGGAATAATTTCCAGCAGCTTTAGATAACGGGGTGGATTGAAGAAATGAGTGCCGAGAAAGTGCTTTTGAAAAGACTCGGAGCGTCCTTCTGCCATGGCTTCGATGGAAATACCGGACGTGTTGGAGCTTACTATTGTCGTATCCGAACGGTATTTATCCACCTGTTCAAACACTTTCTGTTTAATCGGCAGATTTTCTGTTACTACTTCAATGACCCAGTCCACTTCACCGATGCGTTCCATGTCATCTTCCATATTACCGGTTTCAATTAAACTTAAATTGGATCTGGATGTTAAAGGCGCAGGCTTCTGCTTTAACAGCTTCATTTTTGATACTTCACTGAGCCGGTTCCTAACGGCTTTAGCTTCCATTGTTAACCCTGCTTTTTGTTCTTTTTCAGACAGCTCTTTTGGAACGATGTCCATTAGGATTACCGGTATTCCTATGTTAGCCAAATGTGCGGCAATGCCTGATCCCATCACGCCGGAACCAAGTACGGCTGCTTTTTGAATGGATGTTTTCATGATCGGCCTCCTTATTTGAATGAATACTCATTCATAATGTATGCTTTAACTATAAATGAAAGGGTTTACTTTAGCAAGCCCTTCCGATTGTATTTTTTATGGAAATAAAAAATACCTTCCTTCTATATAAAAAAGGCACGAAAACTGTATCTTTTTGTAATTCCATGTTTTATTTTCCGAATAATAGGAAAAAGCTTATAACACCGGAGGTCTAAATTTAATACTGAAGGAGTGCATCAAACCATGACAACAGATAGATACCCATCCCGCCACCAGGCCGAGGCATCCATTACGGAGCGCAAGGACCCTGTGGCGTATAGAAATCCCGACTTTTCCGACGGCCCGCTCACGAAAGCCGACGAAGCGTTTTACGATGAAAACGGCTACCTGCTGTTTGAAAACCTGTTT
>NZ_JCAKFL010000002.1:0-755036 GCF_059510515.1 Sinobaca sp. SA16-1 | reverse complement strand
ACCCGTCCGGTGACGATAGCCAAGAGGTCCCACCCGTTCCCATGCCGAACACGGAAGTTAAGCTCTTGTGCGCTGATGATAATTGGGGGGCGACCCCCTGTGAAAGTAGGACGTTGCCGGGCTTTATAATATTCCACAGTAGCTCAGTGGTAGAGCTATCGGCTGTTAACCGATCGGTCGCAGGTTCGAATCCTGCCTGTGGAGCCAATGGAGAGCTGTCCGAGTGGCCGAAGGAGCACGATTGGAAATCGTGTAGGCGGTGTTAACCCGTCTCGAGGGTTCGAATCCCTCGCTCTCCGCCATTACATAATAGCTTTTANCTGTGGAGCCAATGGAGAGCTGTCCGAGTGGCCGAAGGAGCACGATTGGAAATCGTGTAGGCGGTGTTAACCCGTCTCGAGGGTTCGAATCCCTCGCTCTCCGCCATTACATAATAGCTTTTAGGCCCGTTGGTCAAGTGGTTAAGACACCGCCCTTTCACGGCGGTATCACGGGTTCGAATCCCGTACGGGTCACCAATAATGGAGGATTAGCTCAGCTGGGAGAGCACCTGCCTTACAAGCAGGGGGTCGGCAGTTCGATCCTGTCATCCTCCACCATTATTTACAACATCGCGGGGTAGAGCAGTCTGGTAGCTCGTCGGGCTCATAACCCGGAGGTCGGAGGTTCAAATCCTCCCCCCGCAACCAAAATGGTCCGGTAGTTCAGTTGGTTAGAATGCCTGCCTGTCACGCAGGAGGTCGCGGGTTCGAGTCCCGTCCGGACCGCCATTTTATTTTTAAAGAAGTAGTTGTATTTTTCTAGTGATGCAGTATAAACTGTTCGTAGAGAAAATATATGCATGGCTCGATAGCTCAGTCGGTAGAGCAGTGGACTGAAAATCCACGTGTCGGCGGTTCGATTCCGTCTCGAGCCACCACTTTTTTTATGCCGGTCTAGCTCAATTGGTAGAGCAACTGACTTGTAATCAGTAGGTTGAGGGTTCAAGTCCTTTGGCCGGCACCATGTGGAGGGGTAGCGAAGTTGGCCAAACGCGGCAGACTGTAAATCTGCTCCCTCTGGGTTCGGCGGTTCGAGTCCGTCCCCCTCCACCATTTTTTATTCATATATATAGGGGTATAGTTTAACGGCTAGAACGGCGGTCTCCAAAACCGCAGATGTGGGTTCGATTCCTACTACCCCTGCCAATATTAATTATGGCGGTTGTGGCGAAGTGGTTAACGCACCGGATTGTGGTTCCGGCATTCGTGGGTTCGATTCCCATCAGCCGCCCCATTTTTGTATTGGGCTATGGCCAAGCGGTAAGGCATCGGACTTTGACTCCGTGATGCGCTGGTTCGAATCCAGCTAGCCCAGCCATTTATGCGGAAATAGCTCAGTGGTAGAGCACCACCTTGCCAAGGTGGGGGTCGCGGGTTCGAATCCCGTTTTCCGCTCCATTTCTAACGCGAGTCCAACATATAAAAGACCGCATTTTATAAATGGCGGCATAGCCAAGTGGTAAGGCAGGGGTCTGCAAAACCCCTATTCCCCGGTTCAAATCCGGGTGTCGCCTCCATACATCATTTTTATCTTTACAACCTGCCGGGGTGGTGGAATTGGCAGACACACAGGACTTAAAATCCTGCGGAGGGTGTACCTCCGTGCCGGTTCGAGTCCGGCCCTCGGCACCAACTTCATCAATTTACTGATATGGCGGTGTGGCGGAATTGGCAGACGCGCACGACTCAAAATCGTGTTCTTAACAGAGTGCCGGTTCGATCCCGGCCACCGCTACCATTCATTTAATAATAGGTAAACAGCTCCCACTGCCGGGAGCTGTTTTTTTATACTTTTTAGATGGAAATAATGCAAAATATTAACTGATTCCATGATATACTAAAAGAAATCATATATATTCATAATAGTAAGAATTTTCTATTTAATTTCCTTTTACATAAAAAGGGGGAATGCATATGAAACCTATGAAGCCGATCAAATCGAAGACTTCTATAAAAACAATAGACCCGCGTGAGGATTTACACATTAACTATACATTAACGCATACTATTCACTCGACAGTATTTATCACGTTTTTTTTCGAACAAAACGATAAAGAAGACTTTAAAACTATTATTTTAGAACGCCTTCCCGCGAATCATCGAGTGTACATTGAAGAAAACATGAGAAGTTGGTTTACTATTCCCGACGAAATAAACTTGTACATCCATCATCGGTATTAAATAATAAAAACACAACCATCACTGGTTGTGTTTTTATTATTTATGGCGCTTTCTGGAAAGAAAAAGCAGGCTGTTCGGCATCTAAAATAACCACATCCGCGTTTCCGCTGTGGATTTGATGAAACATTTTGGAGGAAGCTGCAAGAAGTTTTTCCGCCTCTTCTTTTGGAAGAGAAGGAGGAAGGTAAAAGAGCTGAAGGATCTCTGTGCTTTCTTCCGTTGTTTTCGTCCGATGGGAGTCAACAATAGGGCTTCCAAATGCTCCTTCCTCGTCGCAAGAGACAATTTTGTCTTTGAATGTATTGCTTCTTCCATTCAGTCCTTCGTATGTGTCGGATTCCTCTCCGATTTTCACCGTAACCGTTCCTTTTAATGCAGAAGCATCATAAATACCTGCAGGAAGCATGTATTGAATAGAGAAAAAGTTGTTTAAGTCAACGGCGGAATGGACAAAAGAAAGGTTTCCGTTTTTCTTTACAGATCGGGCGAGAGACTCGTGGGAAGGCCGGTACCTGGATGGATCTGTACCTGCTGCTTTAAAAATGCTGCGCCACTCTGCGATGCCTTTCTTTTCTATAAGAGGAAGATCCTGCAGTTCGGTATGAAGTGTTTCCTGGTAGAACTGCAGCCGGCCTTTAATCATTTTAGGAGACTCGCCAACTATGATATCCTTATAGTAGATAGCTCCAATTTTCAGTCCGGGAACTGCATTCCGTAGAGATTTATCGAGCAGGACGTGTGTTAGCATTGAAAAACTCCTTTGTGTCTTAATAAAATGAGTTTACTATAGTATGGAATGAAGAAAAAGGGGAGACGGCGATTGCCTGAAGAAACACTGAAAGAAAAAATAACATCCTACGCAAAAGAGATCGGCATTGATAAAATTGGATTTGCTTCCGCCGATCCCTTTCTAACCTTAAAAAACAGGCTGCTCACACAGCAGGCCCTTCAGTACCAGTCTGGTTTTGAAGAGAAAGATATAGAAAAAAGAACCCATCCCTCTTTGCTTATGGAGGAAGGACGGACGATCATTTCCATAGCGCTCGCCTATCCTTCTAAGTTAAAAAATGCCCCGAAAAGCAAAAAAGGGGACAGGCGCGGCGTATTCTGCCGTGCCTCCTGGGGAGAAGACTACCATCATGTATTACGAGAGCGCCTCAGGAGGCTGGAGCAGTACGTGAAGGAATTGGATCCGCAGGCGCAGTGCCGCTCCATGGTGGACACAGGAGAGCTCTCAGACAGAGCAGTAGCCGAAAGAGCAGGTATTGGCTGGAGCGCTAAAAACTGTGCCGTTATCACACCGGAATTTGGCTCTTATGTGTACCTGGGGGAAATGCTGACAACGCTTGCGATTGAGCCGGATATTCCATTAACGGATCAATGTGGCTCCTGCAATATATGTGTCGATGCCTGTCCGACGGATGCCTTGATTCAGGGGGGACAGCTTGATGCTAATAAGTGCATCGCCTTTTTGACGCAGACAAAAGATATGCTTCCGGAAAGGTACCGGAAAAAGATAGGCAACCGGATATACGGCTGTGACACCTGTCAGCAGGTATGTCCGAAAAACAAAGGGGTCGACTTTCATCACCAGAAAGAATTTGAGCCGGATCCGGAAACGGTCAAGCCGAACTTGAATTCGCTTCTTCATATGAGCAACAAAGAGTTTAAAGAACGCTTTGGTTCTATTGCCGGTTCATGGAGAGGAAAAAAACCAATTCAGCGTAACGCGGTCATTGCTTTGGGGAACTTTAAAGAAGAATCCGCCGTGCCGGAGCTTGTTGAATTAATAAAAAGTGATCCGAGGCCGGTCATCCGTTCGTCCTGTGCATGGACACTTGGGCAGATTGCAACACCTGAGGCTGTAGTAGGGTTGGAAGAAGCCTATATGCTTGAACAGGAAGCGGAAGTGCTGGCAGAACTGGAAACCGCACTTGGCCTGCAGTGAAACAGAAAGGGGATGCTTGAATGAAAGATATGCTGTATTATACAGAGGTGGCCAGTCCTATCGGTCCGCTGACGTTGTTTGCCTCCCATAAAGGGTTGATGGCTGTAAAGTTCGCGGCTGCTGAAGAATCAGTGTCATTATTTCATGTATGGGCGGCAAAATCCCGAGGCGTTAATTTTGAATTGGAAGAAAGCGCTCCAGCATTCAAGGAAGCAGTCCACCAGCTCAAAGAATACTTTAATGGGGAACGCACGGACTTTACTATTACGTATGATTTAGAAGGAACACCGTTTCAGAAAGCTGTATGGCAAGCCCTAATCGATGTGCCTTACGGAAAAACGGCATCGTATAAAGAGATAGCTGCCGCTGCCGGCTCAGAGAAAGCTGTAAGAGCAGTAGGCAACGCCAATAACAAAAACCCTATCCCTATCATGATCCCGTGTCACCGCATTATAGGAAGCAATGGGGCGCTTGTCGGATACGGTGGGGGAATGGACAAAAAAATCTATCTGCTGGAAATGGAAAAAGAACGGATGGAACAACAGTTGGAAATCAGATAGGCATCACAGAAAGGAAACATGAAATGAGCAACCATATCGTACTTTATCAGCCGGAGATTCCAGCCAATACAGGTAATATAGCAAGAACCTGTGCAGGCACCGGCACGCATCTCCATCTGATTCGACCTCTTGGATTTTCAACAGAGGACAAAATGCTGAAAAGAGCCGGCTGCGATTACTGGCCGGACGTTAAAATACATTATTATGATTCGTTTGATGAATTAACGGACACGTTTCCGCAGGGAATATTTTACTTTATCGAAACCGTGGGAAGCAGAACTTATTCATCTATTGATTACAGCAGGACAGAAGAAGATCTTTTCTTTGTATTTGGAAAAGAAACAAAAGGTATCCCTCAGGAGCTTATCGACCGCTATGCGGATACATGCCTGAAAATACCACAGAACGATTTAATCCGTTCGCTTAATTTATCCAACACGGCTGCAATTATTATTTATGAAGTGCTGCGTCAGCAGAATTTTCAGCAGTTAACGTAAAACGACAGGCCCTTGAAAAAGGGTCTGTCGTTTTACGTTGATAACGCTGTCAATTTTTACTTTTTGTGAGCCTTCTCATCCACTCCGGCAGTGAAAATAGAAGCCAGGAACATGACACAGATGCCAAGCAGCAGTAATAGTTTCATCTTCATCGTCCTTTCTATGTATCAGTCTATGCTATTAGTATAACCTACGGACCCCGGTGTGTGAAATGGTATCTGGATTACCGCTCTTTATGTTGTTATAATAAATACAGAATCATTCGAAAAAAACAGGAGGCGTCAAAACATGTATGTAGTGATGAACGAATTAAATGTGCCGGCACCTGCGCGCGGCCAGATGAAAGAACGATTTGGAAAAAGCGCTGAAAATATGAAAGAGGTGGAAGGCTGCCTGGATTTCATGTTTTTGGAACAGGAAAAAGAGGAAGCTCCTCTTGTTGTATTTACGAAGTGGGAATCCAAAGAAGCATACCAGAACTGGCTTCACAGCGATCAGTTTAAGAACGCCCATAAAGAAAAGCGGGAATCCAAAGAGAAGAGCCCGGCTTCTGGAAACGAATTAAAAGAGTTTGAAGTCGTTCATCATTTATAATAGTAAAGCCTGCAGCGCTGCTGCGGGCTTTTTAAAAGAAAAGGTTGCCATCTGATGAAAAATACATATTTAACAAGTCATTTTCCATTGTTCGCCATTCTTCTTTTCAGCTTATCGTTTGCGGTTTATACGGAACAACGGGTAAGCAGTTTTCTGCAGGATATTGGATTGTATCAGGGCATGATGGAAGTTATGTCGGAAGCAGGCATTAAGATAAGTATTCTGCTGTTTTGCATGCTTTTCTATTTTATGCTGTTTGCAGCATTTAAGCTCGTAGCGGGAACAATACTCGAGCTATCCCTGCTGTTTTTTTCAAAAGATCAGGAAGGGGAAGCACTGCAGAAAATCAGGGGAGGAAGTTGGATTTATCTTGGGGCCGGCCTGGTATCACTTCTTCTGGTTTCTTCTGCTGCGGCGCTTGGTGGTCTTTTTATTACAGCTGCGATTATCTATTTTACTTATTTTCTTTTTCGGACCAGGCATTTTATTTCAGCGCCGGGATTGATTGGGGTGCTGTTTCTCCACGGTAGCTTCTGGACCGTGCTGTTCCTGTCTATAGGCTATGCCGGCCTGCGTCTGTATAACAGTTTTATAGAAAGCCTGCCTGTTTTGTGAATTATTTTTACAAGGCTGGAATGGGTGCAAAAAGACAGGTGGGCGCGTATCGCGGCCCACCTGAAATGATATTTATAGTTATTCCATAACTTGTTTCCACCATAGGAGGGCCGGCTTTTCTCCTTCTATCGCAGAAAGAGAAGCCGGCTGGTCTTCTCCAATCCAGACCGCAGTAGTATAGCGTTCATTGTACCCGGCAAACCACAAGTCTTTTTCATCGTTTGTTGTTCCCGTTTTCCCACCAAAACTATCCGCATTTATCCCTGCCGCTGTTCCTGTTCCGGATACCATCACTTCCTTCAAGAGCACCCGCATTTCCTGATTTGTTTGTTCCGACCAGACCTGCTCTGTTTTATCCTTCCATTCATACAATATCCGTCCTTCTTCATCCTGCACGCTTGATATCGTCCGTGCCGGAGTGTAGGCTCCTTTGCTTGAGAAAGTAGTATAGGCGTTGGCAAGTTCCAATGGACTGATCCCCCGGCTGAATCCACCTAAAGAGGAAGCTGGAGTTTGATCGGCAGCGGTCACGTTATCAAACGAAAACGCATCCAGATAAGAAAAAGATTCATTTATTCCGGTCTCCTCAAAAAGCCGGACGGCGGATGTATTGTAGGAAGCCGCGAGCGCCTGCTTTAAGGAGGCCGGCTGAGTGGAGCCTGCTTGTGATACACAGTATTCTTTAATACAAATGTCATTCGTTGCCACCTTCGATGAGGAGGAAGCTTCAAACGTGTCGATATAAGGCGCATAGACGAGGAGCGGTTTAATGGTGGACCCGGGCTGCCTGTAAGCTTGAAAAGCCCGGTGAAATTCACCGCTTTGATAATCGCTGCCGCCGACGGCCGCAATAATTTTATGATTTACATGGTCAATCGTCACAGAAGCGCCTTCTGTGGCAGTACCTCGAAGAACAGAAGCGGCCGCTTTGTCCTGGGCGGCTTGAAAATCGCTGTCGAAATGAGTATAAATATGAATCCCGCTGTCAATTAATTCTTCGATGCGTTGATCGAGCTCTTCGGACACGGCCTCTTTTTCCTCTTCCGCTGCCGCTTCTGCTTTTTTCGAGTACCCTTCCTTCTCGGCCACAAGTTCACGGAATTCACTTTTTACGAGTTCTTCGTAGTCCGGTGATACGGAAGCCCTCGTTTTGGGCTCTGTAACGGTAATAGGGGCATCCAGTGCCTGTTGGTATTCTTCTTCTGAGATGTTTCCCATATCGAGCAGTTTCTGCAGGATCCATCCCTGGCGTTCTATCGTATTTTCTTTATTGTTAATAGGATCGTAGTAGGTGGGATTAGCGGGAATCGCTGCTAAAAAAGCTGTTTCCCCCAGGCTGAGTTCACTGCTTGATTTAGAAAAATAGGATTGGCTGGCAGTTTCAAATCCGTATATACCACGGTTAAAGTAAATAGTATTAATATACATTTCCAGTATTTCCGCTTTCGAAAATTCGTTTTCCAATTCTACAGCATAAAGAACTTCCGCAATTTTACGTTCATACGTCTGGCCGTGATGTAGAAACAGGTTCCTTGCCAGCTGCTGGGTTATCGTGCTCGCTCCTTCTTCAATAGAACCGGCATTGGCATTAGCCAGCACCGCGCGCAGCACGGCAGAAGCATCCAGACCGTTGTGCTCAAAAAACTGCTGGTCTTCCGTAGAAAGAAAAGCCTGTTTCACTATCTCGGGTGTTTTGGTCTGTTTTTTATACAAGCGGTTCTGTTCGTTATGCCATTCAGCCAGAATGTCATTTTTGGACGTATACACAAAACTGTTTGATGGTATTTGAAAGGTATCTCTATCTATGAGGTGATCCAGGGTTTGAGCAGGGGAGGTATAGTCGATACTTTCTGCAGCAATAGCAGCTGTCAGAAAAACAGTAATGGTGAGAAGCATAACAATAAAAAGCGTCCCGGCTTTGTTATTCAAAGGAGTTCCTACTTTCTTTCCAGCGTTCTTTTTCTTTATATCGGCAGAAATCCGAAAATAAAAAGAAAAACCCTCCATTTTTGGAGAGTTTAACTGGAAGCTGGTAAATCAAGAGCAGGAGAGGGGTAAAGGGAAGTGCTTTCTTCAATCCGCCGAATCATAAAAGGTTGATTATTTTCGTCGATTTCAATAGGGAAAACGTTAATTTCTTCTTCCGTTTCAGATGCTTCTTCGGCTCCGGCCCCCTGGAAAGAAAGATCCAGCACCTGATTGGCAATAACAGGCTGCATAGTGACCGGAGCATCTCTTCTCCATGAGACAGATTCGCCGCTGTCGATATAAAAGGACTGTTTGTATCCACCCAAAAGGGAATTGGCAGCAGAAGATTCCAGTGCTTGTTCTACATAGAGGGTGTAAATGCCGCCCCGTTCCATTTCCTCAGCAGGAGGGATAATCTTAACTTCCTGATCAGTCGTAAGAACAAGAACGGAATTTAATTTTTCGTCGTTTTCATCGGTAATATAAATGTTTTCCTCTGTGAGAGAGTCAGGGTTGACCGCCTGATTTAAAGTGAGTGTCCAGATCTCGTCTCTGGCTATTTTTACCGGTGTGTTTACATCTTTGAATGTGCTGCTGTTTTTTACTTCATACATTTCTACATTTTCAATTTCATCCGCATGGCTGTCGAGAGAAGCTGTATCCGTTGGATAAACAGAGTGCTCAATGTTAAATTCCTCTGGATCCGGATAGCGCAGAGAATAATAAATCTGCAGTGTGTTCTCGCTTATATTCGTTTGTTCAATATTTAATCTATAGCCTGTTGAGTTTTTTTCCCCCCATGCCATAGTAAGTTCCTCATCATTTAGAGAATAAGATAATCCCGGCGGGGAGGTATTTACTTCATCAGCCATGGAGTCCAGGGTAAACATAGATGCATGACCTGGAAAAATAGAGAACGCGAGAACTATGGAAAAAAGAACCCATAGTACCTTCATAAAATATCCCCTTATTGTTACGTGTCAATTAAATTTTAAAAAAATTCCTTTAGTAATTGTTACACATTTGTTACATAATTTTTCATTTTAAGTTATAGTATTGATTTTATCCTATATGACCGTCAACTAGCAACTTCTATTTACGGGAAGACAATGATTGTTCTTGTAAATCAATAATGATACATTATAATAGATATGAAACGGAGGAAAAGAAATGAATAATATCGCCCGTGAGATATGGGATTGGGTCAAAACATTTATTATCGTTATACTAGTCGTACTTATCGTAAGACAGTTCTTATTTGCCAATTACATGGTGCATGGAGAGTCCATGATGCCTACAATAGAAAATGGAGAACGTCTGATTATTAATAAAATTGGATATGAGTTTGGAGAGCCGGACCGTTCGGATATGATTGTCTTTCACGCAGATGAACAGAGCGATTATATTAAAAGGGTAATTGGTGTACCTGGAGATCACATTGCATTCGAAGATGATGTTTTGTACGTAAACGGTGAAGCCCAGGATGAAGCTTACCTTGAGCCTTACAAAGAACAAGCTTCCGAAGCGGGGTTATTTACACAGGATTTCACTTTAGAAGAGCTCACAGGACAGAGTACGGTGCCGGAAGGGTCTGTATTTGTAATGGGGGACAACCGTTTAAATAGTATGGACAGCCGTCAGCTTGGATTTATTGAATCAGAGGAAATTGTAGGAAAAGCAAATTTACGCTATTGGCCGATTGAAGAGTTCACGTTAATAGGATAAGAACAAATGTACCTTCTTAAATAAAGAGGGTGCTTTTTTTATTATTCCGACTATTTTAAGAGAGCGTTTTCTTCAGTAAGAAGTAATTGACGCGCTGTTAATGGAGAAGGTACAATAACTACCGTTCGTTAGTTTTGAAAGGCGTGTTGGGTAATGAGGAAAGACAAGGTAAAACAGGAAGCGTTAGTACTGTTTGCTGATAATGGCTACGATGGAATGAGTTTATCAGACCTGGCTGAACAGCTTGGGATGAAAAAACCTTCCTTATATAATCACATCGAAAGCAAGGAATCGTTATTTCTTGATATCGTGGATGAAGTATTTCGTTCGTACGTAGACTATGTAAAAGATTCAATATCGTTGAAAAGCAAAAGCAATGTCGAATACCGGCTGAAAGAAGTGTTAACATCAACAGCACGATTTTTAAGTTCTAAAGATAAAGGAATGCTGTATATGAGAGTGTTAACATTTCCGCCGCGACATCTGCAGCCAACCATATTGAACAAATTTTCAGCTTACGAAGGAGAAACCGACAGCCTGCTTATTACGCTTTTAAAAGAGGGAATGGCGCAGCAGGAAATCCAGCAGGGAGATACAACCACGTACCTGCAGGCGTTTTATGTTATTTTGGACGGAATTGCAACAGAAATGTATATATATGATGCGGAAACAGTAGAAAAGAAAACAGAAGCGGCATGGTTTGTTTTCTGGAATGGAATCCGTTACAACGGTCAGGTGGGATAGTAATGGAATGGATTGGATGGTATTTAGGAATATTTGTAATGGCTGCAACCCCGTGGCTTGAACTGATTGTAGTTATTCCGATAGGCATTGGAGCGGGGCTTCATCCTGTTCCGGTAGCGATTGTGTCGTTTTTAGGAAACGCTCTGCCGGTGCTGCTTATTATTTACGGTATGGACTGGATGAGAAAAAGACAGTGGTATCAGCGGTTTATTCAAAAACGGAAAGATAAAACTGACACGAAATGGGAAAATGCCGACCCAAAAAAACTGGCAAAAAAAGAAAAACGCCAGAAGAGAATGAAACGTATTTTCGATAAATACGGAATTCCCGGCATTGCATTGGCCGGACCGGGAATTACGGGAATACATTTAGCCACGGCCCTGGCGATGGGCTTCCAGGGAGGCCGGAAACAAATTGTACTGTGGATGAACGCCAGCCTCGCCATATGGACTATTGCCATGACAATCGCTTCTGTAACAGGGATAGATTGGCTTATGAGCTGGTTTGGATAAAAAAAGCTGTACTGCCTAAAGGGGCAGTGCAGCTTTTTTTAGGAGTTCCTGGAGATTACTGCCAGTGGGATTGAATAAATTCGTCCCGCCCTGACTGTTTTCTATCTTCTTTATACTCTTTTTCATGGGTTTTATAAAAGTTCTGGTGATAATCTTCTGCTGGATAAAAAACAGCAGCGGGTTTAATTTCCGTAACGACGGGGCTGGAAAACTTTCCGCTCTGCTCCATGTCTTGTTTAGACTGCCGGGCAGAGGCTTCCTGATCTGTATTATGATAAAAAACAGCAGTACGGTATTGGGAACCGCGGTCCTGAAACTGTCCGCCATCGTCGGTAGGGTCAATTTGCGGCCAGTATAACCGGAGCAGCTTTTCATACGAAAACAAAGAGGGATTGAATTCGATCTGCACCGCTTCGTAATGACCGCTTTCTCCTGTTTTTACTTCTTCATAAGACGGGTTGTCCACATGTCCGCCTGTATAGCCGGAAGTGACACTGATGATGCCTTCAAGTTCATCAAAGGGCTGAACCATGCACCAAAAGCATCCTCCAGCAAATGTCGCTTTTTCATAATCTACAGTCTTGGTCATCCATATCGTCTCCTTTTCAGCCAAATTGTAGCACAATCGAAAGATATTTTTACAGTGGAATGCTCTTACCTGCGCTAAAGGGTTGAAGGAAGAGCCGGAGAGGAGTAAAATGACAAAATATTGCTACCATTTGATACATAGTACAGGAGGATGAAGGAAATGGATAAGGTTACTTTATTTGTAAACAAATATTTTGCTGTGTTTGTGCTGGCAGCTGCAGGAGCAGCTTTTGTTCTGCCGGATGTGTTTGTAGGGATTACAGCGTACATTACGCTGCTGCTCGGCATTATTATGTTTGGAATGGGAATGACTCTAAAAGGAGCAGATTTCGGTATTATTGCTAAAAAGCCGTTTCCGGTTATTGTGGGCGTAATCGCTCAATTTGTGATCATGCCGACCATTGCCTTTTTAATTGCTCTGGCCATGCAGCTGCCGCCGGAGATTGCAGCCGGCCTTGTGCTCGTTGGTGCTTCACCGGGAGGAACGGCTTCCAACGTCATGGTGTACTTAGCAAAAGGGGATGTAGCACTTTCGGTTGCCATGACATCGGTCTCCACTATATTGGCCGTTATCATGACACCGCTGCTGCTTTTACTGTTTGCAAACACATGGCTGCCTGTGGATGCGGGCGCTATGCTTCTTTCGATTGTCCAGGTTATATTAATTCCAATTACACTTGGCATTGCAGCAAGAAAACTGCTGCCGGCTGTAGTTGAGAAGGGCACGCGTGTCCTTCCAATTGTGTCAATGGCTGCTATTGTAGCTATAGTAGCAGGAGTATTGGCAGCAAATAGAGAAAATGTTATAGAGACAGGAGCGCTCGTTATCGCAGCTGTCATTCTTCATAATGGCTTCGGTCTGCTGCTGGGCTATACGGCCGCCATGTTTATGGGACTTAACCAGGCCCAGCGGCGCGCTGTATCGCTTGAAGTAGGGATGCAGAACTCCGCTTTGGCCAGCCAGCTGGCAACGGTACATTTCACACCGCTGGCTGCGCTTCCAGCCGCCATATTTTCCGTTTGGCATAATATTTCAGGACCGCTGCTTGTCTCGTGGTGGGGAAGAAAAAAACGCGCATAAAAAGAGAGGAGAGAAGCATACTTGCTCGCTAAATTGGGAATACTCCTACTATGGGCTTTATCTGTGGTGTACTTAATTTTTTTCGCACCGGCAGAAGAGCAGTATACGATGGAGCAGATGCAGGCTCTTTTTACATTTGAACAAACCAGCATGAATCCGCTGGTTATTGCGTTATTTAATTCACTGGGAGTATGGCCGCTTCTGTTCACTGCTTTTTTGTTTACCGATCCCGGCGGCGGACGGATCAAAGCGTGGCCGTTTGTCATGCTTTCTTTTGGAGCCGGCGCTTTTGCGCTCATGCCTTATATCGCTCTTCGAAAAGAAGCTCCGCGTCTGCTAAAGCCGGGTGCGGTCGGAAGAGTTACTGGATCGAAAGTATTTGCAGGCCTGCTGGTGCTTCTCGCAGCAGCGCTGATTATTTATGCCGCCGGCAGCTTTCAGCCGGGTGGACTGTGGGAGGCCTTCTGGTCTTATCATTTAGTACACACAATGGTCATTGATTTTGTGTTATTCGCGCTGCTGGCAGTATACATGATAAAAAAAGATGCAGAAAAACGAAATGTGCAGCTTACATCTAAACAATGGGGGCTATTCAGTATCCCCCTACTTGGAACGGCGCTGTATCTGCTGTACCGGCCGAGCTGGAAAAAAAGCAGGTATTCTTATAAAAGAGATAGGAGAAAAAGATGACAACGTTGAAATGGGGCATTTTAGGACCAGGTACGATATCCATTAATTTTTCCAAAGCGATTAAAGCAGTTAACGGAAATGTACATGCAGTAGCATCAAGAAGTATGGAGAGGGCGCAGGCCTTTGCGGATACCTACGGAATAGATCAGGCGTATGGAAGTTACGAAGAGCTTTTGGAAGACAACGATATAGATGTAGTATATATAGCAACCCCGCATTCTCATCATTTTGAATGGGTAATGAAAAGCCTGGAGAAAAACCATCACGTTTTCTGCGAAAAAGCAATCACAGTAAATGATAAACAGCTCCAGATTTTAAAAAAAGAAGCGGAAACAAGAGATCTTATTTTAGCGGAAGCCATGACGATTTATCACAACCCCCTTCATAAGAAAATAAAAGCATTTATCGAAGAAGGCGGAATTGGTAAAGTCAATATGATTAATGTGACGCTTGGGATGTTTAAAGACTTTGATGAAACCGATCGTTTTTTCAACAAAGATCTGGCTGGAGGCGCGCTGCTTGATATTGGCACCTATGCTTTGACGTTTGCCCGGTACTATTTAACCGAGTTTCCGAATGATATTACCACGCTTGGTACGACAGCGTCTACAGGCGTGGATGAACAATCAGGTATTGTACTGAAAAACGGGCAGCAGGAAGTAGCGGTCGTATCGTTAGCCCTTCGTGGGATCATGCCTAAAAAAGGGCTGATTGCCGGCTCAAAAGGGTATATTGAAATGGATAACTTCCCCCGTGCGGTACGTGCAGATATTGTCTATAATGACGGAACGACGGAGACAATGGAAGCAGGGGAAACCGCCAAGGCTCTCCAGTACGAAGTGGAGGCGATGAACCAGATGGTGATCAATCGCAGAAATGACGGTACGCTCGAGTTGACGTCCGATGTGATGAAGATTATGGACGAAGTCCGGGAACAGTGGGGACTGCGTTTCCCCGAGGAATAACAAAAAAGATGAGCCCCGGCGGCTCATCTTTTTTTGTCTCATTAACTTGGATGTACGGATTTATTTCTTTGCAGGAGCGGGAATATAAGGGGTAATATTCCAAATTTCAGACGCGTACTGCATGATCGTACGGTCGCTGGAAAATTTTCCGGAGTGAGCAATGTTTGTGATGCTCATTTCCTGCCATTTATTCCACTGCTGGTACGTCTGATCAATCATTTCCTGTGCTTCTACATAACTCTCAAAGTCTTTCAAAACGAAATACTCATCGTTATCGCGGAGCAGGTGGTAATAAATATCTTTAAAGGCGAGCTCATCCTGTCCAAAAAAGCCGTCATGCAGCTGATTGATCATATGGTGTAGCCGCTTGTCGCTCTGATAGAGGGACTTTGCGCTGTAGCCGCCTGTACGGTGAAGTTCTTCAATTTCGGATTCTTCCATGCCGAACAGGAACATATTGTGTGCGCCTACCATATCTTTTATTTCCACGTTAGCGCCGTCGAGCGTCCCGAGCGTTAGGGCCCCGTTCATCATAAGCTTCATGTTACCGGTGCCGGAGGCCTCTTTTCCGGCCGTAGAAATCTGCTGACTTACTTCTGAAGCCGGGATGATCATTTCGGCCAGGCTGACATTGTAATTTTCGAGAAAGACTATTTTGATCTTATCATTAATCGAGGCGTCGTTATTGATCTGGTCAGCAGCGGAAACAATCAGCCGGATCACCTGTTTGGCAAAATGATAGCTTGGTGCTGCCTTTGCTCCAAATATAAACGTACGGGCCGGGATATCCGCCTGAGGATGCTCTTTTAAATACAAATAGCGGTTTATGACATAAAGAATATTTAGAAGCTGTCGCTTGTAGCCGTGAAGCCTCTTAATCTGCACATCAAATATGGAGCGGTCATCAATGATAAGACCGGTTTTATGTTTGATATAACGAGCCAGGTTTTGTTTGTTGAATTGCTTTACTTCAAACAGCTTCTGCTGAAATGAAGCATCATTGCTGTACCGGAGCAGCTTGATAAGGTCTTTAGGGCGTTCTTTCCATTCATCACCAATAGAAGAGTTGATTAATGAAGTCAACTCCGGATTGGCCTGGATCAGCCAGCGCCGGTGGGTAATCCCGTTTGTTTTATTGTTGAATTTTTCGGGGTACAGCCCGTAAAATTGTTTCATTTCTGATCTTTTAAGAATTTCTGTATGCATTTTGGCAACACCATTTACGCTGTAGCTGCCGACCACTGCGAGATGGGCCATCCGCACCTGTCCGTAGCTGATGATGGCCAGTTCATGAATGACCGGGCGGTACTCCGGATGATCATGATACACCATCTGGCAGAAACGTTCATTGATTTCTTCTGTAATCATAAAAACACGCGGAAGCAGCTCGGAAAATAAAGGCACGGGCCATGTTTCCAATGCTTCGCTTAAAATAGTGTGGTTTGTATAGGCAACCGTATTGGTAGTAACGTGCCAGGCTTCATCCCATCCAAGTCCTTCTTCATCCATAAGCAGACGCATCAGTTCTGGAACAACTAAAGAGGGGTGGGTATCGTTAATTTGTATACTAATATATTCGTGAAGACTGGCGCAGGATTGACCGGTGCGCTGCTTAAAAATCTTCAAAATCGTCTGCAGGCCGGAGGAAACTAGAAAATACTGCTGCTTCAGGCGGAGCGTCTTTCCCTCCATATTGGAATCGTCTGGATAGAGAAATTCAGATATTCTTTCGATAGAGCGCTTGGATTCTAAGTGATCATAATAGCTTTGTTTATCTCCTGCATAGAAAGCCGTTTCGTCTTCCAAAGGCTCTGCACTCCAAAGGCGCAGCGTATTGATCGTTTCGTTATTATAGCCTTTTATCGGCACATCATAAGGAATAGCAGCCACTTTTTCAGCATCGAGAAGGGAAACTTTCATTTTTCCGTCTTCCTCATATGTTTCTACGCGGCCGCCAAAACAGATGACCGCACGCAGGTCGGGACGTTTTGTTTCCCAGACGTAGGGCTCCCGCAGCCAGTAGTCGGGCAGTTCCACCTGATTGCCGTCGACAATCTTCTGTTCAAACAGGCCGTACTTGTAGCGGATACCATAGCCGTGGCCGGGAATCTGCAGTGAAGCCATAGAGTCGAGAAAGCATGCAGCCAGCCGTCCGAGTCCGCCGTTTCCAAGGCCTGCATCGTGTTCACATGCGAATACTTCTTCCGGAATAAATCCGAGGTTGGTAATAGCTGTTTTCATCGGATCAAGCCAGTGCATATTCAAAAGATTGGATTCCAATAAACGTCCCATCAAAAATTCCATTGAAAAATAATAGACCGTGCGGGGAGTTTGTTCCTTGTAGCGCTTTGTTGTCTGAAGCCATTCGCTGTTAAGATTTTCTTTTACAATAGAACTTACCGCGATGTACATTTCTCTTGGTGTGGCTTCGCTGCTGGTTGTACCCAGCTTTTTTTCCAGGGTATAACAGATGGAATCCTGAAGCTTTTGTTCATTCATGTTGATTCACTTCTCCTTTTGTCATGAAAGCTGCTGGTACAAATTCTGATAAACACGGGCAGACGTTTTCCAGTCCACTTCTGCTTTATAAATATTGGCCAGCAGGCTGGACCACTGGCTGCTGTCTGCATAAACAGAAAGAGCGTGGTCGATGCAACCCAGCATTTCATATGCATCGGACTGATGGAAGGTAAATCCATTCCCGGTGCCGCTCTCGGGATTAAAAGGATGAATGGTATCTTTCAAGCCGCCGGTTTCTCTTACAATCGACACGGTCTCGTAGCGAAGAGCGATAAGCTGGCTTAAGCCGCACGGTTCAAATCTAGATGGAATAAGCAGAAAGTCGGCTCCTGCATATATTCTCCGGGCCAGGCCTTCATCAAAATAGGTTCTGATCGAAGCCTGCTC
Organism: Sinobaca sp. SA16-1; assembly: GCF_059510515.1. Lineage (NCBI taxonomy): Bacteria > Bacillati > Bacillota > Bacilli > Caryophanales > Sporolactobacillaceae > Sinobaca > Sinobaca sp. SA16-1. The sequence continues at coordinate 737,420 of NZ_JCAKFL010000002.1, read as the reverse complement.
CGGGTAATGAGTGGAAATATCCCGAAAATACTGCTCCAGGCCTGGATCTCCAGTGCCAAGCAGCACAAATTGAATATTCCGCTCCATTAATTCCGGAAAAACGTCAGCTACGAGCGGAAGGCCTTTTTGGTCTGCCAGTCTGGTTACCATAGCGATAATAGGAATATCGCCATTCACGGGTAGTCCGAGCTCAGACTGAAGACTTTCTTTGTTTTTTCGCTTTCCTTCCGGCGAATGCTGGTAGGGGTGAGGAATATAAGAATCATTTGCAGGATCATAGGAAGCGGTATCAATACCATTTAGAACCCCGTGCAGAATATCTGATTTATCCATCAGCAGAGAATGCATTCCTTCTCCGAAAAACGGGCTTTTAATTTCCTCGGCGTAGGTAGGGCTTACAGTCGTAATTAAATCACTGTGATGAACCGCCGCTTTCAGGCAGTTGATCAATCCATTCCATTCCATGCCGAAATAGTGCTCTCCGCTTAAATTAATAAGGTCGTCAAACGCGGAATTCTGCAGAATGCCCTGGTACTGCAGGTTGTGGATTGTAAACACTGTTTTGTAGTGTAGTCCGTATGCTTTCAAAAAAGCGGGAACCAGTCCTGTCTGCCAGTCATGGCAGTGAATAATGTCAGGTTCTTCTTCCAGGTGGGGAAGAGAAGCAATGACAGCTTTGGAGAAAAACACGAATCGTTCGCCGTCGTCATAATAGCTGTATATATTAGCACGATCAAAATAGTAATTGTTTTTAAGGAAGTAATACGTAATTCCTTTTTCGTTTAATTTAAGTAAATCTGCACGCTGCTGGCGCCAGCCTAAATGAATCGTTATGTCGGTTTTAACAAGCTCGAGCCTGTCAGCAAAATGGTCTTTCATAAACTGATTGTAATACGGCAGAATCACTTGAACGTGATCATCGCTTGTTTCTTTTAAAGCATGAGGGAGGGCACCCACCACATCGGCGAGGCCCCCTGTTTTAAAAAATGGTTGTGATTCAGAAGCGGCAAATAAAAGGTTCATCTGACTTCTCTCCTTATATAACTGAACGTTTAGCTATGACATACGGACGGTCTTCAATACCTTTGAGCGTCGTTCCGCTGGCAATAGTGCTGTCTTTATCAATAATAGAATAATCTATCGTGGAATCGGCTTTAATATGGCAGCGTTGGAGAATAATAGAGTCCTTCACAACGGCCCCTTTTTCTACCGTTACTCCGCGAAAGAGAATGCTGTTTGAGACTTCTCCTTCTATTGTACACCCATTGGCTACGAGAGAGTGATTTACTTCAGCATCTTCGCCGTATTTGGTTGGCGGCTCATCTTTTACTTTCGTATAGATCCGCTGGTTTTCAAAGAACAGCGTCTCGTAATGGTCGGTATTCAAAAGGCGCATATTTTGTTTATAGTAGCTTTTCAGCGACTGGATAAACGCCGTATAGCCTTCATGATGGTACGTTTGAACAGATAATTTATTTAAGTTGTCTTTAATGCCGTTTAGGAAGAAATTTTCTTTTTCGTTGTTAATGCATTCATCCACAAGTTTCATAAGAAGGCTTTTCTTGATGATGTACATGCCGGTAAAAATGGAAGGCAGGCTTCTATCATGCGAAAAAGCAGTCACGGCTCCATTTTCATCTGTCTGTAGTTTAAGATAGCTGTTATCTTCTCTGTCTTCATCAGACAAGCTGGCCGAAATTAACGTAACATCTGCTCCTGAAGAAATATGCAGATCAAGTGCTTCCGAAATAGGAAGGTTCATAATGCATTGGCTGCCGCTTAAGAAAACATATTCGGCTGAACTTCTTTCAAAAAAGTCACGGTTATTATGAAAATGCTGTAGATCGCCGCGGGAAATATCAGATGGGTCGTTCCAGTCCGGAGGCAGGATGAAAAGCCCGCCGCGCTTTCTGTCAAGGTCCCAGTCAGAACCCGTGCCCAGGTGATCCATAAGAGACCTGTACTTTTCACGTGCAAAAATAGCAATATCATGAATGTTTGCATTACTCATATTGGAAAGAGTAAAGTCAATCAGCCGGTATCTTCCGGCAAAGGGAACAGCAGCCCCGCTTCTAAAATATGTTAACTCATTAAGGTTACTGTATTCTGAATCTAAATTTATAACACCCATCATTTTAGCCATAGTCTAGCCTCCTATTATTATCGTTGATTGCTTGGCAGGTATTGTTTAAATGAAGTATCGCTGTCAACGACCATACTATCTTCTGCCTTGTCGAATGTAATAACACAGTTGTCGGGAATAACGGTCCCGGGCCGGACGATAACTTTTTCTAGTGTGACATTTCTGCCGATTTTCACTTCCGGCATAATGACTGAGTCTTTTACCGTGGAGCCTGCCTCCACACGGACTCCCTGGAAAAGCACGGAGCGTTGAATGTGGCCAAGTACATGGCAGCCTTCATTAATAAGAGAATTGGAAACGGTCGATTCCTTTCCCATGTAGTGGGGAGGCTGGTTAGGGTTTACGGTGTAGATTCTCCAGCTCCTGTCATGAAGGCGGAGGCCTGAGTTTTGATCAAGCAGGTCCATGTTCGCTTCCCAGTAGCTTTTGATCGTTCCAACATCTTTCCAGTAGCCATGGAAGGAGAACGCTTTTAATTTCCGCTCATCCTCAAGCATTCTCGGAATAATATCTTTGCCGAAATCATGACTTGATTCAGAATTTTCTGCGTCTTTAATCAAGTAGTCACGCAGGGAAGCCCAGGTGAATATATAAATACCCATGGAAGCCAGGTTATTTTTTGGTTCACTTGGCTTTTCCTGGAATTCAATTACTTCCATTTGTTCATTTGTATTCATAATTCCAAATCGTGAAGCTTCATCCCACGGAACTTCAATAACCGATATAGTAGCATCGGCATTTTCTTTTTTATGGGCGGTCAGCATAGCATCATAATTCATTTTATAAATGTGGTCTCCCGAGATAACGAGTATATATTCAGGATCGTACTGATCGATAAACTGCATATTCTGGTAAATAGCGTCTGCAGTACCGGAATACCAGCCGCCGCCTGCCTGCACGGTAAAGGGAGGAAGGATGGAGATGCCTCCATACTTTCTATCAAGTTCCCACGGACTTCCGGAGCCGAGATGGCGGTTTAAGTCCATCGGCTGATATTGGGTCAACACCCCGACCGTATCTATGTTGGAGTGTGTGCAGTTGCTTAAGGTAAAATCAATAATTCTATATTTTCCTCCAAATGGGACAGCGGGCTTTGCTGTATCCTTTGTTAACTGGCCGAGACGCTTTCCTTCGCCGCCCGCAAGCAGCATTCCAATAATTTCTTTACCCATTATGTTTCCTCCTTTTAATTGCCTTTCTTTTCTTAAAATACAGTGTAGAAAATGGTGGTACTACTGTGTCAATGGAATGAGGCCTCCCGTGAAGAGGTTTGGGGGAAGAGGGGAGATAGAGTCTGTTTGTATACCCGCTTCCTCCGAACTTCTCTTCATCGCTGTTGAATACTTCCTGATACAGGCCGGATTCGGAAACACCGATCCGGAAGTGAGGGAATTTTATTCCAGAGAAATTACATAATACCAGCAGTTCCTCTTCCTCGCACTGCCGGGTAAAAAGAAGAATGCTATGATCGTTGTTATCGGCGTCAACCCAGGTAAACCCTTCCGGTTGATGATCCCATTTATACAGGGCCGGATGACTGCCGACAAAGGCCTGCAGCGAGGCGACATAAAATCGAAGAGCGTCGTGCATCGGATACGTTAAAAGATTCCATGCAAGCTCTTCTTTGTCACGCCACTCATCGTAAGCACCCATCTCACCTCCCATAAAAAGAAGCGTTTTCCCAGGATGGGATGCCATGTATCCATAGAGAAGGCGAAGCTGCGAAAATTGTTCCTCCTGGTTTCCCGGCATCTTGCCGAGGAGCGATTTCTTTTCATGGACGACTTCGTCATGGGAGAGCGGAAGGATAAAGCGTTCGGAAAACGCATAAACTCCCGAAAAAGTCAGCAGATGATGATAGTGCTTTCTTTCAGTCCAGTGTAATTTCATATATGTTAACGTATCATTCATCCATCCCATGTTCCATTTGAAATCAAAACCGAGGCCGCCTTCCTGAACAGGATGAGTTATCATCGGCCAGGCCGTACTTTCTTCAGCTATCATTAATGTGTCCGGCAGTATATCAGAAACGCCGGTATTGAGCTGTTTCAAAAAATCCACCGCTTCTAAATTTATACCTTCTCCATGTATATTATAAACCTTTGCATCCATTTCTGTTTTTTCGAGGTTGTAATAAATCATGCTTGCCACAGCATCAACCCGGATGCCATCCAGATGCAGGTCTTCCAGCCAAAATATGGCATTAGAGATTAAAAAAGAACGGACTTCCGGCTTCGTATAATCAAATACCAGTGTTCCCCAGTTCGTTTTTTCAGCTATTGCCTGGTCATTGTATTCATACAGCGGTTGACCATCGAACTGCCGAAGGCCGTGGGAATCTTTGCAAAAATGGCCCGGTACCCAGTCCATGATAACGCCAATGCCGGAAGCATGGCAGGAATCAACGAAATACTTAAAGTCATCGGGTGTTCCATAACGGCTTGTAATGGAGAAATACCCCGTAACCTGATAGCCCCAGGACTGGTCAAAAGGGTGCTCGGATATGGGGAGAAGCTCCACATGAGTGTATTCCATTTTTAGAAGGTAGGGTATAATATGGTTGGCAAGCTCCCGGTAAGAATAGAATGTTCCGTCCGGATGCTGTTTCCAGGTACCCGCGTGCATTTCATAAACGGATAGCTGCGACTCAAAAAAATTCGTGTCTGCCCGTTTTTGCAGATAAGCTTCGTCATTCCAGCGGTATGTTGACTCTGGTATGGAAACAGAAGCCGTATTGGGCCTTATTTCGGAAAACGCGGCATAAGGATCAGCCTTTAAAAGGATCCTGCCGTCTTCTGTAGTAATGGAGTATTTATATGTAGCTTGTGCTTTCCATTCCGGAAAAAACCCGGACCATACTCCAAGACTATCAATACGATGCAGTTCAAAGCCTTCTCCTGTCCAGAAATTTTCTTCGCATGCTATATGCATTTCTTTAGCATGCGGAGCCCAGACGGTGAAGCGCCAGCCTTTTTCTCCCTTAAAGGTGATATGCTGGCAGCCAAACACATGATGGCTGTGGTAAAGTGTTCCTTCATGAAAAAGATAAAGTTGTTCTTCTGTAATGCCGTACATATCCATTTGCATAGCTCACCTAAATTCGTTTGACGTAAAAGTTTCGTTTTAACAGCAGATGCATATATAATACTTATTCGCTGTTACAGTGGTATTCCCTTTATTAAAGGAAATTAATTATTTTTTTTCAACTTTATATAAGAATAATGAAATGTTAAAAGAGAAAGGAGCGGTGTATATGTTTTTTGGAACAGAAAAAGTTCTTCCTGCAGCACGGACAGCTAAAGAGTTTGATGGTCTTTTAAAAAAAGAAGGTATCCATATTGTGCTGCTCAACACCCATATCGCACAGCTGAAAAGCATGGTGCAGCTGGCTAAATCCGAGAATAAAAAGGTGATTCTGCACGCCGATCTGGTGCAGGGGCTGGCGCATGATGAATATGCAGCACAGTTTCTCTGTCAGCATATTAAGCCCTATGGTTTAATTTCAACAAGAAAACAAATGCTTATTACAGCAAAAAAACATAAGGTGTTGGCAATGCAGCGTTTGTTTCTGCTGGATTCACTGGCTCTTGATACAAGCTTTCGTTTAATAGAAGACGTCAAGCCGGATGTCATAGAAGTCCTGCCGGGCGTCATTCCGGGCATGGTTAAAGAAGTACGCGAGCGTTCCGGTATTCCTGTAGTAGCCGGCGGACTTATCCGTACGGAACAAGAAGTAACCAATGCTCTGGACGCGGGGGCAACAGCCGTAACGACGAACCGAAAAGAACTTTGGGGTCATTCTGTATAAAAAGGAAGCTTTTCTCTTTACAATAATTCCAGTCGGGGTGTACAATAGGCTTAAGTTAAAATCAGGTCGGAGCCGCAGGAGAGACCGCAATATTTCTATACAGGACAACTGTATGGACATATTGCGGTTTTTTTATACCCAATAAAAGCGCGGCACGGCACTACAGGAGGGCATAACCTTGAATAACCAGGCATTTTCAACTGTATCGAGAGAGAACAGGTTAGAGCAGATGAGCCGCGAAACGCTGGACGTTTTAGTGATAGGCGGAGGTATTACAGGAGCAGGGATTTCCCTGGACGCAGCAGCAAGAGGCATGAAAACGGGATTAGTGGAAATGCAGGATTTTGCAGCAGGAACTTCCAGCCGCTCCACAAAGCTTGTGCATGGAGGATTGAGATACCTCAAGCAGTACGAGGTAGGGCTGGTCGCAGAGGTTGGCACAGAGCGGGCAATTGTATACGAGAATGCGCCGCATGTAACCGAACCGCAGTGGATGCTGCTGCCGTTAGTGGAAAATGGTTCTTTTGGCAAAACATCGATGGCATTTGGACTGAAAGTGTATGACACGCTGGCTAAAGTAAAAAAAGAAGAGCAGCGCTATATGCTGAACCGGGACAAAACGCTGGGAAAAGAACCGCTGCTTAGAAAAGAAGGGTTAAAAGGCGGCGGCGTATACGTGGAATACCGCACAGACGATGCCAGGCTGACGCTGGAAGCCATTAAACGTTCCGTCGATTTCGGAGCCAATCCGGTGAACTATGCAAGGGTGGAAGACTTTGTGTACGAAAATGGAAAAGCTGTTGCAGTAAAAGTGACAGATACTGTAAACAATAAAGAATACACTATTTATGCGAAACATATTATTAATGCAGCAGGACCGTGGGTCGATACGCTTCGTAAAAAAGACGGTTCCAATTTTGGCAAGCATCTCCGCCTGACAAAGGGTATTCATCTTGTGTTCGACAGAACCCGTTTTCCACTCCGTCAGGCAACTTATTTCGATACGCCGGACGGACGCATGGCATTTGCTATCCCAAGGGATAACAAAACATATGTGGGAACGACAGACACCGTCTATGAAGCAGACATCGCTTCTCCGCGCATGACGGAAGAAGACAGGAGCTATGTGCTGGATATCTCCAACTACATGTTTCCAGAGTTAAAGCTTACGAAAGAGGACGTAGAGTCAAGCTGGGCCGGACTGCGCCCGCTTATCTACGAAGAAGGAAAATCAGCTTCTGAAATTTCGAGAAAAGATGAAGTGTTTCTTTCCGAAACCGGTCTTATCTCAATTGCTGGAGGCAAGCTGACAGGGTACCGGAAAATGGCGGAAAAAGCCGTGAATATTGTGGCTGAACGAATGAATATCCATGCGCCATGCCCGACAGAGCATATTCATTTGTCCGGTGGTGCAGTAGATGGATCATCCGGTTTTGGCACGTATGTAAAAACGCAGGCGTACCTTGGCGAAAAAGTTGGTTTATCCAAAGAAGAAGCAGAACAGGTTATTGAATTTTACGGATCTAATGCGGCTAACGTATTTTCCTATATTCAAAAGCATAAAAAGGAAATTGAACAGGCAGGCCTTCCATTAAAACTAGGCGGCCAGGTTCTTTACGCTCTTGAAGAAGAGATGGCGGTAACTCCGCTTGACTTCTTTAACAGACGAGCAGCTTTATTGTTCTTCGGAATGAATGAAGTAGACAAATGGAAAGAGCCGGTTCTTGCTTTTATGAAGAAAAAAGCAGGCTGGAGCGAGTCTCAGGCATCCTCATTTGTGGAAGAATTGGAAAGGGAAATCCGTTATGCCAAGCATACAGAAGAAGAAGTAGAAACAGAAAGCGCCGTTCTTTCTTAATCGTTTACGAACAGCAGAAGCAATCAGGCTTCTGCTGTTTTTTTATAGGATAAAGGAAGGGAAATAAGGGTATACAGGTAACAAACCCTTTGTCAGAACAGTCATTTTTTAATAATCATGGTAGAACGTGCCTATATTTACTATAATAAGAACATACAAACAGAAAAGAGGTCATGCGTAATGGACTGGAAAAAGAATTGGGATAGATGGTCGTCTTTTCCATCATTGGAAAAAGAACTGGATGATGAGTTGAAAGAGCTTTCCGGAGAAGAAACGCAGCTGGAAGACAGTTTTTACAAATACCTTGAATTTGGTACAGGCGGCATGCGCGGAGAAATGGGTCCGGGCACAAATAGAATGAATGTATATACGATCCGCCGCGCCGCGGAAGGCCTGGCCCGTTTTATTGAAAGCCGGGGAGAAGAAGCCAAAGCAAGAGGAGTCGCGATAGCGTATGATTCCAGGCACCGGTCCGGTTTATTCGCAATGGAAACGGCGCGCACGCTTGGTGCACATGGCATTCAGGCATACATATTTGAAGACCTGAGGCCGACCCCGGAACTTTCCTTTGCGGTAAGGTACCTGCATGCTTTCGCAGGAGTCGTCGTTACGGCAAGTCACAACCCTCCTATATATAACGGGTTTAAAGTTTATGGAAAAGACGGCGGCCAGTTTCCACCGGAGCCGGCAGAAGAGCTGGTGGATTTTGTGAACAGTGTTGAAAATGAACTGGAAATTGCAACAGCAGAACAGAGCACACTCGAACAAAACGGTCTGCTGAAAGTGATTGGCGAAGAAATAGATCTTCCTTACAATCAGCATTTGGAGACGATCCTGCTGGATCCCGAAACCGTAAAAAAAGACGGGGGAGAGCTGTCCATCGTTTTCTCTCCTCTTCATGGCACCGCACATATACCTGTAACGCGTATCTTTAAATCCAGCGGCTTCTCCAATGTTCATGTCGTGGCTGAACAGGCAGAGCCGGATCCTGAATTTTCTACAGTGAAAAGCCCCAACCCGGAAGAAAAAGCGGCCTTTGAACTGGCTGTGGAGCAGGGAGATAAATTAGGAGCGGATCTGCTCGTAGCAACAGACCCGGATGCCGACCGGATTGGCATTGCTGTTAAAGCGAAAGACAATCATTATCAGGTTCTTTCCGGAAACCAGACAGGAGCGCTTATTTTGGATTTCCTGCTTTCCCAGCGGAAAGAAAAAGGGATTCTTCCTGAAAATGGAATCGTCATGAAAACGATCGTGACTTCAGAGCTCGGGCGTGTTATCGCTTCTCATTACGGTGTGGAGACAATGGATACGCTCACCGGGTTTAAATTCATCGGAGAAAAAATCAAACAGTTTGAAGAAAGCGGCGAGTATGTTTTCCAGTTTGGCTATGAAGAATCTTTCGGCTATTTAATTGCTGACTTTGTCAGGGATAAAGACGCGGTACAATCCGCTTTAATCATTGCGGAAATGGCGCTCTGGCATAAAAAGAATGGCAGAACGATTTACCAGGCCCTTCAGGAGCTGTATCAGAAATACGGCTGTTATTTGGAAGATCTGGATTCTTTGACGCTGAAGGGAAAAGCGGGAGTAGAAAAAATCGAGGAAATTATGCATCATTTCCGCTCCAATCCTCCGGAAACCATCAGCGGACAGAAAGTCACTTCCATGGAAGACTACCATACGGGGGAGAGAACATTTCTAACGGACGGCAGAAAAGAAAAAATTGAACTGCCGGTCTCCAATGTGCTTAAATTTAAATTTGAAGATGATTCCTGGTTTTGTGCAAGACCGTCAGGCACCGAGCCAAAAGTTAAATTTTATTTCGGCGTTGTAAAAGAAGATGTAAAGGAAGCAGAGGAGTCACTGCTTCAGCGTAAAATGGATGTTATGTCCATCGTTCACCAGATGATTCAATAATAGCAAAAAAGACTGTCCCAAAAGCGTTTGGGACAGTCTTTTTATTTTACTTTGAAATTTTGTTTATGATCGACTTTGTCGATCGAATGAACTTCGATTTTGTCCACTTTCGAAAAACGCGGCCCTTTTTCAACGGAAGTCAAAAAAGACCTCATCGCTTTTTCGTCGCCTTCCGCCGCAATTTCAACGGTATTATCAGTTTTGTTGCGAACCCACCCATAAATAGAAAGTTTATCTGCTTCCATTTTTGTGTGCTGGCGGAAACCGACGCCTTGTACAAGACCGTGTACGATAACATGCTGTTTCACTGCCGCATTCCTCCTTTATCCACTGTTATACCTTAATGAAATGAACTTCAAACCACGGGTCTGACTCTAAGGCCTCTTCCGTTTCTGAGATGACGTGAGGTACGCCTTCTTCATCGGTAGACAGCCAGGTGCCGGAGCTGTCCTGAAACACGGGATACACGTATCCTTCCTGGAATAAAATGGTTCCATCCTGCGGTTCTATATAGTCATGGTGTAATGCTTTCCATACGGTTCGTCTGCATTTTACTAATTCCATTTTTTTCTCCTTTGTATCTTTATATCTTTAGCATTATAGCATGAGAGACAGCCAGGAAGAAAACATTCAGGCAGCTTTGTTTGCCTTAACGAAAAATCCCCCGTTGAAACCGGACGGTTTCGACGGGGGAAAGAAAGTTTTTCTGCTTTTTATTTTCTGGCAGAATGGTGTCGGTATGCTGTATGGTTCACGGGTCCAACATAGCTGTTAAGAGGAAATGAATCTGTAATAGCCGCATGAATGAACTGTTTGGCCAACGCTATGGCTTCTCTTACCGGAACGCCTTTTGCAATTTCCGCTGTAATGGCCGCGGAAAAAGTGCAGCCGGCTCCGTGGGTATACGTAGTATCTATTTTGGGTGATTCCAGCAGTTCGAATGTTTTCCCATCATAAAAAACATCTGTAGAGCTGGTGCCGCCGATTTCGCCGCCGCCTTTTATGATAACAAAAGCCGGTCCTTGTTCGTAAATAATGGCTGCCGCCTGCTTCATATCTTCAATGGTTTTCAGCGGCTCTGTGCCGGCAATGGACGAGGCTTCAAACAAGTTGGGTGTAACGACGAGTGCTTTAGGCACAAGCGTGTCGCGCAGGTATTGATCCAGCTCCGGATTGAGCGCTTCGTCGGAGCCTTTACAGACCATAACCGGATCGACTACTAGCTTTTCTACTTTAAACTCTTCTACTTTTTCTGCAACCAGCTCAATGACTTCTTTTGAACCAAGCATACCTGTTTTCGCCGCATCCACGCCGATTCCTTTAAGCGTAGTCTGCAGCTGTGCCTCCAGGGCTGTGAGGTCCTGAGGATAAATGGCATGAAACCAATCCCTGTCAGGGTCCTGTGCGACAATTGTAGTTAATGCGGTCATTCCGTATACCTCAAGTTCCTGAAATGTTTTCAGGTCTGCCTGGATTCCGGCGCCGCCGCTCGTATCAGAGCCTGCAATGCTGAGTACTTTATTTAAACTCATTGTTATCATCCTTTCTTAAATAGCCCATTCACCTTGTTGAAATACAGATTCTTTTGTGCCGTCCGGCAGAATGCCTTCGATATTCATGTTGTTGCTGCCTATCATGAAGTCAACGTGGGTCAGGCTGCTGTTTAAGCCGGCCTGCTGCTTTTCTTCCTCGTTCATTTCTGTTCCGCCTTCTACACAAAAAGCGTAGGCGCTGCCCAATGCTAAATGGTTTGAAGCATTTTCATCAAAAAGAGTATTGTAAAAAAGAATACCGCTTTGCGAAATAGGGGAGCTGTGGGGCACAAGAGCAACTTCTCCTAAGCGGCTGGACCCTTCATCTGTTTCAATAAGGTTGCGGAGCGTCGCCTCCCCTTGACCAGCGGTGAAATCAACTACTTTTCCATCTTTGAAATGGATTGTAAAGTCATCAATGACATTACCGCTGTAATTTAAAGGCTTGGTATTCTTCACATACCCGTTTACGCCATCTTTATGCGGCACGGTAAATACTTCTTCGGTTGGCATGTTGGCGATGAAATGAACGCCTTCTGTGTTCGGTCCGCCGCCGCCGGCCCAGATATGATGGTCCGGCAGATCAATCGTTAAGTCTGTACCGGGAGCTGTATAATGCAGCTGCTTGTATTTTTTGCTGTTCAGAATAGCTGATTTAGCCTGCAGTTTTTTATCGTGTTCTTCCCAGGCAAGAACCGGATTATCAAGATCGGCACGGACGGCTTTGAAAATGGCTTCCCACAGCTGCTGTACGGCATCTGCTTTAGTGGAATCAGGGAACACTTTTCCGGCCCATCCCGGAGAAGGAGCAGCAGTTACAAGCCAGCTTACTTTATCAGACTGGATGTAATTACGAAACTGCTTCATTGCTTCGCCGGCAGCTTTATTGGCAGCGGCTACTTTTTCTGCATCTGCGTCTTTTAATAAGTCTGGATCAGAAGACTTGACAGTAATAAATGCGGCACCGCGCTCTGCCAGCTCCTCCCGTGATTTGGACTGCCACCACGGAAATTCTTTGATTGCTTCCAATGGGGCGTGATCGAGCTTGAGCTTGGCAAGCTCTTCATCAGACCACTCCACGTGAACGTTGTGAGCGCCTGCTTCATAGGCTTTTTCAGCCAAAAGCCTGACAAACTCATAGGCATGAATAGGAGCGGCAATAACAAGAATCTGCCCTTTTTGAAGATTTACTCCTTTTTTGATAGATAAAGATGCATAGTTCTGTAGTTTCGTATTAAAGTCAGTCATGCTGCTGTCTCCTTTGCGGCTGGAATTATTATATTGAAAGTCTGTCAAAATTGTATCATAAGATGAACAAAAAAAAGAACGATTGGAACAGCTCCAATCGCCAAAAGGTATTGTACGTATTCAAAAATAGAAAAATAGGACTGCTGTAAAAATACAACGGCCGCGTTTTTAATCCATCCCTATCGTATCAGAAAATATATCACAGCTGAAACAGAGTCTCAGGCTGTCTGTACTAATCTATATCGTTATAGAGGGTCTCACAGTCGTTTTTATGAAATAGTATAACACTAGGAATATGTTGTTCTTTTTACAGAATTGATAATAAAAAAGCGCTGCCCGGCAGCGCTTTTAAGGGATATGAACAGTTTCTCTGGAATGGAAATTATGAGCATCCGCTACGAACCGGGTAGGGATGGACTGGATTTTAATATTGTATTTTGTAACGGTATTGTTGTATACCCGCTTTGCTTTATCAAGCTTTGCTTCGGATTCCATAAAAAGAGCTTCCAGCCTTTTAAAATCTTCATTTTCCTGTAATCCTTCATTATCCTTTTTTTTATCAAATACACTGCGCAGGGAGGCAGATAATGCTTCGTCAGCATCGACAATCTCTGTTCTGGACTGTTTCCTGGAGTCAAGCCCGCTGCGAAGTTCCAACAGCTTTTCCAGAAGAGCCTGCTCATTGCGCATATAGGGCTGGGCGGTATCCACCAGTTCAGGAATAAGGTCGAACTGACGTTTAATCTGCACTTCCACCTGCTCCCAGGATTCTTCCACCCAGTTTAAGTATTTGATTAATGCATTATATCCGATTATCCAGCTTGCTAAAGCGATAACGATAAATATTCCGAGAACGGTCCCAAAAAAGGTCACATTCCATCAACCTCCTTTATAGCCTGCGGCAGTATTCTGCCTGCAAAAGCACTAATCTATTATACCATGAATAAAGGGGGAAAAAACACACTTGCCATATATTGGGAGGTGGTTTCCCCGTTAATACGTAATACCCACCCGTTTTCTCTCATAAGAAGGGTGGAGAAGAAGATGAACGGTAAAAGCTGCTGTATCAGCTGTTGTGATCTTATAGCCATCTTTGGGAAGAAAGTCTTCTTCTGCACGGATTTTGCCATGTTCCTCTCCGTCCGGCAGGTAAGTGGGGCAGATAATAGTCCAATTGAGGCCTGAGGCTTCAAGCATCTCATAAACTTTGGCATGATCCTCCGCGGCCGTTGTACTCCGTCGTTTGGATTCAGAGGAAGCGAAGCGGTAAGTGCCCGGCTCTGAACGTGCATCGAGAATACCTGCTGTGCCTATCGTAAGAAGCCTGTTTATATTATTTTTTTCCATAGCCTGAATAATATGAGGCATGCTCCGCTGCAGCGTGTCCTGCTTGTCTGTTCCAAGAGCGCTGATGACAGCCTCGGTGCCTTGAATCGTTTGTTCGACATCTTCTTTATGAAGCACATCTCCTTTGATTATCTTTAAAAGTGGAGAAGATAAGGTTATTTTTTCCGGTGAACGTGCGAGCATAACGACCTCAATATTTTCCTTTAGCAGCATATCCAGAATATAACGGCCGACTCTGCCGGTTCCTCCAAGAAGTGCGATTTTCATACTATACCTACTTTCTAACAGCTTAGTACTATTCTATTTTCCCTTGATGAGAGCAGAAGAAACATAAAAGCCTCGAAAATATAGGAGGCATATACATTCTATATTTCTTCTTTTATAAATGAGAACGGTACCAAATCAGAAAGGAAACAATGGTAAACTAAAATTATACAATGAAGTCTTTTTCTATTCCAATCTATCAAAAGGGTGATGCAGTGTGAATAATCAAGACTGGTGGTTTCCGACAGATATTCAAATAAAAGCGACAAGGCTGCACAAATGGATGAGAAAACTCGGTTATACAGACTACGATGCTTTTTATAAAGCGTCTATTCTGGATATAAGCTGGTTTTGGAGCCAGGCTGAAAAGGAGCTGGATATTGAATGGTTCCAGCATTACAGGTATGCACTGGACCTTTCTGACGGATGGAAATGGCCGCACTGGTACGTAAAAGGAAAGCTGAACGCTTCCCACAATGCTGTGTTCAAATGGGCTGAAAAGGAAGATGTAAAACAAGAAACGGCCCTGAAATGGGAAGGGGAAGGCGGAGAACAGGAACAGTATACATTTGAGGAGCTGACGACCGATATTAAGCGCGCAGCAAATGGATTTAAACAAACGGGAATAAACAAAGGCGATGTCGTTACTCTGTATATGCCGATGATTCCCGAAACCGTCATTTCCATGATGGCACTGTCGCAGATAGGTGCTGTTTTTTCCCCTGTTTTTTCCGGATACGGGGCAGACGCTGTAGCGGCAAGAATGGATGCTGCCGGTTCCACGGTATTGATCGCCGCCTCCGGCTATACGAGAAAAGGCCGTCCGGTTTTGATGAAAAAAGAGGCGGACCGGGCCATTGATTTATCCGAATTCGGGAAAACATTGATCATCGTAGAACGGGAAGGCGAAATAGAAACCAGGGATACGATAGATATAACCTGGAAAGAAATAATGAATCATCCCCCGCTTGAGAAAGTTCACAAAGCGAAAAGCGACGAGCCATTTATGCTCCTGTATACGTCGGGCACTACCGGAAAGCCTAAAGGTACCGTGCACACCCATGGAGGTTTTCCTATAAAAGCGGCTTTTGATGCAGGAATCTGCATGGATGTGAAAAAAGGAGATACCTTCTGCTGGTACACAGATATGGGGTGGATGATGGGGCCGTTTCTTGTGTACGGTGCTTTACTAAATGGCGCCTGTGTAATGATGTATGAAGGAGCTCCTGATTATCCGGAACCGGATCGATTGTGGAAATTGACAGAGTCAGCGGGTATTAGCCATTTAGGAGTCTCACCAACGCTCATTCGTTCTTTAATGCAGCATGGAAAAGAATGGACAGAAAGAAAAGACCTGTCCTCTCTTAGAGTGATAGGATCCACCGGAGAGCCATGGAACCCGGAACCATGGAAATGGCTGTTCCGGACTGCCGGCAGAAGCAGAGTTCCTATTATTAATTACTCCGGGGGCACAGAAACATCAGGCGGTATATTAGGTAATTTGTTAGTAAAGCCGATTGGTCCGGCCACATTTAACAGTGCCATTCCCGGGATGGCAGCGGATGTATTTAATGACGATGGACAATCTGTGGTAGATGAGGTAGGAGAGCTTGTCGTCAAAAAGCCATGGGTTGGCATGACCGCCGGATTTTGGAAAGAACCAAAAAGATATGAAGAAGCTTACTGGAAAAGGTGGAAAGATATTTGGGTACATGGAGATTGGGCTGTGAAAACGGAAGAGGGCTACTGGACTATCACAGGAAGATCGGACGATGTGATGACAATTGCCGGTAAAAGAGTAGGGCCGGGTGAAGTAGAATCTATTCTCGTGGAACATTATGCGGTCAAAGAAGCGGCTGCTATCGGTGTCCCTGATGAGCAGAAAGGCGAAGCGCTCGTTTGTTTTATCGTATTAAATAAAGGCAACCTCCCGGATAAAAGAATTACTGAAGAGGCGGGAAAGCGCTGCGAGAGCAGCATGGGAAGGTCACTTGTGCCTTCAGCCATTTTCATCGTGGAGGACCTTCCGAAAACGAGAAACGGCAAAGTAATGAGAAGAGCGGTTCGGTCCGCCTTCTTAAATGAAGAAACAGGTGATTTATCCGCTCTTGAAAATCCGCAGTCCCTTGAAGACATTAAAGAAAAAGCAGCAGAAATGTAAACATTGGGGCCGGCAGTTTCTTTTTTAGAAGCTGCCGGTTTTCTCGTGACAATTATGATGATTTCGTATTTCCCTCCGATAAACTTTCTTCCTAGACCTTGAATTTTCCGTACTATTTAGTATAATTATCTTAATTCCGATATAACCAATGTGTTTTATTAGAAAAACAGTTTGCTGATAAATAAAGAGAATAGATGCCTGTGCAAGAAGGCTCTTTCTATGTAAAGAGTCTTTATTTTTTCTGGAAGCCGTTTGTCAAAAGGAAAACATCCTGCAGAAAAATCAGATACTTTGTCCGTTGTTTATTGAAAATTGTTATAATGAGTGTCGCTGCTGTTTATTATAGAAAAGCAGTTAACATATAAAAATATCTTTGTGAGGTGGATCTCTTTGCAGCTTCAGGTAATAAATAGTCCTTTTAACCAAGAACAAACAGAGCTTTTAAACAAAGTTCTTCCATCACTTACGGAAGAACAGAAAACGTGGCTGAGCGGATATCTGGCCGCTTCCCAATCAGCATCAGCGGGAACGGCAGCAGCGGAAGCGCCGCAGACATCCCAGGCCCCTGCGCCTGCAGCAGAGCCGGTCTCCAAAGAAGTAACCATCTTATTTGGTTCCCAGACAGGAAATGGACAATCTTTAGCAGAAGAAATGTCTAAAAAATTAGAAAACCAGCAATATGAAGTTACACTTTCTTCAATGAATGACTTTAAAGCCAACACGTTGAAAAAAGTGAAAAATCTTCTTGTGATTGTAAGTACGCATGGAGAAGGCGATCCGCCTGATAACGCCGTTTCCTTCTATGAATTTCTAAATGGACGGAAGGCGCCTCAGCTTCAGGATCTGCAGTATTCAGTCCTGTCTCTTGGAGACAGCTCATATGAATTTTTCTGCCAGACCGGAAAAGAGTTTGATACGAAACTGGCCGAGCTTGGGGGCAAGCAGCTTATTGAGCGTGTAGACTGTGATGTTGATTTTGATGAACAGGCCGCCGAGTGGATGGAAGGTGTCATCACCGCTTTGAATGAAAACCAGGCGGCAGCATCTGAGCCGACAGCTGTACAAACTCAGGAAAGTCCTGCTGGAACGGAGCAGACAGCCTATTCCCGCACAAATCCATTTAAAGCAGAGCTTCTTGAAAGCCTGAATTTAAACGGCCGCGGGTCCAATAAAGAAACCCGCCATCTTGAGCTGTCGCTTGAGGGGTCCAATCTTGAATATGAACCCGGCGACAGCCTCGGTATTTTCCCTGAAAATGATCCGGTGCTTGCCGATCAGGTTATACAGGAAATGGGATGGAATCCGGATGAAACCATTCAGCTGAACAAGCAGGGAAAAGTCAGTTCGCTCCGGGATGCGCTTATTACTTATTACGAAATTACAGTGCTTACAAAGCCGATGGTAGAAAAAATTGCCGGCCTTTCCAGCAATCCTGAACTGCAGAAACTTACGCAGGAAGGGAACGAAAGCAAGCTGAAAGAGTATATTTACGGCAGGGATCTTCTTGACCTGCTTCGTGATTTTGCACCATGGGAGGCGTCAGCTTCGGAATTTGCAGCTATTCTGCGTAAAATTCCGCCGCGTCTGTATTCGATCGCAAGCGGTCCTTCTGCAAATCCGGAGGAAGTGCATTTAACGATTGGTAAAGTCTGCTACGATTCTCACGGCAGAGACCGCACCGGGGTCTGCTCCGGCCAGACGGCCGAGCGCTCCGACCTGGGCGATGAATTTTCTGTGTATGTTCAGCGCAATCCGAATTTCAAGCTTCCGGAAAGCACCGATACACCTATCATAATGGTAGGACCCGGTACAGGAGCTGCTCCGTTTCGTTCCTTTATGGAAGAGCGGGAAGAGCTGGGCATCGAAGGAAACAGCTGGATGTTTTTTGGCGAACAGTATTTTGTCAGTGATTTCCTCTACCAGACCGACTGGCAGAAATGGCTGAAAAACGGCACGCTTGCCAAAATGGATGTAGCTTTTTCCCGCGATACAGAGGAGAAAATCTATGTGCAGCACCGTATGCTTGAAAAAAGTAAAGAGTTCTATGAGTGGATAGACCAGGGTGCAGTGTTATATATTTGTGGAGACGAAAAAAACATGGCTCACGACGTTCATCAGACCCTTCTGCAGATTCTTAAGCAGGAAGGCGGCATGAGTGAAATGCAGGCCGATGAATATGTTGCAGAAATGCAGCAGCAAAAAAGATACCAGCGTGACGTGTATTAAGGCATATAAAGGAGAGTTATAATTCATGGCTAACAATAAATTAGCTCCGGTTGATGGTCCGCCGAGTGATGTAGAACGAATAAAGACCGAAAGTAATTACCTGCGCGGAACGCTCGTAGAAACGCTGGAGGACAGAATCAGTGCAGGGATTCCAGACGATGACAACCGCCTGATGAAATTTCACGGCAGTTATCTTCAGGATGACCGTGATCTTCGAAAAGAGCGCCAGCGTTCAAAACTGGAAGCGGCATATCAATTTATGCTCCGGGTCCGCCTGCCTGGTGGAGTAGCGACACCTGAGCAGTGGCTGATGATGGATAAGCTTGCCTATCAATATGGAAATGAGACTCTTAAGCTGACAACACGTCAGACGTTTCAGATTCATGGCATTTTAAAGTGGAACATGAAAAAAACGATCCAGTCGATTAATGAATCATTAATGGATACGGTGGCAGCCTGTGGAGACGTGAACAGAAATGTAATGTGCACCCCGAATCCATTTCAGTCCCAGGTTCACGAGGAAGTGTATGAATGGTCCAAACGCCTGAGTGATGATCTGCTTCCAAAAACCAGGGCGTATTATGAAATGTGGCTGGATGAAGAAAAAATTATGGACAGTGATTCAGAAGAAAATGCAGAGCCTATGTATGGCGAAACATATCTTCCCCGTAAGTTTAAAATCGGAATTGCAGTTCCACCATCAAACGATGTAGACGTCTTTTCGCAGGATATCGGCCTGATTGCCGTCATTGAAAACGGCGCGCTTGCCGGCTTTAATGTTGCTTTAGGCGGCGGCATGGGAATGACACACGGCGATACAGCAACGTATCCGCAGCTTGGAAGAGTCGTTGGTTTCTGTACGCCGGAAAAGGTTGTTGATCTCGCCGAGAAAGTAATCACGATTCAAAGGGATTACGGCGACAGAAGCGTAAGAAAATATGCACGGTTTAAATATACAATTGACCGCCTCGGGCTGGAAAACATCGTAGAAGAGCTTCACCACCGTCTCGGCTGGGAACTCGAAGAAGCCCGTTCTTACGAATTTGAAAGCAGCGGAGATCGTTATGGCTGGAGCAAAGGCCATAATGGCAGATGGCATTTGAATTTATTTATTCAAAATGGCCGTATTAAAGATACCGAAGACTATAAGTTAATGACAGGACTCCGGGAAATTGCCGAGCTTCGGGCAGGAGAATTCAGGCTGAGTGCCAACCAAAATTTAATTATCAGCAACATTACCACCCAAAAGAAAAAGAAAGTGCTGGAAATCGTAGAAAAATACGGTTTGACAGACGGGGAGAATCAGTCCGCCCTGCGCAGAAACTCGATGGCGTGTGTAGCGTTTCCTACGTGTGGACTGGCAATGGCTGAATCAGAGCGCTACCTGCCTTCATTGGTGGATAAGCTCGAAGAACTGCTTGATCAGTCCGGCCTCAGTGAAAAAGAAATCATTATCCGTATGGCCGGCTGTCCTAACGGCTGTTCACGGGCAGCCCTTGGAGAAATCGGCTTTATCGGAAAAGCACCGGGAAAATATAATATGTATCTCGGCGCGGGCTTTTCCGGAGAACGTCTGAGCAAAATGTATAAAGAAAATATCGGCGAAGAAGAAATTCTGGATAGTCTTCGTCCACTGTTTGAACAGTATGCCAAAGAGCGTGAAGACAACGAACATTTCGGCGATTTTGTTATTCGCGCCGGATATGTGGAAGAAGTAACTTCCGGTACGGATTTTCACCGGTAACATGCAACAGCGGAATATTTATTAAACAGGAACGCCCTTACCGCTAACTGGTGAGGGCGTTCTGCATAACGGCAGCCCTTTTTAAGAGAGGGTTGATTTTTCGGTTAAAGGGAATAAGACAAACGGCAGGTAAATGACAAAGGGGTTTTTATGAATGAAACGATTTAATCTTGGAACGAGCAGCCTGGAAGTACCTAACATCGGTTTAGGATGTATGCGCATGAAAGAATTGTCCATACATGATGCAGAAAAAGTGATCAAGAACGCAATGGAAGCGGGGATTAATTTTTTTGATCATGCAGATATATACGGAGATGAAGATAGGAAGTCGGACGCCGTTTTTGCAGAAGCAGCAGGAATGAAGGACGACCTGCGTGAAAAGATGATTATTCAGACAAAATGCGGCATCCGCGGACGTTCCTTTGATTTTTCCAAAGAACATATTATTGAGTCAGTAGAACAAAGTTTAACCCGGTTAAAAACCGATTATATAGACGTTCTGATGCTGCACCGGCCGGACGCTTTAGTGGAGCCGGAGGAAGTGGCAGAGGCGTTTGATGAATTGGAGCAAAGCGGAAAAGTAAACTATTTCGGCGTGAGTAATCAAAATCCGATGCAGATTGAACTATTAAAAAAATATGTAAAACAGGATTTAATTGCAAATCAGCTTCAGTTTAGTATTATGCATTCGGGCATCATCGATGCGGGACTGAATGTAAATATGACTAATCCGGCATCTATTTCCCATGATAATAGTGTTCTTGATTACAGCAGATTACATGATATGACCATCCAGGCATGGTCTCCATTTCAATATGGGATGATGGAAGGCGTCTTTGTAGATAATGATAAATTTCCTGAACTGAACAAAACTCTTCAGAAAATAGGAGAGCGTTACAGCATTACTCCGTCAGCTGCGGCTGTAGCTTGGATTTTAAGACATCCGGCGCAAATACAGACGATTGCGGGCACGATGAATACAGAACGTCTCACCGGCATAGCGGAGGCCTCAGAGGTCATGCTTACGAGACAGGAATGGTACGATATCTATCTGGCTGCAGGAAATGAACTGCCATAATGAGAAAAAGCATCAGTCTCTCAGGAGGCTGGTGCTTTTTTCAAGCTATTGAAGAAGACAATAAATACGTATGCTATTCAAAAAAGTGATATCGGTAGATGTGTTCGACAGACCAGCCATAGGTGAACCGACTTTGCAAAACAATCTAAAAAAAGCACCAGCCTCCCGGGAGGCTGGTGCTTTTTATCTAAATCTTTATTAGTTCAATACTGTTACCTTAACGCTCTGACGGCCGAATGAAAATGCATCAGACTTAGTTGGTACGTGAAGGTCAATGCGGTTGCCTTTGATAGCGCCGCCGGTGTCAGCTGCGATAGCTGTTCCGTAGCCTTCAACGTGTACTTTAGAACCAAGTGGGATAACGCTAGGATCTACAGCGATAACTTTTTTGTTAGGGCTGTTACGAAGGTCTGTGCCGTTAGCAGTAATACCGGAGCATCCTGCGCAGCCTGCAGTGTAAGCAGTAGCTTCCATAGTCATAGACTGGCCTTCAGGAGAAGAAGTCTGCTCAGAAGAAGTATTAGCTGATGCTACAGCTTCTTTTTCTTTAGGAGCGGATTCACTTGAAGTGGACTCGGAAGGTGCTTCTTCTTTTTTAGGAGCTTCTTCTTTAGGAGCTTCTTCTTTAGGAGCTTCTGCTTCGCTGGACTTAGTTGTGCTTGCGGGAGCGACAACGTCAGATCCAGATCCAAGAGAGCTTTCTAAAGCAGAGCGTGTGTCAGGTCCAACTACTCCATCAACGTTGATGTCAGCGCTTGACTGAAGTTCTTTTACGCCGTTAGCAGTAATAGAGCCAAAAATGCCATCTACTTTGTAGTCATACAATCCAAGGCTCTGAAGGTCTTCCTGAAGTTCTACAACGGCTTCATTGGACTGCCCTTGCTGAATGTAAGAATTTGTTGAAGCGGCCTCACTGTCTGCGGGAGAAGAAATAAATAATAGAGTACCTACTGCTGCTGTTACTATACCTGTTTTTAAACGGGGACTTGAAAATTTCATCGAAACACTCCTTATGTTTTGTTTGGGTTACTTGCCGAGTTCGAATATATCTAAAAAAAGCACAGGTTACAATACGTTTTTCGATAATGAAATACAACTGAAATAAATGTTAAATTCCTGTCATCATTATAAATGACTCATACTATTCTCCCTATATGCTCAAGAATAGGGTTTTTCAAAGATAGTTTACAAAAAATAAAAAAATCTTGTAATCGTAATGATATATTTAGAAAAATCAATAAATAACATGTTTTGAGACGAAAAATTGGTTGATGTTACAAAAAAAACGAGTTTTTTTGTTAGTATTGACTCATAAAAGGGTAATAATTCCGCTATTGTTTTGCAGGCATAACGACTCTTGCCGCTAGGACTTCATCTCGAGAGACATAATATAAAAATAATATGAGAAATAATGAAAAAGAGGGATGTAAAAGCATTAGAAACGGGGTACAATAAGAGAGAACACGCTGCAGTGAATATTTTTCGGGCCTGATGAAGTATATCGGTATACTTTCAGCCGGATCATATTTGTAATTTGCTGCAAGGTTGCGGGACCATGCGCAAATTTCATTATCCGCAGCGTACTACATTATTATATCTGTGAAAATGAAATCATCTTTTACAGGTTGCGGGACCTGAAAAGGTGAAATGACCACTCTTTATGTCCGTGTTGAGCAGTCGGGGGACTTCTGCACACGGAGAGGTTACTTTAGTGAACGGAAGCTTTTCCTTTTACAGGGAAAGCAAAATAAAAACGGCTCTGTCTCAGCGCTCAATCGCTGGAACAGGGTCGTTTTTCTTCTATATAAATGTACCGGAGCAGATTAGTGTTTTATCCGCCCCTGTTTGGTGGTACATATAATAGAGTATATAAAAATACATAAAGGAGGAATGAGCAATGAATATAGCAGGAATTATCGTATTAATAGTTGGTATTGTCTTTGCTATTTTAGTTTTAGTACTTATGAAAGTACTGCTGAATGTGGCATCGACTTTGAAAGGCATTAACGAAAGTGTGAATAAGCTGCCTGAACAGGTTGAACAGGGCGGGGCGCAGGTTAATGACATTTTCAACCAGGCTAATGATGCATTAACAGAAGTAAACAAGCAGATTGCCTCGTATGCCCCGATCGTTTATATTGTGGCAAACGCTGGTGAAAGAGCCAGAAATGAATCTTCCTCTTTAGTAGATATGACCATGTCTTTAAAAGGCGGAAGTGCTCAGGGAACAGATGTAGAATCAAGAAACAATCTAGGCGCGGTTTATGAATCTGCATTGGCAGGCTACTATTTGTTCCAAAAAAGAGATGCATTAAAAGCCGGTCTTTCCACATCAGCAGAATAATTACCCTGCTTCTTTTGCCGGTTTAGTAAAGACAGGAAGTCTGCTTCCTGTCTTTTTTCAGGTAATGCTGGTTATAATAAGTAAGTCTTACTAACTTAGAGGAGGATTTTATGAATAATTTTTCTTTTTACAACCCAACTAAATTAATTTTTGGCAAGAACCAGCTGGAGAAGCTGCAGACCGAGCTGCCTAAGCATGGAAAAAAGGTGCTGCTTGTATATGGCGGAGGAAGTATAAAGAAAAGCGGTTTGTACGATGAAATTGTTCAAGAGCTGCATCAAATGAGCGCTGAAATTTTCGAATTATCCGGAGTAGAGCCAAATCCGAAGCTCACAACAGCTGAAAAAGGGATTGAGATCTGCAAACGGGAAGGCATAGATGTCCTTCTTGCCGCCGGCGGAGGAAGTGTTATTGACTGTACGAAGCTGATTGCAGCCGGTACAAAATATGATGGCCCGGCCTGGGATCTTGTAACAAAGAAAGCCTACGCTAAAGAAGCTCTTCCATTCGGTACTGTTCTGACGCTTGCTGCGACAGGCTCAGAAATGAATGCAGGCTCCGTTATTACCAACTGGGAAACCCAGGAAAAGTATGGATGGGGCAGCCCGGCTGTGTTCCCTGATTTCTCGATACTCGATCCGACTTACACAAAGAGCGTACCGGAAGATCAGACCGTATACGGCATTGTAGATATGATGACGCATGTTATGGAGCAGTATTTCAATAATGCGTCGCATACGCCGCTTCAGGACAGAATGTGTGAATCTGTCCTCATAACAGTGAAAGAGGCAGCACCGCAGTTAATGAAAGATCTGCAGAGCTATGAGCACCGCGAAACCATTCTTTATTCCGGTACGATAGCGCTGAACGGTATGCTGCAGATGGGCTACAACGGAGACTGGGCGTCGCACAATATAGAGCATGCCGTTTCTGCCGTGTACGACATTCCACATGCGGGAGGACTGGCTATTTTGTTCCCCAACTGGATGAAGCATAATGTACAGGTTAATCCCGCCAGGTTCAGCCAGCTTGCCGTCAGGGTATTCGATGTAGACCCATCCGGTAAAACGGATGAAGAGACTGCTATGGAAGGTATTCAAAAGCTTCGTGAATTCTGGAGCAGTATCGGAGCACCGGAGCGGTTATCCTACTATGATATTGATGACTCCAAGCTGGATGTTATCACCGGTAAAGCAATGATTAACGGTGAATTTGGTAATTTTAAATCCCTTCAGCAGGATGATGTAAAAGCTATTCTGCAGGCTTCCTTATAATACAGCAGAAAAGCCCTCCAAACGGCAGAGCCGTACGGAGGGCTTTTTTACATTTCGGGATGGTGATCCTCATATACGTGGTACAGCATCAGGTCATGAATCTGCGATTTTATTCGATCCTGTTCTTCCAGGGGAAAAGAATCGAGGGGAAGATCGATACTGCCGTCTTTAAAATACGCTCCGTTAATGTGTTCTCCCTTATAATAGAAGGAGACGGCCCATTCACGGTTAATCCAGTTGTTTTTTATTTCTTTCCATTGAAAGTGGCTGATCATTCGTATCTCTCCTTTGCTGCGTTATACTAGTATGGTAGCATATTCTTTTTCAGCGCCATAATACACAGCAATTGCTTGCCTGGAAAGCAGCGGATTGGTAAAGTATGATTGACCCGTAATGCGAGTGAAACAAAGGAGATACAAAATATGAATGCAGTACTATTACTAATTATTATGATTATCATGGGAGCGGTCATCGGTGGATTTACCAACTCCCTGGCAATAAAGATGTTGTTTCGGCCGTATCAGGCTGTATATATAAAAAGCTGGCGGGTGCCATTTACACCGGGATTGATTCCAAAACGAAGAAAAGACATGGCCGAGCAGATGGGACGGATGGTGGTTGATCATCTTCTGACCCCGGAAGGCATGCAGGATAAATTCAATGAGAGTGGATTTCAAAAGCAGGTTATCAGCATT
The DNA here is from genome assembly GCF_059510515.1 of Sinobaca sp. SA16-1. Lineage (NCBI taxonomy): Bacteria > Bacillati > Bacillota > Bacilli > Caryophanales > Sporolactobacillaceae > Sinobaca > Sinobaca sp. SA16-1. The sequence continues at coordinate 711,778 of NZ_JCAKFL010000002.1, read as the reverse complement.
GTCCAGCGTGAAGCGAAAGGGTGGCTGCATTCGGAACGTTCGGTCGCGGACGTATTAGAACAATACGCCGGAGTCACCGATCCCCGCGGGAAAATGGCTGTTTATTCGGAAGAATGGATAGATAAAAAGCTGCAGATGTTTATTTATGACAACCAGGAGAAGTCAATTGATGAGATGCTGCCGCCGGAGTGGAAGATTTCAGCGGAGTCCTACTTTGATTCGTTTGCCGCCAGAATTGCAGATAAAGGCGCCCGTTATTTTGAAAGCGATGCGGGAAGAGTGCAGCTGGAAACGCTGCTTGAGAAATTTCTGCAGGGAAAAGGATCGGTATTTAACTTCCTCAGTTCCATGTTTGGCAATGATAAAATCCTCGATAAACTTCAGCCGGAACTGGTCCGGTTTTTCCGGGATCCTTCTTCGGCCGTGTTTTTCAAAGGGTTTATTATTAAAGAATGGGAAAAGCTGCTCGACCAGCCTGTTTGGAAGGCAGGAGCCCAGATGAATACGAAATCGGTGGCGCGCTATACAGTCAAAGCGTTAAATCGTGAGCTGACCGTGCTGGATCGACTCGAGGTGCCGATAGCAGAATGGGGGCCTTCCTATGAAGAGCAGATCATTAACCAATGGATTCCAGATCTGTGGAATCAGATTCAGCCGGTATTATCCAACAAACTGCTGAGCGTATTTGATTACCTGGAGCTTGAAGATGTGATCCGGGAGCGGGTTGATACCTTCTCGGTCGGCCGCCTCGAAGCAATGGTGCTGTCTATATCGGGAAAAGAATTTAAAATGATTACGTATCTGGGAGCCCTGCTTGGCGGGTTTATAGGTGCATTTCAGGGATTATTCGTGTTATTTTTTTCATAAATGTAGGCGAAATGCGTGAATTTCCCAGGTGATTCTGTTATGCTCGTACAAGATTGTTTTAAAGGAGGTCATTAGTTATGTCAAATGTTTATGATAAAGCACACGAACTATCCCGTTCTTTGCGTGATAGTGACGAATTTCAACAGCTTAAAAATCTTCATGTTCAGGTAGAAGAAGATGAAGTAGCCAAGCGTATGCTTGATAACTTCAGAAACGTTCAGCTTGAACTGCAGCAAAAGCAGATGCAGGGCCAGCAGCCAACTGAAGAAGAGATCACGCAGGCTCAAAAGCAGTTTGAAATGGTTCAGCAGCATGAGGTTATCTCATTGTTGATGGAGCAGGAGCAGAAAGTAAGCACAGTCATCGGAGATGTAAACAAAATTATTACAGAGCCGTTGGAAGAGCTTTACGGAAACCCGGACGATCCAGAAAACGTTCAATAGTATGAAAGAAAAACCCCTTTTCGGAGGGGTTTTTTTCAAATAAAAAATCAGACATTACAACCATGCCGGGCAAATTGGTTAACAAAGGAGCAGAACAGTATGGTGCTACTATATATTAAAGGTGTGGAAGAAAAAGAAAAACAGAATTTCCAACACACCGTAGATCTTTACGGCAAACAGCTCAAGGTGACTGAAGAGCAGAATGAAGATACGGCGATGACGCTGTCTTTTTCTTCGGGACGGAATCAGATGAGAGGAACCCTCAGCGGGGAAGGCACAGAGGCCTCCTATACTTATTATCCATCGTCTGCTTTCACGCAGGAGGCTCCCGACAGTAAAGAAATGAAACGAAGAAAGCTTCATGTGACGGTTCAGCTTTTAAATAATTGGTACTGCACCGAACAGCCGTGGGGACTGTTAACCGGAATGCGGCCTACCAAACTCTGGCATCAGTGGCATCAGGGGGGAGCGGGACCGGAAGATATTAAGCACTGGCTGTTAAAAGACTATATCGTTACGCTGGAGAAGGCGGAGCTTTTAACCAATATTGCGCTCAAGCAGCAGGAAGTGCTCCCGGATATTTATGAGCTTTCCAAAGGCGTCAGTATTTATATAGGCATTCCGTTTTGTCCGACAAAATGTGCGTACTGTACCTTTCCCGCCTATGCGATGAATGGCCGAAACGGATCGGTTGTTACCTTTCTGGAAGGACTTCATTATGAAATGGAGGAAACGGGCAGATGGCTTAAGGAGAATAATGTACCGGTCGACACGATTTATTTTGGCGGCGGTACGCCAACAAGCATTTCTGCCGAAGAGATGGATGCATTGTATGGCCATATGTATGAAGTAATCCCGGATATTGAGAACATTAGGGAAATTACGGTAGAAGCGGGCCGGCCGGACACGATCACTCCGGAAAAACTGGACGTATTAAAAAAATGGAACATTGACCGGATCAGCATTAATCCGCAGTCTTTTACTAATGAAACGCTTAAAGCGATCGGCCGCCATCATTCGGTGGAAGAGACGATTGATAAATATAAACTGGCTAAAGTCCACGGCATGAATAATATTAATATGGACTTAATTATCGGCCTTCCGAATGAAGGCATGGAAGAGATGGCCCACAGCCTCGCAGAGACAGAAAAGCTGCTGCCGGAATCTGTGACCGTTCATACGCTTTCCTTTAAAAAAGCATCGGAAATGACGCGCCAGAAAAACAAATACAAAGTAGCGGAGCCGGCGGAAGTGGAGCAGATGATGAATCTGTCTTCGCAGTGGATGGCTGAGCACAGCTACGAGCCGTACTACTTGTACCGGCAGAAGAATATCCTGGGCAACCTGGAAAACGTCGGGTATTCCTTTAAAGGAAAAGAGAGCCTGTACAATATTATTATTATGGAAGAGCTGCAGACCATCATCGGACTCGGCTGCGGCGCGGCAAGCAAATGGGTGGATCCGGAAACCGGACGCATCACGCGATTTGCCAACCCGAAAGACCCGATTTCCTATATTCAGTCCTACGGAGAATACACGTCGAAGAAATTAGATACCCTTTCCGGGCTGTTTCCTACTTCCCAGAAAGCATAAAAAAGACTGTTCCTTTTCAAAAGGGACAGTCTTTATATTTTTATTATAAAATTCAGTAGACATAGGACAATTATTTCTTAAGCTTTATCGTCGAAGAAAGATTACACTACACCAGCCTTTTAATTGTTTCGTGGAACGTAATTGCCTGTTCCTGCGGGTATTTGGTAAGAATATAGGTGAAGACCTTTGGCAGCACTAATTCCGGTGCATCGATTTCAAGCATCCTTCCTTCTGCCAGCTCCCGCCTCACTGCTGACCGAGGTAAAATAGAAAATCCAATGTCTTCTTCGATAAATCGCTTTGCCACATGGACCTGAGAAACCTGCATCGTTCTTAAGGCAGGATACGCAAAATGGAGCTGCCTGAGAATTGGTTCCCAGTATTCTGGATGATTATCTGTAAGCAGCACCTTTTCTTCGATCAGCGATCCAAATTCAATTGGCGGACTGCTTTCTTCTTCACCGCCGTCATGCGGCGCTACGATTTTTAGTGGCTCCTCAGAAATCCGCGATGCGGTTACCTCTTTAAAGTGACTGTCCATTCTGGATAAACCGATATCTGACAGTCCTTTATTTATTTCTTCTGCAATAAATTCCGACTCCATAACGCGAATCACCACTTCTACCTGCTTTTCCTTTTTAACATAAACCTTCAGCCAATAAGGAAGATAAGTTGTTGCGACAAGCGGAGATACAGCAACTGTAAGCGTTTGATGATAACCCTGCTTGATTCGCTGCATTTGCAAAAATCCCTCGTCCAGTTCTTTAATAATCTGTACGGCTTTCGGATAAAAATACCTGCCATACGAAGTGAGGCGGATATTTCTGCCCGTTCTTTCAAATAAGAAAACACCGAGTTCTTTCTCCAGTTGTTTCATTTGTATGGACACGGCTGGTTGGGACATAAACAGCAATTCTGCGGTTTGATGGTAATTTTCTTCTTTTGCAGCAGTTAAAAAGGTACGCAGCCATTGTATATTCACCAGACTATCACTCCTTTTATTAATTATAATATGTTATCAATAATCACAAAAATACTTATTTTTATTAATCATAAATACTCTTTACACTAAAGATAGAAGCAGGAAAAGGAGTGTAATAAAATGGATGTCAAAAATCAAGGATTAGAAGGAGTAGTAACGGCAGATACGGCCATTAGTCTTGTTGATGGAGAGAGCGGGCGGCTTATTTACAGAGGCTATGATATTCGGGAACTTTGCCTGCATTACGAGTTTGAAGATATCGCTTATCTTTTGTGGCAGGGCATACTGCCAAAGAAAGAAGAAACAGAAGCTTTAAAAGCAGAGTTTCAACAGCAGCGAAAGCTATCCCACAGTTTGATCGAATTAATTCAGCTGCTTCCTGCAAATATGCCGATGATGAGCGTCATTCGTACATGTATTTCTTTTTTGGGAGACGCCTCTTTTACATGGCCCCCAACAGCTGCACAGGCAGTAAAGTTAACGGCGGCAGTGCCTGTAATTATCGCAACACGCTATCGCTGGCTGAAAGACGGTCAAATTATTGAACCGAAAGAAACGCTGGGGCATACTGCAAATTATCTATACATGCTGCATGGCAGGATCCCGGAGGAAACCCATATTCAAGCCATGAATGCCTATTTAATTTTAACGATGGAGCACGGCATGAATGCTTCCACCTTTACTTCCCGGGTGATCACCTCCACAGAATCGGATATGGTGTCTGCGATTACCGGGGCAGTGGGAGCGATGAAAGGTCCTCTGCATGGTGGAGCCCCGAGCGAAGTCACAGAAATGCTCAGTAAAATAGGGGGGAAAAGTAATGTAGAATCCTGGCTGCGGGCACAGTTGGAGCAGGGAAATAAATTAATGGGATTTGGGCACCGTGTTTATAAAACGCAGGATCCACGTGCAGAAGCTTTGAAAGAAGTAACCTCTTCTCTCGTCCAAGAGGATGCATGGCTGGAGCTTGCACACGAAGTGGAAGAAAAAGCGATCCGTTTGCTGGAAGAATACAAACCAGGAAGAAAGCTCTATACAAATGTAGAATTTTACGCAGCAGCTGTACTCCGGGCTGTGCAGCTGCCGGATGAACTATTTACTGCAACTTTTACTGCCAGCAGAATAGTTGGTTGGAGTGCTAATGTTCTGGAGCAGGCTGAGAACAATCGCATTTACCGGCCCCAGACGCACTATACGGGTCATGTGCCCGAATAAGTTGGAAGAAAGTGAAGCGGTATTTCGCTCATTTTTTTAAAAAATTAAAAAGGGAGAGAAGAGGCTGATGAAAGCACATCTTCTTTCCCTTTGTATAGGAAGAGGTTCGGATAACCGAGATTACGTATCCTAAATTGTTTAAGTGAAGGGGAACTAAAAAATAAGTAGTTTTAATCTCTGTTGAGTTTTGTAGACTTTCTCCAGGATTACTTCCTTTATACACATGGACAGAATCCAACATAGATAATTTTAAATGTTGTTCTTTTATTGCCGCAGTCATTGATTTTAATCCTTTTAAATGTACCTTTTCGTCGTCCAGTGTGTATTGATCTTCCTTTTAAAAAAAGACCGCAGCTAGAGAGCTTTCTTAACTTTAAAGGAGGGACTAAGCGTTCAATTTGCGAATGACCGGGAATTCCGCATTTTTAGCTGGTCGTGGGATAGCAGCCAGCCAAATACTCGTTAACAATGTCCCATTTAAATTCTTCGCTATATTTATCCATAAAAAACACCCCAAAAGTTAGATTTTTAATTCTAACTTTCGAGGTGTAATATATAAAACACTTCACCCATAAAGTAAAAGGGTTTACTGAACACCTTCAATTATTCCAGCAGCCCTTCAAGACTATATTTACGCAAAAGCATTATTCAGTTACTGGTCTTCTTTCTTGCCTGCCAATTAATTAAATCAAATAATTTGGCCATCCTAATTCATGTTTTGCAAGTATCGAATAGGAATTACTGAACACCCTCACAATCTTTCTGAGCAATTTTCATGAGGTGCTATTTGTTTACGTAAGGGATTCGTAGACAACCGCGTTTACAGTTACTTCAACATTGTTTTTCATCGCTTTTGAAAAAGGACACACTGCATACGTTTTGTCTGCCAGGGCTTGCACTTCCGCCTTTTCCATTCCTTTAATCGCTACATCCAATCGAAATGCCACTTTGTAGCCATTGTCTGTTGGATCCGGATGAAGTTCAACAGTCGTAGTGGTCATTGGCTCTCCAGTGACTTCCTCCATCCCCATTATTCTGACTAAGGTAAAATTGAAACTAGTACTGTAACCAAGCGCCAAAAAGTGAGCAGGAGTATATCCTTCCCCTGTTCCGCCTAGTTTTGATGGAGGGGATACTTTAGTTGAAAATGAACCATCTGCTAAATAACTAATTCCCTCCGGACCGCCGACATTGGTTGCCGCTGCGTCAAATAGCAAACCAGAACTAGCCATTTTCTACATCTCCTTATAATTTTTTAATTCGCATTTATTATACTCCTTTTGTCAGCTGATTTCTATAATATTATCTGAATATTCCGCATTTTAATTATGTGGTGAAATGAAAATAAGCTCTAAATTATTTGAATCGAATTCAAAATATCACTTTTACAATTTTGGCGGATGCGGGAATACCGGGTTTAGGTGCTGTCAATCGATTGCTCGCCAATCAGGATGTGTTGTAAATCAAAGTAACAAAAGAAAATGATAATTTATCTTTCTGTCCAGTCCGGTGCCACACATTCTTTTGTAGACAGCTCGTCTTAAACATTCGAGAAGACATAGGTCTCGCTGAGAGTCGCAAGCATTAATGAATAGAAAGCTTGCGACGGTAGGTTATTCGATAAAAGAAACTTCTTGTTAAACTGGCCGAGTTAAAACTAAGATAAATCAAATACATAAAACTATTCTTAAAAGACACTTTTAGGAACGTTAAAATAGGATTGAGATGAATTGTTATGAACGTTCATAAAGGTTATAAATAACTTTACAGGCGTTTTTTGTTTTGCCTACATTTTTACGAACAGAGACGGTATACTTTTTAAAAGGAATAGAAAATGAGAGGGAATACGTATGGAACATTATTACTATAGATCCATATTATAAACTTGTGAAACAAATGAAGGAGGGGGATAAATATTGAAATTAAAAAAGGTTTTTGAAGTTACAAAGTTAAATGTATTTATCGATCATATCGAAGATGCTGTTATGCTTTTTAATATAGACGGTCAATTAGTTTCGTATAACCAAGAAGCCGACCGGCTTTTTAATATAAGTAAAGGGTCCAATTCACCTGAAGTTTTTTCTTTTGTAAATGAAATATTGCAAGAGGGTGTAAATTTTAAACAATGTAACCTGCTAAAAGAAGGTCAATCATTCAATAGAAAAATAAAAAAACTTCAATTTGGCAGTTCGTATTACATATTCGAAACAATTGAATCAAAAACAGAAAATGGTAACATATTTGAGCCCATTTATTCTAAAGAATTTGCAGCTATTGTCAGTACTATTAATGATGGTATTTATATTTCAGATGGGAAAGGATTTACTTTATTTGTGAACGATAAATACTCTGAAATGACAGGAATTCAAAAAGAAGAAGTAGAAGGGAGACACATTTCAGAATTAGTTTTTGAGGGTTACTTTGATAGTTCCGTCACATTAGAAGTGTTGATTAATCGAACAAAACAATCGGTATTACAAAAAACGAAAGAACAAAAAAGTACATGGTTGGTAACCGGTAATCCTTTTTATAATAACGTAGGAAATATTACGATGGTAATTAATTCTGTGTATGATATGACTGATTTGAACCAATTAAAAACTTCCTTGAAAGAACAAGAAAAAATTAATGATGATCAAAAAAAGGAGTTAAATCGACTCCGATCCAGAATACTTGACGTTCCTTACTTGATTGGTAATAGTCCACTTATGCAAGATACTAAAAAAAGAATAGTCCGCGTGGCTAATATTAATTCAACGGTGCTGATTACAGGAGAAACTGGAAGTGGAAAAAACTTAGTAGCTAAAGCAATTTATGAACTAAACACTGAGCGTAGCGGCCCCTATGTTGAAGTGAACTGTGGAGCGATACCTGAAAGCCTTATTGAATCGGAACTCTTTGGTTATGCTCATGGATCTTTTACTGGGGCCTCAAAAGGTGGAAAAGCAGGGTTAATTGAGTCTGCGGATAAAGGTATGATTTTTTTGGATGAAATTAGTGAATTACCTTTGCAGCTTCAGGTTAAAATTCTCACTTTTTTACAAGACAAAAAAGTGAGGCGTGTGGGGGATGTAGACTATAAACATGTCGATGTTCGCGTGATCGCAGCATCGAATAAAAAAATAGAACAATTAGTAGAACAAAATTTATTCAGAGAAGACCTGTATTATCGTTTGTCAGTTGTACCGATTACTATTCCGCCTCTTCGCGAATCAAAAGAAGATATTAAGCCTCTTATTGAACATTACTTATTGAAGTATAACAGGCAGTATAACCGCACTATTGTTTTTTCTAACGACGCTTACTATTATTTAGAAAGCTATCATTGGCCGGGAAATGTTAGAGAGCTGCAGCATTTAATCGAACAAATGGTTATACTATCTGAAAATCAATGGATTACAAGCGATTTTTTACCTGAAAGTATCAAACAACATACTATGCAAGTCATTCCAAAAGACCAAGGTCTTCAAGGGCTTGTGGATAGGCTTGAAAAAGAAGTTATTCAAAGAAAATGGGACGAACTCGGTAATAAAAATCTAGTGGCTGAAAGCTTAAATATTCATCGAACCACACTTATGAGGAAGATGAAAAAACTAAATATACCTTCTGATTAAAAAGTGCAAAAACGCACATTTATTTACGAACTGAATTTTTAATTTTTGCTTAAAATTTAAATAATGTGTTTATATCATAGTATAAATATCCAAAAGAAGCGTGTTTTGTTCATTTTAATATTGCATTTCGATAAGTGCAAAAATGCACCAGTAGTGCATTTTTGCACTACTTTTTTTGTTTTTAATTACCCGATTATTATAATAAAAAAAGAATTAGGTTCTCGTTTTAGAATAAATCATAATGAAATAATTAAAAAAACCCTGATGTATCAATGTATAGAAGAACTCTATAATTAATAATTTAATAGATGATTTCATTTTGGCACGGAAGTTGCAAATGTATATAAGTAATGCGTTCATAAAAGCGCATTATCAAATTTTTCTAAATTAATTTGGAGGGATAAACATGGATTTGAATACGTTTACAGAGAAGTATAATTTAGAGGATCAAGCTATCGATACGAATGATATTCCTTGGGTCCCAACTTTCAAAGAAGAAGATGGAGTATGGTTCAAACCTCTTCGCTTTGACTTAACAACCGGACATTGGATTCACATTTCTAAATTTGCTGCAGGTAAAGGTAATGCTCGTCATAAGCATACCGGAGGGACTGTACTGGCCTATACCCTGCAGGGGAAATGGTGGTACCTTGAACGAGATTGGGTGGCTGAGAAAGGATCCCTCATTTATGAACCTCCAGGTGATATTCACACATTAACAGTTGGTGAGGATGAAGATATGATTACCCTTTTTCACCTAAGTGGAGTCATTGAATACTACGATGAAGAGGGAAACATTACTCTTCAAGATGACATGTTTCACCGGATGAAAAAGTATTATGAATACTGTGAAGAGCATAATATACCAGTTAAAGATTTAACATTCTAAAAGATTTAGCATAGGATTAGAATATTTTATTAGTTATTTAATCAGCAGGAGCTTAGGTTCTGCCTATCTCCTGCATTTTTATTACATGTAAGCGGTTACTATATATTGAAGGAAGGTGATCCCATGAAATTTTCTACATGGAAATGCCTAATAGCTATACCAGGTGCAATGATATTTGTGGCAGGTTGTAGTTCAGCAAATCCAGCGTCCTCTGAAAATCCGGCCGAAGAAGAACCGATTACGCTTCGTGTAGGTTCCGGGGTGGGAAGTACACACATAATTAATGAAGCTTATTTTAAACCTTGGATGGAAGCAGTAGAAGAAGAAACGAATGGACAGGTAGAATTTGAAACTCATTATGGAGGTAGTCTTGTTAGTGCAGGACGTGAGTATGAAGCATTAGACTCTGGTTTAGTCGATATTGCGCTTCCTATGTTCCAACTTTATGACCCTATTCGATTTCCCCTATCAGAAGTAAGCATGCTCCCTTTACTAGAATCGGATGTCAACATCGCAACAAAAGCATATGAAGAATTGGTATTAGGGGATTATACCTTTGAAAATGGAAAAAGTTTCTACGAAATGGAACATGGAAGCAAAGATCTAAAACAATGGACAAGTCCTACTACGGAAGGCTATAAGTTCAGTTATGCAGACATTAGTCAACCCGAAACAGTAGGGGAATTTACCAATGTAACATTTAGAAGTTCGGGTCGTGTATCAGAAATATTCTCTGAAAATTTAGGCATTAATAGTGTTTCAATTCCTGCCACTGAAATTTATGATGCGTTATCGCGTGGATCAATTGATGGCTTATATTTTTCTATTCCAGATTGGCCAAGTTACGGAATTGGAGGCTTATTTAATTATACGGTGACTGAAGGAGTGAACTTGGGCCATTACAGCCATACGTTCGGGATGACTCAACAAACATGGCAGGAACTGCCTGAAGATGTACAAAATGTTATGGATGAACAAGCAAGTAAGCTTCTGGCTGCAGAAGAAACATATGATATTTACGATGTTCGAAGAGAGGACGCGTTAAGTAGTATGAAAGAAAACGGTGGAATGGTAGAAGCAATGGAAGAACAACCGGAAGAAATACAGGAAGCTGTTGATGATGCTATCGTAAAAACCTGGGAAGATTGGATAGAAATAAATGAAGAAAAAGGTTTTCCAGGTAGAGAAACAGCTTTATTATGGAGAGATTTGATCATAAAACACGGCGGCAGTGTTCCTGATGAAATTGAAGAAATGGAATGAGTAGGTATTTAAAAGAGTAGTTGAATCGCACTATAAATGGGGTGGAACTATGGACGGTACTTTGACTTTTTTTGTTATACTCGCACTGTTTATTATATTACTAGTACTCGGAATGCACATAGGAACGGTGTTAATTATTTCCGGGATAGCAGGTATTATATTATTAGACGGCTTTGCCTCTTTTCCAGCAGTTATACAAGATTCTAGTTTTTATAGCATCGCAACTTATTCATTAACGACAATCCCTTTATTTATCTTAATGGCTCAGTTTATTGTTCGAGCGAAGATAATTGGGCTTTTATATCAACTTGTGTTTCGGTTATCAAAAGAAAGAGGGAGTGTATTGGGAGCTTTCACTATGCTTTTAGGTGGATTTCTTGGAGCTTTATCCGGATCTCCTACAGCCATTAGTGCTGCTTTGGCTCAAATTTCTCTTCCAGAACTCAGAAAACATGGATTTAATAAATATTTTGGGGCAGCGACTGTAGCGATGGCAGGTTCTTTATCCACGATTATTCCACCATCTATTATTTTGATTGTATATGGTGCAGCTACACAAACTTCTATTGGCGAACTATTTATCGCGATGACTGTCCCCGTTTTTATAGTTGTGATACTTTTATTTATTTCCATCTTCGTGCTTTTCCATTTCACATCCAATGATGATGCAGAAGAGGTTAAAGAAGAATATGCCCAACTAGGCGAAAGTATAGAGCCTGAAGTAGAAGCCAATGTAAAGAATTATGTAATTTCAGTGGGAAGTTTAGTGATCATCATCGCAGCTATTTTTCTAGGTATCTTTTTTGGAATCTTCACACCGACAGAAGCAGGCGCGGTTGGAGCATTTTTAAGCTTAATCATGGTAGCTCTTTTAAAGCGTATTAGTCTTAGTTTCTTTAAAGAAGCTATCGAAGGAACTATTAACATTACCGCAATGGTGCTATTCATTATCCTCGGTGCAAGTATATTTGGAAAATTTGTTACTTTAACTCTTGTACCAACACATATTATTAATTGGATTGATCCTTTGCTTGATACTCCTATTTTATTGATGTTAGTTTTGCTTACTATTTACTTCTTTTTGTTTATGATCATAGAAGGCACAGCAGTTATTTTAATTACGGTCAGTATCTCTCTTCCTATTGTGACAGAAGCAGGATTTGATCCCATTATATTTGGTGTATTACTGACAATTGTTTGTGCTGCTGGATTACTGACACCACCTGTAGGGTTAAGCGTTTACAGCGTGGCGGGGGTAGCGAAACTTCCTGTACAAAAAGTATTTTATTACGGAACTATTTATGCATTGATCATTACTGTATTCGTCATTCCAATCTTGCTATGGTTTCCTGAACTTGTTACCTGGTTACCGAATAGGATGTAAATTATTTTTAAGAGTAAAAGGGGTGAAGTGATTGGAAACAAAATACAAGCAGCCTAAGATATTAACAATCGGCATGTATATAAGTGGAGCGAGTATTCTATTTATGATGCTTTTGACAGTCGTAGATATTATACTGAAAAATATATTTGAAGTGTCTATTTCGGGAAGTTATTTATATGTTCAAAATTATTTAATGCCGCTCGCCTTTTTTTGCGGCATGCCCTACGCATTCTTCTCTGGTATTTTCCCGCGACTTGATATGTTTGTAAGTAAATGGAAAATAACGAATCGCCTGAAAATAATTGTTATTATCTTGATTGTTGAAATAGCAGCCTATATTGCAATAACAATTTACAGCTTTTTATACGGCATCCGAGGATGGACGACCAATATAACTTTTTTGGCAGGAGTGAACAGTTATCCGCTTTATCCCATGTTTTTTCTAGTAACTATAGCATTTGGTTTATTGTCGTTTTACTTGATTAGAATGGTAAAACAAATGATTCAAACAAATGGGGAGTATACATTTTTTGCAGAATATGAAGAGTGAAAAAGAAATACTAATAAAAAGGAAAAGAATTAACCTGCATTTAAACGGAGAGGTGATGCTTAAATGTTACTGGACTTAAAAAATGAAACAGCTTTTATTACAGGGGGAGCGGGAAATCTTGGTAAAAGTATGGCTCTTGCTCTCGCAAGATCAGGGGCTAACGTTGTAATATGTGGAATTGAAAGTGAAGAAAAAATAACAATGTTACATGAGGAATTTAAGAAAGAAAATCTTTCTATGACGTTTGAATACCTTGATGTTTCTGATATTCAACAAATTGAAACAGTCGTAAATAAATATGAGGATATTGGAATTTTGATCAACTGTGCAGGTATTAACGTTCGTAAACCAATGGTAGATATTAATGAACAGGATTGGAATAAAGTTATCGACATTAATTTAAAAGGAAGTTTCTTCACTTCTAAGTTTGTCGCCATTCAAATGCTGAAAAGAAAAAAAGGGAAAATTATTAATATGGGTTCTTTAACCAGTGGAATTGCGCTTCCCGATATGGGCCCTTATTGTGCCTCTAAAGGTGGAATCAATCAACTTACAAAAGCCATGGCTCTCGAATGGGCTCCATATATCCAGGTGAATACGATCGCTCCAGGCTATTTTAATACAGAACTAACAGAAGTCTTATTTAAAGATGAGGAGTGGAAAAATAAAACTCTTTCACGTATACCTGCTGGAAGAACTGGTTATCCGGAAGATTTAGATGGTCTTGCCGTTTTCTTATCGTCAGGAGCTTCAGACTATATCACAGGTCAGACGATTTATGTGGATGGTGGATGGACAGCTTCATAAAGTAAAGGAGACTACTAAATGAAAGCAATTTTAAGATCACAAGTGCCTGGTCAAATTCAACTGACAGAAAAAGAAATGCCGATTTTGTCAGAAGACGAAGTGTTAATAGAGGTAGCTTATTGTGGAGTTTGCGGAAGTGATATCCATGCTGTTAAACAATCCAAAGGATACGAACATGTCAAACAGAGTACAATATTAGGACATGAAATTTCAGGGAAAGTAGTAAAAATCCATGGTGAATACAATCAGAAACTGCTTAATAAAAAAGTGATTGTAGAATCTATGCATTATTGCGGAGAGTGTGAAAATTGTAAATTAAATCGACATTCTATTTGTTCTAAAATTAAGGTTATGGGTCTGCATTTGAATGGCGGCATGGCTCAGTATGCAAAAGTAAAGGCATTGTATGTGCAGGAAATAGAAGAAGAGTTACCAATGGATATTGCTTCTCTCATTGAACCGATGGCTATCGCGGTTCATGCAGTGAAAAAATTACATGGTTTAGAAAAAGGGAAAAAAGTTCTTGTTCAAGGGCCGGGTATAATAGGTTTTTTTACAAGCATTGTATGTGCTCATAAGAAAGCAGATGTTATTTTATCAGGTTTGGAAAGTGATTATACGCATCGTTTAGCTAAAGCGTCAGGTTTTGGTATAAAACCTCATATTGCAGATAAAGAAGAGCTGGATATAAAAGTTGATTATATTTTTGAGTGTTCTGGTTCATCTGCTGCTTTAAAAAGTGGCTATCAACATCTAAAAAAAGGTGGAAGTGTGGTAGTGGTTGCGCTCTATGAACAAGAAACCACTTTATTTTTAACAGACCTGGTCCGTAATGAATGGCCTTTGATTGCAAGTTATGGTTGTGATCCAGAAGACTATAATGATGCTGGTAAAATATTGATTCACTATAAAGATGTTTTACGGAATATGGTTTCTTTTTTTCCGCTGGGCGAAGCGGAAGAAGCCTTTGAAAAAAGCATGACTCAAAAAGTATTAAAAGCCGTTTTATGTAATTGAATAAAGCTGTTATATCGATCTGCAATTGAGGGAATACAATATTTGCATAAACAAAGAATAATAAAGAGATGAAAATCACAAAATGTTTAATTACCTCGCATCATCCAGCAACTGTAGATATTTCGAACGTACTGGCTGATTTGTAGAATCTTTGTTTTACACGTTGTTAATCGATCATCTTGAGAAGAAAATGTTATTCGGATACAGTGTGCAGCTTGAACTCTATGAGATACTAAGGCAGCTGTAGTGAAGTAACAAAGAAAACTAAGAGATATACTAAATCGACAATTGTCTGAATCAGCTGATCATTGGGATGAAAGATATTAAATGTGTGGACACAGTTCACTTTCATCTTAATTTCGTAGAGTAAAATAAGAATGAATTAAATGACACCTTCAGAGTAAGATAGATATAAGTAGATGGGCTCATACATGTAGATGAATATAAATACTTGAATTAAAAATGGACTGTAATGAAAAGCAGTCCATTTTTCCCGATCAATTTGATGAATATAACTAGAAATTCCTAAGTGCTATTATATTAGATTTTATTTAGTTTGGTTAAAGGTTGAAGAGTTATATAGAAATAAATAATAACGTTTTTATTGTTAGAAGATTACTCTATTTACAAATAATTATTGATGATGTTTAACTTCTCCTTAAGCTGCCTAAAGTTGTTTTTTCAAACTATATATTCTATAGTAGCAAATAAGAACTACTACATATAAGGGGCACTAATGAGATGAAAACGCGTCTAAAGCAAATTATTCAACAGTTATTAACATCCGATGATCTACAAACAAGCACTGAGATTGCGACTAATTTGCAAGTTAGTTCAAAAACGATTCAAAATCATATAAAAGAATTGAATCTGCTGTTAAATGATGATATTGCCTATATTGAATCCTATCGTGGAAAAGGATACCGAATTAATATCATAAGTGATGATAAGTTCAAACATTTTTTGCGAGATGTTATCCAGGAAAATAATCACGTTGTACCAACGGAACCAGAAGATCGCATACAATTTTTGCTGGAAAAGCTTTTACTGCAGTCTTCATACATCAAGATGGATATCCTGGCGGAAGAACTGTTTATTAGTCGATCAACCTTGCAAGGTGATTTGAAAAGTATTCGAAAAACTCTGGAAATTTATGACTTATTTCTTGATCAGAAACCAAATCATGGAATTAAAGTCTACGGAGAAGAAATGAAAATGCGTTTTTTTATCTCCGAACATATATTTAATCAGAAGCCGAAAATGGTGGAGCCATCAGCGGAGTGTTTAGAAATATTGCCAAAGAAAGAAATAGAATGGATTCGAAATAGTATTATTTCTAAATTAAGGAAATATAAAACGGTTATCAATGATATTAGTCTACATAACTTAATCACGCATCTCGCGATTGCCTGCAGGCGTATTCGGGAGGAGAAAGTGATCGAAATCTATCAAGAAGAGCTCAATAAGATCACTGATACGAAAGAATATGCGATAGCAAAAGAAATAGTAGAAGAAATAGAACAAAAACTAAAAGTATCTTTTTCTATAAATGAGACCGCTTACTTATCTATTCATTTACAAGGCTCCAAAAAAGTATACTCTGAATTAGAAATAGAAGAAGTCAACTCTATTCTGGATGATGATATCCAACAATTAACTAGAAATATTCTTGATCGAATAGATAAGGCTTACTCATTAAATCTTTATAATGATAAAGAATTAATATTAAATTTGAGCTTACACTTAAAACCGGCAATTAGCAGACATACTTACCAAATGAACCATAGAAATCCAATGTTAGAGGAAATTAAAAATAAATATCCCTTTTCTTTTGAAGCCGCACTCACTGGAGCTGAAGTTATTAGAGAGGAATTAGGGATGTCTATTGATGAGAGTGAAATTGGTTATATGGCCCTTCATTTAGAGGCTGCATTGGAAAGGCAAAAGCAGAGTAGTAAAGACAAAAAACGCTGTATAATTGTTTGTGCTTCTGGATTAGGAACATCACAATTACTTTTAATTAAGTTAAAAGATCGATTTTATGATGAGTTAGATATTTTAGGAACAACAGAGTATTATAATTTAGACAGCCAACCAATTCATGATTTAGACTTTGTTATCAGCACGATCCCGATTCCTGAAACATTACCTATTCCAGTTATTCAAGTAAGCACATTGCTTGGTGATCAGGATGTAGATAAAATTAAAAAATTGATTCATAACGATATCGATATTGTGATGAAATATATGTGGGAACAATTCACATACTTACAAATGGATTTTTCCACAAAGGAAGAAGTTATTCAATTTTTAGGTGATCAATTGATAGAAGCGGGGAAGGTGAATACTGACTTTGTCAGTTCTGTTTTAGAGCGTGAAAGTTATTCATCTACTAGTTTTGGTAATTTGGTTGCTATTCCACATCCAATGGAACCACAAACAAATGATACATTTTGGTCCATTGTCACATTGAAAAAGCCAATTCAATGGGGGAATAAACCTGTGCAAATTGTCTGCTTACTCAATATTAATAAACAAAAACAAATGATGGATGATTTAAAACCAATGTATGATGTATTAATGAAATTGCTGGATAATCGTTTCTTACTGCAAAAATTGTTACAGAGTAAAACCTTTGCTGAATTTACACGATCGTTAAACAAGGCTTAAAACAGATGCAGGTTCATCCTGTATCTGTTTTTTTATGTCTAGTATTTAATTTCCTTTGGCAATGGAAAAACGTCCTCTACAGTTGATGGCGCTTTCATAATAGAATGAAATTGCAGCAAAGATAATGGTGATTTAGAACATCACCATAAAGATTCTTTCTACTGGTATTAAGAAACTGTTGTTTTAATAGAGACAATTTGCAACAGAAGTATGGAGTCTTAATAAGTAAATATAATGGAGGAATGCAAAATGGAAAAAGTCTTAATTATTTGTGCAGGTGGGATGTCATCTTCTTTAATGGCCAAGAAAACGACAAACTTTCTAAAAGAAAAAGGCCATGATATTGAAGTAGATGCTACTTCGGCTAATGAAGGCAGCAAAATGGTTAAATCAAGTGATTTTGCGTTATTTCTAATAAGTCCTCAAACAAAAATGTACTACAAAAGCCTTAAAGAAACAGGAGACCGTGCTGGTAAACCCGTAGTAAATATTCCACCACAAATGTATGTCCCTATTCCTATGGGTATTGAAAAATTAGGGAATTTAATCCTAGAAGAGCTTCAAAAATAATAATTGTTTATAAAAATAAGGCAGCGTTTCCAATGGCATTAATTGGGAAAATAAAAATGCTGCCTTGTGAATTTTTAATCATTTAATGTATTTTTAGCAGCTCCATTTTAGATGTTAAGAAAGGAAGAATGAAAAGAGATGGAACAAGAACAAATTCAAGGCGTGGCTTTTGAAATAATCCTGCATAGTGGATCTTCAAGAACACTTATACACGAAGCATTCGAAATGATGAGAAATAATAAATTCAAAGATGCTGTAAATACGTTAGACGAGGCCAATGAAAAAATATTATTAGGGCATCAATCTCAAACAGATTTGATGACACAATATTCGTCTGGAGAACACATCAATATAGATATAATAATGGTTCATGCACAGGATCATTTAATGACAACGATGACATTAAGAGAAGTTGCGCTGGAAATGTTACATCTATATAAAAAACTCGAAGAGAAATAAATGAGGGATCTGAATATGAAAAATAACGAAAGGGCAATAGAAAGAAATCGAAAAGAGTTCAGCATGAAAGCTATGTACTTTAATCGGTACTTATTAATTAGATATGTTACTGCATTATTCTTTTTTACAAATTTATACTGGCTGATTTTATTATTAATGAGCAGTTCATCACTATATTTTATCCCATTGTTCATACTTATAGCTTCGTTGTTTCATATTGCTGAACTAGTAAAGGCATACAGTGAACATATAAATAATGCTAAAAAAACAAGATATTTCTTTTTAATATTATTTTGGACAAATATCCTCTTATTATTACCGACTTTTTTTTCATCGTCTTTCACTCAATTATATCCATTTCTTACAGATGAAATAAATTCCAGGATACTGATTTTAAGCATTTTGGTTATCGGGATATTATTAAGTTTATTTATTCTCAATCGTTTATCCCAAATTAGAAATAATGAAGATAAGCATTATAAACGGATTAAAAAATATGAAAAGGCTATTAATTTATAGGAGAAGGGAAGATTACCCGTGGGATCAGAAAGCAAATTATTCGCTTTTATGGAAAAATATTTATTGGGCCCGATGAACAAAGTCGCTTCCTTACGTTTTGTTCGTGCAATAATGGCTGCAGGGATGGCTACTATTCCATTTGTCATTGTCGGTTCAATGTTTTTGGTATTTAATGTGCTTCCTCAGACATTTCCATTCTTAGAAGGAGTTTTTAATAGTACATTCTTTAGAGTCAGTGACTTATATATGCTGGCAAACCAAGCAACAATGGGCATACTAGCTTTATATTTTGGCCTTGTTCTTGGCTATGAATATACAAAAATATATGCCGAAGAAGAAGAATTAAATCTAAATCCTTTAAATGGTGCTTTATTATCCATGTTTGCTTTTTTTATGACTATTCCTCAATTGGTTCTATCTGATGGAGAAATGTCTTTAGTAAATCAAATTAATGATGAAAATACCATTGTTTATGGATGGGGAATGGTCGAAGGTGGTGTGAGCCGTTTAGGGTCTTCGGGCATATTCACAGCAATCATTATGGCAGTAGTATCTGTACAATTGTATAGATTGTGTGTAAAACGAAATTGGATTATACGAATGCCGGAAGCAGTACCGGAAGGTGTAGCTAGAGCATTTACCGCATTAGTTCCAACATTTATTGTTGCGTTTGCTGTTTTATTAATTAACGGTACTTTAGTGGCGCTGGGCACGGATATATTTCAAATAGTATCTATCCCTTTTAGTTTTGTTGTGTATTTAACAGATAGCTGGTTAGGTATTCTGGTTATTTACTTCCTTATTCATGCTCTATGGATTGTTGGTATCCATGGATCAAATATTATTTATTTAGGCTTTTTAACGCCAATCATTCTTGCGAATTTAGAATCTAATATAGGTGGAGCAACAATGCCTTTGGCAGGAGAATTTAATAACGCTTTCGCAATAGTAGGCGGTTCTGGGGCAACATTGGGTTTGGTTATATTCCTTGCGTTTTTAGCTAAATCAAAACAATTAAGTGTGTTAGGAAAAGCATCTCTTGCTCCTGGTATATTTAATATTAATGAGCCATTAATATTTGGATTACCGATTGTTTATAATCCATTTTTAGCTATCCCGTTCTTTATAGCACCGATGGTTTCAGCATCCATCGCTTATTGGGCGATTAATCTCGGAATGGTTGCGCCAATCATTGCACAGATGCCTTGGCCTACTCCGCTTGGTGCAGGTGCTTTTATTAGTACAGGTGGAGCGTTTACGGCAGTAATTCTCGCAGTGGTTTGTGCTCTTGTAGCATTTTTAATTTGGCTGCCATTTATTAAATTGTACGATCAAAAGCTGGTGAAACAGGAAAATGGTGAAGAGTCAATAATGTAATCCAAATCTATAAGCAGTTTGCCATAAAGAATATGGCTGTTCTAATCAATCCAAGATCTGTTTATTGTTACCAATAAACAGATCTCAAAAAGAATAAAGTAGAGTTACAGAAAAGTATCAGGGCTTTCGCAAATTTCTGGGATGGCTTTTACATGCTATTATTTTGAGATTTAAGGAAGTTCTCCTTTTTTTCTTTTACGGCTGAGATTGTTTAATTAATCTATTTAGGAGGCTATCTATGATACACGAAACAGCACGTCCTTTTCCCGAAGATTTTTTATGGGGAGCCGCTTCGGCTTCATATCAAATAGAAGGAGCCTGGAAAGAAGATGGAAAAGGACTCTCTATATGGGATGAATTTGTTCGGATTCCAGGAAAAACATACAAAGGTACAAACGGTGACGTCGCTGTCGGTCATTACCATCACTGGAAAGAAGATGTTGCGTTAATGGCTGAAATGGGGATGAAAACGTATCGTTTTTCAATAGCTTGGGCTCGTATTTTTCCGGAAGGCTCTGGAAAACCAAATGAAAAAGGTCTGGCTTTTTATGATCAATTAATTGATGAATTACTGAAATATGAAATAGAGCCAATTGTTACGGTTTATCATTGGGATCTGCCTAAGGCTTTGCAGGATAAGTATGGTGGCTGGGCGTCCAGAGAAATTATAGAAGATTTTCTTCATTATAGCGAGACGCTTTTTAAGCAGTATGGGGACCGAGTCAAACACTGGGTCACGCTGAATGAACAGAATATCTTTATTAATTTAGGATACCAGCTTGCTCTTCATCCTCCGGGAGAAAAAGATACTAAAGTGATGTACCAGGCGAATCACATAGCAAGCCTTGCCAACGCAAAGGCAATCGCTGCATTTCGTAAGATTGTTCCAAATGGAAAGATAGGACCTAGTTTTGCCTTAGTTCCTGCGTATCCAGCGACATCAAAACCAGAAGACATTATCGCTGCCGATAATGCAGAAGAATTCGTAAATCATTGGTGGATGGATGTATATGTATTTGGCACGTATCCGAAGATGGCTTTTGAATATTTACAGTCTAAAGGACTGGCACCGGATATAGAGCCAGGAGATGAAGCTATTCTTAAAGCAGGCTCTCCTGATTTTATGGGTGTTAATTACTATAAAACCCAGACCTATGAAAGTAATCCTTTAAACGGCGTAGGGTCCGGAGGTTTTAATACGACTGGCAAGAAAGGTACTACTCCGGAAACCGGTTGGCCTGGTTTGTATAAAACGGTTCGTAATGAAAACCTGGAAGCTACTAACTGGGACTGGGAAATTGATCCTGTGGGGCTTCGTATTGGCATGAGGCGGATTAGAGACCGCTATAATCTTCCAATCTTGATCAGTGAAAATGGACTTGGTGAATTTGATAAGCTCGAAGAAGATGGTAGGATTCACGATCAGTACCGCATTGATTATATTAAAAGTCATATTGAAGAAATCCAACAGGCCATCACAGATGGTGTTGATGTTATTGGTTATTGTGTTTGGTCTTTTACAGATCTTCTAAGCTGGCTGAACGGTTATCAAAAGCGCTACGGCTTTGTATATGTAGATCGGGACGAAGAGAGCGAAAAAGAGTTAAAAAGATATAAAAAAGATAGTTTTTTCTGGTATAAAGATGTAATTGCTAATAACGGCCAGTCTCTTTAATAAAAAACTTGTTCTAATTGAATTTTGAACCATAGTATATACAATGTAAAAAAATCTCAAAACGCTACATGATGATCCCAGTATTGTACTGGGATCATTTCAAGTTGTAAAAGACCAAAAAGATAGCATTAGTTTTTGTCATGTATTGTTGATTCGTACTTTTAAAATGTGTTTATTAAAAAAATTCTACTATAGACTGTTTATCTAGAGTAAGGTTCAGAAATGGGGTCCATCATTATAAATTCGCAGGTTGTAACATTACTTCAATAAAATTTTCCTCTACAATTAAAACAAAAGCGGATGGATCATACAGGTTGGAGTAAATATTTATAATGTCTTTTATAAGTGCAGTTATTATCATACCAGTAGGAACTATCATAACCGCCATCGGTTTTGTTTTACATCAGAAAAGGAAACGTCATTAAAAAATAAAGTACGGCTAGTGTAGTTTCCAGTAAAGAAACTGAAAAAACATGTAAAGGCATAGTAACGCTGATGCTTGCGGGGATCCTGCTGAAGATTGGTTTAATAAAAGAAAAAATACTACAACCCGACTGTTTATAACGTTAAGCGTATTACTGTTATGTAAAGACAAACAAAGCATTAGACTAAAATGTCTATGCTTTGTTTTTAACTATTTATGGAAAATATGTAGACTGAACTAAATATACTTATTAACAAGAGCGGCCGCCGTAAAGCGAAGCCGCACTTGATTCCAAATCCTCTTCTAAGAGGGCACAATTTGCTCTAACGCTTCTTTGACGTCTCGATAGGTCTCGATATCATCTACAGCACTGCCAAGGTTTATTATCGTACGTGCCATGTCTGGACGAACTCCTGTGATAACAGTGCGAATACCAAGCAGATGCAATGTGTTCGTAATCGCTAACAAGCGGGAAGCGACATACGAATCAAACTGATGGATGCCTGAAAAATCAATAATCAGGATAGTGATATTGCTTTCTACGATTTCCGGTATCACACTTTGGATAATATGATCAGCGCGCTCTTCATTTAAGGAGCCCACAACCGGCAGTATAGATACGTCTTTTTTCACTGGTACAACGGGTGCCGAAAGCAACAGCAGTTCTTCCTCCAGCTTTTGCAGGTTTAATTGGTATTGGTTATTGAAATATTCTGTAGAATTTTTTATAGATTGATCGAAAATATCACTCATCCGGCGCATGAAATAAAAGGCATCCCCTAAAATTCCTACGCCATGCTTTTGAAATTCTTCTTCAATTTCTTTTACTACGTTTAAGCGGAATTGAGAAAGGAGCATGACAATATAGGTCAAGTTATATCCCTGCTCACTCAATACGTCCGCGGGGTCGTAATCCAGGTTGGCAGCGGTCGTTGAATGCTGTTCATCAAGTTCCTCTTTGATCTTTAGAAACAAGTTATGGAGTAAATCGTGGTGCAGGTCATATTCTCGTTGTGAGAGCTCGTGCTGAAGGTTCTGAGATGTAGTGGTGACAATACGGCCAATCGCTTGGTCGATGTTGTGAAAAAAATGGTCATATAGTTCTGTACCGATGTAGGCCATGGAATCCCCCTCTTTCTTCTACTTTTTCACGGTATTAAGTATTTTTAAACCTCGATAAAGAATCTCCTCAGGCCTGCCTGTGGGACGGATACCGCATTCTATTGATACAATAAGTGCTGCAGGCTGGAAAAGCCTATATAGCTGAAGGAGGAGTCATACAATGACACGTTTACAAGATAAAGTAGCGATTGTAACCGGAGCAGCCGGAGGTATTGGTTTAGGAACGGCTAAACTTTTTGCCGAACAAGGAGCAAAAGTTATCGCAGCAGATGTTCAATTCGATCTGTTAACAGAAGAAGCAGCAAAGATTCAGAAGCAGGGAGGCGACATTACGTCTCTTTATTTAGATACTGCTTCGGAAGACAGCTGGAAAGAAGTCGTGGAGAAAACGATAACGATTTACGGTCGTATTGATATCCTCGTAAACAACGCAGGCATTCATCTGCCAAATAAGATATTGGAAACATCATTGGATGAGTGGCACCAGGTCATGAATATAAATGGGACAGGCTATTTCCTGGGGATGCGCGAGGTGATTCCGGAAATGCAAAAAGGCGGCCGGGGATCTATTATTAATATAGCATCGATTTCCGCATTAACAGCGGCCGGAGCAGCCGGGGGAAATGGAACAGCATACAGTGCCTCAAAGGGCGCCGTGCGTTCTTTAACCAAACACGTAGCTGCTCATTTTGCAGAAGAACATATTCGTGCCAACAGCATTTTCCCCGGTCCTATTAAAACACCAATTATGGGAAAGAGGCAGGCAACGATTGAGGAAGATAACAAAGATGTCGTTCCACTTCCGCCGCACTATGGAGAAGCAAGTGACATTGCCTATGCTGCTCTCTATTACGCTTCCGAAGAATCCCGCTTTGTTACCGGAGATGAAACGGTTATTGATGGCGGATCGGTCCTGTAATTTTTCAATCATCTTTCAACAAATCATAAAATTATCCGTTGAAAATCCGCACCGATCATGGCAGGTGGGGATTTTTGACGTTTACATTTATTTTTAAAGAAGTGTTAATGGATAAATTGGTTTTATTTATTTGCATGCTTTAAAATACATATATAAAACAATTCCTATAGCAAGGGAACTAAAAATTTCTTTAGTGAAGTGGGGTTCCTAATACGAAGTGATTCCGAATTACCTTACACCATCGTATTGATGCTGCCCTGATTTTACATACTAATCAGGAGGTGAGTTGAATGGTTGAAAAGCATCGTAAGTCATTTGGCTGCTACGTGTTAATTTTCTTTCACATTCTTCTTGGAATTGGTGCTCTCGTTGGCGGCGGTTTTCTAATTATTTCTCCTGACGGTTCTCTATCGTCAATGCCGTTAGACTTATTAAGAGATACTCCTTTTAATAATTTCCTGATACCGGGCGTAATTTTATTTTTAGGCTTAGGCGTGCTTCCACTATTTACGGCAATTTTTCTCACCTTTGAAAAGCCATTAAACATCTCCGGAAAACTAAGACTTTATAAAGAATCTTTTTGGGCATGGAACAGTTCATTGTATATAGGTTTTATCTTAATTATATGGATTACAGTCCAAATGCATTTAATAAAAGAAGTGGTACTGCTGCATATTATTTATATCCTGCTTGGGCTCTTAATCCAATTTGTTACGCTTCTTCCATCCGTTAAAGACCACTATTCCAGCTACGAATATAAAAAATAAAGACAGGGAAGAAAGTTTAATCAAAATACTTTACTATTCTTCTTTTTCCTGAAAAAACCTCGCAGCCCTTTTTAAAAGGAATACGAGGTTTTTGTTTAGCTTTTGTTGTAGTGACAAACTTTTCCTGCAGTCCTTTCATAAGGCTCACCGATAAAACAGAAGCAGCTTTCCTTTCCGGGTTAAGCGGTGGGTCGTTTGAAAATAATTTTCCTCCTCGAGACGTTTTCGCCCATGGGAAATGGCTTCTGTATCCTCTTCATAATCAAATGATTCATTTAAAAGTACAGTGCTGTCTTTGTCGTAGACGGTTAAGTAGTAAGTCATTGTATCCCTCCTGTGGTAATTGAATGAATAGTCATTCACATTATACTTTTATATTACGCTGAAACATTACGATGCGCAAGCCGTATAGACATGAAATAATCATAATTACTATAGCTATAAAGCCGTGTTCTTGTATATGATAGTAGAGGAGGTGTTTGACCACCAGTGAAAAAGAAAAAGCGTACTATATACTCTTTATTTATTACCATTAGTGTTGTACTTTCAGCTATTGTTATTATCTTTTTTATTTCGCTCGGAAATGAGCAGCAGGAGCCGCAGTTGAACCAGCATGGCAGCAGCTTTGCGGTAAACGAAATTCCGGAAGACTTTATTCCTGTTTATCAAGACGCTGCAGAGGAGTATAATATGTCCTGGGAGCTGCTGGCCGCGATTCACCGGGTGGAAACCGTTTTTTCCACAATGAATGAACTGGAGAGCCCGGTAGGGGCTTTGGGCCACATGCAGTTTATGCCCTGCACCTTTGTAGGGTGGAACTACCCGGGATGTGAAGGCAACGGCAGTCTCGACATTCCGGAAGAGGAACTGACAAGCACGGAGGTCATTGATCGATACGGCGGTTACGGAACGGATGGTAATGGAAACGGCCGGGCCGATCCATATGACCTGGAAGATGCCGTATATTCCACAGCTAACTATCTCTCGTCCAATGGGGCGGGAAATGGCCGCGAAGAAGCAGCTATTTTTAATTATAATCAGGCGGACTGGTACGTGGATGAAGTACTCGAATACAGAGAAGCCTATGCCGAGGAATACGTAGTGGTCGAACTGTCGGAAGAAGAAAAGAAACACATTAACTAAAATATAGAAGGGAAAGAGGGGGTTGTATGGCAGAGCTGTTGATGGATATCACGTGGATTGAAGTCCTGTTTTTTATGACGACCCTGTTCTATGCAGGTTTCTTTTCTGTATCTTATCAAGGCGGCTCCTTTTTTCAGCCGGGATGGTTTGATAAAAAACAGCAGCAGCCCTCTCTGATCCAGACCGGTATCAGGCCGGCTGTAAGAAGAATGTTCACGTTTATTAAAAGAAAAGTGCCTGTTTCAAAGGACCAGTCCAAAGATGAAGAACCACCCGTGTTTAATTCTGCTGCAGTATAAGGAGATTGAATACGGGAGGAAATAGAAATGAAAAGAAAAATACTATTTATGCTTGTTATTGTGCTCGGGATTACTGTTCTGTCCGGGTGCGGTATAGAGAGAGAATTTATCACACCGGAGAGCCAGGGAGTATGGAATCACTACTTTGTGTATCCATTCTCCTGGGTGCTCACCCAGCTGGCTCTTTTCTTTCAAGGAAACTACGGACTGGCTATTGTTGCAGCAACTATTGCTGTAAGGCTGCTGCTCGTGCCGCTGTTTGCCAAGCAGCAGCGCAGCTCTCACGAAATGAAGAAAATTCAGCCGCAGATGAAAGAAATTCAGAAAAAATACAACATGAAAGACCAGACCGAAGCACAGAAGTATCAGCAGGAAGTCATGAAGCTGTATCAGACGAGCGGAGTCAATCCTATTGCAGGATGCCTGCCGATTTTGATTCAAATGCCAATTCTCATGGCCTTTTACTTTGCGATTGTGCGCACCGAGGCTATCGCCGGCCACTCCTTTTTATGGATGAACCTGGGAGACCCGGATCCTTATTTTATTATGCCTCTTCTGGCAGGAGCCGCTGTGTTTCTGCAGACGAAAGTTACGTCAGGCGGGCAGGAAATGCCGGATATGATGAAGCCTATGCTGTACTTAATGCCGGTCATGATAATCATCGCAGGTATCGCTCTTCCATCTGCGCTGTCGCTGTACTGGGTAACAGGAGGCCTTTTTATGATTATTCAGGCGTGGATTTTTAAAAAGAAACGGGAAAAATGGGAACAGGAACCCGTAAAATAAAAGCAGGGCTGATGATATAATAGTATCATCAGCTTTTTTTATACAAGGATGAAAAAATCCGGTAAAATACACAGCATATCTCTTGTCAGAAAAGGGAATTGGGATACAGGGAGACAGAGCAGAAGAAAGGATGAAGAAAAATGAGAGCGATTCGTTTTATTCATGCTGCAGACTTACATATAGGCGCTCCTTTTTCTGCATTAAAAGCAGCGGAAGCAGACGTTCAGCAGGAAGTATTAACAAGCACGGAAACAGCTGTGGAAAGAATGGTAAAAGCCGCCGTACGGGATTCTGTCGATTTTCTGCTGTTATCCGGCGATTTATTTGACCAGAAAAGCCGGAGCATCCGCGGCCAGGTCTTTTTGAAACGACAATTTGAACAGCTCGAAAAAGAAAAAATAATGGTATACATCATTTATGGAAATCACGATCCGGTGGAAGGCAACTACGCGCCGGTAAAATGGCCGGATAATGTATATGTATTTTCGAATAAAGAAGAATGTGCGGTGCATCGGGTGGATGAAAACGAGGCCGTCCATCTTTATGGGTACAGCTATGAGAAGCGGGCGGTCACAGAAAACATTGTGCCTTTTTATAAAAAACAGGACGGAGCCGCGCTGCATATTGCCCTTCTTCACGGGCAGCCGCTCGAATCAAGCGCCCCTCACCAGCCCTATGCCCCATTCCGTCTGCAGGAATTAAAGGACAAGCAGATGGATTACTGGGCGCTGGGCCATATTCATAAACGGATGGAACTGGCACCGGGTGTACACTATCCCGGCTGTATTCAAGGACACCATATGAAAGAAGACGGAGAAAAAGGGTATTTGCTTGTAGAAATGTCTTCGGAACAGACAAATGTCCAATTCAGGCCGGTATCCCCGTTCACGTATGAGAAAATCACGGTGTCGATTAACCATATGACATCGGTCGATGAACTGGGAATGGCTTTGGAAGAGGCGCTGGAATCGAGGCTCTCCAATAGTATGGTTAAGGGGGCTGCCGTCCGTCTAACCATCGAAGGAAGCGGCTCTCTTCATGACTCCCTCCGTCAGGAAGCAAAGCGGGAAGAAATAATGGAGTGGCTGCAGGAAGCGGGAAAGAAATTTGTCCCGTTTTATATAATAGAATCCATAGAAGATAAAACGATTAAAGAAACGCATATAGATGCGTTTGACCAGCTGTTATTTACCGGGGATTTAAAAAAAGCAGCAGCCCAAGTAAACAGCGGGGATACAGAGCTGCAGAGTAAATGGGCAGGGCTGGAAAAGCCGGCCGCACGGTACGGGATAGAAGAGCCCGCAGTAGAGGATTTAGTGGATGAAGCGCTTCATCTTATTCAGGAAAAATGGTTAAGGAGAGAAGCGGATGATCATTAAAGAACTTCAGATATATGGATTTGGAAAATGGATTGATACGACTATCTCGTTATCGGACGGCCTGGTACTGATCCAGGGAGATAACGAAGCCGGTAAATCCACCCTGAGGGCATTTATTTTATCGATGCTGTTTGGGTTTCCTTCAAAAATAGAAAAACGAAAAAATTACCGTCCCAAGCAGGGCAGTCGTTATGGAGGAAAAATGACGTTTGTTTCCAATGAGGGAAAACAATTTATCCTGGAAAGAACAGAAGGGAAAAAAGTCGCAGGTGACGTGAAGATCTGGGATGAAGCAGGGACCCTGCAGGACGACAAATGGCTTGAACTGTACCTGCACAGGCTGGACAAAACAACGTACCAGGATATCTTTTGTTTCGGGGCCGAAGACTGGAGTGAACTGCAGCAATTAAAGGCAGATTCTCTTAATCAGTATTTATATGAAGCCGGAATGACGGGCACAAAGCATATGATGGAAATTGAAAAAGAAATGATCCAGGAAGCAGGAGGGTGGTTCAAGCCCCAGGGCCGAAAACCGGTTATTAATCAGCTCCTGACGGCTATAAAGGAAAAGAAAGCAGATATTAGTCGTTTTGAACAAGACCTTGAAGAATACGAAAAACTTCAGGAAAAAGAAAAATCACTGCAGCTTCAAATTGCGGGCACAGAAAAAGACATCCAGCAGCTATACCATAGAAAAGAATGGATCCGCCGTAAAAAGATGCTTCTGCAGACGCTGAATGAAAAAGAAGAACTAGAAGCGCAGGCAGAAGTTTTCCGATCATTTGAAAAGCTGCCTGCTAATCTGAAGCAGCAGTGGGAGAAAATTCAGGACAGAAATAGAAATGCAGGGCAGATGCTGGAAGAAGCCGAGGCAGAGTACTACGAATCGATAAAAACCGTTGCGGGGGAAAGCTGCTCGATCCTGTTGCATAAGGAAAAATACGTGATTCATAACTTAAAAGAAAATCTGCCGCTCCGGGAAAGCAATCAGCAGGAGGCGGAGCAGGCAGCGCAAAAGCTGGAGCGGATCATTTCTGCAAAAAGGGAGCTTTTTTATAAACTGGAGATAGAAGATGAATCTTCAGTGCCTGCTGTATTTCCGAGCATAGCCGGGGAAAATGATTTTAAGATGATTATGGACAGAAAGCGGGCTGTGCAGGAGAACATTCACTTATCTTCAAGAGAAGCAGAACAGCTTGAACAGCAGAAAACCTTTCATGAACAGGAAAAAGAACGGGAAGCTTCCGCGCTTTCTAAAGACAGCCAAGCATCGAAGCAGCCTCATGAAGAAATTGCCGCTGATTCGAGCGGAGAGTGGAGCAAGCTGCTTTTATTTCTAAAAGCTGCCGCTTTTGTTTTTACCGTACTTGGATTATGGGAATTAATTACCGGTTCCTGGTTTGAAGGCATGACTATGCTTGTGGCAGGGATCGCTGCACTCGTATTGTTCCTGCTTCAAAAGCAGACAGACACCCAAAAAGAAAAGCAGCAGTCCGAAGCAGAAAAAGAAAAGTACTGGAAAACACAGCATAGAGAACAGTCTCTCGCAGCAATTAATCAGAATATTGAATTGGAAACAAAGCGAATAGACACTGTACTGGTACGCCTTGATAAGGAAATAGAAGCACAGGAAGAGGTAAAGCGGGAGTTATCGGAATGGTGCAGCAAATGGGGGATGCCTGCGTTCCCGCTCGCTATGGCAGAAGACTATTTTCAGGCATGGAACCGTTTAAAAAACGAAATGGAAAAAGAAAAGGAAGCAGCAGCAGAACTTGCTGCCAGGCAAAAGCGTGTGGCCGATATAGACCACCAAACGAACCAGCTTTACGAGCGCCTGCGCCTGGAAAAAAAGCTTCCAACAGCCCAGTCGATTCACTATGCAGCCGATATGTTAAAGCAGGAAGAAGAGCACCTGCAGCAGCTTAACAGCAGAGCGGAAACCGCAGAAAAAAGCAGGCTCTTTTTTAAAAAGTGGCTGCATGTAAAAGAACAGATAAACGAGGAGCAGTCCGAGTTTCTGCACTCGTACGGGTGGGCCTCAGAAGAAGAGCTGCTCCAGGCAGCGGATGGAAAAGAAACGTATCAAAGCCTGCAGCAGCGTATGCAGCTTGTCAAAGCCCAGTGGCGTTCCCAAATGACAGCAGGAGAAATAGAAGAAGAGCTGATTGCAGCGCTGAAGCTTCCCGGTGATACTGAAGAAGAACTCGAAGAAACCGACAGGCAGATTCACGAGAAACAGGAAAGCATTCACGATTTAAATGAAGAGCTGGCTGCTGTCTTCCAGCGTGTTTATGCATGGGAGGAAGGCGGTGGCTATGAACAGCTTCTTCAGGACTACGAGAACCTGAGAGAGTCACTGGCTGAGCACATGCACCGCTGGAAAGTATGGAATACAGCCGTGTATTTAATGGAGGAGGCAAAATCGGTTCATGAAAAGGAAAGGCAGCCGGAAGTTCTTCAAAAAGCGTCGGACTATTTTCAACGTATAACCGGAGGGGAGCATGTCCGCTTATTTTCACCGATGGGAGAAGAAACTATTATGGTGGAGAGTGCCGGCGGTATCATTTTCACACCGGAAGAACTAAGCTACGGTACGTCCGAACAGTTGTATCTTTCCCTGCGCCTGTCTCTGGCCGAAGTGTATGAAAAGCAGCGTAATGACAGTATTCCCATGACCATAGATGATGCGTTTGCCCATTTTGATCACAGCCGCCGCAGCGAAGCGTTTAGTCTGCTTTCCTATATCAGCAAAGGCCGCCAGATTATTTATTTCACGTGCCATGATTATGCGGAAGTTCCTCTGCTGAAAGATAAAATCCTCTTTCTCGGAAGAGATGGCCCCGATGAAAGGTAGCGCCTTTTAGAAAACATTGATAACATGAACATTATAATGAACGCCGCAGTGAAAGGACTAAATATATGAGTAAGTATAAAGTGTATTTGGCAGAAGATGAAAAAAATCTTTCTGACATATTAAAAGCGTACATGGTAAAAGAAGGCTGGGAGGTCATTGTATTCGAAAACGGCGACGATGCGATTGCAGAAGCCGAGAATGCGCCTCATTTATGGGTGCTTGATATTATGCTGCCAGGTACGGACGGCTATCACGTGTTAAAAGAGATCAGAGCGATTAACGAAAACACACCGGTTATTTTCATTAGTGCCAGGGATCAGGACCTGGACCGCGTTCTTGGTCTGGAAATGGGAAGTGATGATTATTTATCCAAGCCGTTTCTCCCGCAGGAGCTGATCATCCGTGTGAAGAAGCTATTAAAAAGAGTATACGGAGAAATAGCCCAGGAGAATAAAAAAGTAGAGCTTAACGATTATATTGTAGATGCAGAAGCCAGAGTCGTCATTGATACCCTTAATGACAATCGTTCGATTGAACTGACGACTAAAGAAATGGATCTGATTTTACTGCTGACAGAAGATGTAGGGAAGGCTCTGTCCAGAGAAGACATTATCGAACAGGTCTGGGGAGAAGACTATTTTGGATCGGAACGGGCAGTGGATGATGTCGTAAGAAGAGTCAGAAAAAAAATGTCCCGCATCCATCTTGAAACATTATATGGATTTGGGTATCGCATTTTATCATCATGATGAAGCTGAATTTAACTAAACGGGTGTACTTGTCTTTTATTTCCCTGATTGTTCTCGTCGGGTTAACGATGATTATTGTATACCCTATTTCGATCCGGGGGACGCTGACGGAAGAAACGTATCGAATTATCGAGGAAGAGCAGGCGAGAAGTGCCAATCCTTTTAGTGAATATTTCACCCCTCCCGAAGAAGATTTTGATTTTATTGAGAGGCAGGAAGCAGAAAGGTCTGTCGGGCACTTGTTTCTGCTGAATGAAACAGGGACCCTGCAGGGCGGACAGGTTCCTGACAGCGTGCTGCAGGAAATGATATCCAACGCAGTAGATCAGGAAAATGACCAGGAACGATTTGAAATGATGTATAACGATGCAACCTTGTTTTATGTAATTAACCGAATTGAATCAGACGGAGAAGAAGCCTACCAGATTTCCTACATGTGGGATACATACAGAGATTTAATGGTATCGAGGCTCTGGGAACGGCTCGCCTATCTGCTGCTGATTACGAGTGCTCTCAGCTTTCTCCCTGCGATATGGCTTAAACGGTATTTGAGCCAGCCGCTCCGTGTGCTCGGCAATCAATTTGAGCAGATCGCTAAACGAAACTGGAAAGAACCATTTCATCTCGAGGGGGATGATGATTTTATTCGGCTCTCCAATCAGTTTGAAGGAATGCGTCAGAACCTCATCCGGTATGACAGGTCTCAGAAAACGTTCATCCAGCACGCCTCGCACGAATTGAAAACACCTATCATGGTGATAAAAACTTATGCGCAGTCTGTCAAAGACGGCATTCTTCCTAAAGAGGATATTGAAAACACGATGGATGTTATTCTTGAAGAGGCAAACCGAATGGACAAACGGGTCAAAGACATGCTGTATTTTACCAAATTGGACGCGATGAAGCGCAATACGATTAATTTGGAAGAAATGATGTTTGGCAGTGTGGCGTTTCGGATTGAAGAACGATTCCGAATGAAGCGCGGCCACGTTAAATTTATCATTGAAGGTGCCGATGTAGAAATGACGGCAGATAAAGAGCAGATTCAGATACTGCTGGAAAACCTGATTGAGAACGCGATGCGTTATGCGAAGGACACGATTTGGATAAAAGCAGAAGAAACCGCGGATACAATCATTATCTCTGTCCGAAATAACGGGTCGCTGATTCCCGATGAGGAATTGGAACAGATATTTACACCTTTCCAAAAAGGAAATAAAGGACAGTTTGGACTTGGACTTGCGATCGTGCAGCGTATCGCCGAGCTCCATGAAGGAACCCATGAGGCCATTAACGAAAAGGACGGCGTTTGTTTTAAAATCACGATTCCGAAATCTTTGAAGCGCACAATAGAAGAGCAGTAGCAAAAAGGATGGGCGGAGGCCCATCCTTATTTGTTTCTATATACTGTTTTTTTTCGGCGGCTGCTTTCCGCAGGCCATGCCTCAGTTGAAGAGTGAAAAAGCGTCCTCTTCCTCTTCGTCGATGGCTGTTCTGCAGGAGTCCACCGCTGCAGGAGTGAAGCTGCCTTTTTAAAGAAAGAGTTGATCCCACATAGAAAAGGATGGGCGGAGGCCCATCCTTTTAATGTGTTATCGAATGTTTGTAGAGAGATTAGAATGACGGTGCCTGACTATTCTTCTTCCTCAGGCATGTTGATCCAGTCTTCGTAAGAAGGCTCTTCCACATTAATGTCAGCATCTTCCATTAAGTTCTGCATGACTTCTGTTTCATCAAGACGCTGTTCCTGCCTTAGGGCTTCTTCAATATCCCCCTCAAGCTCTTCATACGTATCACGTACTTCTATGAGTTCAATGATGTGAAAGCCGAACTCGCTTTCAATAGGTTCGCTGACTTCGCCTTCTTCCATGCTGAATACGGCTTCATCGAATTCAGGTACCATCTGACCTCTATTGAAAAAGCCGAGATCTCCTCCTTGTTCAGCAGAACCAGGATCGGTCGACATATCAGTAGCCACATCCTCAAAGCTTTCCCCGTCGTCAAGGCGGGCGACAGCCTCGTCAGCTGTTTCTTCATCTTCCACTAGAATATGACGAGCGTTGGCTGACTCAAGATCTTCCTGGTTTTCTTCGAAATAGGCTTCTTTGTCTTCCTCGCTTACTTCTACATCTGCTTCCGCCAGATCATAAACAACAACCTGGGGTTTGAGGTAATCTTCCTTGAACTCATCTACAGACTCTATTTGAACGCCCAGCTGGGATTCCATAAGAGAAAGGAGCTCTTCGTCTTCCTGAACGCCGACCTGTTCTTTAAAGTCCGCCAGCTCTTCATCAAGACGTTCTTCGGTAATCTCCATTTCTTCTGCCTGCTCATCAATTAAAGCACCCTGGACCATATCATTTAGCACCTGGGAGCCATATGTGTTTTTTAGCTCATCGGTAAATTCTTCTTCCGTAATTTCCGTGTCATTTACCTGCACGACTGTCTGGGTGTTATCTGATGACTGTTCTTCATTATCATTACAGCCTGCGAGAAACAGCAGCCCGCTCGTGCCGATAACGGCAATTAGTTCTTTCTTCATGTTTAATCCAGCCCCTTATTATGTATATACTGTGCCAGTTTCTACTATATCATAAATTGAAACGCAATTTTATCTATTTATTTTCCGCTTTTTTCTTTTTCCAGACGTGTTAACTTGTGTAAAATAGAAAGAGTACGTATCGTCGGAAGGGAATCAAAACAAAGAAAGAGAAAAGAGTGAATAAAAGTGGAGAAAAGAAGAATGATTTGGAAATGGCTTTTTATTGGGCTGCTGGCCGTTAATGCCATTATTATTGCTTTTTTGTTTATCCTGCTCATGCAGCCTTTTTCAGACAACGAAGAAGAAGCAGGGGAGAGGCAGCTTGAAAGAGAACCTTCGGAAGGATTTCAGCATTACTTTACGTTGAGCCTGACGACAGATCAATTAAAAGAAGTGATTGAAGAAGAATGGCAGGAAGAACAGCTTGAACTGGATGTAGTCGAAAACCGCCTGCTGCAGGTGAATCTGCCGCTTGATATTCTTGGAAATGAAGTGAATGCTACGTTCGATTTCGAACCGGAAGCACTCGATAATGGAAATATGGCTTTTCATCAGCAGAGCTTTTCAATCGGAGGGATTCCGCTTCCTTCATCAGCCGTTCTGACACTGCTGCAAAGCCAGCTCGACGTGCCTGAATTTGTTGAGATGCAGCCGTCTGAAGAGCAGATAGTCGTGCATACAGAGGATATCGAAGTTGGGGAAGGGTTCTATACCCAGGCAGAATCTTTTAATTTAGAAGAAGACGAT
The DNA here is from genome assembly GCF_059510515.1 of Sinobaca sp. SA16-1. Lineage (NCBI taxonomy): Bacteria > Bacillati > Bacillota > Bacilli > Caryophanales > Sporolactobacillaceae > Sinobaca > Sinobaca sp. SA16-1. The sequence goes on along the minus strand of NZ_JCAKFL010000002.1, from coordinate 676,153 downwards.
ATTTCCGTTTATGTAGGCAGAATAGAAAATTAAACAAATAAAAAAACAGCCGGCATGGTTATGCGGGCTGTTTTATTAGTATATGCATGCCGTGTTGTTTCTTTTCAATAAAGCAGTGCTTTGGTGCTGTAAGGAGCTGTTTTACATAGATGTAATCGTAAAAGGCAAATCCGGCATTTACAGCAAACAAAATTAAAAAATAAGGAAGCAGGGAAGGCATAAGAAAAGCACCTGCAGCAGCAAATAGACCGGTAATAAGAGATGGAAACACCATCGAAAAGATATAAATGTTTTTACTGATCGGTTTCTTGGAACGAAAAACCACATAAGGGAGATTTCGTTTTTTGGTTCGTTCAATGCTGAAAGAAGTATGCGGGCCGACCGAGAAAAGCGGCAGGTAATGGAGCAGAATATGGCCCGGAAATAGTATTCCGATAAACAACAGCGCGCCAATAAAGCTTATATCGGCATAGACCGGAGAAATATGCCAAAAGCTGAAAAATAAATAAGTCAGTATAAATGTAATCATCATCAGCCCAAGCGCTCCAAAACGAAGCTTCTTAGGATTATATTCTCTTTTAACGTTTATTGATTTCCAGCAGTTCATAGGAAACCCCCTTTTCTTTCCAACTATCTATCTGATAAATCTAATCCCTATTGAAAGAAAAAGCAAGGGGGTGTGAAAATGTTTAAAAAATCTAACAATTTAAAAGAAGGCATGGTAAAAAACTATGCCTGGCGTACCGGCATAGCTGAATGCAGCTTATTCTTCTTCAGCATGATATTTAGAAACAAGATGTCCATCCTTTTCAAGAAATTCATCATCAAAATTCGACAGGGATGCATCAAAAATCTCCATGAAATCTTCTCCATATAAATGACGGACAATCGTAATCAGCTCTGAAAAATCCGGAAATTTGCCGTAAAGCTGCTTGATCGGCATAGCACCTTCATAAATGCCGAACGTATCTTTTTCGTATTCTTCAAACGTCTGAAGCAGAAGTTCGCTTCCTTTTTCCGTTAGTTCAATGTACGTATTTCGTTTATCCGTTGTTTTTTTGGAAAATCGGAGAAGGCCGCGTTCTTCCAGCTTCTTTGAAAAGTTAAATGCAGTAGAGACATGCATGACACCGAATTTAGCAATATCTGATATAGAGGCACCCTCCAGCTGATAGGAAATCAATAATATTTGATGCTCGTTAATATTCAGGTCGAATGGCTTTACCCACATCTGCCAATCTTTCTCTACAGACTTCCATAAAGCTTTTGTGAGCTGGGCCATTTTATAACTGAACATGAGAGACTGTTTTGATCCAGCGGGCATTGATTCCAAGGTAGGTCCTCCTTCCAAAAAAAGTATTGTAAAAAAAAGTGGGAATACATTCATTTTTCAGAAAAGGAATAAAAAAAGAATGCTTATTTAAGTTCTTTACGAATCTTTTTATTTAATTGGGACACTGCTTCGGAGATTTCTTTAATCTGTGATTGGATCGTTTCTACTTCCGGTTCTACTTCTTCTTTATAGCGGGTATATGTTTTACTCATTTCTTTAGAAAAGCCGTCTACTGCTTCAAAACCCTCGGCAGCCATGTCCTGCCAGTCCTGCATCAGCCTTTTACCTTTTTTTGAAGCGCTGGAATCGCGCCAGTATGCCCAGTCGCCGCGGATCAGGGCGTCCCGGTTTTTTCGGCCGGATGAGGGAGAGGTAAGCAGCGTAATGATGCTTCCAGCAATCGTTCCTACAGAAATTCCTAATACTAATGATTTCGTATTCACTAGAACTCACTTCCTTTCAGAATAAGAAACGGTTTTTTTAAAATACTATTCTTTAATAACAGTATAAGAAAAATCGAGAGAAAAAGAAAGCATCCCGGGTGAAATTATTCACACAATTCCGTAATCCATCTGTAGAAAAAAAAAAAGAAGAACCCGGGAGTCCGGATTCTTCTTCATTTACGTATTTATACTGTGAAAAACGAAAGAGAAAGCTCATTTTTTTACAATAATGATCAACGGTGGGAATCGTGGAATTTATTCATAAATGAAGCAAGGGCATCGCAGGATTCCTGTGTTACTGCGTTGTAAATTGAAGCACGGCACCCGCCTATTGAACGATGACCGTTCAAACCGATAAAGCCATTGTCTTTTGCTTCTGTTAGAAAGGCTTTCGTCAAGTCTTCGGATGGAAGAGTAAACGTTATATTCATACGCGACCGGCTGTCTTTCTCGGCATGTCCGGTGTAGAAACCGCTGCTTTTATCAATAGCTGTATAGATGGTATCGGATTTTTGTTTATTTCTTTTTTCCATTCCTTCGGCTCCACCGTTTGCTTTAATCCACTCGAGCACGTTATTGAGCATGTATATGGAAAAAGTGGGTGGGGTATGATAAAGAGAATTCGCTTTGGAATGCGTGCTGTACTTGAGTATAGTCGGTACGCTGCTGTTTTCATTTTCGATAAGGCTTTTTTTAATGATTACGGTAGTGACACCGGAAGGTCCGAGATTCTTCTGGGCTCCTGCATAAATAACAGAAAATCGTTCCACCGGGATAGGTCTGCTTAAAATATCACTCGACATGTCCGCAAACAGGGGAGCTTTCCAGTCGTAGTCGAAATCCTGCCACTGTGTGCCGAATATCGTATTGTTTGATGTAATATGCACATACGCATCATCATTATCCATATCAAGGGATTCAAACGCAGGAATATAAGTGTAATTTGTGTCTTTTGCGCTTCCTCCAACTTTTGTCTGTCCCATAGCTTCGGCTTCTTTTAAAGCCTTCTCCGACCAGGATCCTGTCAGCACATAATTACCCGGCGCTTTCTCAGGAAGAAAGTTCATAGGAAGCATGGAAAACTGGAGGCTTGCTCCACCCTGGAGAAACAAGACTTCATAATCATCGGGAATATTCATAAGTTCTTTCATTAAAACAGCAGCATTATTGTGAACCTCTTCGTAATCTGCGCTGCGGTGGCTGAGTTCCATCACGGACATGCCGGTATTATTAAAATTAGTCAATTCCTTTTGAGCTTTTTCCAGCACTTCCGTTGGAAGAGCGGCCGGCCCTGCATTAAAATTGTGTGCTCTAGTCATTGAATAGGTCGACTCCTTTACTCCGATAGAGATATTTGCGTTCATGTGAATAGTTTAACAAACAAATCTCAAAACAGCCAGAACAGACGCGGTAAGGATTATTGTTTTTTCAGAGCTTCGCCAATCTGTTCTGCTATTTTCTGCAGATCTTCTGCGGAGTAGGCATCGGAATGGTCGACAAACGAAGGCTGAAATCCATCTGTATCGTCGTAGCGCGGAATAAAGTGCAGATGATAGTGAAACACGGATTGGGAAGCAGGGGCCTCATTGTTATTAAGCAGGTTCATTCCCGCCGGCTGAAATGCTTCTTTAATTGCATTGGCAATAGCAGGGGCTTTACTGAACAATTTGGCTGCGGTATCGGGCTGGAGTTCGTAAATGTTTTTCTGGTGGTCTTTCGGGATAAGGAGCGTATGTCCTTTTGTTACCTGGCCGAGATCAGTAAAAGCCAGCATATCATCATCTTCATATACAATAGAAGCTGGAATATCCCCCTGAATAATTTTACAGAAAATACAATCGTGTTCTAGTGGCATGTATATTCTCTCCTCTTTTTGCTCGATTTACTTTCTATCATACGTAGAATTTCCGGAAATGAAAAGAAGGAATGGCGGAGACCTTCGGATATCCCCGACAGGGAATCTCTTTATACCAGGTGAAACTTGTATAAAACAGGATATAGGTGTTGTGGTACAATAAAATAAATATTTCATTAATTCAATATCTAGGAGGATGCTTATGTACGTCCCTCTCGTATTAACTGGCTTTTTAGACAGAGCTGCCGAGCTGTATGCCGGCAAAACAGCGGCGGTTGATGGAGAAAGAACAGTAACGTATGGAGAACTGCAGTACAGGGTCAATCAGCTGTCAAACGGATTGAAAGCGCTTAATATTAAAAAAGGGGATAAGGTTGCCTATTTGAGTCCGAATGCTTTGGAAATGCTCGAAGGGTTTTATGGCGTGTATCAACTAGGCGCTGTGATGACCCCGCTGAACACAAGGCTTACTGCAGAAGACTATGAATTTATTTTGAATCACAGCGGAAGCAGGGTGCTGTTTGCTGATAAAACACTGTTTAAACAGCTGGAGCCGGTTCTCGACAATTTAACATCAATCGAAACTATCATTCTGCACGGAGAAGAAGAAGATACAAAAACAGCCAAGGGCTATGAAAAGTGGCTCAACGGATTCGATGGAACCTTCTTCGACCGGGCTGAAGTGGATGAACATGATATAGCAAGTCTGCTTTATACGAGCGGTACAACCGGAAACCCAAAAGGGGTACTGTTGACGCACCGAAGCAATTACCTGCACGCGATGTCTACCATGCATCATTTAAGAATCAGGGAACACGATAAGATGCTGCACGTTCTTCCGATGTTTCACGTAAACGGCTGGGGCTCTCCTTTTTACTATACCGCCAACGGTGTGACCCAGGTGATGCAGCGCAAAATAGATCCCAAATCTATTTTTGATAATATTAAAAAACACCAAATAAGTATTCTTCATATGGCCCCTACTGTATTAAATATGCTGCTGGAATACTATCACCTGCACAAAGAAGAATGCCGCACGGAGCACTCTGTCCGTATTGTGGTCGCCGGATCTGCCCCGCCGCCGGCATTTATTGAAATGGCGGAAAATGAGCTGGGCTGGGAATTTATTCATGTATACGGCATGACTGAAATTTCCCCGCTCGTGACGACTTCACAGATTACGACCCAGGATGAGCATCTATCCAAAGAAGAACAGCAGCGCTTAAAAGCCAAAACCGGCTACCCGCTGATCGGTTCGGAAGTAAGAGTAGTAAACGAAGTGTATGAGGATGTAGAAAAAGATGGCAAGGCTGTAGGTGAGATTGTTGTGCGCAGCAATAATGTAATGGAAGGATACTTTAAAAATCCCGAAGCGACAGCCGAAACGATTCAGCATGGCTGGCTCCATACCGGAGATATGGCGGTCGTCTTTGAAAACGGCTATATTGAAATCGTAGACCGGAAAAAAGACGTTATTATAAGCGGCGGCGAAAACATTTCCTCCATTGAGGTGGAAGGCTATTTATATCAACATCCTGATATTGTTGAAACAGCCGTTGTCGCTCTTCCTCATGAAAAGTGGGGGGAGATTCCCCATGCTGTGGTTGTTAAGCGGGAGGGCAGCAGCCTCACAGAAGAAGACATTATCGATTTCGCACGAGAAAAAATGGCTCATTTTAAAGCGCCGAAAAGCATTAACTTTGTAAAAGAACTTCCTAAAACCGCTTCCGGAAAAATACAAAAAGTCCAGATCCGCAAACAGCTCTGGAATGATTCTGATAAACTGGTAAACTAGCAGTATACTTTTCAGTTCATCAGCCTATTAAAAAAAGGATGTGGCCTATGGGACTATTTGATTTCTTGAAAAAAGAGCCGGAAAGCCGCCAGGAAGCTCCAAAGGAGAAATACTGGACCCTTACAACAGCAGAAGGGGAAGTAATCGACCCAACCTGGGAACAAGTGAATGAAACGCTCGCTGCCATTACTCATAAAGAACTGGAATTTGTGTCTTTAGGCTATGTTCATTCCGATCTGGAAATTGAAATGATTCAGGCAGTTGACATAGAGACAGGGTATCGTTTGGAAGCTCTGCCGCCGGAACATTCTTACGATTATGGTAAAGTATTTGTTAACAGCGGTATTTCCTACGAAGAAATGGTAAAGCATTTTAAAGAGTTTCATAAAAACAAAACAGTGAGCGGATTTCGCAGCTGGCCGTCAGAAAAAATATAAAAGAAAAATGAAGGAACCTATCTCTTCCTAAAGAGCGGTTCCTTTTGTTTTTCTGTGAAGGGGGTGTATCATTTCTATTAACACTTCTTCCAGTGCATTTTAACTATTTTGATCATAGAAAGGAATAAGGCCGCCGTCAGAAAAATATGGAATTATGATATAATTTTCAAGCAGTCTTAATCACAATCATTCAATTTTTACATAAAAGGAGCTTTTATAATGACGGAGTTGCTGAATGTTCGAAATATGAGCGGAGGATATAACGTTCATAAACCAGTCCTTCACGGATTAAATTTTACCGTAAAACAAAACGAAATCGTCGGCTTAATCGGCTTGAATGGAGCCGGTAAAAGTACCACGATTAAACATGTTCTTGGGCTGATGGAAGCGATAGAAGGGACCGTAACAATTCATGGAAAGCGGCTGATGGACGGACCGGAGGAATACCGCAGGCACTTTACGTATATTCCCGAGACGCCGATTTTATACGATGAGCTGACGCTGTGGGAGCATATGCGATTAACAGCGATGGCCTACGGCATAGAAGAAGAGGTATTTGAGGAACGGGCGGAGCGTCTCATGGAGGAATACCGGATGACGAAAATGAAAAATTGGTTTCCGAGCCATTTTTCCAAAGGGATGCGCCAGAAAGTAATGATCATGTGTGCTTTCCTTATCGAACCCGAGCTCTATGTGGTAGATGAGCCGTTTATCGGGCTGGATCCTCTGGCAATTAAAGCGCTGCTCGATATGATGGTGAAAATGAAAGAGGATGGCGCCGGTATACTGATGTCCACCCACATCCTGGCGACCGCAGAGCGGTACTGTGACCGTTTTATCGTCCTGCATGAAGGACGCATCAAGCTCCAGGGGACGATGGAGGAGCTTCAGGAGCAGGCGGGCATGCCTGGAGCCCTGCTGGATGATCTATACATTGAAGTCGCCAAAGGGGCGATCTAACATGGGGACGTTGGATCGGCTGTGGGAAGAGCGTGCCGGCGAATTTGCCGGTACGGCTATCCGCTATTTAAGGCTTGTCGCCAACAGCGGCTTTATGTTCAGCATCTATGCCCTGTTTCTGGTAGGCGGATTTATGTACCCTGCTTTTTTGGAGTGGCTGCCTGCCTATGTGCCGGTACTCGAGCTGTTTACATTGATATTCACATATTTCCTGACCAGAAACCCTATCCGGACCTTTTTGAAAGAAGCAGACATGGTCTTTTTGCTGCCGATGGAAAATCAGCTGCGTTCGTACTTTAGAAAAAGCGTGGTGTATTCATATACGCTTCAATCTTTATTTATTGTACTGCTGTATTTTATTCTCGGTCCGCTTTATCAAAACCGGCTGTTTGAAGAATCCAATTCCTTTCTGCTTGTGCTTGCTGTTATTCTGGCGGTGAAAGGCTGGAATATTGCTTCAGCCTGGGCAGAGTGGAGGCTGCAGGATCATCGGGTGAGACTGGGACTTCTTATAGGAAGAATTCTGCTTACCGCATCTCTTTTGTACATCGTATTCGCTGAAGTGTCATGGTTTCTGGCAGCTATTCTGCTTGCTGTCATGGCTGGTGTGTACGTTGCCTGGCATGGAAGGCTGGCAGCAAAATACGCGCTGAAGTGGGAAGCGGTCTTTATAATGGAACAGCGCCGCCTGTCTGCTTTTTACCGTTTTATTCAATCGTTTGCGGATGTACCGTTTATCAAATCACCGGTAAAACGAAGGAGGTGGCTGGCCGGACTGGCCGAGCGGATGCCTTTTCAAAAAGACAAAGCCTACAGGTATATGTATATTAAAGCGTTTGTACGCTCAGGCGAGTATTTAGGGATGTATGCCAGACTCCTGCTCGTCGGGTGTCTCGTCATGTACGCATTTCCATTTGAATGGCTGCGGGTGCTGGTAAGCGTTCTGTTTATATACTTAACAGGCGTTCAGCTCAGAACCTTATGGTATCATTTTGACACGAACATCTGGCCTGATCTTTATCCGTTGGCGCTGTCGGAAAAAGAATATTCGTTTCAGTTTTTAGTACTGCGTCTTTTAATGCTGCAGTCTGTTCTTTTTGCAGCGGCTTATCTTCTTCTTGGGACGCAGATGCTGTTTTCCTTGTTTATTTTGGGAGCGGGGCTGCTGCTTAGTTATTACCTGGCCCGGCAGAAGCCGAAAAACAGACTGGAGCTTTCCTAACGTAAAAAAACCATTTTCAAGCGGGCAGCTGCCCGGCCTGAAAATGGTTTTTTAGTATAAAGAAAACTTATGCGTTTTGGTAAGAAAGGTTTTCTGCTGCTTCTTTTACAGCTTCCAGACCGTCCTGAATGATCTCTTCGGACTTTTCAGGCATGGCATTGTGGCCTTCAATGATGACTTCATTAAGAATATCCATGCCGTACAGGCCGCCGAACAGGTTGCGCATGTAAGTGACACACATATCCATTGGAGCTGCTTCCGGAAGGGAATATACACCACCGCGGGCGTTAAGCAGGATAACTTTTTTCTCGGACATTAACTGTACAAGATTTCCGTTTTGGTCATATTTGAATGTGAATCCAGCTTCAGCAATATAGTCAATAAATGTCTGAAGCTTTGCTGGAATAGTAAGGTTCCAAAGTGGAAAAGCAAAGACAAGAACGTCTGCTGCTGCAAGCGCGTCTTTAGCTTTCTGCTTGGCATTAACGATGCGCTGCTCTACATCGGAAAGCTCTCCGTCGTTTTGGATCTTTCCAAAAGCATTAAACAGATCCTGGCCAAAGTAAGGCATATCTTCTTCAAACACATCAAATGTGCTTACATTTAAATTTTCTTTTTCCTGAACGTTCTCTAGAAACGTTTCGTACATCTTTGTAGAAACTCCATCAGGGCGGTTATTTGCTTTAACTACTAATACATTCATGAAATAATTTCCTCCGTTTATTGTAAAATTTTAAAAACAAGGTTCGTTTATCCAACACTTGTTGTATAATCACACTATATAGACTTTTGTTTTGTTATTCAACCAATAGTTCCTGCTTTTTATTGTTTAAACAACATATGGATGAAAATGTCTAATAAGTGGAGAGGATGTGTACGTGTATGACTATGTCAGAGACAAAAATAGATCCGCGCATTAAGCGGACAAGGAAATTAATTATGGATTCCTTTATTGAGCTGGCTATGAAAAAAGACGTCAAAGATATTACGATTAAGGATATTACAGCAGAAGCAACGGTAAACCGTGCCACATTTTATTCTCATTTTACGGACAAATATGACCTGCTGGAAAAGTCATTAACTGAAGATCTCATGATGAATGTCAGCAATGAAATCGCCCAGCACGAAAAGCTTACAGAAGATACGATTGTAAGTATCTTTTTATCTATTACGACTTTTCATTTGTCGTTATCTTCTCAGTGCAGAAGAAGTTTTCAAGCTTTTTCCGTTACAATTGAAGCGATTATTAAAAAGAAGCTGGAAGCTATATTTTACCAGGCGCTGCTTAAGCAGCACCAGACAGACAGCGATGAATCGTTAAGAATAGCCGCGTTTATGCTGAGCTGGGGGATCTACGGGGCTTCAGTGGACTGGAAGCAGAACAGCTCTATTGCACCGGAGGAATACATCAGACTAGCACTGCCTTATTTTATGTACGGCATGGACTTTTATGTGACAGCCGAATAAATAATAGAAGAAGCTGGTTTAAAAATTTCATCATTAAAAAGAACCCCGCTTGCCTTTTTTTAAAAGGATACGGGGTTCTTTTTTTCCTTCTTCTGAAAATAGAAAAGGGAATTTTCAATAAGTGTTGTGAGACAGTGTTTCTTTATCAATTGTTTGAGTTTGGTCTGGGTAATCAAGAACAGCTTTGGCCATCACTTTAGCAGCCGTAAGCATTGCTCTTTCATCGATATCAAATTTTGGGTGATGGTGGGGAAAAGTTTTTGTCCATTCCGGGTTTTCTGCTCCTGTGAAAAAAAAGCTGCCTTTCACATTTTCCAGGTAGTAGGCGAAGTCTTCGCCGCCCATTTCAGGTTTCATTTCTTCCGTTTTTTCCACTCCGGGAACATTGGTGGCGCAGTCAGCCAGATAAGCTGTTTCGGTCTCATGATTGACCACAGGCGGATATCCGCGGTAGTAGTGAAAATCAGCTTCCGCCCCCCAGCTGGAGACCATTCCGTTAGTGATGATTTCCAGCTCTTTTTCAATCAGGTCTCTAACATCGGCATCGAACGTCCGCACCGTGCCGGTCAATTTGGCACGGTCTGCGATAACGTTGAACGCATTAGAAGCTTCAAAGGAACCGATCGATACAACCGCCGGCTTCTGAGGGTCCACGTAGCGGCTGACAATCTGCTGGATCTGGGTAACAAGCTGAGAGCCGATAAGAACGGCGTCTTTTGTTAAATGAGGCATTGCCCCGTGGCCGCCCTGGCCGAGTATTTCAATTTCAAAGCGATCTGCCGCCGCCATCATTGGCCCGGTGCAGTGCTGCACGGTGCCGTAGGGAGTAGTGGCCCAAAGGTGCGTGCCGAAGATAACATCCACTCCTTCAAGGCATCCATCCTTAATCATCTCTATTGCGCCGCCGGGAGCGAATTCTTCAGCGTGCTGATGAATAAAAACAACGGTGCCTTCAATGTCTTCTTTGATTTCGTTCAGGCATTTAGCCAGAACAAGAAGCGTAGCGGTATGGCCGTCGTGTCCGCAGGCATGCATCACTCCGTCTACTTTAGAAGAGAAGGGAAGACCGGTCTGCTCCTGGATAGGCAGAGCATCAAAATCAGCGCGCAGAGCTACTACCGGTCCGGGACGGCCTCCTTTTAACGTTGATACGACACCGCGTCCGCCGACCTTAGTCTGTACTTCAAGACCAAGTTTTTCATGGTAGTCTGCAATATAAGCCGGGGTGTTTTCTTCTTGAAAAGAAAGTTCGGGATGCTGGTGAAGGTATCTTCTTATTTCGATCATTTCCTCATAGCGGCCGTCAAGTAAGTCGTACAAAGATGTTTCCGTAGTCATTGTATTCTTCCTTTCCATGTATGGCAGGGCCATCAGATAATATTATTTTATTTAAATGCCAAATGGCACAAACCGGGCGAGGTAGCTCGATATCATTTGGAAATGGCCGGTGAAAAGCATAATGCCTAAAGCGATCATAATATAGCCGCCCGTACGCTGAAGGCGGGGGAGCCATTTGTTCCAGCGTTTTAGTTTATTCAGCGATCTGGAATACAGCAGGGCTACGATAAGAAAAGGAACACCGAGTCCGGCTGAATAAAACAACAGCATGGCCATTCCTGAATAGAGCGTATCCGACTGGCTGGCCATAGCAAGGATAGAGCCGAGAACAAGGCCGATACAAGGTGACCATCCTGCCGCAAAAATCAACCCCAGCGAAATCGAGCCCAGAAAACTCGACGAATGAGTTGGTTTTTTATGTATGCGTTTTTCAGAAAGCAGGGCGCGGATGGAAATAATACCTGCCATCTGCAGACCAAATAAAACAATGACTACCGCCCCAAGCTGTTCAATCATGTTCCCCCATCGGGAAAACTGCTGCCCGAGAAAAGTAGAGGAAGCTCCTAATAAGAGAAAAATAATGGTGAATCCCATAATAAACCCAAAGCTTCTTGAAAGAATCATGCTGCGTGAAGCGGTTACTTTGCTGTCTGTAATGACGGTACCGGTAAGCTGGGCTAGATAAGCCGGTATCAAAGGAAAAATACAGGGGGATAAAAAAGATATAACGCCCGCCCCAAAAGCAAGCCAAATACTTATTTCACTCAATGCGGTCACCTCATTTAATCATTGCTCTTTCCGACCGAATGAAAAATACCGTTGTAGTATCCTACATAAGAAGGACGGGAGAAAATACTTTTTGATAATCCCTGTGTCGTGTTTCTGTGCTTATGTGCTTCTTTATAAGCGGAAGAGTTCTGCCAGTCTGTAAAAAAAGAAGCCTCCTGCCAAAAAGTAATGATGACATTTACATCTGAATGGATTGGCTTTAAAATACGTATAGCTTCAAAACCGGGTTCTTTTTCTACTTTCCCGGCCCGCTGCAGAAACCGCTCCTCAAATTGAGGCTGTTTTTCTTCAAGCACAGGAACGTTGTTGCAGACAACAAAAGAATGGGCCGGAAGCGTTCCGGTTTTGTTGATAATAGTGTGCGTCGCTTCAGGTTCAAGAGAGCCCATCAGGTCTTCTGCATACCATATATCCGCTGCAGCATTTTTTTCTGTTTCAGCAGACAATTGAATCATTTGTACGGATGGTTTCGTAATAAGAGTGTCAGACGGCTTTTTGCCGAAACAGGCATAGCTCATGTAACTTTTCCTCCTTAAGTAACGACTGGTGTAAGAAGCATGAAAAGCGGATACAGGCTTTCGTTTTCTGCTGGTGAAATAAACCGCTTTACTCAATTGTAAAGGTTTTTAATCCAGAAAGAAATATGGAAGGCTGTTAAGAAAGGAATACGAACATGTTAAAAAAGAAATGGTTCGTTGTACTGGCACTTGGTACAGCATTTATTATACTGAGCTTTGGAATTTATCTTTCTTCTGTAGTCATTGGCGCTGCAGCTATTGATGAGAAAGAACTCGTAATGAACGAAACGTCTGTCCTTGAAGATGAAGAGGGAGAGCTTATTGCGGAGCTGCAGGAAGAAAACAGGGATTTAGTCGATATTGATGAGCTTCCCGACCATGTGAAAGAAGCATTTGTAGCTATTGAAGATGTGCGTTTCTACCAGCACCAGGGGATAGATCCACGAGCCATCGGGCGGGCGCTTTACCGTGACATACAAGCAGGAGCCGCGGTCGAAGGCGGAAGCACGCTTACCCAGCAGCTGGCCAAGAATGCCTTTTTAACAAATGACAAATCGTTAATGAGAAAAACAAAAGAAGTACTTATTGCCATGGGGCTGGAGCGGAAATTCAGCAAGGATGAAATTCTCGGCTACTATTTAAATCAAATATACTTCGGCCACGGGGCCTACGGTATTCAATCGGCCTCCGAGATGTACTTTAACAAAGATGCTTCCGAACTGACTATTGATGAGGCGGCGCTGCTTGCCGGAATGCCGAAAGCCCCGACCACCTATTCGCCGATAGATAACCCGGAAGGGTCAAAAGACCGGCGTGATGTGGTTCTTTCCGTAATGGAACGGCATGGCTTTATCAGCGCAGAAGAAGCTGTTGCGGCGCAGGGCAGGACCGTTCCTGCAGAGCTTCATCGTACGGAAAACAACCCGGCCTACTATACGTACATTGATATGGTGTTGTCCGAAGCAGAGAACACGTATCACATAAGTGCAGAAGAAGTATACCGGGGCGGCTACACGATAACGGTACCGATGAACAATGAAATGCAGCAGACGTCCTATGACTTGTTCCAGGACAGCAGCTATTTCCCGGAATCATCCGAAGCCAGAAGCGAAGCTTCCTTTTTCATGATGGACAGCGATACCGGAGGGGTAACGGCGGTACAGGGTGGAAGGGAGTACGTCCGTCAGGGTCTCAACCGGACAACCTTGAAACGGCAGCCGGGTTCTGCGATGAAGCCGCTGGCTGTTTACGGGCCGGCACTTGATACCGGCGACTACCAGCCATATTCGATGCTTGTAGATGAAAAAACAGACTACGACGGATACGAGCCGTCTAATATTAATGATGAATACAAAGGAGAAGTTTCCATGTCAGAGGCGGTCATTGAGTCGACGAATACGTCTGCGGTTTGGCTCTACGACCAAATTGGCGAAAGCTACAGCAGCAGCTGGATGGAAAAAGCCGGTCTGCAGGTGGAAGACGAGGGACTCGGAGTGGCTCTTGGCGGCATGTCAGAAGGAACGTCCCCGCTTGAAATCGCCAGAGCGTATACGGCGTTTTCCAATAATGGGATGAAGGTGGAACCTTATTTTATAGAAAAGATTGAAGACCGCAGCGGAGAAACAATTGCTGAGCGCGAGATAGACGAAACGGAAGTAACTACCCCGCAGAACGCTTGGTACATGACAAGAATGCTGGAACAGGCTGTATTGGAAGGAACCGGAACGGCGGGCGGGGATACTTCCTACGCTCTGGCCGGCAAGACCGGAACAACCTCATTTGAAGCTGTTGATGATGCAGCAAGAGATGCATGGTTTGCCGGTTACACACCGGAGTGGACAGGCTCTTTGTGGATGGGGTATGACCAGACGACAGAGGAGAACTATCTGGAAGGCGGCAGTGCATACGCGGTTACTTTGTTTAAAGAAATTATGAACAGGCTTCCGGAAGAGCAGACTGCCCCGCAGCAGGAATTTGAAAAACCGGAAGGTGTCCAGGATCTGGCAGACCCGATTGATATGGGAGAAGTAAATGATCTGGTTTCCTCATTAAGTTTTAAAGGATCCGGACTGATTAATGTACAGCTCGCCTGGACACCGTCAGAGGATGACCGGGTGAAGTATAAGCTTTATGAAATAGATGGAGATGAAGAAACAGAAATCGCTGAAGTTCAAGGGGAAGGCTCGTACACCGTAGAAGGAGTAAATGTCTTTTCCCTAAAAGATTATAAAGTTGTTCCATTTAATTCCCAGACCAACCAGGAAGGCGAGCCTTCCAACACAGTAGAAGTGAAAGTTGGTTCTATTTGGGGGGCTGCTTCTTAAAGCAGACAGCCGGCACTTTTTTAGTGCCGGTATTTTTTTATGAAAAAGCGGTATGGACAATTAATGACTCTTTGCGATAAGTACTATACATGACATTCAGACAAGAGTATGGTAAAAATGATATGGAATTCACACAGAATAAGACAGGTCACCGATATAATATCAGTGCAGTTAAAAGGGGTGCAGGAGATGAACAAGCCATTCAACGACCGGTTTTTAAAAGCTTGCAGAGGCGAGGCGACGGATTATGTACCGGTTTGGTATATGAGACAGGCGGGCAGGTCACAGCCGGAATACCGTAAAATTAAAGAAAAGTATTCATTGTTTGAAATTACCCATCAGCCGGAGTTATGTGCATACGTAACGAAACTGCCGGTGGATCAGTACAATAATGATGCCGCTGTTTTATATAAAGATATTATGACGCCGCTTCCAGCTATGGGAGTAGATGTGGAAATTAAATCCGGCATCGGTCCGGTTATTTCCAACCCGATCCGTTCGATGCGTGATATTGAAGCGCTGGGTGAATTACATCCAAAAGCAGACGTGCCATATGTCTTTGATACAATTTCGCTGCTGGAAAAACAGCTGAATGTTCCGTTGATCGGATTCAGCGGTGCTCCATTTACATTGGCCAGCTACATGATTGAAGGAGGCCCATCGAAAAATTATCACCACACAAAAGCATTTATGCACGCAAAGCCTGAAGCATGGAATTTGCTCATGAACAAACTGGCTGATATGACCATCGTATATATAAATGCACAGATAGATGCCGGTGCCAAAGCAATCCAGATTTTTGATTCTTGGGTAGGCGCATTAAATGCGGCGGATTACCGGACGTTTGTTAAACCTGTAATGAACAGAATATTTACAGAGCTGCAAAGAAAAGACGTGCCTTTTATTATGTTCGGAGTAGGCGCCGGCCATTTGATGAAAGAATGGAATGATCTCCCTATTGATGTCATGGGACTTGACTGGAGAACGAGTATTGGAGAAGCAAGACGGGCAGGTGTAAATAAAGCGTTACAGGGAAATCTCGATCCGTCCCTGCTGTTGGCACCATGGGAAAAAATCGAAGAGCAGGTTAAACCTATACTTGATGAAGGCATCAAAAATGACGCGTATATCTTTAATCTGGGCCACGGCGTTTTCCCGGAAGTGGATCCTCAGGTGTTAAAACGACTGACTGCGTTTGTTCATGACTATACCAGACAGGCAAAGGAGAGAAATTAACATGAAAAAGAAAATCGGACTCCTCGTAATGGCTTACGGAACGCCGAGAAGCCTGGAAGAAGTAGAGCCTTACTATACTCATATCCGTCGGGGAAGAAAGCCTTCAGAAGAGGCGCTGGAAGATCTTGTGTCACGTTATAAAGCGATCGGCGGTATTTCTCCGCTGGCCCGCCTGACAGAAGACCAGGCTAACGGGCTGACGGCCGTTCTTAACAGCCGTCATGAGGACGTGGAATTTGTGATGTATCTAGGTCTGAAGCATATTGATCCATTTATTGAAGAAGCTGTCGAGCAGATGAAAGAAGACGGTATTGAAGAAGCCTATAGTATCGTTTTAGCTCCCCACTTTTCCACATTCAGCGTAAAATCATACAACGGCCGTGCCAAAGAAATGTCTGAAAAAATCAACGGACCGGTCATACACAGCGTGGAAAGCTGGTATAAAGAACCGCTTTTCATTGACTATTGGGTCAATCAGGTGAAAGAAACATTGGCAGAGGTGGAGGATGAAAACAAAACCTGCGTCATTTTTTCCGCACACAGCCTCCCGGAAAAAATTCTGGCCAATGGAGATCCATACCCGGAGCAGCTGCGGGAAACCGCAGAAATGATAGCAGACCAGGCAGGCATCAAGCATTTTGATATCGGCTGGCAGAGTGAAGGCAACACGCCGGATCCATGGATTGGCCCCGATGTACAGGATTTAACAAAGGATCTGGCCCGCAATAAAGGGTTTGAAGCGTTTGTCTACTGTCCTGTAGGCTTTGTAACGGATCATCTGGAAGTTTTATTTGATAATGACGTAGAGTGTAAAGCTGCGACAGATGAAGTAGGCGCCGCTTATTATCGTCCCGAGATGCCTAATGCAAAGCCTGAATTTTTAAATGCGCTGGCCAATGTTATCGAAAGCAAAATGAATGCCAGCGTAGAGAAGTGACTGGCATGACGACTAAAACAGCTATTATTGGAGGCGGAATTACCGGCCTTACCGCTGCTTACTATCTGCAGAAATCTATTATGGCGAATGATTTAGATATGGAATTTAAACTGTTTGAGAGCGGCGGCAGGCTTGGGGGGAAGATACAGACAGAGTACCGGCATGGTTTTGTCATGGAAAGAGGACCTGATTCTTTTCTCGCCCGAAAAGAAAGTGCTTCCCGGCTCGCAAAAGAAGTCGGCATTGATAAAGAAATGGTTTCGAACTTTGCCGGTCAGGCGTATATCCTGAAAAAAGACAATCTGTATCCGATTCCTAAAGGATCGGTGATGGGTGTTCCGACAAAGTGGATGCCTTTCTGGAAAACGCCGCTTCTCAGCTTTAAAGGAAAAGTACGGGCTTTAGCTGATTTAGTCATACCGAAAAGCTCTCCGGAAGAGGATCAATCTCTTGGAGGGTTTTTCCGCCGCCGGCTTGGCAGCGAAGCAGTGGATTATTTAATTGATCCGCTGTTATCAGGCGTATATGCAGGAGATATAGATAAACTGAGCCTGCATGCAACCTACCCCCAGTTTTTCGAAGCCGAGCAGAAGCACCAAAGTTTAATGCGCGGGCTCAAACCGCCGGCTCCTAATAAAAATGAAGAGGCTTCTAAAAAAAAGGGTGCTTTTCTCAGCTTTGAAAGAGGGCTGTATTCTTTAGTGGAAGCTATTGAAAATCATTTAAAAGAAGAAGCTGTTTATAAAAATACAACCGTAGAACGCCTTTCAAAAACGGAGCGGGGCATGATGCTGTATTTTAAAGACGGGTCCACCGAAGAAGTGGATAAAGTCATTCTGGCCACACCGCCTCATGTCACATCTAAACTGCTTCAGGATCCGGTGATCGATGAGACGCTTGGAAGCATACGGTCGACGACAGTGGCGACAATATCGATGACGTTTGAAGCCGGAGAAGTACCGGAAGAATTTGATGGAACCGGATTTGTCGTTTCCAAAAAAGCAGACTATACGATTACTGCCTGCACGTGGACCCACCGGAAGTGGAAGCATTCCGCTCCTGCAGACAAAGCATTGATCCGCTGTTATGTCGGCAAGCCTGGAGGCGAAGGAATCGTCGAAAAGCCGGATATAGAAATACTGGAAGCTGTACGTCATGACCTGGAGAAAATTATGCAGATACAGGCAGAGCCTTCCGATTTTCTCGTAACAAGGTGGAGACAATCGATGCCGCAATATGAAATTGGTCATAAGCAGTCACTGGCGAAAGTAAGAAACCGTTTGGCTGACGAATTTCCGAATGTATATGCAGGCGGTGCCGCCTTTGAAGGCGTCGGGCTGCCTGACTGTATACTTCAAGGAGAAAAAGCCGTTCAATTTGTGCTGCAGCATGAGCAGTAAAGTGTGTAATCAAACAAAACCCCTCCATTTTCAGGAGGGGTTTACTTATTTTTTGGAAAGCTGATGACCGGCTAACGCATAAAGCACGGCATTTGTTACAAAATGGGAAGAAAAATCGTTGGGATCCTGCTGTGGATAAACTTCCACATAGTCCATGCCGATCAGTCCTTTTTTAGCAAACGCATGAATGAGCGCTAACAGTTCATGAGAGTAAAGGCCATTGCCGTCAATAGGACCTCCCGGGTTAAAGGCGTGGTCGAGCACGTCACTGCAGATGCTTAAGTAAACGGCATCTGTCTGTTCGGCAGCAATCGAATATACCTCATCAGCAAATGCCTCCAGGTCTCCGCCGTTTTTGCGGATATCGTTAATCGTAAGTGTGACCGCTCCGGCTTCTTTGGCGCTTCGTCCATTTTCCGGCTTATTTCTCGGGCCGTGAATACCGAGGTGAACGAGGCTTTCGTTCCGGACGCCTTCGGTTTCATAAAGGCGGGCAAATGGGGCGCCCCGGCCGAACGGATCCCCCATGGAGTTATTGTTATTGTCATAATGGGCATCCATATGAATGATGCCTACTTTTTTTCCTTTGGAAGCCAATGCCTTAACAATGGGGTAGGTGATGCCGTGGTCTCCTCCAAATGCAACGGAAAAAGCACCACTGTCCCAGGCTTTCTCGGCAAAAGCGCCGATTCGTTCCATCGTTTCTTCTACATTGGACGGAACAACGTCAATGTCGCCGGCGTCCCCCATCGTTAAATGTTCTTTTACATCGATATGATCAAGTTCGGGCAGATAGCCGCTGTAGCGTGCGGAGCTGAGCCTGATCACTTTAGGAGCCAGTTCGCAGCCGGTGAAATCGCCCCACGTTACTGCCCCTTCCCAGGGAACCCCGTAAAACAGAACATCCTTGCCGGCAGCTGTTTCCCAGTCGCCGGAGACATTGGTACTTCCTAAGTAACAAGGTGTATTTCCATAAATATAGTTTTCATCCTGCATGTCCTATCCCTCATTTCTAAATATAGCTTTAATGCAAAGAGAACTTTATCATTTTATTGTATAGGAGAATGAGGCTGATAAAAAGAAATATTATCCTGCATCCCGCGTGCTTCACTTGCCGGCAGAGGCTCTCTGTGAAAGTTTTAGTTGTTATTTCATCCAATGTCATGTACATTCAATTCTGGACGATTTATAAGCTATTCTGGTTTTTACCGGAGAATTAGTGGTACGATAAGAAGAACAGAAGCTGGAGAAAGCAGGCCGCACGGCTCTTTCACAAGTAATCATAATAGGGTTCAGCCTTTAGATGAGCTGGTATATATTCTAACGACACAAACTGGGAAGTGCTGAGTATTGCAGGAAAAAGACAAATTAAATATTCTTCGACATTCCAGGCATGACTGGATGAATATTGTACAAGTCATAAAAGGGAATCTGCAGCTCGACCGAAAAGATCGTGTTTATGACATTCTTAATGAAGTAACAAGACGTGCTGAGCATGAAGCAAAGCTGTCCGACTTGAATACGCCGGACCTTGCTTATAAATTGATTACCTTCAATTGGCAGTGGCAGAAATTTCATTTAGATATTGAAATGATCGGTAAACCAATAGATTGTGCCCGGCATGAAAAATGCTGGCTGGATTTTTTTGACCAGTTTTTTGAAAAGCTCAATGAACAGTCTCACAGCATAACAGATCCGACGCTTCTTGTGAGCTTTCACCTTCAGGAATCCCCCTATATTGAATTTGATTTCCAGGGCGGCATTCAGGATATGGAAAACATGCAGAACTGGCTTGGCGAGTGGAGTGTTTCATCCAGCTGCTATGTAGAGAATATCGTAGCGAACGGACAGGAACTTGTATTTGTACTAAATAAAAATAAGGAGTGAAGCATGTGTTTGTAGATAGAGTAAAAGTCTACCTGAAAGCCGGCGACGGCGGCGACGGCATGGTAGCATTCCGGCGCGAGAAATACGTACCGGACGGCGGACCGGCCGGAGGCGACGGTGGAAGAGGAGCCGACGTTATATTTGAAGTAGATGAAGGCCTCCGCACGTTAATGGATTTCCGCTATAAAAAACATTTTAAAGCAAAACCAGGTGAACACGGCCGTCCGAAGAACCAGCACGGCAGAGGAGCCGATGATTTAATTATTAAAGTGCCACCGGGCACGATTGTGACCGATGATGAAACGGGCCAGGCTCTGGCCGACCTCGTTGATCATGGGCAGCGCGCTGTCATTATAAAAGGCGGACGCGGAGGACGGGGGAACTCAAGATTTGCTTCTCCATCCAATCCCGCTCCGGAACTGAGTGAAAAAGGAGAGCCGGCAGGTGATCGAAACGTAACGCTTGAACTGAAAGTTCTTGCTGATGTCGGCCTGGTAGGATTTCCGAGTGTTGGAAAGTCGACGATACTAAGCGTTGTTTCTTCCGCCCGTCCTAAAATCGCCGACTACCCGTTCACTACGTTAAAACCAAACCTTGGTGTAGTTAATGTAAAAGAAGGCGTCAGCTTTGTTATGGCGGACCTGCCCGGTTTAATTGAAGGCGCCCACGAGGGCGTGGGACTTGGCCATCAGTTTCTCCGTCACATCGAAAGAACACGTGTTATTGTACACGTTCTGGATATGTCCGGCATAGAGGACAGAGATCCCTATGACGACTATTTAAAAATAAACGAAGAGCTTAAACAATACAACATGCGTCTGTTGGAACGTCCACAGGTCGTCGTGGCAAACAAGATGGATATGCCGGAAGCTCAGGAAAGACTCGATGCTTTTCTGGAAAAAGCACCAAAAGATCTTCAGGTATTCCCTGTTTCCGCTTTAACGAAAAGCGGACTAACGAATCTGCTCCGCACGGTTGCAGACTTGATCGATACGACGCCGGAGTTTCCTCTTTATGAAGATCACGTAGATAAAGAACAGAGGGTACTCTATTCGTTTGATAAAGAAAAGCAGGCTTTTGAAATTACCATTGATGAAGACGGCACCTTCATCATTTCAGGAAAAGAAATTGAGCGCCGCTTTAAAATGACAGATATGATGCGCGATGAATCAATTAAAAAGTTCTCCCGCCAAATGAGACACATGGGAATAGACAGCGCCCTCCGGGAAAAAGGAGCCAAGCACGGCGATATCGTCAAACTGCTTGACTTTGAATTCGAATTTATGGAAGGCTAGAAGACCTCAGACTTGCCCGCTTGTTGTAAAACAGCGGGCAAGTCTTTATAATGTATAATTAGTATGAAAATGATGGTATCGACCATGGTTAATGGCGGTGAAATGTATTGGCAGAGAAAATGGACCAATTTTATTTAGTGCGTCAGGATCTGCTGACAGAAGCTATGCAGAAAACATTGGCTGCAAAGGCTATTTTGGAAAGCGGAAAGGTGGCAAGAGTGGCCGATGCAGCAGCGGAAGTCAACTTAAGCCGAAGCGCTTTTTATAAATACAAAGACGCAGTGTTCCCTTTTCACCAAATGATACAAGAACAGATTATTACGTTATCTATCCAGCTTGTGGATAAGTCCGGATCGTTATCAGAACTGCTTGCACTGATGGCCCGGGCCAATGCCAATGTATTAACAATCAATCAGAGTATTCCTCTTCAAGGAAGAGCTAACGTAACACTTACAGTAGACACGTCTGCTTTAAATATGGAAATCAGAGAGCTTGTACGCAGGATACAGGCTATGCCTTCTGTTGAAAAAGCAGAAGTAGTTGGATCAGGATCATTGTAAATTTATCGAAACAAGGAAGGAACGATGGGTATGAATAAGATAGGATATCTCGGCCCGAAGGGGACATTTACTGAAATGGCGGCAGTTTCCATTTTTACAGAGGAAGAGCTGGTTCCATTTGAGACGATTCCGGCATGTATGGACGCCCTTGCAGCCGAAGATATTGACCGGGCGGTTATTCCTCTGGAAAACACGATTGAGGGATCAGTAAACATGACGCTGGACTATTTAATTCACAAACATAACCTTCCTATTATTGGAGAAGTAACGGTGCCTATTGAACAGCATCTAATGGTGCATCCTTCCCGTGCTTCCCGGTGGAGAGACGTAGAGGATGTATATTCCCATCCGCACGCCATTGCCCAGTGCCACGACTTCTTAACAGATATTCTTCCCGGTGCGGGCCTGCATTATACAAACTCGACTTCAGCGGCTGCCGAGAAGCTTCATGATGACCCGGCAATGAATGCAGCTGCCGTAGCCAACGTACTGGCAGCAGAACAATACGGATTGACCATTGTGAATGAAAACATTCATGATTATGAAAATAATCATACGAGGTTTGTCGTACTTGCCAGAGAAGCTTCCATGGAATTACAGCCGGTGTCCAACCGGACGGGGGATAAAACCACGTTAATGGTCACTCTGCCTTCGGATTTTTCCGGGGCGCTTCATCAGGTGCTGTCAGCATTTGCCTGGAGAAAGCTGAACTTGACAAAAATCGAGTCCAGGCCGATGAAAACAGGAATCGGCAACTATTTTTTTGTGATTGACGTAGACCAGCTGATGGATGATGTTCTGCTTCCCGGAGCGGTAGCAGAACTGGAAGCGCTTGGCTGCGGAGTTCGTATATTAGGGAGTTATCCCTGTCTATTCTCCGTTGAAGAAATAGAAAGTACACAAAAAAAGCCAATTCCTAAATAAGGAATCGGCTTTTCTTCAACAAGACCACCATCTGGGTGTCCATTATGAAAGAAGAAATCCTTCTTTTTCCAATGCATCACAGACATTGTCCAAAATTTGGTCGGAAGCAGCTTCGATCGTATGCATGTGCGTGCCGCCGGTCAGTTCGGAGAGAAGTGCAGCATTTGTATTGGAGATCTTCTGAATAAACTGACCGATATCGTAACGATTTTTTATTAATAAAGATGCTGTAAGATCACCGTAAATTGGATGATCTACCGAGACATCGACAACTACGGCTCCATAATCGACTACAATCTGCAGCTCTTTCTGGGTCGTTTCTAAATCAGAGAGATGATAGCAGGCTATTTTTCGTTGAACGGTAGTCGGTGCCTGAGCAGAAACAAGAATATAGCCCTGCGCTGTTGCCAGGATAGGGTGCCCCTTTGCTTTTAATAGGGAGACGTCCTGAACAATAACCTGCCGGCTGACTTTTGTTCGTTTCGCTAATTCGCTTCCTGTTAAGGGGGAAGAAGCTTCTTCGAGCCACTTTAATATTTGGTTACGGCGTGCTTCGCCGAGCATTTTATCCGGATTATTCATAGTATAGGCTCCTAGTGTGCTTATTTACGGTACCTGGTCTAATTGACTTTAAAGGAAAAACAGCTATTTATCAAGATGAAATAGAGGAGAGATCCGTTATGGCAGGGCATTCAAAATGGAATAATATTAAGCATAGAAAAGAAAGACAGGACGCAAAGCGGGCAAAGATTTTTACCAAGCTTTCCAAGGAAATTTTTGCTGCAGTCCGGGAAGCGGGAGATGACCCGTCCACAAACCTGAGACTGCGTTCTGCCATTGCAAAAGCAAAAGCTGAAAATATTCCCGGAGACAATGTGGACCGGACGATTAAGAAAGCATCCGGTGATACAAGCGGCATCCAATACGAAGAAATTACGTACGAAGGCTACGGTCCGGGAGGCGCGGCTGTCATGGTCGAAGTGCTCACAGATAATAAGAACCGCTCGGTGGCCGAGATCCGCCATGCTTTCAACAAAAACGGCGGCAATATGGGAGAAAGCGGATGTGTCGCTTTTATGTTTCACAAAAACGGCTATATCTTTCTTTCCGGGGAAGAAGTAGAAGAAGAAACCGCTATGCTTGATGCAATTGAAGCCGGAGCCGATGACGTGGAACGGGAGGAAGAAGTGTTCACGGTTACCGTACCGGTCAAAGAGATTGAAAAAGTAAGAGCCGAGCTTGAAGAAAAGGGATATAAAGTAGTGAAAGCGGAAGTACTGATGGAACCTGAAACAACAGTAGAGCTCAGTGTGGAACACGCGGAAGCAATGATAAAGCTGATTGACGTGCTGGAAGAAAATGATGACGTCCAGGACGTTCATCACAATTTTGACTGGAATGAAACGCAGGAACAAATAAATCAGTAATACCCAAACGCCTGCTTTTTTGATAGGATTAGGGAAAGTATGTTCGCAGGATGGGGAAGGGTGTCTTGATTGATAGAATATGTAGCAGGCAGAGTGGTACGTGCAGAAGGAGATACCATTACGGTGGAAGTCGGGGGCATTGGGTATTTAATTTACTGTGCCAACCCTTTTGTTTTTCAGCTGAATGAAGAAAATACGGTATATACCTATCAGTATGTAAGAGAAGATATACTGCGGCTTTATGGCTTTAAATCCAGAAAAGAACGCGAATTGTTTGAGCGGCTCCTGCAGGTGTCTGGCATCGGTCCGAAAGGGGCCCTGGCCATTCTGGCAGCCGGCGCACCGCTTCAGGTCGTGGAAGCTGTTGAAAATGAAAATGAAGCATTTTTAGTGAAATTTCCCGGTGTCGGAAAAAAAACAGCCCGCCAGATGATTTTGGATTTAAAAGGCAAACTGCAGGACATCATCGGAGAAGAAGGTTTTCTGGCAGCGCCAAGTGCGTCCGGACCGCTGTTCGACCAGCCGCTTGAGGAAGCACTGGAAGCACTGCGGGCATTAGGGTATGGAGAAAAAGAGATCCAAAAAGTGAAACCAAAGCTTGCAAAAGAACAGCTGAGCGCAGATGAGTACGTTAGAAAAGCCCTGCAGTGGATGCTCTCATAATGGAGAGACGAATGAATAAATGGTGGTGAGCAGTAATGGATGACCGTATCGTATCCCAGGAAGCAACCAACGATGATCAATCGATGGAAAGCGGTCTTCGTCCTCTGCAGTTTTCAGAATACATTGGACAGCATAAAGTAAAAAATAATTTAAGTATATTTATTGAGGCCGCCAAGATGAGAGAAGAATGCCTGGACCATGTTCTATTATATGGTCCGCCCGGTCTTGGTAAGACGACGCTTGCGATGATTATTGCCAACGAAATGGGAGTAAACATCAAAACAACATCCGGTCCTGCTATTGAAAAACCCGGCGATCTGGCAGCAGTTCTTACTGCTCTGGAGCCGGGAGATGTTTTGTTTATTGACGAAATACATCGTCTTCCACGTACGATTGAAGAGGTACTGTATCCGGCAATGGAAGACTTCTGCATTGATATAATGATAGGGAAAGAGGCAACAGCGCGTTCGGTACGGCTTGATCTTCCGCCCTTTACCCTGATTGGAGCAACAACGAGAGCGGGGATGCTGACAGCCCCTCTCCGGGACAGGTTCGGTGTTCATGCCCGTCTGGAATATTATCAGCCGGAGGAGCTTGCTAAAATTGTAGCCCGTAGTGCCGATTTGTTTCAGCTCGATATTACCGAGGAAGCATCTTATGAAATGGCCAGACGTTCAAGGGGAACCCCCCGCATTGCCAACAGGCTGCTGCGCCGCGTTCGCGATTTTGCAATGGTGCAGGGAGATGGACTGGTTACAGAAAACATAGCAAGAAATGCGCTGGAAAAGCTTCAGGTCGATAAGCTTGGACTGGATCACATCGACCATAAGCTCCTGAAAAGCATTATTGAAACATTTGCCGGAGGACCGGTGGGAGTTGAAGCGGTAGCAGCGTCAATTGGGGAAGAATCCCATACATTAGAAGATGTATACGAGCCGTATCTGCTCCAGATTGGTTTTTTAATACGAAGCCCGAGAGGCCGGATGGTCAGTGCCAAAGTGTATGAGCATTTTCAACTGGAGGTGCCGGGACAGTGAATGATATCCCAAAGCTGTTGATCGGTCTGGGTGCTGCGCTTATATTATTTGGTGTAATCTGGCAGGTGGGGGGCCGTTATATTTCATTAGGGCGCCTGCCGGGGGATTTTTTCTTTAAAGGAGAAAATACTTCTTTTTATTTTCCGCTCGCTACTTCCATCATTATAAGTATCGTGTTATCTTTGATC
Organism: Sinobaca sp. SA16-1; assembly: GCF_059510515.1. Classification (NCBI taxonomy): domain Bacteria; kingdom Bacillati; phylum Bacillota; class Bacilli; order Caryophanales; family Sporolactobacillaceae; genus Sinobaca; species Sinobaca sp. SA16-1. The sequence continues at coordinate 650,118 of NZ_JCAKFL010000002.1, read as the reverse complement.
TTATTTGTGATAGGCCGTTTTCGTTAAAACGGCATGCATAGAAAGGAATACTGGACATGAACGTACAGGATTTTGACTTTGAACTTCCGGAGGAGCTGATCGCCCAGACTCCTTTGTTAAATAGAGACCGTTCCCGGATGATGGTGGTCGATCCGCTGTCAGGCGGGGTCGAACACCGTCAATTTACGGCGGTAAAGCAGTTTCTTCAAAAGGGAGATGCGCTGGTTATTAATGACACGCGCGTGTTGCCCGCCCGGCTGATTGGTGAGAAAGACACAGGGGCTGCCATTGAAATACTCTTGTTAAAACAGCTGGAACAGGACAAGTGGGAGACGCTCGTAAAGCCCGCCAAAAAAATTAAAGCAGGGACGGTTATAACGTTCGGTGGAGGAAAGCTTACCGCCGAATGCATAGAGCTGCAGGAACACGGCGGTCGTATTCTTCAATTTTCATACGATGGGGTGTTTCTGGAAATTCTGGAGTCACTTGGTGAAATGCCGCTTCCTCCCTATATAAAAGAAAAGCTGGAAGACCAGGAGCGCTATCAGACGGTATATGCAGAAAACAATGGTTCCGCAGCGGCGCCGACGGCAGGCCTTCATTTTACCGAAGATTTGCTGCATGAGCTTCAGGAGCAGGGGGTTCATATTGTTCCGCTTACGCTTCATGTCGGTCTCGGGACGTTCCGGCCTGTTTCGGTCGATTCCATAGAGGACCATGACATGCACTCTGAATTTTATGAATTAAAGCAGCCGGCTGCGGAGACGCTGAATGAAGTAAGGCGTTCCGGGGGTACTATTACAGCGGTAGGAACGACGTCCGCCCGTACTTTGGAAACGATTGCGGGACAGAACGATGGTTTATTTGCTGCAGGATCAGGATGGACGAATATTTTCATTTATCCGGGCTATTCTTTTTCAGGAATTGACGCCCTGCTTACTAATTTCCACCTTCCGAAATCAACGCTGGTTATGCTTGTCAGCGCATTAGCAGGAAAAGATACAATATTGGAGGCATACAAAGAAGCGGTGAAAAACAAGTATAGATTTTTCAGCTTTGGAGATGCTATGTTTATTAAAAAGGGAGGGGGCGTCACATGAGCGCGATCCGTTACGAACTAATAAAAACGTGCAAACAATCCGGGGCCAGGCTCGGAAAGCTTCATACTCCGCATGGAGTGATTGAAACGCCGATATTCATGCCGGTTGGAACGATGGCTACTGTTAAAACCATCAGTCCGGATGAACTGGAAGAAATGCACGCCCAGATTATTTTAAGCAATACGTATCATTTATGGATCAGACCCGGGGAAGATATCATTAAAGAAGCGGGCGGTCTGCATAAATTCATGAACTGGAACAAGCCGATTCTAACCGATTCCGGTGGATTTCAAGTGTTCAGCTTAAGCAAGCTTAGAGATATTAAAGAAGAGGGCGTCCACTTTAGAAATCATATCAGCGGGGAAAAATTGTTTTTATCTCCTGAAAAAGCAATGCAGATTCAAAATGACCTGGGACCTGATATTATGATGGCGTTTGATGAATGCCCCCCTCATCCGGCAAGTGAAGAATACATGAAAGCCAGTGTAGAAAGAACTTCCAGGTGGGCTGAGCGCTGTCTGGCCGAACACGCTAATCCGGATACGCAGGGATTGTTCGGCATTGTCCAGGGAGGAGAATATGAACATTTTCGTAAACAATCAGCGAAAGAATTGATTTCTCTCGACTTTCCGGGTTATGCTATAGGCGGTCTATCAGTTGGAGAGCCGAAAGAAATCATGAATCGTGTGCTGGAATTTACGACTCCGCTTCTTCCGGACAACAAGCCAAGGTATCTGATGGGTGTTGGGTCTGCTGATTCTCTTATAGATGGAGCGATCCGCGGCATAGATATGTTTGACTGTGTGCTTCCAACTCGAATTGCAAGGAACGGGACGTGCATGACAAGTTCCGGCCGTCTTGTCGTTAGAAATGCAAAGTTTGCCCGGGACTTCAGACCAATTGATGAGAAATGTGACTGCCATGTTTGCAAAAATTATTCCAGAGCTTACATACGTCATTTGGTGAAATGCAATGAATCATTTGGTTTTAGGCTCACTTCTTATCACAATCTTTATTTCCTGTTAAACTTGATGGAGCAGGTCCGCCAGGCTATACGTGACGACAGGCTTCTTGATTTCAGGGAAGAGTATTTTGAGGCATACGGCTTTAATAAAGAAAATGCCAAAAACTTTTAGTTTTTTTAACCAGTGAAGGGAGGGACAAATCATGGAAGCAATTATTATGCTCGTGCTTATGTTTGCTATTTTTTATTTTCTGCTTATTCGTCCACAGCAGAAAAAACAAAAGCAGATCACACAGATGCACTCCAATCTCCAAAAAGGAGATCGCATCGTCACAATTGGAGGCCTTCACGGTACAATTGATGCGATAGACGAAAACAAACTTGTTATTGTTGTAGATGGAAGCAACAGGCTGACTTTTGACCGCAGTGCGGTTAAAGAGGTAGTAAATGAAGATTAAAGTACTTCCATTGTAAAAACAGCTGTTTCTCCATTTTATTAATTTTGGGGAGACAGCTTTTTCTTTGCGCTCTCCCCTGCTAAAATAAAAGAAGAGATCTGTCAGGTTATTCAGACATAAGCGCAAAACAGGTAAAGGAGCTAAAGCATGTTATATTCAGTCAGCAATTGGAAAGATGTGGTGCAACCGGCACTGCAGAGTAAAAAAGAAGAGTTTCATATGCTTGGGTACATTAATGTAACAGAAGAAACCATTTGGCAGTATCTACTTGAGAACGAGCGGACATGGAAAAAAAGAGTGCATTTACATAAAGTAATACAAGATATTCTGCATCTTAAAATGAGCGACTATATGAACCGCCTTACGATTAATTCCTATATTGACCTTGAAGAGAAGAGCCGCAGCGGCAATCAGCTGGCATCTATATTGGAAGATATTGAAAATACCCGCAGTGCCCGTTCTTAAGTGCAAAACGTATAGTATAGAAAAAAGTGATTTGACATTGATTTAGATGCGTCCGTATAATTAGCATGTTCTGTGAAAAAAAAGGCCTGTAACAGCAAACTTGGCAGCACTGCCAAGTTTTTTCATGAAAAAAGCCAGCTTGAGACAGTGTATAGAGAGGATGTACCGAAGCATGATAAAAAAATCGAGAATTGTTATCTTTTTTCTCATCGTCCTTGCTATTGGGGGACTGATGTCCCAAACGGCGCTCAATACCGCCAAAAGCATTAATCTTGGACTCGATCTGCAGGGAGGCTTTGAGATATTATATGAAGTCAATAATCCCGGCGGCGAGGGGGAAGTAACAGAGGAGACGATGCAGTCGACGGTTAGTGCCCTCGATCAACGTGTGAACGTTCTGGGGGTATCAGAACCCAACATTTCGATTGAAGGAGATAACCGTATCAGGGTGCAGCTGGCAGGGATAGACGACCAGCAGCAGGCCCGGGAGCTTCTCGCTACCGAAGCAGACCTGAGCTTTCGTGACATAGATGATAATGTACTGCTCTCTGGTGACGATCTTCAGGAAAGTGGAGCCAGCGTCAATTTTGACCAGGGCAATCAGCCTGTTGTTTCCGTTGGGCTCCGGGACGGAGATGAGTTCGGCCGGGTAACCGAACAGGTTATTGAAGAATATCCTCCACCGGAGAACTTGATGGTTATTTGGCTGGATTATGAAGAAGGGGATTCTTTTATGGAGGAATCCCAAAAAGAAGATCCTAAGTTTTTATCTGCTCCATCCGTTAACGAACCTCTTTATACCGATACCGTACAGATAGAAGGAAACTTTGAACTCGAAGAAGCAGAATTTCTGGCAGAGATTCTTAATTCCGGGTCACTGCCGGTTGAACTCGAAGAGATCTACTCCAATGCTGTTGGTGCCTCTCTTGGAGAAGAAGCGATGGAACAGACAATATTTGCCGGATTTATCGGCATCGGCCTGATTTTCGCATTTATGCTTTTCTATTACAGATTCATGGGAGTTATATCGATTATTTCCCTGACAAGTTATATTTATGTCGTGCTGGTTGTTTTTAACTGGATGCAGGGTGTTCTGACCCTGCCTGGTCTTGCAGCCCTCGTTCTTGGTGTGGGTATGGCCGTAGATGCGAATATTATCACCTACGAGCGGATTAAAGAAGAACTGCGTGAAGGCAGATCGGTTATCAGCGCCTTTAAACTAGGAACGAGCCGTTCTTTTTCCACTATCGTAGATGCCAACATCACGACGATTATTGCTGCAGGGGTACTGTTTTACTATGGTACGAGCTCCGTTCAGGGGTTTGCTGTCGTGCTTATTGTCAGTATTTTGACGAGCTTTTTAACCGCCGTTCTTTTAACGAGATTTTTACTCGGTTTATGGGTGAAAAGCCGGATCTTCAACAAAAAGCCAAGAGTGTTTGGAATAAAGGAGCGTGACATTGATGCTCGGCAGTAAACGTAGAAAAGAAATTCCATTCGTCAAACACAGAAAAAAGTTTTTTATCATATCACTTGTAATGGCAGCTATAGGAATTGCCCTGCTGGTCACGATCCGTTTAAATCTCGGCATCGACTTTGAGAGCGGATCCCGGGTTGAAGTATCTTCAGGAGATCCGCTGACCGCAGAGCAGGTGCAGGAAGATTTTGCTGCTATTGGCGAAGGATACGAACCCGATGATATTACCCTTGCCGGAGATAATGGGGAAATCGCTCATGCCCGCTTTATAGGAGCTCTCGATCAAGGGGAAATCAGCGAGGTACAGACGTATTTTATTGATAACTATGGACAGGAACCGAATATCAGTACCGTGTCTCCTCAGGTAGGAGAAGAACTTGCCATGAATGCCCTGATTTCGGTACTCATCGCAGCGGTCGGAATCATTATTTATGTGACCATCCGTTTTCAATTTTTATATGCACTTGCGGCTATCGTCGCCCTGTTTCATGATGCTTTCTTCATTATCGTCGTATTTAGTGCGCTGCAGCTCGAAGTGAACGTACCGTTCATTGCAGCCGTTCTGACGATCGTCGGTTATTCCATCAACGATACGATCGTTACATTCGACCGGATCCGGGAGAATATGGCGAAAGAAGAAGAAGTTTCAACCTTTGAGCAGCTCTCTGCTGTGGTTGATAAAAGTTTAAATCAGACGCTGGGCCGTTCCATCAGCACGGTTCTTACCGTCGTATTTGCAGCAGTATCCCTTTATGTATTCGGCGGCGAGGCGATACGCTCGTTCTCCTTTGCCTTGATTATCGGGCTTATTGCGGGAACGTATTCCTCTTTATTCCTTGCCGCCCAGTTATGGGTATCGTGGAAATGGAAAAGCATTCAGAAGCAGCAGAAAAAAGAAGCACAGAAAGAAGCAGAACCAACGTTATAACGAAAAGGCCATGGTTTGTGCCATGGTTTTTTCTATCTTTTAAAACGGAAAATAGGTAACAAAGATAAAGGAATGATAGCGATGAACGACTTTCAGGAACATCGGTATAAAATGGTGCGTTTTGGAGCTATGGTTGGCATCTTTGGAAATATTATTTTAGCCATTATTAAATTTATCGTAGGTATTATGGCCGACAGCCGTGCCCTTGTGGCCGATGCCGCTCATTCTGCGTCGGATGTGGTCGGATCAGTAGCGGTGCTGGTCGGGATCCGTGCAGCCAAGCTGCCTCCTGATGCTGATCACCCATACGGACACGGCAAAGCAGAAACGCTGACGGCGATTATTGTCGCTGTTCTGCTATTTGTGGTCGGGTTTGAAATAGGATTAAATGCGGTGAGGGACATATCAGAGCCTGTGGTCGTTCCAGGCAGTCTAGCCTTATATGCGGTCGTTTTTTCGATAATAGTAAAAGAAGGCATGTTCCGCTATAAATATAAGCTGGGTGTGAAATACAAAAGCGAAGCGATTATAACAGACGCCTGGCATCACCGCTCTGACGTCTTTTCCTCTATTGCCGCTTTAATTGGGATAGGAGCTTCCATTGCAGGGGGTGCCTACAACATTAACTTTCTGACATACGGAGACCTTTTAGCGGGTTTATTTGTCTCTATATTGATTATGAGAATGGCCTGGAAGCTGGGGAAAGATTCTATTCATAATGTGCTTGACCATGTGCTTCATTCGGAAGATACCGTAGAGATGATAAAGAATGCGGAGCAGGTGGAGGGCGTGCTGCATGTGGATGAATTTTTTGCACGGGAGCATGGGCATTACGTTATAATTGATATAAAGATTGGTGTAGATCCGTATATCAGCGTAGAGGAGGGGCATGCTATCGGAAAACAGGTAAAGGAATCATTAATGACAATGGTGGAAGTGCAGGATGTATTCGTGCATGTGAATCCATTTGAGGAAAAGAAACCAGAATAGGAGAATGCGTGATGAAAACACAAACGATGTTTATTGTCAGTTTGATTTTAGCCATTGTTATTGCTGTTTTTGCAGTAATTAACGTTAATAGTGTAGAAGTGAACTACTTGTTCGGTACGGCAGAATGGCCGCTCATTCTTATCATACTTGGTTCGGTGTTAATAGGAGCCTTCATCGCAGGTTCCATCAACGCTGTTAAAATTTACGGACTTCGGACAGAATTAAAAAAATATAAAAATCGGACACCGGCCTCGGACTCTGCCGCTTCAGGAAGCAAAGGGTTCGGCCGCAGAAAAGACAAACAAACTACCGGAAAAAACAGGCCGTAAGCTGTAAATATAAGATTGTCACCCTTTCAACCCTTTAGTATAATAAACGGGTTGAGGGGTGTTTTAATGTTAAAATCCAAAATGAATTGGAAAACAGCTTCCTCTGTCAATGAGGAATGGAAAGTACTCGAAAAAAAAATGAACCTGTCTCCTCTCGCAGCAAAAGTATTATCTGCCAGAGGATTTTCCTCTGTAGAAGAGGCCGCCTCTTTTCTGGACACGAGCATGTCCAGGCTGCATGACCCATATTTATTGGATGGCATGGAGCGGGCGGTCTCCCGAATAAAACAGGCAATAGAGGATAAAGAAAAGATTTTGATTTTTGGTGATTATGATGCCGATGGGGTATCGAGCACGACGCTGATGGTACTTCTGCTTAAAGAAGCGGGAGCCGTATTCGGCTGGTATATTCCTAATCGTTTTACAGAAGGCTACGGCCCTAATATACCGGCAGTGGAACAGGCTGCAGCAGACGGGGCTTCTCTGATGATTACGGTAGATACCGGAATCAGTGCTAAAGAGGAAGTTGCCGCAGCCAATGCCCTTGGCATGGATGTTATTATTACCGATCACCACGAGCCGCCCCCGGAGCTGCCGGAAGCCTTTGCTATTATAAACCCTAAAAAACCGGAATGCTCTTATCCGTTTAAAGAACTGGCCGGGGTTGGAGTGGCTTTTAAAGTAGCCCATGCCCTTCTTGGAGAGCTGCCGGAACATTATTTGGACCTGGTGACGCTCGGTACGATAAGCGACCTGGTGCCGCTTGTGGATGAAAATAGAAGCATGGTTAAAAAAGGGCTTCGTTCGCTTACTTCTTCCACAAGGCCTGGAATTGCCGCATTAAAGAAAGTGTGCGGCATTGACGCGGATACAATGCAGGAAGACCATATCGGATTTACGATGGGACCGCGTTTAAATGCAGCCGGCCGCATGGATTCTGCTGACCCGGCGGTTCATCTGCTCCTCTCTGAAAACGAAGAGGAGGCAGCTGAATGGGCCGGGCGCATCGATACATTGAATCAATCGAGAAAAAATATAGTGAAAGAGTTAACAGACACGGCCGTCAAGCAGGTGGAAGACAAAGGATATCATGAGAACGAAGTGATTATCACAGGAGGAGAAGGCTGGAATGAAGGCGTTATAGGGATTGTGGCTTCCCGCCTTGTCGAGACCTACCACCACCCGGTCATTGTATTATCCATTAACGGCGAAACGAAAACCGCTAAAGGATCGGCGCGGAGTATTGAAGGCTTTAATATGTTTGAGCAGTTATCCAAACAGCGTCCGCTTCTTGAGAAATTCGGAGGCCACGAAATGGCAGCCGGTCTTTCGATGAAGGTGGAGAACATCGAAGAGCTGCGTACCGAACTGTGCCGGCAGGCAGCCTCTGTCCTTGATCCTTCTGCCTATGTGCCTGCGGCTTCCATTGACCTGCAGGTACCGTTATCCGATATTACAGTGGCAGCGCTGGAAGATTTAAGCACACTCGCGCCATTCGGGATGGCAAACCCAAAGCCTGTATTTCTGCTTGAAGACGTGGAAATTACGGCCTTTAAAAAAATCGGCAGCGATAAAACCCATTTGAAACTTTCACTTGAACAGGCGGGGAGCCGGCTCGATGGAATTGCTTTTCAAAAGGGGCATTTAGCCGATCAGATGACGGTAACGGCCAATGCTTCTTTCATAGGGCAACTGACGATTAATGAATGGAACAATTTCCGCAAGCCGCAGCTGATGATGCATGATATGGCGATCACTACATGCCAGGTTCATGACAAGCGCCAGCAAAAAGGATTAAAGCAGATGATACAAGCCCTTCCTGCCGGCACGGCGGCTGTCGTTTTTCAGGACAAAACCAAAGCGTTAATAGCAGATGACCTGCCGGATGGTTCTGCACTATATATGGCCCGTGAGCTGGAGAATCCTGTCGAAGAGAAATATACGGCTTTTATCGATATTCCAACGTCTCTTGAAGAATTAAACCAGGCGCTTCATCTCTGCCGCCGGACAGAGCATATGTATGCCTGTTTTTACACAGAAGAAGAAACCTATTTCCAACACGGAGGAACAAGAGAACATTTCAAGTGGTTTTACTCATTTTTAAATAAATACCAGTCATTTAATCTGGAAACGCTCAAACAAAAGTTAATTCAGCAGAAAGGCTGGAAGGCGGCAGATATTGATTTTATGACAAATGTCTTCACTGAACTTGGGTTTATCAGGCTGGAAGGCAGCAAGGTTGAGTTTTTAGGGTCCAGCGGAAAAAAGCCGTTAACCGAATCGACTGCATACAATCGCCGGGAACAGCTGAAGCAAATGGAGCAGGACCTGCTTTTTTCTACGTATAAGCAGTTGAAGGAACGGCTGCTTGGTGAACTGCTTTTGGAAAAACAAGACAATGAATTAAGAGAGAAGGTTAATCATGGATTATAAGAAATATATTACAGTCGTTGAGGATTACCCGAAAGACGGCATTCGCTTTAAAGACATTACGACTCTTATGCAGGACGGCCCGGCATACAAACAGGCGATTAACGAAATGAAAGAATTCGCGAAAGACAAAAGTATTGATGTGATTGTAGGACCTGAAGCAAGAGGATTTGTCGTTGGCTGCCCGATCGCCTACGCAATGGAAATCGGCTTTGTACCGGTTCGGAAAAAAGGCAAACTGCCCCGCGAAACCGTGGATATGGATTACGGGCTGGAATACGGGGAAGACCAGCTTTCCATCCATCAGGATTCCATCAAGCCGGGACAACGTGTGCTAATTACAGACGACCTGCTGGCTACCGGCGGCACCATTCATGCCACTGTAAAACTGGTAGAAGAGCTGGGCGGCATTGTAGCCGGCCTTGCCTTCTTAATTGAACTGGACTACCTGGATGGCCGGGACAAGCTGGCTGAGCTGGGAGAGTATGATATTTTTTCCTTAGTAACTTTTTAGCAGAAAATACTAATATTTTACAAAAAGCACTCCTAATATGGAGTGCTTTTTTTATTTCTTGAATAAAGTAGTGCAAACAAGGGCATGGTAGAGTTATACTTAACAGATTAGACCCAAATTTGCATGGAGTGTCTTTTTAGAAAAGGACAGACTTTTTTGAGCCAATTAGAATAAGTCTAAAAACTTTACAGAAACGCAATTCTTACACATAATATAGAAAATAGAAAAAAACACGTTATGTAGAAAGGTGTGCAGGGTGATTCCATGACCATCGATGAAGTGTTGGAAAAAGCTCGACATTATTTATCCGAAAACCATGTCTCTTTTTTAGAAAAGGCGTATAAATATGCAGAAGAAGCTCACAAAGATCAATACAGAAAATCTGGAGAGCCATATATTCTCCATCCCATTCAAGTAGCAGGAATATTAGTAGACCTTGAAATGGACCCCAATACAGTTGCGGGTGCTTTTTTGCATGATGTGGTCGAAGATACAGAAGTAACAGTGGAAGACATTTCAGAGGCATTTAACGAAGAAGTAGCGATGCTTGTAGACGGCGTCACCAAATTAAAGAAAATCAAATACAAATCAAAAGAGGAACAGCAGGCGGAGAATCACCGGAAAATGGTCGTTGCGATGGCAAAGGATATCCGGGTTATCCTGATTAAGCTGGCAGACCGTCTGCACAACATGAGAACGTTAAAGCACCTGCCGCCTGATAAACAGCGCCGGATTTCCAATGAAACCCTGGAAATATTTGCGCCGCTTGCCCACCGCCTTGGTATTTCAAAGATCAAGTGGGAGCTTGAGGACACCGCTCTGCGTTATTTGGATCCACAGCAGTATTACCGGATTGTTAATCTGATGAAGCAGAAGCGCGCCGAGCGCGAGCAGTATATCGAAGAAGTAATCGGGGACATTAATCACAACCTTGATGACTTAAACATTAAAGCAGAGATGTACGGACGTCCGAAACATATTTACAGTATTTACCGAAAGATGGTTAAACAGAAAAAACAGTTTAACGAAATATATGACCTTCTCGCCGTGCGTATTATTGTGAAAAGCATACGGGACTGTTACGCCGTGCTTGGTATTATTCATACCTGCTGGAAACCGATGCCGGGACGGTTTAAAGACTATATTGCGATGCCGAAAGCAAACATGTACCAGTCTCTTCATACGACCGTTATTGGTCCAAAAGGAGAGCCGCTTGAAGTGCAGATACGTTCCACGGATATGCACCGTGTAGCTGAATTTGGTGTGGCAGCCCACTGGGCATACAAAGAAGGCAAAAGTGTTTCCGGAAAGCAGACGTTCGAGGATAAATTAACGTGGTTCCGGGAAATTATTGAATGGCAGAATGATGCCGATGATGCCCAGGACTTTATGGAATCCTTAAAAATGGATCTGTTCTCGGATATGGTGTTTGTATTCAGCCCGAAAGGGGACGTTATCGAACTGCCGAGAGGATCGGTGCCTATTGACTTTGCCTACCGGATCCATACGGAAATTGGAAACCGGACTATCGGGGCGAAGGTAAATGGAAAGATGGTGCCGCTGGATTATCAGCTTGATACCGGAGATATCGTAGAGATGCTTACATCCAAGCATTCCTACGGCCCAAGTCAGGACTGGCTGAAACTAACACAGAGTTCCCACGCCAAAAATAAAATCAAGCAGTTCTATAAAAAAGAACGTCGGGAAGAAAACGTTCAAAAAGGAAAAGAGCTTGTTGAAAAAGAATTAAAGTCTCAGGATTATGATCCAAAGCAGATTCTCACGGAAGAGAACAAAAATGAAGCGGCCGATAAATTCAGCTTTAGCGGAGAAGAAGATATGTTTGCGGCTGTCGGCTACAATGGAGTAAGCCCAAAACAGATCGTCACGAGACTGACAGATAAAATCCGCCACCAAAATGAACAGGACGAAAAACAGTCGGTAGCTGAAGCGGTGAAAACTATTAATACGAATCATCCTGTGAAAAAAACAAACGCAGGAGTACGTGTAAAAGGAGTAGACAACCTGCTCATCCGGTTATCCAAATGCTGCAGTCCTGTACCAGGTGACGACATTGTAGGTTTTATTACGAAGGGCCGCGGCGTATCGATTCACCGCAGGGACTGTGCAAACGTAGATAATGACGAAGCACGTCCACGCCTGCTTGAAGTAGAGTGGGAAGGCTCGGTCGAAACGAACAAAAACTACAATGTGGATATAGAAATTATCGGCTATGACAGACGCGGACTTTTGAATGAAGTACTGCACTGCGTAACGGAAGCAAAAACAAACATTAATGCTGTCAGCGGCCGCAGTGATAAAAACAAAATGGCGTTCATCGATATGAGCATATCCATTCACAACACCGGTCATCTGCAGAAAGTGGTAGATAAAATAAAAAAACTACCGGATATATATACGGTGCAGCGCGTTATGCATTAATACCGGTTTACAGAAAGGGTCCATTCCAGCGATGAAAGTTATTATTCAGCGTGTATCAGAAGGAGCCTGTTCCGTCGAAGGAGAGGTATCCGGCTCTATAACAGAAGGACTGGTTGTATTAGCAGGCTTCACCCACGGTGATACAAGCCGGGAAGTAGAATGGATGGCTGAAAAAATAGTCAACCTCCGCATTTTTGAAAATGCAGAGGGGAAATTCGATAAATCCCTGCTCGATATTTCGGGCGAAGTGCTCTCGATCTCGCAGTTTACGTTATACGGTGATGCTCAAAAAGGAAGACGGCCAAGCTTTACCGAAGCCGCCCGACCTGAAGATGCCAAGCCGCTTTATCATTTGTTCAATGAGGAACTCCGCAGCAAAAACGTAACAGTGGCAGAGGGAAGGTTCGGTGCGGATATGCAGGTATCGCTTACGAACAACGGCCCGGTAACCCTTACGTTGGAATCCCCTGAACCAAAGGAATAAAGCGCAGGTTCGTATTGACACAAAAGACAATTATTCGTATGATGGAATTCGATAGAAAACCAATGATGGAGAAAAGTATGTAAAGGTAAACGAGGCCAGAGAAGAGATGCCAAGGCTGGAAGCATTTCCGCTCGTTATTTACAGAAAGACACTCTTTAGGTGCTGCTTTGAAACGTGGAGAAGTAAAAGCAGCCGTACACAGGCGTTAACTGTCAAAGCGGGAGCTGTAAGGCTCTAACCAGGGTGGTACCACGGGAATAAATCCCGTCCCTCATATTTTTGAGGGGCGGGTTTTTTGTGTTTTTTTATAAGCCTGCAAAACAACTATTTTTAAAGGGAGTGGGGAAATGGCAGTTCAAATACCTAGAGGAACCCAGGATATACTTCCGGGAACGTCAGAAAAGTGGCAGTACGTAGAAAAAAGAATGCACGATTTATGCCGGGCTTTTAATTACTCGGAAATCCGCACTCCTATTTTTGAACAGACAGAACTATTTCAGCGGAGTGTAGGCGACACAACAGATATTGTCCAGAAGGAAATGTATACCTTTGAAGATAAAGGCGGACGCAGCATGACCCTTCGTCCGGAAGGTACAGCCTCGGTTGCCCGTTCTTATGTAGAAAACAAACGCTTCGGACTTCCGGGTCAGCCGGATAAACTGTATTATATCGGTCCAATGTTCCGCTACGAACGTCCGCAGTCAGGACGGATGCGCCAGTTTGTCCAGTTTGGCGTCGAGGCGATTGGCAGTGATGATCCATCGATTGATGCAGAAGTGATTGCGCTTGCGATGGAGCTGTATTCATCCCTTGGATTAAAAGGATTGAAGCTGGTTATAAACAGCCTCGGAGATACAGAAAGCCGTGAGAACCATAAGCAGGCACTTATCGGCCACTTTAAACCGAGTATTGAGGAGTTCTGCAGTGACTGCCAGCAGCGGCTGGAGAAAAATCCACTACGTATTCTGGACTGCAAAAAAGATAAAAACCATCCTTTAATGGAAACCGCACCATCTATTCTGGATTATCTTAATGAAGACAGCCGCCGCTATTTTGAAAAAGTACAGGCTTTTCTCAGCCAGATGGATATTTCGTACGAAATTGATCCGGGACTGGTCAGAGGGCTCGATTATTATAATAACACCGCTTTTGAGATCATGATTGAAGGCGAAGGGTTCGGCGCAATCACGACTCTGACAGGAGGCGGCCGTTACAATGGTTTAACCGAAGAGCTGGGGGGACCTGAAGCGCCGGGCATTGGCTTTGCGCTGAGTATTGAAAGGCTGCTGATGGCTCTTTCCGCCCAGAACGTAGACCTGCCGGTCGAAAAAGGACTGGACTGCTACGTCGTCACGATGGGAGAAAAAGCAGAAACGGAAGCAGTATCGATTTTGTGGTCGCTTCGCAGAAAAGGACTTCGTGTGGAAAAAGATTACATGAAGAAAAAAGTGAAAGCACAGTTTAAAGCAGCGGATCGAATGAATGCTGCATATACTGTCGTCATCGGTGACGATGAACTGCAGAGCGGAGAAGTCAGTATTAAAAAAATGAGCGATGGCAGCCAGGAAAAAACAGCCATCGCCGATCTGGCTGACTATTTAACTGATAAAATGGGGAGAGAATAACATGGGAAAAAGAACGCATTATGCAGGAGATATTACAGAATCGCTTATTGGAGAAAAAGTACGCCTGAAAGGCTGGGCCCAGACGAGAAGAGATCTCGGACAGGTTATTTTTATTGACCTGCGCGACCGCAGTGGTATCGTACAGATTGTCGCAAATCCGGAAATTTCCGCGGATGCACTGGAAACAGCAGACAGCGTGCGCAGTGAATACGTCCTGGAAATCTACGGGACAGTCGTGCAAAGAGACAAGGAAACATACAACGAGAAGATTCCTACCGGTACGGTGGAAATCCGGGTGGAACAGATCGATATTTTAAATACCTCCAAGCCGCTTCCTTTTCAAATTGACAGCAATCAGGAAATTTCGGAAGATGTCCGCCTGAAGTATCGTTATCTCGATCTAAGAAGAGAAGAAATGCGCGAAACGATTAAGCTGCGCAACCGGGTGACAAACATCATCCGTGATTATATGAATGATAATGAATTTATCGATATTGAAACACCAATGCTTACAAAAAGCACACCGGAAGGCGCGCGGGACTATTTGGTACCAAGCCGTGTTCATAAAGGAGAATTTTATGCCCTGCCCCAGTCTCCGCAATTGTTTAAACAGCTATTGATGGTGTCCGGCTTTGAAAGATATTATCAAATTGTACGCTGTTTTAGAGATGAAGACCTGCGGGCAGACCGCCAGCCGGAATTCACCCAGCTTGATATTGAAGCCTCTTTCCTGGAAACAGAAGAATTTCTTCCAATGATTGAAGAGCTGATGCAGAAAACTGTAAAAGAAGTGCTTGGCAAAGAGGTACAGACACCTTTTCCAAGAATGACATATGAGGATGCCATGAACCGCTACGGTTCTGATAAACCGGATACGAGATTTGGCCTGGAGCTTACAGAGCTGTCTCATATTGTAGGAAACAGCGATTTTAAAGTTTTCGCCCAGGCTGTGAAGAACGGCGGCATCGTAAAAGGCCTGAACGTAAAAGGGGCCGCTCCAAAGATGTCCCGCAAGGAAATTGACGAGCTGGCAGACTTTGCAGCCATTTACGGTGCAAAAGGACTGGCATGGCTGCGGGTAGAAGAAGATCAACTGCGCGGACCGATCGCGAAATTCTTTACGGAAGAGGAAATCGAACAAATTAAAACGGCAATGGACGCGGAGCCGGGAGATCTTCTCTTCTTTGGTGCAGACAAAAAAGAGGTTGTGTACGCAACGATGGGCGCGCTGCGGCTGAAATTCGGTAAAGATTTTCAGTTGATCGATGAGTCTAAATATAACTTCCTGTGGGTCACAGAATTTCCACTCGTTGAATACGATGATAACTCAAATCGTTACACTGCAATGCATCACCCGTTTACAAGTCCTCTAAAGGAGGATGCCCATAAGCTTGAGTCCGCACCGGAAGACGTAAGGGCAGAAGCATATGATATCGTCCTGAACGGATATGAGATCGGTGGAGGATCCCAGCGTATTTATAAAAAAGATATGCAGCAGAGTATGTTCAAGGCACTTGGCTTCAGTGAAGAAGAAGCGCAGGAGCAGTTTGGCTTCCTGCTGGATGCATTTGAATTCGGCACGCCGCCGCACGGAGGAATTGCTCTTGGACTGGACCGGTTCGTCATGATTCTTGCAGGCCGTGACAACCTGCGTGATACAATTGCATTTCCAAAAACAGCCAGTGCAAGTGATCCATTGACGGGTGCACCAGGTGCTGTAAGCGACCAGCAGTTAAAAGAACTGCATCTCAAGCTTGCGATTGCTAAAAAAGAAGAAAAGACAAAATAAGTTCCCTATTATAGAAAGGTTCCGATTATCATTACTCGATAATCGGAACCTTTGTTGTATAAAGAAGCCATTGTTTAGTAAATAAGAAGTTTTCTAAAGATGCTCCAGCTTATGAAACTCAGTGATAAATTCTTCCGGTGAGGAATGGATATGGAAGGTACGAATACCAAACACCGTGTGAATGTATAAAAACCCAATCTGTTCCTCAGACCAACGGTAGGAGAGATCAAAGATATCTTCGAGGTAGTATGCATGATGCTCGCTTTCTATTCTGTCTTCATACAAACAAAGAGAAGATACATGTTTTACCCGCTTTTTTTCAAGCCATTCAATTTTTTGTTCGATAAAAATAGTATCCTGTTCTGCCAACGGCTGCGGTGTATCGTTTTCCCGAACGGAGGAATTGGTCAATATGATCTGCTCCCTTCTTTATCGTAAGTCTTTTATAAAGGTTAACATAAAGAAACCGGGAAGTTTAGTAATAACGAATCTCTTCTCAATATGCCGGGTAAGTATCTTGACCATTCGGGACCGGCATGCTATGATAAAATCACAAATCGAAGAGTCCTGAGGTGTACGTAGAACACTGTACGTTTTGAGCCAACACCTATACATCGGGAGCCTGATGTTTTCATCGAAAGTGCATGCCTCTGCGAAGTGGAAGCACGGACGGTGAAGCAGGGCACCCACCTGCGAGAGCAGGCTTCAAAACAAAGTTAGTTTAACGGCACTACGGGACTCTTCCTTAACTAACTACTACAAATGCTTACTCCGAAGGCTGTTACTTCGGAGTTTTTTATATGGAAAGCTTATTACTTAATAGATAGTGGGTGAAACACATGCGTACACTGCGGTCAAAATTATTGGTTTTCTTTGTAGCCATTACCAGCATCCCACTGCTGGTGATTGGTTTTGTTTCGCATGAAACCCAGGAAGCAGATTTATCCGACCGTATCGAGCAGACACTCATTTCATTTTCCTCCAATTTGTCTGTCTCTGTAGAAGGAATGATACGGGAGCGCCTGTCTGATCTTGATCAATTGGCGACCAGTCCTGTTATACGAAATCCGGATGCTTCTGAAGCCGAGCTGCAGGCCGAGTTTACCCGCTTTGTAGAATCCCAGGAAATGTATCACGGCATGGTGTTTACGAACAATGAAGGCATAATCGCTCATTCCACTGAAGACAATGCGGTCGGCCGGGATGTAAATGATGTGGCCTGGTATGAAGAAGCTAAAAATGGAGAACTTTATTTCTCTGACCTGTTTATGTCGAGAATACTAGAGCGGCCGATATTAGCAATGTCCGCGGGAGTAAAAGATGAGGACGGTAATGATATCGGTGTGATATCACCGGCATATGACCTCGTTTCGCTTGAAACGTTTATCTGGGACAGAATGAACCGGTTTACAGATGAGCAGGAACAGCTGGGAATGAATGGAGAGGCCTTTATTTTAAATGAAGAAGGGTACTATATCGCCCATCCGGACAGCAGTTATATTCTGGATCGTAATTTTGTCCGCGACGCAGAGCTGACTTTTGAAGAATTTGAACAGCTGGGAACTTCTCCTTCTTTAACGACAAGCAGGGAAGCAGAAACAGTCAGTACAATCGTTCCGATTGATCAGATGGAAGGTTTTAATAACCAGTGGTATGTAGGGATTTCAGTACCAGAAAGTGCTCTGTATGCTCCATTAAGAAGATTACTGTTTACATATGTAATATTATTCAGCGCTGTGCTCGTTATTACCGTTTTAGCTGCTATCGCGCTTTCGAGGTATATCGTACGGCCGTTGGAATCTCTTGTAACAGCCACACGGGATTTTGCCATTGGCAAACCTGTGCTCCCACTGCCGCCGGCTTCCTATTCAGAAGTAAATGAGCTGACTCAGACGTTTAATGTTATGACGGCAAGGCTGGAAGAACGGGAAAAAAGCCATAAAAAATCAACCTTAATTCTTGAGACGACGGATAATGGTGTTATTTCGATCAATAAAAGCGCCCGATTGGTTACTACATTTAACCATGCGGCAAGCTCGCTTTTTCAATTGAATAAAAACAATGTGCTTGCTTCCTCACTCGAGGAATTAAAAAAGCAAAGCGGGCTGTTCCGGGCGTTTATTGATCAAATAAACATGGAACTTGAAGAAGAGCATACAAAAGAAATAGAGCTCACCTTTGATGGTAAGACATATTATTTTATTACGAGCGTAACGCTTCTGCCCAGGCTTGAAAATGCAGAACAGGTGGAAGATATTTTAATTGTTTTTAATGATGTGACCGATAACAGAGTGCTTGAAAAAGAGCTGGTCCGCAGCGAAAAGCTTCAGGCAGTAGGGAAGCTTGCATCGGGATTTGCTCATGAAATCCGCAATCCGCTTACGACGATAAAAGGATTTATTCAGTTGTTTAAAGAAAAATCAGAACAAAATGATGAGGAAATTCAGCATTACCAGATTATCTTAAGCGAGATTGACCGGGTGAATGGAATTGTCCGTGATCTGCTGGGGATTGCAAGTCCGGAATATGACGAACGGACCATGCAGATCAATATGAACACTATTCTGCAGGATATTTTGTACCTTCATAAAGACCAGGCTCAGTCAAAAAATATAGAAATTCACACAGCTTTTCAAGATATCCCTAATATGAATGCCAATGAGAAAAAATTAAAACAGCTTTATTTAAATTTACTTCAAAATGCAATAGAAGCAGTTAAAGAGAACGGCAGAGTCAGTATAAGAACATATGAGTTTCTTAATAAATCCAACCATCCATGTATCGGGGTGGAGATAGAAGATACGGGAGAGGGGATGGATCCCCGCACCCTGTCGAAATTAGGCACGCCATTTTTTACTACAAAAGAGGAAGGAACAGGTCTTGGGCTGATGATCTGCTACCAGATCGTAAGTGAAATGGACGGAAACATTAAAGTGTTTTCTGCAGAAGGTAAGGGCACGCTGTTTCAGCTCTCGTTTCCAATAGAATAAAAAAACACAAAAAACCGGAAGGGCCAGCCTTCCGGTTTTTTTAGGTTGTCGAGAAGCTGCTTCATTTAGCTTATCTAAAAGAGCGCCGTTTTTTTAAGAAAGGCTGCTTAGAAATACAAAGAATGAATCAGGCGGTGACTCCAGCAGAACAGCCAGGGGTGAAGATAAAGAGGTTGATCTTTTCCTCTGGAGCTGAGGTATGGCCTGCGGAAAGCGCCGCCTATACATTTTCTCACCTTTTTTATTGAAGCAGCTTTTGCAGGACCATCAACGCTTTGTCATTTTTTTATGTCCTTCAGCTAAAGCATGTTCGAATTTATTATGGTTTTTTGCTTCGTAGTATGCATCCTTTTTCAGAGCATCGGGAAGATACTGCTGAGCCAGCCAGCCGCCGGGTTCATTGTGCGGGTATTTGTATGCCACGCCTCTGTTTAAACTGGCAGCTCCCTTATAATGAGAGTCTTTTAAGTGCTTCGGTATGTCGGGGGTCCCGTGTTTTAGAAGAGACTCCCGGGCTTTATCGATCGCTTTATAGGCGCTGTTGGATTTAGGGGAGAGGCAGAGCTCCACAACAACGTTTGCCAGGGGAATGCGTGCTTCCGGAAAGCCCAGTCTTTCTGCAGCTTCCACCGCAGCAACCGCTCGGACACCGGCCTGAGGGTTGGCAAGCCCAATGTCTTCGTAGGCTGTGACGATAAGCCTTCTGCTGATGCTTATTAAATCCCCTGCTTCAATAAGCCTCGCCAGATAATGAAGAGCGGCATCCGGATCGCTTCCCCGGATCGATTTTTGAAAAGCAGAAAGCACGTCATAATGGGCGTCTCCGTCTTTATCATGCTGAAAGCGATTATGCTGTATACATTCTTCTGCTGTTTCTTTAGTAATAGCCGCAGGCTGATCAGAAGAGGGACTCGACAAAACGGCAATTTCAAGTGCATTTAAAGCGGCACGGGCATCTCCTCCGCAGGCGTAGGCAAGATGTTCCGCCGCTTCATCAGCCAGAACGGCGGAAAAGGAACCAAACCCTCTTTCTTTATCGTCCATGGCGGCAAACAAGAGTTTTTTTATATCTTCGTGTTCCAGGCGGTGCAGTTCAAAAATCTGGCATCTGCTCCGAATGGCAGGGTTAATGGAATGATACGGATTGGCGGTCGTGGCACCAATCATCGTAATCAGCCCTTTTTCCAGGTGGGGAAGCAGAAAATCCTGTTTTGTTTTATCGAGACGATGGACTTCATCCATAATCACGATCAAGTGATTGGATATTTTTGCTTCTGCGACGGCTATTTCCATATCTTTCTTATTGTGGACAACCGCATTCAGCATTTTAAACGGGGTGTCGGTGCTTCCCGCAATAGCCGAAGCGATAGACGTTTTTCCAGTGCCGGGAGGGCCGTATAGTATCAGGGAAGTCAGTCTTTTAGCGGTTATCATCCGTTTTAGCAGTTTGCCTTCTTCGAGCAGGTGCTGCTGCCCTGCAATTTCTTCTATTGTTCTCGGCCTCATTCGGTAAGCCAGCGGCTGCTGTTTGTTTTTCATAAAATCCTCCATCTTGCAGCATGCCTTAAAAGGCGCCTTAGGCTGCATCATATATACAGCCTTTATTATAGAGAGGCAAAGGGCAGAAGTAAATAAACGGACTTAGAGCACTCTTATGCAAATAAGGGGGCTTTCATGCTATAATAGCGTAGACTTCAGTGTGAATCGGTTGAAAGAAGGTCTTTGATGGTAAAACTGTATACAAAACGCGAGCATCTTTTCATACGGTGGCTCATTTTTATGATAGGATTGGTCATTGTGTCATTTGGCATTGCGCTGATGATCCGTGCTGATCTGGGAAGTGCCCCGTGGGATGTTCTTCACATTGGCCTGCGGGATCAATTTGGCCTGACGGTAGGAACGTGGAGCATTATAATCGGCATTATTGTGATTATTGTAACTTCCCTTCTGCAGAAAGAAAAACCGCAGGCAGGCGGAATTGTGAATATGTTCTTAATTGGAGTATTTATTGATATATTTCTTCTTCTTATCGGGACACCGTCTCTCCTGGTTGTTCAAATAGCAATGCTTTTGGCCGGAATTATTATTATCGGCTATGGAATAGGCCTGTATATCGCGCCGGAAGTCGGCGCAGGCCCCCGGGACAGTTTGATGATTGCATTGCATGAACGAACAGGATGGAAAATCTCGAGAGTGAGAATTATGATGGAAACAGTAGTGCTGGCCGCAGGCTGGGCTTTAGGCGGGCCTGTTTTTGTCGGTACGATTCTTTTTTGCCTCGGCATCGGGCAGGTAGTAGGATTTGCTATGCCTCAAACGTCGAAGCTTGTGCATTATTTGATTGAAAGAGGTGGCAGACATGAAAATTTCAACAAAAGGACGCTACGGCCTTACCATAATGATGGCATTGGCAAAAAAACACGGTGAAGGACCGACGTCATTAAAATCCATAGCGCGTGAACATGAACTTTCTGAGCATTATTTAGAACAGCTTATTGCCCCGCTCCGAAACGCAATGCTCGTGAAGAGTGTACGTGGAGCTTACGGAGGCTATATGCTGACGAAGGAACCTTCCGAAATTACAGCAGGTGATATCATCCGCGTACTGGAAGGCCCAATAAGCCCGGTGGAAGTTCTCGAGGACGAAGAGCCGGTAAAGCGGGCACTATGGATAAAAATAAGAGACGCCGTAAAAGACGTTCTCGATAACACAACTCTTGAGTATTTAGCTAATTATAAAGAAGAAGGCGACATGCAGGATTATATGTTCTACATTTAAACTATGCGAGGAGGGGGCGGAAGTGGCCTCAGCCATTTATTTGGATCATGCGGCGACGACGCCCATGCTTCCGGAAGTAATTGAAACAATCACGAAAAGTATGTACGATTCCTATGGTAACGCCTCAAGCATTCATCGAATAGGAAGAGACGCAAGAAAGCTGCTCGATGATGCCAGAAGCAGACTGGCGGAAACGATTCATGCCAACGCTGCAAGCATCATTTTCACGAGCGGCGGAACCGAAGCAAACAACCTGGCGCTTACCGGATATGCCCGTGCGAATAAGGGGAAAGGACAGCATATTATTACGAGTGCTGTTGAACACCATGCGGTACTGCATCCTCTTGAAAAGCTTCAGGAAGAAGGGTTTGAGGTTACGTTTCTACCTGTCGATCATACAGGTGCAGTATCTTTGGAGCAGTTTAAAGCAGCGTTTCGGGAAGACACCATTTTAGTGAGCATTATGCACAGTAATAATGAAACGGGCGTATTACAGCCTGTTGAAGAGATAGCAGCAGTAGTGCAAAATACGCAGGCGGCAATGCATACTGATGCGGTACAGTCATTTGGGCTGTCCAATCTGGATGTAGAAACGCTGGGTGTGGACATGCTTTCAGTTTCCGCCCATAAAATTAATGGACCCAAAGGAACAGGATTTTTATATGTCCGACGCGGTATCCAGCTGGAGCCGATCCACTCAGGCGGGGAACAGGAACGGAAAAAACGAGCGGGAACAGAAAACGTGCCGGCCGCTGCAGGATTTGCCAAAGCAGCAGAAGAGAAAGCGGCTTGTCGTGAACAAACAGCCGCAGACCTGTCAGCTTTAAAAAAACACTTTTTAGGCCGTCTTGAAGAAGAAGCGGTTTCTTTTGCCGTTAATGGGGACATAACCGGGTCCCAGCCGCATATACTGAATATTTTTCTTCCGGGCGTGCAGATGGAATCCTTTTTGGTGCAGCTGGATATGGAAGGCATATACGCTTCCAGCGGCTCAGCCTGCACGGCAGGTTCGATGCAGCCCTCCCATGTAATAGAAGCTATGTATCCAGGGGAAGAAAGAGCCTATTCCTCGATACGATTCAGCTTTGGAACGAGCAATACAATGGAAGATATCGATAAAACAACAGCGGTCATTAGGAAAATAACAAAGCGCTTATAGAAGCGGAAGGGAGAAAAAAATGGCAGTAACACAAAAAGACCGGGCAGATACGAGAGTAGTCGTGGGTATGTCCGGGGGCGTTGATTCTTCAGTCACCGCCGCCCTTCTAAAAGATGAGGGCTATGAAGTAATCGGCATTTTCATGAAAAACTGGGATGATACCGACGACAGCGGATTCTGTACCGCTACAGAGGATTTTGATGATGTAGTAAAAGTCTGTAATCAGCTGGACATTCCTTATTATGCGGTTAATTTTGAAAAGAAATACTGGGACCTTGTCTTTACGTATTTTTTAGATGAATACCGGGCGGGAAGGACGCCGAATCCTGATGTAATGTGCAATAAAGAAATTAAATTCCAGGCATTTTTGCAGCACGCGCTGTCGCTTGGTGCTGACTACCTGGCTACCGGACATTACGCTCAAGTAGAAACAGATAGTAACGGAAATGTCACCATGAAGCGCGGGGTCGACAACAATAAAGACCAGACGTATTTTTTAAATCAGCTGAGCCAGTCACAGATTGAGCAGGTTATGTTTCCGCTTGGAGGCATGAGCAAGCAGAAAGTCCGCGAAATTGCTGAAGAAAAAGGGCTGGCTACCGCTAAAAAGAAAGACAGCACGGGCATCTGCTTTATCGGCGAAAGAAACTTCAAGGACTTTCTTCAGTCTTTTCTTCCCGCACAGCCGGGTTCAATGGTTACCGTCGACGGGGAAGTGAAAGGCGCCCACGACGGCTTAATGTATTATACACTCGGCCAGCGCCAGGGGCTTGGCATCGGCGGAGCCGGTGAGCCTTGGTTTGTTATCCGTAAAGATCTTGAAAGCAATAACCTCATTGTAGGACAGGGTTATCATCACGATGGTCTTTACAGCGACGAACTGGAAGCATCCGGGTTGAACTGGATCAATAAGGCGTACACAGAGCCATTTGATTGTACGGCAAAATTCAGGTACCGTCAGCCGGATCAGGCAGTAACGGTCTATCCATCCGCAGACGGAGGAGCCCGGGTCGTGTTTTATGAGCCGCAGCGCGCGGTAACTCCCGGCCAGTCTGTCGTATTTTATGACGGTGATATCTGCCTTGGCGGAGCAACAATTGAATATGCAGTCAAAAAAGAGGAGAGCGTTGAGGTATAAAACGTTGTCCTCTTTTCCCTCTATTATGCGAACCAACACAAAAGGAGATTTTTTACATGGATACTAATCAACAGGCCCTGCAGGAATTACAAGAAGGAAACATGGAAGAAGCAGCCAGACTATTAAATCAGGCGATTGAAGAAGAGCCGGATAACCCGGTTGCGTATATTAATTTTGGAAACCTGCTTGCCGAACTGGGAGAAGCAGAAAAGGCGCTGCGCTTTTTTGAAAAAGGAATAGAGCTGGACAGCAGTGCAGCCGCTGCTTACTACGGAGCAGGCAATGTCTTGTTTAATGAAGATAAGTTTGCGGAAGCACTTACTATGTACCAGCAGGCCCATAAAGCCGGGCTGGACGACAGCAGTCTTCATTATATGCTGGGTATGGCGTATTTCCAGTCCGGCCGCGTGCCTCATGCGATGGCCTCATTTAAAAGGGCGGTAGAGCTGGATGGTGAGGATACGGAAGCCCGGTTTTATTATGCGATGAGTATGGCCCAGAATGGAATGGTGGAAGAGGCAGTCACAGAGTTTCACATTGTAACAGAGCAGGATCCGGAGCATGCGGATGCTTACTTTAATTTAGGAGTAGGATATCTCCATACAAAAGGGGCAGCGGAGGCGCTTCCTTATTTTGATCAGGCAATTGAGATAGAGCCGGATCATATGCTTGCCCATAACGGGAAAAAAGAGGCAGCTAAGCTATTAAATGAGTAACGGGGGAATATGCGATGAATGATCATTATCCGGAAGCCTATGCCTCCTCTTATATTACCGGCTCCGTCCTTCACATTATTTTCCGGAATGAAGAAAATGGATATACTGTTTTAGTAATCAAAGTAAAAAAGTCAGAGCCAAAGCTCGATGAAAAGAAAATGAGCATTGTCGGTTATTTTCCGGAAATTGACAGCGAAGAAACCTATCGTTTTGAAGGAGCCTATAAAGAACACCCCCGGTTTGGCAGGCAGTATGTTGTCCAATCCTATGAAAAGCTGGTTCCGACGGAAAAAGAAGCATTGATCGGTTATTTATCGAGTGACCGTTTTCCGGGAATTGGGGAGAAAACGGCGGATAAATTAGTTCAGGCATATGGAGAAAACGTTATTTCCCATGTACTTGACGATCCGGACCGTTTAAAAGAAATTGTCGGCTGGAACGAAGAAAAGCGAAACAAAGTATATCAGGCGATGCTGGAAAATCAGGGGATGGAAAGAGCGATTACCCGTCTTACACGGCTTGGATTCGGTATGGAGCTTGCCGTGAAAATTTACAATTCCTATAAAGAACAGACGCTCCATATTATTGAGTCTTCCCCGTATCAGCTTGTGTGGGACATTCAGGGCATTGGTTTTGTAAAAGCCGACCGTCTCGGTAAAAGCCTGGGAATTAAGCATGACGACTTAGAAAGAGTAAAAGCAGGCATTTTATACTTACTGTATGAAAAAACCATGCAGGAAGGCCACGTGTATGTGCCTGCGCTGGACCTGCTTGAAGAAGCGGGAGAGCTTCTGAAAGAAAGGCAGCCGATGGAAGCCGAGCTGTTGACAGAAGGGCTTCAGGTATTGGAACAGGAAGAAAAAGTAAGCCGGGAAGATCAATTTGTCTATGTCTCTTCTTTGTACTATGCAGAAAAAGGCTTTGCAGCAAAAGTACGGCGGATGGCGGATTCTGCAGAGCTTGAAGAAACGTTTCCCGAGTCGGAATTTCTCGAAGCGCTTGGGGAGACGGAGGAAAAGTACAACATTGAATATGCTGAACAGCAGAAGGAAGCGATAAAGCAGGCAATCCATTCTAAAATTATGATTCTGACCGGCGGACCGGGTACCGGAAAAACGACGGTTATCCGTGCTATTGTGGAAGTGTTTGCTTCGCTGCACGGCTTTCCGCTCGATCCGAAAGAGTACAAAAAAGACGAAGCCTATCCTATCGTACTAGCTGCACCTACAGGGCGCGCAGCCAAACGGATGAAGGATTCTACAGGTCTTGCCGCGTCTACTATCCATAAGCTTCTCGGTTTTAACGGCGAGGAAGGAATGGACATTGAAGCGCGGGAGGAAGATTTATACCTGCCCGGCAAGCTGTTAATCATTGACGAAGTATCGATGGTGGACATGTGGCTTGCCAACCAGCTGTTCCGTGCCGTGCCGGACGATATGCAGGTGATTCTCGTCGGAGATGAAGACCAGCTGCCATCTGTCGGGCCGGGGCAGGTGCTGACTGACCTGATTGAATCGAACAAGCTGCCGGTCGTTTCCTTATCTGTCGTATACAGGCAGGCAGAAGGGTCTTCTATTATTGACCTGGCCCACGCAATTAAAGCCGGCGGCCTTCCGGAAGATATCAAAGGAAAATATCCGGACAGGCGGTTTTTCCCATGTTCGAAAACACAGACGGCTGAATTAATTGTAAAAGTGTGCGACGGCGCTGTGAAAAAAGGCTACGATCCAATGGACATCCAGGTGCTTGCTCCGATGTACCGGGGCCCGGCCGGTGTACATGAATTAAACAAACAGCTTCAGCACTTGTTTAACCCGCTTTCCCAAAAGAAAAAAACAGTGAGTTTTGGAGAAGTGACCTATCAGAAAGACGATATTGTGCTTCAGCTCGTTAACAACCCGGAACAGGGTGTGTTTAATGGGGACCGCGGGAGAATTGAAGCTATTTTTGAAGCAAAAGAAACAGCAGACAAACAAATGCAGGTAATTATTACGTTTGATAATAAAGAAGTCACCTATTCGCGTCAGGACTTGAATCAAATTATGCTTGCCTACTGTTCCTCGATTCACAAGTCTCAAGGAAGCGAGTTTCCGATCGTCGTTGTGCCTATGCTGATGGCGTACCGCAGAATGCTGAGGCGCAACCTGGTCTATACGGCGATTACGAGAGCGAAGGATTACTTAATACTCTGCGGAGAGTATGAAGCGTTGGAGCTTGCCGTGCAGACCGAGCATAAAGATACACGCTATACGAGGCTGAAAGAAAAACTCGAAGAACCCACAGATGAAAAGATCAATAAATAAGCAGACACCCAGGAGGGCGCCTGCTTATTTATTTGGAAAACATTCCTTTGAAAGCAAAAGAGACATTCTGCGGCCTTTCGGCAAGGCGGCGCATGAAGTAGCCGTACCAGTCATCTCCAAACGGTACGTAGGTTCTGAATTTGTAGCCGTCCCGGGCAAGAGCCTCCTGCATATCGGTACGAAAGCCATACAGCATTTGGAATTCAAACTGGTCGATGGGAATACAGGCTTTGGCCGTAAAGGCCTGAACGGATTCGATAATCCGGTGGTCATGCGTAGCAATAGCCGTGTAGCTGCCGTTGGTTAGATGCTGTTTAATAACATTCAGGAAGTTGGCGTCAATTTGTTTTTTGTCCTGCCAGGCAACTGCGGGGCTCTCCTTGTAGGCGCCTTTTACCAACCGAAGCGGAACGCCTTTTAAATCGGCAATGTCATCTGAAGCGCGGTATAGATATGCCTGAATGACCGTTCCAACGTTATCATATTCTTTCCTCAGTTCTTTAAGTATATCCAGGGTGAGCTGATAATGAGCATAATCTTCCATATCAATGCGCACAAAAAGCTGCAGGGATCTGGCTTTTTCCACTATGTCTTTCATGAATCGAAGGCAGAGCTCCCGGTCAATATCAAGACCGATCTGTGTTAGTTTCAGTGAAAGGTTGCAATCCGCTCCGTAACGGTGAATTGCCTCAAGCGTTCGCAGAGCATGCTCGGCAGCTTCTTTGGCCTCCTGCTCTTTGGATACAAATTCCCCGAGGTGATCAACAGTCGCAAGCAGGCCTTTGCTGTTCAGGGACTGTACTGTTTTCATTGCACTGTCAATCGATTCTCCGGCAACTACTTTGGCCGCTCCCAGATTAAAGCCCCAGCGTTTGGCACTTTTATTTAGTGTTTTATTTTTTGATAAAAACAAAAAGAAGTTCCGCGAAGTTTTCTGCATAGCCTTCTCCTTTCATTTGGAAAAGCAGTCAGGTCTGTGTCGGCAGTATCTCGAACAAAGAAATATATACTGCCAAAAAGAGTAAAAGGTATGCAGAGATGCATTCCTTTTTACGGGGATTGTTTACATTATCGTAGCATGAAAGACATAGATGTAAAGAGGAATAAAGAAGAGAAAAATAGGAAAGATATTTGACAGAAAGGTAAATATTCGATATAAAAGAAAAGAGAATAAAGATAACACGTTGAAGGAAAAAGTACGTTTTCCACCCAGTACAGAGACTGTTTAGAACGCTGAGATAAACAGAGGGCGCAGGAAGGCGGAAAGCTGGTCCAGAGTGCACGGTAATGCGTGCCGCTTCGCTGCGTTACAAGCGTTCAAGTTGACGAAGTGTATTCTTCGTAAACAGGGTGGTACCGCGAGTAATCTCGTCCCTGCGTCCAGGGGCGGGATTTTTTTGTCTGCATAATTTTATGATTAGATTGGCTAAATCCAAGGGGGAACCAACAGATGCAACAGCATACTTCAGCACAGGTAAGACAGATGTTTTTAGATTTTTTTAAAGAAAAAGGACACGATATTGAACCGAGTGCTTCGCTTGTTCCAAGTGAAGACCCAACGCTTTTATGGATCAACAGCGGCGTAGCTACGCTGAAAAAATATTTTGACGGCCGTATCGTGCCGGACAATCCAAGAATCGCAAACGCTCAGAAGTCCATCCGCACCAACGATATTGAAAATGTCGGAAAAACCGCCAGGCACCACACGTTTTTTGAAATGCTTGGAAATTTTTCAATAGGCGACTATTTTAAAAAAGAAGCCATTGAATACGCGTGGGAATTCCTCACGTCAAAAAAGTGGATCGGTTTTGAACAGGAACGCTTATCTGTTACTGTGCATCCGGAAGACTTTGAAGCATATGATTTATGGAAAGATGTAGTCGGCCTGCCGGAAGAAAGAATTATCCGCCTGGAAGAAAACTTCTGGGATATCGGCGAAGGCCCAAGCGGACCGAACACGGAGATTTTCTATGACCGCGGTCCCGAATACGGCAATAATGAAAAAGATCCGGAGCTTTATCCCGGCGGGGAAAACGACAGGTACCTGGAAATATGGAATCTCGTATTTTCCCAGTTTAACCATAATGCGGATGACACGTACACGCCGCTGCCCAAAAAGAATATAGATACAGGAATGGGACTCGAGCGGATCGTTTCCGTTATCCAGGATGCACGGACCAACTTTGACACGGATTTATTTCTGCCGATCATGAAGGAAATTGAAAGGTTCGCCGACGTTCCCTACGGCCAGAAAGAAGAGTCGGATGTATCCTATAAAGTGATTGCCGATCACATTCGTACCGTTGGGTTTGCTATCGGAGATGGGGCGCTTCCATCCAATGAGGGACGCGGCTATGTGCTGCGACGCCTGCTTAGAAGAGCAGTTCGCTACGCAAAGCTGATCGGCATTCATGAGCCGTTTATGTTTCAGCTGGTGCCGGTCGTTGGAAGTATAATGAAAGAGTATTACCCGGAAGTACAGGATAAAGAAGCTTTTGTTCAAAAAGTTATTAAAAATGAAGAAGAGCGGTTTCACGAAACACTCAGTGAAGGCCTGCATATTCTGTCCGATATTATGAAAAAAGCAGAAACAAATGATACGACGATTATACCGGGAGAAGAAGTATTTCGTCTGTATGACACGTATGGTTTTCCTGTGGACCTGACAGAAGAATACTTGACGGAAGCCGGATTCACCATGAACCGCGACAGCTTCCAAACTGCTATGCAGGAACAGCGCACCCGGGCACGGGCGGCAAGGAAATCGACCGGTTCTATGCAGACGCAGGATTCGCTGTTATCGGATTTGAAAGAAAAAAGTGAATTCATAGGATACAATCAGCTGGCAGCCCGGACTACGGTCAGTGCGCTCATTCATGACAAACAGTCTGTGGAGGAAGTCTCGACAGGAGAAACAGCTCATATTCTGCTGGATCATACGCCTTTTTATGCAGAAAGCGGCGGACAGACTGCCGACACAGGAGTCATTACGACAGAGAGGGCCAAAGCGGAAGTCACGGATGTGCAGAGAGCACCGAACGGCCAGCATCTGCATGCTGTTACCATTAAAGAAGGAACGCTGAAAAAAGGAGACCTGGTCCAGGCTCAGGTGGATTCGTATACACGAAAAGATATTGTAAAAAACCATACCGCTACGCACTTAATGCACCAGGCATTAAAAGATGTTCTTGGAGAACATGTGAACCAGGCCGGCTCGCTGGTTACTGGAAACAGACTGCGCTTTGACTTTTCCCATTTTGGACAAGTAAAGGCAGAAGAGCTGAAAGAAATCGAACGAAAAGTAAACGAAAAAATTTGGGCGGATATTCCTGTAGTCATTGAAAGCAAAAAGATAGACGAAGCAAAAGCAATGGGCGCCCGGGCGCTCTTTGGGGAAAAATACGGCGAAGATGTACGCGTCGTTCAGATTTCCGACTACAGCATTGAATTGTGCGGCGGGTGCCATGTAAATAATACGGCTGAAATCGGTATTTTTAAGATTGTCTCCGAAGCAGGGACAGGCGCTGGTGTGAGAAGAATTGAAGCGCTGACCGGTCAGTACGCATACGGACATATGAACAGCCAGATTGAAACGCTTGAACAAGCAGCCGAGCTGTTAAAAGCTAAATCTATTGATGATGTGCCCGGCAGAATTGATGCGCTGCACCAGTCATTAAAAGATCTGCAGCGTGAAAATGACTCCATGTCGTCCAAACTCGGCAATGCAGAAGCGTCCACTCTATTGAATAAAGTAAAGCAGGTAAATGGTGTTTCTGTAATTGCAGAAGCAGCCGCCGCGAAAGATATGGATGCTATGAGAAATACAGTAGATGAATTAAAACAACAGCTGGGATCCGGTGTTGTGGTGCTTGGAGCAGTCAATAACGGTAAAGTACAGATTGTAGCAGGGGTTACAGAAGATTTAATCAAAAAAGGATACAAAGCCGGAGATCTTGTGAAGCAGACGGCAGCTATCTGCGGAGGCGGAGGCGGCGGACGTCCCGATATGGCACAAGCCGGTGGACGTAACCCGGACAAGCTTCAGGAAGCACTGGATTCTGTGCCGGGTATGGTGGAATCTATTTCCTAAACGCTTTGAAATGTTGTACAATGGTACACGAAGAGACAGGTGAACTATTTCTTTAAATGCATAATCATAGCATGTCTGCCTATATTCTATGGAAATACAAACAGAACAGTTTCTTTCATTAG
Organism: Sinobaca sp. SA16-1; assembly: GCF_059510515.1. Classification (NCBI taxonomy): domain Bacteria; kingdom Bacillati; phylum Bacillota; class Bacilli; order Caryophanales; family Sporolactobacillaceae; genus Sinobaca; species Sinobaca sp. SA16-1. The sequence continues at coordinate 618,826 of NZ_JCAKFL010000002.1, read as the reverse complement.
AAAAGACAGGCAGATCGAAGGAGGCAGCATGGTGGATCCGAAAGATAAAACCGTAAAATTTAACGTGCAGGATGAATTATCCACCGATTTGCAAGCGGAAGAAGTCCTTTTAAAAGTATATGATGCGTTGAAAGATAAAGGCTACAATCCGATTAATCAAATAGTAGGCTATCTTCTCTCCGGCGATCCTGCCTATATTCCCCGCCATAACGAAGCAAGGGCACTGATCAGGCGGCTGGAAAGAGATGAACTGCTGGAAGAATTAGTACGGTCATACGTACAAAAAGGCGGCGGAAATGGATAGAATACTCGGACTTGATGTTGGATTAAAAAGAATCGGCGTTGCGCTTTCTGATCTGATGGGCTGGACTGCCCAGGGGCACGACACAATTCACTTAAAAAGCAGTGCCACAGAAGAAGCGTTTCCGGCGATTAAAAAGATGGTAGATGAAAATGAAGTGGCTGTTGTCGTAGTAGGACTGCCTAAAAACATGAATGGCACTATTGGACCCAGAGGGGAACAGTGCCAGGAGTTCGCATCGGCACTGGAAACGTATATTAATATTCCTGTTGTTCTCTATGATGAAAGACTCACAACCCAGGCTGCCCAAAAAACACTTATTCAGGCTGATGTCAGCCGAAAAAAGAGAAAACAGGTAGTTGATAAAATGGCTGCTGTGTTAATATTACAGGGATACCTTGACAGGAATCAAAATTCTTTACAATAAATGGAGGCGTTATTTTTGTCTGAAGAAGAAACAGAACGCATTGTAATACCCGACGAAGAAGGAAATGAACATTTGTTTGACGTTCTTTTTACTTTTCCTATTGAAGAACTGGGCCATTCTTATATAGTGGTCACTGCTTCCGGAAACCAGGAAAGTGAAGATGAAGAGATTGAAATTCTGGCATTCCGCTATCAGGAAGGCGACAATGAGGACGATATCGCACTAGAAGAAATAGAAACAGATGAAGAGTGGGACATGGTTGAAGAAATGATTAATACGCTTGCGGATATGGAAGAATAGCAGCAGGCGGGTCTGCAGTACAGAAAAGCGCTGCCCCTGTTTTTACAGGGCATGAGCGCTTTTCTTTGTACTTTTTTTAGGTATGACGGAATATTCAGTATGAAGAAAGGGGAGTCCCGTGGAAGAAACTAATCACCCCAAAAGAAAAAGACCGTTTTTAAAGAAAAAAAGATCCATTGTATTTTTATCTGTTCTTCTGATTGTAATTCTGGCGGCAGCCGCTGGCAGCTGGTATGTAATGCAGGCTATGAGTCCAGTAGACAGCAGTGGGCCGGAAGAAGTAGACATGGAAATAGCACAGGGAGATTCGGCCGCTGATACAGCAGCTATGCTCGAAGAGAATAACTTAATACATAGCGACGCAGTCTTTCGATATTACTTAAGAGTCACAGCAGATTCCACTATTCAGGCCGGTCACTACATGTTTTCACAGGATATGACGATGAGAGAGATCGCCGGGCAGCTCGAAGAAGGGCCAAATGCAGAACCCGGTATTGCCTTTACGGTGCCGGAAGGAGTCTGGCTCGAAGATATTGCGGCTGTTATTTCCGAGAATACACCTTATTCGGAAGAAGAAGTAGCTGCCGAATTAGACAGCCCTGAATTTATAACGGAGGCTGTAGAGCAGTATGATATTGTAACAGAAGAAGTAGATAATGAAGAAATACTTTACCCGCTGGAAGGATATTTGTTTCCTTCCAGGTATGAATTTTTTGATGAAGAAACAGAGCTTAAGGTCATATTGCATGAAATGATTGAACGTACAGAAGAAAGTATGGTAGAATACGCTTCACAAATAGAGGAGAGCGGCTACACCGTTCACCAACTTTTAACGATCGCCTCTATTGTAGAAAGAGAGGCCCAGTATGACGTGGACCGGCCGCTGATTGCAGGGGTGATTGAAAACAGGCTGGACGCGGATATGCGTCTGGAAGTAGACCCTACTGTTGCTTACGCTATAAGGGAACACCGTTATATGACGTCATATGACGATCTGGACACGGAATCCCCTTATAATACGTATCGGAACGCCGGCCTTCCACCAGGCCCGATTGCAAGCCCGGGGCTGGCATCCATTCAGGCGGTGCTGGAGCCGGAAAGCACGGACTATATTTTCTTCTACGCCCGTCCTGGTGGAGAAGTGATTTATAATGAATCCTTTGAAGCGCATCAGCAAACCCAGGAGCAGTACCGCAGTGAATGGGAAGATGGAAGGCAGCAGGAGGAAGAGATTGATTAAAATCCTTCTATGAAGGGAAAGTATAATAGTAGGAGAAATCTATTTCCAAATTTCATCAATTTTAATTGAAATATGGTAAAAAAATGAGTATGATAATAACAATGGAAATAGAGACATCGCTTACATTTTTAATGGGAATTTACGCACGAACAACTTTAGAGCTTTTAAGCTGAGAAAGAGGAGTGACCATGGCAATGGCAGAAGAAAAGCAAAATTATATGACTGAAGAAGGTAAAAATAAATTAGAGGAAGAATTGAATTTCCTTAAAACGGACCGCCGCACAGAAATTGTAGAACGCATTAAGGTAGCGAGAAGTTTCGGTGACTTATCCGAGAACTCGGAGTACGATGCTGCAAAGGACGAACAGGCTTTTGTAGAAGGACGTATCGGACAAATTGAAAACATGCTAAAAACGGCTATCATGATTGAGGAAGACAAAAGCAACAATTCCGAAGTAGCTCTCGGTAAATCTGTCACTTTTAAAGAGCTTCCGAATGGCGAAAAAGAAATGTACACTATTGTCGGCAGTGCTGAATCCGATCCGCTGGAAGGCAAAATATCAAATGATTCTCCTATGGCTCAAAGCCTGCTTGGCAGAAAAGTCGGAGAAGCTGTTATGGTTAACACTCCCGGCGGCGAGATAGAAGTAGAAATTATTGAAGTGAGCTAAACCATACAAGCAATCACTGCCGCTGAAAAAGCGGCAGTTTTTTTATTTGGAACCAAATAGGACATATTTCCCGGTTTCCGGCTGGTTACATATTTTACAATTGTGTGTGAAAAGTTTAAAAATGATAAATTCTTTTAGATAACATTGTATAATAGGAAAAAGTAGTGTAGTTTTTTTATTAGGATACATAAGGAAAGTGGCAGGTGAATAATGAAATGGATAGAAATAACCGTGGATTTGGTGAAGAAAAAAGATACGGCATGCGTCGCAAAAAAAGAATGAACCGTCTTTTAAATGCAGCGATAGCTATAGTAGCAGTCCTGATTTTGTTTTTCTCTATTACGCTTCTTTTTACAGGGAATGACGAGGCTTCTGACGAAGAAGAAAATCAGGACCAGACAACAGAACAAACGGAGACAGAGGATACAGAACAGACAGAAGAAGAGATGACGGCTCCGGAGGAAGAGCCGGAAACTTCTGAATCTGAAGAGGCTCTGGAATCATCAGAAGAAGCGGAGCCTGCCCAGGAAGAAGAAACGAATACGACAGAAGAAACAGAAAGCAGTACACAAGAAGAGCAGGTTACAGACGAGCCTGCCAGTACAGAAGAAGACGAAGAGACAGCGGAGCAGGGGCAGGAAGAGCCTTCTTCAGATGCTGCCGAGCAGGGAGAATGGGAGCCGGTTGGCACAGAGCAAAGCGGATCTTTCAGCCCAAGCTTTGATAGGGACGGCCAGAATTGGGCCGAAATGGTGACTGCACTAAGCGCAGCGACCGGCTTGTCTGAAGATGAAATGACGATCTACAGACTGGAAAACGGAGGAAGTCCGACGACGGCAGTCGGAACCGTATCTACGAGTGAAAACCGCAGCACTCCGTACCAGGTAGAAATGGAATTTGTCGAAGGCCAGGGCTGGCAGCCGACAAACGTAGAAGTATTAAGCAGCAACCCTTATTAAAATGTAGTTGATCCAGCAAACCCCCCTCACCGATAGTGAGGGGGGTTCTGTGCGGCAGCTGTCATTTTCAGGCAGGCTTACCGGGAAGGGGCAGCCTTAAAATGAACAGAGGCAGTAAATACCGGACGGCCGTACTCGGGATGATAGTAGACGTGATGCTGGACGTGGTGCACTTCAAGCATAATCGCTTCGTTGACTTCGATTTTCTGCTGAATGGCATCTTCTAATTTTTTTATGTGATCTGCTTCAAAAAACTCAACTTTATCTTTTAATGGACCTACGCTGATATTCAATAGAATGAACCCTCTCTTTGTCTAATTGTAGAAAACAATTGCCGTCTAATAGTATAATGGATAAGTTGCAGTGAACCGAAAGCAAATAAAAGGAGCTGGGTAGAATGAAAATAGGAATTATAGGAGCCATGAAAGAAGAGGTAGAGATTCTTCAACACTCGCTGTCTTCCTTACATAAGAGTACGAAAGGCGGATGTATCTTTTTTGAAGGCACGATAGACGACCAGGAAATCGTGCTGCTGGAATCAGGGATAGGTAAAGTAAATGCAGCAATAGGCACTACTTTATTAATTGATACCTATGCACCGGATGTAGTTATTAATACAGGCTCTGCAGGTGGATTCGATCCTGCTTTAAAAGTGGGAGATCTGGTCATTTCTACAGAAGTACGCTATAACGATGTAGATGCCACCGTATTTGGTTATGAGTTTGGCCAGGTTCCTCAAATGCCGGCTGCTTATCCTGCAGATGAGAGATTAATCACAATGGCTGAAAATGGAGCTGCAGCAGGCGGTCTCCAGGCAGCCTCCGGGCTGGTATTATCAGGAGACTCTTTCATGAGCAGCGAGGTCAGAGTGAACGAACTAAAAGAAATGTTCGAAAAGCCGCTCTGCTCAGAAATGGAAGCAGGAGCGATTGCTCAGGTCTGCCACCGCTTCCAGGTGCCATTCGTGATAACACGTTCTTTAAGTGATATTGCCGGATCCGAAGCAAAGCTTTCCTACGATCAGTTTCTCGTGACCGCCTCCAAGCATTCAGCAGAACTTGTTATTCATATGGTAGGACAGCTGGCAGAAAATAATCAACCGTTTGTAACCTGAAGAAAATGACGGAGAAGCCTGGCCGTCAGTCCCCAAATAATATAGTCATTGTATTCGTAAAAATATTCGGGAACGGTGGCAGTACGCCAGGAATAGTTCTCTCCTCCCGGAATGAGAGAGAAGGGAAACGAGTCTTCCGGCTGTACTTGTAAATATATATTATGTTTAACCGGAGGATTTTCGTGAAAATAAGCAAGCGGCACAGTGAACAACTCACCAACTTCAGCCGGGTTTGGCGAAAGCACCGCAGATTGGGAGATATGGCCGGCAAACGCATAAATAATATGATTATACGGGGTCACGAGTTTATCCAATGAACCTGCGAGCGTAATATCATTCCGGTTAACCCCTGTTTCTTCCATTACTTCACGGATGCATGCTTCTTCCTCGTTGGCATCCTCTGCATCTACTCTGCCGCCGGGAAAGCATATTTCGCCGGGCTGGCTGTTCATATGCGCAGCACGTACTTCAAACAGCACATGAGGCGCCCCTTCTTTTTCAATAATTGGTATCATTACAGCTGATTTATGAAAGTGATCTTCCCCGAGTATGCGGGAAGGTCTCTTTTTTATCTGCTCAAACATTTGATCTAATTGATTCAAGAGACATTCTCCTTTCTCCTTTCTATGATACCAAACTATAACGGGAAAGGAGAATGTTTTCATTCAGGGTGCGGGTGGTATAGAAGAGAAAGGAGGCTGTTACCAATGAGTGATCAAGATAAAGAGAAAGACATCAAAAAAGACGTAAATCAGGAACAACCGCCAACTGCTTTTGAGGATCCGATGCCTTTAGAAGATATCAAACAGGAAGAACGTGACACAAAAAAGAAGCATAAATCAAAAGATTCTTCTTCCAGCCAAGTGAAAGATAAATTAAAAGATAAGCTAAAAGGAAACAAATAATAAAAAAAGCTCCGGCCTGCAGATAATGCAGGCCGGAGCTTTATATTACAGATAACGATTAAACCATTCTGCCATGTATTTCAGGCGGTGAATACGAAGCGCGGGAGGGCCGCCGCGGCTCAGCTCGTGATTGGAGTGCGGAAACCTTAAAAATTCCACCGTTTTATCAAGCTTTTTTAAACCGATAAAGAGCTGTTCTCCCTGTTCAATCGGGCAGCGGTAATCCTGTTCTCCATGCATGATAAGAAGAGGGGTGGAAACATGATTAATATACTTAAGCGGGGAGAAATTCCAAAGTTCTTCCGGACTCTCGGGGAGGCTTTTCTTTAATTCCCACTCTGTGAAAAAGAAGCCAATATCACTTACGCCTTGAAAACTAAGCCAGTTGGAGATAGAACGCTGCGTGACAGCGGCTTTAAAGCGGTTTGTGTGTCCTACTATCCAATTCGTCATAAAACCGCCGTAGCTGCCTCCTGTGACGCCCAGGCGGCTTTCATCAAGGAAAGAGTACGTCTTAAGCACGTAATCAACAGCACTCATTAAATCGGTATAGTCTTTTCCGCCGTAATCGCCGCGGACAGCATCAACAAAAGACTGGCCGTATCCGTGGCTTCCACGGGGGTTCATGTATAAGACAGCGTATCCCTGTGCTGCCAGGTACTGCATTTCGTGAAAGAAGGTATTGGCGTACATTGCGTGCGGGCCGCCGTGTATTTCAAGTACCAATGGATATTTCTGCCCCTCTTCAAACTGGGCAGGGCGCATCAGCCATCCTTGAATTTCCCAGCCGTCCTCTGCTTTAAAAGAGAGTGGTTCCGGAATCGATATATCTACTTTGTTTAAAAATTCATTATTTACATCTGTCAGCCGCACATGTGCTTCTGCCTTGCGCTGTATTTCAAAAAAGTCGCCAGGGTTGGAGGGATCGCTTATGCCGACTATAAAAAAGTCTTTTGCCGCATGATAGGAAAAGCCGAATAAATGATTTTCTTCTTCATGCACGGCTTCGATCTCGCCCAGCATATCCATTTGATAAAGCCCGGTACTGCCTCTTTCACTGGCGAGAAAATATATATGTTTCTGATCCCTTGACCAGACCGGACCCGGATTAGGATGGGAGGAGCGGACATCCCCGATAGCGGCATCGCCAATCTGCACATCCCATTTCAGCGTCATACAAGTATTTTCTTTTGTATGCGAATTGATAATCCATACCTGATTAATGGTCGCACCTTCGTATTCGAGTTCATGGCCGATGGCAGAAATGTACTTTCCATCACCGGACCAGTTCGCCATCGTGAAAACACCGGTTGACTCCGTCATTTTTTCCAGTTCTTCCGTTTCCAGATGAAGTACAAATAAATCCATCACCGACGATTTGTCTTCGTCTTCATTACGATTTGCACTGAGTGCCAGACGTTTGCTGTCAGGAGCCCAGCTTAGCCCGGAATGGTCAAAAGGCCCTTTGGTTAACAGTCTTGTCTTATTGGATTTCAAATCGAGCAGAGCAGCATGCTGCCTTGTCTCATCATGAAAGCCCTTTGCATCTGATTTATATTTCAGGCGGTTCACTAAAAGCGGTTCCATGGATTTTTTGTCTTCTACCGGCTTGTCATCTGCAAGAATCGCTGTGGAATCAACTGCTGCAATAAAAGCAATGGACTGACTGTCCGGAGCCCAGGCGGCTTCCGTAATGCCGCCTTTCACATTCGTATATCGGCGGGGTTCTCCGCCGGCTGAGGACATAAGCCAGATCTGGGTACTTCCGGAGCGTGAAGAAAGAAATAAAAGCTCGGAGCCATCCGGTGCCCATTGCGGGCTGTGGTCCCGTACTTCACCAAATGTCCACTGCACCGGCTTGTCATCTGTCAAATGCTGAATATAAATATGAGAATAATAAAGGTCCTCTTCGCCGGCATGTTTTTTAACAAAAGCGTATTTTGTTCCTTCTTCTGATATATGTGGTTCACTCACTACAGCAATCTGCTTAAGATCTTCTGCAGCAATCGGTCGTTTTTGTAAAGACACAGATACTCATCTCCTTTGATAGCAATTCATTAGTATGTAAGTCTTATGTATTAAGTATAGTAAAATAATGTAGGAAACACAATCACTCTTCAGGATAAATAGTTTGGTAAGAAAAAGTGAAAGATTATCTTACATATTTGATGATTTGTCTGCATTAACTCCCTATAATTACAAATAACAGGAAGTCATTCATCCCTTTTGAAGGAAAATCGGTTTCGTTCAAAAGGTTTCTGGCTCACCCTCCAGAGTATTAATGTTTCCTGTAAGCCGTGAATAACAGGCTCTCCTTTAGGCATCACTCTCTCTCCCTTTGAAGCCATTGCCGGATACCGGCAATGGTCCTTTTTCATTTGCAGGGCATACCCGGATCAAAAATAATTAATCCGGTACATATTCAAATTCGATTTCATTTATTTTTCTGCTGAATTTAATATGAAGAGAATGATCCTTGAAATACCAGGCATCCTTTTGCTCAATAAAAAAAGTAATGCCGTCTTTTTCCATTTGAGTAACGGGGGTAGAGGGAACAGATACTTCTACACCGATTGAAAATCCGGCAATAAGCTGGGGGCTTCCGCCGTAACGAACGTAAAAGCGGACCGCATCATTTTTATTCAGGTTCATTTCATCTAAAAACCATTTAAATGCGGGCTGGGTCATTGTAATATTCATCATTTATACCTCCTATGTGTTTACCATACTATTCCCTTCCAAGCGTGCATAAAACTATGTAAAAAAGGATCTGACAGCGTCAGATCCTTCTTTGATTCATTAATATTTGTAAATTAGTTAACAGCGTCTTTTAACTGCTTACCTGGGCGGAATGCTGGGTTTTTAGTTGCAGGAATTTTGATTTCTTCACCTGTTTGCGGGTTGCGGCCTTTACGGGCTGCACGCTCGCGTACTTCAAAGCTGCCGAAGCCTACAAGCTGAATTTTGTCACCCTTTTTAAGAGTGTCTGTGATGCTTTCAAATACAGCGTCTACTGCTTTAGAAGCATCCTTTTTTGAGATATCTGCTTGTTCTGCTACGGCGTTAATCAAATCTGTCTTATTCATCAAAAAACTCCCTTTCATTCCTAGTAATGTATAACTTCACTTACAAATTTACTCATGAATCCTTGCTATGTCAAGTGTTCAGCGGTAATTCGTCAAAATTAGCCCCTTATTCTGCCTTTTTTTTATCGTATGACTCCGTTAAATCGTCATGTGTGCTCTTGTTCCATAATGGAACTCCAGTACGATGGGCAGAGCGGCTCATGATCTGTGCCCCAACGGGTGCCGTTAAAAACACGAATAAAATAGCCAGTAAAATTTTGCCAATAAACTCCGCTTCAATCACCCAAAAGTATAAAAAGGTAGCAAAAACTAAAAATGCGATGCCTAGAGTGGCGCTTTTCGTCGCTGCATGGATTCTTGCGTAAATATCAGGAAGCCTTACCAGGCCGATTGAGCCTAAAAGACTAAAGAAAATGCCGATGATAATTAAAATACTAATCAGGATTTCTATCAATGACTAAGCCCCTCTCCCAATATTTTGCCAGTGCAACGGAGCCTATAAAGGCAAGAATGGCAATCAACAATACAACTTCTGAGAAAGCAGCTGTTTCTAAAGACATCATCATAAGTCCAACAAAGCCTACCATGTTAAGCCCGAATGCATCAAGAGCTACAATACGGTCGGGGACAGTCGGTCCTATGACAACCCGGTATGTGCACAATACCAGCGAGACAGCCATTGCTATTAGAGCGATATTTACTACAATATCCAGCATTACTTTCTCACCTCCAGAATAGCTTTTTCGAATTTATTTTGGACATCTTCAATCATGGCCTTACGGCTCTCGATGTCGATGTTGTGAATATAAATATACTTACTGTCCAGCGAGTAGTCCATAACAAGAGTACCGGGCGTTAAGGAGACAAGGCAGGACAGCAGGCTGATTTCCCACTTCTTTGTTAAATTGGTAGGAACAGCGACAATACCGGGCTTGTGTTTAAAAGTCGGGCTCAGCACAATCTTCACCATATCGATATTGGCAATGAAAAGTTCTTTTATAAAGAGCCAAAGCAGTGCAAAAACTGCTTTGACACGCCGGAAATAAAACTCAAACGGCAGGATTTTCTGAAGGATGTATAGAACACCAAAGCCGATAACGTAGCCGATGATAAAATCTCCGATGGTGAAGCTGTTCTGCAGAAGCACCCATATAAATGCAATGAATACATTTAATACAATCTGAAAGGCCATGCGATCTACTCCCCTAACACCGAATTAATATAAATAGATGGTTCAAGCAGTTCCTCGGCAATTCCATACGAGTAGCTGAAAATAGGTTCAGCGGCAAAGCCCAGAACAATGGTTAAGAGAACCAGCGGAACAATAGGAAGAAGGATAGGGCCGATTTTTTTAGCTGCCTGTTCGTCCGTGTGTTTCTGCTCCCCCCAGAATGCATAAATGAATATCTTCAGCATGGAGAACAAGGTGAGCAGCCCGACTAAAAGGGCTACGCCTGTAATAATGTAGCGTCCTTCCTCCATACCGGAGAGAATCAGCGGAAACTTACTGAAGAATCCGCTGAGCGGTGGTATACCGGCAAGAGAAACGGCGGTAATAAAGAACATCCAGGCTAACAGGGGATGTGTTTTTAAAATTCCGCCCATTTTCTTCAGGTCCGTCGTGCCGGTAATGGATTCTGTTGCACCGCTGAATAAGAATAAAGCGGATTTAACGATAATGTGGTGGGCAATATAGTAGATGGCACCTGCCAGGGCAAGCGGGGTGAATATCCCAAGCCCCATTACCATATAGCCGACCTGGCTGATGATGTGATACGAAAGAATTCGTTTGAAGTCAAACTGTGATACCGCTCCAAGAACTCCAAAGAACATCGTAAAGCCGGCCAGTGCAAGAATAATGTTATGCGTAAATCCAATATCGTGATTAAATACTAACGTGAACAAGCGGATAATCGCATAAATCCCGACTTTTGTTAATAGTCCGCCAAACAGGGCTGCAACAGCAGAAGGGGGACCGTAATATGATTTAGGCAGCCAGAAGTATAAAGGAAACAAAGCACCTTTGGATGCAAATACGATAAGAAGCAGAATGGCGATAACATTCATAATGCCGTCCTGCCCGGTTTCTTCCACGCGCACTGCCATGTCTGCGAAATTCAGCGTGCCAAGTGCTCCGTAAATATAAGCAACACCTATTAGGAAAAGCATTGAGGCAAATACATTAATAACAACATACTTAAAAGATTCGCGCAGCTGGTATTTGGTTCCTCCCATCACTATAAGAATATAGGAGGCCAGCAGCATTACTTCAAAAAATACAAACATATTAAACAAGTCACCGGTTAAAAACGCACCGTTTACACCGGCGAGTAGAAATAGATAGAAGGGATAGAAATAAAACTTTTCCCTTTCGGTTGAAATGGTGCTGAAAGCAAAGAACAAACAGACAACACCGACAATACTGGATAAAATCACCATCATGGTCGCGAACATATCTGCGACGAAAACAATGCCAAATGGTGCCGGCCATTCTCCCATTTCCATTGTAGCAATGCCATTTTGATAAACGTCAATGGCAAGGACAACAGAGACTGCAAGCATGGCCAGAGCGGTTAGAGAAGTAATAACTCTCTGAGCCTGATGCTTTTTTGCAAGCAGTATGAGTATCGAACCAATTAAAAAGGGCAGGAGTACGGGTAAAATTATTAAACTATTCATCGGAAGTACCTCTCAACTGATCAAGATCATCTGTTTTGTGTGCGTCATACGTTCTATAAGCCAGTACCAGCAGAAAAGCAGTTAAGCCGAAGCTGATTACAATGGCTGTCAAAATAAGCGCCTGGGGCAGCGGGTCGGCGTAGCTGGCGGCTTCCTCTCCAAGTAGAGGAGGAAAACCACGCTGCAGGCCTGCCATCGTTAAAAGAAGAAGATGGGCCCCATGGGAAATGATAACAACCCCAATGACGACGCGGAAAATGCTTCGGGAAAGCATCAAATAAGTTGCTACCATAAAGAGGACGCCGGCTGTGATCGACATTAGTATTTCCATTACGCATCCTCTCCAATCGCTAATATAATAACTAGTGCTACAGCTACAACGGCTAAATAGATCCCCAGGTCAAACGGAACAGCTGTAGTCAGGTGAACCTCGCCAAACAAAGGAAGCTGTACGTACCGATCGTACTGATTAAGAAAGGCACTTCCTAAAAACATGCTTACCATTCCGGTAACGAGCGAGATAATTAACCCGATGGCAATAATATTGACGTAGTTAAAAGCAAGAGCTTTTCTGATGGACTGAATATCAAATGCCAAGTACAAAAGCAGCAGGGCAGAAGCGGTCATTAAGCCCCCGATAAATCCACCGCCGGGATTGTTGTGCCCGGCAAAGAATAAATAAATAGAGAAGGCAAATATTAAAAACGTTACTACCCGCGTAACGGATTGGAGAAGCAGATTATTTGTCTTCATACATCCTCCCTCCCTGTCATGCGCAGTTTAATTAGAGTAATAACACCTAATGCGGCGATCGCAAGCACCAGAACTTCGAGAATGGTATCAAGTCCACGAAAGTCGACGAGAATAACGTTAACCATATTTTCCCCGGCAGCAAGATCGTAGGAATTATCTATAAAGTACTGGGAAATGGATTCAAGACCGTTTTCCTGGCGGAAAGCATACGTGCTTAATCCAATAAGAGTAACCATCACACCGACACCAACTGAAATAATCGCATTCGTTACCTGAATTCTCGGTTTTGTGCGTTCTTTTGTCAGCTTAGGAAGGTGCTTGAATACCAGCAGCAATAATACAACAACTACTGTTTCAATAAGAAACTGGGTTAAAGCAAGGTCGGGCGCGCTGAATGCGACAAAGAAGATCGCAACGAGAAATCCTAAGGCGCCTACAATAATAATGACGGCCATTCTATCATTCACAAACGGCACGGCAAGTGTAGTCAGAATAAAGAGCGGTACGAGCACCCACATAAACCCTGGAATAGAAGAAAGGTTCTCTGTAGGCATAGTGAAAGCATCGTAACGGAACATCGTATAAGCAAGCAGCAGAACAATAAATATGGACATATAGGCCAGGTAATCACGAAGTCTTCCTGTAATCTGTGCCCGCGTTATTTTCTGTGATCCCGTTACAAGTCCGCTCAGTGATCCATCGTAAAGCGGATTAAGAATGTCGCTTTCTTTTTTATAAATGGCAAGTGAAGACCATTTCTTCATAAGAATAAACAATAGTGTTCCAAGGGCAATAACTCCCATTGTCATAAACAACTCCAGCTCAAAACCGTGCCAGAGGTAAATATCAACATAAAAACGTTCGCCGCCTGTCATAACACCGGGCAGTATGCTCTGCATAGCCGGCTCAATTAACGAGTAAGCCAGCAGGTTTGGAAACAAACCGAAAACAATAACAAGAATAACCAGAATAATCGGGCTTATTAACATGCCGATCGGTGCTTCATGAACATGCTTATCGAAGTTTTCCGGCTTGAATTTTCCGGTGAACGTTTTAAAGAATAGAATCAAGCAGTATAAAAAGGTGAAGATGCTGGCGACCCAGGCAATAATCGGAAACAGCATGCCAAATGTCTGCATGTTCCAGGCCGTAATCTCAGTCGCTTCCAGCATACTCGTAAAAAACATCTCTTTACTGATAAATCCGTTAAATGGTGGAATACCGGCCATTGAGGCGGCACCAACCATGGTGATGGTAAACGTAACCGGCATAATAGCCATCAGGCCGCCGAGGCGGTTAATATCCCTCGTACCGGTTTCATGATCAATAATACCGACAGCCATAAACAAACTTCCTTTGAAAGTTGCATGGTTTATCAGGTGAAAGATAGCCGTCATAATAGCTGCATGGTAAAGGGCAGTTTCTACACCGTCATTAAAATAGAGCGAGGCAGACCCGACCCCGAGAAGCGACATAATCAGGCCGAGCTGACTGATAGTGGAGAAAGCGAGAATCCCTTTTAAGTCTTTCTGGCGGACCGCAGACAGCGAGCCCCAGAATAAGGTGAATAAACCAACGCCGGATACAATCCAGAACCACTCGGGCACGCCTGCAAAAACAGGAGTGAAACGCGCGACGAGATACAGACCGGCTTTAACCATCGTAGCGGAGTGCAGGTAAGCACTGACCGGTGTTGGAGCTTCCATGGCATCCGGCAGCCAGATATGGAATGGAAACTGGGCGGATTTAGTAAAGGCACCCAGAAGTACAAGGATCATTGCCGGAATAAACAAATTACTTGCCATAACAAGATCAGCACTGGCGATTGTTTCCTGAATACTGAATGTGCCGGTGATGCTGTAGAGCATGGCAAAGCCGCCGAGCATGGCAAAGCCGCCGAATACAGTGATAAGCATCGATTTCTGCGCGCCGTAAATGGATTTATCACGCTGAAACCAGTAGCTGATCAACAGGGCAGAAGAAAGGCTTGTTAATTCCCAGAAGACGTAAAGCACAATCATGTTATCGGAAATAACAACACCGAGCATAGCGCCCATGAACATAAGAAGGTAAACATAAAAGTTGTTTAACGCTTCTTTTTTCTTATCTAAGTAATAGATAGAATAAAGTACAACCAAAGCGCCTATTCCAGTAATAAGGAGGGCAAATAAAATACTCAGCCCGTCCAGATAAACGGTATAGAAAATTTGAAGCGAAGGCACCCAGGATGCAGAGGCTTCCACGACACCTCCCTGGGAAGTAGTTTGTACCATCTGCTGCAGAAAATACCCAAACAAAGCAAGTGGAAGAATAAAGACGAACCACCCAGTATGTATTTTGGGGATGTAGCGGTAAAAGAAAGGGATAAGGATGGCCAATAAAAATGGAGAAATAATGGCCCAATGTAAAAACGTCATAATGTCTGTCCTCCTTGTATAATAAAAAGCATGAAATGATGTAAATGTTCTGACAATAATCCATTTGTCAGAAGGCTGTGCCTAAAAAAAGATGCACAGCTGAGGGCATCCATAGGAAAGCGAATATAAAATGTAATGTATTCACAGTACCGCATGCAAGTATTTTGTATTTTCGTTAACTGTATACTTTATAAATCAGCCTGCAAAGCATCCTTTGGCACAAAAAAGGTGTAAGCTGGTTTATAAACACACAGACAATGAAAATTATAACGTAAAAAAGTAAAGCGTGCATCCAAGAGCACCGCTTCACAGCTGTATAGAAGAGTTAAAATACCAATTTTCTTAAATATGAAGAAACACGCTGAAAATAAAATGTATTACATTTTATTGAACACGATAAAAGGAGAAGGATATCAGCTGCCGCAGGCGGATTCCATTTGAAAAAAATCAATGCAGAGGTTATACTATTTCCTTAGAAAGCCGACGTATAGCGTGCTTTTAACGAACAATAAAAGCCGTTGAATAAATAAAAGGATGTGGCCGCGTGCTTAAGCGTTTTATACCAAATGAATATATTCCTTCCGTATATGATTTAGATCTGGATCAGCTTCATGAAAGAAATATTAAAGGCATCATAACGGATCTGGATAATACTCTGGTAGAATGGGACAGACCTGAGGCGACACCAGAACTGCTGAGCTGGGTAAAGCTTGTAAAAAATAAAGGGTTCCAGGTTACCATTGTGTCCAATAATAATAAAAAAAGAGTAAGCGCATTTTCAGAACCGAGCGGCATTACCTTCATTCATTCAGCAAAAAAGCCTCTCGGACGGGCATTTAGAAAAGCGAAAAAAGACATGGGACTGCACACAAACGAAGTCGTTGTTATTGGAGATCAGGTGCTGACAGATGTATTTGGCGGAAACCGCTCCGGTTTTTACACTGTGCTTGTCGTTCCTATTGCAAAAACAGATGGAATGCTTACTAAAATCAACCGCAACATTGAAAGAAGAGTACTGAAACGACTGAAAGACAAAGGTCATGTTCAGTGGGAGGAATCATAATTGACAGAGGAACTAGTATGTTCGGGCTGCGGAGCAGCCATTCAGACCGAAGAGCAGAATAAAGCGGGGTATACTCCGGAATCAGCGCTGGAAAAAGACATTATTATATGCCAGCGCTGTTTTCGTCTGCGCCACTACAATGAAGTACAGGATGTGGAATTAACGCATCAGGATTTTTCCAACAAGCTTCATGAAATTGGCAGCCAGAAAGCGTTGATTGTAAAAGTGGTGGATATTTTTGATTTAGAAGGAAGCTGGATTTCAGGCTTTCACCGGTATACAGGCAATAACGATGTTGTGCTTATTGCCAACAAGGCCGATCTGCTTCCTAAGTCAGTCAATCAGAACAAAGTCGTGCAGTGGCTGAAAAAACAGGCTAAAGATCAGGGCCTGACCGCAAAAGATGTGGTATTAATCAGTGCTTCTAAAAACCAGGGCGTGGAGGAAGCCGCGCAGCTGATTGAGAAATACAGACAGGGCAGCAATGTGTTTATAACCGGCTGTACCAATGTAGGAAAGTCTACCTTCCTGAATCAGATCATTCGATTGTTCAGCGGAGAAGATGATGTTCCTATTACCACCTCCCATTTTCCGGGAACGACGCTTGATATTATAGAAGTAATGCTCGAAGACGGTAAACACTTAATTGATACACCTGGAATTATTAACAACCGTCAGCTTATTCATCAGATGCACAGCAGTGACTGGAAAAAAATGATGCCCAAAAAAGAAATCAAGCCTATTATTTATCAGCTTCAACCCGGACAAACTTTGTTTGTAGGTGGATTTGCACGGCTTGATTTTGAAGAAGGAGAACGGAACTCCTTTGTGGCTTATTTTGCAAATGAGCTGAAAATTCACCGTACCAAGCTTGAAAATGCGGATGATTTAATGGCCAACCATTTGGGAGGTATGCTTTCGCCCCCATCTCCTAAATCCGTAGAAAAGCTTGGCAAGTGGAAACGGTATGAGTTTGTTATAAAAAAAGATAAAACCGACATTGTTATTGCAGGACTGGGCTGGTTTTCTGTTCCTAAAAAAGGAGCAAAAATCAGCATACACGTGCCGGAAGGAACCGGTGTTTCGTTAAGGGAGGCGATTGTGTGACAGACAGCATAAAGCTTCTTGGGCTTTTCGGCCACCCGGTTCATCATTCATTATCTCCGGCCATGCATAATAAAGAATTCGGTGCCCTGAATCTTCCTTATTATTACCAATCATTTGATGTAGCGCCGGCTAATTTAAAAGAAGCCGTATCCGGTATCCGGGCGCTGGGGATCCGGGGAGTCAATGTAACCATTCCCCATAAAGTAGACGTTATGCAGTACCTGGACGACGTGGAAGAACATGCCAAAATGATCGGTGCAGTCAACACGATTGTTAACGAAAACGGGTACCTCACCGGATATAATACAGACTCAAAAGGATTTATGGATTCTTTAAAGGAAGAAACGACGGCTGATATTAAAGGGAGCAGAATTCTTGTTATCGGAGCAGGAGGAGCTGCCAGGGCCGTCCTAACGGGGCTGTGGAGCAGTGGGGCAGCGGATGTCTGCCTGACGAACCGCAGTATGGAAAAAGCAGAACATCTGGCGGAGAAATTCCAGGGCAAGCTTGCTTTAAACGTATGGTCCAAAGAAGAGGCTGTGTCCAAAAATAATGAATATGATATTATCATTAATACGACATCTCTTGGAATGAGTCCAAATAAGGAAACAAAACCGTGGCCGTCCGATCGGATTAAGCCCGGCTGTATTTGCTGTGATCTAATTTATAATCCATTAAAAACAGCCTGGCTGCAGGAAATGGATGCAAAAGGAAACGAAACGTTAAATGGGCTTGGCATGTTTGTCAGGCAGGGAGCGGCCTCTTTTGAAAAATGGACAGGCACGTATCCTGATGTTCATCGAATGAAAGAGACGGTTCTGCAGAACTTAGGAGGAAAATAAATGTCATTATCCAACAGCCAGAAAAAATATCTACGAAAGCTCTCCCATAAACAAAGCCCGGTTTTTCAAATAGGAAAGCAGGGGCTGAGCGAGAACCTGGTCAAACAGACCGAAGATGCTTTAGAAGCAAGAGAACTGATCAAAATTAACATTCTACAGAATTCAGATGAAGAAGTGAATGAAGCAGCAGAAGCGATTGCATCTGCAGTGAACGCAGAAATCGTCCAGACTATTGGAAGTACGATGGTTTTATACAAAGAATCAAAAAACAGCAAAAAGATCGAACTTCCCAAATAAGGTGGCTGAAACATGTCGGAAAGAATCGGTATAGTAGGAGGGACATTTGATCCTCCCCATATAGCTCATTTAATGCTTGCTGAAGAAGCACTTCATTCTCTTCATTTAGATGAGGTCTGGTTTATTCCGGTGTATACTCCGCCTCACAAAAACATGAAATCAGACAGTACGCCTGAACAGCGGCTGGAACTTATTAAAGCGGCAGTGAAAGACCATCCGGGTTTTCGTGTATCCACTATCGAATACGAGCGGCAGGGTCCCTCTTATTCAATTGATACCATCCGGACATTAAAAGAAAAATACACGGACGCTTCTTTTTATTTTATTATAGGCGGAGACATGAAGGCGCAGCTCCATACGTGGAAAGATATTGCGCGTTTGAAAGAAATGGTTACTTTCGCTGTAGCAGACCGGCCAGGCTATTTTGCTGAAAAAATGAATGAAGATGGTATACAATATATAGAGGCACCTTTATTGGATATTTCTTCAACCGATATAAGAGAAAGAATAAAGCTTGGCAAAAGCATTCGTTATTATGTAACAGAGGACGTACGACACTTTATTGAAAAGCAGGGATTGTATGAATAGAGCAGACGCACTGGCTCTGGTAGAGCCACATTTAACAGAGCACCGCTATATTCATACGATAGGAGTAGCGGATACCGCGCTGAAACTTGCCGCCAATACAAATGTAGACAAAACCAGACTCGAACTGGCTGCGATATTTCATGACTACGCTAAATTCAGGGATAAGCAGGAAATGCGGGCGATTATTGAGCAGGAGGATTTCGATCCGGACTTTCTTTTCTATGGGGATGAACTGCTGCATGCTCCGGCGGGATCGTATTTAGTGAAAAAAGAGATAGGGATACAAGACCCCGACATACTTTCAGCGATTACCTGGCATACGACCGGAAAGCCGGACATGACAATGATGGAAAAGATTTTGTTTCTTGCCGATTATATTGAGCCCAACCGCACCTTTCCTGGCGTGGAAGAAGTAAGGGACCTTTCCGCTTCCAGCCTCGATGAAGCCATCATAAAAGCCCTGGCAAATACGATTCACTTTCTGATGAAAAAGAGACAGCCGGTTTATCCGGGAACACTTGCCACGTATAATCAACTAGTTTTTAAATTCCGAAAGGGGAATGTAAATGAAAAGTAATGAAATTTTGGAAAATGCCCTTCGTTCTGTAGATGAAAAAAAAGCGGAGAATATTGTAGCTCTAAATATGCAGGGAATTTCAACAATGGCGGACTACTTTGTTATTGTAAGCGGCCAATCTTATAAACAGGTTCAGTCTATTGCAAGAGAAGTCCGGAAAAATGCATTGGAAAATGAATATGATGTAAAGAAAATGGAAGGTTTTGACGAAGGGAAATGGATCTTAATAGACATCGGCGATGTTATTGTCCATGTTTTCCATGAGGAAGAACGGATGTACTATAATCTCGAAAAACTATGGGGAGATGCACCGGAAGTAGAAATTAAAAAGGTGCTTTCTTAATCAGCCGGTGAACGTATATGGTGATTTTTCGAAGGTGTACGATGAATTAATGGGGGATGCCCCTTATGCCAAATGGAACAATTGGCTGATGGAGGCTCTGCCGTCCGATACTAACCCCCGCCAGACAAAGCTGCTGGACGCCGGCTGTGGTACAGGAACGATGCTGCGCCATATGCTTGATAACGGCTTTGATGCACAGGGGATGGATCTTTCTGTTGATATGCTGACGGTAGCCAGAGGCAAGCTTAACGCTGCCGGCTATCGTCCGCTCTTGTTTCAGCAGGATTTATCCGAGCTGGAGGCGCCAAGTCCTTATGCTGTAGTGACGGCATTTTGTGATACGATCAATTATTTGACAGACGAAGATACTGTTAAGCGTGCGTTCAAGGCAGTATATGCCAACCTGGAAACAAAAGGGAGATTTCTGTTTGATGTTCATTCGGTTTTTTATATGCAGACCATACTAAATAACTTTGCTTTTTCTGAAGTAAGGGAAAACCTCGCATATATTTGGAACTGCTTTGAAACAGAAAACCGGAATGAGATCATTCATGAGCTTACTTTATTTATAGAAAATGCAGAAGGTTTGTACGAACGTTCGGATGAAGAACATGTGCAAAAAGCCTTTACGCTGGAGCAGTACAGTCAGTGGCTTTCAGAGGCGGGCTTTTCTTCCGTGCAGGTATATGCGGATTTTTCCTTTAACCGACCAGGGCCGGAAAGCGAGCGGCTGTTTTTTATCGCAGAAAAAGATTTACAATATTAGGATAACCGTCTAAAATAAGAGAGAATCCCGGTTCATGCCGAGGATCTCTCTATTTTTTTACCCCGATTACCCCTTCCCGCTTTACATCCATTACTCTAAGTACTCATTTCTCTTGAAGGGAGGTGAAAAACGATTGAAAAAAGTCCATATGGTTGGAGCGGCTGCCGCCGCAGTTTTTATTATGGGCATTTTTGTATTTCTAATAGTTTCTCCGTCTACGGAAAGCACGCAGGGGAGAGAAACTATGGCAGATGACTATTTTTTGGATAGTCAGCCGGACATTGAAACAAACGAAGCTGAACTGGAAGCCTCTGTATCCGAACCGGCATTTATTATGGTGGATGTTAAAGGAATGGTAGCTTCTCCAGGTGTCTATGAACTGCAGCAGAACAAACGCATTGTAGACGCTGTAGACATGGCAGGCGGCCTGGCGGAATATGCTGATGCTGCACAGGTGAATTTTGCAGCCCGGCTTCAGGATGAGATGGTAATTTATGTTCCAGCTGAAGGAGAAGAAGCGGATCATTTATTAATGGAAAGCTCCGTGTATGAAACAGACGGGGACCAGGAAAGTAAAATCAGTCTCAATACAGCGGAAGCTGCTGATTTGGAGACACTTCCTGGTATTGGTCCTGCAAAAGCTGCTGCGATACTGGCATACCGTGAGGAAAACGGTCTGTTTGCATCGACAGAAGAAGTAAAAGAAGTCTCAGGGATAGGAGACAAAACCTACGAACAGCTGCAGGATAGTATTACCGTAGAATAAAAATCCAACAGAAAGATTCTGTCTAATGAACTTATTAATTGCTGTATCAGCTGCACTGCTCAGCATTGCTGCCGTTTATTATGCTTATCCACTTTTCCTTCTTTGTCTGCTTCCGATCTTATTTCTGTATGCCTGGTGGAAAACTGGACAAAAACGGTCATTGTTTTATTGTGGCATGGTTTTCCTTCTTTTTTTGGTGCGGATGGAAGTGGCGGAAAAGAATAATGATTCTGTTTTTAATGAACCACCCGCGCACCTGGAGGCAGTCATTCTAACTACTGCGGCAGTGGACGGGGATCAAGTACAGTGGATGATGCGGGACGTGCATCATCAGGAGAAACTCTTCGTGACGCTGTACCTGACTGAAGAAAACGAACGGGAACAGATAGAAGCACTGACGCCGGGTTCGATATGCCGGGTGGAGGGAACATGGAAAAAGCCGGCACCCGCCTCTAACTTTGCCGCTTTTGATTATAAAAGCTATATGTACAAGCGGCAGGTTCACTGGACAATCGAGGTCTCCGGCGTAGATAATGTTCTATGCAGCCATCAGAAACAGGGTTCTTTTTTGTTCACAGTTCACCAATGGCGTGATTTTGGCATTAAACATATTCAACAGCAGTTTCCGGAGGAGCTGCAGGGGATCGGCAGCGCTCTTATTTTTGGAAACCGTAATGAACTCGACCCCGGGGTGGAGAAAGCTTATCAGCAGCTGGGGCTGATTCATCTGCTGGCGGTCTCCGGGCTTCATGTTGGTATTATAAGCGGCGTCCTGTATTACGGGGGACTCCGCTCAGGCATAACACGGGAGCGGATGAGCTGGATCCTCATTGGGTTTCTTCCGTTGTATGCTCTGCTGGCCGGTGGGGCGCCTTCGGTGTGGAGAGCGGTTTTAATTGCGATGCTTGTGCTTCTTTACCAGCGTTTCGCCAAAAAGTCGCTTCCGCCTGTTGGTGCGCTTGGAACCGCGGCTCTTGTTATGCTCTGGGCAGATCCTTATTACATCTGGCATATAGGGTTTCAGCTTTCTTTTTTTATTAGTTTGAGCCTGTTGTTGTCTTTTCCACTTTTGCAGAGACTGCCTTCGCTTCCTCTTCAGTTGTTTAGTGTATCTGCTGTCGCTCAGACCGCGTCCCTTCCTATTATTCTCTATCACTTTTATGAATTTTCTCTGCTCAGCTATGTATTAAATATTGCCTTTGTGCCTTTTGTTTCTCTTTTTCTTCTGCCTTTTTGTTTTTTTATATTCTTTCTATCTCTGTGTATGCCTTCGGCCGCTGGCTTACTCATGAAGCCGGCAGAAGCGGGTATTCGTCTTTTGCATAATAATCTGCAGTTGGCAGCAGAAAGCCGTGTGCTGCAGGTAGTAACGGGGAAGCCGGATCTCCTGGAGCTGCTTTTTTTAAGTGTATCGCTCCTGTTTCTTTTTGCTGAGATAGAAAAAGGACATCGAACAGGTACATTCCTCGCGGCGGGATCACTTACGGTTGTGTTTGGCTGGCTGCTTTTTTCACCTTATTTTGATTCGAAAGGAGCTGTAACGGTAATTGATGTAGGGCAGGGAGATAGTATATTAATAGAGCTTCCGTACCGGAAAGGAGTCTACTTAATTGACGGTGGAGGAGCGCTTTCGTTTCCCCGGGAGGAGTGGCAGGAGCGGAAAGAGCCCTATGACCCGGGAGATCGTGTCGTTGTTCCTGTTTTAAAATCAAAGGGAATTCGTACGATTGACAAACTGATCGTTACACATGGGGATATGGATCATTACGGCGGGCTGTATGCTGTCCTAAAACATACAAACGTACATCAGGTCCTGTACGGAAGAAGTGCCGAAGAGAAAGAATCGGAACAACATTTTCTGGAAACGGTCCATCAACACGGAATTCCCATTGTGTTCGCTGAAAAAGGAATGACCTGGAAAGAAGGAGAACAGTATTTTCAAGTATTAGCTCCATTGCACAATAAAGCGAGTGGAAATGAAGCCTCCATTGTTTTGTATGCCGTGATGGGAGGGCGGAGCTGGCTTTTTGCCGGGGATTTGGAAGAACAGGGAGAAAAGCAGGTGATGGAGGCGTTTCCCGGTTTGAAAGCGGATATATTAAAAGCCGGCCACCATGGCAGCAAAACGTCTACATCTGCGTCCTGGGTTCAGCAGCTCGACCCTAAAGCAGCTTTATTATCATCCGGACGCTGCAGCCGATTTGGTCATCCTCATCAGGAAGTACTGGATATACTGGAAGCGCATGAAGCTGCTATTTTCCGCACAGATGAAAAAGGGGCCATCGAAATTGCTTTTAACTACAAAGATATCCTTTCGATCCACCAGGCAGGAACAGTCATTCTAAACGATCAATGCGGAAGCTGATTCATACAATACAAAAAGAAGCCCCCTGAATGGGAGGCTTCTTTTACAGGTTTCCTACAAAATGAACAACGGTAGCGATAATAAAAATAAGAGAGAAAAAGCTGAAGGAGACTACTCCTGCTACCGCGGAGTCCAGTAAATCATTCCGTTTACTCTGTACATCTTTTTCAAATGGATTCACAGCGAAACTCCTCTCCGTTGCATTCTACACTCATTATAAAGGAAGCGCTGTCAGAAATCCATACAAATTCTGCCGGAAAATCTATAGTTATTTCTTCTGAAACAGAGCCCATGTAAGGTAGAATAAAAGAAGATGAAAATTAGTGCAAAGGGTGAGGACAATCGATTATTTAACCATGCAGAAAGAAATAAAAGCCGGACAGACAGCTCCTTTGTATGTATTTTATGGAAGTGAAGCTTTTCTTATGGAAAAAATGACTAATTTAATTGTGAAACAGACGCTGCAGGAAGAAGAAAGGGATTTTCAATTTATTGTTTATGATATGAGGGAAACGTCTGTGGAAACCGGGGTCGAAGAAGCAGAAACCCTTCCTTTTTTCGGATCAAATAAAGTAGTGCTGCTGCAGCACTGCTACTTTCTGACCGGGGTGCGGGAAAAAGAAAAGGTAGAACATAATCTTAAAGCGCTGGAGGCGTACTGCCAAAATCCGGCTGCAGAAACCGTATTAATTCTATCTGTTCCCGCTGATAAGCTGGATGAACGAAAAAAAGTAGTGAAGACGCTGAAAAAAGAAGGGAAAGTGCTTCAGGCCGGAGCACCGGATCAACGAAGTATGGAAAAGTGGGTAGACGCTCAGTTTAAGCAGAAAAAGCAATCGATTGATCCGGAAGCAAAAACAGAACTGATTAAACGAGCGGGATTTAATTTAAATATGCTTTCAAATGAAACGGATAAACTGGCTTTGTACGCTTCACAGGGAGAAGCAGTCAATCGGAAGGATATTGAGGCGCTGACTCCAGTTACCCTGGAAGACAATGTATTCACCCTCGTGGACCGGGTAATAAGCCAGCGGACAGATGAAGCGCTCCGCATCTATTACGATCTCCTTAAACAAAAAGAAGAACCAATAAAAATTCTGGCGCTTCTCGCCAGGCAGACGCGGATGATTATTCATGTCCTTTATTTGAAAAAGCAGGGGTATTCCCGGCAGAAAATGGCCGGCCAGCTGAAGCTGCATCCTTATGCAGTAAAAATTGCAGAAGAACAGGGGAGAAATTATAATGAGGCCGTTCTGGAAAATAGTTTAAAGGAACTGGCTTCGGCGGATTTTGATATAAAAACTGGAAAAATGGATAAAGAAATGCGTTTGGAGTTAAGTATTATTACGCTGTCCAAGCATAAATACTTTTCTGCATAAAAAAGCCGCCCTCCTTATAAAAAGGAAGGCGGCGGAAACGCTCATTATTGAGCGATTTTATTTAGGTGCTTCTGCATACGTGATTTTTCACGTGAAGCTGCATTATGATGAATGATATTTTTGTCGGCTGCCTTATCTACTTTTTTAGAAGCTAGCAGAAAAAGTTCTTTAGCGCCTGCTTCGTCATTGTTTTCTACTTTTTTGTAGAATTCTTTAACAGCAGAACGTGTCGCAGATTTGAAAGCCTGCTGCTTCACACGCTTTGTTTCGTTTGTTATAACGCGTTTTTTAGCTGATTTAATATTTGCCATGGTACCCACCTCCTTAAAGTGATTCAAGTTCCGTTCTTTTATGAACACAGAAGGATTTTACCAAAATTTAAACTTTGGCGCAAGGCAAAGTGAATATATATTTGAAGTAACAACCTACGATTGCTATAATGAAGAGTAGTCTTTATCCCGTATAAAAATATAACGGTTGTTTCCTACTACAGCTTCCTGGTCGAATAAACGAATCGGGAGCTGCTTTTATATGCAGAACTACATATTCAAATAAGATTGAACCGGCAGGAGTGAAGCTTCATGAATAACAAAGACAGGTTGGAAAGACAAAAACGAATCAGGAATTTTTCTATTATTGCCCATATTGATCACGGTAAATCAACATTAGCCGATAGGATTCTTGAATCCACCAGTGCGTTGACCAAGCGCGAAATGAAAGAGCAGACGCTTGATGCGATGGACCTTGAGCGTGAGCGGGGAATTACAATAAAATTGAACTCGGTACAGCTTAAGCATACGCATACCGATGGAGAAGAATACATTTTCCACTTAATTGATACTCCGGGACATGTAGACTTTTCGTATGAAGTATCAAGAAGCCTTGCCGCCTGTGAAGGCGCACTTCTAATTGTAGATGCTGCACAGGGAATCGAAGCCCAGACCCTGGCTAACGTTTACCTGGCTCTGGACAATGACCTGGAAATTATTCCGGTTATTAATAAGATAGACCTTCCAAGTGCGGAGCCTGAACGGGTAAAGCAGGAAATTGAAGACGTGATCGGCCTGGACGCATCGGAGGCCGTTCATGCATCAGCTAAAAGTGGAATTGGCATCGAAGAAATACTCAGCCAGATTGTAGAAAAGGTGCCGGCACCCCAGGGAGATCCCGAAAAACCGCTTCAGGCGCTTATTTTTGACTCGCTGTATGACACGTACCGCGGGGTTATTTCCTACATCCGTGTAATGGAAGGCACTATACGCCCCGGCCAGAAAATTAAAATGATGGCTACCGGAAAAGAATTCGAAGTTTCTGAAGTAGGCGTATTTACTCCTAAGCCAATTGCATGTGATGAACTGACGGTAGGGGATGTAGGATTTGTAACTGCTGCTGTCAAAAATGTCGGCGACTCCCGCGTAGGTGATACGATCACAGACGCCGAACGTCCGGCAGAAGTTCAGCTGGAAGGGTACAAAAAGATGAATCCGATGGTATTCTGCGGCCTGTATCCGGTGGATGCCAATGACTACAACCCGCTCCGCGATGCGCTGGAGCGCCTGGAGTTAAACGACAGCTCACTGCAGTATGAAGCAGAGACGTCCCAGGCCCTCGGATTTGGTTTCCGGGCAGGGTTTCTTGGATTGCTGCATATGGAGATTGTACAGGAACGTATTGAACGGGAATACGGCATTGATCTGATCACGACAGCGCCAAGTGTTATTTATAACGTGTACCTCACCGATGAAACAATGATTTCTATCGATAACCCGGCTAACTTTCCCAATCCGCAGAAAGTGGATTATGTAGAAGAGCCGTTTGTTAAAGCGACCGTAATGGTACCTAACGATTTTGTAGGATCGGTAATGGAGCTCTGCCAGAAAAAACGTGGAGAGTTTATCGATATGAAGTATATGGATGCCAACCGTGTAAATATTGTGTACAATATCCCACTGACAGAAATTGTTTATGATTTCTTTGATCAGCTGAAATCGAGTACAAAAGGCTATGCTTCATTTGATTACGAAATGATTGGATTCAGGCAGTCCAGTCTTGTGAAAATGGACATTCTTCTAAACGGGGAAACTGTCGATGCCTTATCGATCATTGTTCACCGTGATTTTGCCTACGAAAGAGGCAAGGCAATTACCGACAAGCTCAAAGACCTTATCCCGAGACAGCAGTTTGAAGTGCCGATTCAGGCAAGCATAGGCCAGAAAATCATTGCCAGACAGACGATTAAAGCAATGCGTAAAAACGTTCTCTCTAAATGCTACGGCGGGGATATTTCCAGAAAAAGAAAACTTCTCGACAAGCAGAAAGAAGGAAAAAAACGAATGAAGAGTGTCGGCAAAGTAGATGTGCCGCAGGAAGCATTTATGTCTGTATTGAAAATGGATAACGACAAATAAAAGGGAAGGACTGTCTATCCAACAGACAGTCCTTTTCCAACGGAAAACAGAATGCAGGGAAGGAGGAGAAAAAATGGCAGCAACTTCAGCATATATTCATATCCCTTTTTGCAGGCAGATATGCTTTTACTGTGATTTTAATAAATTTCTCATTGACCGCCAGCCGGTGGATGAATACCTTGACGCATTGGAAGAGGAAATCAGACAGGCCGGTATCAGCGTTCCGCTGAATTCGATTTATATCGGAGGCGGAACCCCAACCGCCCTGAACGAGAAGCAGGTTATCAGAATGCTGAACATTGTTGACCGCCACATTCCGCTCGCGGATGGTGCAGAGTATACGGTGGAAGTGAATCCGGGTGAAATTACTATGGAGAAGCTGGCAGCCATGAAAACGAGCGGTGTCAACCGTCTCAGTATCGGCGTGCAGAGTTTTGAAACGCGGCTGCTGGAGGCTATTGGCAGAGGGCATGGCAGGGAAGACGCGGTAGAGGCAGTAACCTTGGCCCAAAAAGCCGGGTTTGATAACTATTCGATTGATTTAATGTTCGGCCTGCCGGGACAGACGATGGCTGATTTTCAAGCTTCATTGGATATGGCGGTGCAGCTGAATGTGCCTCACATCTCCGCCTATTCGTTGAAAATTGAAGAAAAAACGATGTTTCATAATTGGTACAAACAAGGCCGTCTTGCTCCTTTTCCGGAAGATACGGAAGCAGACATGTACGAGCTTCTGCTGGACTACGGGAGCCGCAACGGGCTTTATCCTTACGAAATAAGCAACCTTGCAGCCAAAGGACATGAAAGCTTTCATAACTGTGTGTACTGGAAAAACGAAGAATATTATGGATTTGGTGCAGGGGCCCACGGGTACGTAAATGGAGTCCGCTATGCCAATATCGCTCCGCTGACTCACTATATTAAAGCAGTTGAGCAGGGAGAACCGATAATTAAAGAAGAAACCCGGGTGAGCAGAGCAGAGAAAATGGAAGAAGAAATGTTTTTAGGGCTGCGGATGTATGACGGTGTGGACAAAAGCAGGTTTAAAGAACGGTATGGAATGGAATATAAAGAGGTGTTTGCCACAGCTGTACCGGAATTGTTTCAGCAGGGGCTGATTGAAGAATCTGCAGAAAAAGTAAGACTTACACCGCGGGGCAGACTGCTCGGAAACGAAGTATTTGAAAAGTTTTTATTGGAAAAAGACAATGCCTTTTAAAATTCTCAATTAATTCCGTTGAATATAATTGACAAAAAGAGAGGTCTTTGATAACTTAACATATAGATTTAGCACTCGAACAACCGGAGTGCTAAAAGAGGTGATAATGGATGTTATCGAATAGACAGCTGCTGATTTTGCAGGCCATTATAAATGGCTATATTAAATCAGCTGAACCGGTTGGATCCAGAAGCATATCGCAGGAAAAAAGTATTTCATTCAGCCCGGCCACGATAAGAAATGAAATGGCAGATTTGGAAGAGCTCGGTTTTTTAGAAAAAACGCACAGCTCTTCCGGACGCGTGCCGTCTGAAAAAGGCTACCGGCATTATGTAGACCATCTGCTTCTGCCGCATCATTTTTCAAAAAATGAAGTAACGAACATGAAGTCGTTGTTCAAACAGAAAATTCTGGAGGCAGATCAGGCGGTTAAACATTCCGCAACCATTTTATCAGAGCTTACGAGCTATGTGTCTATCGTCCTCGGTCCGAAAATGTTTGATGCAAAGCTGAAAAGTATACAGGTGATTCCGCTGCGCGAGGATGCTGCAGTTGCTATCCTGGTTACAGATACAGGCCACGTAGAAAACAAAGCAGTAAGTCTTCCGAGAGGGTTAAGCAGCTCAGATCTTGAAAAAATGGTTAATATCCTCAATGAAAGGCTCAGCGGCGTTCCTTTATACATGCTGGAACAGAAAATGGAAAATGAAATTTCCGTTCTAATGAAACAGCATATTGATAATTATGCAGAAGCACTTCTTTTTGCAGAGGACACGCTGAAAAAGAGCTCAAGCGAACGAGTATACTACGGAGGCAAGACGAACCTCCTAAACCAGCCTGAGTTTAAAGACATTGCGAAAGTGAAATCTTTATATGAGCTTTTTGAAAAAGAAGATATGATGCACGACCTTTTAAAGCCAAATAAGTCAGGCCTTTCTATACGAATTGGGCAGGAAAATGAGAATGCCGCATTTGAACACTGCAGTATTATCTCCGCCACCTATTCTTTTAATGGCAGAGCAGTAGGCACCATTGGAATTGTAGGCCCCAAGCGAATGGAATACCCGAAAGTCATCAGCCTGATCCAGCATATCTCCCATGACCTGGAGGATATTCTGGAGAACCTGTACAGAACAGATGCTTAGTGATATCATGTATGATTGGCTGTGGAGAGAAATATCTCTCCTTCTTTCTATGTAAAAAGCAAGAAAACTGGTGGAGGTGAAAGATATGAAAAAAGATGAACCGCTATCTAACGAAGAAACAGAAACGTTAAATGATGAAAAACAAGAAGAGACGACCGAAGAAGATACGGTCGAAATTATAGATAATGACGCTTCTAATGAAGTAGTATCAGAAGACGAGCAGCGCATTCAGGAGCTTGAAGCGGAAGTGCTGGAATGGAAAAACCGTTCCCTTAGAACGCAGGCAGACCTTGATAACGTAAGAAAGCGCGCAAAAGAAGAAAAGGTGAAGCTGGAAAAATACCGCGCGGAAAAGCTTCTGCTTGGTATGATGCCGGCTCTTGATAACTTTGAAAGAGCGCTTAAAGCAGAGCCGGAAGGCGAGGAAGCCAGATCCATCTATAAAGGGGTGGAAATGGTGTTTAACCAGCTTAAAGAAGCAGCCGCAGCAGAAGGGCTGCAGGAAATGCCTACTGTCGGCGAAATGTTTGATCCGCATTATCATCAAGCGGTCATGCAGGTTGAAGAAGAAGGGTTTGAGTCCAACCAAATAGTGGAAGAACTCCAAAAGGGCTATCTGTTAAAAGATAAAGTACTGCGCCCGGCAATGGTTAAAGTAAACGCATAAACAAAAATGGTTAATTAATAGTAGGAGGATGAACTGACAATGAGTAGAACAATTGGTATTGACTTAGGAACAACAAATTCATGTGTAGCAGTGATGGAGGGCGGAGAAGCAGTAGTTATTCCCAACCCGGAAGGTAACCGCACGACACCATCTGTTGTTGCATTTAAAGACGGCGAGCGCCAGGTAGGGGAAGTAGCCAAGCGCCAGTCTATTACAAACCCAAACACGATCCAGTCCATTAAGCGTCATATGGGTACGGATTATAAAGTAGAAGCAGAAGGCAAGCAGCAGACTCCACAGGAGATCAGTGCCATCATTCTGCAGAAGCTTAAATCAGATGCAGAAGCTTATTTAGGCGAAACAGTAACAAAAGCTGTAATTACCGTTCCGGCTTACTTCAATGACTCCCAGCGCCAGGCTACAAAAGATGCCGGTAAAATCGCTGGACTTGAAGTAGAACGTATCGTAAACGAGCCTACAGCGGCAGCATTAGCTTACGGCCTTGAAAAAGAAGAAGACCAGACGATCCTTGTGTATGACTTGGGCGGCGGTACGTTTGACGTATCCATCCTTGAGCTTGGTGAAGGCTTTTTCGAAGTAAAATCAACATTTGGTGACAACAAGCTTGGCGGAGACGATTTTGACCAGATCATTATTGACCACCTTGTAACTGAGTTCAAAAAAGAAAACGGCATTGACCTTTCGCAGGATAAAATGGCCGTTCAGCGCTTAAAAGATGCTGCGGAAAAAGCGAAGAAAG
This sequence comes from Sinobaca sp. SA16-1, assembly GCF_059510515.1. Taxonomy (NCBI): domain Bacteria; kingdom Bacillati; phylum Bacillota; class Bacilli; order Caryophanales; family Sporolactobacillaceae; genus Sinobaca; species Sinobaca sp. SA16-1. The sequence continues at coordinate 587,682 of NZ_JCAKFL010000002.1, read as the reverse complement.
ATCTATCCGGTGTATCCCAGACGCAGATTTCCCTTCCATTTATTACAGCAGATGCAAGCGGACCTAAGCACCTTGAGCTTACATTAAGCCGTGCGAAGTTCGATGACCTTACTTCTTCTCTTGTGGAAAAAACAATGGGACCTACACGCCAGGCGTTGAAAGACTCCGGCTTGAGTGCTTCTGAAATCGATAAAGTTATCCTTGTCGGCGGATCTACAAGAATTCCTGCTGTTCAGGAAGAAATTAAAAAGCTTACCGGCAAAGATCCACACAAAGGCGTAAACCCGGATGAAGTTGTTGCTCTTGGTGCAGCTGTTCAAGCCGGCGTACTTTCCGGTGATGTGAAAGACGTTGTACTACTTGACGTAACGCCGCTTTCTCTTGGAATTGAAACGATGGGTGGAGTATCAACTCGTTTGATCGATCGCAATACAACGATCCCAACAAGCAAATCCCAGACGTTCTCTACTGCCTCAGACAATCAGCCTTCTGTTGATATTCATGTGCTGCAGGGTGAGCGCGAAATGGCAGCAGACAACAAGACGCTTGGCCGTTTTCAGCTTACAGATATTCCACCTGCACCACGTGGTGTACCACAGATTGAAGTAACGTTTGATATTGATGCAAATGGTATTGTAAACGTTCGTGCGAAAGATCTCGGCACAAACAAAGAGCAGTCGATTACGATTACATCTTCATCCGGATTGAGCGATGAGGATGTTGAAAAAATGGTAAAAGACGCAGAAGAAAATGCAGAAGAAGATAAAAAACGCAAAGAGTCTGTAGAAGTACGCAATGAAGCAGACCAGCTTGTATTTACTACTGACAAAACGCTTAAAGATCTTGGCGACAGTGTAGAACAGGCAGATAAAGATAGTGCAGAAGCTGCCAAAGAAAAAGTAAAAACAGCTTTGGAAGGCGATGACATTGAAGCGATCAGAAGTGCAAAAGATGAGCTTCAGGAAGTCGTACAGCAGCTTTCGACTAAGCTTTATGAGCAGGCAGCTCAGCAGGCTCAGCAGGCTGAAGGCGGCGATGCCGGCGCAGCAGACGGCCAGAAAGATGACGACAACGTCGTTGATGCCGATTATGAAGAAGTAAATGAAGACGACAACAAAGATAAATAAGTAATAATGCAAAAGCAAAGGGGCTGTCCCATTACTAACGAAGCCAAGCTTCTTTAGGGGGCGGCCTCTTCTTTTATGTAAATGGGACGCCTATTTGTCATGGTTTCTGGTTGAATCAATAAATACGATAATGGTATGATTACCTTTGTGTAATGAGCGATGAACGGGAGTGAATAGATTGAGTAAAAAAGATTATTATGAAACGCTTGGCGTAGATAAAGATGCATCAGTAGATGAAGTAAAAAAGGCATATAGAAAATTAGCCAGAAAGTACCACCCGGACGTAAATAAAGAAGCAAACGCAGAAGAGAAATTTAAAGAAGTAAAAGATGCGTATGACGTATTAAGCGATCCGCAGAAAAAGTCCAACTACGACCAATTCGGAAGTGCAGAACCGAACCAGGGTTTCGGAGGCGGCGGAGCCGGCGACTTCGGCGGCGGGTTTGGCGACATTTTCGACATGTTCTTCGGCGGAGGCGGGGGCGGCGGCAGACGCCGTGACCCAAACGCTCCCCGTCAAGGCGCAGACCTGCAGTATACAATGACGCTCGCTTTTAAAGAGGCGGTATTTGGAAAAACGACTGAAATTGAAATTCCAAAAGAAGAAACATGCGGTACGTGTGACGGAGATGGTGCAAAGCCTGGTACGAGCCCGAAAACCTGCAGCAAATGTGGAGGAGCCGGCCAGCTTAACGTAGAGCAGAATACACCGTTCGGACGTGTCGTGAACCGTCGTGTATGTGATAACTGTCAGGGTACCGGAAAAATCATTCCTGAAAAGTGTAAAACGTGCGGCGGCAGAGGAAGAATTACGAAAAACAAAAAAATCAGCATTAAAGTTCCGGCAGGCGTCGACTATGGCCAGCAGATTCGCGTATCCGGCCAGGGTGAAGCAGGCGTGAACGGTGGACCTCCCGGAGATCTATACGTCGTGTTTGATGTACAGTCCCATGAATTCTTTGAACGCGAAGGCGACGATGTGTTCTGTGAAATGCCTCTTACTTTCGCTCAGGCAGCACTCGGCGATGAAATTGAAGTACCGGCTTTAAGCGGTAAGGTTAAATTGAAGATTCCAGCAGGCACTCAGTCCGGAACGAGCTTCCGCATGAGAGGGAAAGGTATCCCTAACGTTCACGGCCGCGGGCACGGAGATCAGCATATTAAAGTGAAAGTTATTGTTCCGAAAAAACTTTCCGATGATCAAAAAGATCTGATACGGGAATTTGCCAAAGTAAGCGGAGATTCCAATGTGGACGAACAGCACCAGAATTTTTTTGATAAAGTAAAGCGCGCGTTTCGCGGAGACTAATAAAGCGTATGGGAGAAAAAAATGAGTAAATGGACGGAATGCAGCATTCACACTACGGAACAGGCGATTGAGCCTGTTTCGTATATTTTACATCAGGCCGGAGCAAGCGGGGTTGTAATTGAAGACTCTGCAGACTTGACGAGACTATGGGATGAAGCGGAAGACGAAATGTATAAACTTTCAGCAGAGGATTACCCGGAGGAAGGGGCAATTGTAAAAGCTTATTTTCCGGCCAATGAATACGTGGGTGAGACGGTCAAGAAAATTAAAGCGGCTCTCAAGGATCTTCCTCTTTATGGTATTGATCCGGGATCGGTTGAAGTTGTGCTTGCTGAAGTATACGAAGAAGACTGGGCAAACTCCTGGAAACAGTATTATAAACCGGTAAGAATGTCGGATACTTTGACGGTGGCACCAAGCTGGGAAGTGTATGTACCGGAGTCATCATTGGAAAAAGTGATTGAACTGGATCCCGGCATGGCTTTTGGAACAGGAACCCATCCGACCACGATGCTGTGCATCCAGGCTCTTGAAAGAGAGCTTAAAGGCGGCGAAACGGTACTCGATGTCGGCACCGGATCAGGAATTCTTGCGATAGCAGCTGCAAAATTGGGAGCCGCTGACGTGAAAGCATTTGACCTGGATGATATTGCCGTACGAAGTGCACTGGAAAATGTAGAATACAATAAATGCACATCGATTGTGAAAGTAACCAAGAATGATCTGCTTGCAGGCTCTTCCGTGCAGGCAGACCTGATTGTTGCCAATATATTAGCGGATATTATTATAAGGCTGATGGACGGTGCCTACAGCCAGTTGAAAGCAGGAGGCATCTTTATTGCTTCCGGTATCATAGAGAGCAAGCGCAGCCAGGTGGAGCAGGCGCTTCTTGATACAGGCTTTAAAGAGCTGGAAGTGCATACAATGGAGGACTGGGTCCTTTTTAAAGCAGTTAAGCCCGAGTAAAGGATGCGAACGGATGCAGAGATATTTTATTCCCTCACCCCAAATGGAGAAAAGCACGGCAGTCATTCGGGGGGATGATGCCAAACACATCATAAAAGTAATGAGAATGGAGACCGGCAGCAGGGTAGTCGTATTAGACAACGAAGGCCGTGCTGCGGTTGGTGTGATCCGCTCATTTAACGACAGCGGTGAAGTGTGCCTTGATCTGGAGCAGGAAGAACAGAGCAGCAGTGAACTGCCTGTTAAAGCAGCGATTGCCCAGGCACTTGTAAAAGGGGATAAGCTCGATTATATTGTACAGAAAAGCACCGAGCTGGGTGCTTCTGTTATTTATATTTATCAGGCAGAACGTTCTGTTGTAAAATGGGATCAGGCGAAGGCGTCTAAAAAGATAGATCGCCTTCAGAAAATAGCAAAAGAGGCGGCAGAGCAGTCTGAAAGGCTTATTATTCCACAGGTTGTATATTGTGAAAATACAGATCAACTGATGGAACAGGCCGCGCTTTATAAAGAGCGTCTCGTCATAGATGAGGAGCAGGCACGATCCAAAGCCCACAGCGCACTGGCGGAAGCCTTAAGCCGTTCCCGGCAGGATGCCTCTTTTTTTGCCTGTATTGGTCCGGAAGGCGGCATCAGTGGGAAAGAAAAAAGTGAAATGTTGAACCATGCGTTTTATTCTGTCAGCCTGGGTCCCCGCATTCTCAGAAGTGAAACGGCATCATCGTATTTCCTGGCCGTACTGTCCTACCATTTTGAATTAATGAGGTGAACGCAATGAGCAATGTGGCTTTCCACACCCTGGGGTGTAAAGTAAACCATTACGAAACAGAGGCTATTTGGCAGCTGTTTAAAGACGAAGGATATGAAAAAACAGATTTTGATAAACGAGCGGACGTGTATGTCATTAATACTTGTACCGTGACAAACACAGGAGATAAAAAAAGCCGGCAGGTTATCCGCCGGGCAGTCAGGAAAAATCCTGAAGCGGTTATCTGTGTAACGGGCTGTTACGCCCAGACGTCCCCGGCGGAAATTATGGCGATTCCCGGAGTGGATATCGTTGTAGGCACGCAGGATCGTAAAAAAATGCTCCCATACATTGAACAATTTAAAAAAGAAAGAGAACCAATAAACGGTGTCGGCAATATTATGAAAACAAGAGTGTATGAAGAGCTGGATGTACCATCGTTTACCGACCGTACCCGTGCCTCGCTGAAAATTCAGGAAGGCTGTAATAACTTTTGTACATTCTGCATCATTCCCTGGGCGAGAGGCCTTCTTCGTTCAAGGGATCCCAAAGAAGTCTTAAAGCAGGCGCACCAGCTTGTAGAGGCGGGGTATAAAGAGATTGTCCTGACCGGTATTCACACGGGCGGGTACGGAGAAGATATGAAAGATTATCATTTATCGGATCTGCTTCTTGAACTGGAAAAAGTAGACGGACTTAAGCGTATCCGAATTTCATCGATTGAAGCAAGTCAGATTACTGACGAAGTTATTGATGTGATTAAAGCTTCCCAAAAAGTAGTAAATCACCTTCATATTCCTCTTCAATCCGGATCAGACACGGTATTGAAAAGAATGCGCCGTAAATATACGAATGCTTTTTACGCGGAGCGAGTGGAGCGTCTAAAAGAAGCACTCCCCGGACTTGCGGTAACATCTGACGTGATCGTCGGCTTCCCGGGAGAAACAAAAGAAGAATTCCAGGAAACCTTTGATTTTATTTCCAGGCTGGAATTCTCAGAACTGCATGTGTTCCCCTATTCCAAACGGACAGGTACTCCTGCAGCGAGAATGGAAGAGCAGGTGGATGAGGAAATAAAAAATGAAAGAGTGCATCGTTTAATTGCTTTATCCAACCAGCTTGCCAAGCAGTATGCAGCGCGTCACGAAGGAGAAGTATTGGAAGTGATTCCGGAAGAACAGGAAAAAGAAGATCCGGAGAGCGGACGTTTAGTCGGTTATTCCACAAACTACATGAAAGTAAAGTTTGAGGCGGATGCATCTGTTATCGGAAAAATTGTTAGAGTGAAAATAAACAAGGCAGGGTACCCTTACAACGAAGGAGAAGTAGTACGAATCGTTGAAGAGGAAGAGCTCCTGCAATCGCAATAAAGGAGAGATACGATGAAGAATATGGCAGCAATGATAGACCACACGCTTTTAAAGCCGGAAGCAACATTTGAACAGATTCAGAAACTGGCCCGCGAAGCGAAAGAAAATGAATTTGCTTCTGTATGTGTGAATCCGGCGATGGTGGAAGAAGCCTTCTCTATATTGAGAGAAACGTCAGTAAAGGTCTGTACCGTTATTGGATTCCCGCTTGGCGCCTCTACACCGGAAGCAAAAGCTGCGGAAGCAGAACAGGCAATGAAGCAGGGTGCAGCAGAACTGGATATGGTTATTAATATAGGTGCTTTAAAATCAGGGCGGGATGAAGTAGTACTCCGGGATATTCAATCAGTAGTGGGGGCAGCAGACAAACTGGCTCTCGTTAAGGTGATTATTGAAACATCTCTTCTCACCGATGATGAAAAAAGAAAAGCCTGTGAACTGGCGCTCGAAGCCGGAGCTGACTTTGTTAAAACTTCCACCGGATTTGCCGGCGGCGGTGCAACCGTAGAAGATGTAACATTAATGAAAAGCATCGTAGGAGAAAAGGCGCAAGTCAAAGCAAGCGGCGGCATCAGGGATCTGAAAACAGCCGAAGCGATGATAAATGCAGGAGCATCGAGACTTGGTACAAGCTCAGGTGTAGCGCTCGTATCAGGAGACCAGGCAGAAGAAGGAAGCTACTAATCCAAAAGATTTAAATAATGACAAGAGCTGTATTGCTTTTTTATTCCATATGCATTATAATTTTATAAAATGATCAATTATTTAATTGGTTATATTGGTTGTCCGGAGGGAGGGAATCATTATGGCTGAAACACGAGTTCGTAAGAATGAGTCCATTGATGTCGCTCTTCGCCGTTTTAAGCGTTCGCTTTCAAAAGAAGGAACATTGGCTGAAGTGCGTAAGAGAAAGCATTATGAAAAGCCTAGCATTAAGCGTAAGAAGAAGAGTGAAGCGGCAAGAAGCCGTAAATTCTAATTTGCGTTCCAATCTGGCAAAAATAAGCAATACAAGTGTTAGAAGAAATGCCCTGGCATTTTCTGTTAAAAATATAGGGCAAGAGATGCGGGAACCGTTAGCCTAAAGGCTTTGTTTCTAAAGGATTCTCTCCACGTAAGTTTCTTCAGCAGTTAAAAGCATGTCTTCCATTGAAGGAGGCATGCTTTTTCTGTATGATTCTCCGGCTTTGTTTATATTTTGTTTAAAGAAATTGAAACGTAACCTGCTGGTATGCGTACATAATAATGCGAGTATATATGTAAAAGAAAAGAAAGAGGGGTGGGGGCTATTCTCATACGTTCTCTTATGTTTTTCATAAGTGCTGCTGTCTTTTTAATCTTTCCTTTCGCCGCGCAGGCAGATGAGGATGATCTTGTATACGTAATTCCTGTAGAACAGGCGGTAGAACGAGGGCTTGAATCATTTTTGGAAAGATCATTTGAGGAAGCAGAAGAGGCCGGAGCTACTCATGTGATTTTAGAAATAGACACACCGGGTGGTGCTGTTGATGCCGCAGGTAACATAGCAGGCATTGTAAGCGACGCCCCAATGCCGGTTACGGCTTTTGTTACAGAAGAGGCCATGTCAGCCGGTGCTTTTATCGCATTAAATGCGGAGACGATTGCAATGGCGCCGGGAACAGAAATGGGCGCAGCTCAGGTTATTGATGGAGCGGGCAATGCAGCAGAAGATAAAGCCCAATCGGCCTGGACTGCCAATATGACGAATGCAGCAGAGTCTCAGGACAGAGACCCCATTTATGCAGAAGCGATGGCTGATCCGTCCGTAGACCTTCCGGATTACAGAGCTGGAGAAGGGTCTCTGCTTACTTTAACCCCCTCCGAAGCAGAGGAAGTGGGATATGCCGACTATTTAAGCGATGATCGTGAGCAGCTTCTGAATCAGCTTGGGCTCGAAGGCGCCCAGGTAGAAGAACTCAGCGTTAGCTTTGCAGAACAGATTGCACGATTTGTCACAAATCCAGTCGTTATTCCTATATTATTAAGTGTAGGAAGCATTGGCCTTATCATGGCTGTGCTGACACCGGGTTTTGGAATTCCGGGCATTTTGGGTATTGGTTCCCTGTTATTGTTCTTTTTTGGACATTCTATCGCAGGCTTTGCGGGAATGGAATCTATCATTTTGTTTCTCGTCGGCTTGATACTTCTTTTAATTGAATTGTTCGTTCCGGGATTTGGGATTTTTGGATTTCTTGGAATCGCCGCTATGTCAGGCGGATTAATATTGGCTTCTTTTTCTACCACGTATGTTGTCATATCCCTTGCAGTAGCTATTGGTCTGGCTGTTGTACTCGGCATTATTATGATAGTCATGTTTGGAAAAAAAGGACCTATGCAAAAGCTGGTATTAAAAGATACAATGAAAAAGGAAGAAGGATATTATTCCAATCGTGACAGAAATGATCTGCTCCAAAAGGAAGCAGTGGCATTAACCCCGCTTCATCCATCAGGCTCCGCGGTAGTAGACGAGGAACGCATTGATGTGGTGACTGAGGGAGGCTTTATCGAAAAAGGATCGGCTCTCAGAATCGTGAAAGTAGAGGGTACAAGAATCATTGTAAGAAAAATTTAAGGTTCACATTCAAAGGAGGAAGCGGCACATGACAGTAGATTTGACTCTTATTATTGTATTGGCTCTTGTATTAATTGCATTGGCCATTCTATTTACATTCGTACCAGTAGCGCTTTGGATTTCAGCACTTGCAGCAGGAGTAAAGGTGGGCATTTTCCAACTGGTAGGTATGAGATTAAGACGTGTTATTCCTGCACGTATCGTAAACCCAATGATTAAAGCTGACAAAGCAGGACTGGAGCTTTCTTTAAACAAATTAGAAGGCCACTATCTTGCCGGTGGTAACGTAGACCGTGTAGTTAACGCTTTAATCGCAGCTCAGCGTGCGAACATCGAGCTTACATTTGAGCGGAGTGCAGCAATTGACCTCGCTGGACGTGACGTACTCGAAGCTGTACAGATGAGTGTAAACCCTAAAGTAATTGAAACGCCATTTATTGCCGGTGTTGCTATGGATGGTATCGAAGTGAAAGCAAAAGCACGTATCACTGTTCGTGCAAACATAGACCGCCTTGTTGGTGGTGCTGGTGAAGAGACGATCATTGCCCGTGTTGGTGAAGGTATTGTTTCTACTATCGGTTCTTCCAAAGACCATAAAGGCGTTTTAGAAAACCCGGACAGCATTTCCCAGACTGTTCTTAGTAAGGGACTTGACTCTGGTACTGCATTTGAAATTTTATCTATTGATATTGCAGATATTGATATTGGTAAAAACATCGGTGCCGGTCTTCAGACAGACCAGGCAGAAGCCGACAAGAAGATCGCTCAGGCAAAAGCCGAAGAGCGCCGCGCAATGGCTGTTGCACACGAACAGGAAATGCGTGCACGTGTTGAAGAAATGCGCGCGAAAGTGGTTGAGTCAGAGGCAGAAGTACCAATGGCTATGGCCGAAGCGCTTCGTTCCGGTAATCTCGGCGTAATGGATTACATGAATATCCAGAACGTAGAAGCAGATACGGACATGAGAGATTCTATCAGCAAAGGCACAAAGAAAGATCTAAATGATGACAATAACGATTCTGGCCCAATCCGCTAGAATTAGACAAAGAGGAGGCAGCCAATGGATGCTTTCATAGAGTTTTTGCTTGGTAACTTGTTTTTCCTCTTCATTGCGGGAGCGGCTATCTTTTCCCTTGTGAATCGAAGCAAGCAGCGATCCGAAGGAGATAATTCACAAAACAGACCCGGCGGCGGCCAGCAGAAGCGGACTGGTCCCGGTAAGATAGACTGGGAGTCAATCTTTCAGCAGGAAAAACCGGGAGGCAGCCAATCTTCATCAGGTGAACGCCCTACAAAACCAGTCCCAGAAGCAGAAGGGGAGTTTGTGCGGGGAGAGAGCACAACAGATCCTGCTGCCGGCCGGACGGCTCAGTATTATGAAAAAATGGAACAGGCTAAAAAGCGGAGGTCAGAGGCAGAGAAAAATCCTATTGACGATAACTCTCCTATTTTTAACCAGGCATTGGATAGCACGAGAAGTTCACAGAGGACAGGAAGTTCTTCACTAAAGACCTCTTTTTCTTCTCCATCACATGAAGATGCAAAAAACGGAATTATATGGGCGGAGATTTTGGGAAAACCCCGTTCTCAAAGACCTCATCAAACATCTATATATTCCAAAAGAAAATAGGAAACTGAGCCCTCAGCGGCTCAGTTTCTTTTTGTTTGCTGCGTTTTTTATGATCGGCCGGCCCTTTATAAAAAAGTGGAAGAGAGCAGTGCATCCCTTTGCAAGGGCGGGATAGGGATGGTAAAGTAGGGAAGAGACGAAAGCAACTAGACTAAATCGGTGCAGCCGACAAATCCGAGGAGAATGAGTATATTGGCAGAAAAGCATGTACTATCCTTAGAAGTGAAAGATGCAAACGAAGCACAGCTGCTGTTCGGTCCCAACGATATTCATTTAAAACGGCTGGAAGAAAAGCTGAATGTATCGATTGTGACACGGGGAGAGAGCTTAATTATTTCCGGAGAAAAAAAAGATGCAGATACGATATCGGAAGTAATGGGTTCGTTAATTGACCTTCTAAGAAAAAACGTAGAGATTACAGAAAGAGATGTAATCTATGCTATACAATTATCCAAAGAAGATAAAATAGATCAGCTGAACACGCTTCACCAGGAAAAAATTGCAGTGAATACAAAAGGGAAGCCTATTGTTGTTAAAACATTAGGGCAGCAGGAATATGTGTATGCTATCCGCAGACGCGACATGGTTTTTGGAATCGGTCCTGCCGGTACAGGGAAAACGTACCTTGCTGTGGTCATGGCAGTGAATGCGCTTAAAGATGGCAGTGTAAAACGCATTGTGCTGACAAGGCCTGCGGTGGAAGCTGGAGAAAGCCTGGGATTTCTACCGGGCGATTTAAAAGAAAAGGTGGATCCGTACTTGAGGCCGCTGTATGATGCCCTGCATGATGTATTCGGCCTGGAGCATACAAACCGCTTACTGGAGCGCGGAACGATTGAAGTGGCCCCCCTTGCCTATATGAGAGGCCGAACGCTGGAAGATGCTTTTGTCATTCTCGATGAAGCACAGAACACAACAAAAGAACAAATTAAAATGTTTATTACGAGACTGGGCTTTGGATCAAAAATGGTGGTGAATGGAGATCTGACTCAAGTTGATCTTCCTAAAGGCCAGCAGTCCGGTCTCCGGGTGGCGATTAATATTTTAAAAAACGTCGATTCGATAGGCTTTATTTACCTGAAGCCGACCGATGTAGTAAGGCATACGCTCGTGCAGCAGATTTTAGAAGCATATGATGAAGCCGATCCGCAAAAGCAGCTGAATGCTGTGGAAACAAAGAAAACACTATAAACACAATGGAGGCAGGCTATGGCAGTAACAATCGATATTAACGACGAAACAACAGAAGTATCCGAACAGTCCTTGACGCTGCTCGAAGAAGTACTTCAACTGGCAGCCGGGATGGAAGCAATCAAAGGGGAAGCAGAACTTTCTGTTACGATTGTGACCAATGAAGCAATTCAGGAAATTAATAAAGAATACCGTGGAATAGATAAGCCTACTGATGTAATCTCCTTTGCACTTGACGATGAAGAACCTTTTATGGAGGGCGAAGATGTGCCGCATCTGCTGGGTGACATTGTCATCAGCCTTCCACGTGCCGTAGAGCAGGCAGAAGAGTACGGCCATTCTTTTGAGAGGGAGATTGCTTTCCTGGGAGTACACGGCCTGCTTCATCTGCTTGGCTATCTGCACGACAGTGACTCGGAGGAAAAAGAAATGTTTGCCCGTCAGGAAGAGATACTGCAGGAATATGGGCTTAAACGGAAATAAGCAGCGCAGGACGAAACGGCTGCTGTTATCTTTTCGGTACGCAGCCAGAGGAATGAAGGAAACTGCAAAAAATGAGGCAAACATGCAGTATCATCTAGCAGCTGCCGCAGCAGTAATCGTGCTTGCCCTGCTCGTTCCATTTCCATTATGGAAATGGAGTGTCCTGCTTCTTACAATCGGTATTGTGCTTTCGCTTGAACTGCTGAATACAGCAATAGAGAAAACGGTTGACCTGGTTACGGAGCAGTATCACCCCCTCGCTGAAAAAGCGAAGGATGCTGCGGCTGCCGGAGTGTTTATATTTACAATAATAGCTGTCCTTATTGGCGTCCTGCTGTTTGCAGAGCCTTTGAGCGCATGGCTGTAAGAGGAGAATTTTATGGAAACGTTAATTGAACAGGCAAAACAGGTAAGAGAATTCGCTCATGTGCCTTATTCGCAATTTAAGGTCGGAGCCGCCCTAAAAACAAAAAGCGGCTCAGTATATACGGGATGCAATGTAGAAAATGCATCTTACGGGTTAACCAACTGTGCTGAACGTACAGCGGTTTTCAAAGCAGTCAGCAGTGGAGACAAGGATATTGAAGAGATTGCCATTGTAGCTGATACAGAGGCTGCTGTTGCCCCGTGCGGTGCATGCAGACAGGTTCTCTCCGAATTTATGGCACCGGAAGCTGTCATTATTTTAAGCAATTTAAAAGGAAATATAGTGAAAACTACGATGCAGGAGCTTCTGCCGGGAGCTTTTCAGGCAGGAGATATGAGATGACAGACAACGTATTTAAATCAGGGTTTGCTGCATTAATCGGCCGGCCGAACGCCGGCAAGTCCACTCTGTTAAATCATGTGATCGGCCAAAAAATTGCAATCATGAGCGATAAGCCGCAGACAACAAGAAACAAAATTCAGGGGTTTTACACGGACGAACATTCCCAGATTATTTTTATTGATACCCCAGGCATTCATAAGCCTAAGCACAAGCTTGGAGATTACATGGTGCGGATGGCAACAGAAACACTTAGAGAAGTAGATATTATTCTTTATTTGATTGATGCTACAGAGAAGTACGGTCCCGGTGAAGAATACATTATTAATAAATTAAAAGAAACATCAACGCCGGTATTTCTTATTGTAAATAAAATTGATGAAATGACGCCGGAACAGGTAATGCAGGTAATCGAAAAGTACCGTCATTTATATGATTTTGCCGAGATAGTGCCGGTTTCTGCTTTAAAAGGCAATAACGTAGAGACAATGATGGAGCAGATTCTCGAGTACATGGAAGAAGGTCCTGCTTACTATCCGGAAGATGAAATTACAGATCATCCCGAGCGTTTTATCGTAAGCGAATTAATCCGGGAAAAGGTGCTGCAGTTAACCCGCGATGAAATTCCTCATTCGGTCGCCGTTATTATAGAAGAAATGAAAGAACGAAAAGGCGGGGCTGTGTATATATCGGCTGTTATTGCCGTCGAACGCTCTTCACAGAAAGGCATTATTATCGGAAAGCAGGGTGCCCTTTTGAAAAAAATCGGCGAGCTGGCCAGGCAGGATATTCAGAAACTGCTAGGTTCCAACGTGTACCTGGAGCTCTATGCCAAAGTAGAGAAAGATTGGAGAAACAGCTCCTACCAGCTTAAAGAACATGGATATGACCAGAACGATTATTAACGTTACGTAAAAAAGGATCGATGTCATGCTGAAAAAAGCTGAAGGAATAGTGATTCGAACCGTTCCATACGGAGAAGCGGATGTAGTGCTGACATTGTACACCAGAGAGGCCGGGAAAGTGGCCGTTATGGCAAAGGGAGCCAAAAAGCCAAAAAACCGGCTCGCCGGGGCAGCCCAGCCTTTTGTTTACGGCATTTTTCTCTATTACAGCAGCTCCGGCATGAGTTCGCTCAATCAGGCAGATATTATTAAGTCCTACCGCCACATTCGGGAAGATTTGTGGAAAGCGTCTTATATCGCATATGCAGCCGAGCTTCTTGATAAGCTGACCAACGACCGGGAAACGAATCCCTTTTTGTTTGAACTGTTCTGGCAGATTCTCGAGCATGTGGAAGAAGGCGACGATGCCGAAACGCTTATACGGATTTTTGAACTGAAAATGACAGATGCAGCGGGTATCAAGCCGCAGCTGGATCAATGTATCAATTGTGGAAACAAAGAAGGGACGTTCAGCTTTTCCATCAGGGGAGCGGGGTTTCTCTGCCACCGCTGCAGTCACCGCGATGAATACCGGATGGATATCAGCCCAAAAGCGATCCAGCTGCTGCGTACCTTTTACTATCTGGATTTAAAGCGTCTCGGCAGCATTACGCTGAAACCGGAAACCAAAAAAGAACTCCGTCAGGTCATGGATACCTACTACGAAGAGTATTCCGGCCTTTACCTTCGCTCCAAGCGGTTTATGGAGCAGATGGAAAAATGGAATCCTGTGGAGGATACTTGACAGAAAGTATGGATTTAAGTATGATTCAACTACATTTAATAGTGCATTGAAGGGAAATAGTACTCTTTCTCTAAACAATCAGCGAGCGCAGGATAGTGGAAGCTGCGCTGTTTATGAAGACGAAGGCATCCTGGAGCATATAAAACGAAGAGCGGCTTTCTGCTGTCCGGCAGAAAGCAAGTAGGGTGGAACCGCGGAGCATACAACCGTCCCTATACCATAGATGTGGTATAGGGACGGTTTTTTATGTGCTTAAAAAAAGTAGTTATTCAATGGAGGGATTAGATGAACGTTCAAGATATGATTTTAACGCTTCAGAAATTTTGGTCCGATCAAAACTGCATTCTGATGCAGGCCTATGATGTAGAAAAGGGTGCGGGAACGATGAACCCAATGACTTTTTTAAGAAGCATCGGCCCGGAGCCGTGGAATGTGGCATACGTGGAGCCTTCAAGACGTCCGGCTGATGGGCGTTACGGAGAGAACCCCAACCGTTTGTACCAGCACCACCAGTTTCAGGTCATTATGAAGCCGTCTCCACCGAATATACAGGAACTGTACTTAGAAAGTCTGGAAAAGCTCGGAATTGATCCGAAAGAGCATGACATCCGCTTTGTGGAGGATAACTGGGAAGCGCCTACGCTGAGCGCCTGGGGCCTGGGCTGGGAAGTCTGGCTCGATGGTATGGAAATTACCCAGTTTACTTATTTTCAGCAGGTTGGCGGGATGGAAGCAAGTCCGGTAGCTGTCGAAATTACGTACGGCATCGAAAGACTGGCTTCCTATATCCAGGACAAGGAAAACGTCTTTGATCTTACATGGGTGGACGGCTTTTTATACGGAGATATTTTCAAACAGCCGGAATACGAGCATTCCAAATATGCGTTTGAAGTAGCAGATGCAGCAATGCTTTTTAAAGAATTTGATACGTACGAAAAAGAAGCAGCAAGAGCCCTTGAAGAGGCGCTTGTCTTTCCCGCATATGATTACGTGCTCAAGTGCTCCCATACCTTTAACCTGCTCGATGCAGGAGGCGCCATCAGCGTAACGGAAAGAGCCGGCTATATCGGTCGGGTCAGGCGTCTGGCCAGAAAATGTGCCACATCTTATTATCAGGAAAGAGAGCGTCTGCAGTTTCCGCTGCTTAACGAAAAGGAGGAGTCTTCCCATGGCGAATAAAGACTATTTACTGGAAATCGGCCTCGAAGAAATGCCGGCCCGCTTTGTAACAGATGCTATGCTGCAGCTGGAAAGCAGAACAGCGGCATGGCTGAAGGAAAAAAGAATTGCCTATCAAGCTATTGCCGTATTTTCCACCCCAAGAAGGCTTGCGGTCCGTATTGAAGGGGCAGCAGATTCACAGGAAGATATTGTAGAAACGAAAAAAGGGCCCGCACGCCGGATTGCCCAGGCAGAGGATGGATCCTGGACGAAGGCGGCTGTCGGTTTTGCGAGAGGCCAGGGCCTGTCTGAAGATGATTTGTATATCGAATCCGTTAAAGATGTAGAGTATGTATTTGCTAAAAAAGAAGAAAGGGGACGACCAACGGCTGAACTTCTTCCGGAACTCGGGACAGAAGCATCCAAGATGACATTTCCAAAAAGCATGAAGTGGGGAAGCCACTCCATGCGCTACGTACGGCCGGTACAGTGGATTGTTTCTTTGTACGGTACAGATGTGATTCCTGTGGAGATGGCAGGAGTTCAGGCAGGCCGTGAAACGAGAGGCCATCGTTTTCTTGGAGCTAATGCAGTGATTGAAAGCCCGGCTGCGTATGAAGCTGTCCTTGAAAAAGAATGGGTCGTCGCAGAACCGTCCGAACGAAAAGAAATGATCCGTAAGCAGATTGCCGAGATTGAAGAAAAAGAAAACTGGCTTGTACCTATAAACGAAGACCTGCTTGAAGAAATAAACAACCTGGTGGAGTATCCGACCGCTTTGTCGGGCGCATTTGATGCCTCCTACCTGGAGCTTCCCCAGGAAGTACTGATTACTTCTATGAGAGAGCACCAGCGCTACTTTCCGGTAGAGGACGAAAATGCCCAGCTGCTTCCTAATTTTGTAACCGTACGTAATGGAAATACAGAGCATATTGAAAACGTTCGAAAAGGAAATGAGAAAGTGCTGCGGGCCCGGCTTGCCGACGGCAGATTCTTCTACGAAGAAGATCAGAAACTTCCTCCCGAGCAGGCAGCGGCAAAGCTCGACAATATTGTATATCAGGAAAATCTTGGTACGATAGGGGATAAAGTACGACGCATTCAAGGACTGAGCCTGGCTGTGGCAAAAAAGATCAGCCTGTCGGATGAAGCACAGGAAAACATTAAACGTGGAGCGTTGTTATCCAAGTTTGATCTGGTCACCCTTATGGTGGATGAGTTTACAGAGCTTCAAGGTATTGTCGGCGAAAAGTATGCGCTGCTTGCTGGAGAGAATGAAACCGTGGCAGGCGCGATAAGAGAGCACTATCTGCCGCGTTTTGCAGGAGATATGACACCTTCCTCAAAAGAGGCGGCGGTGATTGGACTCGCTGATAAAATGGATACGGTCGTCACAGCGTTTGGTATTGGAGCGGTCCCTTCAGGGTCGCAGGATCCCAATGGTATTAGAAGACAGGCGGCAGGAGCCGTTGCGATTATGCTGGCTCAGGAGCTTCCGGTTACGATAGAGGGGATGATTCAGCAGACGATGGAACTGGCTGCAAAAGCAGGCGTACTGAAGCGTCCGGAAGAGGAGCTTGCTGTGGAACTTCAGGAGTTCTTCAAACAGCGGATCCGTAACCTTCTGCTGGATCGTTCGATCAGCCATGATGTCTGCGATGCTCTTCTACAGGGAGACATAGGCTATATGTATATTTTAGTAAACAAAGCGGAGTTCCTGCAGGCGCAGAAAAATAAAGCGTCCTTTAAAGAAACGGTGGAAGCATTAAGCCGTATAACGAACATTTCAAAAAAGGCGTCTACAGAAGCGGTTTCGGTGCAAAGAGACTTAATGGAAAACGACCAGGAAAAACAGCTGATGAAAGCCCATGAAGAACTGGCGTCTACTCTTCCGTCCCTGCTGCAGGAAAACCAAATGGAAGCCGCACTGCAGGAGCTGGAAAAGCTTTCCCCTGCCATAAATGATTATTTTGAGCACGTTATGGTAATGAGCGAAGACGAGGCAGTTAAACAGAACCGTCTTGCACAGATGGTGCAGATTGCCGGGCTCATCCAGACCTTTGCAGATTTCAGATTTCTTGTGTTTACCGAGGCGGCACGCTAAGAAGTCTGCATAGTCAGCGCCGGTCCGATAAGATATAATAAAAGATAGACTAACATAGCATGTCGTATGTTATGAAGGCGGTGTTGACCATTCAATTAACAAAAAGACAAGAATTTATAGTAGATATTGTAAAAGCAGAAGGGCCCATTACCGGAGAGCATATTGCAGACAAGCTCTCTCTTACGAGAGCAACTCTCCGGCCCGATCTGGCGATTCTTACAATGTCCGGGTATCTCGATGCTAGGCCGAGAGTCGGCTATTTTTATACAGGGAAAACAGGCACGCAGCTGCTTAATGAAAAAATCAGGCAGATTACGGTAAACGAATATCAATCCATACCCGTTGTCGTAAACGATGCAAGCTCTGTGTATGATGCGATCGTAACCATGTTTCTTGAAGATGTGGGAACGCTCTTTGTTGTTAATGGGAAGTCCTCTTTAGTCGGGGTGCTCTCCAGAAAAGATCTGCTGCGTGCCAGTATCGGCAAGCAGGAGCTCGAAGCAATGCCGGTAAGCATTATTATGACAAGAATGCCTAATATAACGGTCTGCAGCAAAGATGATTTAATTATAGAAGTAGCCAGCAAGCTGATCGAAAAACAAATTGATGCACTTCCTGTTGTAAAGGACCAGAAAAATGGGGAAATGGAAGTGACAGGAAGAGTAACAAAAACAAACATTACAAAACTTCTTGTTGATCTGGCCCATGACGACATGTGACGAACGTACGGAGGCATCTGGAAAGGGAGGAACTATGGTAAAAACAAAACCAAGACCAATCGTTTATGTAGTGTCTGATTCCGTTGGAGAAACGGCTGAGCTTGTAGTAAAGGCTGCAGCCAGCCAATTTGGGGAAAAAGGAATGGAAATACGCCGGATTCCCTACGTAGAAGATGAGGGCACTATTGATGAAGTAATTGAACTGGCAAGAGAAGCACATGCGATGATTGCGTTCACTTTAGTGATTCCCGATAAAAATCAATACTTACTGGAGCGCGCTGCAGAAGCCGGAGTAGAGACAGTGGATATTATCGGCCCGATGCTCGATAAAATGGTGAACATGACAAATACGCAGCCAAAGTATGAACCGGGGCTGGTTTACCGCCTGGATGAAGATTATTTCCGCAAAGTGGAAGCGATCGAATTTGCAGTGAAATATGATGATGGAAGAGATCCACGCGGCATCATGAAAGCCGATATTGTGCTTGTAGGTGTATCCCGAACTTCAAAAACCCCACTGTCGCAGTATCTGGCCCACAAAAGGCTTAAGGTGGCAAATGTGCCTTTAGTCCCTGAAGTTGAGCCTCCGGAAGAGCTTTATAAGATTCCGGCGGAAAAATGTATCGGCCTGCGAATCAGTCCGGAAAAGCTTAACAATATCCGGGCCGAACGATTGAAAGCACTTGGTCTTCGACCAGAAGCAAGCTATGCAAGCCTGGACCGTATTAATCAGGAACTTGTTTACTCAGAGAAAATAATGGACAAAATCGGCTGTACAGTGATCGACGTATCCAATAAAGCAGTAGAAGAAACTGCTAATTTAATTTCCAATATGTTTCAAAAATAATAAACAACTGCTGCCGTACTATCAGACGCCGGCAGTTGTTTCACATTCACAGCGGAGGCGGTACCTATTATAATTTATACGGATGCAGATGCCTGCCCTGTCAAAGAAGAAATTGATGCACTTGCACAAGCCCGGCAGATCCCTTCATTATTCGTGCACAGCTACGACCATGTTTCCTCCAAACCGTATTATTCCAAAGCAGTTATGGTGGACAGCGGCCCGGAAGCGGTCGACATGTATATAATGAACCATATGAAAAAAGAAGATATTGCGATCACGCAGGATCACGGCCTCGCTGCGCTGCTTCTGCAAAAAGGAGCGGCTGTTCTTTCCCCGAAAGGACGAGTATTCCGAAAGGAAGAAATAGATACGCTTCTTGCCGGAAGATATGAAGGCCTTCTGATTAAGCAGGGAAAGCTTAAGAAAAAGGGCCCGCCGCCGTTAAAAGCAGCGGATAAAAAACAGTTTAAAGAGTCACTTGCCTCATTTCTGGAGGCAAGGCACAGCGGTATGTCCCAATAGGCTGCTTGTAAAGGAAGAGGATAGAAAATGGCACAACGTATCCCTGAACAAACAATTAATGAAATCCGGGACTCCCTGGATATAGTTGATGTAGTCAGTGACTATGTCTCCCTGAAAAAACAAGGCAAGCACTATTCAGGGCTGTGCCCTTTTCATAATGAGAAAACCCCATCATTTACGGTATCATCAGATAAACAACTGTACCACTGCTTTGGCTGTGGGGCCGGAGGAAATGCCATTACGTTTGTAATGGAAAAAGAAAACCTCCCTTTTGTAGAAGCAGTTGAAAAACTGGCCGGAAAAGCAAATATTCCGCTTCCGGAACAGGCGGGGACGGCTTATCAGAAAGAAGAAGAGGCCAGTCCGCTGTGGGAAGCGCATGAACTTGCCGCAAGGTATTACCATCATCTTTTAATGAATACCGAACAGGGAAAAGAAGCATATGAATACCTGCTGAACAGAGGCGTTACGGTGGAACAGATGGAAACCTTCCGGCTGGGCTATTCTCCCAATCAACCGAGAATGCTCAAGGAGCTCCTTGAAAAAAGAGAGTTTGATATAGAGGAAATGGTGAACGGGGGACTTCTATTCAGAAGAGAAGCAAGCTGGGATGTATATGATCGTTTCCGGCACCGGATTATGTTTCCTATTCATAACGCCAAAGGAAAAGTGAAGGCGTTCGGGGGCAGGTCCCTTGGCGAACAGGAACCGAAATATTTAAATTCACCGGAAACCTCCATCTTTTTAAAACATGAATCACTCTATGGTATTCATTTGGCCCGTGGTCCAATACGTAAAAAAAACCAGGCTGTTCTTTTTGAAGGCTATGCAGATGTTATTGCAGCAGCGGGTGCAGGAATAACCAACGGCGTGGCCGCACTGGGGACTTCTTTATCTGAAAGACAGGTACAGTGGATCAGAAGAAATACAGACCAGGTTCTTTTATGCTATGACGGAGATGAAGCCGGACAGAAAGCGGCCTGGAAAGCAGCGGCTTTGTTTGAAAAAGAAAAAGTGAATGTACAGGTAGCTCTGCTGCCTGATAAAGTAGACCCGGATGATTATATTAGACAACACGGAAGCGAAAAATTTAAAAAGGATATCTTATCTTCTTCTGTATCGATTACTTCTTTTAAGATGAAATACCTGCGTAAAAATAAAAACCTTAATAATGAAGGAGATAAACTGGCTTACGTCGAAACCGTAATTAAGGAAATAGTAAAACTGCCTGGTGCTGTAGAGCAGGATATTTATTTGAGGCAGCTGGCAGAAGAATTTTCTTTATCTCTCGATGCACTGAATGAAGAAAAAGACCGGCTCACCAAGGTTCGCCGGGAACCAAACCGGCCTCCATCTTCGTATATGGAAGAACCGCCGCCGGCGCCGATGCCGGAACCCAACTCTTATAAGAAGAATCAGCTGCTTCCGGCCTATATGAACGCAGAAAAGCAGTTAATCGCCCATATGCTGCAGGATCAGAACACCGCGTTTCGGGTGCAGGAAGTACTTGGGGGAGAATTTAACTTTGATGCTCATATGGCAATAGCGGCCCACCTCTATGCTTATTATGCTGAAGGAAATGACCCGGATGCCGGTGAATTTTTATCCTATTTAGAAGACGGGGAACTTAGAAATATTGTATCGGAGATATCATTGCTTGACATTCAGGCTGATTTATCGGAAAATGAAATGTCTGACTATGTCTATCAGATTAAGAGATACCCGGAAAGGGTATTGGTTAAAGAGAAAGAACGAAAGATCAAAGAAGCAGAACAAAGAAAAGATTATGAAACTGCCCTCAGGCTTGCTATGGAGCTGTTGGAGCTTCGTAAATCATCAGGATTATAACAGCGGTTCTTCCAGGCTATTCCTCTCTCTCCATAAAGGAAAATAGCCCTATTTTTTTGCAGGCAGTTTATTGGAATCCACTGGCAGAGATATGCTAGAATCAAATTCTAACTGCATTAGAATAATGAACAATAGAGATAAATAATGGAATTAATGAGATGAACGGAAGGAGGGGATCGAATGGCTGAGAAACCGATCCGCCCATTGGCGGAAGGCGATATGTCCATCGATCAAGTAAAAGAACAATTACTAGAAGCAGGTAAAAAACGTGGAAATTTATCCTATGCGGAAATTTCTGAGAAGCTTGCCCCTTATGAGCAGGATTCAGAGCAAATGGATGAATTTTTTGAATACCTCGGCGAGCAGGGAGTAGATATTCTCAACGAAGGGGAAGAAGTTGTTCCAAGCATGGATCGTGTAGCTAAAGAGGAAGAACTCGACCTCAATGACCTGAGCGTTCCTCCGGGCATTAAGATTAATGATCCCGTTCGTATGTATTTAAAAGAAATAGGACGCGTGCACCTGCTTTCTGCGAAAGAAGAAGTGTCCCTGGCGAAGCTTATTGAAGAAGGAGACGAGGAAGCCAAGCGCAGACTTGCAGAAGCAAACCTCCGTCTTGTTGTTTCTATTGCCAAGCGTTATGTTGGACGCGGCATGCTCTTTCTCGATTTAATTCAGGAAGGCAATATGGGGCTGATCAAAGCCGTTGAAAAGTTTGACTACAACAAAGGGTATAAATTCAGTACCTATGCTACATGGTGGATCAGACAGGCTATTACACGCGCGATTGCCGACCAGGCGAGAACGATTCGGATTCCTGTGCATATGGTGGAAACGATCAATAAACTGATCCGTGTCCAGCGTCAGCTTCTACAAGACCTTGGACGCGAGCCTTCTCCGGAGGAAGTATCCAAAGAAATGGACTTAACACCGGATAAGGTAAGAGAAATTTTAAAGATTGCCCAGGAGCCGGTTTCTCTTGAAACACCAATTGGTGAAGAAGACGATTCCCATCTCGGCGACTTTATTGAAGATCAGGAAGCATTGGCTCCATCTGATGCTGCAGCATATGAACTTCTCAAAGAACAGCTTGAAGATGTACTTGATACGCTGACAGATCGTGAAGAAAACGTTCTTCGTCTACGTTTTGGACTGGATGATGGGCGTACAAGAACGCTTGAAGAAGTCGGTAAAGTATTTGGTGTAACGAGAGAAAGAATCCGCCAAATTGAAGCAAAAGCTCTTCGGAAGCTCCGCCACCCAAGTCGGAGTAAGCGTTTGAAAGATTTTCTTGATTAAATAAATATCTGTAAAGCCGCCGATCCGGCGGCTTTTTTTAATGAAAACTTATATATTTTTTTGACTTTTCGACTAAATCACGTATGATAAAAGAGACAATTACTTTATTGCAGAGAAAAAAGGGGGAAAGCATAACGGTTCTTGCTTTTATTTTTGCATTAAAAATTAAATTTATTTTTAATTTATTGAATTTAATAAAGGGGGATTTAGATGAACAGCATGTGGAAAAAAACAGCCGGGTTATCAATAGCAGGTGGATTAACAATAGGCCTGGCCGCCTGCGGCGGAGGAAGTGAAGAGTCAGAGGGGTCAGAAGAAGGCGGCGGTGAAGTCAATTTAACCTACGTGGCATGGGAATCAGAGATTGCTTCATCCAATGTAATTAAACTTGTGTTGGAAGAGGCCGGTCAGGACGTAACGTTAACACAGGTAGACCAATCGCCAATGTGGAGCAGTGTGGCTAATGGAGATGCCGATGGTTTTGTAGCAGCCTGGCTTCCAACGGATATGGACGCAGAGTACGAGCGTTACGGAGATGAGATGGTTGATCTTGGACCAAATCTGGAAGGAAACAAAACAGGGCTTGCCGTACCTGAATACATGGACATTGATAGTATTGAAGACATAACAGCAGACACAGCAGAACATATTACCGGAATTGATGCCGGCGCGGGCATTATGCTGGCAACAGAAGAGGCACTGGAAGTATACGACCTCGATATTGAGCTATTAGCGAGTACGGACGCAGCCATGACATCTGAACTGGGTGGTAAGATCAATAACGAAGAGCCGGTAATCGTAACAGCCTGGCAGCCGCATTGGAAATTTAATACGTACGATTTGAAATTCCTGGAAGATCCTGAAGGCGTATTTGAAGCAGACGGTGAAATACGGACGATGGTCAGAGAAGGGTTGGAAGAAGACAATCCGGAAGCCTATCAAATTCTTGATAACTTCTATTGGACAGCTGAAGATATGAACCAGGTAATGCTCGATGTGGCGCAAAATGATATGGAAGCCGAAGAAGCCTCCCAAAAATGGATTGATGAAAACCGTGATACAGTCGATGAATGGCTGGAAACTGAAGAATAAGTCAAATAGGACAGTGAGGTTTTTTTGAAAGAGGGGCTGCTTTTTCAGCAGCCTCTCCCTTCTTTATGTATTCGCTCTCATAAATATTGGTTTTAGCCTTTTTTAATTGTTCAATATAAAGTAAAATAAAAAAGAATACGTATACATGATTTGATACATAGTGAAGAGGGGGAGAGTGTGTGAAAAGAAAACCGCTTATTCCATTTTTATTAATCGCTGTTGTTGGTCTCCTTTTAACACTGGGTCTATCTTTTATTGGATTGAACCAGCAGGCAGAAAGAGAAGCAGAAGAAACGGGAGAAGCTTCCATTGATGAAGATCCAGTAGCTTACGGTGAAGAGCTGGTCGCTGAAAACTGTATCTCCTGCCATGGCGAGAACTTGGAAGGCCAGGGAGAGTACCCGGCTATCAATGATGCAGGGTCCAATTTTTCAGCTGAAGAGCTTTCTACTATTGCCCAGGAAGGCATCGGAAGCATGCCCGGCGGAATTGCAGCCAATGCCGAAGAAGGCGATGCAATAGCAGAGTACTTAATGTCGCTCGAAGAATAAAACAAAAAGAGGGGAAGCCTTCTTTTTGTTTTTTTTGTGCGGAGAAAAGAGGCGGATATGGTACGATAACGAAGGACCTATACATAGAAAGGAAAGCCGATATGATAAATATAACAATCTCTAAAAGGCTTGCTGCGATTGCGGCATTGGTAGAACAGGACGCTGACGTAGCAGATATCGGAACCGATCACGGTATCCTGCCGATTTATTTATGCCGGCAGAACAAATCCAGAAAAGCCGTTGCTGCTGATCTGCGTGAAGGGCCGCTTGCAGCAGCCAGAACAAATATTCAAAAGTATGAGATGGAAGACCAAATTGAACTTCGCATGGGAAGCGGCGTTTCCGTGCTGGAAAAAGAGGACAACATCGATACGATCATGATAGCCGGAATGGGAGGCCCGTTAATTGTTTCCATTCTCGAAGAGGGCAGAGAGCTGATAAATGAACTGCCTTCCCAGCTTGTGCTTCAGCCGAATGTAGCAGCTGTGGAAGTCCGGAAGTGGCTTTTGGCCAACAACTGGGAGCTTACGGATGAATGCATGATTGAAGAAGAAAATCATTACTATGAAATTCTTGCTGCTAAAAAGGGAGACCCCGAAAAGCCATACAGGCAGGCAGGTATAAGCCGGGGAGCGGCGTTGTTGTTCGGCCCATTTCTTGCTGAAAAAAAAGAAACGGCTTTTATAAACCAGTGGAAAAGGGAAAAAGAAAATTGGGAATCTATCAGCAGGCAGATAGATAAAGCTGAAAGCAAAGAACATGTTCAAAGTAAAAAGAAACTCCTGCAGGAAAAACAGGATTGGTATAAGGAGGTATTCTCATGACACAAGAAGTAAATGGCCGCACAATTATTGATGTATTTGAAGAATGGTCCCCGCGTGCTTATGCGGTCGAAGGAGATCGGGTGGGGCTGATGCTCGGTACGCTTCATAAACCGGTAAGCAGGGTGCTGGTTGCATTGGACGTCACAAATGAGGTGATCGAAGAAGCTATCTCTGCAGGAGCAGAGCTGATTATTGCGCATCATCCCCTCATATTTCGTCCCCTTACAGAAATTGATACGGATTATGGTCAGGGACCGCTGATTGAAAAATGTATAAAGAACAATATTGCTGTATACGCCGCACACACGAATCTGGATATTGCGCCTGGAGGAGTAAACGATATGATGGCAGATGCTTTGGGTCTCCAAGGTGTGGAAGTGCTGGCGCCAACCCAGACGGAAAAAATGAAAAAAATTGTCGTGTTTTCTCCTGAGTCCCATACGGACGTTGTTCGTAAAGCCATCGGCGATGCGGGAGCCGGCAGTTTGGGAGACTACAGCCACTGCAGCTTTTTTGTGGAAGGCACAGGGACGTTCATGCCGGCAGCTGATGCAGATCCATTTATTGGAGAGTCCGGCCGTCAGGAATATGTAAAAGAAATGCGGATCGAAACGATCGTACCTGAAGGGAAATTAAGCCGGGTCAAGCAGGCTATGCTTGATGCCCACCCTTATGAAGAGCCGGCCTATGACGTTTATTCGTTAGATGTAAAAGGCAGGGAACTGGGGCTGGGCAGAGTAGGTCTACTGCAGGAAGAGATGACCATAGGAACTTTTGCTGACTATGTAAAGCAGCAGTTTGAGGTGCCGGCAGTGCGTGTAGTAGGAGACCGGAATAAAAAAGTCCGGAGAGTGGCACTTCTGGGCGGGGACGGCAATAAGTACTGGAAGCAGGCTCTTCTTAAGAACGCCGATATTTATTTAACCGGGGATATTTATTATCATACCGCCCAGGACGCGATGTTAGACGGGCTCAGTATGATAGATCCGGGACACAATGTCGAAAAAATCATGAAAACCGGTACAAAGCGTTATATGGAGAAGTTAGACGATAATCGTATAGAGGGTGTTGAATGGATAGCTTCCGAAGCATCGACGGAGCCGTTTTTATTCATATAAAAAAAGAGGCCGGCATGGCCTCTTTATTTTTTCGCTTTCACTTTAGGAAGGATTTTTGATCCTTCTACTTTTTTCTCTGTTTTCCAAGTAGTTGGATCGTTTTCGTCGTACTGCTGTAAGAAGGTAATTACTTCTTTCGTAATAGGTGTAGGGGTGGATGCACCGGATGTAACACCGATCTTTTTAATACCGTGAAGCCAGCTCAGCTGCAGTTCGCTGATGTCAGAAATACGATGAGCCGGGGTATTGGCAATCTGTTCGGAAACCTGGGCAAGACGGTTGGAGTTGTTACTTTTCGGGTCTCCGACTACGAGCACAAGTTCCGTCTGGCTGGCCTGTTCAGCAACGGCTTCCTGACGGACCTGCGTTGCCATGCAGATTTCATTGTGAATCGAAGCTTTTGGATACTTTTCCATCGCACGATTCATAATGTCGGAAACGTCCCACTGACTCATCGTCGTCTGATTGGTAATAATGATTTTATCTGATTGGATGTTGAGATTTTCTACATCATCAAGCGTCTCCACAAGGTGAACGACGTCAGGTGCCACGCCGATGGCTCCTTCAGGCTCGGGGTGCCCCTTTTTGCCTACATAGATAATATCGAAGCCTTCATCGCGCTTGGCACGAATTAAGTCATGCGTTCTTGTAACATCAGGGCAGGTGGCATCGACAGTTGTAAGCCCTCTTTCCTGTGCAATTTGGCGTACTTCAGGTGAGACGCCGTGAGCTGTGAAAATGACGGTACCGTGATCTACCTGCTTTAGAATGTCCACACGGTTTTCTCCGTCGAGTGAAATGATACCATCTTCTTCAAATGCATCTGTAACGTGCTTGTTGTGAACGATCATTCCCAGGATATAGATGGGGCGCGGCAGGTCCAGGTTGCTTGCAGCCTGTCGTGCCATTACCATCGCGTCAACCACTCCGTAGCAATAACCGCGGGGTGAAATTTTTAATACTTCCATAACTGCCTCCTCTGAAACATACTTCCGTTATCCTGTCCCGGCTGTTATACCGGGACGGGTTCTGCATGCATTTAGCATGTCCCTTATAGTATACTAGCTTCCTTATAAAATGAAAAGCAGGACGAAGCGGAGAATATGGACAGGAACCCTGTGAAGAAGCGCAGTTTGTGATAAAATAGGGGTCGGTTCAATAGGATACCCACAGGGTAATCAAAGACGGAGGAACAAACATGAATATGAAAGCTTTTGAGCAATACAAACTGCCTGCTTTTCTAATAGAGGCACTGGAGAATCAGAAATTAAATTCTCCTACAGACATTCAGGAAAGGCTGATTCCAGCTGTTATAAATGGTAAGGATGTCATTGGGCAGTCCCAGACGGGATCCGGGAAAACCCTGGCATTTCTGCTCCCCATCATAGCAAGAATAGAGCCGGAAGTAAAAGAAGTCCAGGCCGTTATTACTGCCCCAACCAGAGAGCTGGTGGAACAGATTAATAAAGTTCTAAAAGGACTGCTTGCCGAACAGCCGGAAGACCGAATGATTACTTCCCAGCGTGTCGTTGGAGGGTCCGATCGTAAACGTGATATCGAAAAGCTCCAGAATACTCCTCATATTATCGTCGCTTCTCCGGGACGGTTACGGGATATGGTGAAAACCCAGTCCATCGATATTCACCGCGTAAAGATGCTCGTTATTGATGAAGCGGACCAAATGCTTGATATGGGATTTATTGAAGACATCGATCCAGTCGCCGCATTAATGCCGGACAGCCTGCAGATGATGGTCTTTTCCGCTACCATTCCAGAATCGCTGCAGCCATTTTTGAAAAAGTATATGACCAATCCAAAACACGTGCACGTTGACCCCAAGTCAGCCGCACCAAGAGAAATCAATCACTACTTTCTACCGCTTAAGCATAAGGACCGCACAGAAGAAACGGTACGTATCGCTTCCTCGATTCAGCCTTATTTAGCAATTGTATTTGCCAATAAGAAAGAAGAAGCAGATGAAGTGCATGCGGCTTTCCTTGAAAAGGGATTGAATGCAGACGTTCTTCACGGAGGACTGTCTCCGAGAGAAAGAAAACAGGTTATGCGCCGGGTGCACAGTTTGGAAATCCAGTATTTAGTGGCTACCGATCTGGCAGCACGCGGAGTGGATATTCCGGGTATTACGCACATTATTAACCACACCCTGCCTACCGATTTGGAATATTATGTCCACCGTATCGGCCGTTCGGGACGTGCCGGTTTGAGCGGAGAAGCTTATACCCTTATCGAAAAAGATGAGCTGGCCTCTCTTCAAAAGCTTGAAAAGAAAGGTATAAAGTGTGAATTGGTCGAGCTTCGCAAAGGGGAGTTCGTAAAAACAGTGGACCGGAAAAGTTTCCGTGCCGCATCTAAAAAGCAGGACCAGAAGGCACTGCCTAAAAAACCAAAACCGAAAAACGTAAAACCGGGCTACAAGAAAAAAGCCCAGCAGGAGCTCAGCCATCAGCAGAGCCGTGAGAAAAGATTAAATAAACGCAAAGATAAGCGCTGATAAAGGAGAAAACCCCACATGCTACTAGGATCCCATGTTTCCATGAGCGGCAAGAAAATGCTGCTCGGTTCGAGTGAAGAAGCCGCCTCTTATAATGCTACGGCTATGATGATTTACACAGGCGCTCCGCAGAATACCCGCCGTAAAGCGATTGAAGACCTGCAGATTGAAGAAGGCACCAGGCACATGCGGGAAAACGGTATTAAGGAAGTAGTCGTGCACGCACCTTATATTATTAATATCGGCAACACGACAAAGCCGGAAACGTTCCAGCTCGGCGTTGATTTTCTAACGTCTGAAATCCAGCGGACCGAAGCACTCGGTGCAAAACAAATTGTGCTGCACCCGGGTGCCCATGTCGGAGCAGGACCGGATGAAGGAATCAAGAAGATTATCGAAGGACTCAACGAAGTTATTGTCCCGGAGCAGAACGTGCAGATAGCGCTTGAAACAATGGCCGGCAAAGGTTCGGAATGTGGAAGAACGTTCGAAGAGCTCGCTGCTATTTTTGACGGGGTTCATCATAATGATAAGCTATCCGTCTGCTTTGACACATGTCACGTGCATGATGCCGGTTATGATATTATCAATGACCTTGACGGCGTACTGGAGTCATTTGACCGCCTGATTGGGCTGGATCGTTTAAAGGTGCTCCATATTAACGACAGTAAAAATGATGTTGGGGCCCATAAGGACCGTCATGAAAATATCGGCTTTGGCTATATTGGCTTCGAAGCCTTGAATCGAATTGTTCACCACGAGAGATTTAAAGACGTTCCAAAGATTTTGGAAACACCGTATATCGGTGAAGAAAAAAAGGATAAAAAACCGCCGTACCATCATGAAATTCAAATGTTATCCGAACAGACTTTCAATGAAAATTTAAAAGACGAAGTCCTGGGACAGTATACGTAACACGCATATAAAGAAAAATGGGAGTCAAGGAAGGCCGCTGCGGCCCCCTTGACTTTTTGCGAAAGTTCCGGTAAAACCTTATAACGTGAGAAAAAAACCGAAGCCTACAAGCAGCAAGGCGAAAAACAGGGGGACTTTACCGTGAATGTAACGAGTGAATTTTCGATACTGGCGATCCCATTTTTGTTCATGCTCAGTGGAATAGAAAAAGAGCAGGTTCATCAGCATTTAGACGTATTGGATGAAAAGCAGGAAGAGCTGGAACGTGCAGAAAAAATGGAAGCAGAAGAATTATATCCGGAGGAAATCCAGCCGATCAGCAGTGAAATAACGTATCATGAGTTGAAAGAAGCGGAAGATGAAGCGGAAGACTTTTATGAAAAAAGCGATGGGCTGTTCAAAAAAGACTGGGGCGTATTTATGTCTTATCATGCACATAATAAAGACATTGACCCGGCCATTGTATACGAACTGCTCAGTGTAGAGACAGGCGAAACGTTTGATCCTGATCTCGTAGGGCCGGAAACGAAATACGGCCGGGCCTATGGAATGGCACAATTCATGACTAACACCGGACCATGGATTGCAGACATGGCAGACATCGATTATGAAAAAGAATTTCTCTACAATCCGTATTATTCCATGCGTTTATCGGTAGAGTATCTTGATTATCTGCACAACAAATATGATGGAGACTGGAATAAAGCCTTAACGGCCTACCACCGGGGTGTAGCAGGAATGAATGCCTACATGAAAGAAAACGGTGATGCCAAAAGCTGGTACGCCTTGGAAATACAGGAAAAAGCAGAAGGCCAGGAGCTGGTCGCCACGGAATAAATGAACAAAAGGACCCCGGCAGAACAGTCGGGGCTTTTTTTCAGGCTGTTGAAAAAGGCAGAAAACACGTATTTTTATAAAAAAACTGTACGGGGTCGCTTTCCGCAGGCCATGTCTCAGCTAAAGAGGAAAAAATCGTCCTCTTTATCTTCACCGATGGCTGTTCTGCAGGAGTCTCTCCCTGTTTTTTGCTTCATTGTTGACAGACGTTCTAAAGAATTCAGATCCTGTATAGATATACTTGATGGAGTGATTTCTCGACAATCTAAAAAGGACTCCGGCAGGAAGCCGGGGTCCTTTTGTTATAACATATTTACTCTCCATCTGAATCAACAAAGCGTGAGGCCCAGTCATGAAATACAAGCTGGCTGTTCACGGCTTTATGATCTGATTTAACATAATGATAGGTGCCGGTATTATCCTGGTACCTTGCTTTTACGTTGTCTTTTAAATACGTTTCAAGGATTTTCTTCAACCGTTTTTTTATAGGAGGCGAAAAAACGGGAAACATAATTTCGATGCGCTTATCCATATTCCTTGTCATCCAGTCGGCCGATGATAAGTACATTTTTTCTTCTTTATGGGAATGGAAAAAGAAGATACGGGAATGCTCCAGAAACCTACCAATGATGCTGATAACATAAATATTTTCACTGACGCCTTTTATGCCGGGCTTTAAGCAGCAGATACCCCGGATAATCAGGTCGATTTTAACGCCGGCTGCTGAAGCTTCATACAGTTTCAGGATAAGCGGCTTATCCGTTAATGAATTCATCTTAGCGATAATACGACCGTCGCCGTGCTTTTTCTGGTAGGCGATTTCCTGGTCGATTAAAGAAAGAAGGTCATCACGCAGGTCCGTCGGCGCCGTGGATATCTGATTCCATTTCGGCTTTTTTGTAAACCCGCTGATATGATTAAAGAAATTCGTCGCGTCCTCTCCAAAAGAAGTGTTCATCGTAAGAATTCCCATGTCAGTATACAGTTTAGCGGTCGAATCGTTATAATTTCCCGTACCCAAATGAACATAGCGTTTAATTTTTCCTTTATGCTCTTTCACTACAAGCGTAATTTTGCTGTGTGTTTTTAAGCCGCTGACCCCGAAAATAACGTGAGCGCCGGCTTTTTCCAGTTTTTTTGCCCAGATAATGTTGTTTTCTTCATCAAAGCGCGCTTTAAGTTCTACGAGTACCGTAACCTGCTTGCCGTTATCAGCTGCCTCTAGCAGTGCTTTAATAATCGGGGAATCTCCGCTGACTCTGTAAAGCGTCTGTTTAATGGCAAG
Organism: Sinobaca sp. SA16-1; assembly: GCF_059510515.1. Lineage (NCBI taxonomy): Bacteria > Bacillati > Bacillota > Bacilli > Caryophanales > Sporolactobacillaceae > Sinobaca > Sinobaca sp. SA16-1. The sequence goes on along the minus strand of NZ_JCAKFL010000002.1, from coordinate 556,176 downwards.
CACTTCAGGATGATGGGCGGCAGCCGTAATAAAGTCTACGATCGGCTGAAACGATTCATAGGGGTGATGAAAAAAGATATCCTTTTTTTCAATAGCTTCAAAAATATCGGGTTCATCAATAAGATCTTCCGGGGTCTGGGGAATAAGCGTTTCATCGACAAGATGCTCCCGTTCCTCGGATAAATTCGAATACAGTGCGAAAAGAAATGACAGATCCAGCGGACCGGTTGTCCTGTAGACATCGTCCTCGTGGACATGAAGGGTCTGTACAAGGTAACGGAGGGTTTTCTCATCCATCAGTCCTTTTTGGTATTCCAAACGAATGACGGCCCCCCAGCGCCTTTTCCTCAATTCCTTTTCTATTTCCTGAAGAAGATCGCGGGCTCCTTCTTCGTGAATAGTTAAATCAGCATTTCTTGTGATTCGAAAAGGGGAAACACTGATAATATCATAGCCTTTAAATAATTCAGGCATATATTCCATTAATAAGTGCTCTAAAAGCATAAAACGGTTTTCCCCGGAGGCGGCCGGAAGCTCAATGAATCGTGAAAGCACTGCGGGGATTTGGACGATCGCGAAGCTCTCTGCCTGTTCTTCGTCATGTTTATGCTGAAGTCTCACGGCCAAATGAAGCGATTTGTTCAAAAGCATAGGAAAAGGCCTTGAGCTGTCCACAGCCATAGGAGTTAAAACCGGAAATACATAGCTGCGGAAATAATTTTCCACGTAGGTCTGCTGGCGGTTGTTCAGCTCCTGAACGCTTAGTAATTGGATGCCTTCCTTGCCCAGAAGCGGCAGGATGGTTTCTGTAAAGAAGACATCCTGTTTCTGCACGAGTGCGCTTGTTCGTTTTGTAATCGCTGCGAGCTGTTGTTTCGGTGTCAGTCCGGCTTTATTTTCAGGCCGGTTGTAACCGGCTTTTACCTGGTCTTTCAATCCAGCTACCCGCACGGAAAAAAATTCATCTAAATTGGAGCTGAATATAGCAAGGAACTTAAGCCGTTCAAGAAGGGGAGTTCTTTCATCCACTGCTTCCTGAAGAACTCTTTCATTAAAAGAGAGCCAGCTTAATTCTCTGTTGTTGTAGTAGGCGGGAGAGCTGAAGTCAATGGATTGTTTTTTAGGGGGTGTCATAGGCTGATCTTCCTTTCTGCAGACGGCTCTTCTTTATTATTGATTCTGGAAGCGCAAAGAAGGCTCCAAAGCAAACATTAGCACAGGAATGTAAACCCCGTATGAATGTTTTATTACAAAAAGTGAAGAGTGATAGGACGGTCAAGCACTTTTTCTAAATGTTTTTTGTGCTTTTCACTTTTCATCATTTCAAATACAGGAGAAATATCCTTGGAACTGTAAAAAGTGAAGTGCAGTTCTTTGCGCTCGCTTTGAACCTCAAGCCGGTCAATAACGTTCCGGTTTGTGCGGTTCAGGGCATACGCAAGTTTTAAGATGCTGCCAAGCAGTTCATACTGTGTAAGAAGTTTATCGTCTATCTGCTGCTTGAACGGTTTGGAAAAGGACTGCAGCCATGACTTTGACTTAAAAGAAGCGATAAACGCCATAGCCATTCGATCCTGGTGGGAAACGCCGTCAATGGATCGGTTTGTTAACAAATAAAAAGTATGCTGGCTGCTGGCTTCGTAGCTTATATATTCCCCAATATAGAGAACATTTACACTTTTTCTTAATAATTCCTGCTGATTGTTTGCAATGAGCTCCTCTGGAAGATGCGGCAGAAGCTGCGTGTATAAGTTGTCGGCAATAAAACCTACCTGATCTACGTTGACATTATTGACTTCAAATTCTTCTTTCAGCTGATAGAAGCTTTCTTCTTCGACTTCTTTTGTTTCGATCTCCGGATGTTCTTTCTGCATTTCTTCCATTAATAAACCGTCACGGAGCCCTTTATTGCTCATCAAAAAGTAAGGTGAACTGGTGTATTCAATAAGCGATTGGATAATGACAGCCGCCGGCAGAATGGTATCGGACCTGTCTTTGGATAATCCCTCGATAGAGTCGCGCTTTTCTTCCGGCGTATCGGAAAGAAGTCCAATAACAGACTCCATATCATCCGGTGTCATTGTATATTGATGCAGACCGGAAAGAGGGTAATCGATAGACGCCTGGTGGATTAAAGACAGGTTACGGGCACTGCCGCCTATGCCGACAATCGGAAGCTCCTCAGTTGAGAGGAGCCAGGGAAGCGTTTTGAATTCACTTTTGGCTTTGTCCTTAATAGCTTCCAATGCCTTATGTTCTTTTTTATAAGAATCCACAAACTCCTTTTTTAACGTTAAAGCACCAAATGGAAAACTGTGGGAATGAATAATTTTCTTGTTTTGAAACAGCGTGATTTCCGTACTGCCGCCGCCGATATCAACAGTAATACCGTCATTTAAAAAGGTAGACTGCTGGACAGCGAGAAAACCGTAGTAGGCTTCTTCATCTCCGCTGAGCACACGCACGGGCATGTTCGTTTCATCTGTTATGAACTGAATAATTTCTTCGCAGTTTGAAGCATTTCGAATAGCTGCCGTGGCGGCGGCCTGAACGATTTCAACTTCATGAAAGGCAATTACTTCCTGAAAGCGGAGGAGGACAGAACGAAGAATGCTGAAGCCCTCATCCGTTAAATTATTTTTCTTATCCATATGCGAGCTCAGCCGGGCCACTTCCTTTACGTTATGTAATTCCCGCAGGCCTCGTTTTCCGTTCATTCCATGAATAACCATTCGAATCGAGTTGGAACCTATGTCAATTACAGCGATTTTCTTCAGCATTATATTGTCTCCTTTTTCTTCATATAGATATAGTATGACAGGAAGCAGCGAATATTTACATCTCTCATTTCCTCCTGTATACTTGGTGAGTCAAATCGTAATGGTTCTTAACGGATAATCATTAACTAAAAGGGGGAGGAGCCTCCACATGAATAAAACAGCTTCAGCATCATCTTCTATTATTTCGGTTAATCAGGTGTCTTTTCATTATGCAAGTCAGCCTGTTCTTGAAAATATTACGCTGCACATTAAAAAGGGAGATTTCCTCGGCCTGGTAGGTCCTAATGGATCCGGGAAATCCACGCTTGTAAAAATTCTACTGGGGCTGCAGGTTCCAGAAGGCGGAACCGTGAACTTATTTGGTGTGCCTTTAAAAAAATTCAAAGCATGGGATCAAATAGGCTATGTGTCCCAGAAAGCAAACAGTTTTAACAGCGGCTTTCCAGCTACCGTGTTTGAAGTTGTAGCGATGGGACTATATGGGAAAATCGGCTTGTTTCGTTTTTTGAACAAGACGCATAAAGAGAAAATTAAACAAACATTAACCAGGGTCGGTATGCTGGAGTTTAAAGATAGAAATATCGGTGAACTTTCCGGCGGCCAGCAGCAGCGGGTGTTCATTGCCAGGGCCCTGGTCAGCGACCCGAAGATACTCATTCTTGATGAACCGACGGTCGGAGTGGATGCAGCTTCTGTTCAAGCCTTTTACGAACTGCTCAGTCATTTAAATAAAGAAAGAGGCATAACGCTTCTGCTTATAACGCACGATGTCGGAGCGATGACGAGCTACGTAACCAAAGTCGCCTGTTTAAATAAAAGCCTGCATTTTCACGGCAGTACGAAAGATTTTGAAGAAAGTGATATGTCTTCTTTGTACGGCCATGATGTGCATCTGCTGACCCATGAACATGGGGGAGGCGGCCACTAAATGTTTGATTTATTTTTTCACTACGAGTTTTTACGAAACGCATTTTTAGCAGGCATTATTATTGGGTTTCTGGCACCGGTCCTGGGCGTGTTTATTGTTGTCCGCCGCATGGCACTTGTGACAGATGCTTTGTCTCATATTACGCTGACAGGCATTGCATTTCATCTGCTGCTCAGCCAGAGTGTTGTATTTCTGCAGGCGTTAAACCCTTTATATATGGGCATGGCCTTTTCAGTAGGCGGCTCTATTTTAATGGAGAAACTGCGTCACGTATACAAGCATTATCAGGAGATTGCGGTTCCGATTATTTTGTCTTCCGGTATTGGGCTCGGCGTTGTGTTTATTTCCCTCGCCGATGGGTTTAACAATGATTTATTCAACTATTTATTTGGAAGCGTCCTTGCTGTAACGAAGGCCGATTTAACGGCTATTTCCACGGTGCTCGTAGTAGTGACTGTACTGCTGCTTTTATTTTATAAAGAGCTGCTGTTTTTGGCTTTTGATGAAGAGCAGGCACGAGTCAGCGGAATACCAAACAAATGGCTGAATTTCTTATTTATTATTATGACGGCGCTTGTCATTGCATCTTCCATGAGAATTGTTGGTATTTTACTCGTATCGGCTCTGGTTACCCTGCCGGTTGCAGCCGCCATTCAATTATCCAAAAGCTTCAAGCAGATGTTTATATACTCTGTAATTATTGGGGAAATATCTGTGATAAGCGGACTGATTTCCGCTTTCTATCTGAACGTGGCGCCGGGAGGAATGATTGTACTCATTGCACTTAGTATTCTCCTGATTGTTATAGGAAGCAGAAAAGCTGCAGGCATGGGAATCCGGAAAATCCGCGGCCGGAAAGCGCTGGAATGGAAAAAAGCCTAGCCTTTCAATTGTCGCATTGGTTTATTTCTTGTAAAATATACGTATAGAAGAGTTGATGTCATGATAGAGTTATCATTTATAGAACGTGGAATCATAGCTGCCCTGCTGGTAGGGGCTATTGCTCCGATGGTTGGGGCTTTTCTTGCTGTAAGGCGGTCTACCATTATATCAGAGTCGCTTTCCCACGTTACCTTGACAGGTATCTCCGCAGGAGTATTAATGGGCCAGCTTTGGACAGTGACGGATATTAATCCATTGTATACGGGATTTTTGTTTGCACTCATCGGCTCCTTATTAATTGAAAAGCTCCGTCAGATATATGATCGTTTTCAGGAACTTGCTGCTCCCATCATTTTATCCGCCGGAGTGGGGGTAAGCGCAGTTATTATGAGCGCTTCCGGCAGCGGCTACACAGAATGGTACGAATACCTTTTCGGCAGTATTGTCTCCGTTCGGATGGAAGACCTCTGGTTTATTATGGGAACGGCCGGTCTCGTCGTTATTTTGTTAGCTGTCTTTTTTAAAGAGTTTGTTTCTGTCTCTTTTGATCAGGAGTTTGCCAAAGTGTCCGGCATTCCCTTAAAGAGAATCAACTTTTTGTTTTCTTTATTAATTGCGCTTGTCATCTCCATGTCTATGAAGGTAGTAGGTATTTTGTTAGTAGGCGCATTAATTGCACTGCCTGTAGCAGCGTCATTGCACGTAGCCAAAAGCTTCAAAAAGCTATTATTGTTCAGTGTGCTGTTCGGGGAAGCTGCCGTTCTGGCCGGTGTTTATTTTTCATACCAGTTTAACATTGCCACCGGAGGCATGATCGTTGTTCTTTCCGCGGTTCTTCTGCTTGTGGTATTAGCGGGAAAACGGCTGAAGTCTATGAGAAAAAGGGAGAGATTTGCATGAACGTAGAACAGGCGTTGGAACAGTTGAAAAGCGACGGATTTAAATATACAGGCAAGCGGGAGCATATGCTGGAGCTGTTTTCTAAAGAAAAACGGTATTTGTCCGCAAAGGATGTACTCGTGGAACTGCAGAAAGATTACCCGGGAGTGAGCTTTGACACGGTGTACCGGAATTTATCACTGTTTGCTGAAAAAGAAATTCTGGAAATGACGGAGCTGGACGGAGAAAAAAAGTTTCGTTTCAGCTGCGCGACAACCCAGCACCACCATCATTTGATCTGCCTCGACTGCGGTAAAACAAAGCACATTCATTCCTGCCCGATGGACTGGCTGGAAGAGAACGTAGAATCTGATTTCGCCGTAACATCCCATAAATTCGAAATATACGGGTACTGCGAAGAGTGTCAGGCTAAGTCCAAAGTGATGGCATAAAAGCAAAACAGCGCATCCGCGAATGGGTGCGCTGTTTTACATATAAAAACCCAGCCGGATTCAGACCGGCCGGGTCATGTGTTAATTAGTAAGCGAAGCTGCTTTTTCTGCTTCTTTTTTATAATGTTCTTCTGCTAGTATGTCGACTTCTTTTTTCAGTTCATCAACCATTATTTCTTCCGGCACTTTTCGGATGATTTCTCCGTGACGGAAGAGAAGACCTTCGCCGCGTGCACCGGCAATACCAATATCGGCTTCACGGGCTTCACCCGGGCCGTTTACCGCGCAGCCAAGCACGGCTACTTTGATCGGTGCTTTAATTGTGGAAATATATTCTTCTATATCGTTGGCAATACTGATTAGGTCAATTTCAATACGTCCACAGGTAGGGCAGGAAATAAGGGTTGCTGCATTTGCTGCAAGACCGTAGGTTTTTAGAAGTTCACGGCCTACTTTAATTTCCTCCACAGGGTCTGCGCTTAGAGAAATACGCATTGTATTGCCAATACCCATGTTCACAATAGCCCCGAGACCTGCTGCGCTTTTTACCGTACCGGCAAAGAGCGTGCCCGACTCTGTAATACCAAGGTGTAGTGGATAATCAAACGCTTTGGAAGCTTTCTCGTAGGCTTCAATAGCCAGGTGAACATCGGATGCTTTCATCGATACGATAATATCATGAAAATCGAGTTCTTCAAGAATGCTGATATGATACAAGGCACTTTCTACCATACCGTCCGCGGTAGGGTAACCATATTTATCAAGAATTTTCTTTTCAAGGGATCCTGCATTTACACCAATACGAATAGGAATGCCTTTTGCTTTAGCGGCCTTTACGACAGCTTCTACCTTTTCGCGTTTTCCAATGTTACCGGGATTGATGCGGATTTTATCTGCGCCGCCTTCAATAGCTTTAAGGGCAAGGCGGTAATCGAAATGAATATCTACTACTAGTGGAATAGTAATACGTTTTTTTATTTCAGGGATTGCCTCAGCTGCACGCATGTCTGGACATGCTACACGGACGATTTGGCATCCTGCTTCTACTAATCGGTCAATTTCGCTCACTGTTGCGTCTACATCATGTGTTTTAGTCGTTGTCATGCTTTGAATGATGATTTCATCATTGCCGCCAATAACCAGATTTCCTACGTTTACTGGTCTTGTTTTGGAACGATGCGTTACTTGGCTCATGTATCCATTCGCCCCTTCAGATTAATAAATTTTTCGGTCCAGTATGAAGCATGCATCTCACAATACATACCAATCGTAACCAAATCTTATGCATTGCTATTGTATCAGCGTTTGAATCTGTTTGGCAAGCATATCCGTTTAAAGTGCTGTTTCGGTATCCTTTTTCACAGCAGAAGTGTAACCAATTTTAAAAAGCGTCGACTAATGAGGTGGGAATATAAATATTCCTGAAAACATAAAAGGCAGCAGGGAACTGCCTGTAGTACAGATACTAAAAAACAAGCACCATCATAAAAGGAGAGAACACAATGAACAAGAAAAAAACCTTTACAGCGGCAGGAATGGCTGCAGCGATTATGCTGACAATTCCAACGGCGGGAGCTTTCGCCGATTCAGCCGAAGGAGACGAGATTGTCACCCTCGGGGAAGACTTAACGACAGAACAGCGGGAACAGCTTTTAAATGAAATGGACGCCGGTTCTGAAGTGGAAACAATTACGGTATCAAATGAAGAGGAACATGAATATCTCGGCGATTATATGAGTGCGCGTGATATCGGAACGAGAGCTCTTTCTTCCGCTAAGATTACAACAGCCGGCTCCGGTGACGGGATTGATGTAGAAACAAACAATATAACAAAAATATCAGAAGGTATGTATGCCAACGCGATGATTACCGCAGGCGTGGAAGACGCTGAAGTGTACGTAACAGCTCCCATGGATGTATCGGGAACCGGAGCCCTTACCGGTATTTTAAAAGCATATGAAGTACAAAATGATGTAACCATTCCGGAAGAGCAGAAGCAGGTGGCCAACGAAGAAGTCGTTAAAACGGCAGAGCTTAGTGAAAGCATCGGTACCGAAGAAGCGACAGAATTGATCACAAGAGTAAAGCAGGAAATCAGTGAACAGAATATTGAAAGCTCCGAGGATATACGCGTGCTGATTCAAAATATTGCGGTGGATATGAATATTGAATTAACGCAGGAAGAAACAGATGGCCTTGTATCTTTATTTGACCGTATGAAAGACTTAAATGTTGACTGGGGCCAGGTACAGGACCAGATAAGCAAAGTTCAGGATAATATCGGTGAATTTGTAAACAGTGATGAAACCCAGTCATTCTTTGCAAGCTTTATGGATTTCATTAACGGTATTATTGACTCCATTTTCGGTGGTTCTTCTGAATCAGAATCCAACAGTTGAATGATATAGAAATAAAGTAGAGAGAGCCTTTTAAACGGCTCTCTTTTTTTATGCAAAAAGGGAGCACTTCGTTAAATGGACAAAAACAGCGCCCAATTTTAAAAATATTTCCAATATAAAGAAGAGATAAATTGAATCTGAAACCTAACAACGGTAAAATCGTATTATATAGACAACCAGATGAAAACGAAGGAGCTGAAAGGAATGGAATGGCTCGATCAGGCAAGCGTCGGTTTTATCGTCGTCTTTCTCGCGACATTGTTTCTTATAGGTGAACTGCTAGTGAAAACAAAAGGTCTATTCGGAATCCTGGGACTTGCCTTTATTACATTATTTTTTGCCCATCACATTGATGGGGCAGCCAGCATTTGGATTGTAGCTCTGTATGCGGGTGGATTAATGCTCATTATTTTTGATGGTAAAGTGACAGGGGATGGCACGTTTGGAGTGATCGGTATTATTCTGATGAGTTTAAGTGTGGCTGTGCCGACACCAAGTATTTTATACGGAGTACTGGCTGTATTCGGCTTTCTGCTCGGTATTGTCGGAGCACTCGTGTTTTTGAAAGTGTTCCCAAGAAGAGGACTTTGGGACAAGCTTACGCTTAAGGATAAGCTCAGCAGCGACTCCGGCTATAATTCCATGAATGAATCCTACAAAGGGCTGATTGGAAAGAAAGGAAAGGCACTTACTGCTTTCCGGCCGACCGGCACTATTGAAGTTGAAGGAGAACGTTACAGTGCTACAAGCGGTGGGCAATGGATAGAATCCGGAGTCGAGATAGAGGTAGTATCTGCTGACGGTACAAGAATTTTAGTAAAAAAAGCAGAGCAGGCCTCCCAGACGTCTTCGTAAAAAAAGAAGCAGCAGTCCGGCATTAAGCCGGACTGCTGCTTTTCTTTGGGCGTGGAAGGGAGCGGTAGGCACGATACAGCATAAAGAAAGCCAACAGCCAGTAAATAGTGAATCCCACAGGAATTTGAAAAGGAAGCAGATCCAAAAGAGTAATGGCTATCGTTGGAAGCGTGACAGCGAAAGCGCTCATTATCCAAATGAATCGGTAATTTAACGGAATAGGGGAGGCTTTACGAATCATCAATCCAAATACGGAAAGCGCAAAGATGCCGATGAATTTCAGCGTCGTATTAAGTAAGTATAAGCCGATAACAGCAACAGGAATTAAAATGTAGAGCACACCCTGCAGCGATGAAGCCAAATTAGACAGCTCCTGTTTTGTAAATGAAATATTGCCGGCCTGGCTGTATGAATAAACCTGGCTGTCTCCGCCGCTTCCGATCACGACTTCTTCCTGAAGAAGCGCCGACTGGTCGGCTGCAGCCATTTCTTCTGCTGTTACTTCGCCGCTTGGGTCAAATACCAATTCATCGTCACCTTCTCCAATGTATTGAGGGCCTTCGGCTTCACTGACGAGCTGGCCGTTTTCAATACTGAAATCAGGCACCTCTTCCTGTAAGAGGGTATCCAGTTCATCCGACACCTGCGAAAGCGATTGAGACAGGGCGATGCTTGCTGGTATACTTGCCAGCAGCATGAGAAAAAATATATAAAGAATTGTTCGGCCTATTTTTTGAAAGCGGAACCTTGCAATGTGAAGGGGGGAATATAAACTTTTTATAAATAGTTGAATAATAGACATTAACTGCCTCCTCTATGTCCTGCGAGACTTATTCTAACGTAAATAGAAACAAGCCACAATATCGCTCAGGTAAACAGGGAAAATAAAAGCAGAATAAAATGTAATATAATCTTTACAAAAACTCAATCTTTACTCAATATTAAACAAGTACGCTGATGAAGGTTTGTCTTAGGGGAATTTTTAAAACGAAGGGATGAGGGTGTTGGATCTTCAAACGATACTATTTACTTTTTTTGGGGGATTAGGTATTTTCCTATTTGGTATTAAATATTTAGGGGATGGCCTGCAGAAGATTGCCGGGGATAAATTAAGGGATATTCTCGACAAATTTACGAGTAATCCGGTTATGGGTGTAGTGGCCGGAATTGTTGTAACTATACTTATACAAACGAGCACAGGAACAACAGTGCTGACGATCGGGCTGGTAAACGCCGGTTTTATGACGCTTTCCCAGGCGATCGGTGTTATTATGGGCGCGAACATTGGTACGACAGTTACAGCCTTTATTATTGGTATCAAAATTGAAGATTATGCCCTGCCTATTATTTTCATAGGAACCGTATTAATTTTCTTCTTTAAAAATAAAAAAATGAACAATATCGGTCAGGCTGTTTTTGGATTTGGAGCGCTTTTCTTCGGCCTTTCTCTAATGGGAGATGGAGTAGAGCCGCTTGAAGGACTGCCAGCTTTTCGTGAGCTTACGGTAAGCGTAAGTGAGAATCCACTGCTTGGTGTGTTAATCGGTACCGTATTTACCGTTGCCGTGCAAAGCTCCTCTGCTTCTATCGGACTGCTCCAGGAGCTTTATGACCAGGGAGCTATAGAGCTTGCTGCTGCTATGCCAGTATTGTTCGGTGATAATATTGGAACGACGATTACTGCGGTTCTCGCGTCTCTAGGTGCTTCTCTTGCAGCGAAACGCGCAGCACTGACACACGTTATCTTTAATGTAATCGGAGCAACGATCGTTATTATCTTAATTGTGCCGTATACCGCCATGATAGGAGGCATTCAGAATGCCCTGAACCTGAATGCACCTATGACTATTGCGTTTGCCCACGGTATCTTTAACGTGTCGAATACAATCATTCAGCTGCCTTTTGTCGCAGTACTTGCAATTATTGTGACCAAGCTGATTCCAGGAAAAGACACAGAAATTGAATACAAAGCACAGCATTTGGATCCTTCCTTTATCCAGCGCTCGCCGGGGGTGGCACTCGGACAGGCAAAAGCGGAGACAATGCGGATGGCTGAATTTGCTGAAAAGGGATTAATAGAATCCCATAAGTATTTGAAAACAAATCATAAACGCCATGCAGAACTTACGGTGCAGTTTGAAGAAGCAATTAACAACCTGGACCGAAAAATAACGGATTATCTGATTTTGATTTCCCAGCGTTCGCTCTCGGATGAAAATTCCAAGCTGCATTCAATGCTTATGGATACAGTACGGGATATTGAGCGTGTAGGCGATCATATGGAAAACGTGATGGAACTTGTGGATTATCAGATGACAAACAAAGTAACGATGTCAGAAGATGCCTACCAGGATATGGAAGAGATGTTTGACTTAACGATTAAAACTCTCCAGAAAGCCATTAGTTCACTGGAAAATGACAACATGGAAGAAGCACATGAGAGTGCCAGAGAGGTTATCAAATTCGAGGAACAAATCGATAAAATGGAACGTAAGCTTCGTAAAAAGCACATTTTACGTGTGAACGAAGGTCGCTGCTCCGGATCAGCTGGTATTGTTTTTGTAGATATTATCAGCAACCTGGAAAGAATCGGCGATCACAGTGTAAATATTGCTGAAGCCGTTTTACATGAACGCGATTAATATCGTATGATATAACCAAATGATTTCGTCCGCTGACCTTTCAAAGGCAGCGGACGTTTTTAAAAGGAGGAAAAAAATGGACTATATTTTTTATGCGCTGGCCTTTATGGCTTATGCACTTGCCCTGATCGCATTAATTTACCCGATTGTTCCCGGCGGGATTTTCTTTATTGCAGCCGTTGTTTTGATTGCTGCAGCCGAAGGGTTCGGTACGCTTACCGCCTGGTTCTGGATAAGCCAGATTATTATTGCAGCGCTGCTGTTTATTATTGATTATGCGGTGCAGTATTATGGAATAGAACGGACCGGTGGATCGAAAGCGGCCACGTGGGGAAGTATCATTGGTTTAATTGTCGGTCCCTTTATCATTCCAATTGTAGGCGTGTTAATCGGTGCAATTGTAGGAGCGGTTATTGGTGAAATCATCTCCGGGGAAAAATCGTGGCAGAAGCTGGGCCGGGTTGGAACCGGTTCTTTGGTTGGTTTTCTAGTGAGTGTTGTGCTGAAAGGCGTGCTGCTCGTAGGAAACGGTATTTACTTTCTATATCTTATTTTTACCTGATCTGTTATTAAAAAATAAGCATTGACGTTCTATTATTATCGTGGTATTATGATAAATGTCGCTGTTAGAAGACGTTTATACATAGTAACAGGATATTCCACAGTAGCTCAGTGGTAGAGCTATCGGCTGTTAACCGATCGGTCGCAGGTTCGAATCCTGCCTGTGGAGCCATATGGCGGTGTAGCTCAGCTGGCTAGAGCGTACGGTTCATACCCGTGAGGTCGGGGGTTCGACTCCCTCCGCCGCTACCATATTAAAAAAAGAATACTTACATGGCGGTTGTGGCGAAGTGGTTAACGCACCGGATTGTGGTTCCGGCATTCGTGGGTTCGATTCCCATCAGCCGCCCCATGTGAAGGACCCTTAGCTCAGTTGGTTAGAGCAGACGGCTCATAACCGTCCGGTCGTAGGTTCGAGTCCTACAGGGTCCACCATTACAATTATTCAAAGCACACATCTGTGTGCTTTTTTGTGTTTTCTTTAGTTTAAAGAATAATAGGGCTGGGTATAGAGATTAGTGTCTACAATAGAAATAAATGGCAGAAACAGCATATTGATTGTAAATTTGTCACTGTTTTGTTACATTTATTTATGTTGTATAGCTGAAAGCTATATTTTTTGATTTTTATTACACGTTTACATTCCAAGGAGGAGATTTAATTGTCAAATTACGAATTACCTAAACTACCTTACGCAGAAAACGCACTAGAGCCTCATGTAGACGCAACAACGATGCAGATTCATCACGACAAGCATCACAACACTTACGTAACAAAACTTAATGCAGCATTGGAAGGTCATGACGATCTTGCAGGTAAAGATGTAGAAGACCTTATTAGAGACCTTAATTCCATTCCTGAAAATATCCGTACAGCAGTTAGAAATAACGGCGGCGGCCATGCCAACCATACATTCTTCTGGCAGATCCTAAGCCCGGATGGCGGCGGCAAGCCAAGCGGAGATCTTGCAAGTGCAATTGAAAGCAAGTTTGGCAGCTTTGAGAAATTTCAGGAAGAGTTCGCAGCTGCAGCAACCGGCCGCTTTGGATCCGGCTGGGCATGGCTCGTACTATCCGGCGGAGAGCTTGAGATTATGAGCACAGCTAACCAGGATTCCCCAATCATGGAAGGCAAAACGCCTATCTTAGGTTTGGATGTATGGGAGCATGCATACTACCTTAAATACCAGAACCGTCGTCCTGAATATATTGATGCATTCTGGAACATCATTAACTGGAATGAAGTAGAAAAGCGTTATTCAGAAGCTAAATAATTAATTTATTTTGCAGGATGCAGCAATACAGCCTTAATAAGTTAAAGCAGACACCGATTATCGATAAATGATAATCGGTGTCTTTTTTTGTCATTACCTTTTCTTTTGAAAAAGATGAACCATCTGCTTTCTTTTTATCGTACGTAGAGTATGGTAAAATCAGGGTACGCGCCCGGACACTAAAGGTCCAAATCGTACGAGTCCGTATCAAAGAAAGAGGGATTGCAGTGGCATCAAGAAAAACCAGAAAAAGTCATCTTCCTAGACGATTGAATGTGCTTTTTTTCGCAGTGTTTATACTTTTTTCTGCACTAATATTAAGGTTGGGATTTATACAAATCGTACAAGGGGACAGCTTTGAACAAGATCTGGAAGAAGCGAGCGAACCTGTAACAAGAATTGATGCGCCTCGTGGAGTGATGTATGACAGAAACGGCGAAATCGCTGTAGACAATCAGTTAATTCTCTCACTTACATATACGAACTCATCAAGCGTATCTGATGAAGAAAGATTGGATATTGCTGAAAAGCTGAGCGGATATCTGGAAATGGATACAGAGGGAATTACGGATAGAGACTTAAGAGACTACTGGCTTCTTACACGGGAAGAAGAAGCGGAAGCTCTTCTCTCCGAAGAAGAAATGGCAGCAGCAGGAGAAGATGGAGAAGATCCTTATGACCTGCAGCTGGAAAGAATTACGGATGAACAGTTAAATGATATTCAAGGGACAGAGCTTGAAACCGTGGCAGTATGGCGGGAAATGATATCCGGGTATAATGATTCACCGCAAAGAGTAAAAGAAAATTTAACGAGAGAAGAAGCGCATGAAGTAAGCGTACGCCTTGAAGAACTGCCGGGAGTGGATTTACTAAGAGATTCGAACAGGCAGTATGTGTTTGATGAGTCATTTCCCGGCTTTTTCGGTTCTGTTGGCTCCATCCCTCGTGAAACAATTGATGAATACCTGGCTCTCGGCTACGATCGCTCCGATCTGGTTGGAACAAGCTTTCTGGAAGAAGAATACGAAAGTGCGCTCCGCGGGGTAAAAGGAGAGCTGCTGAACTCAGAGGAAGCTGCAGGTAATGGTGCAGAAACGACGGGACGACGGGGCAATGACCTGGTGTTGTCCGTAGATATGGCGCTGCAGCAGGACTTGGAAACGATTGTAGATGAACAAGTAGGCGGGCAGTCCGGCAACTTCGTAAACGAGGAAGACGCCTATGCAGTTATGATTGAACCAAGTACGGGAGAAGTACTTGCTGCCTCCGGCTACCGGGATCAGGTGGGGACTGTCAGCAGTTCGTTTGAAATGGGATCAACCGTTAAAATGGCCACAGTGCTGGCAGGTCTTCAGGAAGGCGCAGTAACGCCGGATACGTATATTAATGATACACCAATTAATCTCCCGGGAACCTCTTCGATCAGTTCAGCGTCTGACAGTATTGGGAATGTTAATTACCTTGGAGCTTTGGAGCAGTCTTCCAATATTTACATGTCAGAGATTGCGATGAGACTGGCCAATTATGAGCGCGGAGGTTCATTTGATACGGGTAACGTGCAGGAAGCTTATGATACGTTGCGGTATTATTACAATCAATTCGGCCTTGGCACAGAAACAGGTATTGACCTTCCATCGGAATCAGCCGGGATTTCCGGAGGATACGGAGATCCGGGAAATCTTCTTTACCTGAGCTTCGGCCAGTTTGATACGTATACGCCGATGCAGCTTGCTCAGTATGTAGCTACAATTGCCAATGACGGGTATCGGATTGAGCCTCATTTTGTAAAAGAAGTGCGCCGATCCGATCCGGACAAAAGCAATATGGGAGCTATCTCCCAGCAGATACAGCCTTCAATAATGAATAAATTAAGCGTTGACGACGAGTATATAGAAATGGCCCAGGAAGGGATGCTTGAGGTCGTGGAAGGATCCAGTGGAACCGCCCGCAGCTACTTTGGCGATGCGCCTTACCAAGCAGCCGGAAAGACGGGAACTGCACAGGTGACGGTTAGAAGCGAAAGTTCAGGCGAGCTCGTGGAGAATGCGGTAAACCAGGCTTTTGTTGGATATGCGCCGTATGACAACCCTGAAGTAGCCATTGCGGTTATCGTGCCCTATACGTATTTGGCAGAAAACGGCGGCCGCAATGGCGTAGCGAATACTATCGCACGCGAGGCGATGGATGCCTACTTCGAACTTAAAGAAGAACGGCCGGAAGTAGATGCCGAGAACGAAGAAGTGATTGAACAGCAGGGAGAAGAAGAAACAACAGAAGAAACAGACGAATAAGCTTCATGCTGAAATTTAATATGGAAAATGGAAGTGCTGAAAAGAAAAAACACTTGATAGACAAGATGGGATTTGCTATCATTGTTAAGTATGATTGAAGATAAAGAAAGGGGAGGGATATTGTTATGAGAGTACAAGTTACCCTGGCCTGCACGGAAACAGGAGATCGTAATTACATGACTTCTAAAAACAAGCGCACAAACCCAGAGCGTATTGAAATGAAAAAATACAGCCCGCGTTTAAGAAAGCATACGATCCACCGCGAAACAAAATAAGCAGAAGGAGATTATCTCCTCTGCTTATTTTTTTTGGAAAAAAAGATCTCAGCCTTTATGGTGAATGCGCGATATAATGAAATTTGAATCCGTAACGTCAAGGAGGCAGCAATGAACGATAAAAGGAAATTAAGAGAAAAAATGCACCAGCATTCCAACACACTGACCCCGGTTCTACATAAAACAATGCAGCATCAGGTGTATGAATATTTATTTACTTCTGATATTTGGAA
Source organism: Sinobaca sp. SA16-1 (assembly GCF_059510515.1). Taxonomy (NCBI): domain Bacteria; kingdom Bacillati; phylum Bacillota; class Bacilli; order Caryophanales; family Sporolactobacillaceae; genus Sinobaca; species Sinobaca sp. SA16-1. The sequence goes on along the minus strand of NZ_JCAKFL010000002.1, from coordinate 539,726 downwards.
ACAAGCGGATAAAATAGCAGTCACATTAGCGACAGGCAGGGAAATCGACACAAAGCCCATCATTGAAAAGGCATGGAAACAGCATAAACAGATAGCGGTACCTAAGGTGGATCCCATGCACCGCTCCCTTCATTTTTACAGCATTGATTCCTTCCATGATTTAGAGGAAGGCTTTGCGGGAATTATGGAACCAAAACCGCATGGAAAAGAGGAATGGAATAAAAATAACTTTGATCTGATTATAGTTCCGGGAATGGTTTTTGACCGGGAAGGGTACCGCGTTGGATTCGGTGGTGGTTATTACGACCGATTTTTGGAGAACTGCCGAACGTATACGTGTTCTCTTGCTTTTGACTATCAGCTGATCGAGCACGTTCCAAGAGAAGCGCATGATATACCCGTACAGGCGGTCATTACGGAAAAGGGCGTTATTTACAAATGATCACGGCATATCTTTTCATATTTGGCGGTGCCGCGGCTGCATATAAAGCAGCCGCATTAACGGCTGGCGGGGCTTGCACAGCGGCTTTACTCGGCAGCGTAATTTGGTTTGGCTTAGGCTGGCAGGGATTTTCACTGCTGCTGCTTTTTTTTGTTACCTCTTCTTTGTTTTCTTTTCTTCCGGATAATCAGGAAGCGGAGGAAATTAATGCAGGAGAAGGAGCAAGGCGGACCGCACAGGTATTGGCCAATGGAGGTGCAGCAGCTGTCAGTGCTCTGCTTTATTGGTTTACCGGCAGCGAGCTGTGGATTGCCGCTTTCGCGGGATCTCTGGCAGCGGCGGCTTCAGATACATGGGCCTCTGAGTGGGGGAGCCGCTCGAACAGCCGGGCGTACCTTTTTCCGGGAGGGCAGGAGGTGCCCCCAGGAACGTCTGGGGCCGTAACAGCTCCGGGAACAGCTGCTGCATTGCTGGGAGCAGCTTTTTTAGGAAGTGCGGCAGCTTATTTATTTTCATCATCATTTTCTTCCATTTATGCAACAGCGGTGATCGTTGCTGCAGCAGGATTTGCCGGCAACCTGGCGGACACCGGGGCGGGCGCTTTTTTTCAAGTGACCTATCGATGCCGACGGTGCGGAATCTTAACTGAAAAACAATCGCACTGCGGTCTCGGCACGTTAAAAGCCGGGGGATGGAAATGGGCGGATAATGAAGTAGTGAATACGATTTGTACAGTAACCGGCGGCGGACTGTGTCTGCTGATCTTTTGGCTTATACGATAGATGCCAAAAGTCGAAAATAGCGGAAACCCCTGCTATAATAGAGAAGCAAAGAGGGGGCAATTATGAGGTGGGAAAGCATTTTTTTTGATTTGGATAACACGTTATACAGTCATGAACTGGCATTTGAGAAATCAATTATTTATACATTTCAAAACAGATACCATCCCGATGCGGCGATGGGGCATATAGATGAGAAAGAATGGTTTACCACGTTTAAATATTACTGCGACAAGCTTTGGACAGAAATGGAACAGGATATATTAACCTACGAACAGTATCGGGTGGAGCGTTTTACCCAAACGATGAACTGCTACAATATTGAAATGAATAAAGAAGAAGCGATGCTTTTCCATGACCAGTATGAAAGAGAAGTAGCCAAATTCGTTGAACCTTACGAGGGTTTGAAAGAACTTTTTGAAGAGCTGCACCAGGCGGATGTTCATTTAGGAATTATAACGAACGGAAACAAAGAGACACAGCTGAATAAATGGAAAGCGCTTCATGTTGAAAAGTATATCCCGCAGGAACGAGTGCATATTTCAGCAGAGCTGGGAATTAAAAAACCAAACAGCGAAATATTTACGGAAGTACTTGAAAAAACTAATAGCCAGCCTTCCAGAAGTCTCTATGTGGGGGACTCGTGGCCGCTTGATGTACAAGCATCGATGGAAGCGGGCATGGAATGCATTTACTTAAACACAAGAAAAGAACCTCGGCAGGAAGGGAAGCCTCCGCTTGCAGAATATGAGCATTTCGAGGAAGCAGCCCGTTCGATTATCAGCCGGATAAACCCAGGAGGATAGCTATCATGAATATTGCCCTGCAAACGCACATATACTGGAAATTTATTCATCGATTAGTCGTTCATGAACGTTTCAGGGTTTTTGAAAAAAGCAAAGATAAAAAGCAGATATGGCTTGAAAAGGAAACAGCAGAAGGCACCGTGCTTGTACGTGTAGCCCGCGTCGAGTACGACTGGTTCAACCGCCTTGAAAAAGACCAGGAGGAGGCGGAAAAGGCAGCACCGGCGATCAAAAAAGCGCTGGGAACAAGGAAAATCCTATTTTATAATGTATATATCACATCCTATCCGCCTGTTGATATGGACGCCCCTTGTAAAGCTATGCTGGATTCGAAAGTGTTTGAGCAGTCCTTTCTGTTATCAAACGACGGAGAACGAAAGATTGCCGATCTTCCGGGCAGCGTCCTGTCGATTATATTAAAAAAAGAGTCAGGCTGGGAAGAAGAACGGTCCATCTGGAATGTAGAAGAACCAGAAGAGGAGCTAAAAGCCCGGACCCGCGGCTACCGGGAAGAAGTGGAAAGGCAGCAGGAAGAAATCGAAACCAAAGAGCGCAGCCTTTTTTTGTATGGGAAACCGCTGCTTACTTATGCCCTGCTGGCTTCGATTTTTATCATGTTTTTCCTGCTTGAACAGGCCGGAGGCAGTATGAACATGGCTACGTTGATTGACTATGGTGCGAAATACAACCCGGCAATTATGGACGGGGAGTGGTGGAGACTCTTGTCTGCTGCTTTTCTTCATATTGGTTTTCTCCACTTATTTATGAATTCGCTAGCGCTGTTCTACCTTGGAGGGGCTGTGGAACGAATTTTCGGCACCCGGCGCTTTTTGTTTATTTATACAGCTGCAGCTGCAGTAGGTTCGCTTGCCAGTTTTTCTTTTAATGAGCAAGTGTCGGCCGGAGCATCCGGCGCTATTTTCGGATGCTTTGGAGCCCTGCTTTATTTTGGATGGATTCATAAGAAACTGTTTTTCCGGACGATGGGATTTAACGTGCTGATTATTCTTGCGATTAACCTTGGGTTTGGATTTGCAGTACCCGCTATAGATAATGGTGCCCATATCGGTGGGTTAATCGGTGGATTTCTTGCAGCGGGAGCGGTGCATCTTCCTAACAGCGGCCGCAGAAAAACACAGCTTCCCCTTTTAGTAGGAACAGCAGTCCTGACGATGGGATTGTATTGGTTTGGAATGACCAACGAAAACAAAGCCGGATCAGCTATGATGGACCAGCAGATGGCAAGAGACCTTGCGGAAGACGGAGAATATGAGGAAGCCAGAAACCTTCTTTTGAATACCCGGGAAAATAGTGATACGGAAGACGTCCAGACCATATTTTTACTAGGATATACAGAATCCTATTTAGAAAATTATGAAGAGGCAGGCCGTTATTTTGAGCAGACGATTGAACTTGAACCGGATTTCGCCGAAGCTCACTATAATCTGGCCTTAACGTATATAGAGCTTTCCCAGCCGGAACAAGCGGAGAAAGCCCTTACTGAAGCAAGAAGAACCGAGGGGGAGCGCCCGCCGGAAGAGGAATTGGATTTTGATCTGGTCGAAGAGAGGCTGGAAGAGATTTCCTAAGAAAGAAGGGTTTGAGCTTGTTCAGCGAGAATATGAAAACAATAGCAGATGTGAGGAAATGGCTCATTAATAGAGGAACGATCATCTATACGAGAGACCGGATGGTGGATCTGGACATGATGGATCAGGAATTCACTGAATTTTATCAGCAGGGCATGGTAGATAAAACAGCTTACCTGCAGGCAAAACGAATTATCTCAAGTGAAAAGCAAATAGAGCAGCAAAAAAGGGGCAGACAGGAATGAATAAAACGTACCTTATTGGCATTGATGTTGGCGGTACAACGGTAAAAATGGCTGTATTTACAACGGAAGGAAAAATGGTGGATAAATGGTCCATTCCAACAAATAAAGCGGACGCCGGCAGCTTTATTGTTCAGGATATCGCTGCATCTGCAGAAAAACATCTGGAAAAGGCAGGTATCGATAAAAAAGACTGCACAGCAGCCGGTGTTGGAGTCCCAGGTTTCATTGACATGGAACACGGAATTATCGATCTGGCTGTCAATGTCGGGTGGAAAAAATATCCTATCGCAGATGAACTATCGGAAGCATTAGGAATTCCGGTTGTAGTAGATAACGATGCCAACCTGGCAGCTGCTGGAGAATATTGGCAGGGCGCCGGAAGCGGTGCCGATGACGTGATTTTTCTAACGCTTGGCACCGGTGTCGGCGGGGGTATCATCATTAACGGAGAGATCATCCACGGTACAAAGGGAATGGCTGGGGAAATAGGGCATGTGACCGTTATTGCCGAGGGCGGGGCTCCGTGCAACTGCGGCAAAACCGGCTGCCTGGAAACCGTTTCTTCCGCAACGGGAATGGTAAGGCTTGCGAAAGCAGCAGCGGCAGAGAACCCCACTTCTGTTCTTGCAGAACATCTGGCGCAGGGAAAAGAACTTACGACGAAAGAATTATTTGAGTTTGCCGCAGCCGGTGATGAGGCAGCCCGGGCTTCTATACATGAATCGCTGCATTATCTCGGCCTTGCCGCAGCCAATATAGGAAACGTACTAAATCCGGAAAAATTTATAATCGGCGGTGGAGTTTCCGCTGCTGGAGAAAGTCTGCTGCAGGCGCTTCGTTCTCATTTTGATACGTATGCACTTGAAAGAGTCAGAGACAGCGTGGAATTTTCAACCGCTTCCCTTGGAAATGATGCGGGAGTAATCGGTGCCGCCTGGCTGGCCAAAAAAACATTTAGTTAAAGTGAAAATAGCAACATTTCAGAAAGAGATGAGGGAATACATATGAAAAAGCAGATTACGATGCTCGGCGTGCCTATGGACTTAGGACAAAGTCGAAGAGGCGTCGATATGGGCCCCAGTGCCATACGATATGCAGGAATTGTAGAAAGGCTCAGAAAAATCGGGTGCGACATCGAAGATGCTGGTAATATAGAAGTATCGAACACGGCCGGTGCCCAAGCACCGGAAGAAGAAAACCTTACAAATTTTACTGAAGTGCGGAATACGAGTGAAAAATTAGCAGAGCGGGTTTCCCGCATTTTAATGAACTCCCGTTTCCCTTTAATTTTAGGGGGAGATCACAGTATTGCCATTGGCAGTATCGCAGGCGCTGCTGCTCATTTTGAGAAAATGGGGGTTATTTGGTACGATGCCCACGGAGATTTAAATACAGCAGAAACTTCCCCTTCCGGAAATATTCACGGTATGCCGCTTGCGGTATCTCTTGGCAGGGGCCATGAAGACTTGGTGAATATTCATCAGAACGGAACAAAAATAAAGCCGGAACATGTTGTTATTATTGGGGCAAGAGATTTGGATGACGGAGAAAAAGACTATATTTCAGAAACCGGAATGCTTGTGTTTACAATGCATGAAGTAGACCGCCTCGGCCTGGCAGAAGTGATGGACAGAACGATTCGGCATGTGGGCGAATGCGATGGAGTCCATCTGAGTCTGGACCTGGATGGCCTTGATCCGCATGATGCTCCAGGAGTCGGCACGCCGGTTCCCGGGGGAATGAGTTACCGGGAAAGCCATTTAGCGATGGAAATTCTGGCAGAAGCTGATATCATTACAAGTGCAGAGTTTGTTGAGGTGAACCCGATCCTGGACGAAAGAAACAAGACGGCAGAGGCTGCTGTAGCACTTATGGGATCATTATTTGGAGAAAAACTAAAATAAAGGGAGTAAAAAAATGACTGAATTCAGGACGGAAAGAGATTTTTTAGGTGAAAAGCAGGTACCGGCAGAAGCATATTACGGCATCCAAACGATACGTGCTAAGGAAAATTTCCCTATTACCGGCTATCCGCCGCATCCGGAATTAATTAAAGCATTTGGATATGTAAAAAAAGCGGCCGCCCTTGCCAACACCGAAGTTGGTGTCCTGCGTGAAAACATATCCGAAGCCATTGTACAGGCAGCAGATGAAGTAATAGAAGGCAGATTTAATGATCAATTCATTGTTGACGCCATTCAGGGTGGTGCCGGCACGTCATTTAATATGAATGCCAATGAAGTAATTGCCAACCGGGCAATTGAAATTCTGGGCGGTGAAAAAGGACAGTACCTTATGGTAAGTCCTAATACGCATGTGAACATGGCCCAGTCTACGAATGATGCTTTCCCTACAGCGATTCATATTGCCTCGCTGCACCTGTCAAAAGGGCTGGAGGAGTCGCTGGCAGAGTTAATTTCGGCAATGGAGATCAAAGAAAAAGAGTTCGATGATGTTATAAAAATGGGACGAACACATCTGCAGGATGCTGTTCCTATTAGACTTGGCCAGGAGTTCGGCGCTTACAGAAGAGTACTGGGCCGTGATTTAAGACGTATTAAACGGGCCGTAGAGCATTTGTATGAAATTAATCTGGGGGCTACGGCAGTAGGTACCGGTTTGAATGCAAAACCAGAATACATTGTCCGGGCAGCCAAGCATCTTGTTAACCTTACCGATATGCCATTTTTCAGTGCGGAAAATCTTGTTGATGCGACACAGAATACGGATGCGTATACGGAACTTTCGGCTGCGTTGAAAGTGCATGCGATAAACTTATCCAAAATTGCCAACGATCTTCGGTTAATGAGTTCGGGGCCGCGGACCGGATTTAATGAAATTAACCTGCCGTCTCGTCAGCCCGGCTCTTCTATTATGCCCGGGAAAGTAAACCCGGTCATGTGTGAAGTCATTAATCAGATATCCTTCCAGGTTATCGGAAATGATCACACAATCAGTCTGGCTTCCGAAGCCGGCCAGCTGGAGTTAAATGTAATGGAGCCAGTGCTCGTTTTTAATCTGCTGCAGTCTTTATCGATCCTGCAGAATGGACTGGAAGTATTTAAAGAGTTCGCCGTAGATGGAATCACAGCAAACACCGAGCATAATAAAGACCTGGTAGAGAAAAGTGTAGGGATTATTACAGCTATCAACCCGCATGTCGGTTACGAAGCTGCCTCAAGAATTGCTAAAGAGGCCATTGAAACCGGGCGGAGCGTAAGGGAGATCTGCCTGGAGAGAGGAATTCTTTCTGAAGAAGAGCTCGATGAAATACTGAATGCCAAAGAGATGACCAACCCTGGCATTGCAGGAGCTAAATTTATGTATCAGGACTAAAAACAGGGCTCCGGTTTTCCAAGGAGCCTTTTTCTTTGTATCTGCAGAAAGGAGCCGCGTATGTTTAGAAGCAACAAACTAGTTGTTATACTTCCGCTTATTCTTACAGTATTTATGTTTGCCAGCGGTATGTATTATCTTAATCAGACAGAGTCCATAACAAATGAAGAACTCAGCGAGAGCGTCAACTGGACTCCACAGCTTACAGAAGAAGACGAACGCACTTTATTAGAGGCGGAGTGGAGCTGGCAGGCTTCGCCGGATGACGGCATTACAGGCACGGATTACATAGGCGTTACTTTTCTGGACCGACATGGAGAAGCGCTGGCCGGCAGCGAAATAGGTGAAGCAGTAATAACACTTCGGCATAGTGAGGAAATGATCTTTGAAGATACAGGGGAAATAAAAGAAGATGGAGTTTTATTTACGTTTCCCAACCAGGCAGATGACTACGAAACATACGGTAATGACGGCAGTATTGAAGTTGTTCTGAACAATACCGAAGCCGAAGAAGCAGTTATTACCTATCTGCATACATGGAAAGAGCATGAGGAAATGAATACGGAAGACCTTCGCTTTTTTGATCCGGTATTTGAAGAAACGGACGATATGGACGGGGATTACTGGGTAACGGAACAATTTGTACAGACGGAGGAGACACCCTGATGAAAGGCCTTTCTTTTCAAAAAGGCGTTATGTTTTTCGGGAAGCAGCACATAAGCATTTGTATCCAGCACCAGGGACGGCAGAATGTGTATGCGTTAAACAAAACGAAAATAAACATGTGTAAAATAAGCTGGATCTTACTCCAGTCCCTGCCTGCTGGTTACAAAGCAGGCTTATTTTTACTGGTACTTCTGCTTGGTATAAGAGCGGCAGGCGGGATAAGCGTTGGAGGGTGGGAGATAGCAGGACTTCCTTTTTATACAGCTGTACTCCTTTTTTTCGGCTCCCATTTTATTTTTCCGAAAGAGTGGAGACAATATCATGGGGCGGAACACAAAGTTTTTTCTTATACAGGTTTAAAAACAATTCAAAACGTTAATGGAATAAAAGAAGCAGTTATAACAAACCGCTATTGTTCAACCAATGCAGTGATTTTCTATTTTGCAGGTTTTGTTATGTGTACAGGTGTTTTGTGGGGTCTGTTAGGACTATCCACAGCAGCGGCAGTAAGTGCCTGGCTGAATGCAGCTTTTGCCTTTGCTGGCTATACCTGGCTCTACAAAGCCAGCACGAGTCTATGGCACAAATGGTTTCTGCGCATGTCCTACTGGACTCAAAAGCAGATAGCGTGTGCGGAGCCGGCAGAACAACATATCAGAGCTGCTGTTCTGGCTTATCAACTTCTACAGAAAAAAGAGAGGGGATACTATGGCAATTATTGATATTACAGTAGTACCAATTGGAAAAGACACAGGAATGAGCGAAGACGTGGCAGAAATTGAGAAAGTACTGAATCAGCACACAGATAAAATCGATGTTCAGCTGACACCAATGAGTACATTGATTGAAGGAGACATGAAAGATCTTCTGGCAATTATAGAAGAAATTCATGAAATTCCATTCAAAAGAGGAGCGCAGCGGGTTTCTACCAATATTCGAATTGATGACCGCCGAGATAAAGAAGGAAAGCAGATGAAAAGAAAGTTGGAGTCTGTGCAAAATAAAATGTAAAAGCAATGCGGCTGTTTTCCGTTCACACAACGGAGAATGGCCGTCTTTTTAGAAACAGCAGATGAATATTAGGTATAAAGATGTGTTAAAAAGTAAAAAAATAGAATTTATTTAGTTCGAAAGCTTTTCAAATTCTATTAGATAGAGTACACTAATAATATTCTACAGGAAAGCAGGTGAATCAGTGATTGCAGGATATTGAAAAACAAAGCAGGCTGCTGATAGATAAAGCGCTGGCGCTGCATGCCTCAGATATTCACTTTCATCCGAAAGACAAGGAAACGGCTGTTTATTTTCGGGTTAAAGGAATGCTTTATTTCAGTCACGCTATTTCATCGCGTCAATCCGACAGGTTGACAGCCCATTTTAAGTTTAGAGCGGGCATGGATATAGGAGAACAAAGACGTCCCCAAAACGGCTCTATATTTATCCGCTATACTTCACCGCCCGTTCATCTACGATTTTCTACGATTCCATCACAGTTTAAAGAAAGCCTCTCGATTCGCATTTTACCTCAAACGGCCGGTCAGACGATGCAGTATTTGTCATTTGACTCCCACATTAGAAAAGTATTTACCTCCCTTATGAACAAATCCAACGGTATGATTGTACTAACAGGTCCTACAGGATCAGGAAAAACCACCTCTTTGTATACGTTAATGAATGAAATAAAAAAACGTGTAAGGGTTATCAGTATAGAAGACCCGGTAGAAATAAAAAACGATGCTTACATCCAAATGAGCGTCAATACAAAAGCCGGACTGACCTATACCGAATTATTAAAAGCCTCGATGCGCCAGGACCCGGACGTTATTATGGTAGGAGAAATCCGTGATGCGGAAACAGCCCGCCTCGCCATACGTGCTGCATTGACAGGACATTTGGTACTGACTACGATGCATGCTAAATCACCGGTCAGTGCGCTGCAGCGGTTTTATGACTTTGGTTGTTCCAGCCTTGACCTCACGGAAACGCTGCTTGCAGTATCTACCCAGCAGCTCATGCTTCGTTATTGCAGCTGGTGTTCCCCGGCTCCCTGCTCACCGTTATGCTCGAACCATCAGCATGCCTCCAGATTCCCCGTCTATGACATGTTAACGGGCTCCAGCCTGAAAGAAGCTCTTCAGAACCCTCTCCGTTCTTCCCATCAATCCAACCCGGCTTACCGCCGTCAATTAACAAAAGCAGCGGCTTTTCAACTGCTGCCGGCTCACTATTTCCTCGAAAAGGAGGAAACCAGTGAAAGATAAGTGGAAAAAGAAAGAAAAAGCATCTTTTCTGGAAAAATGCGGAGAACTGCTCACAAATGGATATACCCTTGATCAAGCCCTTCATCTGCTTACGTGGGAACAGCCGCAGCATATTAAAGAAAAAGTGGAATGGATGATAGAAGAATTAAAAAAAGGAAGTTCCTTTCATGATCTGCTGGCTCCGCTTCATTTCCCGGCTGACGTTACCGCATTTGTTTATTTTTCGGAGCAGTCGGGCACGCTTAACCGGGGACTCGAAGATGCCGGCAGACACTATGCGAGAAGACTTGGCGTTCTGCACGAACTAAAGAAAATGTCGATGTATCCTCTGCTGTTAATTTGGATTCTTTTTATGATTGGATTTGTGATGCTGCAATATCTTTTCCCCCAATTTGAACAATTGTTCACTTCCCTGCATGTAGAGCTGCCCCTATTTACGAATGCAGTGTTTATAGGCGTCCGCTATGCGCCTTATCTGCTTATTCCTCCTATCGCAGGAGGGATAGTGCTGATGCTTTGGTGGGCTGTTTACTTCAGGCGGATTTCCCCAACGAAAAAAGTAGAACTTCTCATGCGGATTCCTCTATTTTCCTCTTACATTAGATTATTTCTTACCCAGTATTTTTCATTTCAAATGAGTAGTCTGTTGAAAGGAGGACTGTCTATACATAATGCCTGCCTTGTGTTTGAAAAACAGGATCATTTTTTATTTTTTCAGGAACAGGGACATGCGCTGAAAGAGCGCCTTAGGGAAGGCCAGCCGTTAGCCGATGCATTGGAAGCACTAAACGTATTCCAGGAAGAGATGAAATTTGTTATAGCCCACGGCCAGGCCTCCGGTAAGTTGGGAAGTCATTTATCGTTTTATAGTGAAAGGCTTCTGCATCTTCTTGAAGAAAAGGTCAAAAAAGCGGTAATGATTTTTCAGCCTGTTTTATTTTCGGCTGTTGGTTTTATTGTGCTCAGCTTATTTCTCGCTGTATTTTTACCTATGTTTGAACTAATGAACGCTATTTAAAAAGGAGGCAGGCAGATGCCGGTTATATCAGAAAAAGTACCATTTGCAGAAGAAGAATTTATCATACTGCAGGAAAAGGTAACAAAACTTGAGCAGATTCAGGAAGAAAATATTGAAGCCCTGTTAAAAATTATTATTCAAAGGAGAAACGGCGCATGAGAAAAAGAAATAGGAAAGAATCAGGATTTACGATGGTGGAAATGCTTATTGTCCTGTTGATTATTACCGTCCTTTTATTAATAGCCATCCCCAATGTGGTTACCAATAACGGAGTGGCGCAGAATAAAGGCTGCGACGCCACGATTAAACTGCTGGAATCCCAGGCGGCCGCATACGCTGTGGAGTATAATAAAGCCCCGTCTTCCCTCAGCGAACTTCAGCAGGCAGAATATGTCGATAGAATAACCTGCCCGGATGAATCGACGCTCGTTCTGGAAAACGGGAAAGTACGCAAAGGGTCTTAATGGCAGCAGGTTTTAATGAAAAAGGGCATACGCTGACTGAAATGCTTATTGTGCTGTTAATGCTCGTCATATTCACGGCCTGGCCCATTCACAGCCTTTATACGTTTTACCAGGAAAAAGAAATCGAGCGGTTTCTGCATACGCTTGAAGAAGATTTGTTGTTTGCCCAGCACTACGCGTATTCCCACGAAGAGGTAACCCAGTTCTTGTTTAACTCCAGCCTCGGATCCTATAGTATTAAGCCCTTTCATTCATCAGCTGTAGAATCAAAAAAAATGCCGAAAGGGGTGTCTGTAGAAAGTGCCAGTCTAAAAGAATCAGATGTCGTTTTTACGGCAAACGGCAATATCCGCCGGCCGGGAACTTTAACAATTGATACACCAAATCAACGATACAGGCTTGTTTTTCTTCTCGGCAGCGGGAGGTTTTATATTGAACCAATGGGATGAGGGGTTTACGCTGCTTGAATCTACCGGGGCCCTTGCTTTAATACTTTTTGCCGGGCTGTTTGTGCTTCCTTTGTATACCACCGCTTCTATAGAAATACGTTCGGTGCAGGAAGAGCAGAAAGCGCTGGCCGTTCTGGAAGAAGAAGCCTGGCTCGTAAACACAGCAGATGTCACGAAACAGCCCTATCAATTAAATAGACGACAGGGCATATATTCTGTACACAGCTCTAAGGAAAAGGGCGGAACAACGGTTTGTGTAGAATGGGAGGCGCAAAATAAACGAACTGCGGAAAAATGTTTATATGTACACGGATAAAGAGTCAGGTTTTACTCTTATTGAAACAGTACTGTCTCTGGCAATAACGCTTATTGTGGTTGTGCTGATTATCCCATTCATAGGAGTATTTTCAAATGATTTGATAAAAGGAAGGCAGGACATTCCGATGTTTTTTCAACAGCTTAAAACAGATTTTGACTACGCGCATGAATTAGAAATAGAAGACAGCCGCCTGGTCATAAAAGAGCCGGCAGATGAACGTCTTTACGAGCAGCGGGAGGACCGGATTGTACGGAGAAAAAACAATGAAGGATTTGAAATTGTTCTCCAGAACGTGGAAACCTTTCACGTGGAGCCAAGAGACTACGGTGCTTATATTACAGTAACAGAAAAAAATGGACGTACGTGGGAGACGGCTGCAGGATTCCGCCTGTCGGTTATAGGGAGGGATGGAGGCTGGATCAAAAGGGAGGAATGATGCCGATAGCTGCAGCCGTATGTGCGCTCTGTGCCGGGCTGGCCCTGCTCATGGTCGGAAGCTATGCCATACACAAACAAAATGCTGTGCTTCATGAACAAAGTATCAGGCTGGAATGGACGCTTCAAAATGCAGAAAAGAAATGGTATCAGGATGGAAAGCAGGAGGGAAAACAAGAATATATTTTTCCGGAAGCAATGGCGGTGGTGGACTCTACCGCTCCGGTATCCGGCAGGTCACGTATCAAGATTACAGCGCAGCTGGAGAACGGAAAGGAACGAAGCCACTCCTTTTATTATGAATCAGCGAACTAAAGCTTTGAAAGCATTTACAAATAGAAGTTTTCTGCTATATACTATATACAACTACTCTTATTTAAAGGGCATACATAATAGCGCTAATGATAAGAAAAGGGGGTATGTTGAATGGATCGCATGTTTCGGGTGATTTCTTTTTGGACGACTGTATTTGCAGTGCTTTTCTTTGTAGGGGACATGTTTCAAATGTCTGTTTTCTTTTTCGCGCAGACCGCTGTTTTTCTGGGATTGGGCTTCATGAACTTATCTGAACGAATGTATGTTTATATTTTTGGCATTTACTTAACCGTCTTTTTTGTAGGATTTACTTATTACACTACATTTATGATGGAAACCGGTTTTCATTAGAAAAGCCGTTTTTTTCCAAAACAAAAGGCTCTCCTCGAGAGCCTTTTTGCTTTGTATTCCAGTATTGCTTTAAGAAAATCCATGAAGAAAAGGATTAGAGGCCATCTCATTTCCAATTGTAGTAACGTTCCCATGACCGCAGGCGACTGCTGTTTCTTCAGGAAGGGGCATTAAACCTTCATTTATACTTTTGATAAGCGTTTCGTAATCTCCCCCCGGAAGGTCAGTCCGACCAATGCCGTTTTCAAACAGCACATCTCCTGAAAAAACCGTTTCTGTTTCTTTATGATAAAAAGAAACGCTGCCTGGAGAGTGTCCAGGAGTATAAACCAGCGTAAAATGAAAAGATCCGATGTGAAGTTCGGATTCTTTTGTAATAAACACATCAGCGGGTTCTGCCTTAATCGCTTCATCACCGAGAAAGCGGGATGACCCGTTTTTTTCGGGATCTGTAAGCCAATCCTGCTCCAATTCATGAAGGTAAACAGGAATGTTCCATTTCTGCCTCACATCTTCTACAGCACCAATGTGGTCAAAGTGAGCATGGGTTAACAGAACAGCTTGAGGATAAAGGTTGTTGTCGGACAGCCAGGTATTCAGCGCATCACCATGGCCGCCGGGATCGAAAATAACAGCTTCTTTATTTTCATTAAACAACACATAACAATTTGTTTGTAGAGGGCCTAACGGTATTTGCTTCCAATCCATAATAAAGAGGACTCCTTTCGTTTGCCGGTCTATTGATTATTGTACGTTAAAAAAAATATAGGTGCAAAATAAGAAAACAAACGGTATAATTAAAGCAATATCATAATTATTTGAAAAATGTAAATAGACTAATGTACATATTAAAGGGGGTAGACTGCATGGCTTTAGGTATAACACTTTTAATAGTGGCAATCCTGTGTGCTCTCGCTGTAGTAAGAGAATTAAGACGCCGTAACTTTTTTGCTGTCGGTTTTGCAGGAGTCGCTTTTTTAGTTTTTGGATGGTTTTCCGTCATGACGTTAATCAGCGGGGCACCAAGCATATAAAAAGTGAATAACGACGGATGACGATAAAGGGAGAGCCCGCATGCAGAGAAGCGGCGCCGAAGGAGCAAACTGCAGCAGCAGTGAATCTCTCAGGCAAACAGACTTTTATCCGACGAATCTCTGGAGAGTGCTCGGTAAACGAGCCACCCACGAAGACAGTCTCACGCAGAGATGAAACTTTCTGGTTTTAGGACAGAGAAACCCCGCATCAGGGGTTTCTCTGTCTTTTTGTTTTACAAACGAAGGAGGATATATATGCCATTGCAAACACCGCTCTACCCACTGTATGAAAAGTACGGGGCAAAAATAACGGATTTCGGAGGCTGGGAGCTGCCGGTTCGTTTTAGCAGTATTAAAGAAGAACATGAAGCGGTAAGAACAAAAGCTGGATTATTTGATGTTTCCCATATGGGGGAGGCCATCGTCGAAGGGAAAGGCGCAGAAACTTTTCTGCAGACGATGCTTACAAACAATCCGGCTGCGCTGGAAAATGGCAAGGCAATGTACACTTTTTTATGCAATGAACAAGGGGGAACGGTCGATGACCTTCTTGTTTATCAGCTGAATGAAGAAAAGTATTTTCTCGTACTAAATGCGGCCAATACATCAAAAGATATCAACTGGCTAACAGATCATGCCGGTCCCGACGTTCAAATAAAAGATATTTCAAATGATACCGCTCTTCTTGCTTTACAAGGACCGGAAGCAGAAGCAATTCTCCAGGCCTTAACCCAGACCAATTTAAAAGAAATCAAGCCTTTCCGATTTTCTGAAAAGACAGAAATTGCCGGGTGCCGGGTGCTTGCAAGCCGTACAGGCTATACCGGAGAAGACGGATTTGAAATTTACTGTAATGCAGAGGATGCTGCCGGGATTTGGGAGACGATAATGGAAGCCGGCAGCTCGAACGGTCTTTTGCCGGCCGGGCTCGGTGCCAGAGACACGCTTCGTTTTGAAGCGAAGCTTCCGCTGTACGGCCAGGAACTTTCTGATACCATTTCTCCTCTGGAAGCGGGAATGGGTTTTGCTGTAAAGCTGAAGGATTCCCGGGAGTTCATTGGAAAAGAAGCGCTTCAAAAGCAAAAAGATGCCGGAATTCCGCGAAAGCTTGCCGGTATTGAAATGATTGATAAAGGCATACCTCGTACCGGCTACACTGTATTTTCCCCTGATCATCAAGAAGTGGGATTTGTGACCTCCGGGACGCAGTCGCCTACCCTTGGGGAAAATGTTGGTCTCGTTTTAATAGAAACGGAAGCTGCAGAGATAGGCAGTGAAGTCGTTGTGGATGTTAGAGGCAAGAATAAAAAAGCAAAAGTCGTACCGGTCCCATTTTATAAAAAAGGATAAGAAAGAGGAGGAATAGGAATGGATTTTCGCTATTTGCCCATGACAGAAACCGATAAGCAGGAAATGCTTAAAACCATAGGGGTGTCCACTACAGAAGAACTTTTTGCCGATATTCCGGAAAAGATACGTTACAAAGGAGAAATGAAACTCCGCGAGCCTTTAAATGAAACAGCATTAATGAAAGAACTACAGCAGTTGAGTGATAAAAACGCTGACCTTCAGTCATACCCTTCTTTTTTAGGAGCAGGGGTCTATGATCATTACATTCCTTCCATTGTGGATCACGTCATCAGACGTTCAGAGTTTTACACGGCATATACGCCTTACCAGCCGGAAATTTCCCAGGGAGAGCTGCAGGCAATTTTTGAGTTTCAAACAATGATATGCGAACTAACCGGCATGGATATTGCCAATTCCTCTATGTACGATGGCCATACCGCACTGGCAGAAGCGGCGCTGGTGGCAGGAAGCCAGCACAAAAGCCCATCGCGGAAAATTTTAGTATCAGAAGGGGTGCACCCGGAATCGCTGCATGTAATAGAAACTTATGCTTCCGGTCCCGGAATTATTGTGGAAACAATTCCGCTTACGGATGGAAAAACGAATATGGAAGCACTGGAAAAACAAATCGATGAACACACAGCTGGTGTTATTTTGCAGTACCCTAATTTCTACGGCTCGGTGGAAGACTTACAGACCGCCGAACAGCTCATCCATCAGCATAAATCTTTATTTATCGTATCCAGTAATCCTCTGGCGCTGGGCGTATTGAAATCACCAGGCTCATTTGGTGCCGATATCGTTACCGGCGATGCCCAGCCGTTTGGCATTCCCACCCAGTTTGGGGGACCGCACTGCGGATATTTCACGACGACAAAAAAATTAATGCGTAAAGTACCGGGCCGGCTTGTTGGCCAGACGGAAGATGAAGACGGGATCCGCGGATTTGTACTGACCCTTCAGACGAGAGAGCAGCATATCCGCAGAGAAAAAGCGACATCCAACATCTGTTCCAATCAGGCACTTAATGCGCTGGCGGCCTCTGTTGCCATGACGGCTCTGGGCAGACAGGGTGTAAAAGAGATGGCTGTACAAAACGTTAAAAAAACACACTATATGAAACAACAGCTTCAACAGGCAGGGATAGACATAGCAGCAGAGCAGCCTGTGTTTAATGAGTTTGTTATCCAGCTCCCGGATGCCGTGGACAAAATAAATCGTGGATTATTCGAACGCGGCATTATCGGCGGATATGACCTGGAGCAGACGAAGGCAGGTAAAAAAGGGCAGATGCTTCTTTGTGTAACGGATAAACGCAGCAAAGCAGAGATTGATTTCTTTGTGGAAGAATTGAAAGAGGTGCTGGCATGAATACAGAACAAAAGCTGATTTTTGAATACAGTAAAGCTGGACGTACCGGCTATTCGCTTCCGGAGCTGGAAGTGCCGGATGTGGATATTGATACAATTCTGCCTGAAGAAATGCAGCGTACAGACAGTCCGGAACTGCCCGAAGTATCAGAGCTTCAGATTATGAGGCACTATACGGCTTTGTCCACTAGAAATCACGGGGTGGATTCCGGTTTTTATCCACTTGGGTCCTGTACGATGAAATATAACCCCAAAATGAACGAAGATTCCGCCAGGTTAAAAGGCTTTGCCCATCTTCATCCCTATCAGCCGGATTATCAGGTTCAGGGTGCCATGCAGCTGATGTTTGAACTGCAGGAAGAGCTTAAAGAGATAGCCGGCATGGACGAAGTAACGCTGCAGCCTGCTGCGGGAGCACAGGGTGAATGGACCGGTCTTATGATGATTAGAGCGTTCCACGAAGCAAATGAGGATCATAAACGAACAAAGGTCATCGTCCCGGATTCTGCACATGGAACAAATCCAGCATCGGCTACGGTAGCCGGATTTGATTCAGTGACGGTGAAAACCGACGAACGCGGCCTTGTGGACCTTGCTCATTTAAAAGAGGTAGTCGGAGAAGATACGGCAGCCTTAATGCTGACAAATCCGAATACGCTCGGTCTGTTTGAAGAAGACATTCAGGAAATGGCAGCTATTATTCACCAGGCCGGGGGCAAGCTGTATTATGATGGAGCAAACTCCAACGCTATTTTAGGAATAGCGCGGCCGGGTGATATGGGATTTGATGTCGTTCACCTGAACCTGCATAAAACATTCACAGGCCCACACGGGGGAGGCGGGCCGGGAAGCGGTCCTGTAGGCGTGAAAAAGGATTTAATCGCCTATCTGCCCAAGCCGCTGCTTGTAGAAGAGAACGGAGCGTACAAATGGGACTATGAACGTCCGGACTCTATTGGACGCGTGAAACCCTTTTACGGAAATTTCGGCATTAATGTAAGAGCGCATACGTATATCCGTACGATGGGGGCTGAGGGCCTTCGTAAAGTATCTGAATACGCGGTACTGAATGCAAACTATCTGATGAGACTTCTCGAACCGTATTATGATCTACCATACAACAGACACTGCAAGCATGAATTTGTTCTTTCCGGTAAAAGACAGAAACAGCTTGGGGTCAGAACGCTTGATATTGCCAAACGGCTGCTGGATTTCGGCTATCATCCCCCTACCATTTATTTTCCTACCAATGTAGAAGAGTGTATGATGTTTGAACCGACAGAAACCGAGGCAAAAGAAACGCTTGATGAATTTGCAGACGCCATGATTACGATCGCCAAAGAGGCAGAAGAGAACCCGGAAACGGTCCAGGAGGCGCCTCATACGACAGTTATTAAAAGACTGGATGAAACGCTGGCTGCCAGAAAACCGGTTCTCCGTCATGAATTTCCTAAAAAAGAAGAAGCCTATCAGTCATAAAAAAAGCTGTCTCCCCTCGGAGACAGCTTTTTACTTTCTAATTTTGCCAGTCCATTTTTTAAAGCCTGTTTTTAATTGATAGATGTCCTCATTACCGATTTTCTTTTGGATCACACGGGCTGCCTGCTTGCTTCGGGACCCGGACTGACAGTATAAATAAACCGCCTGGTCCTTCCGGATTTCAGTAATGCGCTGTTTTAACTGGGACAGCGGAATGTTTCTGGCGCCTAGTATATGGCCGCCGTTATATTCACGGGGTTCTCTAACGTCAATCAGCTGAGCCTTTCTGTAGCCCTGCTTAAATTCTTCTTCTGTCAGTTCCGTAAGAAACTTAGGCTTTACAAGCCTTCTGTATAACAGAAATGATAACATGATGATAATAATACCCCATAGGATCCAAGCCATAATTGTTCCTCTCCTTTAAAAAAAGCTCACAAGGAATATTATAATAATCTTTGCCTCAAGAAGCAAAAGAAATCTATTATAGAAAGCAAATAATCAAGAAAAATCGTAACTTCTTTAGAAATAGAAAAAGCTTTGGTACACTAAAGATGAAAAAAGAAAGGTGTGCAGAAATGGAAAAAGAAAAGTGGTATTTCATAGACTCAGGGAAACAATCCCCTGCTTACAATATGGCAATGGATGAAATGCTCCTCCGCTGGCACAGCGAGGGAAAAATTCCTCCTGTCGTCCGGTTCTACGGCTGGAATCCGTCTACTTTGTCAATCGGATATTTTCAGAAGGTACATAAAGATATCGATTTAGACGCGGTAGATAAGCACCAACTCGGTTTCGTCCGAAGGCCGACAGGGGGAAGGGCCGTCCTGCATGATAAGGAATTAACGTACAGCGTGATTGTCTCGGAAGAACATCCGCTGATGCCTGCTACGGTGACAGAAGCCTATCGGGTTATTTCCGAAGGGCTTCTTCAGGGATTTTTAAACCTGGGGCTGGATGCTTATTTTTCTGTGCCGAAAAGCAAAGAAGAAGAGCAGGGACTAAAAAACCCCCAGTCGGCGGTTTGCTTTGATGCTCCAAGCTGGTATGAGCTGGTAGTGGAAGGACGCAAAATTGCAGGCAGCGCCCAGACGAGACAGAAGGGTGTTATACTTCAGCACGGTTCGATTATTATTGATCTGGATGAAGACATGTTGTTTGATGTCTTTACGTATTCAAATGACCGGGTCCGGGAACGAATGCAGCGTGCTTTCCGCAGGAAGGCGGTAGCGATCAACGAAATAAAAACAGTACCTGTGTCGCACGAAGATGTGGTCCAGGCGTTTCACAAAGGTTTTGCTGATGGATTAAACGTAAACTGGGTGGACTATAAACTGACAGAAGAGCAGGAAAAAGAAGTTCAGGCTCTGGCGCAGGAGCGGTACGAGTCAGATGACTGGAATTACCGCCGGTAAAAAAGATGTAAATAATTAAAAGACCCGCAATTCAGCGGGTCTTTTTGTTCGTTTATTTTAGATGAGAAGATTCTTTAGGGGGGCGGACAGCTGCGGAGAACGCGTCCTGCAGCTGTTTAGTAACCGGGCCGATGGAATAGTCTGCCTGAAAAGAGCCTTCAATCCGGACAACCGGCGTAATTTCCATTGTAGTACTTGAAATAAACATTTCATCAGCCCGGGAAGCTTCTTCTACAGAGAATGTTTTTTCAACAAAAGAAATGCCTTGTTGTGCAGCGAGCTGCTTAATAAAAAGCCGGGTAATACCGTTTAATATAAGTTGGTTGGCAGGATGTGTATACACCGCGCCGTCCTTAACAATAAAAATATTGGTTGAAGACCCTTCTGTTACAGTCGTTCCCCGATGCTGAAGAGCTTCATCACATGCATTGTCCTCCGCTTTTCGTTTAGCCATCACATTTCCCAGCAGGTTAATGGTTTTTATATCGCAGCGGAGCCAGCGGATGTCTTCCAACGCGTAAAGCGAAATACCATTTTTCTGCTTTTCGAGTGGAATCGGAGCTTCTTTTGCAAAAGCAGTTACGACCGGTTCGAGCCCGCGTTCATATAAATGATTACGTTCCTGCTCGCCCCTCGTAATCTGAATATAAACATAGCCATCGGAAATATCGTTTTCCTCTGATAGTGAATCAATAATTTCTTTAAATTGATCAAGGCTGAACGGAATAGGAATATCAATTTCTTCGGTGCTGCGTACAAATCGTGTGTAATGTTCTTCGAGCTGAAAGCAGACGCCGTTATAAAGGCGGACTACTTCATATACCCCGTCACCGAAATAATATCCGCGGTCTTCAAACGAAACATCAGCGTTACTGCGTTCTATTAGATTGCCTTTTTTCCATACATAGTCCATTATATTACCTCCGGCTTTTTTTCTAAGATACCATGAAAAACAATAAAAACCTACATACAAATTTTCTTCTTTTACGCAAGAAATGAAATTGATGAAATATCGGGTTTTTTAACAGATTGCGGGAGTTTAGGAGCCGATTGCTTCTTATTTTGCCCTTTTATGAAATTGACAAATTTATAAAAAGAGGTTTAAAAACTATATATAGTGTCAATATATAAATTATAAATACTATATATTGATTTAAAGGAAGATCGTATGGTATCATTCAGAAAGAGCTTTAAATCAGCCGCATACTTGATTTGTCTGGTGGTTTTCTTTTATTAAACAGAAAAAACAGCCGGGTCCGTCGGTTCGATGCCGAAAAATCGAGAAGTGAAACAGGAGGAATTTACATGAGTACAGCAACAAAACAAATGCCTAAAGTAAACACAGTCCAGCTAAATGAAGATATATCCCTGTTCCCGCAGGTGCATCCCGTAACAGAAGACATGAAGATGACAAAATCAGGTGTTTCCCGTCTGGTCATGCTCGACCGTTATACATTTAAGGACACGGAAAAGAAAACGCTGAAAGAAAATGATTTTGTTATTTTAACTGTTAAGGAAGATCCAAAGTTCCCTGCTAGAGGATTCGGGTTTGTCATTGCACTTGACCGTGGAAATAATACAGCGGAAGTAAGAGTAGATAATGAATTCCTCCCGCTTCTTAACGAACAGGAAGCTGAGAAAGGAACGGTTATCCGTTCTCTTGATGTTATTGAAAAGCCTTTGGAAATATATTATGAGCAGATCGCCAAGCGTAATGCTACAGGACTTGCGAGTGTGGAAAAGACAGAAGAAAGACGCCGTCAGTCTTTCCAGGAATTCTACGAAGAACTGGTAAATATGAACTTCATTCCTGCAGGACGGGTGTTGTACGGAGCCGGTGCAGAAACAGATGTAACCTACTTTAACTGTTATGTTATGCCTTATATTGCAGATTCCAGAGAAGGAATTTCCGAACACCGCAAGCAGGTAATGGAAATCATGAGCCGCGGCGGCGGTGTTGGAACGAATGGTTCGACCTTAAGACCGAGAAACACTCTTGCAAAAGGGGTTAACGGTAAATCTTCCGGTTCGGTTTCCTGGCTTGATGATATTGCAAAGCTTACGCATTTAGTAGAGCAGGGCGGTTCAAGAAGAGGCGCCCAGATGATTATGCTTGCAGATTGGCATCCCGATATTCTAGAATTCATCGTATCCAAAATGCAGAACCCGCGTATTCTGCGCTTTCTGCTCGAAAATACAGAAGATGAACAGATTAAAAAGCTTATTCAGGAAAAACTTAAATTCACTCCATTATCTCCAACGGAAGAAGCTATGTATCAAGGCATTCTTAACTATCAGTCGATTCCGGGACAAGGTGGATTCAACAACAAGATTCTTCAGGAAGCCGAAGATAAGCTTAATACCGGAGGCACGTATACCGTTAATTCTCCGGAGTTTTTAACCGGGGCAAACATTTCCGTCTGTATTACTGATGACTTTATGAAAGCTGTAGAAAATGATGCAGACTACTCGCTGCGCTTTCCCGATGTAGAAAACTACTCGAAGGAAGAAATGGCAGAATACAATCAGGAATGGCAGGAAAGCGGAGATGTCCGTGAATGGGAACAAAAAGGACATGCAGTTCGTACGTACCGTACTATTAAAGCGCGTGAACTGTGGAAGCTGATCAATGTGTGCGCCACCTATTCAGCTGAGCCGGGTATTTTCTTTATAGACAATGCAAATGAACAGACAAACGCGCAGAGCTATGGACAGAAAGTAGTAGCAACCAATCCGTGCGGAGAGCAGCCGCTCGCTCCTTATTCAGTCTGCAACCTTGCTGCAGTGAACTTAGCTGAAATGGCTAACAAAGATGAAAAAGTAGTAGACTTTGATAAACTCCGGAAAACAGTTGCCACCGGTGTAAGAATGCAGGATAACGTCATTGATGCCACCCCGTATTTCCTTGAAGATAATACAAGACAGGCAAAAGGAGAGCGCCGGGTAGGCCTTGGTGTTATGGGTATGCATGACCTTCTAATCTATACGGAAACAACGTACGGTTCAGAAGAAGGCAATGTACTGATTGATCAAATATTTGAAACGATTGCAACGACTGCATATCGTACAAGTATTGAAATCGCTAAAGAAAAAGGAAGTTTCCCTTATTTGGAAGCATCGTCGACAGAAGAAACAAATCGTCTGCGCCAGGCTTTCACAGAAACCGGATATATGAAGAAAATGCCGCAGGATATTCTGGATGGAGTCAGAGAATATGGTATCCGCAACTCACACCTTCTTACTGTAGCACCAACTGGAAGTACGGGAACGATGGTAGGAGTGAGTACGGGCCTGGAACCATATTTCTCTTTTAAATACTATCGAAGCGGTCGTCTTGGCAAATTCATTGAAGTGAATGCAGCAATCGTACAAGAATACCTGGATAGAAACCCGGAAGCAGATAAAGATGATCTTCCAGAATTCTTTATTTCTGCAATGGAACTGCTGCCGGAAAATCATGCAGATGTCCAGTGCGTGATTCAAAAATGGGTGGACAGCTCACTTTCTAAAACGGTCAATGCTCCTAAAGGCTATACAGTAGAGCAGGTACAGGGAGTATATGAACGCCTCTACAAGGGCGGTGCCAAAGGCGGCACTGTGTATGTGGATGGCAGCCGGGATGCACAGGTACTAACATTAAAAGCAGAAGATAATACGTTTGAATCAAAAGAAGAATCAACACCGTCACCTGAAAAGAAAGTAGTACTTGTAGATACGATTAAAGATGTTCGTTCTACTACTGTTAACTTTGGTAATGAAATTGGGGATACATGCCCGGTCTGCCGGGAAGGTTCCATTGAAGATATTGGAGGCTGCAACACCTGCACAAACTGCAGCGCCCAGTTGAAATGTGGACTATAAAATAAATATAAAAAAGAAGCCGGCTTTTGCAGCCGGCTTCTTTTTTATAAAAATTTGCTTTAAGGAAAAAAAATTCCCCTCTAGAACAATATGGGAATTTAAATTGTGAACTCTCTTTTATTCATGTACAATAAGAGAGCGCAACAATGTGTCGTAAACTATGAAGTCTATGGAGGAACTTAGTATGCCTACTCCAAGTATGGAAGATTATTTAGAGCGAATTTATCAGCTTATTGAAGCAAAAGGATATGCCAGAGTATCAGATATTGCCGAAACGCTGGAAGTCCATCCTTCCTCCGTTACGAAAATGGTTCAGAAACTAGATAAACAGGAATACTTAGTTTATGAAAAGTACAGAGGCTTAATCCTAACAGCAAAAGGGAAAAAAATTGGGAAACGGTTGGTATACCGCCATGAACTGCTGGAGAATTTTATGCAGATTATCGGTGTGGAGCACGGACACATCTATACGGACGTAGAAGGCATTGAGCATCACCTAAGCTGGGACGCCATTGATCGAATTGGAGATATTGTTCAATATTTTGAAGAAGATCCTAAAAGAGTGGGAGACCTTCGCGAAGTACAAAATAGAAATGAGCAGGAAAAGCCAAAAGATTAGCTTTTTCTGCTCGAAAGAATGCCGCCTTCTCTTTTAGAGAAGGCCATTTTTATGAAAAGAACCGGTGCGAACAAAGTAATCCAAAAACCCAGTACAACCCCGGAGAAAAACATAGCAGCCGGCGCACTGGCAAATCCAAATACCAGCAGAATAATCACCGCACCGGACAGCCCGGCCACGGAGGCCTTTAGTTTAGAAAGAAACGACGCAGGATACTTCATTCTATTCTTAATTGTTTCAATGTCGAAGCCCGCGCTGGAGCCGAGAAGAAGGCCGGCAAACCAGGCTGCCTGCGGTTCTAAAAGAAACAGGCACAGTCCTAAAAGAACAGCAACGCTTAATAAAAGAAAGTCAGGTGCGCCGCCTATCCAGTCAAGCGAGCGGTACAAAATAAAAATTATAAAAAAACCAATCAGGCCGGCATAAAAAATATCAGCAATCGCATAAGTCGGATCAAGGAAAGCGAGAAACCCTGCTAAGGCGATGATAATGGCAGCTGTTATCGTATAACGCCGGTCGGAGATTTCCGGTATAAGAAATCCCCAGAAGACAACTGCGCTTTGAAAAGCAACAGGCATACCAGTAAACTGCTGATCAAGCAGTACCGATGTTCCAAAAGGGTAGATAGAAGAAAGAAGAATATTTACATAGAAAGAAAAAGCCATAATAAACAAAAGCCTAAAACCGAGCTGCTTATGAAAACACCAATAAATGACGGGGATAACAATGAAATATAGGTACGGATGAAAAAAAATATTTAAAAAAGATAAAGGAAGGCCGGACAAAACGCTAATCATCAACATCGGCATCATGGAAGTATTTCCTCCTTCTGTCATTCAAAACGAGAAGCATAGTAAACAATTATGTATAAAAAGAGCCGGGCTTTAGAAGAGAGCCCGGTTCTTTTTTCGGTTTTTTTTCCCTTCAATGACAGTCAGGTGCGTGTCACTTCGTTTACGGGCAATTGCTTTTGTGGGACGCTTTTTAACGGGTCTTGCCTGCGAGCCTGCGGCTTTGTAGTGGCTTTTAGCAGGTGCGGCAGATCCACCGCGGCGGGCGTTAGCTGCTTTTGATCTTGGAGGGGCATGAGACTGGTACTGCCGTTGTGTCATTTTTTTCATAATAACTTTCGTAAAAAGGAAATACAGGCCTACTGCGATAGCGAGACCGATTGCCAATGAGATTAAAAAAGATATAGGATTGGTTAAAAGCTGGTTACCAAGACCGAAGGCGGCGAGTCCAAACAACAGCAGTAAGAAGGGTCGGCGAAGAATGCGCGACATATGATCACCTCCATTAAGAGTAACCTGGGAAACCAGGTTTGCAAGACACAACTTTTATTACTATTCATTATACAGCATTATGATCAATTGGCTCGGCTGAGAGCTTTTCTTCTGCAAGAAGTTTTTCGAAAGACAGTATTGCTACTTCCACCTGGTCATCTTTAGGAGGCTTGGTCGTAAGGAGCTGCAAACCAAGTCCGGGAAGGCCAAGCGATTTAAGAATGGGAATATTTCTTACTTTGTTAGTGCCCTGCAGGACTTCATAGGACACACCAAGAACTACAGGTATAAGAGCCAGCCGGTGCACGATTCTCTCAGCAAGGGAATCAAATGGCACCATCAAATAAATAAGCACCCCGACTACGACAGTAAATAAAATAAAGCTGCTGCCACAACGGTAATGGAGCCTGGAGTGATGCTGCACATTCTGAACGGTAAGCGGCACCCCTGCTTCGTAGGTGTTAATTACTTTATGCTCTGCCCCGTGGTACTGAAACAGCCTTTTAACCATAGGAGTCAGGGAAATAAGATAAATATAGAGGAAAAGCAGAATAAGTTTGAAAAATCCTTCGAGAAGGTTTTGTGCTACGTGGCCGGGAAATACAGGAGTAAATCCCCCTGCTGCAACGGCCGGCAGAACGGTGAAAATAAAGTTCCCGAACAAAAATGATGTCACACCCACTACCGCGGTACCAAGCACCATTCCCCATTTAGAAGAGGAGGCTTTTTCGACCGGGAGTGTTTCATCATCCTCGGGATTGACGTCATACCGGTCCGAAGCGTAATTTAAATGCTTCATTCCTACTGAACTGGCTTCAATTAATCCAGCAATTCCCCGAACAATGAATATTTTTTTTAAGAAACGGAGGACAGGAATGCTTTTTTTCTTTACTTCATAGTACTCGATGTCTCCGTTGTTGCGGCGGATTGCACTTACGGTCGTTGTTTTTCCGGCGAACATAACGCCTTCCACAATAGCCTGGCCTCCGTAAGCTGTTTTTTTCAGTTCGGTCATAGTATCATCCCATCCATGCCAATGAGATGGCATTGGTGTCTTACTTCTAATTTTACACCATTTTAAAGGCATTCACTACAACAATATCGACATCCACCATAATAAAAGGCATATAGGTATCTTCCCTTTTTTACTTATTTCACACCTGGAATTTATGCCCGGTCCAGATGTCCCTGATTGTCCGCAGCTTCCTGATATATGATAAAATAAAGCCGTGATAAATAATGGATGACTGTAGGAGGGCAATATGCAAAAGCTGATTCAACAAGTAAGAGCGCAGTTGGAAAGTAAAGAAATAGAAGCCATTTTTATAGAAAGCCCGACGAATCGAAGGTATTTATCCGGTTTTACGGGAACGGCCGGTGCTTTGTTGATCACGAAAGAGCACGCATATTTGATCACGGATTTCAGGTACATAGAGCAGGCGTCCGCAGAATGTCCTGCATTTGAAATTGTCAGGCATGAAAAAGGCGTTATTCCTGAAACTGCCCGGCTTGCAGAGCGTCATTCGCTCAAAGCAATCGGGTTTGAAGAAGAGTATGTCACCTATCAGCAGTACACACAGATGAAAAAAGAAATAACTGCCGCGCTTATCCCTACTTCGTCTATAGTAGAGCAGGGACGCCTGTATAAAACGCCTGAAGAGATAGCGATTCTAAAAGAAGCGGCAGCAATTGCAGATAGAGCATTTGATCATATCACCACGTTTATCAAACCCGGCATGCAGGAAATAGAAGTAAGCAACGAGCTGGAATTCTTTATGAGAAAAGAAGGGGCGGTTTCCTCTTCTTTTGATATAATTGTAGCGTCTGGTTGGAGAAGTGCGCTGCCGCATGGTGTGGCCAGCAGCAAGGTGATTGAAGGCGGAGAGCTGGTTACGCTTGACTACGGCGCCTACTATAAAGGCTACTGCTCCGATATTACCCGTACGATTGCAGTCGGTGAACCGACGAGTGAGCTGAAAAGAATATACCAGACTGTGCTGGAAGCGCAGCTGTTGGCTGTTGAGCAGATTAAACCCGGGATGACGGGAATAGAAGCTGATCAAATTGCAAGGTCTCATATAGAGCAGGCAGGATACGGGAAATACTTCGGCCACGGCCTGGGACATGGACTAGGAATGGAAGTACATGAAGGGCCGAGGCTTTCTCCTAAAGGCAGGCAGGTACTTGAGCCCGGCATGGTAGTCACCGTAGAACCCGGAATATACGTGCCAAAAGCAGGCGGCACAAGAATAGAAGATGATATAGTGATTACAGAAGACGGTAATGAGGTGCTGACCTACGCCCCGAAGGAATTAGTGATAGTAGGAGAATGATTAGTGTGATATAGTAAGGACCGAATTGATAAAAAATGGAGGAACGGCAATGATTTCAGTAAACGATTTTAAAACAGGACTTACCATTGAAGTAGATAACGATATTTGGACAGTAGTAGACTTTCAGCACGTGAAGCCTGGAAAAGGAGCAGCGTTTGTACGGTCTAAACTAAGAAGCCTGCGGTCGGGTAATATTCAGGAAAAAACATTCCGCGCTGGTGAAAAGGTAGGGCGTGCCCACATTGAACGCCGCCGTATGCAGTACTTGTATGCCAATGGTGACATGCATACATTCATGGACAATGAATCGTACGAGCAGCTTGAACTTGCGAGCGATCAGCTGAAAAATGAACTAAACTATCTAAAAGACAACATGGAAGTACAGGTAAACACGTATGGTACGGAGACCCTTGGGGTGGAAGTGCCAAACACAGTAGAACTCGAAGTCACTGCTACGGAGCCTGGAGTAAAAGGGGATACGTCCTCCGGTGGGACAAAACCGGCCACTCTTGAGACAGGATTAACTGTCCAGGTGCCATTCTTTGTAAACCAGGGCGACCGCTTAATTATTGATACGAGAAGCGGTAACTACGTTTCAAGAGCGTAGATAAAAAAGGCCTAAAAGTGGAAGACACTTTGCGGCCTTTTTTCTTTTGGCAATAGAATCGGGGTAATTGATCTAAACAGCAGAAGCCGGAAAGGAGAGGGAGATATGAACAAAAAAACGTCCATAAAAAAGCGCTGGAGCATCACAGCAAGAGAAGCGCTGATTGGAGTAGGCATTGTGGTACTTCACTTCTGTTTATGGTTTGGTTTTGCCTACGGCCTTGGTTCAGGTCCGCCTGCAGAATACCAATATATAGCGGGCATGCCGGCCTGGTTCTTTTACAGCTGTGTCGTCGTTCCGGTATTCGTTATTATTCTGGTGGCCTTTTCCGTCCGGTTCTTTTTTACTGACATATCCTTGGAAGAAGAGGAAGAAGAAAGATGAATACAGCGGTAATAATTCCTCTGCTTTTATTTTTAGCCGTCGTTTTTATCGTCGGCTTTTTGTCAGCAAAACGAATTTCCACTAAAAGTGACTTCCTGCAGGAATATTTTCTGGGGAGCCGGGAAATGGGGGGACTGATCCTCGCCATGACGATGGTTGCGACTTATGGCAGTGCCAGTAGTTTCGTCGGCGGGCCCGGGGCCGCTTATACCCAGGGACTGGGCTGGGTGCTTCTGGCTATGGCTCAGGTGGTGACCGGCTATTTCACACTCATGATTCTCGGAAAGCGCTTTGCCATCAAATCAAGGCAGTACAAAGCGATTACGCTGGTAGATTATTTGAAAAACCGCTATGAAAGCAAGGCGGTCGTTATACTTAGTGCAGCAAGCATTGTGTTGTTTCTTTTTTCCGCTATGGCAGCCCAGTGGATAGGCGGGGCCAGGCTAGTAGAAACGATCACCGGCCTTTCCTATACGACGGCTTTATTTATTTTTGCTGTTACTATTCTTGTCTATGTTACAATCGGCGGCTTCCGGGCCGTTATAGTAACCGATACGATACAAGGCATAATAATGTTTTTTGGTACCCTGATTATTTTAATAGGAACAATCATTGCCGGAGGGGGGCTGCCGGCCATTATGGCAGATTTAACGGCGGAAAACCCCGCCCTTGTTTCCCCGTTTGGGGCAGAGGGAGAGCTGACCCCGCTTTATCTGTCCTCCTTCTGGATTCTTGTCGGTGTTGGCGTAGTGGGGCTTCCACAGGTAGCCGTCCGGGCGATGTCTTATAAAAACTCTGTCTCCATGCACCGTGCGCTGATTATTGGAACATTTGTTGTAGCGTTTATGATGTTTGGCATTCATCTTACAGGAGTGCTTGCGAGACCGATCTTACCGGGAATAGAGGCACCGGATACGGTAATGCCGTTGATCGTGCTGGAAGTTCTGCCGGCCTGGCTTGCAGGTATTGTGCTGGCCGCGCCGCTGGCCGCAATTATGTCAACCGTTGACTCTCTTTTGCTGCTTGTCAGCTCCACGGTAGTCAAGGATGTCTATTTAAACTATGTAAAGCCCGATGCAGACAACCAGCGCATAAAAAAAGTAACCTATTCAGTAACAATACTTTTAGGGGCTGCCGTTTTTATCCTCGCCCTGAATCCGCCGGATCTTTTAATATGGTTAAATTTATTTGCCTTCGGTGGTTTGGAAGCAGCATTTATCTGGCCGATTGTCCTGGGATTGTATTGGGAAAAGGGGAATAAGCACGGCGCGCTGGCTTCCATTATCAGCGGCGTCGGATCCTACATCCTTATTTATCAATTTTCGCCTGATCTGCTTGGCATGCATTCCGTAACGATTCCCGTTCTTTTGTCTTTATTCTGCTATGTAGGGATCAGTCTGATGACTCAAAAAAAGCAGACGGCTGTGGGGTGAAAGAGCAGGGATGGGTAGATGAAAAAAACATACCTGCGTGGTATAATCAACACGTGAAAAAACGAACTGTATATAATATAAATGAGAAGTGAGGAATTATAATGGATTGGAACGACTTAACAGAAGGTGCAAAAGCAGTATTAGAGCAGACGAGGAACATGAAGAATGACCAAATTCAAATTGTGGAATTTGAAGTCGGCTTCAGCCACGAATACGGTGAAGGCAGCGGTTCATACACTGTTTCCATCCAGGAAGAAGACTATGAGAACCTTAAGAAATTTGTCAGAGAAAACGAATACGAAGAAAAATACCATATGGCGAGAAATAAAAATCTGGTTAAAATTATTCTGCTGGAAAATGATAAAATTCCGGATAACCTGTCAGAATTCCCTGTATTCAGACAGTATAAAGAAGAGTTTGTAAAGAAGCAGGAAGAGCAGGCGGAAAAAGAAGCGTTGGAAGCCAGAGAAGCAGAAAAAGCGAAAGCTGAAGCAGAAAAGCCGGAATAAAATAGACCATATTTTAGAGGGGGCTCTGCCGTGAGTAATGAGAAAGTACTGGATATAAAAGAAGAGTGGAATGAACTTGGACGTATTGAAATAGCGCCTGATGTAATTGAAGTAATTACTGCTCTTGCCGTATCGGAGGTCAGCGGAGTTCATTCATTAAGAGGGAGTTTCGCATTCGACGTAGCCGAAAAGCTCGGCCGGAAAAATGTTAGTAAGGGAGTCAAGGTGGAGCTGGGAGAAATGGGTGTTAAAATTGATGTTTCGGTAACAATGCAGTACGGTGTAGCCGTTCCTCAAGTAGCTAAGGAGCTTCAAAACGCTATTTATCAGGCTTTAAGGACAATGACTTCTGTAGCGATCGACTCCATCAATATTTATGTGTCCGGTATCCAGCTTGAGCAGGCTGAACCGAAGGAACCAAACAAATAAAAATAAAGTGAATATAGGCTGTTATAACAGCTCACCCTGTTATAGCAGTTTTTTATTCTTAAAAGGTAAATAAATCACTGCCTGGCACGGGTCAGGTTTTATTTATCGTAAAAATAGCAGGTCTGCAGTATAGAGTACCTGAATAAGTGGAAGAGGGAATGGGCAATGAATCGAAGGTTAGCACGATTACGAGCAGTACAGGTCTTATATCAGGTGGATCTGACGGGAGTGAAGTGGGAGCATGCCCTGGAGAACACATTAGAGGAAGATGAAATTCCAGATGAATTTCTGACAACTGTTATCGAAGGAACGCTGAATGAAAAAGAAGGCATTGACGCCCGGCTGACGGAACATCTTGATAATTGGACCATCACAAGAGTCGGCAACATTGACCGGAATATTCTGCGCGAGTCTGTATATGAAATGCTGTTTGTGGAAGATATTCCCCTGCATGTAAGTGTCAACGAAGCGATTGAGCTTGGCAAAGCTTTTGGAGGCAAAGAATCAGGAAGCTTTATTAACGGCGTTTTATCAAACGTATTAAAAGAGTGTGAACTAAAAAAGGAGGAGGAGTCATGACAGCTGAACTGATCAACGGTAAAGAAGTAGCCGCCTCCACGAGAAGCTATATAAAAGAACAAGTAGCCCGGTGGAAAGAAAAGGGAGTGGAGCCGGGACTTGCCGTGATTATAGTCGGAGAAAATCCCGCCTCCATGTCTTATGTTAAAGGAAAAGACAAGGCGTCCAAAGAAGCCGGTATTCACTCGGTGCTGCATGAACTGCCTGATACTATTTCAGAAAAGGAACTTCTTGACGTCATCGAGCAGTATAACGAGGATAAAGCCATTAACGGTATCCTTGTCCAACTGCCTCTTCCAAAGCAGATTGATGAAAAGAAAGTAATCGAAACGATCCATCCTGATAAAGATGTAGATGGCTTTCACCCCATCAGCATTGGGCGGATGATGACCGGCCAGGAAGCGTTCCTTCCCTGCACCCCGTACGGCATTATTAAAATGCTTGAGTACAAAAATATTCCCATCGAGGGGAAACATGCCGTAGTGATTGGAAGAAGCAACATTGTCGGTAAGCCGATGGGACAGCTGCTGTTGAATAAAAATGCTACTGTCACCTACTGCCACTCCAGAACGGTTGATTTGAAAAGCTATACCAGACAGGCAGATATTGTTATCGCAGCGATTGGAATCCCGGAGTTTGTAACCGAAGATTTCATAAAAGACGGAGCTGTCGTTATTGATGTCGGCATGAATCGTAAAGAAAATGGAAAGTTATGCGGCGATGTATTATTTGACGAAGTAAAAGAAAAAGCATCCTTTATTACACCTGTGCCGGGCGGCGTAGGGCCAATGACGATTACAATGCTGCTTTTCAATACACTCGAATCAGCCATCCGGGAATACAACAGGCGGTCCCTTTAAATATGACTGCTATGGAAGATCGCTGGATTTCCATTTCTCAGCTGACCGCCCGCATCAAGCAGACCATTGAGCATAACGTTGATCTGCAGTCCGTTTGGTTGAGAGGTGAAATATCCAACTTCAAAAAACACAGCAGAGGCCATATGTACTTTACGATAAAAGATGAACGTTCGAAAATCTCCGCTGTTATGTTCGCCGGCAGCAATAAATCGCTGGCATTTGAACCGGAGAATGGGATGAAGGTATTAATAAGAGGACGGGTTTCTGTCTATGAACCTTTCGGCCAGTATCAGCTGTATGTTAATGATATGGAGCCGGACGGCATTGGGCAGTTATTCATAAAATACGAACAGCTGAAAAATAAGCTCGAACAAGAAGGGCTTTTCCGTGAAGATACGAAAAAACGGCTGCCGGCCTACCCTAAAAAAATTGCGGTGATTACTTCTCCAACAGGTGCCGCGATACGGGATGTGATTTCTACTATAAAAAGAAGGTATCCTCCGGCTGAAATTATTCTCTACCCCGTGCTTGTTCAGGGAAGAGAAGCAGCCCCCTCGATTGTACGCGCACTGAAGCAGGCAGAGGAACATCCGGGAATAGACGTAGTGATTGCAGGCAGAGGGGGAGGCTCCATTGAAGAACTTTGGGCTTTCAACGAGGAAATAGTAGCCCGGGCTGTTCACTCAATAACCATTCCAATTATTTCGGCAGTAGGACACGAAACGGACTTTACGATCGCAGATTTTGCAGCAGATGTAAGAGCGGCTACTCCTACCGCAGCGGCAGAAATAGCGGTTCCTTCATTGATCGAGGTGGTACAGCAGATTACCTCGTTTGAACAGCGGCTTCATCTGGCTATGAACAATCATAAAAAGCATGGCGCCGAACGGTTAAAGAGGCTGCAGTCCTCCTATGCATTCCGCTATCCGATGCAGCTTCTTCAACAGAAAGAACAAGAGTTGGACAGACTGCTGGAGAGGCTGGAGCAACGGCGGCTCCTCACGCTGGAAGGCAGTTTGTCTTCGTATCAAGTACTTAAAAAAAGACTGGAGCTTCAGCATCCTGAGAGAAAACTTGAAGCAAGCCGGAAGGAATACCTGCAGACAGCGGACCGTCTTGAAAAAGTCAAAAACAGGTACCTGCAGAGTAAGCAAAGCGACTTTTACCATATGATTCAAAAGCTGAACCTGCTTAACCCTCTTCAAATTTTAGAAAGAGGCTATCAGGTGTCGTTTGATGAAAAAGGAGAGCTGGTGTCCTCCGTTAAACAGGCAGTTCCGGGCAGCAGGCTTGACGTACAGATGAAAGATGGAACCGTACGAACGAATGTAATAGAAACCACCCCTGTGCGCAAATGGGATTTCGAAAAAAAGGAAGGTGAACATAATGAGTGAAAATAAAGAACTTTCGTTTGAAGAAGCTCTTGAACAGCTGGAATCAACAGTAAATAAGCTGGAAGAAGGGGACGTCCCCCTTGAAAAAGCACTGCACATGTATCAGGAAGGCATGAAGCTCTCCTCCCTCTGCCACGACAAACTTAAAAAAGTAGAAAAACAGATGGACGTTATTATAGAAGAAAATGGAGAAATTAAACCGTTGACTATAGATGGAGAGGATGCAGGTGAATAAAGAACTTGAAGCATTTATATCTGTAAATAAAGCGCGAATTGATGAGGTTCTCCCGCAGACCGTAAAAAATCTGTCCATACCCGAAGCTTTAAAAGAATCTATGCTTTATTCCATAGAAGCAGGCGGAAAAAGAGTACGCCCGCTTCTCCTGCTTGCAGCCTTTCAGTCGTATAAAGAGAGCAGGGAAAATGTGGTGCAGGCAGCCTGTGCGGTAGAACTGATTCATACATATTCCCTGATCCACGATGACCTGCCGGCGATGGATAATGATGATTACCGGCGCGGAAAGCTTACAAACCATAAAGTATATGGGGAAGCACATGCAATTCTTACAGGAGATGCGATGCTGACCAGAGCATTTGAACTGCTGGCCGCCCTTCCTGATACGTCCGATCACAGTAAAGTAATGCTGATTCTTGAACTATCCAGGGCGGCAGGAGCAGAAGGTATGGTAGGCGGACAGGTCGCAGATATGGAAGGGGAGAAATCCGCTCTCAATCTTGAGGAACTTGAAGCAATCCACCACCGCAAGACCGGTGATCTGCTTGGATTTTCTATTATAGCCGGAGGCATTATGGCTGGAGCGCCCGAAGAAGATCTTTCCAAACTGCGGGCATTCGGCAGGGAGCTGGGCCTTGTTTTCCAAATAAAAGACGATATTCTTGATGTGGAAGGCGACTCAACAGAAATGGGAAAACCTGCAGGCAGCGATGAAAATAAAGATAAAAGTACGTATCCAAAGCTTCTTTCCCTCGAAGGGGCAAAAGAAAAGCTGGGCTGGCATGCCCAAAAAGCAAAAGAATATGCCCGGCAGCTGAACGGGGAAAGTGAAATTCTTAATGAATTCGTGGAGTACATTCAGCACCGGACGAAATAGGGCCAGAGCTTTGTACAATCAAATTTATTCATGATATACTATTGCTACATCAAAATCGGATGGCGCAGTATTCTAGTCGATTCTCCATTTTCGAGGGCGGGCCTAAAAATCCGCTGAAGGGCACATCGATGAAGTTCTTCGCTTTGGCTCGAGGCGCCCAGCCTTGGGTCATTGCTGGGAGTAAAGGTGCTAAGGGCGATCCACAATGGCATGTGGGCGTGAACCCTTTCACCGCGGAGGCCTTTTCCAAGTAGTCGTGTAACAGATTATATGCCCTTGGAAAAGGTAAGACCTGACGAGAGGCAAGGGAAGCCAATCTCGCAGCGTAGCCTGCCTTGAGTGGAGCAGCGGGGATGATGTTCTTTTGAGAGTATGGTTTGTCGGCCAACGACCTGCTTTTTAACATCTGAAACCTGCTCTGCAAAAGAGGCTAAGAAAGTGGCACGGAATTGCTGGGGAAAACTCCTAGACTGTTTGAAAAACGTCCAGGGTGGATTGCAGTGTGGTCTGAGTGGCAATCCAGTCTGATGTCCGGAGACGGCATCAAGCCGGCTTTAAAGGGAAACCGCCGGAACGGCGACGTTCGGGCAGCTGGTTGGGAAAACCTACTGGACCTAAGCCATAATGTTTACGCCCTGGATGGCCTCCGATTTTGTTACATAAGGTTTACGAAACAAAAATAAAGTGAATATACTGTCTAGGTGATATAAATAATACTATGAAAACTGTATGGAAAAAATCGATAAACTGGAGTCTTTTTATTGCCGTTATCACATTGGTGTTAGCGGCTATTTTTTCAATTGTATCTACAGCTGTCCTTTCAGGAGTAGGATGGGCCATTGGCATGCTGATCGTATTATTTATTGTACTTATCGGTGTCGTATTTGATATGGTCGGTGTGGCCGCAACGGCTGCTGAAGAAAAGCCCTTCCACGCGATGGCTGCCAAGAAAGTCCCTGGTGCTTACCAAAGTATGGTAATAACTAGAAATGCAGACAAGGTAGCCAATTTCTGTGCCGACGTAATAGGGGATATTTCCGGTGTGGTCAGTGGTGCTGCAACGTCCGCCGTTGTTATTCAGCTGGCTGTCGTACTGGGATCCCAGGATGGAAGCACATTGCAGGCTGTATTAAATGTTGTCTTCACAGCAGTAGTGGCTTCTCTTACTGTAGGTGGTAAAGCTCTGGGGAAAACGTTTGCGATACAATTTGCAACAAGCATTATTTTTCAGGTCGGTAAATTTTTCTACGTAATGGAAACCAAGTTTAAACTAAAGATATTCAGCAAAAAGCAGAAGAAAAAGAAAGCTTAATTGATGGAAAGTGAGGGTTCAGTAATGAATCTTGAAACGATCAAGAACCCAGAATTTGTAAAAGACTGCAGCCAACAGGAATTAAAGGAGCTTGCAATTGATATAAGAGAATTTCTCGTCCGCAAGCTATCTGTTACAGGAGGGCACCTGGGTCCTAACCTGGGCGTAGTGGAATTAACGCTCATCCTGCATTCGCTGTATGATTCCCCAAAAGATAAATTGATCTGGGACGTCGGCCACCAGTCCTACGTGCATAAGATTTTAACAGGACGTGCCGGTGAATTTGATTCATTAAGAAAATACAAAGGGCTCTGCGGCTTTCCTAAACGTAATGAAAGCGATCATGATGTATGGGAAACAGGACACAGTTCCACTTCTTTATCGGCTGCAATGGGCATGGCTCTTTCCAGTCAGATTAAAGGCAATGACAGCAAAGTAGCAGCTGTTATCGGTGATGGTGCGCTTACTGGTGGAATGGCTTTGGAAGCGCTAAACCACATTGGCCATGAACAAACCGATCTGACGATTATTTTAAATGATAATGAAATGTCTATAGCTCCGAACGTAGGGGCACTGCACGGTATTTTAGGACGTATGAGAAAAGCGAATACTTACCAGAAAACAAAAGAAGACGTAGAGGATCTTCTAAAAAGAATACCGGCTTTCGGCGGAAAAATTGCGGCTACTGCCGAACGCCTGAAGGACAGCCTGAAGTTTATGGTGACGACGGGTATGTTTTTTGAAGAAATGGGATTCACCTATTTGGGGCCGGTAGATGGACATGACCTTAATGACCTGCGCTCAAATATAGCGTTTGCCAAGCAGACAAAAGGTCCTGTAATCGTGCATACCATTACGAAAAAAGGAAAAGGCTATGCTCCGGCTGAAAATGATGCTAAAGGAACGTGGCATGGTCTTGGGCCTTATAAGATCGATTCCGGAGAAGTAGTTAAAAAGCCCGGACCACCAGCCTACAGCGGTGTTTTCAGCTCTACGCTCCAAAGGATGGCCGCGGTCGATCCTGATATTGTAGCTATTACTGCAGCAATGCCGGGCGGCACAAAGCTTGATTCTTTTGCAGAGAAATTTCCTGATAGAATGTTTGATGTAGGTATTGCCGAACAGCATGCTACTACGATGGCTGCCGGAATGGCAACCCAGGGAATGAAGCCGGTGTTTGCCGTTTACTCGACGTTTCTTCAAAGAGGGTATGACCAATTAGTCCATGACGTCTGTCGTCAAAACCTTCATGTCGTATTTGCTATTGACAGAGCAGGGCTTGTAGGGGCCGACGGAGAAACCCATCAGGGGGTTTTTGACATTGCCTATCTCCGCCATCTGCCTAACATGACTATACTGATGCCTAAAGATGAAAATGAGCTTCAGCATATGCTCTATACAGCTGTTTACCATGACGGTCCTATCGCTGTCCGCTACCCACGCGGTAATGGCTATGGTATTGAAATGGACAGCGAATTAAAAAAGATCGATATTGGAAAATGGGAAGTTGTAAGGGATGGGAAAGAATTAACGATATTATCCTTTGGTACGATGCTTCCTATCGCAGAAGAAGCGGCAGCCATTCTTGCAGAAGAAAATATCGATGTGCGAATCGTGAACGCACGATCCGCCAAGCCGCTTGATGCCGATATTCTTCAGGAGCTCTACGAAGAAAAAGGCGCGATACTGACGTTGGAAGAAGCTGCTCTGCAAGGCAGTTTTGGCAGCGCAGTGCTTGAACATTACCATGACTTGAACCAGCACAATATGGTTATTAACCGGATGGGCATCCCTGACCGTTACATCGAGCACGGCAGTGTACCGGAGCTTTATGAAGAAATAGGGCTGACACCGGAGAACGTAGCGGGGACGCTTAGAGATATGGCTCCGGCAAAGCGTCAGAGGGCCTGAAGATGAAAAAAGAAAGAATTGATGTGCTTTTAGTAAACAAAGGTTTTTTTGAAACGAGAGAAAAAGCAAAAAGATCAATAATGGCCGGGCTTGTGTTCGTGAAAGAGGAACGTGTGGATAAGCCCGGAGCCAGAGTTGATGTGGAGGCTCCTTTACGCGTTAAAGGCGACACCATGCCATATGTAAGCAGAGGAGGACTTAAGCTTGAAAAAGCCATTAAGTCCTTTCATCTTGACTTTAAAGGAAAAACAGTCCTTGATATCGGTGCTTCCACGGGGGGATTTACAGATTGCGCTATCCAGCACGGAGCTGATTTTGTTTATTCCTGTGATGTAGGCTACAATCAGCTTGCATGGAGCCTGCGTAATCATGAAAAAGTAGAAGTGATGGAGCGGATGAATTTTCGTTACGCCGTAAAGGACGATTTCCAAAAAGGCACACCGGATATTGCAGTGGCAGATGTGTCTTTTATTTCTTTAAAGTGGATTGTTCCGCCGTTATATTCGATCTTTGGAGAAACCGGTGAAGCCATGCTTCTCGTAAAGCCGCAGTTTGAGGCCGGACGCGGCAAAGTAGGAAAAAAAGGTATTGTCCGTGATCCTGCTGTTCATCTGGAAGTATTGGAAAACACTACTGCTATGGCATCAGCTGCCGGCTTTGTGTGCCGGGATGTAAATTACTCGCCTATTACGGGAGGAGAAGGAAACATTGAATTTCTTCTCTATTTGCAAAAGGGTATGCATAAGGAAGATGAACTGCCAAAAGATGCATTGGCTCAAATTGTGGAAGAGGCCCATGCCAGCTTTCTTTCCTGAGTGTTTCATTTCATAGGTATGCATGAATAAAACATCATATTGTATAAATATAAATAGTTAGGTATGATAGATGTAATGTATACTGCTCAGGGAGGAACGACAATGAACAAAGGACAAAGGCATATAAAAATTAGAGAATTGATTACGAATGTAGATATTGAAACGCAGGATGACCTGGTGGAGAGATTAAAAAATGCCGGGTATAACATTACTCAGGCCACTATTTCCCGTGACATTAAAGAACTGCATCTAGTGAAAGTACCTATGATGGATGGACGATATAAATACAGCCTGCCTGCCGACCAGCGCTTTAACCCTCTCCAAAAGTTAAAAAGAGCACTGATCGACTGTTTTGTGGGCATTGATCAATCCGAAAACCTGATTGTGATGAAAACACTGCCTGGCAATGCTAATGCGGTGGGAGCGCTTATTGACAATCTGGATTGGGAAGAGATCATGGGGACGATCTGCGGAGATGACACTATTTTAATTATCTGCAAGGAACGAAAGCATACGATGACTATTTCCAACCGCTTTTTAGATATGCTTTAAATTCTATATGTGCTGACTGAGGTGCGTGCTAATGCTGGAAGAATTATCTATCAAAAATTTTGCCATTATTGAGTCATTAACCGTCCCATTTTCGGAAGGACTCACCGTTTTAACAGGTGAAACCGGAGCCGGGAAATCGATTATTATAGATGCGATAGGGCTGCTTATTGGAGGCCGCGGTTCCGTAGAGTATGTAAGACACGGAGAAAAACGTGCGGAAATTGAAGGATTGTTCTATATCAGCAGCAGCCACCCTGCAAAAGACAAGCTGGTTGAAGCGGGAATTGAATTAGAAGAAGGAATGCTCGTTTTAAGACGCGACATTACGGACCAGGGGAAAAGTATATGCCGCATTAAC
This sequence comes from Sinobaca sp. SA16-1, assembly GCF_059510515.1. NCBI lineage: Bacteria > Bacillati > Bacillota > Bacilli > Caryophanales > Sporolactobacillaceae > Sinobaca > Sinobaca sp. SA16-1. Next base: position 499,255 of record NZ_JCAKFL010000002.1, on the reverse strand, counting down.
GGTAAACTTGTTACGCTGGCCATTCTTCGTGAAATGGGACAAAGCCTGGTGGATATACACGGCCAGCATGAACATCAGGAACTAATGCAGACGGAAAAGCATTTATCCATGCTGGACAGGTATGCAGGAAGTGTTCTGCAGGAAGCCCGTCAGGATTATAAAGACCGGTATGAAGCATTTGTTTCCTGGAAAAAGAAGTGGAGCCAGCTGAAAGAAAGCGATCAGGAGACGGCAAACAGGCTCGACTTCATTAAGTACCAGCTAAATGAAATTGAACAGGCGGAGCTCCGTCCCGGTGAAGACGAAGAGCTGGAAAAAGAAAGCTATGTGCTGGCCAACAGTGAAAAGCTTTACAGATCCCTTCATGAAGCGTACGAAAGCTTATACGGAGAAGGGCGCTCTTTGGACTGGGCGGGCATGGCCGTATCGAATATTGAAGACGCCGCTTCCATCGATGAGTCTCTGCAGAAACTTCTCGAGTCGGTTAACTCCGCATATTTCGCGCTGGAAGAAGCCACCTATTCATTAAGAGAACATGCTGATTCGCTTGCTTTCGATCCGGATCGGCTGAATGATATTGAAAAAAGACTCGACGAAATCCGCCAGCTTAAACGAAAATACGGCAGTTCGGTGGATGAAGTACTTGAATACGCTGCTAAAATTGAAGAAGAGATAGAATCATTGGATAATAAAGATGAGCGTCTGGAGATGTACGAGCAAAAAATGCATCAATCTTTTCTGGACTTATCAGCGGATGCCGAAACGCTGACCGATATACGCGTGCAGGCAGGCCTGGCGCTGGCTGAGGATGTGCAAAGAGAACTGCAGTCCCTGTTTATGAAAAGTGCCCGGCTGAAAGTGGAGATTACGGAACCGTCACGGGGCCAGGAGTATCAGACCAAGCATAAAACAGTATATTTTAACGAAAACGGCAAGGACAAAGTGGAATTTCTGCTGTCCACTAATTCCGGGGAACCGCTTAAGCCGTTGGCAAAAGTTGCATCCGGCGGAGAAATATCCAGAATTATGCTGGCCATGAAAACGATTTTGTCCGGTTTCCAGAGTGTTACGTCTCTCATTTTTGATGAAGTAGATACCGGAGTAAGCGGCCGGGTCGCTCAGGCGATTGCCGAAAAAATTTACCGCGTATCCAGAGGTTCACAGGTTCTCTGTATTTCCCATCTTCCACAGGTGGCAGCGATGGCAGATAACCATTTGTATATCGAAAAGAAAGAAAATGAAAACAGAGTGATCACGACGGTAACACCGCTGCCGGAACAAGAAAAAATTGATGAAATTGCCCGGATGATTTCTGGTGTGGAAGTGACAGACCTTACAAAAGAAAATGCAAATGAAATCCTGTCGATGGCGGAAAAGATGAAAGTTCTTAACAAATAGATGTCAGAAGACAAACCGGCCTGGAGAAGAAGCTGGAAAGGATAATGGACTATGAGCAAGATCAGAGTAGGGATCGCAGATGACAATAAAGAATTGATTGAACTGCTGAAAGAATATATAGGCACCCAGGACGATATGGAAGTAGCGGGCTGGGCTTACAACGGCCAGGAATGCATAAACATGATTCTCGAAAAGCCCATCGATGTGCTTGTGCTTGATATTATTATGCCGCATATCGACGGCCTTGCTGTTCTTCAAAAGATAAAAGATCTCCGCAGGGGCCGGTCTCCTAAAATTATTATGCTGACAGCATTCGGCCAGGAAGATATCACTAAAAAATCGGTAGAACTGGGAGCCTCCTATTATATTTTAAAGCCTTTTGACATGGAGGCGCTTGTTGCTCATATTAGAGGGGTACACGTACCATCCGCCGCTGCGGCCGTGTCCTCAGCGGATGAACAAACCTACCTTCCCGAAATAGAAGAACAGGCCGGAGCTTTCTTAAAAGAAATAGGTGTTCCTCTTCATATTAGAGGATATATGTATTTAAAAGATGCGATTGTTTTAGTGAAGAAGGATCCGGATTATTTAAAAGCAATTACGAAGTCGCTGTATCCACAGATTGCTTTTCTGCACAATACAACAGCGAGCAGAGTGGAGCGCTCGATCCGGCATGCAATTGAAGTATGCTGGGCTAAAGGGCAGACAAACAAGCTGGGTGTAGTATTTGCCCACAGAAAAGATACTACAGCAAAACCATCCAACTCCGAATTTATAGCAGTGGCTGCCGACCAGCTGCCTGTTGCACGACAGTCCCGCTGATAAAAAAAGCAGGAGTGAAAGTAGTCTCCCCATTCCCGGGTGATTATTTCACTCCTGCTTTTTTGTTTTTACGGTCCCGATAAAGCACAAATCCGGCAATAAACCAAATACCTCCGATTAATAAAAGAAGTCCTGTGATAAACTGAAGCCATAAAAAGGGAAAAGGCGGCTGCAGAATTTGAAAAAGCATATCACGCATCAGCTTAATTCCCCAGGCCGCCAGAAATCCCGGTATAACCAATATCAATAAAGCGATAAAGCGCATACAAATCTCTCCCGGCATTTATGTATAATTTTCCTGTATCCTGTTATTGTAGCGTATAAGACGTGTGATGAACAACCTTTATCCTAAGGAGGCGCAGATGAATAAAAAATCAAATAAAATAATTAATGATCTGGTCATAGAAGCAGCTAATGATGGTATTATAGCAGTAGACCAAAGCGGCAGAGTTGTTCTGTTTAATAAAGCAGCATCTTTCATGACCGGCATCGCCCAAAAAGACGCGATAGATGCAAGGATTAAAGAAGTGCTCCCGGAAACCGGCCTGATGGAAGTGCTCGCTTCGAAAAAACGGCAGGTAAACCAAGTGATGCGGTTTTCAAACGGCATCTCGATCCTCACCACCCGTATGCCGCTGTATTATCAAGATCAGTGCATTGGAGCCTTTTCTATATTCAAGGATACAACGGATATCGAAAAAATGGCTGCTAAGATAACAGACCTTCAGCGCGTAAAGGAGATGCTTGAATCAATTATTCAATCTTCAGATGAAGCTATTTCCGTTGTAGATGAAAAAGGAAACGGCATGGTTATCAACCCGGCTTATTCAAGGTTAACCGGGCTGGAGGAAAAAGACATTATCGGAAAACCCGCCCACACTGATATCGTAGAAGGCAGCAGTATGCATATGAAAGTACTGGAAACGAAAAAATCGTTTCGGCGTGTGCCGATGAGAGTAGGGCCGTCGCATAAAGAAGTGCTGGTCAATGTATCGCCGATTATTGTAGGTGGCATGCTAAAAGGAAGCGTGGGTATTCTTCAGGACGTGTCAGAGCTCAAGGAGCTGACAAAAGAATTAGAGCGCACGAGGCAGCGGCTCCGTACGCTGGAGGCGAAATATACATTTGAAGACATTGTCGGCAGGTCGGAAGCACTGCACGTCTCCATTGAACAGGCCCGGCTGAGTGCAGATCTTCCTGTAACGATTCTGCTTAGAGGAGATTCCGGAACCGGGAAAGAGTTATTTGCCCATGCGATACATAATGCAAGTTCGAGAAAGTATGATAAATTTGTCCGGGTCAACTGTGCTGCGATACCGGAGACTTTAATCGAAAGCGAATTATTCGGCTATGAAAAAGGTGCTTTTTCCGGGGCAGACCCAAGGGGGAAGAAGGGATTGTTTGAAGAAGCAGCCAACGGCACCATTTTTCTGGATGAAATTGGGGAACTCAGCTTCTCCGCGCAGTCCAAACTGCTTCGTGTCCTGCAGGAAAAAGAAGTGGTGCGGGTGGGCGGCGTAAAAAGTATAGCGGTAGAAGCCAGAATTATTGCTGCAACCAATCAACCACTGGAAAAAGCAGTCAAGCGGGGAACCTTTCGTGAAGATTTATATTACAGGCTGCACGTTATGCCTATATCGATCCCTTCTCTTTCCGAAAGAAAGGAAGACATTACCGAGCTCTCCTATTATTTTTTAGAACGTATTAATCAAGAATACGGGCGTTCAGTGAAAACAATAGCTTCGTCTGCTTTTTCAAAGCTGGCTGACTATAACTGGCCCGGCAATGTGCGGGAATTGGAAAACATACTGGGACGTGCTGTTATTACGATGGGAGCCCAGGAGAAAGTAATGGAACACCACCATCTTCCGGTACTGGACGTCGAGAAACCGGACAGCAGGTTACTGCCGCAGGCTGCTTTTGATGGGCAGAAAGAAAGTCTGGAACAGCTGATGAACAAAACGGAAGCCGCTGCGATTCTTGAAGCATTGAATGCCTGCGGGGGAAATAAAACAAAAACAGCCCGGCAGCTGCAGGTTTCCCTGCGGACGTTGTATAATAAAATTGAAAAATATGGAATTGAATAATATTGCATGCATTTTTTTGCAAGGTGTGAAAAAATGTGCATAACAGCAAGCGTATGGAGCCTTTTTGTAAAGGTGAATATATGGCATAAAGATTGCATTAGTTTTACTTGAATACATAAAAAAGGAGAGGCTCATGAATTTAGATGATGTAATGCAGCAAGTACACGCCCATCCTCAAAAAACGATAGCAGTGGCAGCCGCTGACAATGAAAAAGTCATTGAAGGAGTAAAGGAAGCCCTGGACTGCAAATTAGGTTCCTTCCGCCTGTATGGAGACGAAGAGAAAATACGCCGGCTTTTACACGATGCTGGTTTAAATGAATATAACCATATAAAAGTGATCCCGACAAGAGATATGGAAGAGTCGGCAAAACTGGCGGTAACAGCCGTACGATCAGGGAAAGCCGATATTTTGATGAAAGGAATGCTTCCGACAAGCGCCCTTCTTAAATCAGTATTAAATAAAGAATATGGATTAAGGACAAACAAAACGCTTTCGCATGTAGCGATGTTCGAGATTCCGGCATACGAACGATTTATTTTTTTAACGGACTCTGCCATGAATATCGCCCCGGATTTAACGAAGAAAGCCGATATTATAGCAAACGCGGTTCACGCGGCCAGGGCAATGGGGTTTGAACATCCTAAAGTAGCGGCACTGGCGGCCGTGGAGGTGGTTAATCCGGATATGCAGTCAACGCTTGATGCGGCGGTGCTTACTGCCATGAACAATAGAGGACAGATTAAACACTGTACAGTAGACGGACCGCTTGCGCTTGATAATGCTATTTCTATAGAGGCGGCAGTTTACAAAGGAATAAAAGGGGAAGTGGCCGGCCGCGCAGATATTCTGTTAGTCCCTACTGTGGAAATAGGCAATACGCTTTATAAATCGCTTGTTTATTTTTCCAAAGCAAAAGTAGGCGGTATTATAGCCGGCGCAAAAGCTCCAATTGTGCTTACCTCAAGAGCAGATTCCAACAAAAGTAAGCTTTATTCCATCGCTATGGCTTGCCATATGATTGAATTTGAACAAAATATCGCAGCAGGGGGTCGTTAAATATGAAATTATTTGAAAAGCTCGAGCAGCATGACTATGAGCAGATTGTCTACTGTCAGGACAGGACATCCGGACTCAAAGCGATTATAGCTATCCATGACACGACACTAGGACCGGCACTGGGTGGGACGCGCATGTGGAATTACACGAGCGAAGAAGCCGCGCTTGAAGATGTGCTTCGTCTTTCTAAAGGAATGACATATAAAAACGCAGCTGCTGGACTCAATCTTGGCGGGGGAAAGGCTGTGATCATCGGGGATCCCCGAAAAGACAAAAACGAATTTATGTTCAGGGCATTCGGCCGTTATATACAGGGACTTGCGGGCCGCTATATTACAGCTGAAGATGTAGGGACGACCGTTGAGGATATGGATATGATTTACTCAGAAACAAATTATGTGACAGGGATTTCGCCTGCATTCGGATCCAGCGGGAATCCATCGCCTGTCACGGCATATGGTGTATATGTAGGCATGAAAGCTGCCGTAAATGAAGCATTTGGAAGTGATGACCTGGCCGGGAAAACGGTAGCAGTACAGGGGGTCGGAAACGTTTCTTATCAGCTTTGCAAATACCTGCATGAAGAAGGCGCAACGATTATCGTGACAGATATCCATAAAGATGCTGTGATGAGAGCAGTCCAGGATTTCAATGCAAAAGCAGTCGATCCAGAAGATATTTACGATACAGCCTGTGACGTATTCAGTCCATGTGCGCTTGGGGCCATTATCAATGACGACACGATAGACAGATTGAAAGCAAAAGTCATCGCAGGTGCTGCCAATAATCAGCTTCAGGACAACAAACACGGGTACCTGCTTCATGAAAGAGGAGTTGTGTATGCGCCTGATTATGTCATTAATGCCGGCGGGGTAATCAACGTGGCTGATGAGCTGCATGGATACAATCAAGAGCGTGCATTCAAACGGGTGGAAGGCGTTTATGATAACATAAAAAAAGTAATGGAAATTTCCAAAAGAGACCAGATTCCAACTTATGCAGCCGCGGACAGAATGGCAGAAGAGCGTATTGAGTTCATGAGACGGTCCACTGCACAGTTTCTTACAAAACAGCAGCATACATTAAGCAGGCGGGACCGGTAATGAAAGAACGAACACAAATCGTTGATGATTTATACACATTGATTATAAATCCGGGCTCCACCTCTACTAAAATTGCTGTTTATAAGGGCGAAAGGGAAATGTTTAGAGAAACGATTTCCCATATGCAGGAGAAGGAAGTGCTCGATAAGCGTATACAAGAACAAAAGCAGGACCGCAAAGAGGCGGTAATCGAATGTCTGAAAGCCCATCAGGTAGGTCTTTCCGATATTGGGCTGATTACAGCCCGCGGCGGACTGATGAGGCCTTTAGAGAGCGGAACCTACGAAGTTAATGATAAAATGATTTCGGATTTATCGACAAATAAATATGGGGAACATGCGTCCAATTTAGGAGCTGTTATCGGAGTGGAGCTGAGCCGGGAAACGAAAGGAGCTCCGGTGTATGTAACGGACCCGGTAGTGGTAGATGAACTCGGGGAGCTTGCCAGGTACACCGGTATGCGGTCAATGGAACGAAAAAGCATCTTTCATGCCCTTAACCAAAAAGCTGCTGCTAAAAAAGCCGCTGAAGTACTGCACAAAGAATATGAAGAGCTGCAGTTGATCGTTATTCATCTGGGGGGAGGCATTTCGGTCGGGGCCCATTCATACGGAAACGTTGTAGATGTTAACAACGGACTGGACGGCGAAGGCCCTTTTTCTCCGGAGCGGGCAGGAACGCTTCCGGTGGGAGACGTTATTACGGAAGCTTTTTCAGGAATGTATACCGAACACGAGCTCAAAAAAAGGTATGTAGGAAACGGCGGGCTGAAAAGCTATTCTGGCACAAGCGATACGGCTGCATTGGAGAAACAAAAAAATGCAGGAGACAAAAAGGCTGAAACCGTGCTGCGAGCGATGGTTTATCAGACGGCTAAAGAAGCAGGCGCAATGGCCGCGGTTCTAAAAGGCCGTGTCGATGCGTTAATTGTTACCGGAGGGATTGCCAACAGCGCGTGGGTCTGCTCCGAACTTGAGTCTTACACGAGCTGGATAGCTCCTGTCCTGCATTACCCCGGAGAAGATGAAATAGCCGCTTTATTTACGGGCGCTTTTAACATATGGGACACAGGAATCAAAGCAAAAACATATTAACAGGGGGAGTTCAGTTATGGCCGAAGAGTATGACCTGGTTATATTAGGAGCCGGCACCGGTGGCTACGTAGCTGCGATAAAAGCCGCACAGGTAGGATTAAAAACAGCGATTGTAGAAAAAGATAAAGTAGGCGGCACCTGCCTGCACAGAGGCTGCATTCCAAGTAAATCTTTATTGAAAAGTGCGGAAATGTATCAGGCCGTGCAGCATAGTGAGTCCTACGGAGTGACGGCTGATAATGTAACGCTTGCGTTTGATAAAGTCCAGAAAAGAAAGAATGAGATCGTGGACAAGCTGCACCGAGGTGTCGAGCATTTGATGCAAAAAGGAAAGATAGATGTATTTGATGGGTACGGCCGGATTTTAGGTCCGTCTATTTTTTCACCGAGTGCCGGCACGATTTCCGTGGAACGCACCGATAAAGAAGAAAACACGATGCTTATTCCAAAACAGGTAATGATAGCTACGGGGTCAAGGCCGGCAGAACTCGATGGCCTGCCTGTGGATGGGAAACGTATTCTCCATTCAGAACACGTACTTGAACTGGATACACTGCCTGCTTCTATTGTTATCATAGGCGGAGGAGTAATTGGGGTGGAATGGGCCTCCATGTTTAATGATTTTGGTACAAACGTAACGTTAATTGAATACGCCGGCAGAATTCTTCCGGGAGAAGATGGAGCTGTTTCCAAAGCGATGCAGAAAGCTCTGGAAAATAAAGGCGTAACGATACTTACAGGAACAAAAGTAAAAGCCGGACAAACACAAATACAAGAAGACCAGGTTACGATCCATGCAGAAGACAGCAGCGGAAACGAACAGTCCTTTGAAGCGGAGCAGGTGCTTATTTCGGTTGGAAGAAAAGCCAATGTGGAAGATATCGGACTCAGCAACACCGATATTGAAGTAAGCGGCGGAGTGATCAAGGTTAACGACATGTACCAGACAAAAGAGTCGCACATTTATGCGATCGGTGACGTGATCGGCGGCCTGCAGCTGGCTCACGTTGCTTCAAAAGAAGGAGCCATTGCGGTGGATCATATGCTGAATAGAAACCCGCTGCCTCTTGATTCTAAGACGGTGCCGCGCTGCATTTACAGCAGCCCTGAAGCATCCAGCATTGGTTTGAGTGAAGAAGAAGCAGAAAGTTTCGGCCTGCAGATAAAGACGAGCTCATTTCCCTTTCAGGCGATTGGAAAAGCTCTCGTAAATGGAAACACAGAAGGCTTTGTTAAAATGATCATTAATGAAAAAACAGACGATTTAGTAGGGGTTCATATGATTGGAAATGGTGTAACGGAGCTCATAAGTGAAGCCGCGATGGCGAAAATACTCGATGCTTCTCATTTAGAAATAAAAGAAACCATCCATCCTCACCCATCGCTGTCGGAGTCGTTTGGCGAAGCGGCGCTGGCGGTGGACGGATTAGCAATTCATTCATAAAGGAGGCGGAAACAATGGAAGCACTAACCCACCGGAACCTCGGTCTTACAGACGAACAGGTTCTTGAAATGTACGAAAAAATGCTGCTTGCCCGGAAAATTGATGAACGCATGTGGCTTCTAAACCGTGCCGGAAAGATTCCGTTTGTCATTTCCTGTCAGGGACAGGAAGCAGCTCAGGTTGGGGCTGCAATGGCACTGAACACAGAAGAAGACTATGTTCTGCCTTATTACAGAGATATCGGCGTTGTTCTTACTTTTGGGATGACTGCCAAGGATCTGATGATGTCCGGTTTTGCCAAAGCAGACGATCCTAATTCAGCGGGCAGGCAGATGCCGGGCCATTTCGGACAGAAAAAGAACCGGATCGTTACAGGGTCTTCCCCGGTTACGACCCAGGTTCCGCATGCGGTTGGCTTTGCGCTTGCGAGTAAAATGAAAAAAAAGGGATTTGTTGCTTTTACTACTTTTGGAGAAGGCTCTTCGAATCAGGGAGATTTTCATGAAGGCGCAAACTTTGCAGGAGTGCACAAGCTGCCGGTGATTTTAATGTGTGAAAACAATAAATACGCGATAAGTGTTCCGATAGAAAAACAACTGGCCTGCGAAAAGGTATCAGACCGTGCAATAGGATATGGAATGCCCGGGTATACGGTAGACGGCAATGACCCGCTGGCTGTATATGATGTGGTGAAAAAAGCCGCTGACCGCGCAAGGAATGGAGAAGGCCCTACCTTGATTGAGACGGTTTCCTATAGGCTGACGCCGCATTCAAGCGATGATGACGATCGTTCCTACCGTTCAAAAGAAGAAGTGGCGGAAGCAAAAACGAAAGACGCTGTTTATACGTTTGCCGTTCGTTTAAGAGACGCAGGTATTCTTACCGATGAGGTGGAGCGGGAAATGATTGAGCGCATCAATATAGATATTGACGCTGCGACGGAAGCTGCGGAAAAAGCAGAGTATGCCAGAGCGGAAGATACGCTCAAACACGTATACAAAGAAGGAGGGAATGCATAATGCCGGTGATGACGTACATTCAAGCCGTCACAAAAGCACTTGAAGAGGAAATGTACCGGGATGAGGATATCTTTGTCCTGGGTGAGGATGTCGGTGCACGAGGCGGTGTGTTTCGTGCCACAGACGGACTGCATGCCACCTTTGGAGACGAACGTGTAATGGATACGCCGCTGGCTGAATCTGCTATAGCCGGTGTTGCTATAGGAGCTGCCATGTATGGAATGAGGCCGGTAGCAGAAATGCAGTTTGCTGACTTTATTATGCCGGCATTTAATCAGATTGTATCTGAAGCCGCGAAAATCCGCTATCGGTCCAACAACGATTGGGACTGCCCCATTACAATCCGCGCTCCATACGGAGGCGGGGTACACGGAGCGTTGTATCATTCCCAGTCCATTGAAGCGTTGTTTTCCTCTGTGCCGGGACTTAAAGTCGTGATGCCGTCGACGCCTTATGACGTGAAGGGGCTTTTGAAAGCAGCCATTCGTGATGATGATCCAGTTTTATTTCTGGAACACAAACGGGCGTATCGTTTAATAAAGGGAGACGTTCCTGATGAAGACTATACGGTTCCTATTGGCAAAGCAGACGTTAAAAGAGAAGGAGAAGACATAACCGTCATTACGTACGGACTTTGTGTTCATTTTGCGCTGCAGGCGGCTGAAAAGCTGGAAAAAGAAGGGCATTCCGCCCACATTCTCGATCTGCGTACCGTGTATCCGCTTGATCAGGAAGCGATTATTGCAGCAGCAAAAAAGACAGGAAAAGTGCTGCTGATTACCGAGGATAATAAAGAGGGCAGTATCATCGGTGAGGTTGCTGCGATTATTGCAGAACACTGTCTGTTTGATCTGGATTCTCCTATTCAACGACTTGCTGGTCCGGACGTGCCGGCTATGCCATACGCTCCGCCTATGGAAAAATATTTTATGATGAATCCGGATAAAGTAGAAACCGCAATGAGAGATCTAGCAGAATATTAAGGGGATGAAAATATGGCAGAAAAAATCTCAATGCCCCAGCTTGGTGAAAGCGTCACGGAAGGAACAATAACCAAGTGGCTCGTACAGCCGGGGGATAAAGTGAAAAAATATGATCCGCTGGCTGAAGTGATGACCGATAAAGTGAATGCGGAAGTGCCGTCTATGTTCGATGGGACAATTCAGGAGCTTGTAGCTAAAGAGGATGAAACGGTTGCAGTAGGTGAATTGATCTGCTATATAGAAGCAGAAGGGACCGCTTCGAGCGAACCGGAAGCAAAGCCCGACCCTCCGGTAGAAGCCGGAGCGACGATGGAAAATAAACAAGAGCAGCCAGGCGGGAATAGGTACTCTCCCGTTGTATTAAAGCTCGCTCAACAGTATCAAATCGATCTTTCAGCGATTCAGGGAAGCGGTCGAAACGGACGCGTGACCAAAAAAGATGTGGAAGCGGCCCAGCAGAATCCCGCTCCTCAAAAAACTGTTCAGGAACCAGATAAGAAACAACAGAATGTGAAAGCTGCACCTGAAAAAACAGCCGCAGGGGATATAGAAATACCGATAACGGGAGTAAGAAAAGCTATTGCTGCAAATATGAGTAAAAGCAAGTCAGAGATCCCCCACGCATGGACAATGGTAGAGGTGGATGTAACCAATCTTGTGAATTACCGCAATAGTATAAAAGAGTCTTTTAAGCAGTCAGAGGGCTACTCTATTACGTTTCTTCCGTTTTTCATACAAGCTGTTGCAGAAGCACTAAAAGAATTTCCAGCTTTAAACGCCTACTGGCAGGAAGATAAAATTATCCAGAAGAAGGATATCAATATATCGATAGCGGCAGCTACAGATGAGGCGCTTTATGTGCCTGTTATTCAGCATGCAGATGAAAAAAATATTAAAGGACTGGCTAAAGACGTGGCTTCTATTTCCGATAAAGTGAAAAAAGGAACGCTTTCAGGAGAAGACATGCGTGGTGGAACATTTACGCTCAACAACACCGGCTCTTTCGGGTCCATTCAGTCTGCTCCTATTATTAATCAGCCCCAGGTTGCTATTTTGTCTGTAGAGTCGATCGTAAAACGCCCGGTCGTTATGCCGGGGGATATGATCGCTATCCGGCACATGGTAAATCTTTGTCTATCCCTTGATCACCGGGCTCTGGATGGTCTTGTCTGCGGCCGTTTTCTGCAGAGTGTGAAAAATAAATTAGAACAAATTTCTTTGTAGCAGACAGCTGGATGAGACAGCGCGGTGGAAGAGACGAGCATGTTCTCTTCCTTTTCGGCGCGGATGGCAACACCCGCTGTTTCCGGAAGCCGGAATCAGTATACATAGAAATGTTTTAATAAGGAAAAACACAATAAATACGTATTTTTATACAAAAACCTATACAGGGGTGCTTTCCGCAGGAGTCACCCCTGTTTCTTTTTCTTCTCTTCTTCTCAACAAAGTGTTAAAAGCATTCGAGATCGTGTATAGATATACAAAGTGAAATGGTTTCTCGACAATAGAAAAAAGCCTCCATGCAGGAGGTTTTTTTTCTGTTTATAAAAAGGAATCATTCCTGTTTACAAATCGTAACTTTTACGATATGCTTTTTTCAATGAACAAAAATGATTAAAAAAGGGGTAAAACATATGAAAAAAACATTATTGTATTCTTTACTGGCTGGAGCTTCATTTACTTTGGCTGCATGTGGGGAAAGCGAAGAGGAGAGCCCCGAGCCGTCCGGAGCCCAGGATGAAGAAGCCCTTCAGGTATATACGACACTTTATGCCTGGGAATATATGGCAGAGCGGATAGGGGGAGAACATGTACAGGTGAATAATATTGTACCCGCGGGTACAGATGTACATAACTTTGAACCAACGGCCCAGACGATGGTCGACATTGCCGAGTCCGATCTGTTTGTGTATACAGGAGCCGGAATGGAAGGATTTGCAGGCGCGATTAATGACTCTATTGAAAATGAAGAAGTGACAAGCCTGGAAGTGACACATGGAATGGAACTGGCGTCTTATGAACATGATCATAGTCATGCGGAGGAAGACAGCCACAGCGATGAGGAGCATGGCCATGACGAAGAACAGGCCCATGATGAGGAAGAAGAAAGTCATGATGCCAATGGGGATCAGGATCCGCACGTATGGCTCGATCCTGTTCTTACAAAAGAAGCTGCAGAAGCCATAAAAAATGAGCTGGCTGCGAAGAATCCGGAACAGGAAGCTGTGTTCCAGGAAAACTATGATGCTTTATCTGAAGAACTGGACAGCCTGGACAGCAGGTTTGCCGAAATGGCATCCAGTTCTGAAAAGGATTCCTTTTTAGTTTCCCACGCGGGTTATGGCTACTGGGAAGAGAGGTACAACATCCACCAGATCGGAATCACCGGTCTTTCTCCATCCAATGAGCCATCCCAGCGGCAGATTCAGGATATTATAGCGCTCGCAGAAGAAAATAATTTAAATCATGTCATGGTGGAACAGAATATCCCTTCTACTACAGCAGATGTCGTTCAGGAAGAAACAGGAGCGGAAGCACTGGACCTGCATAACCTCGAATCCCTGTCCGAGGAGGAACTCGACAGCGGGGAAGATTATTTCAGCTTAATGGAACAGAATGTAAGCAACCTTGATCAGGCATTGAACAATTAGTAGATAAGTGCAGATCCTTGTTACTTTTTTCTTTATTTATGTACAATAGGAATGTACACTAGTGATAAAGAAGAAAGGGTGCTTGCAAATGGATTTTAATTATTTTATAAATGATGTCGTACAAACGGCAAGAAAAGAAATGGAAGAAGCTGGATACGAGCCTTTAACAACAACTGATGATGTAGATACTACATTAACTGATAAAGGAACAACGCTTGTTATGGTTAACTCTGTATGCGGATGTGCCGGAGGGATTGCCCGCCCGGCAGCAGCCTACATGAGAAACTACGAAAAGCAGCCGGATCGCTTTGTTACGGTGTTTGCCGGCCAGGATAAAGAAGCCACCGAAAAAGCCAGATCTTATTTCACCGGCTACGCGCCTTCTTCCCCGTCCTTTGCACTGCTGAAAGATGGAGAAATTGTACGTATGGTGGAACGCCACGAAATTGAAGGCCATGAACCAATTGAAGTAGTACAGCAGCTCGAGAAAGCATTTGACGAATACTGCTGATAGAGAGTGACCGAAGAGATTTCCATCTCTTCGGTTTTTTACTGCAGTAATTTATTTTTTATTGACTATCCTACACTTAATTATGGTATAATTTCATCTGGTATTCATACATAAAAGGCGGCGGGTAAACATGGAAGAAATGTACAAGCAGGTGCAGGAATATTTGAACATGGATGATGAAATTCCATTCAAGGAATTCCGGGGCTACTACCAAAACGTAATTTCGCATTTTGATGAGAACGCAGAACAGTTTTCTGAAGATGAACTATGGAAAGGTCTGTTTGTAGCAGAGAGTATTATGTCCAACGCAGAAAACCGGGCCAAGGAAGAAAGAAACAGCTCCCAGGCGAAGAAATATCGTAAAATGGCAGATCGTACGACAATGTATGCCCAGAACTTTACAAAGCGTATTAATCAGCTGGGATACGGCGAAGAAGCGATTCGTGAGCGGTTTAAGTCTATGCTTGAAGAAGGATCTAAAAAAGAAGACAGCTAATTATTGAAAAGGCGTTGACATCAGCCGTTTATTTTATTAAAATAATAAATGCTGCTTCTTAATGCGCCTATGGTGAAAGGGATATCACGCGAGATTCCGGTTCTCGTATTCCAGGTTCGAATCCTGGTAGGCGCGCCAATACATAACAATGAACGAGCTCCTCTGCAAAGGGAGCTCGTTTTTTATTTCTACTGGAGAAAGAACGGAAAATGTACTGAAAGTTGGAAAGTATTTGCGTTATAATAAAACCGAGCGGTATAAATGAAGCTTGAAAGGGAACTGCATATGGCCAGATTCACGATAGGGTACAGAACCGTTAAGACAGCTCTTGGCGCAGCGGTGTCCATCTTTCTGGCGCAGCTGCTGCAGCTGGACTTTTACGTTTCTGCTGGAATTATTACAATTTTATGTATATCGATTACGAAGCGGGATTCACTGAAAATATCCGGTGAGCGTATCGTAGCGTGCCTGATCGGCCTGCTCTACGCTACATTGATTTTTGAATTTATCGGCTATCACGCTGTGTCCATAGCTATTTTGTTTTTATTGTTTATTCCTACAGCAGTGAGCGTAGGGGCTAAAAAAGGAATAGTCACATCGGCTGTTTTGATTCTGCACGTTTATACTGTAGGAGAGGCAAGCGCCGCCCTGTGGGTCAATGAACTCGCTCTGCTTGGAATAGGAATAGGGGTCGCTCTGATCATGAATCTATACATGCCAAACGCAGAGCGTGATCTTCTTTGGGATCAGGTGAAAGTAGAAGACTGTTTTCGAACCATCTGGAAAGAATATGCGAAGTATTTAAAGGAAGGCGACTCGTCCTGGGACGGTAAAGAGATTACCACGGCCTCAACGTTATTAAGCGATGGAAAAAGCAAAGCACTACGTAATATTGATAATCATTACCTTCGCTACGATGATTATTTTTATCACTATTTTGCGATGAGGGAAAAGCAGTTCGACGTGCTTGAAAGTATTCTTCCCTTCATTTCCAGTCTCGGAGATACCGTCATACAGGGAGAAAAAATGGCTGAATTTATGGAAGAGTTAAGTGAAGCAGTCAGTCCCGGTAACACTGCCGGATACTTTTTAATACGCCTTGATGAACTGCGGGAGGAAATTAAAGAAATGCCGCTTCCGCAGACAAGAGAAGAATTTGAAGTGCGTTCCAGCCTTTTTTATATTCTGCATGAGCTGGATGAATATTTGACAATTAAAAAGATGTTCAAGCCGGATCCAAAGCGTACGCATAATGTATCGGGAAAGCGCCTCACAAGGGATTTGAATAAAAAAAAGCAAAAAAATAAAAACCCGGAAATGTAATACCGGGTTTTTATCTTGTATATAGAATTTAAAAAAATGCTGCAGCCCCTGTAAACAAGCTGCCGACTACTAATGTTATAATCATGATGTAAATGATGATTTTCTGGAAGTTTTTAGGCACGTTTCACCCTCCTGACTCATATATGCTTTCCCGATTCCAGGCGCAATTCATATCTGCCATCATACCACAGAAAAGAGGATGAATTCCAGCCCTCTTCAATATGGAAAGGAGACTGATTATGTTAAAGCAGCCGCCTCATAAATTAGATCATATTGGAATTGCCGTCCGTTCCATTGAACAGAGACTGCCATTTTACACAGATGTGCTTGGACTGGAACTATTAGGAACGGAGACGGTGGAAACGCAGCACGTCAAAGTAGCCTTTCTGTCTATCGGCGAATCAAAAATAGAGCTTTTGGAACCGATGGGAACGGAAGGACCGATCTACACGTTTCTTGAAAAAAAGGGAGAAGGCATTCATCATGTGGCTCTCGGTGTAACCAGTGTGGAAGATCGGCTTGAAGAGATAAGATCAGACGGTATCCGGACTCTGCAGGAGCACGCAGCACCCGGAGCAGGAGGAGCGCTCGTTGCGTTTCTTCATCCTGGAGACAGCGGACGGGTGCTGGTGGAACTATGCGATAAATCAAACAAAGAGGACTGATGACAGTTATGGTAAATGAGCAGCGAATCGTAGATGAATTTATAGAACTGGTTAAAGTAGACTCTGAAACAAAAAACGAAAAAGAAATTTCTCTCGTGCTCAAAGAAAAATTCACAGCACTTGGCTGCGAGGTGCAGGAAGATGATGCCGCTTCTACAACAGAACATGAGGCGGGAAACCTGGTCATTACGTTAAAGGGCGAGAAAAAATCAGGCCCTGTATTATACTTTACTTCTCATATGGATACCGTCGTACCGGGAAAGGGCATCAAGCCATTTATCGAAGAAGGCTATATTAAGACTGATGGAACGACGATTCTGGGAGCAGATGATAAAGCGGGTATTGCAGCTATGCTGGAAACGATCCGTCAGCTAAAAGAACAGAATGTGTCTCATGCGGATATTCAGTTTATTATTACAGTAGGAGAAGAGTCCGGTCTTGTAGGCGCCAAGGCGCTGGACACGAGCTTAATAAAAGCGGATTACGGCTATGCGCTGGACAGCGATGGAGATGTAGGAAATATTATTGTTGCCGCCCCGACGCAGGCAAAAGTAAAAGCCGTCATCAGAGGGAAAACGGCGCATGCCGGAGTGGCTCCTGAAAAAGGTATTTCTGCTATTACAGTTGCCTCCAAAGCCGTTTCCAAAATGCCATTGGGACGAATTGATAAAGAAACGACGGCAAACATCGGCCGGTTTGAAGGCGGCTCCCAGACGAATATTGTATGCGATGAAGTCTATATTCTGGCGGAAGCGCGTTCGCTTGTAAGGGAAAAGCTTGATAAGCAGGTAGCGGATATGAAAAAAGGGTTTGAAGAAGCAGCGGCAGAAATGGGAGCAGAGGCCGAGGTGGATATTGATATTATGTATCCGGGCTATAAGCTTTCTGAAGAGGATACGGTTGTCCAAACGGCCCAGCATGGTATTAGAAAAGCAGGCAGAACTCCTGAGCTCTTGACGAGCGGTGGAGGAAGCGATGGCAACATTATAAGCGGTTATGGTGTGCCTACAGTCAATTTAGCCGTCGGCTATGAAGAAATTCATACAAAAAATGAAAAAATGCCTGTAAGCGAGCTGGTGAAGATTACTGAAGTCGTGCTATCCATTATAAAGCACAGCGCTTCTGAATAATTTGTACTATCAAATCAGCCGGCCCTGGTTAACTATATAGAATTCAGGCCGATACTATAAGTACAATGACCAAGGGAATGATGAGCATGGATATAACCGGACTTCAAAAGCAGGGAAAATGGGGAGCAGAAGGAATAAGGCCGGCTGCCGATACATCGGCAAAACCTGCCAGGGCTTTTTCTGACATGCTGCAGAGCTCTGCGAAAGGCTATCATACAGAGAAACTCGAGAACGTAAAACAGGCTCTTCAAAAGCAGGGAGAGTATTTGGCGGAGCATCGAACCCTCGGCGCTCTTCAGAAATATAAAGACCTGGTCAGGCAGTTCTTAAAAGAAACAGTAGAAAGCGGTTTTGAGTTTACGGAAGAGCATGAATTCTCCAACAGGCGTTCGTTAAAGCTGTGGAAACCTGCAGAAGACCTGGAAGAAAGCATGCTTGACCTGTCAAAAGCCGTTTTTGATAAGGAAAAAACACGTCTGGATGTGCTCGAGCAGGCCGGCATTGTAAAAGGGCTGCTCGTTCATCTATACGCCTGAATGCCGGTGACTGGTCAATGATACAAAGATGCATATAGTTTTAGTGATTTAAGCCGGCAGCTCTATGGAGCACCGGCTGTTTTTATAGAGAAGGAAATCGTGTTAAAATACCGTCAAGGAGGGACTTTCATGAAAACTCATGTGTTATTTGTCTGTCTTGGCAATATTTGCCGGTCTCCAATGGCTGAAGCTGTATTCCGTCATTATGCGGTTGACGCAAAGCTGGAGGAGACGTTGAAAATAGAATCCTGTGGACTCGGGGACTGGCACATCGGCCGCCCTCCCCATGAAAAGACGCTGGATGTATTAAACGAGCATCAAATAGATACAACAGCGCTGCAGGCTTCCTTGTTTGATAAAGAAAAAGTCACGAAAGAAACATATATTATCGTAATGGATGAGGACAACGAACAAACCGTGCGGTCCATTCTTTTTCCGGATTCGGTAAAAGCAGTCTGCCGGCTGCTCGAATTCCATCCAGGCGCACAAGGCAATATGAATGTGCCCGATCCTTATTTCTCAGGTGATTTTGCAGGGGTCTATGATATGATAGAGCAAAGCTGTAAGCCATTGCTAAACTGGGTGAGAAAGAGAGAGGGTCTATGAAATCAAAAATAGAACAGGCTGTCCAGACAATTGATAGCGGTCTTACCATCATAGGTATAGAACCTGTAAGCGGAGGTAGTATCAGCACCGCTTATCGGGTACGAACGTCTGAAGGAGAGTTTTTTGTAAAGTGGCATGAAGAGGCACCGCAGGATTTTTTCAAGCAGGAAGCTGCCGGACTTGATTTTATAAGAGAAACCGACGGCCTGTATATTCCAAAAGTGCATACGTGGAGCAAGAAATACATTGTAATGGAATTTGTATCAGGTGAAAAAAGCCGGACGACAGAAGAACGGCTTGGCGCCGGCATCGCAGCGCTTCATTCACAAACGGGCAGTTTTTACGGTCTCGAAGAAGATAATTTCATTGGAGAACTGCCTCAGGTGAATGGCTGGGAAGAGGA
The DNA here is from genome assembly GCF_059510515.1 of Sinobaca sp. SA16-1. Taxonomy (NCBI): domain Bacteria; kingdom Bacillati; phylum Bacillota; class Bacilli; order Caryophanales; family Sporolactobacillaceae; genus Sinobaca; species Sinobaca sp. SA16-1. Next base: position 479,924 of record NZ_JCAKFL010000002.1, on the reverse strand, counting down.
CTGGCTCCTTTTTTTCAGGGAAAAACGTTTAATGCCTCAGCTTGACCTGGCCCGGTCGATGGGAAGGCTGACGCTTCAAAGGGAACGCAATGCCTTTGATATTATGAGCCGGCTGTCGGAATGGATTCCTTCAAAGGGTGCCCCGGTTAAAGTACATGGTGATCTATGGGGCGGCAACTGGATTGGAGGCCCCGGGGGCATGCCTTGTCTAATGGATCCTGCCGTCTTTTATGGAGACAGGGAATTTGATATCGCCTTTACATATTTATTTGGAGGGTTCTCCGACGCTTTCTATGATTCTTATGAATCCATCTATCCTTTTTCAAAGGAATTTAATGAGCGTAAACCGCTTTATCAGTTGTATTATCTGCTTGTACATTTAAATATTTTCGGTGAAACTTACGGCGCTTCCGTAGATCAGGTGCTGCAGCGTTATTCCAAAGTAAACAAATAAACAGAGTGAAGAAACTCTCCAGCCGTCTGACAGCCCTGAAAACAGGGCTGTTTTTTCATGGCGCGGGCCTTTCTGAAAAGCGCTGCGGCAGGTTTATTCCTTTTAAGAGGAGGGAAGATTTACTATTAGAGGCGTTAGAATCGACATGAATGGTCCGGCCTACAACAGTAAAGAGGTGAAGTCATGCTCAACGAATGGAAAAGACTATGGCAGGCAAAAAAGTGGATGCAGAAAAATGAAACGTTTTTGGAAACGTGGCATGCCCACATCGGTCATGCCCTTCATTTATTTGACTATTTTGAAAAGGCAGTGAAGCCGGAAGAAGTGGCAGAAGCTCACCAATTGGACAGTGTACTTCTTTCCAGGTGGATTGAAGTTGGTCTCTCTTTAGGGCATCTGGAGAAAAAACGGGGAGGTAAGGTGAAAACAGAAGCTTCGATTTACACATACTTATCAAAGAAAAGTCCGGAATCAGTAGGAGTTATTTTAAAAGAAATGATGGAGCTTCATGTGCCAACGCTTCTTGCTTATAAAGATTTAATGCGCGGCTACGACAAAGTAACCTATTTGGAGAAAGACTATGGCAAAACAGTAGCAGAAACGTCGGCTCTTTTGGAAACGCTGGCATTTCCAAAAGTCATGAAAATAATCAAAAAGAGAAAAGTAAAGTCTATTATCGACATTGGCTGCGGCTACGCCGGCTATTTATACAGAATCCACAACCAAAAGCCTGATATACGGCTGACCGGCGTAGAAATGCATGATGAGCTTTATGAAACGGCTAAAGAGCGGTGCAAAGACACTTCTATTACGCTCCATCATGAAGACTTCGATCACTATGTGCATATGAAAGCCCGCAAGGATATGGTCATGATGAATAACCTGCTGTACTATTTCTCTCCGGGGAAACGGCAGGATGTTTTTGACCATGCTGCCAGAATACTGGCCAAAAAAGGCACCCTGCTCATTATGTCACCGCTTCATGATTCCAAACACGGAAGGGCCTTTTCGACCGCCTTCAACAGCTTTATGTCGGCGCATGAAAATTTACATCCGCTTCCGAGTGAAAAGGAAATCCGGGATCTTGGGAAACAGAGCGGTCTGAAACTTGTATCAGTAGAACCCGTATTAAAAGCAGGCGGCTGGTACCTGCTCGAACTTCAAAAAAAATAATAACAGCTTACGTTCCTGTTTCTTTTAACAGGAACTTTCTTTTTATACATAGGCACCCGCGGGCCATCATCCGGCAATCGTTTCTGCTTGTATAAAAAAGGCAAACTGAGGTATATTTAGTTGTACAAATGTTGGACAGAACTTAAGCCTCATCCACACTACTATCTAACAAACCATAAAAATGAAATAGGACAGTCAAACAGAGAGGGGCAACGCATCATGGCGGCCAAACACATTATTGTAGTAGGGGCAGGCCCCGGAGGCCTTGCAGCAGGCATGCTGCTTCAATCTAAAGGCTTTCAGGTCAGCGTCCTCGAAAAACAGCCATACGTGGGCGGAAGAACGTCCAGAATAGAAAGAGACGGCTATGTATTCGACCGGGGACCGACCTTTCTAAACATGCCGCATATTCTCGAGGAGGCATTTCAGGAGAGCCGAAGAAACCTTCATGATTATGTTACATTAAAAAAAATAGAACCGATGTATGAACTCGTTTTTAATGACATATCGTTTTTCCCTACGACAGACAAACAGGAAATGTACAATCGTATAAAAAAGCACTTTCCAGGCGATGAAGAGGGCTATTATGCGTTTATGGAAGGCACGAAAAAAAGATTTGATAAACTGATGCCTATTCTGCAGAATACGCACGGCCAGTGGAGGGATTATTTACGGCTTCGAACGCTGCGGGCGGTGCCTCAGCTTGCTTTAGGGAAATCGTTGTACGACGTTCTTTCCGATTATTTTACAGATGAACGATTAAAGCTGACGTTTACGTTCCAGTCTAAATACTTAGGTATGTCTCCATGGAACTGTCCGGGCGCTTTCAGTATACTATCGTATATGGAATACGAATACGGGGTGTTTCATCCGCTTGGGGGAATGAATCAACTCTCTGAAGCAATGGCAGAGGCCATCCGTGAAGATGGGGGTTCGGTACGGACAGAAACCGGCGTCAAACGCGTTATTGTGGAAAATGGACGGGCTGCCGGAGTCGAACTCGAGTCCGGCGAACAGATGGCAGCCGATGAAGTAATTATTAATGCCGATTTTGCCCATGCCGCTTCTACTCTTTTTGAAAAAGGTGACTTAAAAAAATGGAATCAGAAAAAACTGGACAGTATGGAATACTCCTGTTCCACATTCATGCTTTATCTTGGACTGGATACGACGTATGATGCCCCGCATCACACCATTGTGTTTGCTGACGACTACAAACATAATGTGGAAGAAATCACAGGTACTAAGCTTCTTTCCAAGGATCCATCCATTTATGTCCAGAATGGGTCAGTAACAGATGATTCGCTCGCTCCTGAAGGACAGTCGGCTCTATACATTCTCGTTCCGGTTCCAAACAATTTAAGCGGAATTGACTGGGAAGAGGAAAAGCCGCGGTTCCGGGACCTTGCACTGGATATTCTGGAAAAGCGGACAGCATTTAAAGGGGTTAGAGATCACATTGTTACAGAAATGATCACTACCCCAAAGGATTGGGAAGAAAATTATTTTGTTTATAACGGGGCAACCTTTAATTTAGCTCATTCGCTTGATCAAATGATGTATTTCCGTCCCCATAATAAATTTGAAGATATCGGGAACTGCTGGCTGGTGGGCGGAGGGACGCATCCAGGCAGCGGACTTCCGACTATTATTCAGTCCGCGCGTATTACGGCCGGCGAAATCAAGCGCAGGGAAAGACAGGGGAGAGCAGCAGAATGAAAACAATTATTGCCGGAGGAGGCATCGGCGGACTGGTAACAGCTTTATATCTGTCCCATTATCAGGAAGACGTGTTATTATTAGAGAAAAAATCATCGCTGGGCGGCAGAATTAAATTTGTAGAAGAAGCCGGCTTTAAAGTAGATGAAGGTCCAACGATTGTTCTTCTGCCTGAAGTGATTTTATCGATTCTGGAAGAAGCGGGAGTAGATAGAAGCAAGATACCAATGAAGCGTCTTGATCCCCTGTATACGATGCACTTTCGGGATGGCCCTTCTTTTACAAAATGGAGTGATACAGAAAAGCAGCTGGAAGAAATCACCCGCTGCTTTCCCGGAGAAGAAGAACACTATCTGCAGTTTATGCATGATATGAAAGATCGCTTTGAATCAGGAAAAGCCGCTTTTCTGGAAAACAGCTTTTACAAAAAACACACGTTTTTCACGAAAAAGAACATAAGCTCGTTACTTAAAATGAAAGCCTATCAAAATGTAAAAAAGCAATCGCAGCAATATTTCAATCACCCGATGCTGCAGCAGGCTTTTCAATTTCAAACGCTCTATATAGGGGGCCACCCTTCCCATTCTCCCGCCCTTTATTCACTGGTCACATTCAGCGAGCATTTTCACGGAGTATGGTATATCGAAGGAGGGTATGCAAGCCTCATAACCGTTTTGGAGAAAGAGCTCAGGGAGCGCGGGGTCGATATCAGGTTAAACGAAGAAGTGCTGCAGGTGGATTACACGGAAAGCCGGCAGTTTGAATCTGTACTCACCCCATCAGGACGCATACAGGCAGACCAGCTTGTATTAAACGGTGATTTTCCGAAAGCCAAGCAGCTGATAACGAAACAAAAAGAAACGTCCTATGAAGCATCATCGGGTTGCCTGCTGATATATCTGGGTATGAATAAAGTATATACAGAAGAAGGCATTCACCAGTTTTTCATGGGAGGAAACCTGGATGAGCATATGGAAGATGTGTTCAAACGCAGGCAGCTTAACAGTGATCCTTCTATTTATGTGTTCAACCCTTCAGTGATGGATGACTCACTTGCGCCTTCCGGGCAGAGCGTTCTTTATATGCTGATTCCTGTTCCCTCAGGGACAGACAGCTCTTTTTGGGAAAATAAAGAAGAATATGCCGATAAAATGATTGAGTTAGTAGAGGCCCGTGGATATCCCGGTTTAAGCAGTCATATTATCTGGAAAAAAATCCGCACCCCTGACCAGGCGGAAGCGGACGGTTTGTATGAAGGCGGCAGCTTTGGCATTCAGCCTACCCTGGGCCAGTCAGCTGTATTCCGCCCCCAATTGAAGCCGTTTAAAGCGGATAACATTTTTGCCGTCGGGGCATCTGTTCATCCGGGCGGAGGTGTTCCGATTGTGATGCAGGGAGCCCGGCTGCTGGCACAGCATTTAAAGCCTGAATAAAAATTAGTATTGGAAAAGCTAAAGGAGGAACAGTGATGATACCTCTGGAGAAAGCATATTCTGACTGCCACCAGATTATCTTGAAAAACAGCAAAACATTTGCAAAAGCCTTTGATTTACTGCCGGAAAAAAAACGGCAGGCAGTTTGGGCGGTCTATGCTTTCTGCCGTACGGCGGATGACATCATAGACGAAGGAACGAATAAAGAAAAAGAGTGGACGGCTTTCCGGGAAGAGCTGCTCCAATTTTTCGATGGGAACTGGGACCGCAGTGTTTCTTTGTGGACGGCTTTGGATGATGTTTTTACCCACTTCCCTATGGAGAAATATCCCTTTTTGGATATGCTGGAAGGCCAGCACTGGGACTTAGTGAAAACCAGGTATCAAACCCTTGAAGAAGTTGAGACCTACGGGTATTATGTGGCAGGGACCGTAGGGTTAATGCTTCTGCCTATTTTATCCCCGCAGGGTTTTGACCATTTAAAGCAAGGAGCTGTGTCGCTGGGAACGGCGATGCAGCTTACGAATATTCTTCGGGACATTGGAGAAGATCTTTACTTAAACCGGATTTATTTTCCAGAAGATATTATGAAAAAGCATCATTACACCCCGGAACAGCTGGAAAACAAAGAAAAAACGGCTTCATTCATCCAGGCGTGGGAAGAAGTAGCGGTCCGGGCCGAAGATTTATATAAAGAAGGGCTTGTCTCCATAGAGGAGTATCCGGAAGACGCCCGGTTCCCTGTTAAAGCTTCTGCATATATGTACTGGGCTATTCTTCATGCGGCCCGCAAAAATGAGTATAATGTGTTTCAGCAGCGGATGGTTGTATCCAATGATGACAAAAAGAATATACTAAAAACGATCTCCGGCTGACTGCCTGGAGATCGTTTGTTTAGAAGGAGGTATAATCGAGCAGAATGCCGTCTTTTTTTAGAATGGTTCTGGCCGTTTCCCGGCCGCTGAGCACGACCATAGGGGACCCGCCGCCCGGATGGGTAGAACCGCCAGTAAAGGATAGACGGGAGATGTCAGCGGGCTCATTGTATGGTCTTAAAAAAGCATCACGGCGCCTGTTCGAGGCAGCCCCATATATAGACCCCCGGAAAGCGTAATAGTCTTCGGCCATCTCAGCCGGAGTAATGATTTTTTCGTGTACAAGATGCGGACGAATAAAAACACCTTTTTCTTCCAGCAGGTCATAAATGGTATCTCTGTATGCCGCCTGTTCGGAAGCGGTGAGGGCACCCCCGGGAAGCGAAGGGGCGTTGATAAGGATAAATAAGTTATCGCCCTCAGGCGATACAGAAGGATCAGTATAAGAAGAGTTGCTGATGTAAATTGTAGGCTCCTCTGCATACTGATTATGTGCAAACAGCTTCTGGAATTCCTGTTTGTAATCAGAACTGAAAAATACCTGATGGTGCTTTAGTTGAGGAAGTCTTGTGTCAAGAGCCGCCATAATAACAAAGGCGGAAATGGAAGCTTCTGTGTTTTCTGCTTTTCGATCAGTAAATCGGGGGCGCAGGCTTTCCTCTACTAAAGAAGGAAACTGCGTAAGCAGGTCGCCGTTCAGAACGATATGATCAGCCAGTTCGGTTTCTCCGGCTGTTCGAACACCGACAGCACGCTGCTGTTCCACCAGGATTTCAGTCACTTCCGTATTTTTGTAAAAACGGACGCCAAGATCTACGGCCGCTTGTTCCAATCCGGCTGCGATAGCAGTGTTTCCGCCTTTTGTATAGTACACCCCGTCCGCCCATTCCAGATAGCTGATTAAAGAAAATGTGGCGGGAGCCCGGTACGGCGAAGAACCAATGTAAGTCGCGTAACGGTCAAACAGCTGCTGCAGACGCGTATCTTTAAAAGTTGATGCATGAAAATGGTGCATTGTCTGCAGCGGTTTTACTTTCAGGAGGGCGCTGAATAATTCCGGCGATAGATAATCAATGGGAGAACGAAACGTTCTCGGAAAAAAGGAAGAAGACGCGGTATGAAATAAACGGCTGGTGCGTTTTATATACTTTTTAAACCGCGTCGCATCTTTCTCCCCGGCAAAGCGGCTGATGGATTCGGCTGCGGCTTCCAGACTGTCCTCAGAATCAAGCCGGCTTCCGTTTGAGAAATGGTGGCGGGTATGTTTGGAAAGCCGCTGAAACTGAAAATAGTCAGAGGCAGTCAAGCCGGCCAGCTCCAGCACGTGATTAAATACCCAGGGCATCGTAATCGTATTCGGCCCAAAATCGAAAGTATGCGATCCAAAGGTATAAGAGCGCAGTTTTCCACCGGCAGTGTTATTTTTTTCGTAAACGGAAACATCATGGCCGTGTGAGGCAAGCAGGACAGCGCAGGATAAGCCGCCAAGCCCGGCACCAACAATAATAGATTTTGTCATTGGTAGGTTCGTCCTTTCCATGTGTAGCCTTTTTGTCGTACGGTAAGGTAGATAGAATAGAACAGAACAGCAAGAAGGGCCGCTGCAGAAAAAGGCATAAACAGGCAGAGCCATTTTTTCTGGCGGAACAGGATATCGGTGTATAATTTCATAAAGACAACAAGCAGGAATGGCAGACAAAACAGCCAGTTGGAAGCAACAGCACCGTAAATGAAAAGAGGAAGCGGAGCGATAAAGAATAAAATGTAAAAAAGAGTCAGCAGGACTGCAAGAAGAAAAGATCTGCCGATGCCGGGGAACATATTTTTACCGAATCCTTGCCAGACGTCCCGGTTTGATTCATACATATAGCAGGTAACATGTTCCGTAATATTCAATAGCAGGCTTCGAAATCCGTTTGCTTTAAACCGGCGCGTGAGGGCAACATCATCAACAATAGCGTCCTTAACGGAGGAATGGCCGCCGGCCTGCTCATATGCCTCCCGTTCTGCAAAGATGAATGCGCCGTGAGCCGCCGTGAAAATAGGACGCGTCGTATAATTTGCAGGCAGCAGTGGAAGGTGAAGGGCAATTACAAAATGCTGCATAGGAACAAGCAGGGCGGCCAGGATACCGGATACCGGAAATTTTGGAAACCCTGTCAGCAGCTTTGCCTGCCTGGAGCGGGCGGTTTCCTGAAACACATCAATGGTTTCCGGTGTGAGACGGACATCCGCATCGATAAAACATAAAAAGTCAGTGTCAGCTTTTTCGGCAAGCTGATGACAGGCAAAATTTTTACCGGTCCATCCGGCCGGAAGCGGTCTGCCGGTTAACACTTCGGCATCCTTCCAACCGGCAGTCTGCGTCCGGAGTATAGATAACGTGCTGTCCTCCGAACTGTCATCCAAAAAAAGAAAGCGGACGTGCGGGGTATTTATTTGTTTTAAATTATGAAGAAGCGCTTCGGCATGTTTCTCTTCGTTTCTCATGGGAACGAGCACACTCACCGTCACGGGCGCTTTGGTATTCGTCGAAACAGCGGGGCGCGGCATAAACATCAGATTCACTACAAGCCATAGCGAAAAGCAAAGCAGTAAGGCGCTGTATAAAACAATCATCAAAGTCATCTCCTTACTGGTTGGAACGGCGGAATATTTTCTGGAAAGATTCGCTTACGGTAGCTTTTCCTTTTAGCAGCGACTCAAAAGAATCCAACTGCTTTTCCTCGATCACATCGGACGCGAGCTGGTCGAGCTGTGCTGTCAGCCGGTCTTCCAAATACGTTGTAATGCTGGAATAAGAAGATCCGCCCGTATTGCTGTTCAAGTATATCGGCTGGCCGGTTTCAATGAATAGATAAGGTGTCTGCTTATGAAAGTAGCTGTAGTAAAGCGATACGGGTATGACTGGAATATTCTCATGCCCGACGGCAATTCTGGCAATACCGGAAGAAAACCCGAGCGGTCTTTTTTCAAGATGCTCTTCCCGGCCCTGGGGGAAGATCCATACGGCATTGTTGCTGTGGAGTTTGTCTTTGGCATACTGCAGTGACTGCAGCATTTTTCTCCCGCTGGACCGGTCTATCGAAAAGGCGCCGAGCCTTCGGAAAAATGGGAACTGTCTGAGACCTTCTTCATCAATCATTGCAAAAGCCTCTTTTTTGAAATGAGCATGGTTTATGTAATGCAGGACGAGGCCGTCCCACCAGTTGCTGTGGTTGGCATAAAATAATACAGGACCGGAGGGAACAGGTGCGGATTCTCTGTACAATAGTTGATAAAAGTGTTTTTTTAACAGCCGTCTGTTATAGTAGAAAAATAAAAAATCCAGAACGCTGTTTTTAGAAGATTCCTGCATAGCGTTAGCGCTCCTTTTTCTTCAGCTGACCTATGCCCATTATGAAATAGAAGGCGCTGATAACATGTTGGAAAAGAAATGGATCCTGTTTGTCTGTCTGAGCGGCATAGCCGCTTTTATTATTTTAGCACAGGATGTAGCCGGAGAAACATCTACAGCCTGGGAACAGTCAATCATCGAGGCTGTGCGAAGCTGGACCAATACATTTACGATAGAAGTATTTAAATTTATAACGTCGCTTGCGAGTGTCATTTTTACGACGATTGTAACAACGCTTCTTACGCTGTTGTTCTGGGTTCAGAAGAAATGGAAAAAAGGCTGGATTATCGCCATTGCAGTCGGGGGAAGCGGAGCCATAAACTATGGCTTGAAGAGTTTCTTCTCGAGAGACAGACCCGTTGTGAACCGTTTTATTGAAGCAGACGGATTCAGCTTTCCGAGCGGGCATGCGATGAATGCACTTGCGATGTACGGAATAATTGCCATCATTATTGTACTGGCTATAGAAAATGCAGCGGTGAAAACGGTTATCGTAGCCGCTTCAGCTATGCTTATTCTGTTGATCGGATTGAGCCGCGTCTATTTAGGGGTTCATTATCCGGGCGATGTGATGGGAGGTTTTATTGCTGCTTCGATGTGGCTTCTCATTACCGGCTCATGGTATATTAAAACAGACTTGGAAGAATCCCCTTTAAAAGCAGATTGAGAATAAATAATTAAGGGTATAACGAAGAAAGAGCATTCACAATATGAAGATGAGGTGGAAATATGTTCAAAAAATTATTCGGATCAAAAAGCGAACCGAAAGAAGTAACGATTAAATCCCCGGCAACGGGTAAGTTTGTGGATTTAAAAGACGTGCCGGATCCGACCTTTTCAGAAAAAATGATGGGTGAAGGATTTGCAGTAGAGCCTTCTGAAGGCAGAATTGTATCTCCTGTTAAAGGAAAGATAGTACAGGTTTTTCCTACAAAGCACGCGGTTGGCATTAAGTCTGACGAAGGCCTGGACGTGTTGATTCATATCGGCCTGGAAACAGTAGCTTTAAATGGAGAAGGTTTCACGACCCACGTCTCAGAGGGGGATAAAGTAAACCCAGGTGACCTGCTGGTGGAATTTACGCTTGCTGACATTAAAGAAAAAGCCAAGAGCCTGATTACACCTGTTGTATTCACTGAAGGAGATCAGATTCAGGATATTACGGCTCACACTCAGACGGAAGTAACCGCCGGTGAGACTGATATGGCGACTGTGACGGTTAAAGGTTAAATTATTCCGGCTCTATTAACTAAATATAAATCAAACAGAGGCAGCGCGTTTCAGCGGCTGCCTCTTTTTTTATGCAATTGCAATAAAAGAAGTTCGTATGCTGTTTTTATACATCAATAACAGTGCCGGCATCAAGAAATCCGATAACTAATGCAGCGAGCACAAAACAATAAACAGCAAAATAAATCAAACGGCCTTTGTTTAAGAAGTCAATCAGCCAGATGATTCCTATATAGGAAGTAATAAAAGAAGCAATTAACGCTGCTGCAATAGGTCCGTATCCGATAACGCCAAGCTGGCCGGAAGTCAGGTCGCCAAGAGCCAGTACGGAAGAACCGGCAATAACGGGAATGGACAATAGAAAAGAATACCGTACGGCCGTTTTCCGGCTCAAACCAGCGTACAAGCCGGCAATTAGAGTTGTACCTGAACGTGAAATGCCAGGCAGGACAGCAAGCGTCTGGGCAAGGCCTACTACAATAGAATCGAGTATCGTCATTTCTTTTTCCGTTCGAATGCCAATGCGGTGGAACCGTTCAATAAGAATAAGGAAAATACCAGTCAGTGTCAGGGAACCTGCGATAACAAAAGGCGTTTTGATCCCTTCGCCAATCGCACCTTCAAGAAGAATACCTAATGCTCCCGTAATAAACGTGGCGATAATAATGAATATACTGAAAAGAAATTCCGGCTTGTCTTCTATGTCCCGTTTTAGTAAATAACGAAAGAATACCTGGATCAGATGAATAATGTCCTTCCGGAAAAACAAGATGACCGCTGCTACAGATCCTAAATGAAGGATAACTTCAAAAGACAACCCGGGAAATGTATAGCCAAAAAGCATTTGTGCAATAACAATATGTGCTGTGCTTGATATAGGGAGAAATTCAGCAATGCCCTGAACAATTCCAAATATCAGTGCTTCAATAATAGTCAATACGTTCACTCCTTTTTCTCTAACAAATGCTATTTTAGCAAAACAACGGGCAATAAAAAAGGGGATTTTGGTCTTCAACTCTGCTGAATCACAAAAATGATAAACACAAATACCGCCAAACTATGTATGATAGAGAGAGAATGAGCGGGCAGGTGAGGGAATGAATAAAAAAAAGATTACCCTTTTAATCATTGGATTGGCAGCCGCTGCTGCTTTGTATATTATTATCAGCGGCAGTGCCAAACAGGTCGGATCAGAACCGGGGGACAGGGCTCCTGATTTTTCGCTTCCTTCCTATGGCACCGGCGGGGATACCGTACTGAGTGACTACCGGGGAAGCCTGGTGGTGCTCAACATGTGGGCCTCATGGTGTGAGCCATGCGTCAGAGAGCTCCCGGCGCTTTTGGATATCCATGAGGATTACAGTGAAGAGGATGTCGAGGTTATTACAATGAACATGAATTCCTACGAACGGACGCAGGAAGAGGCAGAAACGTTCGCAGAAGAATTCAATCTTTCCGCGTCCCCTTCTGCAATCGATATGGATGGAGATATGGCAGATGCGTATCAGCTTCAATACCTTCCGACTACAGTTATTATCGATAAAGATGGTATTATTATTGAAAAAATTGCCGGAGAAGTTACATACGAGCGAATGGAACAGGTTATTGAGGAAAATATCTGAGGAGGAACGACATGGACTTTACAGAAAAGACGATTTCAGGAGAAAGAATATACAGCGGCAAGGTTATTAATGTAGATGTAGAAGAGGTCGGTCTACCAAATGGAAAAACAAGCAAAAGGGAACTGGTACGCCATCCCGGAGCAGTAGCAGTAATCGCTGTGACGCAGGACGATAACATTGTGATGGTGCGTCAATACCGAAAAGCACTGGAAAAAGAAATTCTGGAAATACCGGCAGGTAAAATGGAAGCAGGCGAAGAGCCCCACGTTACCGCAGGTCGTGAGCTGGAAGAGGAAACCGGCTATAAACCGCTCAGCCTGAAAAAAATTGCTTCTTTTTATACGGCTCCCGGCTTTTGTGATGAACTGGTTCATTTGTACGAGGCAGACATCGATAAGCCGGGCACCCCGTTTACTGATGAAGATGAATTTGTACAGGTGGAAGAAATTTCACTTAAGGAAGCGGAAGAAGCCATCGAACAGAATCTGATACACGATGCGAAAACAATGTATGCTGTTCAATATTTGAGACTGAGAATCAATAAGCTGTAGTTGATTATCAGTTAATAATAATTATAAAGTGGTATTAATTATCATTATTAATTGACACTCTTCTTTAGCATTATTATAATGTGAGTATAGATTGATTGAGAAGGAGGAGGATAAAATGGAACAGCGTATTGACCGGATAAAAAATCAGCTACATTCCAAAAGCTATAAGTTAACTCCTCAACGGGAAGCAACGGTTCGTGTTCTGCTGGAAAATGAAGAAGATCACCTCAGTGCAGAAGATGTATACTTACTCGTAAAAGAAAAAGCACCGGAAATCGGTCTTGCTACCGTTTACCGCACCCTTGAGCTTTTAAATGAACTGGAAATTGTTGATAAAATAAACTTTGGGGATGGGGTTTCCCGGTATGATCTCCGAAAAGAAGGCGCCGCTCATTTCCATCATCATCTTGTATGTATTGAATGCGGAACGGTTGATGAGATCCAGGATGACCTGCTTGGAGATGTAGAAAAGATTGTAGAAAAAGACTGGAATTTCAAAATTAAAGACCACCGTCTGACGTTTCACGGCGTATGCCACCGCTGCCACAGCACAGAGCAGGAATCAGATGCAGAAAAGAAACCGAAAAAGAAAAATCAGGTGAAAGTCCGTTAAACCTTTTCAGAAATGAGAAGGTTTTTTATTTTGCCGTATTGTTAGAAAAATAGAACTTTTTAGAAGTTGAAATTGATGGAGGGATAAGGATGATGACGCTTTATTGCTTATGTTATGATATGCCTGTACGATTTGTAAATGGAAGGAAGGCGGACTTGAGGTGAAGATGGATATCATGGATTTTCTGCATTACTGCCAGGTGGAAAAAGGACTGTCACAAAATACGGTTCAATCCTATCAAAGGGATTTGAAGCACTACATAGCAAGTGTGGAAAAAGCAGGTGTGTCCAAAACAGCTGACGTGGAAAGGCGGCATATCCTGGACTATCTTCATGCAAAAAAAGAAGAGGGCCGCACGACCGCTACGTTGTCGAGGTACTTATCAACGATTCGTGCATTCCATCAATTTGCTCTAAGAGACGGAAAAGCAAAAAAGGATCCGTCCGAGCTTATTGAAACGCCCAGGAAGAGCAGAAAGCTTCCTTCTGTCCTTACGTCGCAGGAAGTAGACCGTCTTCTGGAGGCTTCTAAAGGAACGACTGCTTTTTCACGAAGAAATCATGCCATGCTGGAGCTGATGTATGCGACCGGCCTCCGTGTCACGGAGCTGTGTGAGCTTAAAAGTGGGGATATTCATTTAGAAATGGGATTTGTGCAGTGCCTCGGAAAAGGAAACAAAGAGCGGATCGTCCCTCTTGGAAAAGTCGCAGCGGATGCAGTGGAGACATATGCAGGAAACGGCCGCCTGGAGCTGATGAAGCAAAAGCGGCATGACACCCTTTTTGTGAATCATCACGGAAATCCGCTTTCCCGGCAGGGGTTTTGGAAAATACTAAAGGCAGCTGCAGAAAAGGCTGGAATTGAAAAGCCGCTCACACCGCACACGCTGAGACACTCTTTTGCCACCCATCTTCTTGAAAATGGAGCTGACCTGAGAGCAGTGCAGGAAATGCTCGGGCACACTGATATCTCGACCACCCAAATATACACTCACGTATCAACCCATAAACTCAAAGATGTCTATTTACATTATCATCCAAGGGCATAACGAAAAAGAGGAGACTAAATATGAATGATTATCCGTTCAAGCGAATGTTTGTTGTAGTGATGGATTCAGTAGGAATAGGAGAAGCACCTGACGCTGAACAGTTTGGCGACCAAGGCGCTGATACGCTGGGCCACATTGCTGAAAAAATGAATGGGCTGCACGTACCTAACCTGGAAAAACTAGGGTTGGGAATGATCAAAGAAGCGCCGGGGATTTCACCAGTGTCTTCTCCGACTGCTTCATACGGCATTATGGAAGAAGCGTCGCAGAGCAAAGACACGATGACAGGTCACTGGGAAATGATGGGACTCTACATCGGCGAGCCGTTTCAGACATTTCCTGAAGGATTTCCTCCAGATTTGATTGGAAAACTAGAAGAAGCAGCCGGACGGAAAGTGATAGGCAATAAAGTGGCATCCGGTACGGAAATTATAGAAGAGCTCGGCGAAGCCCATGTGAACAGCGGCGATTTAATCGTGTATACCTCTGCAGATTCAGTCCTGCAGATTGCCGCCCATGAAGACGTTGTGCCGCTTGAAGAGCTGTACGATATCTGTGAAAAAGCACGGAAAATGACCTATGATCCCCCTTATATGCTGGGAAGAATCATCGCGAGGCCTTTTACTGGAGCGGACGGTGCATTTGAACGAACCTCCAACCGGCATGATTATGCATTAAAGCCGTTTGGGCAGACCGTACTGAACTATTTAAAGGACAGCAGCCTGGACAGTTTGGCTGTAGGGAAGATCAGCGATATTTTTGATAATGAAGGCATTACCAATTCCCTGCGCACGACATCGAATATGGATGGGATGGATAAATTGATGCAGACGGTCCACCAGAATTTTACCGGACTCAGCTTTTTAAACCTCGTCGACTTTGATGCGAAATTCGGCCACCGCCGTGACCCGATCGGGTATGGCAAAGCAATAGAAGAGTTTGATCAAAGGCTGCCGGAAGTGCTGGAGAACATGAATCAGAACGATATTCTTATTATTACCGCAGACCATGGAAATGACCCGGTTCACCCGGGAACCGATCATACAAGAGAAGTCGTGCCGCTGCTTGCCTATTCGCCTTCTATTCAGCCCGGACGGGATCTGGGCACAAGGAAGACGTTTGCTGATGTAGGTGCTACTATCGCCGAAAACTTTAATGTACCGATGCCGGAGTATGGCAGCAGCTTTTTATCAATTTTAAATAAGAATGGAGACAAATAATGAGCATAATAGATAACGTTCAAAAAGCAGGCAGCGCGATTCAGTCCTATACAACAATACAGCCGAAGATTGGTTTGATTTTAGGGTCCGGCCTCGGTATTCTCGCTGATGAAATAGAAGAGGCTGTAGTCATTCCTTATGAAAAAATACCAGGATTTCCGGTTTCAACCGTTGAAGGCCATGCCGGCGAGCTTGTGATTGGAAAGCTTGAAGGGGTTGCAGTTGCAGCAATGAAAGGCCGTTTTCATTATTACGAAGGCTATTCGATGCAGGAAGTCACTTTTCCGGTGCGCGTCATGCATATGCTTGGCATAGAAGCACTGTTTGTAACGAATGCTGCCGGCGGCATTAACGAATCATTTAAAGCGGGCAACTTAATGAGAATTAAAGACCATATTAATCAAATGGGAGCAAACCCGTTAATCGGCAAAAACGAAGAATCATTTGGAACCCGCTTTCCGGATATGTCGAATGCTTATTCTGAAAGACTGGCCCATATTGCCAATAAAGCTGCTAAAGAGCTCGAAATTGATTTAAAAGAGGGTGTGTATGCAGCAAATACAGGACCTTGTTATGAGACTCCTGCGGAAATAAAAATGCTGCGGGTGCTTGGGGCAGATGCTGTAGGCATGTCCACCGTTCCCGAAGTTATTGCAGCGGCTCATTCATCCATCCAGGTACTCGGGCTTTCCTGCATTTCCAACATGGCAGCCGGCATTCTGGACCAGCCGCTCAGCCACGACGAAGTAATAGAAACAACGACAGCTGTTCGTGCGGAATTTTTAGCATTGATGAAAAACATCGTTAAGCGGACGGGGGAAGAGCTGTAAATGAGTATATCCGAAGCAGAAGTAAAAGAAGCAGCTGATTTTATTCAGTCTAAAATAAATAAAGTTCCTGCTGTCGCTATGATTCTGGGGTCTGGTCTCGGTGATCTGGCAGAAGAGATAGAAGAGCCCGTTTATATTCCGTACAATGAGATTCCATACTTTCCCGTGTCTACGGTGGAAGGCCATGCAGGACGCCTTGTTATTGGAAAGCTTCAGGGAAAAGAAGTGATTGCCATGCAGGGACGCTTTCATTACTATGAAGGTTATTCGATGCAGGAAGTCACCTTCCCGGTCCGGGTGATGAAAAGTCTTGGAGCAGAAAATCTGATTGTAACCAATGCATGCGGAGGCATGAACAAAAGCTTTCAGCCCGGCGATTTAATGGTGATAAAAGATCATTTAAACATGACAAACGACAATCCACTTATTGGGAAAAACCTGGAGGCATTCGGTCCCCGTTTTCCTGATATGAGTACAGCGTACAATAAAGAATTTCAGGAACTTGCCCACCGCTGTGCCAAAAAAGAAGGCTTAACACTGCAGCAGGGCGTATATGCCGGCATTACCGGACCTTATTTCATGTCTGCAGCAGAATTGATTATGCTCCGTCGTCTCGGCGGGGATGTTGTAGGCATGTCCACGGTGCCGGAAGTCATTGTGGCCCGGCACAGCGGAATGAACGTGCTTGGTATTTCCTGCGTCACAGACATGGCAGTAGGTGAAGATCTGCAGGGTGTGACCCATCAGGAAGTGATGGAAACAGCCGCACGGACGAAGCCTAAATTTATTTCGTTAGTAAAAGAAATTGTAAAAGAGATGTCGGCGTAGAATGATTTTAAACGAAAAGAGGCAGATGCGATGAGAATGGTTGATATCATTACAGATAAACGGGACGGAAAAGAACTTCCGCAGGAAGCAATAGAATGGTTTATTAACGAATATACGAAAGGTACGGTGCCTGATTACCAGGCAGCGGCCTTTGCGATGGCTGTATATTTTAAAGGAATGACCCAGTCCGAGGCCGCAGCACTCACGTTTGCTATGGCTGCTTCCGGTGACCAGCTTGACTTGTCTGCCGTCGAAGGAGTCAAAGTCGACAAACATTCGACCGGCGGAGTAGGAGACAAAACAACTCTTATTCTAGGTCCGATTGTGGCTGCACTTGGCATACCGGTAGCAAAAATGTCCGGACGCGGCCTCGGTCATACAGGAGGAACAATTGATAAGCTGGAAGCTTTTACAGGATTTCAAACAGAAATCAGCCAGGACGAGTTTATTAAGCTTGTTAATGAGAACAAGATTGCGCTTGCCGGACAAAGCGGTAACCTGACGCCGGCTGACAAGAAGCTGTATTCGCTCCGGGATGTAACGGGGACAGTAAATTCCATTCCATTAATAGCAAGCTCGGTAATGAGCAAAAAAATTGCCGCTGGGGCCGATGCTATTGTGCTTGATGTGAAAACAGGCAGCGGGGCGTTTATGGAAAGCGTCGAAGAAGCAAGAGAGCTTGCAGGCGCGATGGTCGATATAGGGAAATCCCTGGACCGGAAAACCATGGCAGTTATATCCGATATGAATCAGCCGCTGGGACGTTTTGTCGGCAACGCGCTCGAAGTGAAAGAAGCTATTGATACATTAAACGGAAAAGGACCGAAAGATCTTCATGATTTAAGCGTTACGCTTGCTGCCCATATGGTCGTGCTGGCTGATAAAGCCTCCAATTTGGAGGAAGCCGTGAAACTGGTAGAGCAGGTGATTGACAATGGAGAAGCGTTGAAAAAAATGAAGCAGTTTATTGAAGCACAGGGCGGTGACGCCTCTTCAGTGGACGATTCGGGCCTTCTGCTCAATGCCGCGCATCTAATAGAAGTCATTTCAGAAAAAGATGGGTTTGTGAGTGGAATGAAAGCGTCAGAAATAGGGCGTGCCGCAATGACCCTGGGAGCCGGCCGGGCCACAAAAGAAGATGAAATTGATTACGCAGTGGGAATTGAACTCCGCAAAAAAATCGGAGACCGCATCCAGACAGGCGATGTGCTGGCTGTCCTGCACGCCAATCAGACGGAAGCTGCAGAGGCTTCGGCTATTGTTAGAGAGGCTTATGAATATTCCGATTCAGAAGTTGTACCCGAGCCGCTTATTCACGACACGATCGTATAAAATAGGACGTAAAAACAGCCGCGAGAGTTTTTCTTTGTACTCCTGCAAATAGATGCTACAATATAAATCACTGAATGGGAGTAGGGGGAAAAGCGATGTATTTACACGGCACCAGCCAAATAAATAATAAAGGCCACCTGGAAATAGGCGGCGTAGATACGATGGATATTACAAAAGAATACGGGACGCCTGTTTTTGTATACGATGTAGAGCTTATACGACGCCGGGCAAGAGGCTTTAAAAAAGCTTTTGAAGCAGAAGGCATGCAGTATCAGGTAGCTTATGCAAGCAAAGCATTCAGCTGCATTGCGATGGTTCAGCTTGCCGATGAACTGGGCTTAAGTCTGGACGTTGTGTCAGGCGGAGAAATGCTGACGGCTAAGCGGGCAGGGTTTCCGATGGAGCGTGTACACCTCCATGGAAACAATAAATCCCTTGAGGAAATTCAAATGGCACTTGATCTGGATGTCGGCTGTTTTGTGGTAGATAATTTTCATGAACTCGATATGCTAAAAGAGCAGACCGAAAAAATGAAAAAATCTCCGCACGTGCTGATTCGTACAACTCCTGGAATCGAAGCGCATACGCACGAATATATTTCAACGGGACAGGAAGACTCTAAATTCGGCTTTGACTTAACGAGCGGACAGGCGGACGAAGCAATTAAACGTCTGAAAGATCATCCTTATCTGCAGTTAAAAGGAATTCACTGCCATATCGGCTCACAGATTTTTGACACCCATGGTTTTTCAATGGCTATTGAAAAGCTGTTCAGCCAGATTATCCGCTGGAAAGAAGAACTTGATTTTGAGCCGGAAGTACTCAATGCCGGAGGAGGTTTTGGAATCCGTTATGTAGAAGGGGATGAACCGCTGCTGCCGGAGGAGTACGTTACCTCTTTAATTCATACGGTGCAGGAACAGAGCGAGCTGCACGGCCTGGAGCTGCCGGAAATCTGGATTGAGCCCGGCCGTGCAATGACCGGAGACGCTGGAACCACTCTTTATAAGATTGGATCCCAGAAAAACATTCCTGGTGTCCGCCGCTACGCGGCAGTTGATGGAGGAATGACCGACAATATTCGTCCTGCCCTGTATCATGCAGAGTATGAAGGGATACTTGCCAACCGCGCAAATGACAAAGCAGAAGATACGTTTGCCATTGCCGGAAAATGCTGCGAATCCGGAGATATGCTGATTTGGGATCTGCCTCTTCCGGAACCTGCCGAGGATGATGTGCTGGCAGTCTTCTGCACAGGAGCCTATGGGTACGCCATGGCCAATAACTATAATCGATTTTCAAGGCCGCCGGTCGTTTTTGCAGAAAACGGATCGACTCAGCTTGTTATAAGAAAAGAAACGTATGAAGATTTATTAAAAAATGATTTGCCCCTTCGCTCAGCAGAGAGGGTATAATAGAACAGCCGGTTTTATCCAGCCGGGCTTTACATTTAAAAAAAGGTGGTTGATTGTAATGAAAAAAGGAAGCATTAAGTTCGAAAATGGAGAAGAAATTCAAATTGAGTTCTTTGACCAGGATGCACCAGGAACAGTAGAAAACTTTGAAACTCTTGCAAATAAAGGTTTTTACAACGGATTGAACTTTCACCGTGTAATCCCTGGATTTGTAGCCCAGGGCGGAGACCCAAGCGGCAATGGAACAGGCGGACCTGGTTATACTATTAAATGCGAAACAGAAGGAAATCCTAATAAGCACGGTAAAGGCTATTTATCTATGGCGCATGCCGGCAAAGATACAGGCGGAAGCCAGTTCTTTATTCTTTTTGAACCACAGCCTCATTTAGACGGCGTTCATACAGTTTTCGGTAAAGTAACGGAAGGCCTCGATACTGTAGATAGAATCAAGCAGGGCGACGTTATGCAGGAAGTAAAGGTCTGGAGCGAGTAAATGGTTCTATCGTGTAAAAGGGGCTGCACTGGATACACGAGGCTGCTTATATAACAGACTAAAAAAACCGGCGGAATGCCGGTTTTTTTAGATTGTCGAGACATCATGCCATCACGTATATCTATACAAGATCTTGAATCCTTTAGAACGTTTGTCAACAATGAAGCAAAAGGCAGATGGAGGCTCCTGCAGAACAGCCATCGATGAAGTTAAAGAGGTCGATCTTTTCCTCTGTAGCTTAAGGCTCGTCCTGCGGAAAGCGACCCTGTACAGACTTTGTTATAAATTATGTATTTCCCGCCTTTTTTTACATAGTGGGGCCGTCAGGCATTTTTAGTTGACGTTTCTCATTGGATTATCATATGATAAGGTATACACTTTTTAGAAAATAACATTGGTACCTGCCGTGCGGCAGTTCCTTCGGGGTCGGGTGAAAGTCCCAACCGGCGGTGATAAAGAGTTCGCTCTTTTTAGTCCGTGACCCGTAATGCTTAGGCAGAGCGGTGGATTCGGTGAAATTCCGAAGCCGACAGTAAAGTCTGGATGGGAGAAGGAAACCATGTTTAAATAGGCTGTCCTGCTGTGTAAACACACGTGGAGCAGCAGCGGCCTTTTGCACCTGTTCACAGGGCTTATTTAAACGTGATTAATTACTCCCCCGAAGGAAAAGTCCTTCGGGGGTTTTTATATGCCTCGAAGTCTGTTAATCGAGGCAGCGGGAAAGGCTGTAATAACAATGAACGATGAAACCTATATGAAGCTTGCGCTGGATCTGGCCGTTTCTGCTTCCGGACAGACTTCACCGAACCCCTTAGTTGGAGCAGTATTAGTGAAAAGTCATCAAATCGTCGGCATGGGCGCTCATCTAAAGGCGGGAACGCCTCACGCAGAAGTGCATGCTGTGCGTATGGCAGGGGAAGCGGCAGAAGGCGCTGTAGCCTATGTAACATTAGAGCCGTGCAGCCATTACGGGAAAACCCCTCCCTGTGCCGAACTCTTGATTAAAAGCCGGGTACAGAGAGTCGTTGTCGCTTCTGTTGATCCGAACCCTAAAGTAAAAGGCAGCGGAATCGAAAAGCTGAGAGCTGCAGGTATTCCTGTTGATGTCGGCGTGCTGAAAGAAAAAGCAGATAACATCAACCGTTTTTTCTTTCACTATATGAAGACAGGAACCCCATATGTGACCCTTAAAGCTGCAGCAACGCTGGATGGCAAAACGGCTACTTATGCCGGAAGCAGTAAATGGATTACAGGGGAAGATGCAAGAAAAGATGTTCACTTAAACCGTATGAAGCACGACGCAATATTAGTCGGTGCAGGAACCGCCGCGGCAGATGATCCGTCTCTAAATGTACGACTCGAGCACGCGTTCAGGCAGCCGATCCGGATTGTACTGGATACGTCACTGCGGACGCTTCCGACTGCGAGAATGCTGCAGGACGGCGGGGCGCCCGTCTGGGTTGTCTGCGGAAGCCGGGCGGAAGAAAAGAAAAAGCAGGCACTGGAAGCGGCAGGAGCAGAAATAATCCAGCTTTTAGATGACACCATTTCCATTCCTGTTCTTCTTAAAAAACTGGGTGAAACAAATATCCAGTCTTTATATGTAGAGGGTGGAGCCGCTGTGCACGGCAGTTTTTTGGAAGCCGCTGCTTTTCAAGAACTCCACTACTATATAGCGCCAAAGCTGATTGGTGGAAAAGACGCGTTTCCAGTATTTGGGGGACGGGGAGTTGAACTAATGGAACACGCTGCGGAACTGGTCGTTGAATCAACGGAAACATTGGGAGAAGACATCAAGATGACGGCTTTTCCAAAGGAAGGATGAATGCTATGTTCACAGGAATTATAGAAGAAAAAGCGACGATCGCTCATATGAATGATCATGAATCGCATATGGAACTGAAAATAAAAGCTGAAAAAATTATGCAGGATATGAAAGAAGGAGACAGCATTTCCATTAACGGTGTCTGCCTTACGGTAACCGATTTTAACGAAGACATGTTTCAGGTGGATGTTATGCCCGAAACAATGAAAAGCACCAGTCTACAGGCTCTTCAGGAGAAAAGTCCTGTAAATGTGGAAAGAGCCATGGCAGCCAATAACCGGTTTGGCGGACACTTCGTAAGTGGTCATGTTGATGCGGCAGGAAGAATTGCATCCATGGAGCCGCTGGCAAACGCGGTGTATATCCATATTGAAGTGCCGGAACGACTGATGCCATATATGATGCTGAAAGGCTCTGTGACGCTTGACGGCATAAGTCTTACGTTATTTGGAGTGGACGATACAACATCTACTATCAGCGTTTCAATTATCCCGCATACATGGGAAGAAACAAACTTGTCTACTAAGCAGATAAATGATCCTATCAACGTAGAATGCGATGTGTTAATGAAATACACGGAACGCCTGCTTGAAACAAAATACAAAAAGGCGTAAAACTCCAACAGAAAGAAGGCAGGTGCATCATGGAAAATGAATCCATGTTTCATACAATTGAGGAAGCTATTTATGAATTAATGCAGGGGAAAGCAGTTATCGTATGTGATGATGAAGATAGAGAAAACGAAGGCGACTTTGTTGCGCTCTCCGACAGAGTCACGCCGGAAACAATTAACTTTATGATTACCCACGGGCGCGGCCTTGTCTGCACGCCTATAACCGAACAAAGAGCCAAAGAATTGGAACTCGTTCCAATGGTAGACCATAACACAGATCCCCACGGCACTGCTTTTACAGTAAGTGTGGATCATAAAAGTGCTTCAACCGGTATTTCTGCAAAAGAACGGGCGGATACAATTCTGTCGCTTGTTGATAAAAAAACCCGGCCGCTTGACCTGAAGCGTCCCGGCCATGTTTTCCCGCTGATTGCCAAAGAAGGCGGCGTTCTCCGCAGAGCAGGACATACGGAAGCAGCGGTTGACCTGGCCCGTCTTTCCGGTGCCGAGCCGTCGGGCGTCATTTGCGAGATTATTAAAGAAGACGGAGAAATGGCCCGCGTACCTGAACTTTTGGAAATCGCTGAAAAGCATGAAGTCAAAATGATTACAATCAAGGACCTTATTAAATACCGCCATAAAAAAGATAAGCTCGTTATAAGAGAAACAGAAGTGAAACTGCCAACAGAGTTTGGAGAGTTCACGGCATTTGGGTACACCTCCGTTATTGATCAAAAAGAAAGTATTGCGCTTGTAAAGGGAAGTATCCTTCCCGATGAGCCTGTGCTTGTACGTGTGCATTCTGAATGTTTGACCGGGGATGTATTTGGTTCCCACCGCTGCGACTGCGGCCCACAGCTTCATGCGGCCCTGCACCAGATTGAACAGGAGGGAAGCGGGATTTTATTGTATATGCGCCAGGAGGGAAGAGGCATCGGTCTGATCAATAAGCTGAAAGCCTATGAGCTTCAGGAGCAGGGATATGATACAGTAGAAGCTAACGAAAAACTTGGATTTGCACCTGATCTTCGGGAATACGGCATCGGTGCGCAGATTCTTAGAGACCTTGGGGTAAAGAAAATGAATCTGCTTACCAACAACCCAAGAAAGATTACCGGGTTGAAAGGCTATGATCTAGAAGTGATCGACCGTGTGCCGATTCAGCTGCCGTTCAACAAGGATAACGAGAAATATATGCGCACCAAACAGGGAAAAATGGGACATATGCTTCATTTCTAAAAAATATACACTACAGGATAAGGGAGTTTTCAGACATGGGACAACATTTTGAAGGATCTATGACAGGGCAGGACTTAAAAATTGCAGTAGTAACCGGACGCTTTAACGATTTTATTACAGGACGGCTGCTTGAAGGCGCTGTTGGTACTTTAAAACGTCATGGAGTAAAAGAAGAAAATATCGATACGGTGTGGGTGCCGGGCGCATTTGAAATTCCTTATGCTTCCAAAAAACTGGCCCAGTCGAAAAAATATGATGCGATCATCACATTGGGGACTGTTATCCGCGGAGCGACGCCTCATTTTGATTATGTCTGCTCCGAAGCCGCCAAAGGAGTATCGCATGTAGCGATGAATTATGATCTTCCTGTTATATTCGGCGTATTAACGACGAACACGATTGAAGAAGCGGTGGAACGAGCCGGGACAAAAGCCGGTAATAAAGGCGCAGATGCCGCGCTTGCGGCAATTGAAATGGCGAATCTTGATAAACTGATTTAAATCATGTACAATATCGATAAATCATGAAACATGGCGGACTCAACCGCCATGTTTTCGTGTTGTTTCAGGGCATTATTCCGCTGAGAAGCATATGTCTTCTATTTTTCTAAAGTAATGAGGGGTATATGTATATGTTTATGAAATTCAAACCTGCACAACGAAAAATTGCAATGGGGCTGCTGTCTTACACGCCGGATGAGAAGAGCATTAAAGTACTGCTTGAAACCGTGCAGAAGTATGAAACAGAAAGCAGCTGGGAGCTTTTTTTATGGAAAGAAAAGGAAGATATCGTAGGGGTTATTGGTTTTGTAAATGAAGATGAAAAAACAGTCAGGCTGCAGCATTTATGCGTAAATCCATCTTACCGCGGGGAAGGCCTGGGGAAAAGAATGGTGGAGGACATGCAGCAGCGTCTTCAAAAAAATATGGTTCCTTCCGAGGCAGTGAAAAGTTTTTTTGATTCCTGTCGCCCGGAAGAAATTCAAAGTACGTAAAAAAAGCGTCCGCTTCGTAACAGGCGGACGCTTTCTTCATGGGAAAGAGGACTAAAACGAGAAGCGGCTCGAAGCCTGCTGTCTGCGCTGCTTCTGCTCCTCGCGTTCTTTAATCACATCAGAACGGTCCCGACGTGTATGGCGGTCAATTAATTCTTTATCATCCATGTTGCTTTTATTCTGCCAGACAAGCTGTCGGCTTGTGCATTCCTGCCTGCAGTGCTGAAGAAGGCCGGCATCCGTCAGCGGAATATTTAAATCCGCGTACGGCCCATTTGATGCAAGCAAATCGAGTTGTAAATAAATCCGGTTCAGCAGTTCATTTGTATCAATGGAAAGCTGCTGCAGGGAAGAGGAGTGCTCGGCAATGATGCCGGAAGAACGCAGCAAAACTTTCTCTGCGCCCGCGAAATTACCGCGGCGCTGATGATACAGGCCAACGGCAAGCTGAATCAGGCCGACCCAGTGCTTGTCGCGCATTCCTACTTCTTTTTCTTTCCAGTGTTCTTCTAATAGTTCATGACATTCAAAGTAGTCACGATACCCGTGAAATTGAATGAGAAATTGAATATAGCTGTCAGAGTAAACAGGAGGCATAGCATGCCCTCGCTTTCGTCGAATATTTTCTTTGACAAAGTTTTGAAACACAGCATAATACATATTTTAAACTTTACCACAAGTGCTTTTCATTAATCTACTCCAAGGCGTTAAACGTCATAAATTCGCCTATCGTTAAGCAGCGGACGGATATGATATAATTTATATGTGTGAAAGTGAGCAGAGGGGAAAAGAAATGAAGAAATACAGCGTAAAAATAGATGCATTTGAGGGACCGCTCGATCTGCTTCTGCATTTAATCCAACAATCAGAAGTAGATATTTATAATATTTCTGTTTCGGCCATTACAGCCCAGTATCTAGATTATGTCCGGACGATGCAGGAACTGCAGCTTGATGTAGCAAGTGAGTATTTAGTGATGGCGGCCTCCCTCCTCGAGATCAAGAGCAGCATGCTTCTTCCGGCTCCGATTTTCACCGGGGAAGAAGAAGAGGATATGGATTATGACCCCCGGGAAGAACTGATTTACCGTTTATCCGAATATAAAAAATATAAAGCAGCAGCAGGCTATTTAAAAGAGCAGGAAGCCGAAGCCGGCACTTATTATACAAAGCCTTTTTCCGGATCATGGCAGGATTATAAAGATACGAAAGAAGATACGGCGCTGCCTGATAACGTCACGATCTATGATATGATCGATGCCCTGCAGAGGCTGCAGACACGCGTAGCGTTTAATAAACCTTCCTCTGCAGTGATCAAGCCGGAATCCTATTCTGTAGAAGAAATGATTGGTTCTATTGAAAGCATTTTAGCATCACGGCATGGCAGCTGTTTATTTGCGGATCTTTTTCGGGAAGCTGATAAACCAAAAGTGGTCGTTACTTTTCTGGCTATGCTGGAAATGATGAAGCAGCAAAAAATTATCTGTACACAAAATGGCAATTTCTCTGACATAGAGGTACATACCGCTGGAGGAACGATGTATGATCAATAATGAAAAACAAAAGGCAGTGCTGGAATCCCTGCTTTATGTAAGCGGAGAGCAGGGAGTAGAGGTAGAAGAGGCTGCTGCTCTGCTGGAGATCAGCCTGGAAGAATGCTCTGTTCTGCTGGAGGAAATGAAACAGCAGATGGAAGAGAAAAAAGGCGGCCTGTGCCTTAAACAGGCAGGCACTTCCTATCACATGGCAACGAAAGACGAGTTTGCTTCGTATATTGAACAATATGTTATCACACCGGACCGGCCGAAGCTCTCTCAGGCTGCTTTGGAAACCCTGGCAATCGTTGCTTATAACGAACCGATTACAAAAACCGAAATTGATGAGATACGAAGCGTCAGCTCAGGCAGTTCTATCCAGACACTGGTTGCAAAAGCACTGATAGCAGAGGCAGGAAGAGCAGATAAAATAGGACGGCCGATTCTTTATCGTACGTCTAAACGCTTTTTGGAATACTTTGAGCTTGCCTCCCTGGAGGAGCTTCCGGATATTCATCAGTTTACCGAAGAAAAGACGGAAGAACCGGATCAATTTTTCAGCCGGATTGGTACATGGGAAGAAGACGAAAGATAAGCGCTCCCGGTCCGAAAAAGGTTGTGGTTCCCCAGCATGATGCGTATGATATAGAAGATGAGGTGAAGTAAATGGAAAGATTGCAGAAAGTAATAGCAAGTGCAGGAATCACGTCCAGACGAAAAGCAGAAAAGCTGATGGAAGAAGGCCGTGTGACTGTAAATGGTGAAGTAGTAAAAGAATTAGGAACAAAGGTAACGGTTGGAAATGACTTGGTGGAAGTAGATGGTGTCCCTTTGGATAAGGAGCAGCCGGTCTATTTTCTTCTATATAAGCCTAAATCGATTATTTCAGCTGTAAGTGATGATAAAGGACGTAAGGTAGTCAATGATTTTCTTCCGGATATAGAGCAGCGTATTTTTCCGGTAGGGCGCCTGGACTATGAGACGTCGGGAGTGCTTCTTTTAACAAATGACGGAGACTTTGCCCATTTGATGATGCATCCCCGCAATAAAATTGTGAAAACATATATTGCGAAAGTTGAAGGAAGACCTTCAAAAGAAAACCTTAAAAAACTGGAGCGCGGCATTCATCTCGAAGATGGAAAAACAGCTCCTGCCAAAGTGAATGTAAAATCATCCAATAAATCAGGAAACTCTTCTATTATTGAAATTTCTATTCACGAAGGAAAGAACCAGCAGGTCAGACGGATGTTTGAACATATCGGTCATAAGGTGATTAAGCTGAAGCGGGAAAGTTACGCTTTTCTAACACTGCAGGGACTTGAGCCCGGTGATTCAAGAGAACTAAAGCCAATCGAAATAAAAAAACTGCGTGACCTGGCTGAAAAAGAATAATAAAAGGCTTTCTGTTCCGTTACACAAGCAGAAAGCCTGCTTTATCAAATAAATAAAGAAACAGATGCCCGGCAGGGTAAGCTAATGGGGTGTTTCTATGGCTAAAGTGATTTGTGAATGCGGTTACTCGAATCCGGAGGGAACCGATCTTTGTGAAGCATGCGGAAAACCGTTGAATGAAAAAGCAAAACAGCAGACGCTTGTGGATATGAGATATGAGGGAGTCGCGCGGCGTTCCCAGACATATAATAAATCCATTGTCGATAAAATCTGGAACTTTTTTTCTTCGGTAAAAGTAGGCATATGGATTATTGTACTAACGTTACTCGCATCATCTCTCGGCACTATTTTTCCACAGGAAATGTACATTCCAAATAACGTATCAGCAGCCGATCACTATCAGGAAGAATACGGAGTGCTCGGACAAATTTATTACACGCTCGGATTACATAATATGTACAGCTCCTGGTGGTATATGGCGCTGATTGCCTCTTTAGGAATTTCGTTAATTATTGCAAGCCTTGACCGGGTTGTACCACTTTACCGGGTATTAAAGCATCAGAAAGTTACTAGAAATGAAGGGTTTCTGCGCAGACAGCGGGTGTTCGGAGAAATGGCGGTACCAGCTGACGAAAATCAGCTGGAAGCGGCGAAAGATGTACTGAAAAAAAGAAAATTTACGATCCGTGAAGAGGGAGATAACCTTGTGGCCGAAAAAGGCCGCTTCTCGAGATGGGGTCCTTACGTCAACCATGTAGGGCTGATTATATTTTTAACCGGTGCGATGCTGCGCTTTTTTCCGGGAATGTATGTCGATGAAGTCGTCTGGGTACGTGAAGGAGAAACCGAAGTGGTGCCGGGGACAGAAGGCGAATATTTCATAGAAAACGAGCAGTTCTTCCTGGAAATGTATGATGAAGAAGATGAAACCTTTGCTACCGCTCTGGAGAGAGCCGGAGGAAACATTGTTGAGACTTTCCAGACCAATGCGGTCGTTTATCAGCGTGAAGAAGGCGGAACGATCGGCGAAGAACCGGAACTCGAGGAAGTGACACGTGATGAAATCCGGGTAAATGAACCGCTCGCTTTTGACGGATTCAGCCTATATCAGGTGGACTATAAATTAAATGAATTAAATGTAATGATCCTCGAAATGGTAAACAGAGAAACCGGAGAAAGCGCAGGCGAGCTGCGCATCGATTTGTTCAATCCTGAAAATGAGTATGATTTAGGAGACGGGTACCGCGTCGTCATTGACTCTTACTTCCCTAACTTTGAATTCAACGAAGAGGGAGAGCCGGCTACGACATCAAGTATTCCTGATAATCCTGCGTTTATCTTCCAAATGTTTTCACCAGAGCATGCGGAAGAAGGAGAGTACAGCTTTGTAGGCATCCAGAGAAACGAGGATGTGTTTGGGGAAAACGACTATGAGATGAGTTTTCAGAACGTGGAAACAAAAAACGTAACCGGGCTGACGGTACGAAAAGATAACACACTTCCCTTTATTGCAGTCGGAGGCATTATATTCATGATCGGTTTAACACAGGGGTCTTATTGGTCCCACCGAAGAATATGGCTGAAGAAGGAAAACGGAAAACTTCTGTATGCGGGACACGCAAACAAGCACTGGCAGACATTAAAGCGTGATTTTGACGCATTATACGAAGAAGCTGGTATTTCTCCTCCTGTAGACCAGGTAGCTGAAAAAGAACAAGAAGCAGAACTGAAAAAACAACAAGAAGGGGGAAGCTAGCGATGGAGCAGCTCAGCGGAAATCTATTATTGACGGCTTTTTTCCTTTATTTACTCGCGACTATTCTTTTTGCCGTCTCTGTAACCGGCAGAAAATGGCGGGATAAATTCGGTGATATGAATGGGAATAAATGGGGGACGCTCGGATTTTTGGCAGCTTTAGGCGGCTTTCTATTTGCCATAGGCTATTTCATTACACGCTGGATGGCTTCCGGTCATGCTCCGGTCAGCAATATGTTTGAATATACGACGTTTCTCGGTATAGCGATTGGATTTGCCTTTTTGATTTTGTATTCCATTTACAAATCCAATGTACTAGGAATGTTTGCTATGCCGATCATTATGCTGATTATCGCCTATGCCTCCATTTTTCCAACGGAAGTGGAGCCGTTAATACCTGCTCTGCAGAGTTATTGGCTGCAGATTCATGTAACCACAACGGCACTTGGCCAGGGCATACTGGGGATTGGGTTTGTAGCCGGCCTGATTTATTTGATCCGAACAGTTGATTTTAAAAGGGGCGGAAAAAAAGTATTCTGGCTGGAATTTATTATGTTCAGTATGCTTACCGTTGTAGCCTTTGTGATAATACGCTACGCGTTTAATCTATTTGGCTATCAGACGGTATTCCAGTACACAGATGAAAATGGTATGCAGGCAGAAATGATTTACGAACTGCCTCCGATTCTCGGGCCAAACGACGGTGAGCTCATTCAACAGGGAAGCTGGGAGCCTCTTTTCCTTCTTCCGGAATGGATACGAAGCGATGATGCCAACACGCTCGTTTGGACATTTGCGGCAGCCATTGTTTTATATTTCATTGTACGCCTTGTGCTGCGCAAGCCGTTAAGTCAATTTCTGCAGCCGCTTATCCGCGGCGTGAGCCCAGATAAGATTGACGAACTGAGCTACAGAGCGATAGCAATAGGATTTCCTATCTTTACACTGGGAGGGCTTATTTTTGCGATGATCTGGGCCCAGATTGCCTGGACACGGTTCTGGGGATGGGATCCTAAAGAAGTATGGGCATTGATTACCTTTTTGTTTTACGCAGCGTATCTTCACCTCCGCTTAACCCGCGGATGGCATGGGGAACGCTCAGCCTGGCTGTGCGTAATTGGCTTTGCTATTATTATGTTCAACCTCGTTTTTGTTAATTTAGTTATTGCCGGTCTGCATTCATATGCATGACTTTTACCGAAAAGACTGAACCTTCACGGGGGAAGTCTTTTTTTACAATCTATAGAAGAGTGGCTGCGATAAGTGGCGGGAGATGAGAGAATAGAGCGAATCGTGCTAAAATAGGCAGGAGAGTTCGAGTAAAAGGCAATAAGGAGGCAGCAATATATGACACAGGAAACAAGAGTATTGGTAGTAGATGACGAAGACCGCATCCGTCGTCTTTTGAAAATGTATTTAGAGAAAGAAGAATTTATCGTAGTGGAAGCTGAAAATGGGGAAGAGGCGCTGGAAACAGCGTTAAACGAAGAATTCGATGTGATCCTTTTGGATTTAATGCTTCCAGGCATGGACGGGGAAGAAGTCTGTCAGGAGCTTAGAAAAACAAAAGCGACTCCGGTTATTATGCTTACCGCTAAAGGAGAAGAAGCCAACCGGGTGCAGGGTTTTGAAATTGGTGCGGACGATTATATTGTCAAACCGTTCAGCCCGCGGGAAGTGATTCTGCGGATTAAAGCACTTCTGCGCAGGTCCTCAGCAACAAAATTCCTGCAGACGGAAACGGAAGCGAAAAATATACTGGTATTTCCTCATCTTACGATTGATAACGATGCGCACCGCGTGACGGTGAACGAAAAGGCGGTGGGCCTTACACCAAAAGAATACGAACTTCTTCTGTACCTGGCTCAGTCGCCGGACAAAGTCTTTTCCAGAGAGCAGCTGTTAAAAGATGTGTGGAACTACGACTTTTTCGGTGATCTGCGCACCGTGGATACGCATGTAAAACGTCTTCGTGAAAAATTAAGCCGTATTTCCGAAGAAGCAGCGAACATGATTTCAACCGTGTGGGGGGTAGGCTATAAATTCGAGGCAGCGAAAGACTAATGCTGTGGCGGAGCGTAGTTGGGAAACTGTGGCTGACTATTTTATTGTTAGTGCTTGTCGTTCTTCTTATCCTGACGTTTCTGCTTTTGCAGTTTTTTGAACAGTATCATATTTCCGAAGCAGAAGAGCAGCTGACCAATCATGCGAATGTGATGGTAAGCATTCTCGAAGAGCAGGAGGAAGAAACAACAAGACCGCTGATTGAACGTATGGCCGCATCGTATAACACACAGGTGCTCGTTATTACAGAGGATGAGCCCTGGTATCCGGAGATTGACCATTCCAACAACATATTTCTGCCGGTTGAACGATTTTATGAAGACAATCGCTTATCCGGCGTGATCAATGAGCGTGAAGACGTGACAATGCATGGCGACTTTTCTGGAAGCGGCGAAGAGGAAGAAGATGAAATCTTTGTAGTCGGCGTGCCGTTCGTATCAAACGACGGGGAAGAAAGCTCGCTGTTTTTATATCAGTCGCTTAATGTAATTGAAGACACTACGGGCGAAACGCAGCAGATTATTCTGCTGTCGGCAGGTATTGCCATCGTTTTAACGACCGTGTTTACTTTTTTTCTATCCACAAGAATTACGGCTCCGCTGCGGAAAATGAGGCAGTTGGCACTCGATGTTGTCAAAGGTGATTTCGAAACGAAAGTGCCGGTTATTTCCAATGATGAGATCGGCCAGCTTGGTAACGCCTTCAATCGGATGAGGCGGAAATTAAATCAAAACATTACGGAACTCAATCAGGAAAAAGAGCAGCTCAGCCGTATTCTGCTCAGCATGGCGGATGGAGTAATTACGATTGACCGCAAAGGTACAGTCGTTCTGACCAATCCGCCGGCAGACCGATTTCTTTTAGCACTTGAATATCAAAATCAGCAGGAGGGCAAAACCAGTCCTCTTCCGAAAGAAATGAAAAAAATATTTCAGCAGGTGGTCGGCATGGAACAGGAGCAGCTCGCTGAGGTCGATGTTCAGGGACGCAGCTACGCTGTACTAATGACGCCTTTATATGATGAAACGTTTGTCAGGGGTGCCGTAGCGGTTATCCGTGATATGACGGAGGAACGTCAGCACGATAAACTGCGCAAAGACTTTATTGCGAATGTTTCCCATGAACTAAGAACACCGATTTCGATGCTGCAGGGTTACAGCGAAGCGATCGTAGATGGTATTGCTGCAACAGAAGAAGAGAAAAAAGAAATCGGGCAGATTATTTATGAAGAGTCGCTGCGTATGGGACGTCTTGTCAATGAACTGTTGGATCTGGCCAGGATGGAAGCAGGCTATCTTCATCTGGAAAAAGAGTGGATGGATGTTAAAACGTTAACAGAAAAAATGGAAAAGAAGTTTCAGGGACTGTCATCAGAAGCAGAGCTGACGCTGGAGTCTTCCGTAAAAGGAGAGGAAGCATTTGTTCTGGCTGATGCGGATCGAATAGAACAAGTATTAACAAATCTCGTCCATAATGCGATCCGGCATACAGAAGCAGGAGGCCGTGTTCTTCTGGAAATGACGAATGACGCCGACGGCTTATCAGCCGCCGTTATTGATAACGGGACAGGAATACCGGAAGAGGACCTGCCATTTATTTTTGAGCGGTTCTATAAAGCAGACAAAGCGCGGACACGCAGCAAGGGGGGCACCGGGCTCGGTCTGGCTATCGCCAAGAATATTGTAGAAGCACACGGCGGCTATATTGCTGCGCAGAGCAGAATGAACGAGGGAACGACCTTTCGTTTTTATATCCCTTCGGATAATGAAAAATATGAAGAACTGTAGGAGGGGAAAAAATGAAAGCCTGGTTTGAGGAACATTTTCAGGAAGATTATTTGAAAGTATACGATCACCGGGATGAAACAAAAGCGGCTGGAGAACTGCAGTCGCTCATGTCCTACATGCCAATGGAAAAAGGAATGAAGGCTGTTGATTTATGCTGTGGAAACGGCAGGCACGCCAGATGGCTGGGCAGAAAAGGAATCGATGTGACAGGGATTGATCTCTCTCCGGCACTTTTAAAAAAGGCGATTGACCTTACAAATGATTTACCGGTGCAGTACAGGCGTGCCGACATCCGCACCGTTGAGCTCAAACAGGAATTTGAGGCCGCCTTTAACGTGTTTACCAGTTTCGGTTACTTTCTGGAAGACGAAGAAAACGAGCTCGTGTTCCAAAAAGCAGCGGATGCTTTACTTCCCGGCGGATGGTTCTTGTTTGATTATTTGAATCCATCGTACATCCGTGAAAATATTGTTGCATTTGATGAATCGGAAAAAGATGGAATGACGGTTATCCAGGAAAGGCATGCCGGCAGAGATTATGTGGAAAAGAAGATTACGATTAAAGAAGACGGAGCAGAGAGACGTTACGTGGAACGGGTCAAGCTTTATGAAGAAGAGCAGCTGCGGCGTATGCTTGAACGATACCAGCTGGAGCCTGTGTATTTCTTTGGGGATTACAATGCTGCAGAATACGATCAGAGCAGATCTCCCCGTCAGATTTTTATCTGCCGGAAAAAAGGATAAGGGATTTGTCCGATAATTGCTGTGTATCTAGGACCGATAATGTATACTAAAGAAGATTGTCCTTATAAATGAATAGAATAGAATATATATGGTCGGAAAGAATGCTCTTTCCGTTAAAAGGGAAACCGGTGAAATGCCGGTACGGTCCCGCCACTGTAAGTGCAGCTTTCAAAGAAGTACTCCACTGTTCTGTAAGAACGGGAAGGATCTTTGAATTGGGCATAAGTCAGGATACCTGCCATATATGTAATCGGTGCTGCACTCTCGGGGATAAGAGGATGCCGGATATAAAACGTTTCCGCTGCATGCAGCAGGGGCGTATGTCCGCTCTTCCCACTTTAGGGAAGAGCTTTTCTTATTATCTTACATAGAGCTCAATAATAGGCTCCTGATTTTCTGGATTTTTAGGACATACCACTCAAGGGGGAATGTGACATGAAAAAAACGTTTTTATTAACAATGACGGCGGGAATGGCAGCTGCACTCGCTGCCTGCGGCGGAGAAACAGAAGAAGAACAAGGGCAGGAAAGTGCTGAACAAGAAAGCACCGAGCAGTCGGAAGGGTATCCCGTCACTTTAACCGATGGCACGGGAGAAGAAATGACGATCGAAGAAAAGCCGGGAAATATTGTCAGCCTGCTTCCAAGTAATACGGAAATTGCGTTTGCTCTCGGACTGGAAGAACAAATCGTCGGAGTAACCGATTTTGATACGTATCCGGAAGAAGCTCAGGAAAAGCAGAGTGTCGGCGGGCTTGATTTTGATGTGGAAACGGTTCTTTCTCTTGAGCCGGATCTTATTTTGGCCGATTCTTCTGCTGTTCAAAATGCAGAAGAAGGATTAAATCAGCTGGAAGACGCCGGAGCGGAAATTCTCGTAGTAAATGATGCGACATCATTTGAAGAGACGTACGATACGATCAACATGATCGGTCAGGCGACAGGAACACAAGAAGAAGCAGATACTATGGTAGAGACGATGGAAGAGGATGTCGCGTCTATTGAAGAAACAGCCTCTGCGATTTCTGAAGAGGACCGCAAAACTGTCTGGGTAGAAGTGGACGCGCCGCCGAATATCTATACTACCGGTCAAAATACGTTTATGGATGAAATGCTCGATATCATTCAGGCAGATAATGCAGCCGCCGAAGAAGAAGGCTGGGTTCCTTATACAGAAGAGGATGCTGTTGCACTGAACCCGGATGTTATTGTTACAACATACGGATTTAGAGTGGAAAATTCCACCGAAAACATCTTAAACCGTGATGGCTGGTCGAATGTGCCTGCCATTGAAAATGAGGAAGTTTATGATTTGGAAAGTGATCTGGTAAGCCGGCCGGGACCACGTTTGACAGATGGCCTGCAGCATATGGCAGAAGTGGTGTATCCGGATGTCTTCACTGAAGAACAATAAACCAGCGGCATACATTGCAGCTTTAGTCTTTTTAGCAGCAAGTATTGTAGTGGGGGTTTCTGTTGGAAGCGTGCAGGTGCCATTTGCAGCCAGTGCCGAAATTATCGGGCGCACGGCGCTCGGACTGGACTTTCCGCCTCACCTTAATACAACATTTGTTAATATTATTAAAGAAATAAGGCTGCCTAGAGTTTTGTTAGCGGTACTTGTAGGGGCAGGGCTTGCAATTGCAGGCGCTGCCTTTCAAGGATTATTAAAAAACCCGCTTGCCGATCCTTACACTCTCGGAGTGTCTTCAGGTTCCTCCCTGGGAGCGGTAACCGTGTTGTTTTTAGGGCTTTCCATTCCGGGTCTGGGACGTTTCACCCTGCCGGCAGTAAGCGTATTGTTTGGAATGATAACGCTGCTTCTGCTGCTTGGGTTTGTTAAAGCGATTGAACGGAGCCTTTCTACAGAGACCATTATTTTAGCCGGCATTATTTTCAGCTCGTTTTTAGGATCATTAATCTCGTTAATGATTGCTTTAACAGGAGATGAGCTCAGGCAGATTATCAGCTGGCTCATGGGAAGTGTAGCGATGAGAGGATGGGAGTACGTAGGATTGGTCCTGCCTTTCTTTATCGTAGGGTGCCTGATTTTATTATGGAATGCTAAAGAGTTGAACGCCCTCGTTTTTGGAGAAGAGACGGCGAAGACACTTGGCGTAAATACAAAAGTCCGGCGGATGGCTATATTAGCTGCCGCGTCGATTATTACCGGATCCGCGGTGGCTGTGTCCGGAACGATTGGATTTGTCGGACTCGTTATTCCTCATTTAACCCGGCTGATCTGGGGACCGGATCACCGTCATCTGCTGCCGCTCTCTATGCTTATCGGCGGCGGGTTTCTGGCTCTGACGGATCTGTTGGCCCGTACGATTATTGCGCCGACGGAACTGCCGATCGGGGTAATTACAGCAGTAGCAGGAGCTCCTGTTTTTGGGCTGCTGCTTTTCCAGCAGCGGCGCCTGACAAGACAAATTGGAAAAAGGAGGTAGACAGATGCTGTTTAACGTTCATCAGCTTACGGCAGGGTACGGTGGAGAAGATATTATTAAAGATATTTCCTTAGCTGTAAAAGAGCATGAAATTTTTGGTATTATTGGGCCGAACGGCAGCGGAAAGTCCACTCTTCTTAAATGCATGTACCGCGGGCTGGAAACCAATTCAGGCTCCATTGAAATAGACGGCAGGCCGCTTTCAGCCTTTTCCAATAAAGATCTGGCCAAAAAAATCGCCGTGCTTCCCCAGCATACAGAAACAACTTTTTCCTATACGGCCAGGCAGGTTGTGGAACTCGGACGCTATCCGCATCAGAGCGGCTGGTTTAACAATGCCAAGGCAGAAGACAAAAGAATCGTGGAACAGGCGATGCAGGAAACCAAAGTAGAACCATTTGCAGATCTTCCTATGGAAACGCTAAGCGGCGGGGAAAAACAGCGGGTACTCTTAGCACGAGCCCTCGCCCAGGAGCCGCAGATTCTGCTTCTGGATGAGCCGACAAATCATCTGGATATTTCCCATCAGATGAATCTGCTTAATACCCTTCGGGAATGGACAAGCGCGAGAAAAATAACCGTGGTCGCTATTTTACATGATTTGAATATGGCAGCGATGTTTTGTGACCGTCTGATGCTTCTTAACGAAGGTCGGGATGCGGGAACAGGTAAACCGGGAGCTGTTCTGAAAAAAGATAAAATTGAGCAGGTATATTCGGCTTCGGTTCACCGAAAAGCCCACCCGGCTGTTCCGAGCCCGTTAATTACGTTAACCCCAAGAGCTGCTAAAGATAAAGAAGAAGCTGCTATCGACCGGATGAACGTCCAGCGAAGTCTGGAACTTGTGCAGATAACATCTGAGGACTACTGGAAAACGTTCTCTTCTTCAATTATTGGAGAGGGGTTCGGCTGGCACAAAGTGTTCGTGAACCGTCACGTAGCGCTTGATTATAATATTGATGATGCGAAGCAGGAATATATCGATTATATGAAAAAACAGCTGATTGATCCGGATGAAGCGGTGGGGATGATGACAGCAGCCAGGCTGGAAAACGGCAGAGATACAAGAAGAACGATAGAAGGCGCTGATGTCTGGGTGATGGCAACAGCGGGTGTTTCCAATGCCCTTGATGCCTCCAGGGCTTACGAACAGCATATTCAAATGGAGATAGGCACAATAAATATTTGGATATTTGTAGACGGTTGGCTGCCGGAAGCGGCATTTGCCCAGGTTATGATGACAGCTACCGAAGCAAAAACAAGAGCGCTTATGGACCGGAATATTAAAGACCAGGTAACGGGCACTGCAGCGACTGGAACGTCGACAGACAGCCTGATGGTAGCTGCTACGCAGAAAGGGATGCATCACCCTTATGGCGGCACGGCTACTGTGCTGGGCAGGCATGTGGCAAAAGCTGTATACGACAGTGTGTATCATGCATTGGAAAAATAGGAACTAAAAGAAAGAGGCTTTAAAATCATGATACTAATCTTTCATCTGACCGCAGTGACTGCTGCGTATCTGCTTGATCAGCTGTTTGGCGACCCTCATAAAGGCTGGCATCCGGTTATCCTCATGGGAAACATCCTTCATTTTCTGGATAGGCAGGGAAATAGAGGGTCAGAACGGGCCAAACAGATTAAAGGCCTTGTACTCGTTTACGCAGCTGCTTTAGGTTTAACCGGGGCGGCATTTGGTTTCATCAGCCTGTTTTATGCTCTGGCACCGGCTGCGGGTATTGTAGTAGAAGCTGTAATTATCTGGCTGATGATCGGCGGTCGCAGTATGAAGCGCTCGGCTGCAGATATTCACCAGGAATTAGCCAATGGACACCTGGAAAAAGCGAGACTTTTAACGTCTTATATCGTGTCCAGGGATACATCGGCTATGACAGAACAGCAGATTTCCCGTTCCGTCGTGGAGAGTACAGGAGAAAATGCTTCGGATAGTGTAACGGCACCGCTTTTTTATGCACTTCTCGGAGGAGCGCCTCTTGCGGTCTGCTACCGCTTTTTTAATACAGCTGATGCAATGATTGGCTATAAAACGGAAAAGCATGCTTCTTTTGGCTTTGGCGCTGCAAAAACAGATGATCTGCTAAATTTACTGCCCGCCCGCCTGACTGCTTTTCTTATGGGATTCGGTTCAGTATGGCTGAAAAGGCAGACGCTTTTGAAAACATGGAAAGACACGGCAGCCCATGCCCGGCTCCATGAAAGCCCAAACGCAGGTTTCGGAGAGTCGGCAATGTCAGCTGTATTGTTTACTAAGCTGGGAGGACCTGCTGTCTACCACGGTACAGTCAGGAACCGACCTTATTTAGGAGTGGGAACGCTCCCATTAAATAAGGAAAGAATTAAGGAAAGTATGTTCGTATGGGATATGACGATTATACTTTTTCTTGCAGCAGCGTGGATAGGAGGAGTGATTTATCTTGGATTGGCCTGAACATGGAGCAATGCCGGCTGCTTTTATGAAAAAAATAGAACAGTCTGCCCCGGAGAACATAATAGATTTCAGCGTGAACACGAACCCATTGGGCGCTCCGCCAGCCCTGCTCGCAGAACTGCCGGGCTGGGCCGCTGA
This sequence comes from Sinobaca sp. SA16-1, assembly GCF_059510515.1. Lineage (NCBI taxonomy): Bacteria > Bacillati > Bacillota > Bacilli > Caryophanales > Sporolactobacillaceae > Sinobaca > Sinobaca sp. SA16-1. Next base: position 440,709 of record NZ_JCAKFL010000002.1, on the reverse strand, counting down.
TATTCACCACTATCCGGATTATCAGTATACAGATCTGATCAAAGATCTGGCAGCCTGGAACGAGGTGGAACCATCCTTTATTCACCCGGGCAACGGAGCTTCCGAATTAATTTATATCACGGCTTCATTATTTGCAGATCAAAAGGCAATAATTATTGAACCGACTTTTTCTGAATACCGAAAGGCTCTGCAGGCTTATGGGGGGGAGGTGCAGAGTTTTTTAACATTGGAAGAGGACGGTTGGGAGATCGATTCGGCTGCTTTTAAAGGGGCACTGGACGGTGTAGGTTCGGTCTGGCTCTGCAATCCAAACAATCCGACCGGAACCGTTCAAAGCAGAAAAACGATGGCTGCGGTCATGCAAGCGTGCGAAGAACGCGGGATATACCTTGTTATTGATGAAGCATTTTTTGATTTTCAGACAAATCCGGTAACATACCGTATGACGGCTGATCAATCGAATCCGTACGTTATTATCCTGCGGTCTCTAACCAAGATGTACGCGGTGCCGGGAATCCGCGCTGGATATGCGGTAGCTCCGCCGGCCTTTATTAAAAAAATGCAGGAGCGGACGCCGTCATGGAACATCGGATCTACTGCTGAAAAAGCGATGCGGTTTGCTTCCGGCTTGGACTTTTTCAGGGAACAAACAGCTCAATTTGTAGAAGCAGAGCGTTCACGGCTGCTGCCTTTATTAAAAAAAGCAGGTTACTATGTAAGTCCGAGCACGGTGAACTATTATTTAATAGGCCGTTCCGGGCAGAGCTCTATGCTTCCGGTACTAAAAAGAGCCGCAGCACAAGGGTTTATGCTTCGCCATACGTATTCATTTCGAGGGCTTGAAGGCCGTTATATCCGGATAGCTGTTAAACAAAAACAGGATAATGACCGGCTGCTGCATATGCTTAAGGAAGACCTGACGGAATGTTAATTTTTATCGAAGGCGGAGCAAAAAGCGGAAAAACGTCATTTGCCGAAAGTTATATTCAAGAAAGAGCCAACGGGCGCAAAGTGTACCTTGCCACAGCAGATCCACAGGATGCAGAGATGGAAAGGCGTATTGGGGATCACCAGCTGACAAGAAAAAACGCACATATACCGTGGGTTACCATTGAACAGCCATATGATCTGGAGCAGACTCTGGAGCATATAAACCCGGGAGATCATGTGCTGCTGGACTGCTTAACGACCTGGCTCGGAAATGAGATGTTTGTGTCGGATAGATGGGACGGGCGAAAGAGCCCAGCTCATATGCTGGAAGCTGTCATTGCACTCGAGAAAAAAAGTGCGACTCTTTTGATTGTCAGCAGTGATATCAGTCATCAGCCTGCGGTTCATCCGGATATGGTGCATTTTCTGAAAATACAGGGATGGCTGTCCTGCCGGCTCGTGGAAAAAGCAGATCTGGCTGGAACCGTTAATTACGGATGCCTCCGTCCCATGAAAGGAGAATGGCAATGAAAGGATTAATGGTATGGGGAACCACCTCTGATGCCGGAAAAAGCTACATCGTGACAGCACTATGCAGAGCGCTGGCCAACCGGGGGTTATCCGTTGCTCCTTTTAAAGGGCAGAACATGTCCAATAATTCATATATTACTGCAGAAAGCCGGGAAATCGGCCGTTCACAGGGATTACAGGCCGAAGCATGCAGAACGGAAGCAACAGTGGACATGAATCCAGTTCTGCTCAAGCCGCGAAGTGAAAGTGCAGCAGAAGTGATTATCCGCGGCGTATCCTCGGGCAGTCCGCAGGCCGGTGAGTATCGAAGAGAGTTTATGCCGCAGGCAAAAGAGGCAATCCAAATGTCACTTAAACGGCTGGAAGAGGAATATGATTTTATTATTATGGAAGGCGCCGGCAGTCCGGCTGAAATCAATTTAATGGATACGGACTTAGCTAATTTGTATACAGCTGAAATGGCGGCGGTACCCGCTGTTCTGGTTGCGGATATAGAGCGGGGGGGCGTGTTTGCCCAGCTGTACGGAACGGAGAAACTGCTTCCGCATGCTCATCAGCAGAGGCTGGCAGGAGTAATTGTGAATCGCTTCCGCGGGGATCCGGCTTTGTTTACGGACGGGGTAAGCTGGATCGAAGAACATGTATCTCGAGTACTCGGCGTGCTTCCTAAACTCGATATTGAAATGGAGCGGGAAGATTCGTTATCGCTCAGCCGCCTGACCCGTGAAAAAACGGGTGCATCCTCTATCGATCTCGCAGTAATCGCGCTTCCTTATATTTCAAACTATACAGACATCGAGCCTTTTACAGCAGAACCGGATGTGTCGATTCGTTTCGTCTATGCGGGCGAGGATTTTGGTGAGCCGGATGCCGTTATTATACCTGGGACAAGAAGTACGATTCTGGATCTGCATCATATGGAAAAAAACGGGACAGCTGGTCTGTTAACGGGTTATATTGCCAATGGAGGCACAGCAGTTGGTATCTGCGGCGGCCTGCAGATGCTCGGACAGAACTTAATGGATGACGGGGGCCATGACAGCGGAACAGTCGGAATGAACGCAGCAGGACTTGGCATTCTGCCTGTGGTTACGTCGTTTGAAGCAGAAAAAACAACTAAACGCTGGACCGGTACACAAGGAAGCAATCAACCTATTAATGGATATGAGATTCATACCGGCCGTTCTACGATTACATATTCGGCAGAGGACGTACCGCTATTTTATTCTGATAAAGACGGTGGACCGGAAGGAATTGTAAGTAACGAAGGCAGAGTAACAGGCACGTACCTTCATCATGTGTTTCATAACGATGAATGGCGCAACTGCTGGCTCAATCGGGTGCGAAAGCAGAAAGGCCTGCCGCAGCTTGGGCCCGTCTACTATGAAAAAGAAAAAGATAAGCGCCTTGACGAGCTTGCTGCTGCATTTGAACAGCATATCAGCGTAGATGATTTAATTGAGTTAATGGAGACACAAAGCCGATGACAAAAAATATAAGACATCTGTATGAGGGGCTGCTTCTGGCTGTAGGTTTTTTAACCGTATTTCCAGTTACCCGTTCCGTAGAATGGACTCCTGCAGCGATGCGCCGGGCCCTGCTCAGCTTTCCGGTATGCGGGACCCTTGCTGCCGTTATCGCTGCCGCTGTGGGAACAGGGCTGTTAAGCATAGGCCTCCCCATTTATGCTGCAGGCTTTCTCGTGCTCGCATCTTTTGTCATCGTGTCAGGCGGGCTTCATCTGGATGGGTGGATGGATGTGAGCGATGCGGTTCTTTCCTGGAAACCGCGGGAAGAAAAACTGGCCGTAATGAAAGATCCTTTAGTCGGTTCCGGGGCTGTATGGACAACTATTTTACTATTGGCTGGAAAATTCACGGCCATTGTTGTTATGCTCGACACTTCGCTCCCGTTATTTTATGCAGCTTTATTTGCTGTTCCCGTGCTGTCGCGGGCTGGAATGGCGGTCGTAGTCAGCCGGGGAGCACTGTTGTCTGCTGTAGGGCTGGCAGCTTCTTTTCAAGAGGGCAGGAAACCGTCGGATATGCGCTGGCTCGTCGGTATCACTTTGTTATCTCTGCTGCCTGCTTTTTACTTCTCGATTGCTTTTACTCTAAGTCTTGCAGCTGTTACTATCCTATGCACAGCAGCACTGTACCGTTTTTTTGTCCGGAAGCTTGGAGGCGTGAATGGGGACACAGCAGGAGCTGCCCTGGAAGGAACGGAAGTTCTGCTCTGGTGGACTGCCGCTGTTATAGCAGTAATCATATAGGGAAGGTGAAAAGAAGTGGATTTTATTTTAGGCGGCACAGCGAACGGAAAAAAAGAATGGGCGTATCGACATTATCAAGAAGAACCGATACGGGCCTGGTATTCTTTTTACGAGACAGACGTGTCAGACTGCGATCTTCCAGATGAATACACAGGGGTAGTAGTTATCGAAGCATTTGATGAAGCTGTAAAGAGATATTTGGATGAACCGGAGACCTTTTATATCTGGTATGGCACCCTGATAAAATGGGAAAATAGCTATCCCGGTCGAAAACTGGTGGTGATTGGAACAGATTTAAACAAAGGAATCGTTCCAGTTGAAAAAAAAGACAGACAGCTTCGTGATGCGGTAGGATTATGGTATCAACGATTCATGACAGAAGCAGCGCAGGTGTATGAAGTTTGGTACGGCCTGCCTGTAAAATGGAAAGGATGAGATAAAATGAAGCTATATACGAGAAGCGGAGATAAAGGAAAAACAGGTATTATTGGAGGACGCCGGGATAAAGACCATATTCGGGTGGAAGCATACGGCACCTGCGACGAACTAAATTCATTTGTAGGACGTGCGATTGCTCTGCTCGACGATGAGCTGTTTCCGGATATGAAAAGTGAATTGATCCGTATTCAGCATGAATTATTTGACTGCGGAAGCGACCTGGCCAATGTGAAAGAAGATGCAGAATTTAAAGTGACGCCGGAAATGGTCACTGCCCTTGAAGAACATATTGACGAATACATTCCACAGGCACCGGAGCTGCAGCGGTTTATTCTGCCGGGTGGTTCAATTGCAGCAGCAGAAATGCATATTCTCCGCACCGTTACGAGAAGAGCCGAACGGCTTACAGCGTCGCTTATGAAAGAAGAGCCTATTAATGAACATGTGTTTAAGTATTTAAATCGTCTGTCTGATTATTTCTTTGCAGCTGCGCGGGTAGTCAATGCAAGAGAAAAAGTAGCAGATATTGAATACGAAAGAAGTGCGATCGTGTTCAAGGGTTCCCGTAAGAAAAAGCAGTAGCTGTGTATAGTCTATAATAAACCTGAACAAGATAAAAAAGCAGAGGCGGCGGCCCCTGCTTTTTTTTGCTTATTATACTTCTATTTTATCTGCCATGATAATTTCTTCAATGGACGTTAAGTCATCCAGTACATTCTGGTTAGGCTCTTTATCGACTGCAAGCATCATAATAGCCTCTCCACCTTCCTGGCGGCGGCCCACCTGCATGGTAGCAATGTTTACGTTGTGCTTCCCAAGCAGCTGTCCCATTTTCCCAATAACGCCGGGACGGTCGGTATGCTGAATATAAATTAAGTGGCCGGTTGGATAAAAGTCAACGTTAAAGTCGTTAATGCGGACAATACGGGGACCGTATGCTTTAACGTACGTTCCATAAATGGAGAATTTCTTTCCTTCGCCTTTTACCGTCGCTTTAATTAGATTGGAATAACCGGACTCATCGGAGCGGTGCTTTTCACCATACGTGATACCGCGTTCTTTGGCAATGATGGTTGCATTTACATCATTTACAGGAGCGTCGACGCGGGAGCTGAGAAATCCGGCGATCAGAGATCTTGTCAGAACGCTCGTTTCAAGTTCAGTGACTTCACCGCTGTAATGTACGTCAATGTCCTGAACAGGTGTTTTCATGCTTTGGGAAAGGATATTTCCCATTTTTCTTGTCAGCTCATAGTAAGGCTGCAGCGTATCGAAAATTTCCTTGGACATGGTCGGCAGGTTGATGGAATTTAATGCCGGCATGCCGTTCAAAAACTGCAGCACTTCTTCTGATACCTGGGAGGCTACATTCAGCTGGGCTTCTTTTGTGCTGGCTGCAATATGCGGTGTAGCTACAACCTGATCAAATGCGAGAAGTGGATTTTCATTAGCCGGTTCTTCTTCAAATACATCCAGAGCCGCACCTGCTACATGGCCGCTTTCGAGGTTGTTGTAAAGAGCTTTTTCATCTATGATGCCGCCGCGTGCGCAGTTAATAAGAAATACGCCGGGTTTTGTTTTTTTAATATTTTCTTCGCCAAGAAGTCCTTTTGTATCTTTCGTAAGAGGAGTGTGTACGGTAAGAATGTCAGATGCACGGAGAATGGTATCCAGGTCTGCTAGCTCTACACCCATTTTATCAGCGCGTTCTTTCGTAAGAAATGGATCGTAAACGAGCACATTAATATCAAAACTGTGGGCACGTTTGGATAGTTCCGAACCGATACGGCCGAATCCGATAATACCGAGCGTTTTTCCTCTGAGCTCCGAGCCTTGAAATGATTTTCTATCCCATTTCTTGTTTTTTATAGAAGCATTTGCCTGAGGGATTTTCCGGGCAAGTGCAATAATCATTGCAAAGGTATGTTCAGCTGTAGAAATCGTGTTGCCATCCGGGGCGTTGACAACGACAATACCGCGCTTTGTAGCTTCTTCAATTTCGATGTTATCGACACCGACACCGGCACGGGCTACAATTTTTAAATTTGTCATCTGGTCCATTAATTCTGCTGTTACGGTTGTACTGCTGCGGACCAGCAAAGCGTCATAGCTGTGTAGATCAGATGTATCTTCAATGGTCTGCTGTACGCAGTCCACCTGATTGTTTTCCAGTAAAGGGGCCAGCCCTTCACTGCTCATCGCATCAGAAACCAGAATGCGGTAATGTCCTTTGACAGATGATGACTGCTGATCTTCCGTTGTAGAATGTTGTATCATAGTGCTCTCCACTCTCCCTCAATCTATTTTCTCTAAATATATATAGAAAGCTTCCGCCCGCACGAAATCATCGTGAGAGGCAGAAGCTTTCGTGATACTACCCTCATTGCAGGAGTCAGGTGTTCTCTTCAAAAGGACATTTGTCTTTTTAGATGATTGCAATGTATCATACCTTCACAAAGGTGTCAATTTCGCCTATAAGGAGTAAAGCCGGTACAAATGGAAAAATCCCTGCTTATTCACAGGGATTCAAACATTTATTCGAATTTAAGCGCATCGCCGTCAAAGGTTTCATCCGCGATTTTAATAGAATCGGTCGGACAGCCTTCAAATGCGTCGAGCATATCTTCTTCAAGATCTTCAGGGACTGCTGTAATTCCTTTATTGTCGTCAAGGATTACTTCCGCCAGACCTTCATCGTCATAGTCATAAATATCGGGAGCAGCAGCACCACAGGCGCCGCAGGCGATGCATGTATCTTTATCAACGATTGTAAACTTAGCCATTTTCGATAACCTCCTACTTCATTTAATCAGGTGAACATTATAACAGGGCTCTTCTGGAGAACCCAAACGTCTATTTCATATTGTATTCTTTCATGGTAAACTTTTCAACAGTTAAAGACGTTAATTTTCTGAAATCCCGCAGGGGAATCATGCGATAACAAGGGGGAAACCTGCGAATGGAATGGAATTTCCGGCGGCGTCTCATTTTGCACGTGTTATTAAAACTCGAAGGCGACAGAACGCCGGGGGCAGTTTATCATATACTAACTGGCAAGAAAAGCTCTCAGTCCATTCAGGATATGAAATGGTACGGATTGACTGAATGGTACGGAGTGTTCCCTAAACTTTCGATGGAAATGTTTCAAAACGATATTTCTCACATGCAGAAAAACCATCTTCTGCTCGTCTCTGCTGATTTTATCAAAACATCAGCCGAGGCAAAAGAAATAGACGAAGCCTTTTGGTCTGTATATTCGCGCCCGGTATTATATAATCAATGGAAATATGGAGCTGCAGCTGAAATTTTCTGGAACCGACTGGCCCTGCTTGTCCAGTGTTTGTCTTTTTCCATGGCCGGTTCGGGGCATTTTATCCCTGTGACTAAAGAAAAAGCTGTTCTACGCTGGCTTAAGCGGATATGGCCGACGGGAAAGGAAGCAAAAAGAAAACTGGCGGCGGCCCTCTTTCATGAATTGGACAGACTGCTGAGCAGAGCCGACGAGCAGGAGGCTGCCATTTTAGTAAACAAGCTGGGCGGTTCTGCCAGGACGGGACTGACATTTTCGCAGATAGCTAAAGCATTGGAACAGGAAGAAGAAGAAATAATCTATAGGTTCAACGGAATTCTTCACTATATAATAGAAGTACTTCAGCAGAATTCACCTTCTTTTCCGCTTCTGGCAGGCATGCTTCCATCTGTTGACTCTTCGATCCGGCTGACGAAAACAGCAGCAGAAACAAAGCGGCTTCTCGATGAAGGCTGGTCTTTCGATAAAGTCAGTCAGCTTCGGCGTTTAAAACAAAGCACGATTGAAGATCATATTATTGAAATTGCTTCGGAAAGCAGTTCATTTCCGCTGGATGATTATGTGCCGGCTGCCTACGCGGAGAAAATTAAAGCAGTATCCGAGAGCCGGCGGACGAGAAAGATGAAAGAACTTAAAGAGCAGTTACCTGATGATGTTACTTATTTTCATATACGATTAACGCTTGCCTTTTATGGAGGGAAGACAGATGAATCTTCAACATGAATTAAAAACATACTTTGGCTATACGTCGTTTCGAAACAGCCAGGAAACGATTATCCGTTCCCTGCTTCAAAAAGAGGACGTACTTGCGGTTATGGCGACCGGCTCAGGCAAATCCGTCTGCTATCAACTGCCGGCTTATCTTCAGTCCGGCCTTACCGTTGTTATTTCGCCGCTGCTTTCCTTAATGGAAAACCAAATGCAGGAAATGCAGCAAAAGCAAATGAAGCAGGTGGATATGTACAACAGTTTCTTAACCTATTCCGAAAAAGAAGACGTATTGAGAAAACTGCCTGAATTAAAAATATTGTTTATTTCACCAGAGAGCCTGCAGCTTGATAAAGTAAAGCGGGCACTCGGTTCTGTGGCTGTATCACTGCTTGCGGTGGATGAAGCACACTGTATTTCCCAGTGGGGACATGAGTTTAGAACAGACTATCTGAAAATTAAAGAAACCCGGAAAGAAATGGGGAGCCCGCCGGTACTCGCGGTTACGGCAACGGCAGCCCCCGAAGTGCAGGAAGATATCGTCCGGCAGCTGGAAATGAAAGAGTCGCTCGTCGTAAAAGAATCAACCAATCGCCCGAATATATCGATTCATGTAAAAAAAACGAGCTCCGATGAAGAAAAAAATGAAGAACTTCTGCAGGTGGTGAGACGGTCACCGGATCCCGGCATGATTTATTTCTCCAGCCGGACTGCAGCAGAGCAGATGAGTGAATTTATTACCGCCCATACGAATAAACGTGTATCAGCCTATCATGGTGGAATGCTTCAGGAGGATAGAATTCTCGTACAGCAGCAGTTTCTTCAGGACGAGCTGGACGTTGTATGCTGCACGAATGCGTTTGGCATGGGTATAAACAAGCCCGACGTCAGGTACATTATTCATTATCATTACCCAAAAGATCTTGAGTCTTATGTTCAGGAAATTGGACGGGCTGGAAGAGATGGAAAAAAAAGCAGCGCTCTTTTATTATATAAAGAGGATGATATTTACCTGCCGCGTTTTTTTATTGAGATGGAGTTTCCTGCAGAAGGAGAAATAGACTGGCTCGTGTCCCATGTTCTGGCTGATCCGGAGGCACCGGAAAGCCGGTGGGCAGAGCTTGCCCAAAATCGCGGCTGGGAGGAGAATCATCTGCGCTTTTTCCTGCATTATTACCGGGAATGGAAAAAGGAGTCCAGCGGTTCACTGCCGAATAAAATAAAAGAAGTGAAAGAGCGGCGCACGGTATGGAAGCAGCAGAAGCTGCACAGCATGGAGAGATGGCTGCAGGAATCGACCTGCCGACGCATAGCTCTGCTTCACTACTTTGGAGAAGTACTAAAAGAGAAGCCCGAACAATGCTGCGATTTATGCAGTGCCGACTGGGTGGCTCCCGGTTCCCATCAAAGCAGGAAAAAAAATGAAATATTTGAACTCTCCTGGAGAAAAAGGCTGAAAGAACTGTTGATAGCTGCTGACCCCGGGAGTGAAAAAGGAGAGAAGGACTAATGATGGAAGAGAGGCCTGGTAAACGAACGGAGAAAAAAAGATTGGAACGAATGGAAGAAGAAAGGAAAAAGCAGGAGCAGAGAAAACAGGCAGAAGAAGAAAAGCACAGAAAAAAAATAAAAAGGAAAAAAGAAAAAGCCCGTTTGAAAAGAGAATGGAAACAACAGGAAAAAAACAACCAGAATTATGACATGCAGCCTGAACAAGCACCGGTTCGAAGAATGGCTGCACGCAAACAGGAAAAAGAAGAAAATGCGCCGGTCACGATGACACACCTGTTGTTTATTATTTTTTTAGGCATTGTGTTCCTTATTGTAGTGAGTGCAGCATTGATCATTAACCTTTAAGGCTGAAGACTTCAGGTGCACCGGAATATTCTGTTAACGATGCACTGCGGTCCTGGTCAGTCAGAGGGGAAGATAGAATGAGGCCGACAAAACAGATAATCACACCCGCTCCCATCAAAATAAATGGAATGAGGAGCGAGATTTTTTTAGCCAGAAAAAACAGCAGCAGTACAAAACCTGCTCCAAACATCAGCGTACCTATAAGAAATACAGCAAAATCCATAATAGATCTCCTTTCTGTTCATGCGTTATATCCAGTATAACGAAAAACAGTCCGGTACAGGGTTTCTACAGCAAATAGACACAATCCGTTCATGAGTTGAACAAGCCGGCGCTGGTTTATGATAGTAAGATAGGGGGAATATATGAATAGATAAATTACCGGTAAAAGGACGATATAATGAAATGGATAATCGCGGTTTTCTCAGCAGCAGCAGGTTTACTGTTGTATATGATTTTTACTGCCCACCGGGCTGTTGTAAAGCAGGAACAGTTTTTTATAAAGGAGCTTCCTGAACAATTTTCAGGAAAAACTATCTTTTTTATTTCTGACATACATAGAAGAAAAATATCCAAGTCTTTAAGCAGGCAGGTAAACGCAAAAGCGGATATGATTATAATAGGCGGAGACATTAGAGAAAAAGGCGTGCCTTTCGCCAGGACACAATATAATCTGCGTCAACTGCAAAAAGGAAAACCCATTTTGTTTGTATGGGGCAATCACGATAAAGAAGAACGGGCTTTGGAACTGGAAAGTCTTTTAATATCCCATCAAATAGAGATTCTCGCTGGAAATATGTACTCATGGAAGCTTCAGGGCCGGGAATTGTCTATTGCCGGTTTTGATGAAACCATCCGCGGAGCAGACAGCAGCTGGACAAAAGCTGAAATATTGGTTTCGCACTATCCGGATACGGCTTTAGAGGCCGCGTCCCGGTCGGATGCTTATTTTATGCTTACCGGCCATTCCCACGGAGGACAGATTCGTCTAGGCCCGTGGGGATTACGCACTCCCGGAGGGTGGAAGCAGACCGGCCGTTTAACTTATCTGGTAAGCAATGGATACGGAACGACACTTCTGCCGCTCCGTTTTGGAGCAAGGGCAGAAGCTCATTTTATTACTTTGGTATCTGCAGGGGATTGAAATAAAGAGGCGCGGGGGGAAAAGAAATGGAACCTATGGAAGGCAAATATAACATAAAGGCTATTTCCAACATGCTAGGTATCCAGGCGGGCACGCTTCGTGCCTGGGAAAGAAGATATAATATTGTTCATCCGCATAGAAATTCAGCAGGGCACCGGCTGTATACGGAAAAAGATGCTGCAGTTCTCAAATGGATTCTTGATAAAACGAACAGCGGGTTTACTGTCAGCCAGGCGGTAGGTCTTTTGGATAAATTCGAAGAAATAGACAGTATGGCCGTTCATCCAATGGAAGTAGACCATACGTATGCACTCGCAGAAGAAATTCTCGGACATTTGCTGCGTTTTAGAGAGGCCGATGCCCAGGAGACGCTGAATAAAGCTTTTTCGATGTTTACATTGGAGAAAGTAACGACAGATATATTAGGAACCCTTTTAGTAAAAGTAGGTACCTTGTGGGAAACGGACCAAATTACCATTGCCCATGAGCATTACATTACTTCTTTTCTCCGTACGAAGATCGGAAGTATCATGCACTCCTATAACGTGAAAGGATTTCTACCTAAAATCGTAACGGCGGCAGGCCCAAACGAAAACCATGAACTCGGCCTGCTTTTTTTCACGTTGTATTTAAAACGCAAAGGGTTTGAAGTCATTTATTTAGGCGTTGGCATTCCGGAAGAAGATCTAATACAGGTCATGGATGAAATAGACAGCAGCATTTTCTTTACCTCCTGTACGCTGCTGGAAAACCTGGAAACGTCGCTCGCATTTATTACGGAACTGGAGGAACAGCATCCTCATTTGAATATTGGAATGGGGGGGCATGCCGTTCAGTATATGGATGTAGACAAGGTGCAGAAATACAGCCGTTTTCTGGTCGGTTCGAATGCAGCTGACTGGGATAAATGGATCAGCAACGTATTGAATAGGAAAATGGAAAACAAAAAGAATTAAAAGGGTGCAGTATATGAGCAGAGAAACAGTAGTGATTGTAGGAGCAGGACCATGTGGAATAGCAGCTGCGATTGAGCTGAAGCGCAAAGGTATAGATGCGATTATCATTGAGAAACGGAATATTGTCGACGCTATTTACCAATATCCGGTGCACCAGGTTTTTTTCAGCTCCAGCGAAAGGCTGGAAGTGGGAAATATTCCCTTTACATCCATTAACCGAAAGCCGACACGACAGGAAGCTTTGGTGTATTACAAGCGCGTAGTAGAGCAGGAAAACCTCCGCATTCATTCGTATGAAACCGTGCATTCGATTGAAAAGAAACCCGAGGGCTTTCTCGTGTCGTCATACACTATGAACGGTATACAAAAACAGTACAGGCCGGATTACGTTATTATTGCAACCGGCTATTACGGGCAGCCGAACAAACTGGAAATTGAGGGAGGCAGCCTCCCGCATGTTTCCCATTACTTTAAAGAAGCCCATCCATATTTTCATCGGAATGTTGCTGTAATAGGCGGAAAAAATTCTGCCGTTGATGCAGCGCTGGCGCTTGAAAAAGCAGGAGCTTTTGTAACCGTTCTGTATCGGGGCAGTTCCTTTTCCGAGCACGTGAAACCATGGATTCTTCCGGATTTCGATTCGCTTGTCAGGCAGGGGAAAATTAATCTTCTCTCTGAAGCGGACGTAACGGCTATTTCAGAAGAAGCCGTGGAGTATATACAATACGGACGAAAGCAGCGGCTTCCAGCAGATTTTGTGTTTGCGATGACGGGCTACCACCCGGATCATTCATTTCTTGAAAAGGCGGGGGTTCTTAACGGAGAGGCAGGACGGCCTTTTTTCGACCAGGAGACGATGGAAACAAACGTTGCGGGTCTGTATATTGCCGGCGTTATAGCAGCCGGGGATAATGCAAACGAAATTTTTATTGAAAACGGCAGATGGCACGGCGCACAGATTGCCTCCCATATTAAAGAAAAAGAAAGCTGGCCTTCGTCATTATGACGGCCAGCTTTCAAATGTATCGGTAAGATCCGTTCCGGTGATTCCTGCTTCGAGGGCAATCATTAATTTAAGCCGCGCTTTCTGGCCGTTTAACCCGTTTGAGAAGATAACTCCCTTCTGTTTAAGCTGCATGCCTCCGCCGACATACTCATAGGTAGCCTGGACGATGCCGCTGTAACACCTTGATACTAAAACTACGGGAATATTTCTTGCTATAAGCGCTTCTATTGCCGGCACGATAGCCGGCGGTACGTTACCCTGGCCGAATGCTTCTAGCACAAGTCCGGAAGGGGAGGCAGATTCAAGCAAATCGATTGTTTCTCTTTCCATGCCGGCGTATGCCTTAAGCAGAAACACCTTTTTCGTTAAAGAGGAGATAGAAAACTGCTCTCTGGCGGAGGGGGTGTGATGAAAAAGGATTCCGCGCCTCGTGACGAGCCCGATTGGGCCAAATTGAGGACTTTGGAATGTAGCCACATTGGAAGAGTGTGTTTTCGTTACGTTGATTGCAGAGTGAACTTCATCATTCATAACAACGAGCACCCCCTTACCTCTGGCCTGTTCTGAAGAAGCTGTTCTTATCGCAGCAAGAAAATTGTAAGGGCCGTCTGCCCCTAATTCATTGCTTGAACGCATAGCACCTGTCAGAATAATGGGGATTGGGGACTGGTGAAGAAGATCGAGAAAGTAGGCGGTTTCTTCAAGCGTGTCCGTTCCGTGCGTAATAACAATCCCATCATATAAGTGGTCAGCCAGTTTTTCATTAATAAAAGACGACAGTTCAAACATATTTTCCGGAGTGATATGTGGTGAAGGAAGATGAAAGAAAGGGATAACAGTAATATCAGCCACCTGTTTTGCTTCTTCATGCCACTGATCCAGCGGGTTTTTTTCGCCGGGTGCTACACTTCCAGTCTGTTTGTCTTCTTTCATGGAGATCGTGCCTCCGGTATGTATGGTTAAAATCCGCTTCATGACAGTACCTCTTTTCTATTTATGGTTAATCGGTCAATTACAGAGCAGGAAAGGACGGATGCGTGAGTGTTTGCTATCATAACTGCGGCCCTTGCGCCTTCGATTGCATTTCTAAGCTACTACTATTTAACCCAGGAAACCGCGTCCCGTTCTTTCTATAAAACGGCCCGTGCTTTTCTCATCGGCATGCTGCTCGTGTTTCCTATTGTAACCGTACAATATGCGCTTACAGAAGAGACACGAACGGAGGCTTCGGTTTTCTTTCAGGCCTTTTTATATGCCGGGCTGCTCGAGGAATTTTTTAAATGGTTTATTCTATGCGCCGCCGTTATTCCTTTTATCCGTGTTCGTTCCATTTATGATACGACACTTTATGCGCTTGCTGTAGGACTCGGTTTTGCCGCAGCAGAAAACATTCTTTACCTTGCAGCGTATGGCGTGGATATAGCGTTTGGAAGGGCGTTTCTGCCGGTAGCCAGTCATGCTCTGTTTGCCTGTACTATGGGATATTATATAGGGAAAGCGTCTTTTTTGAAAGGTACTGTAAGAAAAATGTTTTTGTTTTTAGGTCTGACGGTCCCGTTCGTTTTACACGGCACGTACGATTTGCTATTATTAATCGACCGGCAGTACATAGTCTACCCCATGCTGCCTTTAGGGTTTCTTTTATGGTGGACAGCTGTAAGAAGACAGGAAACCGGAAAAAGGTTTGAGCAGATGGAAGGAGAATAGACGGCCTATGATAGAGGAAAAGCGATATCGCGTCGTCATACGATGCCCGCAGTGCGGGGAGAAATTCGTTTTAAAGGGCAGCAGAAAAGAAGACGGAACGGTACAGACTGGTTTTGTCCGCTGTATCTGCGGCAACAGCAGCCATTTATATGTAGACACGGCTCCTGAATAAATTCAACAAATTCACACAATTTGATTGCATTTCGATCGTTAATCTTGTAAGGTTTTACTACACAACTATATAAATAAAGCTTTCTTATCCAGAGAGACGGAGGGATCAGGCCCTATGAAGTCTCAGCAACCAGCCTATACAGGTCAGGTGCTAAATCCGCCGGGCAGAAGATGCCCGAGAGATAAGAAGAGGTGCTCTTATAAATCGCAGACCTTCTTCTTACTTTTAGAGGAAGGTCTTTTAGCGGAATGATAAATCAGGATATGCCGGCCACTATATAGTAATCAGCTGCAAAAAAGGGTGACAATAATGGATAAGAAATTTCACATTGAAACAAATTTAGTACAAATTGGAAACAAAGAAGATCCAAGAACAGGAGCCGTCAGCGCTCCTATTCATATGTCCACCGCTTTTCGCCACGAAGGGCTGGGCGAGTCGACAGGGTTTGACTACTCCCGTACCGGAAATCCTACAAGGGACATTTTGGAACGGGCTATCGCCGGACTGGAAAACGGGGCAAAAGGATACGCATTGAGCTCGGGAATGGCAGCAATCCAAACGCTGTTTGCCATTTTTGACAAGGATGATGAAATTCTTGCTTCCCAGGATTTATATGGGGGAACGTACCGGCTTTTTGAAGAAGGATGGAAAAACTGGGGTATTACGATTGCTTATGGGGACCCGAGAAACATAGAAGCCTTTGAACAAAAAATCACAGACCGTACGAAAGCGCTGTTTATTGAAACACCGACAAACCCATTAATGCAGGAAGCAGATATTTCCGAAATGTCTAAACTGGCCAAAAAACACGGCCTCTGGTTGATTGTGGATAACACGTTTTACACACCAATTCTCCAGCGTCCGCTTGATATGGGAGCCGATATCGTTATACACAGTGCCTCTAAATACCTCGGCGGCCATAATGATATTATTGCCGGCCTGATCGTTACAAAAGATGAACAGCTCAGCGCCCGGATTACAGCGTTTCATAACGGCATGGGAACGATTCTGTCGCCCATGGATTCCTGGCTGTTGATGAGAGGGATGAAGACACTGTCCCTGCGTATGGAAAAACATACTGAAAATGCACGGGCAGTGGCAGAGTTCCTGGAAACACATCCAAAAGTAACGGACGTATTGTATACCGGAAAAGGCGGCATGCTTTCCTTTCGGATTGAAAACGAGCAGTGGGTCGACGCCCTTCTGCGCGGACTCGAGCTCGTCACATTTGCAGAAAGCCTCGGCGGTGTGGAAAGCTTTATGACGTATCCAGCCACACAGACACACGCGGATGTGCCGGAGGAAGTCCGGATTGCCAACGGCGTCTGCAACCGGCTGCTTCGTTTTTCTGTAGGTATTGAAAATAAAGAAGATATTATCGCAGATTTAGAGCAGGCGCTCGACCGCCTGTAAAAGAAAATCACGAACCAGGGGAGTGGCTCGCAGTGAATTTGGCAGAGGAATATTCAAAACGTATGTTAATTGGAGACGGGGCAATGGGGACGTATCTATACGAAAAAGGATACAGCGGCTCCTATGAAGCATTAAATCTCTCAAATCCCGGTCTAATTAAAAACATCCATAAAGAATATGTAGAAGCAGGGTCTGATATTATTCAGACCAATACGTATGCAGCAAACCGCATCAAGCTTGCTAAATATCAGCTGGAAGGTAAAACAGACGATATAAACAGACTTGGCGTTGAAACAGCCAGGGAGGCTGCGGAAGGCAGGGCTTTCGTGTTTGCTACAATAGGAGGCATAAAAGGGCTCCAGAAAATTGAGGAAAGCGACGAAGAGATAAGCAGCGCTTTCTCCGAACAGCTGGATGCCCTGCTGAAAGCAGAGCCGGACGGAATTATTCTGGAAACGTTCTATAACCTCCAGGAAATTTTAGCGGTCATTAAGCTTGTGAAAAGCAAAACAGATCTGCCTGTAATTGCCCAGGTGGCGCTCGGTGAAGTAGGTGTTATGCACAGCGGGCTTCCGCTTGGCGATGCATTTAAACAAATGACGGCAGCCGGAGCGGATGCTGTCGGAGTAAACTGCCGTATGGGACCGTATCACATCCTGAGGTCACTGGAGATGACACCGCTTGACGAACAGACGCTGTATGCGGTACATCCTAATGCAAGCCTGCCGGACATCGATGATGGGCGCTTTGTGTATCAGTCAAATCCGGACTATTTTTATGAAAAAGCACTTGATTTTCAAAATCAGGGAATCGGCATTATCGGAGGGTGCTGCGGTACAACGCCGGAGCATATCGCTCAAATAGCTGCAGCTGTTAAAAATACAGCCCCAAAAACACGGACGGCGCAGGCTGTTGCCCAGAAAGCGGGACAATTCTCTGTCGTAGAACCTCCGTCGACCGAGCCGAGCCTGAGAGAAAAAGCAAAGCAATCCGTTACGGTTATCGTGGAGCTGGATCCGCCTAAGAAGCTGGCAACGTCCAAGTTCGTGGAAGGGGCCCAGACTTTGTATCAGTCCGGCGCAGACGCCGTTACGATGGCGGATAATTCGCTGGCAAGTCCCCGGATTGATAATCTGGCAATGGGAGCACTCGTTAAAAGCATGACCCAGGCCCGGCCACTGCTTCATGTCGCCTGCCGCGATAGAAACCTTATCGGCCTCCAGTCCCACCTGATGGGAATTAATGCCCTCGGTATTCATGATATTCTTGCCGTAACCGGTGATCCCACTAAAGTCGGGGATTTTCCCGGAGCTACCTCCGTATATGATGCGAACTCTTTTGACTTAATTCATTTAATGAAAGAAATGAACAAAGGATTATCTTTTTCCGGAAAGTCGCTCGGCCAGAATACAACGTTTACCGTAGGTGCAGCATTTAACCCCAATGTTCGGAATGTGGACCGGGCTGTACAGCGGCTTGAAAAGAAAATCACCGCCGGCGCCGATTACTTCATGACCCAGCCGGTCTTCGGAGAAGGCCAGTTTAAAGAAATATATGAAGCGACAAAACATATGGACGTACCGGTATATATTGGCATTATGCCTTTAGTCAGCAGCCGGAATGCTGAATTTTTACACAATGAAGTGCCCGGCATTAAACTGACGGATTCGATCCGCCAAAGTATGGCCGCATGCGGGGAGAACCGCGGGCTTGCAGCGGAAGAAGGAATCGCAATAGCGAAAACGCTTATCGACGAAGCGATGGAATATTTTAACGGCATTTATTTAATTACTCCATTTCTTCGTTATGATATTACGTGCCGTTTAACCGAATACATTAGAGAAAAAGCAGCGGTACGAACAGAAGAAAAAAGCAAGTGAACAGAGTGGAGGGAATCAAATGCCTAAAATAGCAATCCAGGACAGGCTGAAAACATCTATTCTCATATTAGATGGAGCAATGGGAACCATGCTGCAGAACGCTGATTTAACCGCAGATGATTTCGGTGGAGAAGAATACGAAGGCTGCAACGAGTATTTAAATGTGACCGCACCTCATGTTCTTGAAAAAATTCACCGGGATTACTTGGAAGCAGGCGCGGATATTATTGAAACGAACACGTTTGGAGCAACGAGCATTGTTCTTGCAGATTATGACCTGCAGCATATGGCGGAAGAGTTAAATATCGCGGCAGCTAAGCTTGCGAAAGACGCTGTCAAAGAAATAGAGACAGAAGATTTTCCGCGTTACGTGGCCGGTGCTATGGGGCCGACGACAAAATCCCTTTCTGTAACCGGGGGAACAACATTTGAAGAACTGACGGAAACATACCGGGAGCAGGCTTCCGGACTGATCAAAGGCGAAGTGGATTTATTTCTGCTGGAAACAAGCCAGGACGTTAGAAACGTGAAAGCGGCCTATTTAGGCATTCAGCAGGCCCAGCAGGAGCTTGGTATTGAACTGCCATTAATGATTTCAGGAACGATTGAGCCGATGGGCACGACGCTTGCCGGTCAATCCATGGAAAGCTTTTATATATCAATAGAGCATATGAACCCGATTGTTGTCGGGTTAAACTGCGCAACCGGACCTGAATTCATGAGAGATCACCTGCGCTCTCTGTCCGAACTTTCGACGACGTATGTCCACTGTTATCCCAATGCGGGGCTGCCGGACGAAGAGGGGCATTACCATGAATCACCGGAATCCCTGACGACAAAGCTGGAAGGCTTTGCTGAGAAAGGCTGGCTGAATGTAGTCGGCGGCTGCTGCGGCACGACGCCCGAGCACATTAAAGTAATGCGTGAAGCGTTAACCAAATTTGAACCGCGTACGCCTTCACAAGGACATCCTCATGTTGTGTCCGGCATTGAGCCGCTTGTATACGAAGAAGATATGCGTCCGCTTTTCGTAGGGGAGCGTACGAACGTTATCGGCTCCAAGAAATTTAAAAGGCTGATCAACGAAGGCAAATTTGAAGAAGCTTCAGAAATTGCACGGGCGCAGGTGAAAAAAGGCGCCCACGTTATTGATGTGTGTCTGGCTGACCCGGACCGGGAAGAAATGGATGATATTGAAGTTTTTTTAAGCCACGTTATTAACAAAGTAAAGGTGCCGCTTATGATTGATTCCACGGATGCAGCGGTTATTGAAAAAGCACTTACGTACTCCCAGGGAAAGGCTATCATTAACTCCATCAACCTCGAAGACGGAGAAGAGCGCTTTGAAGATATTGTACCGATTTTAAAGAAGTTTGGAGCCGCTGTAGTAGTAGGGACGATTGACGAAGTAGGAATGGCCGTTACGACGGAAAGAAAAGTGGAAGTAGCCGTACGCTCCCATGACATTCTCGTTAACCAATACGGGATGAATCCGAAAGATATTATATTTGATCCGCTCGTTTTCCCGGTCGGCACCGGAGACGCGCAGTACATCGGCTCCGCCGAAGCGACAATTAACGGGATTAAAGAAATTAAAAAGGCACTTCCGGACTGTCTGACTATACTCGGTATAAGCAACGTTTCCTTCGGCCTGCCGCCTGTGGGAAGAGAAGTGCTTAATGCCTCCTTTATGTATTACTGCACAAATGCCGGACTGGATTATGCTATCGTTAACACGGAAAAGCTCGAGCGTTTTGCGAGCATTCCGGAAAAAGAGAAGACGATGGCAAAAGAACTGCTTTTTGAAACGTCAGACCAGACTCTTGCTGATTTCACAGCTCACTACCGGGGGAAAAAAGCAGAAAAGAAAACGGTCGAGCAGAATCTTTCGCTGGAAGACAGACTGGCTGAATATATCGTAGAGGGGACAAAAGAGGGCCTTTATAAAGACCTCGATGAAGCCTTGACCAAATACGATGAGCCGTTAAGTATTATTAACGGCCCGCTGATGGTAGGTATGGATAAAGTAGGCAAGCTGTTTAACAACAATGAACTGATTGTAGCGGAAGTACTGCAGAGCGCCGAAGCAATGAAAGCAGCAGTATCGCATCTTGAGCCGTATATGGAAACAAAAGCGGCCGATGATACAGGTAAAGGGAAAATTCTGCTTGCCACCGTTAAAGGCGATGTGCATGATATCGGCAAAAACCTTGTTGATATTATTCTATCCAATAACGGTTTTAAAATTGTAAATTTAGGTATTAAAGTGACTTCCAATGAACTGATTGAAGCCGTTGCTAAAGAGAATCCGGATGCGATCGGATTAAGCGGTCTTCTTGTGAAATCAGCCCAGCAGATGGTGTTGACTGCCCAGGATTTAAAAAACCAGCAGATCTCCATCCCGGTTATGGTAGGCGGAGCGGCGCTGACAAGGAAGTTCACAGAAGAAAAAATCAGCGCGGAATACGACGGCATGGTACTTTATGCAAAAGATGCCATGAATGGCCTTGATCTGGCCAATAGACTTGCACGTCCCGATGATATGAAACAGATGCAGGTGGAGTGGGCGGAAAAACGGGAGAAACGTCTTAATAAGGCAGTGGAAAAACCAAAAGCGGCTACGGCTGTTGCGGAAGCACCGGCCCGTTCGGAAGTTTCTACTACTACGCCTCTGCTCGTACCGCCCGATCTGAAGCCGCATCTGCTGAAAGATTACAGCATCAGCCACCTGCAGCCATATGTTAATATGCAGATGCTTTTAGGCCGTCATCTCGGTGTACAGGGAAAAGTCAGCCGTCTGCTGGCTGAAAAAGATAAAAAGACGGTAGAGCTTAAAGAAAAAGCTGATGACTTAATGGAGCGTGCGAAAAAAGAGCAGATTCTGCGCGCACACGGCATGTATCAATTCTTCCCGGCACAGGCAGATGGCAATACAATCATCGTTTATGCAGATAATGAAGGCACAAAAGAGCTGGAACGTTTTACGTTTCCACGCCAGAACAAGCCGCCATTTTTATGTCTGGCTGATTTTGTGAAACCCAAAGAACAGGGTGTCATGGACTACATTGGGTTTTTAACAGTTACAGCCGGTGAAGGGGTGCGTGCGAGAGCCAATAAAGCGAAAGAAGAAGGCGATTATTTATTCAGCCATCTTATTCAGGCAGCAGCGCTTGAATTAGCAGAAGGCTTTGCAGAACGTGTGCATCAGATTATGCGCGACCAGTGGGGTATTTCCGACCCTACAGACTTTACAATGGAAGATAGATTTTCTGCGAAATACCACGGAATTCGTGTGTCCTTTGGCTATCCGGCCTGCCCGAATCTGGAAGATCAGGCCAAGCTGTTCCGCCTGTTGCAGCCGGAAAAAATCGGTGTGGAATTGACCGAGGAGTACATGATGGAACCGGAAGCATCGGTATCCGCTATGGTATTTTCCCATCCGGAAGGACGATACTTCAGCGTATTGTCTTCCGGCAGATAATAGAGAAACGAATGAAAACGAAAAAGCAGCAGGCTGCTTTTTCGTTTTTCTTGTTTCTGTTAAAACAGGGCAGGGGATAGTATGTTAAAATTCAATAGAATAGACGTGAATAAAGAGTAGAAGAGGAGCTTGAAAATGACAGTTAGTATTGCAATAGACGGCCCTGCAGGCGCCGGAAAAAGTACCGTAGCAAAGAAAACAGCCTACCTGCTTGGCTATACATATATTGATACAGGTTCCATGTACAGGGCGCTTACGTACCTCGCCCTAGAAAATCAGGCAGATCCGGAAAAAGAAGAAGAACTGCTGCCGCTTCTTCAGAATCTTGAAATTGAATGGAAGCAGGAAGAAGGAGAAAATGTTATTTATATTAATCAACAGAACGCAGCAGCTGCGATCCGCACGGGGGAAGTAACCGCAAACGTGTCGGCAGTATCGGCTCATCCGCTTATCCGCGAACGAATGGTGGAAAAACAGCGGGAGCTGGCGGCAGCCGGCAGCGCTGTACTGGACGGCAGAGATATTGGCACGACCGTTCTTCCCGACGCAGAGGTGAAAATTTTTATGACGGCGAGTGTAGAAGAAAGAGCACGCAGGCGTCATGAAGAAAATACAGCTAAAGGAATTGTATCCCGGCTGAAGACGATACAGCAGGAAATTGCCGAGCGCGACTTAAAAGACTCTACGAGAGCCGTCTCTCCGCTGATCAAAGCAGATGATGCAGTAGAGCTTGATACGACAAATTTATCAATAGATGAAGTGGTAGAGAAGATTTTGGAAATGGTAAAGGAAAGGACGTCTAAAGCATGAGATTATATACGATCGGAAAAGCATTATGCAGCATTTTTTTCCGGGCTGCCCTCAGAGTGGAAATAGAAGGGAAAGAAAACTTCCCCTCCGAAGGACCGGTCTTAATCTGTTCCAACCACGTAAGCAATTTTGATCCCCCGCTGGTAGGGACGTTTATTAAACGGGATGTCGTATTTATGGCAAAAGAAGAATTGGTAACGAACCGTTTTGCAGGACCGATTATCTCCAGGCTGGAGGTCATGCCGGTAAAAAGAGGAATGGCGGACAGGCAGGCTTTGAAGCAGGGTCTGCAAATACTTAAAGATGGAAAGGTTTTGTGTTTGTTCCCAGAGGGTACTAGAAGTAAGACCGGTGCAATAGGAGAGGGACTCTCAGGAGCAGGCTTTTTCGCGCTCCGCTCCTCAGCTGTTGTCGTACCGGTTGCCATAACAGGAGAATTCAAGCCTTTTGGAAAAGTGAAAATTTCCTACGGAACTCCGGTTAACATGTCGAAGCTCCGCAAGGAAAAAGCCAACGCTGAAACAGCAACTAAAGTAATTATGAAGAGTATTAAAGAGCTGAAAGAGTCCCAGATTCTATTGAAATAACAAAGAAATAGGTATTTTCTTTTGCTTATGGCCTATTTTTTATTATAATAGATATAGTAGCGAGGAAAAGTAGAAGGAGGCAATGGACAATGGTCGATGAAATGAACAACGAGTTAGCTGGAATGAATGATATTAAAGAAGGAGATATCGTCAAAGGCAAGGTAACAAAGGTTGAAGAAAAGCAGGCCTTTGCTGATGTGGGATACAAGGTGGATGCAGTTATTCCAATAAGTGAGCTGTCCGGTCTTCACGTGGAAAAAGTAGAAGACGTCCTGAAAGAAGGGGACGAGATTGAGTGTAAGGTTACAAAGATAGAAGATGATGAACTGGTTATTTCAAGAAAAGCTGCGCTCGCTGATAGAGCATGGGGAGAACTGGAATCCAAGTTTGAAAACGGTGATATTATTGAGGCAGAAGTAGCAGAAGTAGTTAAAGGCGGCCTTGTAGTTGATCTTGGCGTACGCGGATTTATCCCGGCTTCATTAGTGGAAAGACACTTTGTCGAAGATTTTTCTGATTACAAAGGACGCACCCTTTCTTTAAAGATCATTGAAATTGATTCTGCGGACAACAAATTAATCCTATCCCAGAGAGCGGTATTGGATGAGCAGGCAAACCGTCAGAAAAAAGACGTGCTCGAACAGCTTCAGGTTGGCGATACCGTGAAAGGTACCGTGCAACGTTTGACTGACTTTGGTGCTTTTGTTGACGTAGGCGGAGTAGATGGACTGGTTCACATTTCACAGATGGCTCATCACCGTGTAGAATCTCCAGGTGAGATTGTTAAAGAGGGTGAAGAAGTACAGGTGAAAATTCTGGCAGTGGATACTGACAGCGAGAGGGTTTCCCTTTCTATTAAAGACACTCTTCCTGGACCATGGACCACGATAGAAGGACAAATGGAGCCGGGCGATATTATCGAAGGTCAGGTAAAGCGTCTTGTTTCTTTCGGAGCATTTGTTGAAGTGGCACCAGGTGTAGAAGGACTGGTTCACATTTCTCAAATCGCGGATCGTCATATTGGTACGCCGGGTGAAGTGCTCGAAGAAGGCCAGGCTGTGAAAGTGAAAATACTGGATATTACTCCTTCCGAGCAGCGGATCAGCTTAAGCATCCGTGAACTGGAAAAAGCGGACAAACCAGATCAGAAAGTACAACAGGAGTACGATGCACCGGAAGACGATCACTCTGGATTTTCTCTCGGAGACATGATCGGCGATCAGCTGAAAAAATATAAAAAATAAGGGGTTCGATGTGTCGTGTCAAGAGCACAGCGTAAACAGGACCACATCACTCATGCATTAGCGACAGGGTTCGCTGATGCATCGAGTTATGATGATCTTCGTTTTGTACACAACAGTCTCCCCGGCTCCTCAGTGGGCAATATAAGCTATACTACTAATGTCGGCGGACTTTCCTTAAGTTCGCCGATTATTATTAATGCGATGACCGGAGGCGGCGGAGAAAAAACAGAATCGATTAACCGGATGCTGGCACAGGCGGCGAAAGCTACTAACACTGCAATGGCAGTAGGGTCTCAGATGTCAGCAATTAAAGATACGGCAGAAGCTGCATCTTACCAGGTCGTACGCCATGAAAATCCTGATGGTATTATTTTTGCCAATTTGGGCAGCGAGGCGACGCCTCAGCAGGCCGCGCAGGCTGTAAATATGATTGAAGCAGATGCTCTGCAGATTCATCTGAATGTTATTCAGGAACTGGTTATGCCTGAAGGAGACAGGGATTTTAGAGGGGCGCTGGATCGTATTCAGGAAGTGCGTCAAAGCCTGAATATACCTATTATCGTAAAAGAAGTAGGATTTGGTATGTCGGCGGAAGCATTTCAAACGCTTGAAGAAGCAGGCATTACAGTGATTGATACGGGCGGAAGCGGAGGCACCAACTTTTCTGCAGTCGAAAACAGCAGGCGGGAAGCCAAATGGTCTTTTTTTGATCAATGGGGCATCAGCAGTGCGGCTGCCGTAGCAGAGTCTGCATTTGTACATAAACAGGCGGACATCATTGGTTCCGGCGGTATCAGGCATGCATTGGACGCTGCGAAAGCTATAGCACTCGGTGCTTCTGCAGTAGGCATTGCAGGGAAAGTACTAGAAGCAGTTCATGAGAACGGGACAAAAGGAGGCACCGCTTACCTGAATGCGGTGCTTGAACAGCTGACGTATATTATGACGGCCGTCGGTGCAGAAGATATTCGGTCGTTACAGCGGGCTCCTCTTGTTCTTTCAGGAGCAACAGCACATTGGTTAAAAGAAAGAGGATTTGATACAAAAAGCTATGCTGCAAGAGCAAAATAACGGCAGGAGGAGGCCGGTTCTATGAAAAAACATAGAACCGGCTCTTTCTATGGTTATGTAGAGGGTGAAAATCTAGTATAATAAACGAGGAACAAATAAATGACAGAGTTTTTGTTAAGGGATAGGAATGAGGGAGTAAGATGGCAAAGCCAACAATAGCAATAGTAGGAAGACCGAACGTAGGAAAATCAACCGTTTTTAACCGGATTATAGGAGAGCGGGTGGCTATCGTCCAGGATGAGCCGGGTATTACCCGTGATCGTTTATATAATAACGCGGAATGGCTGAACAGAGAATTTTTTGTTATAGATACCGGGGGAATTGATCTCGGAGACGAGCCGTTTCTTGATCAGATGAGAGCCCAGGCTGAAATTGCAATCGACGAGGCGGATGTTGTCTTGTTTGTAGTAAACGGCCGGGACGGAATCACGACGGCTGACCAGGAAGCAGCAAACCTTCTGCTTCGTTCAAAAAAGCCCGTAGTAGTAGCAGTAAATAAAATTGACAGCCCGGCTATGCAGACGCAGATGTATGAATTTTATTCATTGGGGTTCGGGGATGTGTATCCGGTATCCGGGTCTCACGGCATCGGCCTTGGTGACCTGCTTGATCGTGCCCTTGAATTCTTTCCGGACCAATCGGAAAAAGAATACGACGAAGATACCATTCAAATGGCAGTGATCGGCCGGCCAAACGTCGGAAAATCCTCCCTTGTAAACGCGCTTCTTGGTGAAGAACGAGTCATCGTAAGCGAGATCGCAGGAACTACACGGGATGCTATTGACACTCCGTTTGAAAAAGACGGCCAGGAATACGTCATCGTTGATACTGCCGGTATGAGACGCCGGGGTAAAGTATATGAAGCAACGGAAAAGTACAGTGTACTCCGTGCGATGAAAGCACTGGAGCGCGCAGATGTTGTGCTCACGCTGATTGACGGGGAACAGGGAATAAAAGAACAGGATAAAAAAATTGCCGGCTATGCCCATGAAGCAGGACGGGCCATCGTTATTGTCGTTAACAAATGGGATGCGATGGAAAAGGATGAAAAAACAATGCAGGAATTCACGCAGAAGATTCGGGAAGAATTTCAATTTCTGTCGTATGCCCCCATTGTATTTTTATCCGCCAAAACGAAAAAAAGAATGAAAAATCTGCTTCCAATTGTAAAAACAGTAGCAGAAAACCACAGCCTTCGTGTGCCGACAAACGTCTTAAACGACGTTATTTCCGATGCCGTTGCGATGAACCCAACGCCAACTGAGCATAATAAGCGCCTGCGGATTAATTATGCAACACAGGTAGCTATTGCTCCACCGGTAGTGGTGTTGTTTGTAAACGAACCGGAACTTATGCACTTCTCCTATAGACGCTATATCGAAAATAAGCTGCGGGAAGCTTTTCATTTTGAAGGCACACCGCTTAAGATATACGCAAGAAAAAAGAACGAATAGTCTACTGTAAGGGAGCAGAAGCGAATGGGAGTCATTCTGTCAATTATCATAGCCTACCTGATCGGTTCGATCAGTTTCAGTTATGTGATCGCTAAAAGGGTTAAAAAAATCGATATTAGAAAGCATGGCAGCGGCAATGCCGGAGCAACCAATACCCTTCGGGTGCTGGGAAAAGGCCCGGCTGTCCTGGTCCTGATGCTTGATATAGCAAAAGGGATTGCTGCAGTATGGATTGCAGCCGGGCTGGAGGCTGTACCCTTCCTGGCCTCCGGTGCTGAAGGGCTTGCACCAGCGGCAGCCGGACTGGCTGTCATTCTCGGCCATAACTGGCCGGTATATTTTGGATTTAAAGGCGGTAAAGGGGTGGCAACAACGATTGGCGTAATCAGTACGCTGTTTTTCTTTCCAGCAGTTTACGCTGGTATCGTTGCTATCGTTGTCATTCTCATAACGCGCTACGTCTCGCTTGGATCCCTGTTGTTTATTCTCGGCACATCGCTGCTGTTAATTATTACAGCAGGGTCCGGCACCCATCCGGTGTCCTATATTTTTCTCAGCATCATCTTGTCCGTGCTTGCCGTATGGACCCATCGTTCCAATATAGACCGGCTTCTTAAGGGACAGGAAAACAAACTGGGAGCGAAATAAAGGAGGATCACTATGTCAAAAGTGAAAGCAGCCGTTATCGGGGCAGGAAGCTGGGGAACCGCTCTTGCCCAGGTGCTTGCTGATAATGGACACAGCGTCCAGCTCTGGGGCAGAAGGAATGAACTGGCTGTAGAAATTAATGAGACACATATTAATTCACGCTACCTGCCTAATGTGGTGCTCGATTCTACTATTAAGGCTTACAGTGATTTGTCGGCAACCGACACGGATAATGATTATATTATCTGCGCCGTGCCGACAAAAGCTATCAGGGAGACGATAGAACAGCTTCGCCCGCTTCTTCATGAAAACAGCATCCTCGTCCATGCGTCCAAAGGCATCGAGCCGGGAACGTTTAAGCGGATTTCCGAAATGATGGAAGAAGAGCTTGAAGGGGTATCCTATAAAGCTGTAGCTGTATTATCGGGACCAAGTCACGCTGAAGAAGTAGGCATTAAACAGCCGACTACGGTAGCTGTTTCATCCAAAAATCTGGAGGCAGCAGCCTCTGTCCAGGATTTATTTATGAATAACTATTTTCGCGTTTATACAAACGAAGATATGATTGGCGTGGAAATCGGAGGCGCGTTAAAAAATATTATTGCGCTGGGCATTGGCATGACTGACGGCCTCGGCTATGGCGATAATACGAAAGCGGCGCTGATGACGAGAGGGCTTGCAGAAATTACCCGGTTGGGTGTTGCTCTCGGCGCCAATCCGATGACTTTTATAGGTCTTTCCGGTCTTGGTGATTTAATCGTGACCTGCACGAGCGAACACAGCAGAAACTGGAGAGCCGGCCGTCTTCTCGGCCGGGGCAGGAAGCTGGATGACGTGCTTGATGAGATGGGCATGGTCGTAGAAGGAGTCCGTACGACAAAAGCGGTGTTTGAGCTGGCAGCAGCAGAGAACGTCGAAATGCCGATTACGTCGGCTCTGTACAGCGTCCTGTTTGAAGAAGAACCGCCTCTGCAGGCGGCGGACCGGCTGATGGGCCGAGTGAAAAAGAATGAAGAAGAAAGCTCTTTTATGGGAAGAAACGAAGGCGGCCGGGAAAGTTAGGCCGCTTCTTTTCCTTTATAGAAAAAAGGAGGATGTAAAATGACAGCGCTTCAAAATATGTGGGTGTCGTTTATTGGATTGTTTTTAATGTTTGTTTCTACGGCTGCCGCAGTACTCGGCAAAGAAAAGCTGACAGGGGTGCTCCGTTTTATCGTGATGACGTTCTCGTTTATCTGTTTGGTTATCGCGGGGCTTATCGTCTTTATTGTCGTATTTAGAGGGCCTCTGGCAGAATAATACCAGAAAGGGGAAAACCAGATGAATAAACAAAAAAAAGCCGTTATTTTGGGATTTATTCCTCTTTTGCTGCTCGGTGGCTGTTTTTATCCCAACAGCGGAGCTGAACAAAGACAGGGGCCGGATGAAAGCCAGATTGCTGCCGTGCAGCAGGCCGTAGACCAGTACAGAGAAGATGAAATCAACCTTTTACCTATTCGTACCCCTGAACACAATCCCCCATTGTATGAACGGTACGTGATTGATTTCAGGGAATTAATGCCGCGCTATATGCAGGAGCCTCCTGCCAACTCTTTTGAAAGCGGAGGAAGCTACCAGTACATGATTGTAGATCCGGAAGACGATGCGGAAGTGAAAGTAATCGACCTTCGAATGACCCGTGAGATCAGGGAGTTTGAACAAAGAGTCGGTGTCTACATAGCAGAAAACGAATTTGCCCCTATTAAAGAAGCTGTGGCTCCGGGAATATTTGAAGCAGACCTTGAAAAACTGGAATATGATGAGCAGCCGACGGTAGCGAGTCCCTACTTTAACACGAGCCTGCCGCTTCTTATCAACGCAGACGGCGAAGCGATCGTTGACTATTCCATCGATATTAACCGTGCGCTTGAAGTACATGGTGCCTCGATAGAAGAGGGAGAAGATGCAAGAACCGTACTCGTCGAACACTATCCGGTCGTGCCGGCTTTTTCCGGTACTTATGAACTGGATGAAAACGGTGAACCTGTATTAACAGGTGAAGAAGAGCCGGGCGAGCTGTAATGCCCGGTGATAGTTTACATAATATAAATATCAGATACAAGATTCCTGCCAATCCCTTGAAGTGCTAGCTTTGCTTTATAAATAGCGGTATGCTAAAATTTTCAAAGACAAAGATAAAATAAGGGTAGGGGGAAGAGTAGTGGCTCCTTTTGATCATAAAAAAATAGAACAAGCCGTTACATTAATATTAGAAGCAGTTGGGGAGGACCCGAATCGGGAAGGCCTGGAAGATACGCCGAAAAGAGTGGCAAGAATGTATCAGGAAGTATTCAAAGGTATTCACGAAGACCCTTCCAATCATTTAAAAACCGTCTTCGGAGAACAGCATGAAGAACTCGTCTTAGTAAAAGATATTGATTTTTATTCTATGTGTGAACACCATTTAGTTCCATTTTTTGGTAAAGCCCATGTAGGCTACATACCCAAAGGCGGCAAGGTGACCGGCCTCAGCAAGCTTGCAAGAACAGTAGAGTCGGTAGCAAGCAAACCACAGCTGCAGGAGCGGATTACATCAACGATTGCAGATACAATAGTAGAAACGCTTCAGCCCCATGGAGCGATAGTCGTCATAGAGGCAGAACACATGTGCATGGCGATGCGCGGAGTGAAAAAACCAGGAGCGATGACGGTAACCTCAGCCGTAAGAGGAAGTTTACAAAAGGACGCAGCCGCTAGAGCTGAAGTCTTTTCTTTAATAAACAAAGGGTAAAAACAAAAAAGGCAGGGGAACTAAAAATGAGCGGAGCGCAGGATTTTTTTGTAGTAAAAGCAGAGGAAGATGGAGTAAATGTGATTGGTTTAACCAGAGGTACAGACACAAAGTTTCATCATTCCGAAAAGCTTGATAAAGGCGAAGTGATGGTAGCACAGTTTACAGAGCATACGTCCGCTATTAAAATCAGAGGCAAAGCTCTTGTCCAGACGAGCCACGGGGAAGTTCATACGGATTCCCAGACATAAATAAAAGGCGCATTGCATGTATAAAATAACGAAGCAGGCGCCTTTTTCCTGCTTTATATGAAAGCGACAGCATTTTTCGAAAACATGTCAATGGGGGACAATGCAATGACAGATCAAACATTCAGGGAAGCTGATATCGAACGGATTGAAGCGCTTTTTCGATCCAAAGCCTCTCATCAATATGTGTCAACGATTACAGGCGAAATAGCCGTAAATAAGAGCATGATCTATTTTCTGCTTGATATTATGCAGCATGTGGATTTAGACCCTTTTTACAAAGAGGAACAAATCGTAGCGGCACTTATGGTAGACGGAGCTTTTGAAACACATGAGCATGTGCAGATTGCACCGGTGCAGTCTGCGCTGCAGAAAAAAAAGCGCCAGTTAACAATTTTGGCAGGGGACTATCACTGGAGTCTTTATTATTCGATGCTTGCCCACCAAATACACGCGCCGATTTTAAAAGTGTTCAGTACTTCTATCCAGCTTATCAACGAAGAAAAAATGCGGCTTCATCTTGCAGAAAGTACGGGCAAAGCCGATTTTCTGAAACGTCTGGAAACGATTGAATCGGGTTTCCTGCAGAATATCGCCATGTATTACGGGCAGAAAGAAACGGCGGAAGCTGCGAACGCATTTTTTATGTTTAAGCGTTTAAATGACGAACTGCAGGTTCAGGAGCAGCAGCCTTTATCCGCCTTTATGGCGGCGGTTCATGCGTATTGGACGAACGACGTCGAGGCTTCTCTTCAGGAAGATGCGGTTCTTGGGCTTGAAGAGCTTCACTGGCTGCAGGATCTTCGGGAGAACTATTTTCTTGAACTGCAGCGGTATGCAGCCCGGGTACCGGAAACTTCTTTGATTTTCAGGCATTTAAACAATACCATCTCACAGTATGAGAATAAATTTATTCAGTAAGGAGGGCGTATGTTGGGGCAGTCTAAAGAAGAACGCGTGCATGACGTATTTGAAACCATTTATGAAAAATACGACTCAATGAACTCGATTATCAGTTTTAACCTGCATAAGTCCTGGAGAAAAGAAGTGATGCGGCAGATGAACGTTCCCAAAGGAGCTTCCGCTTTGGATTTATGCTGCGGGACTGCCGACTGGACGCTCAGCCTTGCGGAAGCAGCCGGGCCGGAAGGACAGGTCAAAGGCCTTGATTTCAGCGCAAACATGTTAAAAATTGGGCAGCGTAAAGTCACGCAATCCGGCTGGGATACGATAGAGCTGGTAGAAGGCAATGCGATGGACCTGCCGTTTGCGTCCAGCAGCTTTGATTTTGTTACGATAGGATTCGGCCTGCGCAATGTCCCTGATTACGATCAGACGATGCGGGAGATGTACCGTGTGCTGAAGCCGGGAGGAATGGCAGTATGCCTTGAGACCTCCCAACCGGAAAAAAAGTCGGTCGAAAAAGTATACTCTCTCTACTTTAAGTATATTATGCCAAGGCTAGGAAAGTACCTGGCGGGACGTTTTGATGAATATTCCTGGCTGCAGGAATCGACGATGAATTTCCCTAACAAAATGGCCCTTGCCGTTATGTTTAAACAGGCCGGTTTTAAAACCGTAACCGTTCATTCTTTTTCAATGGGAGCAGCTGCAGCGCATTTTGCACATAAACAATTGGATCAATAGATAGGATGCTTATAATGAAAAAAATTAAAGTGATATTGGAAATGATAAAGTTTGAACATACCGTGTTCGCTCTGCCGTTTGCTTTTCTTGGAGCTATTCTTGGAAGTATGACTGTAGAAGGAACCTGGCCGACTATTATGGAATGGATCTTTATTACACTGGCGATGGTCGGAGCCAGAAGTGCTGCGATGACGCTTAACCGCGTTATTGATGCCAACATCGATAAAAAGAATCCACGTACGGCAGACAGGGCCATACCGGCCGGGGAAGTATCCGTTCCCCAGAGCCTGCTGTTCATCGGGGCCTCTTTTGCGCTGCTGTTTATCGCAGCCTTTTCGCTTAATACGTTAACCGTACTAATGCTTCCGTTATTTGTATTTCTGCTCACTTTTTATTCCTATACGAAACGCTTTACGTGGCTCTGTCACGTATTTCTTGGTGTCACAATAGCGATGGCGCCGGTTGGCGGCTGGATTGGAGCGACCGGCCAGTTTTCAGTGGAACTGCTGTTTCTCTTTTTGACGGTAACTTTTTGGACAGCTGGTTTTGATGTTATCTATGCGACTCAGGATGCTGATTATGACCGCAGGGTTAAGCTGCATTCCATTCCGGCACGGTTTGGTATTGAAAAAGCCCTTCGTATTTCAAAAGGTTTTCACTTGATCAGCTTTGCATCACTGCTGCTTCTCAGTATATTTTCTCCGCTCGGGTGGTTGTTTATGATTGGAGTTATTATAGTAGGCGCGATCATGGTCTACGAACACTCCTTGGTAAAACCAACGGATTTAACGAAAGTCGGCGTGGCCTTCTTCCAGATGAATGGAATTATTAGTATTACCATGCTGGTTTTTGCTATTGGGGATCTGCTGATATGAACAACACAAAACGAATATTTACAGTAGCCATCACCGGTGCAAGCGGTGCCGTTTATGGAATTAGAGTCGCTCAACAGCTGCTGGAAGCTGACTGCAGGGTGCACCTTCTTATCAGCGAAGCCGGCTGGGAGGTTTTCAGGCTGGAAATGGAGCTTGATACATCCGACCGGCAGCAGTGTTTAAACGGTTTATTTGGGGATTATGATAAAAACGACCTTCTTGTGCACGGACTTAGAGACTTTACCGCCCCGATTGCGAGCGGATCGTATAAAACAGAAGCGATGATCATTGTGCCATGCTCGATGGGGACGCTCTCTAAAATTGCGAATGGCAATTCAGGAAACCTGCTTGAACGCGCAGCGGATGTTATTCTTAAAGAAAAACGCAGACTGGTAATCGTTCCGAGAGAAACACCGTTAAATGGAATTCACCTGGAAAACCTCGTCCGGGCAGATCGGGCCGGGGCCCATATTGTTCCAGCTATGCCCGGCTTCTACCACCTGCCTAACAGCATGGATGACTTGATCAACTTCGTAGCTGGAAAAGTGCTCGACAGCGTTCACGTGGAGCACACCTTGTTTACTAGATGGGGGGAAAAGCGATGAGCCTGCATCTCGGTGAAATATCCTACACGAACATTCTCCCTTTTTTTCATTACCTGGACAGAAAAGAACTGCGGGGCAGAGGCGTTCAATTTTATTATGAAGTGCCGTCTTCGCTGAATCAGTCGTTGGCGGAAGGAACCATTGATATTGCGGCTGTCTCATCTTTTGCGTATGCAGAAAATTACGACAGGCTCTCTCTGCTTCCGGATTTGTGTGTTTCTTCAAAAGGAGAAGTTCGTTCGATATTTTTGATTTCCAAAAAGCCAATTCTGGAACTGGAAGGAGCGGATATAGCGCTGACATCAGCCAGTGCCACATCCGTTCATCTCGTACAGATCCTGCTTAAAGAATTTTACCACTTCGAGACGCTTCACTTCGAAACGGTTTCTCCGGATTTGACTAAAATGATGGAGTCCTATGATGCGTGTGTACTTATTGGAGACGATGCCATAAAAGCACGACGGGAACATACAGAGTATTACTACTATGACCTGGGAGAACAATGGTTCACTCATACAGGCCTGCCGATGACGTATGCGGTATTCGCAGTACAGAATGATGCGCTTCGTTCCAGCCCCGGCCTGCTTTCTTTATTGAGTCGGGAGTTTGCCCGCAGCCGTGACACGGCTCATGCTGATGAATACGAAGAGCTGTCGCTCGAAGTTTCCGGCAGTATGGGAGGAGACCCTGCTTTTTGGGAAAGCTACTACAAAGGAATTCATTATGTGTTCGGAGAAGACGAAAAACGTGGACTCCTTTACTATTATTCGTTAGCATATAAGTATGGATTTATTGATAAACCAATACATGCATTAAACATATGGGGAAGCGGAAGAGAGGTGCAGTCTTCAAAGTGAAAGTAAACGCGGTGAAATTAGCAGATTTGTATATGTATTTAAACGCAGATATTAAAAAAATTGAAAAAGAGCTGGAGCAGTCCGTTCTATCGGAGCACCCTGCCCTTAAACACGCTTCTCTACACCTTCTGCAGGCGGGAGGCAAGCGTATCAGGCCGGTATTCGTCCTTCTTGGGGCAAAATACGGGGATTATGATATAGAACGCGTAAAGCATATCGCCGTCTCGCTGGAATTAATCCACATGGCCTCCCTCGTGCATGACGATGTAATAGATAATGCAGAACTGCGCCGGGGATCACAGACGATTAAAGCAAAATGGGATAATCGGGTTGCGATGTACACAGGCGATTACATTTTCGCAAAAGCAGTGGAAAAAACCACTTTTTTTAATGATGGCAGTATTAATTCCATTCTTTCCCACGCCATGATTCAAATGTGTCTGGGGGAAATTGAACAAATTCGGGACCAGTACAACTGGGAGCAGAATATGAGAATCTATCTGCGCAGAATACGCCGGAAAACAGCGCTGCTTATTGCAGTAAGCTGTCAGCTCGGAGCGATCAGCGCGGGGGCATCAAAACAGGAACAGATCCGGCTGTATCAATATGGATATAATGTAGGCATGTCATACCAGATTATTGATGATATTCTTGATTTTACCGGCACGGAAAAGCAGCTTGGCAAGCCGGCCGGAGGCGATCTGAGGCAGGGGAATGTAACGCTTCCTGCCCTCTATGCGATGGACCGAGACCCGGCTCTCAAAAAGGAAATTGTTCATTTAATTGAGGATGAAGCATCAAGTTCCCAGGATATTACTCCGATTATAGAAGCAATTAAAATGTCGGGCGGCATTGAGTATTCGAAAGAACTGAGCCGCAAGTATTTGAACAAAGCATACAGTGCCCTGGATAGTCTGCCGGACATTAAGGCGACTAAATCGCTCAGAGAAGTAGCGACGTATATAGGCGGCCGCAAACATTAAAACAGGAACTTTGTCCGCCAGACGGATAAAGTTCCTGTTTTAATTGAACATTGCTAACGCTTACATGGTTTGATATAATCATAAAGGTTGAACGCTTTCATTTACATAAGGAGGAACAAGTATGGAGCAGACATTTGTTATGATAAAACCGGACGGAGTACAAAGAAATTTAATCGGGGAAATTGTGCATCGTTTTGAAAAAAAAGGATACACGCTCAAAGGCGCTAAATTAATGAGTATTTCCAGAGAGCTTGCAGAACAGCATTACGGTGAGCATAAAGGTAAACCATTTTTCGAAGAGCTTGTTGGGTTTATTACGTCATCGCCGGTTTTTGCGATGGTGCTTGAAGGAGATGAAGTTGTTTCCTCTGCCAGAAAGCTCATGGGGGCAACAAATCCGCAGGACGCTGCTCCAGGAACGATTAGAGGAGATTATGGTGTCCGCATCAGTATGAATGTGATCCATGGATCGGATTCAACGGAAAGCGCAGAGCGGGAAATTAATCTATTTTTTAACGAAAATGAATTGACCGGCTACGAAAAACAAGTGTCGGCCTGGGTATAAATGAATAATTACATGCCGGCTGCTGCAGTTCATTCTGCGGCAGCCGGTATTTATTTTTACGAATAAGCAGGCTCTGCTCTTCTCCGGAAGCTTTTACTCATGATATGATAGACATTGCGAAACAAACCGCGAATGAGTTGAAAAGGATGAAAAAAACCAATGAAGAGCAGAGAAACCAGTGCTTCCCCTCCACCACGGAGATCAGGCCTTGCGACCGATGATTATATTGTTTTTACGGAAAAAGTCAAAACAAAAACGGGCATTGATTTGTCCTTATATAAAGAAGATCAAATGAAGCGTAGGCTGAAGACTTTTTATGAGAAAAAAGGATTTTCGAACTTTGTTTCTTTTTTTGATGAAGGTTTGATGAAAAAAGATGAGCTGTTTCATCAATTTCTGGAGCGCATGACGATAAATGTATCGGAGTTTTACCGCAATCCAGCCAGATGGGAGCAGCTTAAAGAGACGATTTTCCCTTCGTTATGCGACAGTTCGTCGGCATTTAAAGTATGGTCGGCTGCCTGTTCCACAGGAGAAGAACCGTATACGATTTCCCATATTTTAAATGAAGCTCCTTATTGCAGCCATTACGTGATTCTCGCGACCGATATTGATACGAATGCCCTGCTTACCGCTGAAAATGGAGTCTACACGTCCCATACACTCAGTGCTGTACATATGGCAAGGCCGGGACTGCTGAAAAAGACGGAAGGCGGATACGAAGTGCCGGTACATCTGCGGAACAAAGTAACATTTAAACAGCTGAACCTTCTTGGCGATGCATTTGATCGGCAATTTGATTTTATTTCATGCCGAAACGTGCTGATTTATTTTACCGAATCAGCGAAAGCCGATCTGTATAGAAAGTTTTATCACTCGCTGAAAGACGGGGGCATTCTATTTGTCGGAAGCACCGAACAGATTTTTCAGCCGCAGCAGTTTGGGTTTGAAACAGCGGGGCCTTTTTTATACAAAAAGAACAGTAAGCTGCTGTAGACAGAATAGATAAAATCTTCAA
Organism: Sinobaca sp. SA16-1; assembly: GCF_059510515.1. Classification (NCBI taxonomy): domain Bacteria; kingdom Bacillati; phylum Bacillota; class Bacilli; order Caryophanales; family Sporolactobacillaceae; genus Sinobaca; species Sinobaca sp. SA16-1. The sequence goes on along the minus strand of NZ_JCAKFL010000002.1, from coordinate 403,522 downwards.
ACACAAAATACGTATAATAAAGCACCACTAAAAGAATTATGTTACAATTTAATGCATAAAAGCACTAAAGAGCTCATGGAGCGTATGGAATAGGAGAGAATAAACGATGAGATATTTAACAGCGGGAGAATCACACGGCCCTCAGCAGACAACAATTATAGAGGGGGTTCCATCACAGCTGGAACTGCTTCAGGAAGATATTAACACAGAATTAAAAAGGAGACAGGGCGGCCACGGAAGAGGACGGCGCATGCAGATAGAAAAAGATACCGTCGCGATCGCTGGCGGCGTAAGACATGGAAAAACAACAGGCGCACCATTAGCCTTAATCGTTGAAAACGATGATTTTAAACATTGGACAAAAATTATGGGAGCAGACCCGCTTACCGAAGAAGAGGAAAAGGAAATGAAGCGTGTCATCAGCAGGCCGCGCCCGGGCCACGCAGACTTAAACGGTGCTATTAAATACGGCCACCGGGACATGCGAAATGTGCTGGAGCGTTCCTCTGCAAGAGAAACAACAGCAAGAGTAAGCGCTGGAGCGGTAGCCAAGAAACTTCTCAAGACATTAGGTATCGAAGTAGGCGGGCAGGTGCTGGAAATCGGCGGAATTGAGTCCAAAGATCGTGACTATACAGATATCCATGATCTAAAGGAGCGTACAGAAGCGTCTCCAGTGAGATGTTTAGATAAAAACGCCGAAAAGGAAATGATGCAGGCGATAGATGACGCTAAAAAAGACGGGGATTCCATCGGAGGCATCGTTCAGACCGTTATTACCGGTATGCCCGCAGGAGTAGGGAGCTACGTGCACTACGACCGTAAGCTTGATGCGAAAATTGCCGGTGCGGTAATGAGTATCAATGCGTTTAAAGGAGTGGAAGTAGGCTTAGGTTTTGAAGCCGGACGCATGCCTGGAAGCAAAGTGCATGATGAAATTCTTTGGGAAGAAGGCCGCGGCTATTACCGCAGCCGCAACAACCTCGGAGGTTTTGAAGGCGGCATGACGACTGGAATGCCTATCGTCATCCAAGGTGTAATGAAGCCGATTCCGACGTTGTATAAACCGTTACGCAGCGTCGACATTGAAACGAAAGAGCCTTTTGAAGCAAGCATTGAACGCTCGGACAGCTGTGCTGTACCGGCTGCTTCTGTTGTAATGGAAAATGTGATTGCATTTGAAGTAGCTAATGCGATTTTGGAAATGTTTGGAGCGGACCGTATCGATGCGATTCAGGGAAATATGAAAAAACACAACGAATGGGCGCGTGATTTTTAATGGAGCGGCTCTTCGTTAATGCTTCTGCTGCCTCTTATCCGGTTTATATTGGAGAAGGAATCAGAAGCAGAGCGGGGGATTTACTCCTCTCTGAAGCAAAAGACGCGGAAAAAGTATTTATTATTTCGGATAGTGCTGTCGCTCCATTGTATTTGGAGGGTGTTGTGCAGTCTTTTCAAAGCAGCATAGAAGTATTTACATTTACGGTGGAAAGCGGAGAAGCATCTAAATCCTTTGCGGTGTATGAGCGTATTTTAACAGCCATGCTTGAAAGCGGCCTGGACCGTAAGTCTGTAGTGGCTGCACTCGGCGGCGGCGTAGTAGGAGATCTGGCAGGCTTTGCAGCGGCAACGTATATGCGCGGGATTCCATTTGTCCAGATGCCGACGACTCTTTTGGCTCATGACAGCAGTGTAGGCGGAAAAACCGGGATCAATCACCCCCTGGGTAAAAATATGGTTGGTGCGTTTCATCAGCCGGCTGCGGTCATTTATGACGTAGAGATGCTGCAGACACTGTCAGACAAAGAATGGCGCTCCGGTTTTGCTGAAATGATGAAACATGCCTACATTAAAGACGCTTCCTTTCTCGAATGGCTGCAGCGTCATATAACAAGCATTGAAGATGTAAAAACGTCAGCTGTCTCGATGCTTAAACGTTCCATTCAAATCAAAGCCGATATCGTTGCTCTTGATGAAAGAGAAACAGGAGTACGTGCGCATCTTAATTTCGGCCATACGCTCGGCCATGCTATAGAAAGCACAGCCGGCTACGGCAAATGGGCTCACGGTGAAGCCGTGGCGGCAGGTATGCTCTTTGCCATGCAGGTCAGCAACGATGAAGGTTTATCGAACTGGGACATCGAAAAAGAGAAAACGTGGCTGCTTTCATTGGGCTATCCGCTTGATACGAAAGAAATGAAAGCTTCGAGTCTGATGGAAGCTATGAAAAAAGACAAAAAGACGTCAGCTGGTGTGCTGACCTTTGTGCTTGTGACGGAGCCGGGCGAAACAATTACAAAGCAGATGCCGGACGAAACCGTTCACAGGCTGTTGAAGTCATTTATTGGAAAGGGGGAGATTGAATGATTAGAGGACTGAGGGGAGCAACAACGGTAGAAGGCAATGATGCCGAGGAAATTACACAGGAAACCGAAGTACTTCTCGGACAGATGATTGAAAAAAACGACATTTCCCCTGAACAGGTGGCACACGTTTGGTTTACTGTTACGGAAGACATTGATGCTGCTTTTCCAGCTAAAGCAGCCAGACAGTTTGCAGGGTGGGAGTACGTACCCGTCATGTGTGCCAGAGAGATCCCGGTTCCGGGAAGTCTGGAAAAGTGCATTCGTATTATGCTTACCGCGGATACCCGGAAAGCACAAAAAGAAATGCATCATATTTACTTAAATAAAGCGGTAGTGCTGAGGCCTGACCTTGAGTTGACAGATACAAAAGAATAAGAGTAGGATTATTGATAAGATTAGAAGAGCAGTCAGAATAGATAAAGAGCAGAGTAAAGCAGAGCAGCAGCAGAGATGAGTGGAGCTTAGACAGAGATGAACCATGACCCGCAAAAAAGCATGACTAATAAGCAGCAGAACGTGCGGGCCACACCCGCCCGCTTTTTGCTGTACCCACCCTCATTCTCCTTTTCTGCCGGACTTCTGTTCTTGAGAGGAGCATTATGATGACAGAAACATCGATGGAGTCCTTCCAAAAACAGGCTGAAAGCCATCCGCTTGTACCCTACGTGCGTACTTTTTTCACAGATTTATTAACCCCTATTGAACTATTTAAAAATGTTGAAGAACAGGCTGTTTTTATTTTAGAGAGTAAAGACCCGGCATCCTCCTGGTCCCGTTATTCTTTTATCGGACTGAATCCATCTTATCGGATCCAGGAAAAAAACGGCTTGTTTCAATTTGTGGAGGAAACCTCCAGGCAGGTGAAAGCAGAAAACGCCAGCCTTGCTGCCTTATTTGAAGAAAGCCTGTCGATTATTAATCCCGGTATCCCGTCAATTTCGCTTCCTTTCAAAGGTGGTGCAGTAGGAGTGGTAGCCTACGATACGATTGAACAGTTCGAGGACGGCATTGAGCCGATAGGTAAAAACGAAGACGACAGCAACGTGCTGTTGTTATTCTGCGAGACTATTATTGCCCTTGACCATGACACGAAAGAACTTTCCTTTGTTCATTACGAAAATAATGAACAAGAAAAGCCGACGGTCCGTTATCAGAACGCCCGGGACACGGTGGAGAGTTTAATGGCCCTGATGCAGGAAAATAAAAAAGCAGATACCTTTTTATCTCCATATGATGCTAATCAGGATGTTGATTTTTCCAACGTTGTCTCTAATTATAAAAAAGAAAAATTTCTGGAAGATGTCCGGACGATTAAAGAATATATAAAAGCCGGCGACATTTTTCAGGCGGTTCTTTCCCAGCGTTTTGAGCGGGATATACACGTGACCGGATTTCAGTTGTACCGGATTCTACGGATGGTTAACCCCTCCCCTTATTTATTTTATTTGAAGCTGGATGACCGCGAAGTTATCGGAAGTTCACCAGAGCGTCTTATACAGGTCGATAATGAACATGTAGAGATTCATCCGATAGCAGGCACACGCAAGCGCGGAAAAAGCGAGGAAGAGGACCTGGCACTTGAAAAAGACCTGCTTGCCGATGAAAAAGAAAGAGCGGAGCATTATATGCTCGTTGACCTGGCGAGAAATGATGTAGGAAGAGTAGCTGAATATGGTTCTGTGCAGACACCGGTTCTTTTGGAAGTGGGACGGTTTTCCCACGTTATGCATATCATTTCCAAAGTAACAGGACGCCTTGCAGACGGTACGCTTCCTATTGAGGCGCTTCAGGCTTCTTTCCCGGCCGGTACCGTATCCGGTGCGCCCAAAATCAGAGCGATGCAGATTTTAAAAGAATTGGAGCCGACGCGCCGGGGAATCTATGCCGGGGCGGTGTGCTATTTAGGCTACGATGGCAATATTGATTCCTGCATTTCCATTAGAACAATGGTAGTAGAAGGAGGAAAAGCCCGTATTCAGGCAGGCGCCGGTATTGTCGCAGATTCGGTTCCGGAACTGGAATATGAAGAAACACAGAATAAAGCAGCGGCTCTGCTTCGCGCGATTGAAGTGGCCGAGGAAATGTTTTATGAGAAAGGGGAGACGGTACAAGATGCTTAAAAAACTGCTGGCTTCGTGTATAGAAGGAAACAGGCTCAGCGAAGAAGAAGCTTATGAGGCGATGGACGTTATTATGAAAGGTGAAGCCACAGAAAGCCAAATAGCAAGCCTGCTTTCTATATTGCGCTACCGCGGGGAAACCGTAGATGAAATGACGGGTTTTGCAAGAGCTATGAAGGAACACGTTATTCAGATTGACCATACACAGCCGTTTGTAGTGGATACGTGCGGCACCGGAGGAGATCTAAGCTCAACGTTTAATATTTCCACCGCTGCGGCCATTGGATTATCTTCTATGGGGGTTAATGTGGCAAAACACGGAAATCGTTCGGTTTCCTCCAAAAGCGGAAGCGCGGATGTGCTGGAAAAGTTAAATATTTCTGTACAGTCCACCCCGGAAGAAGCGGCCCGTTCGCTCAAAGATAAGCAGATGGCGTTTTTATTTGCTCCTTTGTACCATGTGTCCATGAAGCATGCCGTCGCACCCCGGAAAGAAATAGGATTTCGTACGATTTTTAACCTGCTGGGCCCGTTAACCAATCCGGCAAATGCAGATGCCCAGGTCATCGGCGTTTTCAAAAAAGAAGCCGGACTGCAGATGGCCGAAACGCTGCAGCGCCTCGGAGCTAAGCGGGCCATGCTTGTAACCGGAGCGGATGGTCTCGACGAAATCACAATCACCGGAAAAACGTACGTAGCTGAGCTGAAAGATGGAAAGATCTCTGAATATACGATAACGCCGGAAGACATCGGAGCTGTATCGGCCTCTATTGAAGAAGTACAGGTGGAAACCGCCGAGGAAAGTGCGGCATTAATAGAAAAGATTTTTGCGAACAAAGCCGGCCGTGCCGCCACCGATATTCTGCTGTTGAATACGGCTGCTGCTTTGTATGTGTCAGATGAATCGGCTTCTATTAAAGAGGGCTACCAAAAAGCAAAAGCAGCACTCGAGGATGGACTCTTTTTAAAACAGCTTCATCGTTTACAGGAAAGCGGGGTTAAAGAAAGTCATGCTTGATAAGATTCTTGCTACAAAAGCAGAGGAGATAAAAGAAATTACCCTTGAAAAACGGGTGCAGGTGCCTTTTTACTCGTTAAAAGAAGCACTCGAAACAAAGCAGGGTGTGATCCGCGTCATCGCCGAAGTAAAAAAAGCTTCTCCTTCCAAAGGTGTGATCCGGCAGGATTTTGATCCAGTCAGCATTGCTAAAAGCTACGAAGCAGGAGGTGCCGCGGCGCTGTCCGTGCTAACGGATGTCACCTATTTTCAAGGTGCAAAAGAATACGTTACGTCGGTAAAACAGGCTGTTCACCTGCCGGTGCTCCGTAAAGATTTCATTATCGATGAAAAGCAGATTGAAGAAAGCCGGCGCATTGGAGCAGATGCCATTCTATTGATTGCAGAAGCAATGAAGCCGAAGCGTCTTCATGAATTGTATAAAGAAGCAAAAGGCTCCGGTCTGGACGTTCTTGTGGAGTGCCATTCCAAAGATGAGTTAACAGCGCTTCTGGACGAATTCGAGCCGGAAATTATCGGCATCAACAACCGGGATTTGAAAACCTTTTACACGTCGCTTGATACGACAAGGGATTTATCCGCCCTGCTGCCGGAAGGAAGCCTTTTAGTCAGCGAGAGCGGTATTGCCACGTATGAAGATGTACTGGAAGTAAAAAAGGCAGGAGCGCGCGGCGTTCTCGTTGGAGAGTCGCTGATGCGTCAGCCGGACGTGGAACAGGCGCTGCGAAAGCTGTTAGGAGAAAACGATGTCTCAACCGGTATATAAATTCTGCGGCGTGCATTCAGAAGCAGGGTTGAAGACAGCCGTTGATTCGCAGGCTTCCTACATCGGCTTTGTGATGGCAGAAAGCAGGCGGTATGTTTCCCCTGATACAGTAAAAGGATGGCTGGAGCATTATCCGGACCTGGACAAAAAAGTGGTGTTTTTATTTGTGAATGAAACGATGGATACGATAAAAAAGGCTGTGCAGACTGTCCGTCCGGATGTCATTCAGCTGCACGGTTCCGAAACGCCGGAACAGACAGCTGTCGTCAAAACCGCGTTTCCAGATATAGACATATGGAAAGCTATTCATCATGATCCAAATTCTCTGTTGTTACTGGAACAGTTTTTAAATAATGTAGATGGGTTTGTTATTGATGCCAAAGCAAAACATGCCTGGGGCGGCACTGGAGAATCCTTTGACTGGTCGCATGCCGGCCGTTATATAGAGTATGGAAACCGCCTGAATGTGCCTTTGTTTATTGCCGGAGGCATAACGCCTGATAATGTGCAGGAGCTTTTGGACCATGAGCCGTGGGGAATTGATCTTTCGAGCGGTCTCGAAAGCAGTGGAGAAAAAGATCCGGAAAAAGTACGACAACTGGAAAAGAGGTTATATAAAAATGAGTAAAGTATATCCAGATGATAAAGGACGGTACGGGGCTTTTGGAGGGAAATTTGTCCCGGAGACACTAATGTATGCTTTGGAAGAATTGGAACAGGCCTTTGAAGAAGCATGGAATGATGAAGCATTTATGAACGATTACCATCATACGCTGGAAGAATTTGCCGGTCGTCCAACTCCTCTTACGTATGCCGAACGCCTGACAGAAAAACTTGGCGGCGCTAAAATTTACCTAAAACGCGAAGACCTGCTTCATACCGGCGCGCATAAATTAAATAACGCCGTCGGCCAGGCGCTTCTGGCAAAAAGAATGGGCAAAAAGAAAATAGTTGCAGAAACCGGAGCCGGTCAGCACGGAGTGGCTACGGCGACCGTCTGCGCGCGCATGGGGCTGGAATGCAAAGTGTTTATGGGAGAAGAAGATATGAGACGGCAGTCGCTGAATGTCTTTCGGATGGAACTGCTCGGAGCAGAAGTCGTCCCTGCACTTTCCGGCAGCAAAACGCTTAAAGATGCGACAAACGAAGCCATTCGTTACTGGGTATCCAATGTAGAAGACACTTTTTATTTGATAGGTTCTGTCGTAGGGCCCCACCCGTATCCGAAAGTTGTCCGCAATTTCCAACGCATTATCGGCGATGAAACAAAGCAGCAGCTCCAGAAGATCGAACAGTCCCTGCCTGATGCAGCAGTAGCGTGTGTCGGAGGAGGCAGTAACGCCATTGGCATGTTTTATCCGTTTTTGGAAGACGATGTAGAGCTGTACGGCGCTGAGGCTGCCGGCATGGGAATCGGAACAAACCAGCATGCCGCGACTATCAGCAAAGGCACAAAAGGGGTGATTCACGGTTCCCTTACCTATCTAATTCAGGACGAAAACGGACAGATTATTGAACCGTATTCTATTTCAGCCGGCCTTGATTATCCGGGCATCGGTCCGGAACACTCGCATCTTGCTGAAAGCGGCCGGGTACAGTACGAAGCGGTAACAGACGATGAAGCACTGGAAGCCCTTAAAGAATTAACCCGGACAGAAGGCATTTTTCCGGCGATTGAAACGGCGCATGCCCTTCATTTGGCTTTTGCCCAGGCGAAAAAGATGTCTAAAGATCAAATACTGGTTATCTGTGCTTCCGGCCGCGGCGATAAAGATGTAAACACGATAAAGGAATCATTGGAACAGGAGGATAAGTCATGACAAGACAAACCGTCCGGGAGGCCGCTGAAGGCGCCTCCTATCCGCTGTTTATTCCATTTATTATGGCAGGGGACCCAAATAAAGAAACGACGATTGAGCTGGCAGTGACGATGCAGAAAGCCGGAGCCCATATACTGGAGCTGGGAATTCCTTATTCTGATCCGCTGGCTGATGGTCCCGTCCTGCAGCGTTCCGCCCTGCGTGCTCTTAAGCACGGAATGTCGCTTACTGCTGCTATTGAATTAATTCCTGAAATGAGAAAAAGAGGACTAACGATTCCGGTTATTATTTTTTCCTACTATAATCCGGTCCTGCGAATGGGAATTGAGACCTTTATAGAAAAGCTGAAAGAAAATGAAGCAGACGGCGTGCTTATTCCGGATCTTCCTCTAGAGGAAAGTGAAGAATTAAGCACCTTAACTAAAAAAGAAAATCTGGCTAATATTTCTCTTGTGGCTCCGACTTCAAGCACAAGGCTGGAAAAAATCGCAGCGCAGGCGGAAGGATTTCTATACTGTGTCTCGAGCCTGGGCGTTACAGGCACAAGAGATGAGTTTCCTCCTGAAGCCTATACCTTTATCGAACAGGTAAAAGCGAGCAGTGAAGTGCCGGTTGCCGTAGGGTTCGGCATTTCCACCCCCGAGCAGGTGAAGAGGTTGCAAGGCTCAGCCGATGGGGTTATTATTGGTAGTGCGATTATGAAAAAAGTGGAAGGACTTCAGGCTGAATTAGAGCATGAAGCGAAACGCAGGGATGCGCTTGAGTCCATACAGCAGTATGTAGAAGGTTTATTAGCGGTCCCTTCCTCCCACCAACAATAAATGGAGGAATCCAAATGAAAGCTAAAAAGCAGATATACGGTATGACACCGTATCAACCGGGAAGACCGATAGAAGAAGTAAAAAAAGAGCTTGGTCTTTCAGAAGTAACTAAGCTTGCTTCCAATGAAAATCCTCGCGGGGCCTCCGACCGGGTAAAGCATACGCTTGAAGAAACCGCTTCCCGTCTGGAAATATACCCGGACGGCTATGCTGCGGCACTGCGTAAAAAAACAGCTGATTTTCTTGGAGTGAAAGGGGAGCAGCTCGTATTTGGAGCAGGTTCCGATGAAGTGATTCTTATGCTCTGCCGTACCTTTCTTGATCATACGACGAACACCGTGATGGCTACGCCCTCTTTTTCGCAGTATAAACACAACGCGTTAATTGAAGGCGCTGAAATTCGGGAAGTCCCTCTGCAGGACGGAGTACATGACCTCGATGCGATGCTTGAAGCAATCGATGAGCAGACGCGGATCGTATGGGTATGCAATCCGAATAATCCAAGCGGTACGTATGTAAACGATGCAGCTTTTCGAAAATTTGTCGAACAGGTACCGGAGCACGTGCTGATTGTATCGGATGAAGCGTATATTGAATATGTTACAGCAGACGATTACCCACAGACGATGTCTATGCTGGCTGACACGCCGAATTTAATGCTGCTGCGCACGTTTTCTAAAGCATATGGGATGGCTTCCCTGCGGGTAGGCTTCGGAATCGCTTCAGCGGAGCTGATCTCTCTTGTGGATAGAGTGCGACCGCCGTTCAACTTAACGACAACAAGCCAGGTTGCTGCGATTGAAGCACTAGAGGACCAGGAGCATATTAAGCAGTGTGTAGCAGATAATGCAGAAGGGCTGGAAGAACTGCAGGCATTCTGCAGCAAACACAACCTTACGTACCTGCCTACACAGGCAAACTTTCTGCTAATTTACGTTAAAGTGCCGGGAGATGTAATGTTTGATGCTCTCCTTAAGAAAGGGTTTATCGTCCGATCCGGTCAGGCACTTGGCTTTCCGGAAGCAATTAGGGTAACAATAGGGACAAAAGAACAAAATAAAGCATTTATGACAGCATTCGCTGCCTGTTTAGAAGAAGTCAACGTATCTTCCAAGTAACAAAGGATACGCTTAAAGGAGTACAAAAGTGGCAAATAAAAAAGTAAGTGTCATTGGAATGGGCCTGATAGGCGGTTCCATTGCTTTGGCGATAAAAAAAGAACATCATGCTGAAATAACGGGTGTCGACGTAGACAAAAATCAGCTCCGCCTGGCTAAATCACTGGGTGTGATTGACGTCTGTGCCGAATCGCTTGAGACGGGAGTGAAAGAAGCGGATCTGATCGTCGTAGCTGTGCCCGTAACAAAAACCGTCAATATACTAAAACGGCTTCAGGATACTGAGCTGAAGCCGGGAGCTATCATTACCGATGTTGGAAGCACGAAGCAGCAAATCTGCGCAGCAGCAGATTTTGCAGACCAGGGGGTTACCTTTATCGGAGGCCACCCTATGGCAGGATCGCATAAAAGCGGGGTACAGGCAGCCAAACCACATTTATTCGAGAACGCTTATTATGTACTGACACCCGTGAGCGGCACCGGCATGAATCGGGTCATTCAGCTGCAGAACTGGCTGAAAGGCACGTCGGCAAGATTTATTGAAATGGCGCCGCAGAGGCACGACCAGCTGGCCGGTCTTATCAGCCACTTTCCTCATATCATAGCTGCCGGACTTGTCCACCAGGTCCGGGATGCCGGAGAGAAAGACGGAATGGCAAGCCAGCTGGCAGCCGGAGGCTTCAGGGATATTACGAGAATTGCATCTGCCAACCCTATCATGTGGCGGGACATACTTCTGCAGAACAAAGAAATGCTCCTGAAGCTTCTTGCTGATTGGAAAGTTCAAATGAATAAAATGGAACTGCTCATAGAAGAAGAAGACAGCAACAACATTCTGGATTACTTTTCAGAAGCGAAAAGTTTTCGCGATACACTGCCAACACGGGAAAAAGGAGCACTGCAGTCTTTTTATGATTTATTTGTAGATGTTCCGGACCATCCGGGGGTCATTTCGGATGTCACCGGCATTCTTGCGAAGAATAATATCAGCATTATTAATATTCGTATTATGGAAACCAGAGAAGATATTACCGGTGTTCTTCAGCTGACATTCCGTTCGGAAAAAGACCGGGAAGAGGGAAGCCGATTCCTTCAGTATTCCTTATATGATACGTATTTAGCTGAATAATAATTTGTAAACCGTCTGTTTTTTTCAGGCGGTTTTTCTTCTAAAAAGAGTTGACAATATGGAAATTTTTGATAGAATATAGTTAGCGTATGGTTTCTCTCCACTCCTATCCATACTCATTCAATTGAATAGCAATTTTTTGCTAACCTGATTTGTAAGCGTTTACGAATCAGGTCTTTTTTTCGTGTTCCTACATAAAAGGCGCCGGTCGAACTAAACTGTATAATTTGATATACTATACGAGGCAAAGAGGAATACAGAAAGAACGATGGAGGGTTTTAAACCAGTGGATTTAATAAATATTTACGATATGATAAATAACGGCAAAGTAGAAGAAGGACTCGAAAAGCTTGAAGCACTTGAGAAAACCGCATCACACCAGGAAAAATACGACATCCTGCAGGTTTATGAAGAGCTCGGTCTTGCAGATAAGTCCAAGCCTATTATTGATGAGCTTATTCAGCATTACCCTGATGAAACCGAACTGTATTTAATTGCAGCAGAAAATGCAATTGACCTCGACCAGGAGGAAGATGCGATTGAATGGCTGCTGGAAATAAAAGAAAAAGATGAAAACTTCTTGCAGGCCCAAATGCTGCTGGCTGATTTGTATCAGCTGCAGGGACTTGATGAAGTAGCAGAATCAAGGCTTCTGCAGGCGCTGCAGAAAGCACCGGAAGAGCCGGTTCTGCTTGCCGGGCTGGGGGAGTACTACCTGGAAAGAGGAGATTTTGCCAAGTCGATTCCTTATTTAAAACAGGCAGAACAGCATGGCTTTCAATACCCGGAAGGCAGCCTGTCTTTACGTCTCGCCGAAGCCTACAGTGCTACCGGCCAGTTTGAAGATGCCATGAAATATTACAAAACGGGCCTGGAAGAAAAGCGTGAAATGAACGCGCTGTTCGGTTATGCGTATACGGCTCTTCAGGTGAAGGACTATGAACTGGCAGCACAGAAATTTGAAGAACTAAAAGCGATGGACTATGAATACGCCTCTTTATACCCTTATTTAATTCAGGCCTACAAGCATCAGAAGAAATGGGAAGCAGCGTTTGAAGCAGTTCAGGAAGGGCTGAAAGTAGATAATTTTAATGATCAGCTTTATGTAGAAGCAGGCATTGTCCAAGGCTCTCTTGAAAATACAGAGCTTGCCGAAGGATATTTAAAAGAAGCGCTTGCTCTGAACCCGGCTAATGCAGAAGCAGCCTCCGTTTTATTTTCTATGTGGCATCAAAATGATGAATATGACCAGATGATTGATCTGGCTGAGCACCTCCAGAATCTTGGAGAAACAGATGTATTGTTTGATTGGAATAAAGCCAGAGCATATGCAGGCAGAGATGATCTGGAAGAAGGACTTGCTCTATTTGAAAAAATTTATCCTGAACTGAAAGAAAACACCGTGTTTCTTGATGAATACGCGGCACTGCTTTTGGAGATGGGTTATAAAGACAAAGCGATTATGATGTGGAAGCAGCTTCTTTTAGAAGAGCCGGATAATCAGGCGGCAGTGCTTAGACTTGAGGAGCTGGAACAGGAATAATAGGAGGGTTTGTATTGAAATGGACCGCAGATGATGTGACCGTTTTTCACAGGGAAAAACAATATATAGATACACTGCTGCTGCCTCTGCAGCCTGTATCATTTACAGACGAAATAAAACAAAGTGCCTCGATGCAGGAATTTGTAGAAGCATTAACCTGGGAAATAGAAAAGCAGTTCAAAGGCAGGATCATGCTCTCTCCCGCCTTTCCTTATTTAAAAAAAGAATCGGTGGAAGAGCAGGTGCCGGAAATCCAGAAATGGATAGAAGAGGCGAAGCAGGGCGGCTTTTCCCATATTATATTTGTCACGTCGGATGCCAGTTGGAAACAGGTGGAAAAAAACCTGGACGGGATGCTTTTATGGATGCCGTTTGTGCCTTTTGAAAACCTGGAAAGTTCTTATAAAAAACAAATTATTTCAGAGCAGATGAAACAACTGCTGCCCCTGCTTACAATGAAATGGAACGAATAACCGGCGCGTTTTAACGCGGTTTGGAGACAACGTTGACATATAGTTAAAAGCTGGGATATTATAAATGTATCCCAGCTTTCTTTTTATCCAGAAAGACAGGAAAGAGGGATTGTTTTCTGTTATACTATAGTTAACGAACCAGGTTACGAAAATGGTGTAGTTCTGCCTTTAAAGGCGTGTCTCTGCAATAACAAAACAAAAAAGCAGAATGATGTTTCTTTTTTTCGTTTGTTTTGTAAGGGCTTTATTTCTTTTTAAATGGGGGAGGGAAATAGATTGAGTGAAAAAAAGCATAATGTATCCAGGCGCCAGTTTCTTACATACACGCTTACTGGAGTTGGCGGATTTATGGCGGCAGGAGTGATACTGCCTATGGCGAGATTTGCAGTAGACCCGATTTTGAAAGCGGGGGCGGAAAGCGATATGTACGCGGTTGCTGAACTGGCGGATTTAACGGAAGAGCCGCAGCGGTTTGACTTTTCCTTCGAGCAGGTCGATGCATGGTATCAGTCAGAAGTTACTGAAACTGCATGGATTTACAGAGAAGGGGACGATATCGTTGCACTTTCACCTACCTGTACGCATTTAGGATGTACGGTCAACTGGGATGCCAATGAAGATTACCCGGGACAGTACTTCTGCCCTTGTCATTTCGGCCGTTTTGAAAAAGACGGAACCAATGTAGCGGGAACACCGCCTACAGAGCCGCTTCATAAGTTTGTAACAGAAGTACGGGACGGCACAGTTTACTTAGGTACAGCAGAACCACAAATATAGGGGGTGAATTACATATGTTGCAGCGCGTGTACGACTGGGTAGACGACCGTCTCGATATCACTCCTATGTGGAGGGACATAGCGGACCATGAAGTGCCGGAGCACGTCAACCCGGCCCATCATTTTTCCGCTTTTGTATACTGTTTCGGCGGCCTTACCTTTTTTATTACTGTGATTCAGATCTTATCCGGTATGTTTTTAACAATGTATTATGTTCCAGATATTGTAAATGCGTATGAATCCGTTCGTTACCTCCAGGGGGAAGTGGCATTTGGAGTAATTGTCCGGGGGATGCACCACTGGGGAGCGAGTCTCGTCATTGTTATGATGTTTCTTCACACTCTGCGTGTCTTTTTTACCGGATCTTATAAAAAGCCCCGTGAATTAAACTGGGTAGTTGGTGTACTTATATTTTTCGTTATGCTTGGACTGGGCTTTACAGGGTATCTTCTTCCCTGGGATATGAAAGCTTATTTTGCAACAGTTGTTGGACTTGAAATCGCAGAGAGTGTTCCTATCGTTGGGGAACTGACGAAGACACTGCTGGCGGGAGATCCTGATATTATTGGGGCGCAGACATTAACCAGGTTTTTTGCCATTCATGTATTCTTCCTGCCGGGTGCACTGCTCGGATTGCTGGCTGCCCACTTTATTATGATTAGAAAACAAGGTATTTCTGGTCCATTGTAAAGGACAGTGAAGAATATATTGATTGGGGGGATATAAACGATGCATAGAGGAAAAGGCATGAAATTTGTCGGAGACTCCCGTGTGCCTGACAATAAAAAACCGAATATCCCAAAAGACTATTCGGAGTTTCCAGGAAATACGGAAGCTTTCTGGCCAAACTTCCTTCTTAAGGAGTGGCTCGTTGGTGCCGTATTCCTTATCGGATTCTTATGTTTAACTATTGCTCATCCGGCTCCGCTGGAAAGGCTGGCTGATCCTACGGATTCAGGCTACATACCGCTTCCTGACTGGTATTTCCTGTTTTTGTACCAGCTGTTAAAATACGAATACGCTTCTGGACAACTTACTGTTATTGGCGCCGTTGTTATTCCGGGACTGGCTTTTGGAGCACTTCTGCTGGCACCATGGCTGGATACAGGACCGGAGCGCAGAGCTTCTAAACGTCCTATTGCTACTTCATTAATGGTGCTGGGTGTGCTGGCCACTGTTTATCTCACGTGGGAATCAGTAGACAGCCACGATTGGGAAGAAGCGGAAGCGCAGGGCGAAATGCTTGATGAAGAGGAAATGGAAGCCGCGGAAAGTGTCGATATGGAAGCTGCCGGGTATGAAATATACTCGGAGCAGGGCTGTATTGGCTGCCACGGCGATCAGCTGCAGGGTTCAGGTGCTGCCGGACCGCCTATATTTGATGTACCTTATGATGCAGAAGGTGTAGCAGATATCGCAGTTAATGGTATTGGTGAAATGCCGGCAGATCAATTTGAAGGCAGCGATGAAGATCTTCAGACGCTTGCTGAATATATCGCTTCCGGTGGAAACCCTGAAGGTGGGGAAGAAGGCGGAGAAGAGGGCGAAGAAGAAGAAGAATAAAGCATTGACATCATCGTCCTGTAAACGATATCGTTTATAGGACGATTTTGTATGGAAAAAATGCTATTGGAAAGAGGGACTATATGATTTTTCTCCGGTGGATGACCTATTCTCCAGTACTATGGATACTGCTTACAATTAATGTGTTCGGGACGCTCTATGGGTATTACTGGTACGCATATCAACTGGCGGCAACCCCTCCTATATTTCTTCCCTTTGTCCCGGACAGCCCGACGGCAAGCTTGTTTTTTTGTTTTGTCTTATTCTTGTTTATTATTCGAAAACAGAATGGGCTGATAGAAGCACTTGCTGCCGTTACGCTTATTAAATACGGAATATGGGCGGTAGTGATGAATACCGCAGCCGGCCTTTCCGGCGGGGCCCTTGAATGGCAGCACTATATGCTCATCGCCTCCCATGCAGGTATGGCGTTACAGGCATTTTTATATATGCCTTTTTACCGGATCAAAGCCTGGCACCTTTCAGTGGCGGCAGTTTGGACGGTCCATAACGATATTATTGACTATGTGTACGGGATGTATCCCTGGTTATCCCCGGCCTTAAGCGAGTACATCTCCCATATCGGGTATTTTACGTTTTGGCTGGGTATGCTATCTGTCGGAGCTGTGTATTTCTTCGGCGTGCGGAACCGAAGAAAAACGATGAGTCCCATGTAAGCCTGCGCCAGCGTTGTCATATAATCGTCAAAACCTTTAAAGCGTAGTGATTGACTTTCTTTGACGTTTTACATAAAATTAATGTATACACTAATTATGGAGGGGTCAAAGACACTATGGGAATAGGTGCATTTATTATTTACTTCCTGCTGCTGATGGGAATTCCCCTTTGGGCACAGGCAAAGGTAAAACGAGCGTACAAGAAATATTCCAACGTGCCGAACTCGTCCGGGATGACGGGTGCGGAAGTAGCGCAGCGGATTTTACATGAAAATGGTATATACGATGTGAGAGTAGAGCCAGTAAAAGGCAAGCTTACCGATCATTATGATCCAAGTAAAAAAGTAGTGCGTCTTTCTGAAGGGAACTACAACAAACGTACAGTAGCGGCCCAGGCGATCGCAGCCCATGAAGTCGGCCATGCGATTCAGGATGCAGAAGATTATGCTTTCCTTCGTGTCCGCAGCAAGCTGGTACCTGCCGCTACGACAGGATCAAACTTTTCGTTTATCTTTATTATTGCCGGTGTGCTTCTACAGTCACAGGGTATGCTGCTCGCCGGTATTGTATTCATGAGTGCAGCTGTCCTGTTTCAAGTGGTTACACTTCCGGTCGAATTTAATGCCAGCAGCCGGGCAATGACCCAGGTTGTCAGTACTGGAATTATAAAAAACAACGAAGAAAAAGAAACAAAAAAAGTACTTGATGCCGCTGCATTAACGTATGTAGCCGCAGCACTAGTCGCTGTCCTGGAACTTGTGCGATTCATCGCCATGTATTTTATGATGGACGACTAATAAACAGTATAGAAAAAAGCCGAGAAGAGAGATCTTCTCGGCTTTCCTTCTGTTTAGAGCTATGAAATATGAATCGGCTTTTTGTTTTCATCCAGCGTAAATCCTTCACCAATCACGTCCTGCACGTCGTTTACGGTCACAAAGGCATGCGGATCGATGTTTTCCACCAGGTTTTTAAGCCGGACGAGTTCATTACGGCCGATGACACAATACAGCACCTGTTTATCGGATCCGGTAAAAGATCCTGTCCCTTTAAGCATTGTTCCACCGCGGCCCATCTCTTTCGTAATGGCAGCAGATATTTCTTCTGTATAATCCGATATAATAAACGATGCTTTCGCAGAGTATGCCCCCTGCTGGATAAAGTCAATGACCTTTGCAGCAACAAAAACAGCCACAAGCGTATACATAGCCTCCCGGTAGTTTAAATAAACAAGTGAGCTCGTAATAACAGCGGCATCAAATAAAAACAGTGTCCGGCCCATGCTCCACCCGAAATAGCGGAAGCCTACTTTGGCCAAAATGTCAGCCCCTCCCGTCGTACCTCCAAAGCGGAAAACAATGCCCAGGCCGGAACCGACAAGAACCCCGGAAAACAAGGCAGCAAGCGTCAAATCTTCCGCGAGGGGAAGATGAACGAGAGGGAAGCGCTGAAAGAGCCATAAAAATAAGGAGATACTGAACGTGCCGATAATAGTATAGACGAATACGACCCGGCCGAGTACTTTCCAGCCGATAAATAGAAGCGGAATATTCAATATAAGGTTTGACCAGGCGGGATCTATGTTGAACATAAAATATAAAATTAATGCAATACCAGTCAGCCCGCCATCAGCGAGATTGTTTTCCATGTTAAAATAGACAAGTCCAAAAGACATCACGGCAGAGCCGAAAATAACAAAAGCAATGTTAGTCAAATGCGTGCTCGTTTTCATCGAGATTTCCTCCTTTATTCCATCAGCCTTTACCAGTATAAGCGAAGAGGCACCCGGAGACAATTTGTTTCGGATTGTCAATAAGCAGGGAATCAGATACGATATCAGCAGGAGGCGGATAACCAAATGAGTAAAAAGACGATACAGGACATGCAGCAGGAAGTAGACCGCTATATCGGCCAGTTTGAAGAGGGGTACTTCAGCCCGCTTGCCATGATGGCCCGATTAAGTGAAGAAACCGGCGAACTGGCCCGGGAAGTCAACCATTCCTATGGGGAAAAGCCCAAAAAGAAAGAGGAACAGGAAAATTCAATGGAACAGGAAATGGGAGATATCCTATTTGTATTAATATGCTTTGCAAACTCTTTACATATTGATCTGGATGAAGCATTTGATCTCGTTATGGATAAATTTCAATCACGGGATGCAGATCGTTGGACAAAAAAAGAACAGGGAGAGAATGATTGATGACAAAACATATACGTATAGCTGTAGCAGGCCCGCGCGGCAATATGGGACAAGAAGCAGTGAAGCTTGCAGACCGGACAGAGCATTTTGATCTTCGTGCCGTTATCGACTCTAAAAATAATGGAAGCCGCTTAAAGGATATTGCCGGCATGCCGGCATTGGATATACCGGTGTATACTGACATCCACGAATGCTTTCAGGAAAATGAAATAGACGTACTGATCGATTTAACCAATCCGGAAATCGGCAGAAAGCATTTGGAAGCGGCTCTCATGCACGGTGTAGCACCTGTTGTAGGCACAACCGGCTTTACAGAAGCCGATATTGAGAAACTGAGCAGCGAAGCGCAAGAAAAGCAGATTGGGGTCGTTATTGCTCCTAACTTTGCTATTGGTGCTGTTCTGATGATGAAATTTTCCAAAATGGCAGCAGCCTACATGCCGGATGTAGAAATTATGGAAATGCACCATGACCGTAAACTGGATGCCCCGTCCGGGACGGCAATCAAAACAGCTGAATTGATCAAAGAAAATCGTGAACCTCGTAAACAGGGACATGAAAAAGAAACCGAATCGCTTGCCGGAGCCAGAGGGGCAGATATAGACGGAATGAAAATTCACAGCGTCCGGCTGCCGGGACTTGTAGCCCACCAGCAGGTAATGTTTGGAGGAGCAGGCCAGACGCTTACGATCAAGCATGATTCCATCAACCGTGAATCCTTTATGCCAGGCGTTCAGCTGGCTGTAGAATATGTAGTAGAGAACAACGTGCTCGTGTACGGTTTAGAAAACATAATGTAGGAGGACGAACATGAATATTGCCTTAATCGCCCACGATAAGAAAAAAGAAGACATGGTCGGATTCGCCCAGGCATACAGCCGCATACTGCAGGAACATCAGCTGTTTGCCACCGGAACGACAGGAAAAAGGATCCAGACAGAAGCAGGTCTTGACGTTCACTGCTTTCAGTCTGGTCCGATCGGCGGCGACCAGCAGATCGGCGCCCTTGTGGCAACAAACGAGATGGACTGTATTTTATTCTTCCGCGATCCGTTAACTGCGCAGCCGCATGAACCGGATGTGTCAGCCCTGCTCAGACTTTGTGATGTACACGGTGTTCCGCTGGCTACAAATATGGCTACAGCGGAAGTCCTGATTAAAGGAATCGAAGATGGGCTCCTTGATTTTCGTAATGCACCAAAGAAAGCGGACTTATAATGGCTGCTTCGTTGACCCTGCTGGCGTTTGGCGCCCACCCGGATGATATAGAAATTGGAATGGGAGGCACGGCCGCCCTTCATGCTCAAAAAGGCGATAAAGTAGCTTTTTGTGCGTTAACGAGAGCTGAGCTTTCAAGCAATGGGGATATCAAAACAAGGCAGAAAGAAGCGGCGCGGGCGGCTGAAGTGATTGGGGCACAAGAGCGGTACCAGCTGAATTTTCCCGATCGGAAATTAACAAAAGAAAGCCCGGAGTATGCAGAAATAGTGACGCTGATCCGTTCCCTGCAGCCGGATCTCGTATTTTTCCCCTGGCATGAAGACCGCCATCCGGATCACATCATGTGCGGCACCATTATAAAAGAGGCACTGTTTGATGCGGGAATCCGCAGATATACGGAAGCGGGAGGAGAGGCATGGCGCGTGCCGTATTCCTATCAGTACAGCATAAACGGAATGATAAACCGGCCCGGCTTCTATTTAGATATTTCAAACGTTCAACAGGTTAAAGAAAAGGCACTGCTCTGCTATGAAAGTCAATTTATTTTAGGCGAAGAAAGTGTACAGACACCGCTTACAAGCATGTATATTGAATCCGTGCGGGCACGTGATCTTCTTATGGGCAAGCAGGCTTCTGTTTCCTATGCAGAAGCTTTCACTCCTTATTCACCCGTACTATTAAATGAACTGCCAGGAAGGAAAGAAGAATGAAACTTAATATTGGTATCTCCTGCTATCCGACAGTAGGCGGATCAGGAGTCGTTGCAGCAGAACTTGGAAAACAACTGGCAGAAAGAGGGCATACGGTTCATTTTATTTCAACAAGTATGCCGTTCCGCCTGAATAAAACATACCCGAATATTTATTATCATGAGGTGGAAGTAAATCAATATGAAGTGTTTCAATATCCTCCTTATACCTTAACGCTGGCAAGTAAAATGTCAGAAGTCGCCAAACGGGAAAAGCTGGATATTCTTCACGTGCACTATGCTGTGCCTCATGCGGTCTGTGCTCTGCTGGCTAAAGACATGGCCCAGACTGGATTAAAGGTAGTAACAACGCTTCATGGAACCGACATCACGGTCCTTGCAAACGATGCTTCACTGAAAGAATCTATTTATTATGCAATAGAAAAATCAGATGCTGTCACAGCCGTGTCGCGGTCGCTCGCCCAGCAGACAAAAGATATGCTTGGCATTAAAGCGCCGATTGACTGTATATATAATTTTATTGATCATACCGATGCCGTTCAGGAACACAGCAGACAATGGTGGAAACAGGAGTACAAAATTCCTGAAGACAATAAAGTGCTGATTCATATTTCTAACTTCCGTCCGGTCAAACGGGTCAAGGATGTTATTAAAGCATTTTATACGGTGCAGCTGAAACAAAAAGCTACCCTGCTGATGCTTGGAGATGGACCGGATCTGAATAAAGCATGGCAGCTCGCAGAAAAACTTGGCATCGCGGAGTCCGTTCTTTTTTTAGGGAATCAGAAGAATATATCCGACTTTTTATATATGTCGGACGTGATGTTTTTATTATCAGAAAAAGAAAGCTTTGGACTGGCTGCTTTAGAAGCAATGGCGTGCGGGGTTCCTGTAGTGGGAACCGATGTGGGCGGCATTCCGGAAGTAATCGAAGACGGCCGCTCAGGCTTGATCGTTCCGGCAGCAGATCCGGAAGCGGCAGGAAAGGCAGCCCTGCAGATCATGGCAGGGCGCGATACGTTTCAATCTTTTTCCAGTGAAGCAAAAAAGCGTGCCAATGAAGAATTCTCAGCATTAAAAATCGTCCAGCAATACGAAGACGTGTACAAAAGGGTGCTTGCTGATGGAGAACGTTTATAACGAAGCAGCAGCGTTTCTTTCGTTATTAAAGAAGCGGGGTATAACAGGCTGGCTGACCGGGGGATGCGTAAGAGACTGGGTGAAAAATGGCTGGGATTCTATCCCCCGGGATATCGACATAGCAGTGGATGCTTCCGCCCGGGAAGTAAAAAGCAAGTTCGGCAAAGCACACCGTATGTCCAACAGGCATGAAACGATTATTATTAGGCGCGGGGGACATGTTTATGAGTTAACAGAGTTGAAAGGCGCGGGCATCCACGAGGATTTGTCTTCCAGGGATTTTACATGCAATGCGATGGCGGTTGATGCAGATGGAGAGCTGTTGGACCCGTTCGATGGCATAAGTGCTGTTCGGTCCGGTTTAATTAAAGCCGTTGATTTATCCCGCAGTGTACAGGAAGATCCGCTTCGGATTCTGCGGGCGCTTCGATTTAAAGCCCAGTTCGGCTGGCGTATAGATACCGCCACAGAACATGTCTGTAAAAAGGAGACAGAAACTCTGCAGGAAACAGCTGTTGAACGCATAAAAGAAGAATGTTCGCTTCTTCTTGAAGGCAGATTTGCAGCCAGTGCGCTTCAAAAAGCAGATGAATTCCGGGTGTTTCAGTTTTTTCCCGGGATGATTCGATCGCATCCGCTTTGTTTATGGAGATACCCGAGTGAAAAATTAGACGATGAACTCCTGCGCTGGACGGGTCTGTTTCTTATGCTGTATGGAGAGGCGGGATCGGTGATTTTAGGAAGCTGGCCGTTTTCCAACCAGCAGAAAAAACAAATCCGACGGCTTTTGGAGGCAGTAAAAGATCCAGGGTACAAGCAGGATCTGTACACTCTTTATACACTAGGACGCGAGCAGGCCGTACGCGGCTATACGCTGCATCAATGGAAGTATCAGTATACTCCGGATGAACAGGAACTAAAAGTATTTGACAGCCGGTTGAACGCCGTTCCTATACAATCAATCAGAGATCTAGCCGTAAACGGAAAAGATATTCAAAAGCAGTTTCCAGAGCTTTCGTCTTCCTGTTATGGCAGCCTGCTTCGTTTTTTGGAAAGAAAAGTAGTAACTGGGGAAATCGCCAACGAAAAACATACACTTTTGAAGGAAGCCGGTATTTATACAACAAAAAGAGGGAGGGAAAATAGTGAGGGATAAGCTGTTGGCATTGTTAAATGAATCGGGCAGTTCTTTTGTTTCCGGACAGGAAATAAGCGATAAGCTGGGAATATCCAGAACGGCCGTATGGAAGCATATCGAAGAACTGCGAAAAAAAGGCTATAAAATAAATGCGGTAACGAAAAAAGGCTATCAAATCGAATATACTCCCAACTCCTTAACCGCTGACGAAGTCAACGCCCATTTGGAGACTAAAGCGTTCGGCCGGGTTATTCATTCGTTTGATCAAGTGGATTCGACCCAGATTCCCGCTCATGAAGCGGCAAGAGAAGCGGCGCCGGAAGGAACCATTGTGGTGGCAGAAGAGCAGCTGAAAGGAAAGGGGCGGCTGGGCAGGCCCTTTCACTCCTCAAAAGGAACCGGACTCTGGTGCAGCCTGATTCTGCGTCCTTCCTTTCCTCCGCAGCAGGCCCCTCAACTCACGCTGTTAACAGCTGTCGCTATTGCAGAAGGAGTAAGAAAAGTAACCGGTCTTCCTGTGGATATTAAATGGCCGAACGATTTATTAATTGCGGATAAAAAAATAGCAGGAATTCTCATTGAAATGCAGTCAGATCCTGATCAGATCCACGCGGTGATCGTTGGTTTCGGTTTAAACATTAATCAGAAAACAGAGGACTTTCCAGAGGACATCCAGGACCGTGCAACTTCGCTTGCATTAGAGGGAAATCAGCTCTACAATCGGGCCCGGCTGCTCGCAGAAATATTAAAAGAATATGAATACTGGTATTTTAAAATGCTCGATGAAGGATTTGGCCCTGTGCGTGAAAAATGGGAGTCTCTGGCTGTTACCATTGGAAAACAAATTACAGCAGTCACTTCGAAAAAAACAATGCACGGACTTGCCAAAGGCATTACAAAAGACGGCGTACTTCTTCTTGAAACGCAGGACGGAAAAATAGAATATATTTACAGTGCAGACATTCATGAATAGCGCAGTTCTTAATAAAATTTGATATACTAAATGCATCTTCAACGTTTAAGGACAGTATCGATTTTATCGAACTGTACCGCTTGCCCGATACGACGAATGATTGGTCTGCCTTGATCCGGCAATGGACAGGGACGGAGAAAGATGAAAGCATAATTACTTGATGAACCTTGTATTTCATCCTTCTCCCTATAAATTAGGAGGAGAGATTAGCATGCATACCACATCAACATTACGAAAGTTAAAACAGAAACATATCCCGATAGCGATGATGACCGCATACGATGCCCCATCAGCTGCTGCCTGCGCGCAGGCAGAAATGGATCTGCTGTTAGTTGGAGATTCTGCAGGGATGGTCATCCATGGATACACGTCGACGGTGCCCGTCACAGTAGATGATATGATATTGCATACGCGGGCGGTGAAACGCGGGGCACCTGATGTTTTTACCGTCACGGATATGCCTTTTCTAAGCTGCAGCGGAAGCCGTGGTGAAGCCGTGTCGGCCGTAAGACGTACGATTCAGGACGGCGGAGCGGATGCTGTAAAAATCGAAGGAGCCGGAGCATTTGTTCCTTTGATTGCCGCTCTTACAGAAGGAGGCGTAGCCGTCATGTCCCATCTCGGATTAACGCCGCAGTCGTTTGCTGTGCTTGGAGGCTATAAAGTACAGGGGAAAAGTGAAGAATCAGCCTCGCGCTTAATTGAAGACGCAAAGCAGGTGGAGCAGGCCGGGGCTTTTGCTCTTGTACTCGAGTGTGTTCCCGGTGAATTAGCAGCGTACATTACATCCATCCTTTCTATCCCGGTTATCGGAATCGGAGCCGGCAGCCAAACGGATGGACAGGTGCTTGTGTACCATGATGCTCTCGGTATAGGAAACGGGCACGTACCCTCTTTTGTCAAAGCATTTGTTGAACTGGAACCATCCATTCATACGGGGCTTGCGGATTATGTAAAAGAAGTAAAGGAGCGCTCGTTTCCTGATGCGTCCCATACGTTTACGATGCCCACAGCTATTCTGGAAAAAGTAACAACAGGTGCCGGCATATGAAAATAATCCGTACGATCCAGGAAATGAAATCAGAAGTCAGCCGGCTGAAAGCAGAGGGCCATTCGCTCGGATTTGTTCCTACGATGGGTGCTCTGCACGAAGGGCATACATCCCTTTTTAAACGCTCGGCTGAAGAAAATAAATACACTGCGGCCAGTATATTTGTAAATCCCCTGCAGTTCGGTCCGAACGAAGACCTGGAGGCGTATCCGCGGTCTGAACAAGAAGACATCGCTGCAGCCGATAAGCATGGGGTGGACCTCTTGTTTCTGCCGTCCGTTCAGGAAATGTACCCCCGCCCGATGACGACGGTGATCCATGTGAAAAAAGGGGCCGATGTACTCTGTGGAAAAAGCCGGCCGGGCCATTTTGACGGGGTGGCCACTGTCGTTAATAAACTACTGCATATTGTTCCGGCTGATCGTGCTTATTTTGGCAGAAAAGACATTCAGCAGGCAGCCGTGCTGATAAATATGATTCGTGACTATCATCTGGACACAGAGTTAATTATCTGTGATACCGTAAGAGAAGTATCAGGCCTGGCCAGAAGTTCCCGCAATGTGTATTTAAGCAGCAGCGAAAAGCAGGAAGCGGCCCACATCTATACAGCTCTGACAAAAGCCGGGACGCTCTGGGAGAACGGTGAACTGCCGCAGAAGACAGTGGCTGCTGTAAAAGAGCATCTAACCACACATACGACGGGACGCATTGACTACGTGGAGGCGCTGCCTTTTCCTTCTCTTGATCCATCGGATACTACAAGTGAAATGTGGGTGATTGCCTGCGCAGTTTATTTTAATAAAGCGCGGCTTATCGACAATATAACGGTACCAGCAGTATCCCCTTACGTTCAGACAGGAAAAAAGGAGAAGAGCCATGTATAGAACAATGATGAAATCAAAGCTGCACCGGGCCACAGTAACCGAAGCGAACCTTCATTATGTCGGCAGCGTCACGATTGATGAAGAATTAATGGAAAGCGTCGATCTGCTGGAAAACGAAAAAGTGCAGATCGTAAATAATAACAATGGAGAACGTTTCGAAACGTATGTTATAACCGGACCTCGGGGCGAAGGCACCATCTGTCTTAACGGGGCAGCAGCACGCCTTGTGCAGCCGGGCGACACTGTAATCATTATCGCCTATACGATGATAGAAGAAGAACAGGCTGCTTCGTGGCAGCCTAAAATAGCGGTGCTGAATGCAGAGAATAAAATTGAGCAGTACATTAATAAAGAAATACACGCAGCGACGCTGGAAACAGAACGTTAACGTGCAACGATAATAACGGGGTGAATGAGCTTGCCAAAATATGTAGTAATTGATACGGAAACAACAGGAAATGCGCCGCAGGCCGGAGATAATATTATTCAAATAGGAGCCGTGTTAATGGAAGATGATTCCATCGTTGACACGTTTTCTGCTTATATCCGCCCGGCTCATTCAATTCCCCCGTTTATTATGGAGCTGACAGGGATTACAAACGAAGATGTGGAAAAAGCAGAACCGTTTGCTCTTGCAGCAGCACCCATGCTTGCCTGGCTTGAAGATGCGGTGCTGGTAGCTCATAACGTTCCGTTTGATTTAAGTGTACTAAACGCGGAGTTAGCCAATGCCGGTCTGCCTCTGTTTCAGGGCCAGACGCTTGATACGGTTGAATGCGGGCGTTTCATGTTCCCAACAGCACCCGGCTATCAGCTGACCCAGCTCGCTGATTGGCTCGATATTTCCCACGACAGGCCGCATCAGGCAGACAGCGATGCAATCGTTACGGCTGAAATCTGGCTTGCCATAAAAAGAAAAATAGAAACGCTGCCGGTTCCTGCCCTTCAGAAGCTGATGACGGCTTCCAGATACATGCAGAGCCACTTGGAGCCGGTATTTATGCAGGCAAAAAATAACCTCCGGCTCAAAGAATCGGAGAACATTCAAGTAATACACAATATAGCGTTAAAGTCCCCACAGGCACCGTCTGTAAAAGAAACGCTTCCTTCTCTTTCCATGCCGCCCCTTTTCAGCAGGGACGGCTATTTCTCAGAGAAGTGGGATGGGTTTGAATTCAGGGAAGGCCAGCAGGAAATGGCAGATAAAATAACGGCCTGCTTTTCTCAGCGTTCCCATGCTTTAATCGAAGCGGGTCCGGGAACTGGTAAATCTTTAGCCTACTTAGCGCCTGCTGTTTTCCGCAGTCTTGAACAGCAGGAGCAGATTGTAATCTCTACTTATACAAATGCGCTTCAAGAACAGCTGTATGAAAGAGACATTCCTTTTTTAAAAACGATGCTGCCATTTTCATTCAAAGCATCTATTCTTAAAGGAAGACAGCATTATCTATGCCTGCGCCGCTTTTCCATGCAGTGGCAGGAACCTGTGGCCACGCACGATGAAGCCCTGGCCCTCGCGCAGGTAACCGTATGGCTGCTTGAAACACAGACCGGCGATTTAAATGAATTAAACCGGGCCGGAGGAGATAATCATGCGATCTGGCAGAAAATATGCAGCCGGAGAGCGACTGCACCAGGACCCGGCTCTTCGTGGTTTCCTTACTGCTTTTACGAACGTGCCAAAAAACAGGCAGCCGAAAGCCAGATTGTGATCGTCAATCATGCCCTGCTTTTTTCGGATGTGAAACGCAGAAACAGTATACTGCCGCCCTATGACAGACTTATTATAGATGAAGCGCATCAGATCGAAGAAGCGGCTTCCAAACATCTCGGAGCAGACGTTGATTATTATTCATTCCAGTATTTATTAAACAAAATCGATGCCGGTACCGGGAAAGGCAGTTTTTTTAAACTGCAGTTAATCGAAGAAGAAACCGTTCATGTACTGACAGAAATCTGGTATCAAAAACGCCGGGACCACATCGCCCTCTTGAAATATGAGTGCAGTGAACTGTTTCGGCTTCTGCGGCAGATTTGTATGAAAAACAGCCATTCCGGGCGCACGGATGTAGGACGAATGCTCTACCGCTACGAGCCCGCGGCTCAGAACGGACCGGCCTGGAGAGCAGCGAGGGAAGCGGTCCACCGCCTCGAGATGATCTTTCAGGAGGAGAAAAAAGAATGGACGTATTTTAAGCAGATTCTACAGAAAAATACGATCCATTCAGATTATAATGAAGCCCTGCTTACGGATTTTCAGCAGACCGCAGATGACCTTAGTGAGGCATTCAGCGAGCTCAGCCAGGTAACACTCGTGCAGGAAGAAGACCACGTGTACTGGATGGAAGCTGACCATAAAGGGGCTGCAAACGGAGTAGCTGTTTACAAACGTCCGCTGGATGTTTCAGATGATCTTGCAGATAAACTGTTCGGCGCCAAAAGCAGTGTTATTATGACGTCTGCTACGCTGATGGTCGAACAGTCCTTTTCTTATGCTGTATCAAAATGGGGACTGGAGGATTTTACACCGGAAACGTTGTACATTCCTTCGCCGTATTCATATAAGAACCGCTCCGCTCTTCTCATACCAAGTGATTTCCCCGGCGTTCGGGCGAGCGGGTATGTAGAAGCGATGGCTGACTTTATTTATCATACGGCTTCTGTTACAGAAGGCAGAGTGCTTATTTTGTTTACTTCTTTTGATATGCTGTCCGACACGTATTATATGCTCCGGGACTGGGATGAAATGAATAGTTTCACCATTATAGCCCAGGGCATTCACAGCGGCAGTAAAAGCAAACTGCTCAAAACGTTCCAGCAGAACAAGCGGACAATTCTTTTAGGAACAAATGCTTTTTGGGAAGGAATTGATTTACCGGGAGATCAGCTGCGCTGTTTAATTATTGCCAGGCTGCCATTTTCTCCCCCCGGAGATCCACTTATTCATTCTCAAATGCAGCGGATTGAAAAACGAGGAGGCAGTGCATTCCATGAAATGTCTCTGCCGCAGGCAATCCTTCGTTTCAGACAGGGATTCGGCCGGATGATCCGGGGACACTCGGACCGGGGGACCGTCGTCGTGCTTGATAAACGAATCATGACAGCTTCGTATGGGCCGGCGTTTTTAGATTCCCTGCCGGATATGCCGGTTGTGCATAAACAGTCAGATGCGCTGTTAAACTATATTCATGATTTCTATAACGAAATTAATTAATAAAGGAGATAACCATGCGTTACACTATAAAAAATGTTCATATTGTTCGAGGAGATCAGGATAATGCTGTCTCTTATGATCAATGGCTTCGGGTTGAAGACGAAAAAATTGCAGCCATAGGCAGTGGAGAGCCTGATCTGCAGGCTGGAGAAGAAATTATTGACGGAAAAGGAAGGTGGCTGACCCCGGGCATGTACAATACCCACGGTCATACGCCAATGGCGCTCCTGCGCGGCGTATCCGATGATGTCGTGCTGCAGGAATGGCTTGGCAATAACATCTGGCCAAGGGAAGCGCTGTTTGATAAAGAAGTGTCAGAGGCAGGAACCATGCTGGCTCAGGCTGAAATGATCCGTTCGGGAACGGTAGCGTTTCAGGATATGTATCACGTCGATATGGATGCGGTTTTCCGTACCACTCAGGATTCCGGTTTAAAGGCAGTGCTGGCACGTGCCATGATTGGTTTAGTTGATCAGCCTGAACAGCAGCGGCGTCTCGATGAAGCTGTATACCTTGGAGAAAAATGGGACACAGAAGGAGGGTCCCGTATTAAAGGAATGATGTTTCCGCATGCCCCCTATACGTGTCCACCGGATTTCATGAAGGAAGTAGTAAAGGCCGCCCATGACAAAAAGTGGGCGCTCGGCATTCATTTAATGGAAACACGCCGCGAGAAAGCAGATTACGAGAAAGAAAACGGCGTCGATTTATTTGAGGATTTGATGAATATGGGATTTTTCGAGGAAAAGACCATTCTTACGCATACGGTTCATATGAGCGAAAAGGAAATGCAGCAGCTTAAAGGAAAGCCTGCTTATATTTCTCACAATCCAATGAGCAACGCCAAACTGGGCTCAGGCATTATGCCGATGATGCAGATGAAAGAAAACGGCCTGCCGATTTCTATCGGTACGGACAGCACCGTGTCCAATAATAACCTGGATATGTTTGAGGAAATGCGGATGGCCGGATTTATGCAGAAAGCATCTCATGAAAATCCAGCTGTCATTTCCTCTGAAGAACTTTATAAAATGGCGACTAAAAATGGGGCGGAGACCCTTGGATTTGGAAATGCAGGTACGGTGGAACCAGGGGCAGACGCTGATTTTCTGTTTATTAATGCAGAGGAGCTTCATCTGCAGCCAAAGCAGAACATTTCTTCGCATCTCGTCTACGCTGCTTCCGGCAGGGATGTAACGGATGTGTTTGTAAACGGGCATCGTTTAATGAAAGACCGGGAGCTGCTTACGATGGATGAAGAAAAAATCCTCTATAACGTAAACCGGCAGTTTGATAAACTGGAGAAAGTATATCAAAGCAGAAAATAGGAGGATTAACATGAGTGATCAAATTGAAGTAATGGCAACAACGCGGTTTAAAGCCGCAGATGATGTTTATAAAATAGTAGACGCCTTAAACAGAACCTTAAAAGACGATGATTTAATGTTTGGGCTTGCTCTGGATGAAAAAGATCCGGAGTATATGGTATTTACGATCTACCGCACATAAAGGAGGCAGATCTATGCTGAAAAAATGGTATGTTATTCTGCCTGCAGCAGCTGGTTTGTTTTTAGCTGCAGTGTTTATTTTTCTTCTGATTGCACGAGGACCTCTTCTGGAAGAACGAGCCCAGGGCGAAGAACTGGCGCTCGAAGAAGAAAATGTCGAAAGCGTGGATGACGTGTTCATATATAATGGGAGCACTTTTTTATACAGTACATTAGTCACAAATGAAGACGACAGCCGCGACTGGGTATTTTTAAATGAAGAAGAGGCAGTCGACCGGATAAATGCCGCAGAGGCGCTTTCGGTGGAAGAAGCTGAATCCCGTATTATGGAAGACAACAACCTGGAACGAATAAATAAAGTGACGCCGGGAATAGAAGACGGCGTACCGGTCTATGAGGGAGTATACGAAGCAGACGGCAGGCTTCAGTATTACTATATCCGGATGGCAGACGGAGAATTTATTAAGCGCTACAGCTTTAGAAAAGATTAAGGATTAACAGGAGGTCCGGAAAATGAAACCAACGATAGAAAAAATCAGCCGGCACGTAGATCAGACGATTACGCTTGGCTGCTGGCTTGCCAATAAACGTTCAAGCGGAAAAATTGCTTTTCTGCAGCTTCGGGACGGTACAGGCTTTATTCAAGGAATTGTAGTCAAAAGTGATGTAGGCGAAGACCTGTTTCAAAAAGCAAAGGGATTAACCCAGGAAAGCTCTATGTATGTGGAAGGAATCGTAAAAACCGACGAACGTTCTCCGTCCGGTTACGAACTGCAGGTAACAGGGCTTGAAATTATTCATGAAGCCGTCGATTATCCGATCACCCCGAAAGAACACGGTACGGAATTCTTAATGGATCACCGTCATTTGTGGATGCGTTCCAAAAAACAGCATGCTATTCTGCGTATCCGTAACGAAATTATCCGGGCAACATATGCCTTTTTTGACAAAGAAGGGTTTGTCAAAATTGACCCGCCTATACTGACAGGTAATTCAGCAGAAGGCACAACAAACTTATTTCACACTAAATATTTTGATGAGAATGCCTACCTTTCCCAGTCCGGGCAGCTTTACCTTGAAGCCGCCGCAATGGCATTCAACCGCGTTTTTTCATTTGGCCCTACATTCCGGGCCGAAAAATCAAAAACGCGCCGCCATTTAATCGAATTCTGGATGATAGAGCCGGAAATGGCGTTTACGGATCACGAAGAAAGTCTGCAGGTCCAGGAGCAGTACGTATCGCATATTGCAAAAAGCGTTATCGACCATTGTCCGCTGGAACTCGAAGCATTGGAACGCGATATTACGAAGCTTCAGCAGATCCAGGCACCGTTTCCACGCCTCACATATGATGAAGCCATCGTTTTTCTAAAAGAAAAAGGATTTGATATTACCTGGGGTGAAGACCTTGGTGCGCCTCACGAAACGGCTATCGCAGAATCTTATGACAAGCCGGTGTTCATTACGCATTATCCACTTGGCATTAAGTCGTTCTATATGAAGCCGGATCCTGAAAATCCGGAAGTAGCGCTGTGCGCGGATCTTATTGCACCGGAAGGCTACGGCGAAATTATCGGCGGCAGTCAGCGTATTGACGATTTCGATCTGCTCGAACAGCGGTTTGAAGAACACGGTCTTTCCGAAGATGCTTACCGCTGGTATTTGGAGCTTCGTCAGTACGGATCTGTACCGCACTCCGGATTTGGTCTGGGACTGGAACGGACCGTTGCATGGATGTCCGGTATTGAACATGTAAGAGAAACCATTCCATTCCCGCGTCTGTTAAACAGGCTTTACCCATAAACCAATAGCTGCAGCCCTTAAAGCAAAGCCCTCTACTGTGAGGGTTTTGCTTTTAAGTCCTATAGGTAAATGATAAAATGAAACATGGCAGAAGGAGAGATCGGCTCATGGAACAATCGGATATTATTGATATTATGCACAGCGGGTATTTAAGTGTCCCTAAATTTTTATTTGATCATTACAATCAGATGGACATTTCTGATTCTGAAATGATGATCCTGCTTCATCTGCACCGCTTTATGGAAGAAGGAGAATTTTTCCCGACACCCGATGCCATTGCAGCAAAAATGACAATTACAGCCGAACAGTGCGCAAAAGCACTCCGCCACCTGGTCGCCCACGGCTTTATTACGATAGAGGAACGGGAAAATAACGAGCGAGTGCGCTTTGAAACCTATTCGCTGCGCCCGCTTTACGAACGGATCGTGGAGTCCATTACATCAGAAAGGCAGCAGCAGAAGGCCCATAAAGATGTAACCGAAGAAGGAGAAATCTACGCAATGTTTGAAAAAGAACTGTCCCGTCCGCTTTCGCCGATGGAGTCAGAAACAATCAGCGTATGGTTTGACCAGGACCACTATACACCGGATATGATCAAAGCAGCACTGAAAGAAGCCGTGATGTCACAGACGCTCAGCCTGCGCTACATTGACCGGATTCTGCTTGAATGGCACCGGCGCGGTATTAAGACCGAAGAACAGGCAAAAGCGCACAATGATACGTACCGGAGAAACCAGGTTCAGCCCCCCCAGCAGAAAGAAAAAAACAAGCCGGCTTCGTATCCGAATATAAACTGGCTTGATGAATAATGGAGGAAAAACAGCATGCTGACGAACAAACAAACGACGGAGGCAATGGATATCATTGAGGAAATGTTCCCGGAGGCCGAATGCGAACTGGTTCATGCCAATCCATTTGAGCTGCTGATTGCGGTCGTGCTTTCGGCGCAGTGCACGGACGCTTTAGTAAACAAAGTAACCCCTGGATTGTTTGCAAAATACAAAAGCCCCTTAGACTATACAAAAGTCGAGCAGGAAGAACTTGAAAAGGATATCCGTTCGATCGGCCTGTTCCGCAGCAAAGCAAAAAACATCCAGAAGCTCTGTGCATCGCTGATCGAACAGCACAACGGCGAAGTCCCGAAAACGCGTGAGGAGCTGATGGAACTTGCCGGAGTAGGAAGAAAGACAGCGAACGTAGTGGCATCCGTCGCCTTTGGAATGCCAGCAATCGCGGTAGACACACACGTAGAGCGGGTATCCAAACGGCTTGGTATCTGCCGCTGGAAAGACTCCGTGACAGAAGTCGAGAAGACCCTTATGAAGAAAATACCGGAAGAAAAGTGGTCTGATTCCCATCACCGGCTTATTTTCTTTGGACGCTATCACTGCCGGGCCCAGCGTCCCAAGTGCGAGGATTGTCCTCTTCTCCTTCTCTGCCGTGAAGGCACGAAGCGGATGAAGAAACTCCAGGCCCATGCCTGAATTAATGATTTATTCCGAGTGGAAAACCCCTCCTTTTTATCAAAAAGAGGCTGTTTCAATTCAGGCGGGTTCCACCGATTGGAAAGAGGAAATGGGCATTTATCCCTTTTTAGCTGAAATTGCTTTTCAAAATGGCCACGAGGGTTTCGCCTTATGGGAAGATCCATTTGCTTCGATAGAGCAGTGGCAGCTGTACTGGCAGCAGACAAAAACAGAAATAAAAGACCTTATTGCCGCAGGAGAAGGAAAAAAAGCCAATCCATTAATCGTTCCCGCCATCTCCGGTTTAATAGAAAGTTTTTTCTGGATGAACGGCCGGCCGGCGGGCCTTGATGCAGGCAGCTGGGACGAACTGGACATACTTCCTGTGAACGGGAGGGAACGCATCGACTTTATCTGCAGCCGGCCCGTGCATCATCACAGTTTTGCCCAGCTTAATGAACTTTATGAAGAATGCCGCCGGAAGGCTGCTGCACTTAAACGTAACCAGTAAAGAAAAAGAAAGAGGGGGGTCATTCAAGGTGGAAAACACAGCGGTATCAACCTGGGAAGATTTATTTGAACAAAGAAGCCTCCGCCGGAGGGAGGCACTACAGGAGAAGTCTGAAAAGAACTCTTTTGAACTCGCGTTCTGCGGTCATTTCTCCGCCGGTAAATCAAGCGTAATCAATGATCTTCTCGGCCATGACATACTTCCTACAAGTCCTATTCCAACCAGTGCCAACATTATTTCGATTAAAAAGGGTGAGGTGGCGCTTGAGCTGGTGGACCAGGGTGGCAGCACGCGCAAATGGGAGCAGGAAATCCCCTGGGATAAAGCAAGAAAATGGGGAATGGACGGCAATGCGATTAAAGAAATGACAATTTACGGGCCGTTTCCTTTTCTTGACGACCATGCAGCCATTATTGATACGCCCGGTGTGGACTCTACGGACCCGGACCATCAGAAAATAACAGCCTCCCAGCTGTTTACGACAGATATGATTGTATACGTGACCGATTACAATCATGTACAGTCCGAAACAAATATTGAGTTTCTGCAGCAGTTATCCAGAGAGAAAAAACCAATTGTTCTCGTTATTAATCAAATTGATAAACATAATGACAAAGAGTTAAGCATCCAATCGTTTGAAAATGCGGTAAGAAATATGCTGGCAAAATCCAATATACGTATTTTATCGCTGTTTTTTACTTCGATGAAAGAAGAGTCCCACCCTTTAAATCAAAAACAGGACTTTACCCGGTTTATTAAGTCCGTTCTGTATCACAGCAAATCCTTGAAAGCGCCAAGCATCCAGGCACTCGAAACAGCAGCCGTATATGATCTTCTCGAACAGCTTGAAGATGAGCAGGAAGAAGCCTGGGAGAAATGGGAAGAAGAAGTGCAGGCGGAGGGCATGGACCCGGCGGTTCTTCAGAAAATAGACAGAGCCGGTGAAGACCGTTCCAAAGAAGAAGCGGAGAAAAAAGAAAAGCTGGCGCACACGGCAAAAGAAAGAAAGCAGATACTGGAAAATGCGATTCTTTTTCCACATACAACGACTGAAAAAGCAAAATCATGGCTGGAAAGTATGGATCCCGGTTTCAAAACAGGAGGACTACTTAAATCAAAGAAAAAAATTGAAGCGGAAAGAGAAAAAAGGGAAGCAGAACTTTGTGCGGATCTAAACGAAAAAATTAAAAAACAAATGGTCTTTCACCTCCGCGATCTGTTAAATCAAATGGAAACATATGATGAAGAGCTTTTTAATACAAATAAAGAAGCCATTCAACGTGTATCGTTTGAAGCAGACTCTGCATTTCTACGCTCGTTTATTTCTTCCCAGACGACCGACCGCCAATTTTTGTATACATTTATCGATCAGGTATCCCAGTCCGCAGCCCGCCATTTAAAAACACAGTCAGCTGATCTGTTTGATACGCTGCAGGAAGCGGTGCATACGTATTATGAAAATCGTGCCTCCCAACAGAAGCAGGAAGCAGAGCATTCCGCGGCGTACAAACAGTGGTGGGAGCAGTGGAAAGAAACAAAACAGCAGCTGGAAGCAAAAAAACAGGCGGCCCGAAACTGGCTGAAACAAAACGAATCCAAAGCACTGCAGGAGCAGATTGAACAGGCCTCCGTACAGGAAGCGCCTCAGGGCATTCCGGAAATGCACATCGTGCAGGAGACGGAAAGCCTGATCAGCGCAGAAGAATATACGGAGGAAGCAGCGGCAGTTAGACAAATGGATGAATCGGTTATTCCTGCAGTAGAATCTTATTTAGAAAAATTTATTGAAAAGCCGCTGTTTCAAAAAGAGAAGCAGGCCTTAAGACGTGAAGTAAACCAGTATAATAACAACCATATTAAAATTTCTTTATTCGGGGCATTCAGCGCAGGGAAATCAAGCTTTATTAATGCGATGCTCGGCAGTAATGTGCTTCCGGTGTCTCCACACCCAACGACCGCGGCGATAAACCGTGTGCTGAAGAGTGATGATACGCATGAACACGGAACGGTGGATCTGCATTTAAAAGAAGAATTATTTCTGGATAAAGAAATACAGGCTGTCTCCAAAGAAATCGGCGAAAGCTGGACGTTTCACACGTTGAAAAACTGGAAACGTCCATCCGGCCAGCAGGCTAATGCCCGGCTGAGGACATACTATCAGCACTTATACACGCTGCAGCAAAGTATAAACCGCTACAAACAGGACCTGGGAACGAAAAAAACCATTCTGTTGGACGAGCTTCAGGACTGGGTGGCTCAGGAAGAGAAAGCCTCCATGATTAAAGAGGTAATCGTATATTATGACTGCGACTGGACGCGAAAAGGTCTGGAACTTATTGATACACCCGGAGTTAACTCCATTCACGGAAGGCATACGAATGTCGCCTTCGAGCAGATCAGACAGTCCGATGCTATTTTTTACGTAACGTACTATAACCATGCTTTTTCCAAAGCCGACCAGATCTTTTTGCAGCAGCTGAACCGGGCTAATGAGAGCTTCTCCCAGGATAAGCTGTTTTTCCTAATAAATGCAGCGGATCTCGCGGACAGCCCTGCCGAACTAAATGGAGTAAAAAGCCATGTGCGCGATCAGTTAAAGCGGAATGGATTTGAAGCACCGCGTCTTACTGCTGTATCAAGCAAACAGGCGTTAACGGATAAACAGGAGGGCAACAGGGCTGTATCGAGCGGGTTTCAGGATTTTGAAACACAGTTCACTAATTCAGTCTGGCACGACCTCCGTTCCAGCCATCTGGCAGCTATCCAAAACCGGATTTCCAGCATAACAAAAGAATTGCAGCGTACGCTGCAGGCTATGAATAGGGACACAGCTGAGCTGGAAAATAAAAAGCGGAAACAGGAACAGGCTGTTCATGCTAAAAAAAGCGAACTGCAGGAGCTTTCCCTGCACCCGCACCTGCCGACCTTTCTGCAGGAAATTGAGGAACAGTGTGCTTACTTAATTGACCGGGTAACATTCGGAATGAACGATTACTTCTCGATGGCAGTGAATCCTGCTGTCATTTCGGCCTCATCCAAGAAGCAGCAGAAAGAGCAGCTGAGAAATGGTATTAGAGAAGTGGATGGATTTGTACGCCAGTTTGTGATGCAGGAAAAAGAAACCCTGCATATACGGATAGAATCCCTTGTAAAGAAAAAAACGATGCAGGAAATGAATCTTACCGCAGATAAATGGAAAGAAGAACTGCCGCTTCTGGATGTTCCGGAGGTGGAGTGGAAAGAATGGGAAACACCGATTACCTTCCCGTCTCTTGAAGAAGAAGTGTACGTGTCAATGTTTCGGTCGAGCCGTGATTTTTTTGAAAATAAAGTGAACCTGGATATGAAACAGCAGGTGTCCGGCGATATTCGTTCCCAGATGAATACGATCGTCAAAACTTACCAGGAGCTGCTTGTAAAAGAAACAGAAGCGATTACGGCTGATTTGGAAACCAGGGCCGCTCAAGGCTTCGAACAGCAGCTGAACGATGAGCTGGAGCGCCTGGAATGGCTCTACGATATTAACAAAAAATCTTTTATCGAAGAAGAAGCAGACTGGCTGAAAGCCGAATTTGAAAACCAGTAAAAGTATTTGGAAATAAAACCTAACGACGTACAAAAAGACAATAAATACGTATTTTTATACAAAAGCCTATATAGGGGTGCTTTCCGCAGGTCATACCTCAGCTAAAGAGGAAAAGAACGACCTCTTTATCTTCACCAATGGCTGTTCTGCAGGAGTCACCCCTCCAACAAAGTATTAATAGAATTCGATATCATATATAGATATCCAAGGTGAAATAGTTTCTCGACAATCCGAAAAGAGAGCAGCCCCGGCAGGCTGCTCTCTTTTTGTATTTATATAATACTGCTTAATCGGTTGATTCTTCTTCTGAAGAATCAGGCACACTGTTGGATGAAGCAGATCCTTCATCCTCTGGTGCACTATTGGATTCTGCTCCTTCATCGGGGCTTGACTCTTCCGTGGAAGACCCGCCGCTGCCCTGATCGGTTTCACCGGAGTTGCCTTCTTCGGTGTTACCACTGTTCTGGCCGCCGTCTTCGGAAGGTTCTGTTTCCGTACCGCCTGAGTCAGCAGGTTCATCCTCTGTTTCTGTGCTTTCTTCTTCTGTCGTGCCATCTGTTCCGTCGGAAGACTCCCCATCTTCAGGTTCATCTTCCGGCGTAACTTCCTCTTCTTCGGTTGCTTCCTCTTCAGGAGGAGCCTCTTCTTCTGGTGCTTCTTCTGTTTCCTGGACCGGTTCTTCTACCGGAACTTCTTCTACTGGTGCATTATCCGTTTCGCCGGCATCATCACCGGAGCCGATGTCGGGCTCGGAAGGTGGAGCGGTCAAGTCCTGATTGCTGCCTTTGACAATCAGCTCGGTTGTAATATCAGATGAAGACGTGGAGCCGGTGGCCCGCTCTCCTGTGCTTTTAACTAAATCTACTTCCTCTACAGAATCCGGCATTTCAAAATCTGGTGTATCGATTCCGGCAGAGATATCATCCATTGTAAGCCTGAATATTTCTTTCGCAATTTCCCGTTCGGATTCATTCATATAATTGGCTCCGCGCTGGCCGCTGAATCCGGTCCAGACGGAAGCGGTATACCGGCTCGTATAGCCGGTGAACCAGACATCAGGCACGCCGCCTTCCGGAATGCCGTTCGCATCAAGTTCATCCTGGGTAAAGTTGGTCGTCCCGGTTTTTCCTGCAAGAGGAAGACCAGGGATGTTTGCTGCCTGTCCGGTTCCGGATGACTCAGACACTACATCTTTTAACATATCTGTCATCATGTAAGCCGTGTAATCACTCATCGCTTCAGTGGATTCCGGCTCCATTTCTATTTCACGACCATCCGGAAATTCAATCCGGGTAATAGCATGTGGTTCATTGTACGTACCGCCATTGCCAAAAGCCGCGTAGGCTCCGGCCATATCAAGACTTGACACGCCGGGTTCAAATGAACCAAGGGCGGCGGATTCGTAGAATTCATCAAATTCAATGCCGAGTCCTTCAGCAAACTCCTCTGCTTCCGGAAGGCCGGTTTCCTGAAGAGCTTTAAGTGCCGGAATATTCAATGAACGGGTCAGTGCTTCACGCATGCTGACTTCCCCGGCGTAGTTTCTGGAAGCATTCCGTATCGGTGTGCCATCTGAATAAGAGTGTTCTGCATCCGTAAGCTGATGATACGTGGACCATTGGTTGTTCTCAATGGCCGGACCGTAGTCGACGATAGGCTTAATAGTCGAGCCGGCATCGGCGTTCGCCCCGGTCGCGTAGTTAAAGCCGCGGGCAACATCAGCTCCCTGGCGGTTGCCGACCATCGCTTTGATGGCACCGGTTTCGGTGTCTATTAATGAATAGCCGACCTGGAATTCTTCACTATCCGGATAGCCCGCTATTTGTTCATTGGACTGAACGACTTCTTCACCATAATCCTGAGCATCGCGGTCAAGCGTCGTATACACCCGCATACCGGCAGAATACAAATCGGTGGAAGTAATTCCTTCTATGTTTTCAAGTTCATTCTGCACATGGCTGATAAAGGAATCATAGACAGCACCTTCCTCGGAAGGTGTATGGTCAAGCTGGTCTTCCAACGGAACGCTGGATGCCTGTTCCGCCTCTTCCGCTGTAATGAATTCCTGTTCTTCCATTAGATGAATAATAAGATTCCGGCGCTCCAGCGAATTTTCCGGATTT
Organism: Sinobaca sp. SA16-1; assembly: GCF_059510515.1. NCBI lineage: Bacteria > Bacillati > Bacillota > Bacilli > Caryophanales > Sporolactobacillaceae > Sinobaca > Sinobaca sp. SA16-1. The sequence goes on along the minus strand of NZ_JCAKFL010000002.1, from coordinate 363,805 downwards.
TGAAGAGGGTCATAGTAGCTTGGGCGTCTTGGGATAGCAGCGAGTAATGCTGCGTCTTCAATTTCCAGCTCGGCTGCCTCTTTATTAAAGTAAATACTGGAGGCTTCGCCGATGCCGTAAGCTCCCTGGTTAAAATAAATAAGGTTTAAGTACATCTCCAGGATTTGATCCTTGCTGTACTGCTGTTCAAGCTGGACAGCCAGATACTGTTCCTGAACTTTTCTTGCGATTGTTTTATCTGGAGATAAGAAGGCGTTTTTAACAACCTGCTGGGTAATCGTACTGGCACCTTCTGCCCCGAATCCATCGGAAACGTTAGCGAGCAGGGCACCGCCGAGACGGCGGAAATCTATGCCGAAATGGTCATAAAACCGGGCATCCTCTACGGCGATAAACGCCGCTTTTGCATCATCGGGTACTTCATTAATATCGATAAGCGTCCGATTTTCCCCGGACTGCAGACGCGTAATCTGATCTCCGTTCTGATCGTATATTTCCGCCGCTTCCGAAAGAACAAGCTGTTCCGGATCTAGGTCCGGTGCACCGCTGATCATGGCAACGGCGGTTACGGCCCCGATGGTCATTACGATAAGGGCGGCGGCGATCAAAGCCATAAATAATTTCTTCCATAGAGGCAGGCCTCTTTTTTTCTTGGCAGGCTTCTTTTCAGCGTCTCTGCTTTTTGAAGATTTACGCCTATCCTGGCGGGAACGGTATTCGTTACTCATGTAGTTATTCTTCCTTTCTTCGATCCTGCTTTCAAAAGATCAGCAGCCGTTAGTCGCTGATCCTTTAAAAAAGTTACATTCTTATGTGTAGTGGGAGTCGATTATCTTTAAGTAATCGACTCTGGCCTGATAGCTTTGAGGAACGAGGTAGCCATTTTCTTCGAACGCTGCTTTAGGAATGGATTTACGTGTGTCACTATTGTCATACCATTTCAGAAAGTGGCGGGCTTCAAAAAAGTATACTTCTTCTAACAATGTAAAGCGGATGAGCAGAAATGCAATCCCTCCCTGATCTATGATCCGTTTCATGTGCACCACCTGATGATCATGGATATTACGCATCGGGAAGGATGTTTTGTTTCTGGTTTCTTTTGCTTCAAAATCAATATAGCGTCCTTGATAAAGGCCATTATAATCGGTAGTGGAAGCCTGTTTGAAATAAGCTTCCGTAATTTTGGCGGCGCTTCTGGAAGGATAATCGACGTTAACGATCTGTACAGGCGTCGGTTTCTTATGAATAACGGCTATATTCATCTCCAGATAATATTCATTAGTGGCGTTAATATCTTCTTCAAGCGACATGCCCCGGTTTGCATAATCTTTGGCAGAGACAGGGACAGGCTTTTTTTTCTTCTCATGGGAGAGCGGTGTATATTTTTTTCCATTTGGATAACGGAATGCCATTAATGATTCGCTCCTTTCATTGCTTTACGAATGGCATGACATCTCTACTATAATAGCACAAACTGCACAATGTGAGAATCAGAAGAATGCGGCGGGGGGTGGACAGAGGAATGAACTTTCATGTTACGATTACATAGGAAAGAAAAAGGGGGATATCATGACAGAAAAAGCAATTAATATAGGGTTTGGAAACATGGTTATTTCGGATCGGATCGTATCGATTGTGAGTTCTGATTCAGCGCCGACAAAACGGATGATACAGGAAGCAAGAGAAAGAAAAATGCTGATCGACGTGACGAATGGCAGAAAAACAAGAAGCATTATTCTATCAGACAGTGACCACGTCATGCTTTCCGCGATTCAGCCGGAAACGGTAGCCCAAAGACTTCATGAAAACGATTAAGGAGGCTTTGGCATGAATAGACTAATCGAAGTGACAGAAGAGCTTCTTGAGCAGAATGAAGCGATGCTGCGCTATTATGAAGAACGCATGGAACATGCGAAAAATAGAGACTATTTTTTTGAAACGGTCAAACCTTTTGCTGATAAAGTGAAAACGCTCGCCGATGAGTGGTTTTCACTTGCTTCAGAATGGGTACTAAAAGAACAGCCGGTTTATCTGCATCAAAAGCAGCTCGAAGATACGCACGAGAATATGACGATCGCTTCTGTTACGTGTTTTCAGCCGGACACAAAGGAAAAAAGATTTAAAGAGATGAACCAATCTATCCATTATGTACTCCGGAGCCTGGAAAGCGCCTGGAAAGAGAAGGAAAGCAGGGGATAAAGGTGAAGCATCTTATTACAGCAGATGAACTGGAACAAAAGCTCGGAACAAAAACAGTAATAGCAGACTGCCGCTTTACACTTGGCGAGCCGGAACAGGGGCGGCAGGAGTATGAAAAAGGACATATACCGGGAGCAGTCTATGCACACCTGGAAGAAGATTTATCTGATATTGCTGAAGAGCATGGAGGCAGGCACCCGCTGCCGGATATGGACAGCTTTGCTGTCAAAGTAGGAGAGTGGGGCATTGATCTTACTACAGAGGTAGTCGTTTATGACGATCAGAACGGGGCAATGGCAGCCAGACTATGGTGGATGCTGCGCTATCTCGGGCATGAACATGTATATGTGCTCAACAGTTCTTATTCTTCCTGGGAAAAAGAAAAGCGACCGGTAGATACAAACATTCCGGCGCCGGATAAAAAGATATTTACGACCGAATTAAAGCCGAATATGCTCGTTCATATTGAAGAAGTAAAAGTAGCTCTGCATGATGACAAAACAAAGCTCATTGATGCAAGGGATTATGAACGGTATTCCGGACAAAAAGACGAAGTAGACCCGCAGGCCGGCCACATTCCGGGCGCAGATCACTATTTTTGGAGTGATGTTGTAAGCGGGTCAGACACATGGAAAACCCCGCACCAGCTCAAAGAACACTTCCAGGAGCTTGGGGAGTATGATCAGGTGGTCTCTTACTGCGGTTCCGGCGTAACTGCGGCTGTAAACGTCCTGGCCATGGAAGAAGCCGGATTTGATCATGTGCGGCTCTATGCAGGCAGCTGGAGCGACTGGTCCTCCTACCCGGATCTCCCGATTGAGACAAACGAAAACAAATAGGAAAAAGCCCGGTGCGGAAAGCACCGGGCTTTGCTTATGAACTTGGAAGCTGTCTTCGAGGCAGCTGCCAGTTATAATAAACGCTCAACATGCGGAGCGCAACAATGGAGGCGAGAATAAGAACATAGCCTAAGAATTGATCAATGAGTCCGCTGCCTATTAATAAACCGGCAGGAATCGTCCAGGCTACATATATATCACGACTCAATACGAGCGGGCGGCGGCCTGCGAGAAGGTCACGGATGATCCCGCCACCGGCTCCCGTTAATGCGGCTGCAGCAATTGCAGCGCTCAGCGGCAGATCCATCTGTGCAGCAAATATAGCCCCCTGGACGGCAAATGCAGCAAGACCTACCGCATCGAACAGGACGCCCCATCTCGTCCACTGCCGGAACCAGATCTGGGGCAGAAAAAAGGCCCCTGTCATTAGAAGAAAAGCAATGGTAAAAAGCAGCTCCTGGTCCCAAAGAGCTGAAACGGGCACCCCGATCAACAGATTACGCACCGCGCCCCCTCCAAAAGCCGTCACAAAACCTAATATATACACACCGATAATGTCATATCGTTCTTCCATCGCTACAATCACGCCGCTTAAAGCGAAAGCAATCGTACCAATAATATTTAATAATTCCCATGAAATCATTGCATCCGCCCTCTTCCGGTATTTACTCCGCCCATAAAAAAGAGACCCGGCTGATAAGCCAAATCTCTGTATAATCAATAAAACAAAGTCTCATTATAATAAATGATTTGCCGTTTATTGGCAAGTCCGTCAAAAGCGTCCCGAACGAAAAATCGCAAATAACAGCCAAATGAACATAAAAAAGGAAATAATAAAGCCAATTTCAATAACCGGGATCTGCACAAGCGGAGAAGAGGAAGCGCCGAAAGTGGAGCCGATGATCAGCCCGACCATTATAATACTAAACGCAAGCAGAATGACGCTGAAGGAAAGCCGGTTGCTGATTCGGTCCATTTTATTAAGAATAAAATGTATTTCCGGAATATCCATATCAACGCCGATTTTTCCTTTAGCCACTCTCTCGAGTGAATCGCGCATGTGTTTAGGCATGTCCCATAAATATTCAGATTGTTTTTTTGCTTCGTCTACTGCTTCATCCATATACCGTTTGGGATGAATTTTTTCTTTAAAAAGTCGTTTTCCATAAGGCTCGGAAAGCTCCATAATGCTGAGATCCGGATCAAGCTCTTCTACGACACTTTCAATCGTAATCACGGCTTTGGCCAGCATAACGTACTCTTTATGAATTTTAATCTCATAGCGGTGGGCGGTGGCAAATATATCATTTATGGCTTTTCCGATGCTCATGTCATGTAAGGGCGTCTCGTAGTATTTGGATAACAGGTATTCAATATCTTCTGTAAATAATTCGGTATCCAGGTCGTCCGGAAAATCTGCCATTTCGTATATAGCTTTTGTCACTTCATCCGGCTTCTTTTTAGTCATGGCGATGACATAGTTGACAAATTCCCAGCGCATCGAACGGCTTAACCGGCCAATTTGTCCGAAATCAATATAGGCGGCCGTGTCTTTCCCTGTAAAAATAATATTTCCGGGATGAGGATCACTGTGAAAGAAACCATTAATCATCATTTGATGAAGAAAAGAATCAGCGAGCTGACGTGCCAGTTTTTTCTTATCATACTTTATCGGGGAATGTTCCAAATGATGCAGGCTTTCGCCTTGTATAAATTCCATCGTAAGCACACGGCGGCTGCAGTACTCTTCATAAATATGAGGAATGTAAACGGAAGAAAATTCTTCCATATTTCTAGCTATTTTCTGCGTATTACGTGCTTCGATGTAATAGTCGACTTCATCACGTATAGCTTCTACATATTCTTCCACGATCGTATCAAGCCTGTAGTACCTGGCCCAGTGGAAACGCTGGCACAAGAGCCTGGCAAGATCCCGGAGAACGTCAATGTCTTTTTCAATTATTTCTTTAATGTGGGGTCTGGATATTTTAACAGCTACTTCTTCCCCCGTATGTAGAACGGCATGGTGCACCTGTCCGATAGAAGCTGCAGCCAGAGGTTCTTCTGTAAAGGACTGAAAAATTTCGTCTACCGGTGCATGAAGGTCGTGTTCAATCATGCGTTTTCCAAGCTCTACTGAAAAAGGAGGAACTTCAGCTTGAAGTTTCTCCAGTTCTTCTATAATAGAAGGGGGAAAAATATCTTTGCGCATGCTGACAAGCTGGCCGAGTTTGATAAAGGTAGGACCGAGTTCTTCGATGACGAGTCGAAGCCTCGTACCGATCGACTGCGCGTTAAAATCATCCGATTCTGCAGACAATCGTTTAGGAAGAGAGAGGATATGGAATAGTCCTACCTCACGCAGTATATAACCAAAGCCGTGTTTGGCCAGCGTTGTTGCAATTTGTCTGTATCGGTTCGCATGCTTTAGTCCTTTCGTAATAGCCATGGTTCCTGCTTCCTTTCCTCAGCCTGTATCACTCAGCCGGGTGATCCCATCCGTCTTTTTTCGGCCTCTCAGCAAGCTTTTGTTCAATATCATGCAGCTTTTCTTCGAGGCGGAGAATATCGGATTCCGTAGCAAGGCCCATATCTTTGAAAGACTGCTCGGTTTTATCCTTGCGTTTTTCACTCCACTTGTTTTCTTTTTCCCGGCCGCGCTGGATTAATTCCTCTTTCCACTCCTGCGCTTCTCTAGGTGTGATTTTTCCTTTATAGACCAAGTCATCCAAATAATTCTGCACTTTCTCCCGGCTGTATGCTGCGGCTCCCAGACCTAGAAAAAAGCCTCTTTTTAACATATCATTCATTATCGTCAGTCCTTCCGGTTTTGTTTGTATTTATATTCCCTGTTTTTTTCATTTTAATCGGCAGGAACGGAGAAACGAACACGGTAAAAGAAAAAAGCCCCCCGAAACAGAATTAGTCCGTCCCTGCAGGAAGCTTATTTTCCCTTCTTCAACCGTTATCCCGCACCATGAAAAAGATAAACGCCATAATGCTTACAATAGAAAAAACAGTCAATACGACAAGTAATAAAGGTTCTGCATCATTCCACGCGTTTACAGATGCGTGGGCTGAAGCAGGCCAAACAGCTAGAACTGCGGCTGTCATTAATGCAGCCATCCACTTGTACATACGCTTACCCCCTGTAAAATGCTTAACTTATGTAAAACATAACACAAAACTGCTTACCTATTATATAGTATAGTGAATTTTTTGTATTTAATCAATTAAGCACTGTATTTCCTCTCCATTTTATTTTCAAAGGTTCCCAGATGTAGTACAATGTACAGCAGTTGAACACAGAAGACAGCAGGCGCATAATGGAATGTGTGCAGGATAGTTTTGTGAGGCAGAAAGGATAATGACAAATGAGCAGGATTCATATAGAAGATATCATTATTGCGAACCAAACGCTGAAGGACGTTGTTAATCATACGCCTCTCCAGAAGAACCAGGTTTTGTCTGAGCGCTATCAGGCTAATATTTACTTAAAAAGAGAGGATCAGCAGGTAGTCCGGTCCTTTAAAATCAGAGGGGCCTATCATTTGATGCACAGCCTTTCCGAAGAAACGATGAAAAATGGGGTAGTCTGTGCTAGTGCAGGGAACCACGCGCAGGGGGTAGCCTATTCCTGCAGCGCCTTAAAAGTGAAAGGACGCATCTTTATGCCAACGACTACTCCGCGCCAAAAAGTGGGACAGGTTAAACTGTTCGGCGGCGATTATGTAGATGTTGTTCTGACGGGAGATACGTTTGATGATTCCTATAAGGAAGCGATGGCTTACTGTGACGAACATCAAATGGCTTTTATTCATCCATTTAACAACGAAAAAATAATTGCAGGCCAGGGGACCGCAGGCCTGGAAATTATGAATGACATAGAAGAGCCGCTCGACTATCTTTTCTGCTCGATCGGCGGCGGCGGACTTGCTTCCGGCGTTGGTACCTATATTAAATCCATCTCCCCGAACACGAAGATTATCGGCACCGAGCCCGCCGGAGCAGCTGGAATGAAAGCATCATTTGATAACGGCGGCGTCACGGAACTTCAGAAAATAGATAAGTTTGTTGATGGAGCAGCCGTTAAGCGGGTGGGAGATATTACGTACGAAGTATGCAGAGAGATTCTTGATGAAATTAAACTCGTGCCGGAAGGCAAAATCTGCACGACGATTCTGGAGCTGTACAATGAGAATGCGATTGTGGCGGAACCGGCCGGTGCTATGCCTATTTCAGCGCTTGATTTTTACAAAGAGGAAATCAAAGGAAAAAACGTCGTTTGCATTTTAAGCGGAGGAAATAACGATATTGGAAGAATGGAAGAAATGCGGGAGAAATCCTTAATTTATGAGGGACTCCAGCATTACTTCATTGTTGTTTTTCCTCAGCGTGCGGGGGCACTGCGTGAATTTCTGGATGAAGTTCTCGGACCCGACGATGATATTACCCGGTTTGAATATAATAAAAAGAACAACAAAGCAAATGGACCGGCTCTCGTAGGCATTGAGTTAAAAAACCAGAAAGATTATAAACCTCTGATTGAACGAATTAACAAAAAAGGATTTTCCTACAAAGAAATCGATAAAGAGGAAAGTTTATTTAACTTCTTGATTTAAAAGGAGGCCGAGAGCATGATTGTCCAGGAATTCTCCTCATATTATTTTTTAATAGAACAGCATGAACATGCCCGGCTCAGTGCAGAAGCAGCCGCGCAGATTAATAATCCGAATTGGAAAGAAGACAAAAAGTGGGATTCGCTTTTATATGCAATCCGCCGGCATGACAACGCCTGGATTCCTCTGGACCGGGTCGTTCTCTCTTCTCCGGAAGGTCATCCTTACTCTTTTTTGAATTACCCGCTCGAGGAGAAGCTGGATGCATATAAAAAAGGAATCGAAGCGGCAGGAAAAGAAGATTTGTACAGCGGTATTCTGTTGAGTATGCATTATGCTTCCTTTCTAAAAAATGATACGTCTGCAGCAGGCGTGTCTTTTTTTGAAGGAGAGCAGAAACGGCAGAAAGACTGGAAAAAAAGAATAAAAGATACAAGTCGTCTGGACAGGCATTTGAGCGTTCTCCAGTTTTTTGATGATGTATCATTATATGCCTGCATGAACAAAGCAGGCACCCCAAAAGCAGAGGAAATCAGCTGGTTTCAGCAGGGATTCCGGCACCGCTTTTCTTTTCTCGGCAAGAAAAAAGTGTATCCGCTTTGGCAGGACAGCTCGTCTGTGCAGATGAAGCCTTTTCCCTTTTTGGATTCTTTTAGTTTTACGATTCAAGGCAGAAAACTGCCGAAAGATATGTGGCAGCAAGGAAACAAAGCGGTCAGTACAGCAGATCTGCAGGTAATGACCCAGAAAATTCGTTTCGTATAGGAAAAAACAGGGGAAATAAGTAACAGCACAGCAAGAGAAAGGGGAACTGGATATGAGTTTAACCAATACACGCGTGATTGCATTAGTAGAAGATGATTTCGAGGACCTGGAGCTTTGGGTGCCGGTTATGAGGCTCCGTGAGGAAGGCGCCGAAGTGGTGCTTGCAGGAAAAGAGAAGGGCCGTGTGTATAAAGGAAAATACGGCGTTCCCGCAGAAGCAGAGGCAGCTTTCACAGATCTTGACGCAGCCCAGTTTGATGGGATTCTTGTCCCGGGAGGATGGGCACCGGATAAACTGCGCCGCTATGAAGAAGTCCTGAACTTTGTAAAGCATATGGATGAAAACAAGAAAGTGATCGGCCAGATCTGCCATGCCGGCTGGGTGCTTGCCAGTGCAGGGATTCTGCAGGGCGTCACGGTAACGAGTACACCAGGAATTAAAGACGATATGACCAACGCAGGAGCGGTCTGGAAAGACGAAGCGGTCGTTACAGACGGCCACATTGTATCGAGCCGCCGTCCGCCTGACCTTCCCCAATACGGTAAAGCATTAGTTGAAGCGTTTCAAACCCTTTGAAGAAAAGAGGCAGAACCTATGAGTGAATTAAAAAGAGAACTACAGGAATTTACCAGAGCTGCTAACGAATTAAAGGCAGTATGGAACAAAATGAGTGACCTCGACCGCAAAGAGAGCTTAAAAGAATATCCATTTGCAGAAGATTTCCCTAAAGTCGCCAATGATATAAAGAAGTGGAATGACGCCGTCCACGAGTCGTAGAAAGAGGAGAAAATGGAGCAGATTAATCAAACAGATCTCAAGCTGCTGAAAGAAAAGCCATCCGGCGCAGTGTTTTACGCGTCTCCTTTCTGCAGAACATGCCAAATTGCCGAACGGGTAATAGAACCAATGAAAAAGTTATATGACGTTCCTTTTTATAAAGTAAACATTAATGAAATACCGCAGGAAGCTGTGACAGAAAAAATTCAGAGCGTGCCTTGCCTGATTGTTTTCAAAAATGGAAAGCCTGTAAAGAAAATGCATACATTTGACAATCCGGCTTATGTGCTGGAACAGCTTCATGGACAGCTGCAAAGCATGCTGAAATAAGGAGTTATCGAAAATGAACGCACCGTACTTTCAACTGCCGGATATACACAGTGATTCGATGCACCGGCTGGAAGAATGGAAAGGGACACCGCTGATTTTGACGTTTTGGGCATCCTGGTGTCCGGATTCCATGAAAGACCTTCATTATAAACACCTGTTTTATGAACAAATGGATAAAGACATTATGGGGTTTTTAACCATTAACGTAACGGGCAGAGAAGGCAGGGAAGACGATGCCGTCCGTTTCTTGGAAAAGACGGGCTACCGCTTTCCTGTTTTAAAGGATAACGGCACCAAGGTATATGATGCTTATCAATGCGGTGGAGTACCGACTACTTTCCTGTTGGACGAACATCTGGAAATACAGAAAAGCTATTCGGACAAAGCTTCCTTTCCGGAAATTATCCAAGGGATTCATCAGTTAATAAAGCGTTAAATAAATAAAAAGAGAGACCATGCCATTGGCAAAAGGTCTCTCTTTTTGTGTTTGGTCCGGGATTTTAAAGCTGCTTGTAGTTCCAAGAAGCCTTACTTGGGCTTTTTGCCTGTTTTTACGATGTTTTTCATCTGGTCTTTATTTGGGTAATCGCCTGCGTCATACTGTTGAATGACGCGCGTGTTATCGTAATCAACGCGTTCTATCACAGCTTCCACCTGGCCGTTTTCTATCGTAAGAAGTGCAAAAGAAGGACGGGGATCCCCATCAAACGGCAGACCGATGCTTCCTGTATTTACAATCGTCTTGTTTCCAATTTTTCGGACAAAAGGCGTATGAATATGCCCGTAAATATAAATATCGGCTTCTTCAGCCGAAGCAAGCTTATCGAGCATTTCTTCATCACTTGCATCTGCAGGCACGACATCGAAGGAATTGGATGGAACAGCGTGGAAGGCATGCATCGTAATACCACCCTCAAGCTCGTCCAAAAAAGAAGTGGGGAGGTTTTCCAGGTAAGTTAGATCGTTTTCTGTCAGACGCTCCAGCGCCCAGTCCCTTTCCTGGCTCATCAGGCCAAGCGCCCGGTCCGGCACTTCGCCTTTTTTTATGCCTCTTGTGATCCATTCATCCGCATTGCCTTTTAATACTTTAGCTGGAGTGGAGCGTACGGTTTCAAGGACGTTTTTTGGTTCAGGACCTCTAAAGCTCAAATCCCCGATGATGTACATTTTGTCGATATTCCGGTCCGTAAGCTCCCGGAGAACTGCTTTTAATGCTTTGGCGTTTCCGTGTATGTCGGATAAGACGGCTACTTTCATCGTAATGACCTCCTTGTGCTACTGCCTCTAACAGCTGTACAGCTGATTTCTTTACTAGTATACCCTATCCCTGCTTTTTCATACATGAATCTCCACATATTCCTTTGAAAACAAATAGTGGAGATTGGCTGTCTGAAACGTGGGTATGTTACAATTTAAAAGAAAGAAAACCTGATACGACAGGAAAGGCAGGATGATAAAATGAGAATTACTTCGATAGAACCAACACCAAGTCCAAACACGATGAAGTTGACGCTCGATGAGTCTTTGGAGGCTGGAAAAAGCCACAACTTCACGTTGAAAAATAAAGAAGAGGCTCCGGAGGTAATCCAGAATATTTTTACGGTAGAAGGAATTAAAGGCGTTTATCACGTAGCTGATTTCATGGCAATTGAACGTCACCCGAAAGCAGACTGGAAAGAACTGCTTCCCAAGGTAAGGAATTTATTCGGCGAAAAAGCGGAAGTATCTGCTGATGGGGGAGAAGAAGGAACGGAAGCATTTGGCGAAGTTATGATCCAAAAGCAGATGTTTAAAGGAATTCCGATGCAGCTGAAAATTATGGCCGGAGAAGAAGAGAAAAGACAGGGACTTCCTGAGCGCTTTCAGCAAGCAGCATTCAAGGCGCAGAAAGAAGAAGATAACATTGTTCTGCAGAGAAAATGGGAAGAGCACGGCATTCGTTACGGAAACGACCTGGATGCGATTGGAGAAGAAGTAGCGGAAGAGATCTCTGCTGTCTACAACCAGGATCGGCTGGACCGTCTGGTGAAAATGGCATTGTCCGAAGAAGAAAACAGCGAACAGTATGCCCAGCGTTTTAAAAAAGTAACGCTTGATATGCTGGATGCTCCGGACTGGAAAGAACGGTACGCGCTGCTCGAACAGATGGATCCCAAAAAAGAAGATATTCCGGTTCTGGAGAAAGCCCTGCACGATGAAAAGCCGTCCATTAGAAGGCTGGCTGTCATGTATCTGGGAATGATAGAAGATCCGATTATTCTGCCCTACTTGACTATAGGGTTAAACGACAAGTCGGTAACCGTCAGACGGACCGCCGGAGACTGTTTTTCCGATTTAGGCGACACCGGCGGCACTCCTGCTATGATTGATGCGTTGGAAGACAAGAATAAACTTGTGCGCTGGCGTGCAGCAATGTTTCTTTATGAAGTAGGGGATCATTCTGCTGTGCCTGCCCTGAAGAAAGCTGCAGAAGACACGGAGTTTGAAGTGGCCCTTCAGGCGCAGATGGCACTCGAGCGTATTGAAGGCGGGGAAGAAGCAAAAGGCTCTGTATGGAAACAAATGACCGAGCGGATGTCAGAAGGTAAATAATTTAAGGGCGGGAGGCAATTTCGATGACAAAAGACGAAGTAAAAAGCAAGCTGAGAGAAAAGCAGCTGCAGGAAGCACTGGAACTCGTGGAAGATGCGGAAAAAGGCCATCTGGATGAACTCGAGCTGGTGCGCTCGCTCGGCCTGCTGGCTGATGAAGAATTAAACAGGGAAACGCTTGCTGTTCTGGAAAACGAAGGCGTCACAATTATTTATGTGGAAGAGGATGACGAATGAATTCCCGTCCTCTTCCTTCCCAAAAAATATCTAAAAAAGCATTATCTGTATGGAGAATAAAAGGAGCGATCGAAGCGCTGGTTTATCTGGCGCTTCCGACTGCTCTGCTTATTTTTACAATCAGACAGGACTGGCCGGTATGGCTTGTAAGCGTGGTGTTTCCTGTAATCGCTGTCTTTGCCGTATGGAAAGCCTGGTTTTTTCCGGCAATGACCTGGAAGCGATGGTGCTACGAAGTATATGAAAAAGAGGTAGAGCTGCGGCGCGGTGTAGTCATCACCAGGCATACTCTTATTCCGATGTCGCGCATCCAGCACGTAGATACAGCCCAGGGACCGCTTTATAAAAAATACGGACTTTCCGCGCTGACCATCTCCACTGCAGCCGGTATTCATGAAATCCCGGCGCTTTCCGAGGAAGTCGGGCAGGAGCTGAGGGACCATATTTCCAGGCTGGCGGAGGCAGAAGACAGCTTATACAGCAGGAAAGAAGCTGATGCGGATGATGAATAAATGGAAGCGAATGCATGGAGCTGCCATAGCCGTTCTTTTTGTATCACGGATAAAAGATTTTATTTTTCCGCTGATTTTAACGTTTTTCGCGGGCGGTACAGGTACTTTATTTGGTCAGCAGTGGATATTTCCAGCATTGCTGCTTATCTTATTTCTGCATAGTTTATTTTCCTGGCTGTTTTTCCGTTTTAGGCTGGAAGAACAGGAACTTCGCATTAAACAGGGAATATTTGTGAAAAAAAAGCGGTACATACAGCGCAAAAAAGTCCAGTCTGTGGATATATCAGCAGGAATTATCCAAAGGGCGTTCGGCCTTGTGAAAATTAAAATTGAAACAGCAGGCGGCGGCACCATTCCCGAGGTAAGCATTATTGCACTTACAAAAGAAGAAGCAGAAGAAATCCGGGAATCTCTTTTATATGGAACGCCGGATTCTGCAGATCTGGAAGAGGCCGAAGCGCTGGATACAGATCCAAAGCAGGAAGTAACGCGGGAAGAAATAACGTACCAAAAAAAAATACCAACCCGTTACATTCTTCTGGCAGGGCTTACCTCCGGAAAGGTCGGGCTGTTTTTTTCAGCGGCGGCGGCTGTCTTTTCGCAGTTTGATCAATTTATTCCTGAATCCTTTTACCAAAGCACCGTTGGGTATATTCTGGATTTAAGCTTGTGGTTTCTTGTTTTATTTTTATTTTTAATTGCGATCATTGCCTGGACCGGCTCGACAATTGTAACGATGCTGCAGTACGGCCAGTTTGAAATTACACTGATTAATAAAGAAATGATTATTAAACGGGGGCTGCTCGAGAAAAAGCAGCTTACCCTCCGGCCCGAACGAATTACGAGCGTCCGCTATACGTGTAATCCATTTCAGCAGATGCTCGGTTTGTGGAGGATTTATATTGACAGCGCGGGGGGCGGATCGGAAAAAGAATCATTTTCCACCGTACTGCTTCCGCTTGGGCCGCGGCACGCAGCAGAAGAAATAATTCGCCACGTCCGCCCCGATCTGCAGATGGAGCCGGATCTCTCCCCTGTACCAAAGCGGGCGGCGAGGCGCTATATGTTCAGGGCATCCTGGATATCATGGCTGCTGGCGGGTGCCGCAGCTATCTGGGTGCCTTATGGCTATATTCTGTTTGTGCTGCCGCTGCTCCTATGCTGGCTGGGCTGGAATCAGTACCGCGCGGCCGGTTTGTTTGAAAACAGCAGTAAGCTCGTGCTGCAGAACCGTCTTGTCAGCAAACAGCATGCGGTCCTTCCAAAAACCGCCATCCAGTCTTATACAAAACAGCATCATTATTTACAGGAAAGGCATCAATTATGTTCCATTACGGTCGATATTTTATCGTCAAGCGGCGGCAGGGAATTTCACCTCCGCGATACAGAGGATAAAAAAGGAGAAGAGCTTCTTCAATGGTTTTCAGAAGCACCAAAAATAAAAGAAGTGCCTGCAGAGTAACTGCACGCACTTCTTTTTTATTATAAATTATTGATCGGTTTTCTCGTTTTTTGTATACGCATTGTTTGTATACACATAAATTTTACGTTCCCCGTTGTCTGCGGTGCATTCAAACCGGTCATATACATAATCTGTTTCTTTATTATGAATATGGCGTACGTAGTGATGCTGAATCATAACCGTCAAACCATTACGCTGGTAGGAAATAAAATTAACGCCCTTCAACGTGGCTTCCGGGCTGCTCTGCAGCAGCTCATACAAAAGACGGTTATGGCATTCAAGCAGGTCGCTGTCTGTTAGCGAAAAATGAACAAGCGCCTGTTTTAAGCCCTGGCGGGATGTTTTATCCAGTTCAGTTAAAAGAATGGTATACGGTTCAAACTGTTCTGGATGGATACGTACCCAATCATGGTTGCGAAGTGTCAAAATATCACCGGCTTCATCGGCAAAACGAAACCCTTTAATATGGGTGACGTTGATCCATCCCTGCTTGGGATCGGCTGCTTCCAGCTGAAAAGGGCAGTTTGCCAGTTCCAGCACGTCTCCCATTTTAGGTTCGGTTAAATAAATAACGTCTTTGGATCTTTCTATTTTATAATAAATATAGTGGACGTCATCGATAGGAGGATGAAGAGCGGCATCCTTTGGGGACAGCTGGCGGAGTATATCATTGTACTGCTTCATCTCAAGGGAGTTCTGTCTGCTCCGCTCTGTAATCTGTGCTTTTTTATCTTCAATCGCTTCGGATAGTGTAACAGAAAAAGAAACCTGTTGACGGTCCGGAGAAACCGGGAATATTTTCTGCCCGTTGACGTGCATTGTTTTGCCGGGCTTATCCAGCAGAGTATCGATTTTAGAAAAGACAGGCAGTGTAAAAATACCGGTCACTGTCACTTCTCCATTCCATACCTGCTGGGGCGGGGTTACGATCGAATGTAATGTAGCAAAAAATGTCCCTTCGTTTCCAAGGTCAATCAAAACGGTCCGGCCCTGTTGTTGCTTTGCATCTGCTCGATTCACAAAAAAACCTCCAATTGCATATATATAACTATTTATCGTTCATGGAAATGTAACCATTATAAGCAATTTTGGCTGCTTTTCGCAAGAATTAGTTATTCTGCTGTTTCTTTTTAACGTAATCAAGAAGTCCCATCGCACAGACGTGCATATCCAGCTGCAGAAGATATGTTAACGGATCATCTTCTGCGAGCAGGGGAAGATCATAATAGTCAAGAATTTCCCGGTATAAATCTTTCTGGAGATTTTCCAGGGCATTATCTTCACCGGAGAATTTTTCTGCCCGTTCTACAAACACAGGCAGCCAATAGCGGATCTGGCTGCTGACTGCTGTAATGTCTTCACTCCTGCCAAAATGCCCGAAATAAATAGCGGCAGGCTGTAGTGAGAGAAGAAAGTCCAGTGAAGCAAGCATTTGTTCTGGATCAAACTGGTTGGGAGATGTAGTGGGAAGAAATATCTGTCTGTTATGAGCGGTGGCATCGACATATTGGATGCCGATCGTATCCCCTGTGAAAATGCCATTCGAAGAGCTGTCGTGGATACTGATATGATGAGCAGCATGTCCGGGTGTATGATAAAAAGTCAGCGTTCTCTCAGAGGATAAAGAGAGGGTTTCCCCAGGCGCTGCGGATATGATGCGGGCTGCCGGCACCGGAAGGACCGGGTTAAAAAGCCGGTCAAAATCATCGCCGTAAACTCCTCTGGCGCCTTTTATAAGCCTGGATGGGTCTGCTAAATGCCGGGCGCCTTTTGGATGTACGATAATTTCGGCATTCGGACATTCCCGAAGCAGCAGGCCGGCTCCACCGGCATGATCAAGATGAATATGCGTCAAAATAATATAGCGGATATCTTTAAAAGAGTACCCAATTTCCTGAAGGTTTTCTTTTAAATGGGAAATAGAAGAACTTGGACCCGTTTCAATCACTGCGAGGCTGTCACCCGGTAAAACATAGGTACCTGTACGTCCCGGCACCGATAAGTCCATCCCATCTGAAATCCATAAGTCGTTTTCCAGCTTTGTCATATTTTTTAATTGATCCATCGTGTCACTCCTTTTTTATGTAAGGGTTTACAAAAAAGATAAAACCAAAAAGCGGCGCAGGCTACCGCTGGTCTTTTGGAGGGTATCGTTTTTCATGAAGCTTAAACAAATAATCAACACGCTCTGCCTTCAGCGTGTCCACTTTATGATGAAGTTCTTCAAGTGTGGAACGCATCTGCCGCAAAGTAGAGGTGAGTTCTTCCTGTCGTACAAGCTGATTGTCCGGAGAAAGAAGGCGGTAAGCTTCGAGCAGGGAAGGAATGTCTTTTTGAAGCATGCGCTTAACCGTATACCGTTCCTCAAGATCAAGAAGCTCGTAATGTTTGGTGATTTCCCGGGCCTCCTGCACAATTTCCATAAGACAGCGTTCCGAAGCACGCGACAATCCGGAGCGGGCCAGTTTAATGTGGCTTTCTGTTTTATAAATAAACTGAAACGGCTCTTCGGAAGAATCGACAAAGTGCTTGTCTTCTGTGGTAAGAGCAGAAGAAGCTGCCGGTTCAGCCGCGGGAATTCTGCCGAGCAGCTGGTCATCGAGCTGCTCCAGTTTATAAAATACCCCTTGAAAAAAACGGGATTTTCGGATGCTGCGTAAATACGTTTCGCCATTTTTACGGTATTGAATATAGGCTTCTTTGAAACGATTTT
Organism: Sinobaca sp. SA16-1; assembly: GCF_059510515.1. Lineage (NCBI taxonomy): Bacteria > Bacillati > Bacillota > Bacilli > Caryophanales > Sporolactobacillaceae > Sinobaca > Sinobaca sp. SA16-1. The sequence goes on along the minus strand of NZ_JCAKFL010000002.1, from coordinate 346,760 downwards.
GTTTTGAACCGGGATTGTAAGCTTTTCGGACATATTCAATCGTGACGCGCTTTTTGATGGCCGCCTCCGATTTATACGTTTCATAACTCAGCAGCCGCATCCTTTTTTGATTAACGCGGAGCCGGAAGTAAAATGTTTTCCCGGATTTTTTGAAGGTCTGGGTTGTTTTAACTTGTTTGCCAAACTCAATGAGCCGGTCAAGTGCCGCCTCCATATCCTGAATCATGACAAGACCGTGTGCATCGGAAAATATCTGATCTTCTACTTGTCGACGGTGGTCTGGAACAAAACGGTCCACCCATGGATGAGCCATCCAATTCTTCGCCATGTCTACCACCTCTTTGCTTTCACTTAATCGAGCAGCTTTGTTTTCATTTGTTTATTCAACTCATCCAGCTCGGAAATAAATTGTTTGCCGGAGTGGACAATGCGCTCGTTGGACTGTTCGGTTAGTTCAATAGCTGCCTGCACATCGGCGTAGGCTTTTCGGAATGTTTCCATAGCCACTGCCGGTTCTTCAAGCGTGCGAAGTGTGTCTTCCGTATTGGTTTTGAGCATCTGTGCGTTCGTTAATATCATGTTCTCCGTTGCTTCATTGACGCTGTTAACTGCATTTATAACGTTACGCTGATTGCCGAGGGCCAGTTGAATGGATGCTGTTACCGTAATAATATTCTTCGTCATCGTAATCGCGTTAAATACGGCTTCTTCCAGCTTTTCGTTGTTTTCTTTAATAAGATCGACACTTGCCAGGGATTGTTGAAGTACCATAACAGCCTGGCTCATATTTTTAACGCGTGAAATCACTTTCACCTGGCCTTTTTGAAGTTCAGCCGGGTTATCTTTCCATTCCTCCGTTGTCATTTCCTGTTCAAGCATGTCATTAAGCTGCCGTCCGGTTTCAATCTGCTTTTCGAGGTCTAGTATCCGTTCACGTGCTGTTATTTTCAGCTGATCGAGCATCAGGTTATCTTCCTGCAGCTTATCGCGCCCTATAAGCAGGGCTTCCACAATGTTTTCCACCTGGGCTTCTACCGTTTCATATTTCTTGGAATACTGTTCAATCGGATTCCGGCGGAGCAGCTTGTTCCAGGTTTTCTGCAGTTTTGTCTCATTTAAATATTCAGGCTCCAGCTCGCTGACCATTCCTTTAAGCTCGTACAGTCTGTCCGGAAGATCGTTTCCCTCCTGATTCATCATTTCCTTTACAGGCCGTTTTAGTGAATCGAGGGAATCCCCGGCGCTTTTTTGTTCAGATTGTCCCAGTCCGCCAAGAGATGTGAGCAGTGCATCTGTATCTTTAGATTCACGGAAACGCTGTATAAACTTTTCCGCCTCTTTGGATGTACTTTTTTCTTTATCTGCGTTCAGGTGTTGATTCGTATCCATTTTGTATCCTCCTTTGGATTCGTTCAAAAACATTCTCATCTATATTGAAAATATTATATCATTTTGCCGGAAACTGTGTGCAAATGACTTCCTATTTTCCTCATTATTAGATACGATTAACCTCATCGCTCGTTTCATTGGATAAACCAGTAGAAACAGATAGAAGGCGGTTTGTTATAAAAAAGGAGCGTTTAACGTGTTTTCCTATTATTTTACCCTTGAAGAAGCAAATAAAACACTGAAAGACCTGGCTGAGGAAATGCTCGCCCTGCAGAAACTGCAGCTGAAATACCGGGAACTGCTGGCCGTGCGTCTTCATCACAAGCAGGAAAGTTCTGCCGGCAGTCAGGCAGATGAAGAACAACTGTTTATGCTGGAAGCAAGAATAGATTTTTGGGAGTTTCAGTCCCGCCAGCTTATACAGCAGCTGGAGAAGCAGAGCATTTTTGTAAAAAGCATTGATCAGGGTCTCGTGGATTTTCCGGCCAAGATAGACGGCAGTCCGGTTCTTTTATGCTGGAAGCAGGGAGAAGCGGAAATTCTGCATTATCACGGCGTTTTTGAAACATATAAGAAAAGAAGAAAAGTAAACTATATAGATGAGTGATTAGGAGAGACGTACATGTGTTTATTGACAATAAGCTATAACATGAGATCAGATTATCCTTTGATCATTGCCGCCAACCGTGATGAATTTTTCGAGAGACCGACAGAGCCGCTCCATGAATGGACAGACTCTCCTATTATCGCCGGCAAAGACTTAAAGCTTGGCGGCACCTGGATGGGAGTGACAAAAGCCGGTCGTTTTGCCCTCGTCACAAATGTAAGAAATCCACTGGAACAGCCGGGGGATCTGTCGAGAGGATTTATTGTGAAGGAAGCTTTGGAAGCGGAGAATCTGGAGAGCTATTTAGAAGCGCTTCATACAAGCAGGTACCGTTACTCGGGGTATAATCTGCTCACGGGCAGCCTTGAAGAAGTGTATTATCACTCCAACCAAAGCGACCAAAAGCCTGTGCGGCTTGAAAAAGGGCTTTACGGCCTGAGTAACGCAGCGCTTGATACCCCGTGGCCGAAAGTAGAGGAATTAAAGGCAGGGGTAAGTAGAGCTGCCGCTCGTGATAAGATCAGCAGAGAAGAGCTGTTTTCCTGCCTGTCAAGCGAACGGAAGTATGAAGAGCCGGACCTTCCTGATACCGGGGTGGGAAAAGACCTGGAAAAGAACCTTTCCTCGGTTTTTATTAAAATGAAAGAATACGGAACAAGATCTCAAACTATTTTGTTAATGAATAACAAAGGCGGAGTAGAGATTACAGAACGGCTCGTAAACGAAGAGGGAAAGGCTGACGGGGATCGGTCGATTACATTTACGACAGAAAATGTTTGGCAGAAGTAGTTGTATAAATATGTAATAGCTTTTATCACTATACATTCGTTGAATAAATAAAAAATTCTGTTAAACCCCTAAAGAAAGCGTTTTCAATACTTTTTTTTCATGGGATATAATTTGCCGAAATGTCAGAAAAATGATATGCTTTTGTATATTAAATAAGAAGTAAATGAATTATATATAGTAGCAGAGGGGTGGAGAGGGCAATGACAAAGCCTGTATATTCACGGAGGGAGGGTCTTTATGACTCTCAATTTGAGCATGATAACTGTGGTATTGGTTTTCTTGCAAACATTAAAGGAAAAAGGTCGCACGATATAGTAGAAAAAGCGATGCAGATCTTAAGAAATCTTGAACATAGAGGCGGCCAGGGTGATGAGCCAAACACAGGAGACGGCGCAGGAGTACTGCTGCAGGTTCCGCATCGTTTCTTTAAAGAAGAAGCGGACTTAGAATTTTCTCTTCCTGAGGAAGGCTTTTACGGAGTAGGAATGGCCTTTCTATCCAATGATGCATCAAGACGCGAAAAGTGTGAGCAGCAGGTGGAAGATATAATCAGCCAGGAAGGTGCAGAACTTCTTGGGTGGAGAGATGTGCCGCATGATGACAGCACGCTCGGAAAAGCTGCCTTAAAAGCGATGCCGACGATCCGTCAGGTGTTTGTGAAACGTCCTGATCATATAAAAAGCAGGGAAGCGTTTGAACGGGCGCTGTATGTTATACGAAAGCGCAGCGAAGATGAAGCGCAAAACGGGCTTCAGGAAAATGATGCGTTTTATTTTGCCAGCTTTTCTTCGCGGACGATTGTCTACAAAGGCATGCTTACAACAGCACAGGTAAAGGAATTTTATCTTGATATTTCTAATCCTTCGTTTGATACAGCGGTGGCGCTTGTTCACTCGCGTTTTTCAACGAATACATTTCCAAGCTGGGAAAGAGCCCATCCGAACCGTTATTTAATTCACAACGGCGAAATCAATACAATCAAAGGAAATGTAAACTGGATGCACGCCAGAGAAGCTATTTTTCGTTCAGAAGTGTTCGAAAAAGATATTAATAAAATTCCTGTCATCGACCAAAGCGGAAGCGACTCGGCTATGTTTGACAACGCGTTTGAGTTTTTGACGCTTGCCGGCCGCAGAATGCCTCATGCAGCAATGATGATGATCCCGGAGCCATGGCAGAATGATGCTTCAATCAGCGAAGAAAGAAAAGCATTTTACCAATTCCACAGCACGCTGATGGAGCCGTGGGACGGCCCTACAGCGATAGCCTATACAGACGGCAGCCAGGTAGGAGCCTGTCTGGACCGGAATGGACTCCGTCCTGCCCGGTACTATGTAACTAAAGATGATCACATACTCATGTCTTCCGAGGTTGGCGTTCTTGATATTGAGCCGGAAGATGTACTTTATAAAGAAAGACTTCACCCCGGTCAGATGCTGCTTGTAGATATGAAAGAAGGCAGAATCATTCCGGATGAAGAGATCAAACACGAAATTGCTTCCGAAAAGCCCTACAAGCAGTGGGTAGAAGAACATATGATTGATCTGGAAGATGTATTGGAAAGCCGTGAGGTTTACAATACGGATTTCGAGCAGCTTGAAACAAAACAGCTCGCTTTCGGCTATACGTATGAAGAAATGGAAAAAATGATCAAACCGATGGCGCTCGAAGGAGCAGACCCTGTTGGCTCTATGGGATACGATTCCCCGCTGGCGGTGCTTTCTAAACGTCCGCAGCTTTTGTACAATTATTTCAAACAGCTTTTCGCCCAGGTGACCAATCCGCCTATTGATGCAATACGTGAAGAACTGGTAACGGCTGTCGGCACTTCAATTGGACGTCAGGGCAACCTGCTCCATCCGAAACCGGAAAGTGCAAGACATCTTTATTTGAAAACGCCGTTTATTAACAACGAAGAGTTAGCAAAACTTCGGTCAAATAGAACTGAAGGCTTAAGGTCCGTCACGCTTTCTATGGTATTTAAAAGCAAAAAAGGGGCAAGAGGCCTGAAACCTGCGATGGACAGGTTGTTTCATGCAGCTGACCGTGCCGTTGAGCAGGGCGCTACCATCCTTATCTTAAGCGATCGGGATGTTAACAAAAACTATGCTCCAATTCCAGCACTCCTTGCCTTGTCCGGACTGCACCATCACTTAATCCGTAACGGTCTGCGTACGCAGGTCAGTCTGGTGGTTGAATCGGCAGAACCAAGAGAAGTACACCATTTTGCCGTGCTATTGGGCTACGGTGCAGAAGCAGTGAACCCTTATCTCGTGTTCGACTCCCTTGATGGAATGGTCAGGGACGGCCTGCTCGAAGATACTTCCTACGTGGAGTCCGTTCAGACATATATTAAAGCCGTTACAAAGGGAGTTATGAAAGTACTGTCCAAAATGGGCATATCCACTATTCAGAGCTACCGCGGCGCCCAGATATTTGAGGCGATCGGTGTTGATACGCAGGTGGTGGACGACTACTTTACGTGGACACCTTCACGTATCGGAGGCGTAACGCTTGATATGATCGGTGAAGAAGTGATGATGAGGCACCGCCGTGCTTATACGGAACTTGCAGGACAGGACAAAACCCTCGATCCGGGTGATGATCTGCAATGGAGAAGAAATGGTGAACCGCATCAGTATAATCCGCATACGATCCATATGCTTCAGCATGCAACTAAACGCAAGGACTATAAGTTATTCAAGAAATATTCCGAAGCAATCGATAAGCAGGAAAAAGATCAAACGACGCTCCGGGGGCTGCTTGCTTTTAAAAAGAATGGCCTGAACCCGATCTCTATCGAAGATGTAGAGCCGGTATCCGATATTGTAAAACGATTCAAAACAGGAGCAATGTCTTTTGGGTCGATTTCGGAAGAAGCCCATGAAGCATTAGCGATTGCCATGAACCGAATTGGAGGAAAGTCCAATACAGGAGAAGGCGGGGAAAACCCGAAGCGTTTTAATCCGGAAGAAAATGGAGACTTGAAACGAAGTGCGATTAAACAGGTAGCGTCCGGAAGATTCGGCGTGACAAGTCACTATTTGGTAAATGCCGACGAAATTCAAATTAAAATAGCGCAGGGAGCCAAGCCAGGAGAAGGCGGCCAGCTTCCCGGCAATAAAGTGTACCCATGGGTAGCAGAAGTAAGAGGCACCACGGCTGGAGTAGGCCTGATTTCTCCACCGCCTCACCATGATATATATTCCATTGAAGATCTGGCGGAACTGATTCATGATTTGAAGAATGCCAATCCAGAAGCCCGGGTGAGTGTAAAGCTTGTTTCCGGAACCGGAGTAGGAACGATCGCTGCCGGTGTTGCCAAAGGCCGTGCCGATCATCTCGTAATCAGCGGATACGACGGAGGAACGGGAGCAGCTGCCAGAACAAGCCTTAAGCATACCGGCCTTCCGTGGGAAATCGGCCTGGCGGAAACCCACCAGACGCTGGTGCTTAATAACCTTCGGGACCGTATTACAGTGGAAACAGACGGAAAGCTGATGACCGGAAGAGACGTAGCTATTGCTACGCTTCTGGGCGCAGAGGAATATGCATTTTCTACGGCACCGCTTGTTGTTCTCGGCTGTATTATTATGAGAGTCTGTCACCTGGATACGTGTCCGGTCGGCGTAGCAACGCAGAACCCGGAACTTCGCAAGAAGTTTATGGGCACACCGGATGATGTAGTCAATTTTATGGAATTTGTAGCAGAAGAAATGCGTGAGATCATGGCAGAGCTTGGTTTTAAAACCATCGATGAAATGGTAGGACGCACGGACCTTCTGGAGCAGAAACAGGAAGTAGACAACTGGAAAGCAAGTACAGTTGATCTGACTAATTTATTGTATCGTCCAAGAAAGCTGGACCAGTCCAAGCATTTTGGAACAATCAAACAGGATCACTCCCTTGATGTTTCACTTGACCGCACAACGCTGATGAAAGCCGCAAAGCCAGCTCTTGACAACGGTGAGCCGGTATTCGGAGAATTTTCAATTCAGAATACGGACCGGGTAACAGGAACCATTGTCGGCAGTGAGGTTACGAAAAAGTATGGAAGTGCCGGGCTGCCGGATGATACGATCCGGTTTACCTTTAAAGGGTCCGCCGGCCAGAGCTTTGGTGCATTCGTTCCAAAAGGGATGACGCTGAACCTGATAGGCGATGCCAATGACTATATCGGAAAAGGCTTATCCGGTGGAAAGATCACTGTAGTGCCGCCCGATGAGGCTACATTCATTGCAGAGGAAAACATTATTATTGGAAACACCACCTTTTATGGAGCTACTTCCGGTGAAGCCTATGTACGTGGAATGGCGGGAGAGCGCTTTGCCGTTAGAAACAGCGGTATAAATGTCGTTGTGGAAGGCGTTGGAGACCACGGGTGCGAATATATGACCGGCGGAGTTGTCGTGAACCTGGGCACCTGCGGACGGAATTTCGCAGCTGGAATGTCCGGCGGAGTGGCGTATGCTCTTGATACAGACGGTCATTTTGAAACCCACTGCAATACAGAAATGGTGCATCTTGAAAAAGTGGAAACCGACGCAGACAAAAAGGAACTAAAGCAGATGGTGGAAAACCACCTCAAATATACAGATAGTGCCCTTGCAGAGAGTCTTCTACAGGACTGGGACAATAAAGTGAATGCATTTGTAAAAGTAATACCGCATGACTTTAAGCAGATGCTGTCGTTTATTGAAAAAGCAAAAGACAGCGGACTTGATGAGCAGGAAGCGATCATGCAGGCTTTTGATGAAAGCAAGCTCAGCAAGGCGGAAGCTGGTAAAAACTAAAAAGGCAGGATAAGGGAAGACGTTTTTCTTCCCCTGCTTTCACACATAGATTGACTAGAAAAGAATGTTTGGAGTGAAGGAAATGGGGAAACCTACAGGATTTATGGAGTATAAAAGAGAGACTCCATCAAAGAGAGACCCGCTTGCCAGAGTGAAAAACTGGCAGGAGTTTACGATTATTATGCCTGAAGAAAAAGTAGAAAAGCAGGCAGCGCGCTGTATGGACTGCGCAATCCCTTTCTGTCAGACAGGTACATCCATGCCTGGTTCCGGCGATATTGGCTGTCCTGTTTACAATCTTATTCCTGAATGGAATGATTTAGTGTACCGGGGGAAATGGAAAGAAGCATTAACAAGGCTTCATAAAACGAACAATTTTCCGGAATTCACTGGAAGAGTCTGCCCGGCACCATGCGAAGGTTCCTGTACGGTAGCTATCAACGATGATCCTGTTTCCATTAAATCGATAGAATTTCAAATTGTAGAAAAAGGCTTTAAAGAAGGATGGATTAAACCACAGATTCCTGAGAAAAGAACCGGCAAAAAAGTAGCCGTGATCGGCTCAGGGCCGGCCGGCCTATCCGCTGCCGCCCAGCTCAATAAAGCCGGCCATTCGGTGACGGTGTTCGAAAAAGATGACCGGATCGGCGGTTTACTGACATACGGTATTCCTGACGTGAAACTTCCTTTTCATATTGTTAACCGCAGGTTGAATATTATGAGAGAAGAAGGCATTGAATTTCGCACCAGCGTAGAAATTGGCAAAGATATTTCTTCAGAAGAGCTGACCAACGACTACGATTCTGTTATTTTGTGCACGGGCTCTCAAGTACACCGCGACGTCCCGGCAGAAGGAAATGATCTCAAAGGGATTCATTATGCGATGGATTTTCTACGCCAGAATACGAAATCCCTTCTTGATTCAGAGTACTCCGATAATAAATATATCAATGCGGAAAATAAAAATGTCATCGTAATCGGCGGCGGGGACACCGGAGCAGACTGCATAACAACATCTCTCCGCCACGGCTGTACGTCACTTACTCAATTTGATATTAACGTGCAAAAAGATGAGGAAAGAAAAGAAAACAATCCATGGCCGCTTTATCCAATCGTTCACAGCAAAGAAGATGCGCATAAAGAAGCAGAAGCTGTGTTTGGAGAAGATCCACGTGCGTATAAAGTGATGACAAAGAAATTTGTCGGCGATGAAAATGGGAATGTAAAAGAGCTTCATACGATTGATGTAGTAACGGAATGGAAAGACGGAGAAAAAATCCGTACAGAAATTCCAAATACAGAGCGTGTCTGGAAAGCTGAACTGATTCTTCTTGCGGTAGGGTTTACCGGACCGGAGCAGGGCATCTTAAAAGATATGAAAATAGAAACCGACAGCCGCAGCAACGTGAAGGCGGAATACGGTAAATATGTAACCAACCGTGAAGGCATATTTGCAGCCGGTGACAGCAGAAGAGGGCAGAGCCTTGTCGTCTGGGCTATTAACGAAGGCCGTGAAGCAGCCAGAGAATGCGATAGATATTTAATGGGTGCAACCAATTTAGTATAAAAGAATAACCCGGGCAGCCGGGTGTTTCTTTTAGGCATTTTATATAATTTCACAAACCATATTAAAAATGATTTTTTTGCAAAACTTTGGTAAGATGAAAAAAACACTTAAATAAACGAGGGAAATTATGAAAAAAGCATGGAAATTTCTACTTAGAATACTAGCCGTCTATGCTGCGGTGATTGTATTGATTCTGACTGCCACCATTATTACGGTTATGCTTTCCTTTGCTATTATAGTAGCAGACGAAGTGTTCGGACTAAGCAGTCTCCGTCCGTTTGCAGATGATACCTTAACTCCCTGGTCTGAAAGACTGTGGGATTGGTTTGTGCTGATAACACCCGGAGGCTGAAACATTTACTAAACAGGAGGAAAAGATACTATGGAAACAGCTATTGTTCGTGTTCCTTATAAAACAGGGGTATACATCGGAGAGAAAATAGATGAAAAAAACGATAAATCACTGATCAAAGTCCGGGAAGTTCGTAAACATCCAAAGCAGGGGGACCTGCATAATCCGAATCAGGTGGATGTAGCGATGTTTCACGAGCGTAAAGCGCTGGCGGAATTTGAAAAAGTCTGGATTCCAACTGCTATGGTTAAAGAGGCTGAGCTGTGCGGCAGCAGCTACAACGAAACATTAAAGCAGGCATACACTGCCTATTTTGAGGAATTGGAAAACAAAGAGACTCCTTTTGACAAGAAGTCTCTCGAGACACTGCAGAAAGCAGCCGAAGATTATACGTTTTAATGCAAAGACGAAAAGCCGTAGGGCGTTCCGGAACGAAGCATATGAAGTCTTACGGATAAATCAATAAGAAACAGTTCGTCAGAGTCATCCAGGCTGCAGCCGGTAAGGTTCTCAATTTTTTTCAACCGGTACAAAAGGGACTGGCGGTGAAGATTCAATGCCCGTGCCGTCTGGCTCACATTTCCTTTATGCTGATTGTAGACGACAAAAGTGTGCACGAGGTCTATTCCCCTTTCTTTTGAATACTTCCGGAGAGGAGCGATAGTAATCTCTGTAATTTCTTCAAGTTCCTCATTTTCCGTCATGGCAAATAAAGCGCGGTCAAAACGAGTGTCAGCAAATGTGCTGATAAATCCCTTCTCTTTGTGGGCATGCCCGATATCAAGCGCCGCTTTTGCTTCCTGAAAACTAACGTTAAAGCAGTAGCGTCCATACGTTTTTGCCACTCCCCAGGATACAACAGCCTGGGGGTTTTTCTGTTCAAGCCGGTATTGCAGCAGGTCAATAAAAGGATAGGCGGTTTCAATGCTTTTTTCGGTGAAAAGTTCCACAAATATGATCAATTCTTCTTTTTGGAAGGTGCTCATTGTTTTTATGTTCATAGTGCGCCCGGCATGGTACGTTTCTTCCTCAAGAACGTCCCCAATGGAGCGGAGCCAGGTAGAATAAGAATGCGACGCGTGATTGCCGTGCTTAAAAAGCTGGCTGTTGTTTTCCGGCTTTGCGATCAGGCATAAATATTCTGTATCCAGGTCATAGTTCAAAGATTTGGCCCGCGATAAAGCGTCATCGAGCGAGTCAAACGTTCCTTTAGCCAGGCTCCATACAAAATCATCCTTTAAGCGAAGCTCGGTTTCCAGTGCCGTCTGGTCATGCAGAAAACATAAAGCAGACGTTGTCGCTGCATGTTCTAAAAGAATGAGGTGGTCAAGCAGTTCTTTTTCCGCTTTTATTCCTTTACTAGGCCACTGAATTAAAATAAACCCCTGAATTTCCCGTGCTGTCTGCACTGTCAGCTGCAGGATGCTGGATTGGCTGGTGCTGATCCAATGCATGTTGCTTGGAAGGGTCTTTGCGTCCACGCCGTCTTCATAGGAGTAGGAAAGAGGATCTCCCTGGTTAAGAAGATAATCGTTCCAAAGCAATTTAAGCCTTTCGGCATTTCGTGTCTGGTGTTTCAAACGGCCGCGGCGGTCTGTCACAATGACCGGCATCTCCAGCTGCTGCTGAAGATAAAAGGTGATTTCACCAAGCCCCTCTCCGCGAAGGACGATCTCCAGCAGTTCTTTTCGAATGCCGTCGGATCGCTTCACAGCGTCCCGTTCTTCCTGGTTTAAAGCAGAAGAGATCTGCTGGGTTACTTCGCTGAACCGTACGTCCCAGGGAAGTTGAACAAGAGGGAACTTCTGTTCACTGCAGTAGGAAATTACAGATTCCGGCAGCTGTGGTATGTAATGGCCTATCGACACTACCAGCGCGGCCGCCCCGGCCTCCCTTACTTCCTGCACAAAAGTAAGCAGGCTGTTTATATGGTCTTTGTAGCCGATACCGGTCGTCAGCACGACCTCATTTTTACGGACAAAATCTTCTACAGGGGCTTCAATAATTGATACCCATTCTACTTGGTTTTGTTTGCTTGCTTCATAAGCTGTAAGCAGGAGTGATTGATCCATCACTGGAAGATCCATTACATCTTTTACGGTAAACAAAGGTATCACCCCACTTTTTTCTACAGTGTATTCTATTGCATTTATTGTAGCATATGTTTATGGGAGATAATCTATTATCCAACTTGTCAAACGCTTAGTCAGAAACTTCATACAATTTGATGAATGGATTATAATAAATCTTTCTATACAATAAAGGTAGACAGGAAATTGTATACGAATAAGGAGTGGTTTAAAATGACAGAATTTAAAGATAACAACGTAAAAGCCTCAACAAAATCAGTATGGGCAGGCGAAAAGGAATACCGTGCTTTTGGGGCATCCCAGGTTCCTGTAGTACACAGCGTGGCTTATACGTATGATGATTTAGACCACTGGTATGATGTAGCAATCGGTAAAACAAAAGGCCATATCTATGGTAGAAACACGAATCCAACCGTTGAGTCCTTTGAAAAAAAAGTGCAGGAGCTTGAAGGAGCAGAAGCGGCAACCAGCTTTTCAACAGGAATGGCTGCCATCAGCAACTCCCTTGCTACGTTTCTGCGCCCGGGAGACCGTGTTGTTTCTGTTAAAGATACGTACGGCGGGACAAATAAGATTTTCAGCGAATTCCTGCCGCAGATGAATATAGATGTTATGCTCTGTGAAACGGGCAACGAGGCCCAGATTGAAGAAGAAGTAAATAAAGGCTGCGAAGTCCTTTATTTAGAAACACCGACCAATCCAACCGTTAAAATTACAGATATTGAAAAGATGGTTAAAATCGGGCACGATGCCGGAGCGCTTGTTTTTGTAGATAATACGTTTGCCACCCCTATTAACCAAAATCCTTTGGAATACGGAGTGGATCTGGTTCTTCACAGTGCTACGAAGTTTCTTGGAGGCCACGCCGATGCTCTTGGAGGCGTAATCTGTGGAAGCAAAGAGCTTGTTGAACAGGTGTACCATTATCGTGAAATCAATGGGGCGACAATGGATCCGATGGCTGCCTATCTTATGATCCGCGGCATGAAGACTCTTCATCTCCGTGTAAGGCAGCAGTGCGAATCCGCTATGAAAATTGCAACGTTTCTTAAAAATCATGATCAAATAGACGAAGTATTTTATCCGGGACTTGAAGATCACCCAGGCCACGACATCGCTAAAAGGCAGATGAAAGATTTCGGAGGGATGTTCAGCTTTTCTATGAAAGGCGGACTGGAGGCAGTAAAGCTGTTTCTTCCTAAATTGGAACTGGCCAATAGAGCAGCAAACCTCGGTTCAGTCGAAACGACGGTAGGCCCGGCCAGAACCACGAGCCATGTGGAAAACACGCCGGAAGAAAGAGCGGCACTGGGTATCCCGGAAAGCCTCGTACGTTATTCTGCAGGTATTGAAGATACCGATGACCTGATCAGAGATTTAAACCAGGCCCTGGCGTGTCTGCCGGAGCCGGTTGCAGCCAAAAGCTATTAAAAGAAAGGTTGACTAGATGCATGGACTCCAGCCACCACATTTATACTCAGGCAAAAGCTATGACAGAGCAGCTTACTTCCTGGAGAAGAGAGCTTCATCAATACCCGGAGCTCAGCTTTCAGGAAACAAACACATCCGCTTTTATTGCTGAAAAGCTGGAGGAAATCCGAGGAATGACCGTATTAAAAGGCAAAAAAGACACCGGGGTTGAAACCGGTGTCGTTGGAATTCTGAAGCGGGGGACAGGTCCGGTTACCGCCCTGCGCGCAGACATTGACGCGCTGCCTATAACAGAAGAAAATGACCATCACTACGTTTCCCAAAATGAAGGAGTGATGCACGCCTGCGGCCATGATGCTCATGCCGCTATGCTGCTGGGTGCAGCACGACTTGCTGCTGAAAATATAGAGCACGCAGCCGGAACGATTAAATTTATTTTTCAGCCTGCCGAGGAAGATACGGACCGGGCCGGCAAAACGGGAGCGTCTTATATGCTGGAAAGCGGGATCTATGATGATGTGGACCAGGCTTATGCGCTCCATATAGACCCGGAACATCCTCTGGGGAGCGTCAGACTTCATGAAGGCGCGAGTATGGCAAGCGTGGATACTTTTGAAGCAGTTATTGAAGGAACAGGCGGGCACGGCGCCTATCCACATCTGGGAACTGATCCGACGTGGATGCTTTCGTTTCTCCTGCAGGCCATTCAAGGAGTAAGTTCCCGGCGGATTTCTCCGCTTGAACCTGCCGTAATAAGTATTGGGGAAATTAAAGCAGGGTCCAGCTACAATGTAATTCCAGACAAAGTGTATATACGAGGCACAATGCGCAGCTATTACGAAAGCACACGCAGCCGGATGGAGCGGGAATTAAAACAGGCATTTAATGTTATTGATTCGCTCGGCGGAACGTACACGCTCTCTACCCACCGCGGGGAACCGGCTTTATTAAATGACCGGAAGACGGTGCAGTTTCTAGATGATACTGTAGCAGACCTGTTTCCTGAAATGACTATTCTGCAGGAGCCATACGGGCTGGGGGGAGAAGATTTTGCCCACGTGGCGAAAGAAGTGCCGGCGGCTATGATGTTTATTGGAGCCGGAATACCCGGGCGCAGCCACAGTGGGCTTCACATGCCGCTGTTTGATTTCGAAGAGGCAGTGCTTCCAGTCGGCGCAGCTATACTAGTAAATGCAGCCCTTCGTCACAGCAAAAGAAGTAATACGTAAACCGAAAAGGAGAGAGCGTATGGCACATAAGCTTGCATTTATTGGATTTGGAGGAGTAGGGCAGGGACTAGCCTCTATTCTCATCGATAAAAAAGAAAAACTAAAAGAGCAGTACGGTACCGATTTTCAAGTGGTCTCTATCTCCGATTTGTACAAAGGGTCCATTCATGACCCGGACGGACTTGATCTCGAGAAGGTGCTTGATTCTCTGAAACAGCACAAAACGCTGGAAGGCTATCCGGAAAGCAGCGGGCTGGTACGAGGCTGGGACAGTATCGAAACGATAGAAAAATCAAATGCCGATACGATGATCGAAATTACGTTTACGGATGTAAATACCGGACAGCCGGCGATTGACCACTGTAAAAAAGCGTTCGAAGCCGGGAAAAATGCTGTATTGACCAACAAAGGACCGGTAGCCCTTGCGGTAAAAGAACTGCAGGCACTGGCTTCTGAAAAAGGCGTAGCGTTCCTTTTTGAGGGAACGGTGATGAGCGGGACACCGGCTATACGCATGCCGCTGACTTCTCTGGCAGGCAACGATATCAGGGAAATCAAGGGCATCTTTAACGGCACTACAAACTATATGCTGATGAGGATGGACCAGGGGCTTGAGTTCGAGGAAGCGTTAAAAGAAGCGCAGGATAAAGGCTTTGCGGAAGCAGATCCGACGAATGACATCGAAGGATACGACGTCATGTACAAGATGGTGATTATGGCTAATGTCGTAATGGGAGCCTCTATTACAAAAGAAGAAGTGTCCAGAAGCGGCATTACCAGCCTTACACCTGCTGATATGAAAGAAGCGAAAGAAAACGGGGAAACCTGGAAGCTGATAGGCAAAGTAGTCCAGGAAGAGGGCAGGGTAACTGCCTCCGTTGCACCGGAACGTTTAAAGCTCGATGATCCGCTTGCCGGAATTAACGGCGCGCTGAATGCGGTAACGTACGAATGCGATTTATCGGGACCTGTGACGCTGATTGGTGCGGGGGCAGGTATACCGGAAACCGGTTTTGCCCTGCTGATAGACCTGCTGAACATGAAAAAATAATCTATTTAACAGTACGAGAAAGGTGGAGAAGCAATATGGCGACGAAAACAGCTGGAAGAAAAATGCTTTTAGGCGGAGAATGGGTGGATCGTGAAGATCGTATTCCTGTATATGACCCTGAAAATGGAGAGCAGATTGATTCCGTGCCGGCGGCTGCAAAGGAAGACATGGAATATGCTATTCAAGTGGCTGAAGAAGGAGCCGCTATTGCAGAATCCCTTACTGTACGGGAAAGAATGGATATTTTAAATAAAGCAGCAGCTTATATTGATGAGCGCAGGGAAGAATTTGCAGAAACGATAGCCAAAGAAGGCAGTAAAACAATTAATGAAGCGCGCGGGGAAGCAAAACGTGCCGCTGAAACGCTTCGACTTGGTGCAGAAGAGGCAAGGCGCTTAACAGGGGAATCAATTAATTTTGATCAAATGCCCGGAAATGAAAACCGGATGGGCTATTATTATCACTTTCCGGTAGGTATTATTGCTGCAATTACGCCGTTTAACGACCCGTTAAACCTTGTAGCCCACAAAGTGAGCCCGGGTATTGCTGCGGGTAACGCCATCATTGTAAAGCCGGCTACTGAGACACCGCTGAGCGCTCTAAAGCTCGCAGAAGCACTAATGCATGCCGGGCTTCCTAAAAAGGTTCTTACCGTTATTACAGGAAGAGGCAGGGACATTGGAGACACGCTTGTAGAGAGCAGTAAAGTAAACATGATCAGCTTTACCGGCGGACTGGAAACAGGAGAAGCCATTGCAAAAAAAGCCGGTCTTAAAAAATTATCCATGGAACTTGGTTCAAACTCACCGGCCATCGTTATGGCGGATACAGATTTGAAAAAAGCAGCGGCTTCTCTTACATCCGGAGCGTTTGCCGCTTCCGGGCAGAACTGCCTCGGCGTGCAGCGGATATTTATCGAATCCAGCGTATATGATGAATTTAAAAAGCACATGACTAAAGCAGTAAGCTCGGTGAAATTAGGCAGAAAGCTATCTGAAGACACGGACATGGGCCCGCTGATTAATGAAAAAGAAGCCAAGCGGGTGCAGGAATGGGTGGAGGACGCACTCGATGCCGGAGGAAACATACTAGCCGGAGGAAAGCGCGAAGGTGCCCTTTATCATCCAACCCTTCTTGAAAATGTGCCGGAAGATGCGACCATTGTAAAAGAAGAAGTATTCGGTCCGGTTGTGATGATTTTCCCAGTGGACTCGCTTGATGAGGCGATCACACGATCCAATCAGGTGAACTACGGCCTGCAGGCAGGCATTTTCACTAAAAATATTGATGCTGCGATGAAGGCTGCACGCAGGCTGCACGTCGGCGGCGTTATGATAAATGACAGCAGTGATTTTCGTATCGATGCGATGCCTTTCGGCGGAGTGAAAGGTTCGGGTCTCGGCCGTGAAGGAGTAGCCTTTGCGATTGAGGAAATGTCGGAAAAGCGGATTATTTGTTTTAAGTTGGAAGATTTTTAAAAAAATCGGCTGCGAAGGAGTGGAGAAATGTTTCCTCTTGATGAATATAAAGTTCGGATGAACCATACAAAGCAAAAAATGATGGAATATGGAATAGAAGTGCTGCTCGTTTCCAACCCGTCTAACATGTACTATTTAACGGGATATAACGCCTGGTCGTTTTACGTACACCAAATACTGGTCGTTATGATAGACGAAGAGCAGCCTATCTGGATAGGCAGGGAAATGGATGCGCACAGCGCAAAAGTGACCACTTGGCTTGACGAGAATCATATTATTCCTTATCCGGATGAGTTTGTGCAGTCTTCTATTAAGCATCCAATGGATTTTGTAGCAAATATTCTTATTGAGATTGGTCAGGGGTCCAGGAAGATCGGTTTGGAGATGGACTCGTTTTACTTCACGGCAATGTGCTATGAGCGTATTACAACCCAGCTCCCCGATGCCGAATTCAGAAACTATAATACACTCGTTAACTGGGTGCGTTTAATTAAATCAGATCTGGAAATAGAATATATGAGACGGGCTGCAAGAATTCTGGAAAATGCAATGGCGGCAGCCTATGAAACGGCAGATGTAGGAGTAAGGGAAAATGATGTAGCAGCGGCCATCACCGCAGCACAGATACGGGGTACAGCTGAATACGGCGGCGACTACACGTCGATTGTACCGATGATCCCAACGAGTGAAAATACGGCAAGCCCTCATTTAACGTGGACAGACCGTCGTTACGTAGAGGGAGACTATCTAACAATTGAAATAGCCGGCGCCTATAAGCGCTATCATACGCCGATGTCGAGAACGATGGCCATCGGCCATGCACCGGATAAAGTAACGGAACTCTCCAAAGTCGTTCAGGAGGGCATTGAAACAACTCTTGATGCCATTCAGCCTGGAATGACCGCAGAAGAAGTAGAAGCGGTCTGGAGCCGTACGATTGCAAAGCGCGGCTATTACAAAGAGTCCCGGCTCGGGTATTCTATTGGACTAAGCTATCCACCGGACTGGGGCGAGCATACCGTCAGCTTCAGAAAAGGTGACAAAACGATTTTGCAGCCGAATATGACGTTTCATTTAATGCCAGGCATCTGGCTTGATAATTACGGCGTCGAGATTACCGAGTCTATTCTTATTACGGAAAATGGATGTGAAACGTTCGCAGACGTTCCAAGGCCGCTTTACGTAAAAGAAGCAAATTCGAGTAAAAGCAAACAGCTTTTCTAACGATAAGAAACGAAGTGAAAGCCCCCGGCTGTATTCAACCGGAGGCTTTTTCTCTGGGCAGGAGTGCTTTGCAAACCCCGACGGAGGTGGTACGATGAAAATATTGTTTTAAAATGGACTCTACTACAAGCATTGGGCGGGATGTGAAAACTCATGCAGCATATATCAATATTGGAACGGTTACTGGGCTATATTACCTTTCTGGCGGTCTTGTTTTATTTAGCTGATGAGATATTTTCCATGCCGGGTGCTGTGTATACATACAGCACGGCTGCTGGGGTACTGCTTTTATTTTCTCTTTCGAAAATGGATCGGTTTACGAGAAGTATTATTATTTTGCTGCTCGGCAGCGGGTTCTGGATGTTTATATTCTATCGGGAAACGTTTTCTCTTATGCTCTTTAGTTTAGGAGAAAACATGAACCTGCTTGCTTTGTTTATCCTCGTTCCGCTTTTTGGGGTGTTTATGAGCAGGGCCGGCTTTTTAAAAGCGCTGCAGCATGCCCTGCAGAAAAGAGAACAAAAACACCGGTCCAGGCCCTATCTGTTTGGATATGTGTTAACAGCCGGAATGGGATCATTATTAAACCTTGGTTCGATGCCGCTTGTACATAAAATTGGTTCTGAGAGTTTTACCGCCTTCGAGAATAAACGTTTCGGCCTGCTGATTATTAGGGGTTTTGGATTTTGCATGCTCTGGTCCCCTTATTTTGTTAATGTAGCACTGATTCTGGTACTATACGATTTATCGTGGACAGACATTGGAGGCTACGGCTTGATCATGGCCGTCTTTTATAGTGTGATTGTAGCCTTGTTTTTCCCGTCTTCTGCATTTGCTGATCCGGATGAACGGGTAAACCGCACGGAAAACAAAGAGCCGGTTTTTCTGCAAAGGCAGCTTGGGCTGTTCTTACTATTTGTTGTTCTTTTGCTTCTCCTATCCTTTACAATGGAAATGATCCTGCCGTTCGGGATGCTGACGGTCGTTGTTTTATTGGGATTGATCTATCCTTTAATCTGGGCAGCGGTGCTTCATATGTTCCGGAGATATATTATAAGTGCCCATGAGCAGGTAAGCTGGAGTTTTAAACGATTATATAATGAACTTGGTATTTTTATTACAGCTGGTTTTTTTGGAGAGGCGTTATCTTTGAGTCCGGCTGGGGACGTGCTGACCCGTGTATTAATTGATTGGTCGGGGGGAGCGGTGCCGGTTCTTGCTGCCTTGTTAATGGCAATGGCTATGGGATTGGCCTTTATAGGAATTCATCCTGTTATTATTGTTATTGGGATAGGAGGCTCGCTTGATCCGGCTTTGTTTGGCGTGACGCCTTCGTTTATGGGGATGCTGATGCTGGCCGCATGGATGCTGGCGACGCAGTTTTCTCCTTTTTCCGGTTCGGTTCTTATGGCGTCTAATCTCATGAATGTGCCTGCCTGGAAACTGATTAAAAAAAACACCCCTTTTTTAGTAACGGTGTATGTTGTTTTTATCTTTTTATTAAGCGGGCTTCACTGGTTTCAAAGCATAGGAGTATAAAGGGGTCTTGTTTATGAATGGTTCAGCACAGTGGATAAATTATATGCTGTTATTTGCCGTAATGATTGCCTGGGGGATGAATGTAGTGGCGATTAAGATACTGGTGGAATACGTGCCTCCAGCTGCAATGCAGTCATGGAGAATTCTATTAGCCGGCGTAGTGCTGGCAGTTATTATTTCCCTCAAAGGAGAATGGCGGCGTTTGACGAAGAAACAGGCGGTGTACATTACCTTTGCGTCATTAACAGGAGTAACGGCTCATCATCTGTTCCTGGCATTTGGACTCGCAAACACAACGGCCGTAAACGGCTCGCTAATCGTGGCACTCGTTCCCATTTTTACCTCTATCCTGGCCCTGCTTATTTTAGGAGACCCTTTTACGAGAATTAAGTTTATCGGGATTGTTTCGGCATTTGTCGGCGTCTGTCTGGTCATTGCGGCAGGTGCCGGGAGCGGGCCGGGGAGTGTGGCATCCGGGGATATACTGATGCTTGCTGCAGTGTTTGCCCAGGCATTGAGTTTTGTGTTTATTAGAAAAGCGACGATTGATTTGTCTCCAAGGCTGGTGACCGGCATGATGTTTGTTATTGGTTCGGCGGGGTTATTCGTGTTTAGTACGCTGCTTGAACCGGGAGGGCTGCCGCCGCTTGGAGAGATACCGGCTGGCGTCTGGCTGATTTTCCTTGGCTCCTCCGTATTGGCAACCGCTTTAGGTCATCAGGTGTTTAACTTATCCATTCAGAAGATAGGAGCAGGGGAAACTGCCGTTTTTAACAACTTTGTTCCTTTTTTTGGAATGGTAAGTTCTGTTATATTTTTAGGAGAATCTATCTATATGCTGCAGGGGGTCGGCTTTTTATTAATTGTAGCCGGTGTCTTAATGGGGACAGGTTATCTTGAACAAAAGTGGATACAAAAAAGAAAAGCCTATTAAAGCTTTTCTTTTTTTTGTTTCTCTGGGACATAATCAATACCGCCCGGGTGAAAAGGATGGCATTTACAAATTCGTATTATCGTGAGCCAGGCGCCTTTGAGGGCTCCAAATCGGGAAAAGGCTTCATATCCATACTGGGAGCAGGTAGGATAAAAACGACAGGTAGGTGGGGTATAGGGTGAAATAAACCGCTGATAGCCCCGTATAATCCATAAAAAAAGGTGTTTCACAGCCTCGTGCCTCTTTTCGAAAAAAAGCAGCCTCCGCTGGATGCGGGGCTGTTTTTTATAATGAGTATAACGTGTTATCCAACATAAAGCGATTTTTTCGGTTCAATGGCGGTAAAAACCAGCGCAGCTTCTTCTTCTGTCAAGCGTACCATAGGCAGTCTAACGTCCCCGGAAACAATGCCCTGCATTTCAAGCGCGGCTTTTACAGGAACTGGATTTGGTGCGGAGAACATAGACTTCATGACTGGAAGCAGCTCCCGGTGAAGCTTGGAAGCATAAGCGATATTTCCATTTAAAAAGCTCTGCACCATATCCTGCATTTCATTTCCAATAATGTGAGAAGAGACAGATACAATACCAGTGCCTCCAATAGAGAGCATAGGCAGCGTTAAGCTGTCATCGCCGCTGTAAACGAGAAAGGAGTCAGGAGTGCTGGAAATGATCTGTGATGCCCAGTCCAAATTGCCGGTCGCTTCTTTCACGCTCATAATATTTTCGACTTCAGAAAGGCGGATAACCGTTTCCGGTATCATTCCTGCTGCACTGCGGCCCGGAATATTATAAAGCATAACCGGAAGGGTCGTTGCCTCGGCAACGGCCTTGAAATGCTGGTACATACCTTCCTGGGAAGGCTTATTATAATAAGGAGTAACGAGCATGACGGCATCTACGCCAGTTTTTTCGGCAAGTTTTGTTAATTCCATAGAAGCGCGCGTGTTGTTACAACCGGTACCCGCAATAACCGGTACCCGGCCGTTGGCTACGTATACAACATGTTCAAAAAGCATCAGCTTTTCTTCGCGGCTGAGCGTAGGTGACTCACCGGTTGTACCTGCTACGACAAGACTTTCGCTTCCAGTGCTGATTAAATGGTTTACAAGTCTCGTAAGGGAGCGGAAATCAATCTCCCCATCTTTATCAAATGGCGTGGCCATTGCTGTACTGATTCTTCCAAAATTCATCATTACAATCACCCTTTTCTTGAGATTTATGTTTCAAAATCACAAAACGAATAGAGTGAGGGCAAGGTACTTTCCCGAAGCGTTTTTTCATACAAAAAAACAGCAACAGGAGAGACCTCATTGCTGTTTAACGTTTCCGGGATTATAAGAACCGTTAAAGCGTGAGATAGCCCTCCATACAGCCGGGTGGCTGCATGACAGTTCCGCACCTGTTAAATACGAAACCAGCTTCTAATTCTTGAGAATAATAGAAGCTTCGGCAAATACTCCTTTTATCAGCCTTCACAGAAACTCAAGTTTCTCCGGCAGATTACTGATAGCATTTGCACCTCTAACCTCACTTCTTCTAAAAGAAGTAGGATATTACATTTTGTTGTAACGCCACCATATCAAATATTATAGTATAATGCAATAGTTTTTATTTCGATAAGATAAATAAAAATAAGACACTAGCTTTAGCCTATATTTATCAATAAAAAAGGCTTTATTATAGGGAAATACAAAAAAAAGAAAAATATTATTTTCAATACACGCATATTTGCTTTATACTGAGGGTAAGGAATAAATATGCAGGGGGTCATTTTGATATGTCACCATTTCACCAGGTAGCGTTTGAACTTAGAGAAGATCTTTATTCTGAGATCAAACATTTAACGGAACAGGAAAAAGATTCATTTTTTCACGATGTACTTCTCGAACAGATTAAGAAAAGAAAATCTAGAGACATGCAGGAAAAAATGAAGCATGGCTATTTGGAAATGGCCCAGCTTAATGCACAGGTTTGCCGTGAGTTTGAAGAAGCGGAATCTGAAGCCCTAACTGTCGGAGAATTGGTTTTAGCTGCCAGATAGGCAGCTGAAACCGCCTTCTTTGGCGTTTCTTATTTCCTGAAATAAGACCAAGGAGGTGAACAGATGAGTTGAGTGAACGTAGTCATGATCACTATTCATCCAAAAAAATAGTAAAACGAGGCGACGTTTTTTTTGCTGATTTGTCTCCAGTTGTAGGTTCGGAACAGGGAGGGGTAAGACCCGTTCTTATCATTCAAAATGACATTGGGAATAGATTTAGTCCCACCGTTATTGTAGCTGCAATCACGGCCCAGATTAAAAAGGCCAAACTTCCAACCCATGTAGAAATTGATGCCGAGAAACATCGTTTTGATAGGGACAGCGTGATTTTGCTGGAACAGTTGCGTACAATTGATAAGCAGCGCCTTACAGATAAAATTACTCATCTGGACGACGAAACGATGGAGCGTGTCAAAGAAGGCCTGGAAATAAGCCTTGGCACTAAAGAAGTCTAGTAGCTTAAACGAACCCTTACATAATTTTAGTGAAAAAAAGACGTGCAGTGCCTGCAGTCTGCATTTCTTTTTTTTACTGCCTACAACCTAACTCACAATAAAACACGCTGATGCAGCGTGTTTTTTTTTCGAAATAAACGTAAAAAGGAGAATAAATATGAATAAAACGATAGAAACGCTTCTGGACCACCGTTCGGTCAGGCAGTTTAAAGACATAGCGCTTGATACAGAAACGGTCGAACTGCTCGTACGTGCTGCTCAGGCGGCTTCAACTTCGAGCTTTGTTCAGGCCTACACGATTATTGGTATAGAAGATCCGCTCAAAAAAAGAAAATTGGCCGAACTAGCGGGAGGCCAGCAGTACGTAGAACAAAATGGTTACTTTTTTCTATTCTGTGCGGACTATAACCGTCACGAAGAACTGTTGAAAACAGGTGATACGGATATAAGTGTTTCCACTGAAAGCACGGAAGGGTTTATGGTGGCCGTCATTGATGCTGCGCTGGCGGCGCAGAATTTGGCAGTTGCTGCCGAGTCCTCTGGACTTGGAATATGCTATATAGGCGGCATACGTAACAACTTACAGGGAGTGGATGAACTGGTGGAAACCCCGGATTATGTAGTCCCATTGTTTGGAATGGCGGTAGGATATCCTGAAAAAAGAGAAGATATTAAACCAAGGCTTCCATTGGAAACTGTTTTTCATAAAGAAGCTTATAGAAAAGATAAGGCTGCGTTGAGCGAAGCCTATCACTCTTATGACGAAGTAATTAAGGCGTATTATCAAAACCGGACGTCGGGCAGGAAGTCCATCACATGGGCAGGGCAGATGCAGGAGCTTTTAGGTCGTTCCAAAAGGCAGTATATGAAAACATTCGTTCAATCTAAACAACTGGACCGTCATTAGCCTGCTTCTATTATTTACGAAATTATAGGCCATATATGTGAATAAAACGGAATATATGATGATTTAGCTTATTCAGAAGCCCTCACCGCTTATTTATGTTCATAAACTTGCATATACTCTATTTTATTTTTCATTGTTGTATGATACACTACTCTTTGGTCGATCAGACAATCATAAAAACGGGACATAAAATAGATATGGAGTCCAAGCATGAAGGGGGGCTTTCACATGTTGAAAGCATTGAGAGAGAAATACAGCCAGAAAAGAACGGTATGGTCCAACGAGACCGCTGAAAGAATGGAAGCATATGCTGCGTCCGAACAAGTAATGTATGAAGAACAAAAAACAGTCGAAGAAAAGCAGAACCATCTGCTTTATTCAGAAATGGAAAAATATTTATATACGATTCATCCATCTTTTTTATTGAATGCAGGGGTAGCGAGAGCGCTTCATAATCGTCTCCTTGCCCGTTCACAGGGTAAATTTTCTATTTCTTTGCATGTGACAAGTGAAATGCGCCTGGCGTTGGATTTTTATAATACGGATCTTTCCATTTTTATCCGGCTTCTGGAGAAAAAAGGCTACAGTATAAAAGGTAGAGAAGAGCAGTTTATGACTGTACTATTGAATATGCTGAGTGAAAATAATTACCGGATGTTTCTGGATCGCTACAATGACTTTGCTGATGCAGAAGATTCATTGGAGGCTGCGATTTACACTTATTTAGAACTCGTGGATAACCGCAGTAAATATGAAAGCGGACGGATGGACTTTCTTAATAAATATTTGATTAATAAAGGACTGTTAAGCTCTTCCTATACAAAGAAAAAGCTGATTAAATTAATTAAAAGCTTTGAAAAAGAATTTAAAGAAGATTTTAAGATGAATAACATGGAAAAGCGGATGCGCGGCATCAGCTGATTAGAATCCTGATTGAAGAAGCTCTCCGGATGGAGGGCTTTTTTGTTATTTTTTTGCAAGCGGAAACAACAGAATGAAAGTTTCCTGACCGGTTCGGTTTACTTATCGAAACAAGTTGTTATAAAATGAGGTAAAGGTAAGGGATAGGGAGTGAATGGATCGTGTCAAAAGATACTGGGAAATATCTAATTCATAAGCTTGAAGAATCCAAAGAACAATTTGAAAGAACAATTGACTGTAAGCACACTGCATTTGATGATTTATATCCTTATATGAACGAGCAGCCGCAGTTTTTCTGGTACAAACGTTACGTGGCATGGCAGGAGCTTCTTACGACAGTAAAACATGCCGAGGACCTGGACGTGAATTGGAAAGATGTATTTAATGATTCGCAGCAGGCTTTTATTGATAAACAAGTATTAGATGCTAAAGTGCTTGATGAATGGTACGGAAAAGAGAGAAAAGAAGTATAAAAAAGCATCCGGCCCTTTCAGGGGCGGATGCTTTTTTTCTGGATTAAAAGATAAAGTGGGCGCAGACTACAATAACAGGCAGTGTAATAATGGTCCGTTCCAGAAAGATTATAACAAGATCAAGAAACGATACCGGCAGCTTTGATGCAAGAAGCAGTCCGCCGACTTCAGACATGTAAATTAACTGGGTAACGGATAAACTGGCAATAATAAACCGGGTCATGTCACTTTCGATGCCGGATCCCAAGATAGCAGGGAGAAACATATCGGCAAATCCGATGAGCATGGATTCAGACGCTGCGGCAGCTTCCGGAACCTGCATGAGTGTCAGCAGCGGAACGAATGGAGCGCCAATGATGGCGAAGAAGTTAGTAAATTCAGCCACAATCACTGCCAGCGTACCAAGCGCCATCACAATCGGCAGAACGCCGATCCACATGTCGAGAACATTTTTGATACCGCCGGTAAAAATAGAACGAACGCCATTTTCGCCGGATTTAGAAACCGCCTGGCGGATACCCCAGGAAAACGTGCTGACAGAAGCCGGGCGTTCTTCCGAGGACTGCTTCGTTCGTGTTCTGAAAAAGTCATCTTTTTTTCTGGACAACGGAGGAATTCTCGGCATAATAACAGCCGCTACAAAACCTGCTGCGATAATCGTAAAGTAATAAGGGAGAAAATAGCTCAACAGATCCATCTGCTCTAATATTACAATACTGAAAGTGATGGAAACGACAGAGAAAGTCGTGCCGATCACGGCCGCTTCACGTTTAGTATAGTAGCCCTGTTCATACTGCTGGTTTGTCAGCAGTACGCCGATGGTTCCGTCTCCCATCCAGGAGGCCGCACAGTCAATCGAAGACCGTCCGGGAAGCTTAAACAGCGGCCGCATAATAGGTGTGAGCAGAGCGCCGGCAAATTCAAGCAGGCCGAAGTTAAGCAGCAGCGGCAGGAATAAGCCGGCAAACAAAAAGACGGAAATAAGTACCGGAATAAGGTCATACAAAAGCAGTCCGCCGGTAAACTCTGAAATAATCGGCTCCGGGCCGATACTAAACAAGACCATAACGGCAAAAATAAATCCCAGCACCCTTACAATCAGCCAGAACAGCGAAACGTTGAATAAAGTCTGAAGAAAGGGGGAAGAAACATGTACAAAGCGTACGGTGATAGTCCCAATAACAGCAGCGAGCATAAAGGCAGCTGCAATATACGGAAGGGCAGGACCTATCGCCCCCTGAAGCCAATTGGCGAGAATAGCTACTACAATAGTCACTTCTCCTCCAATAGATACAGGGACCATAAATAGCAGGATCCCTATAATAGATGGAACCAGAAAACGCAGCATAGAGCCCCGGGCCGCCGGGGGCTTAGTTGGAGAAGAATAATTCATGTCGACACCTCTTTATGTATATTTTTTGCATAAAATAATAAGACTTTCTAATTATACTCCATATTTGACGCAAAGAGCACTGTATAAAATCTTGAATTTCATTATAAAAATAACATTTCCTTATACAAAAAGAAAGAGCCGGACGGTTGATGGAATGTTCAGATAATTGCTATGAAGCCATTTTAGCATGAACGACAGGCAATAAAAAGCAGTAATTGCCTAGACGTTATTATAGAAAAAAAGTTTATACAAAGAAGCGGACGGGAGCTGGCACAGTGCAGTATATTTTTGAGATCGAAAAAATTACAGAGAAACAGCCTAAAGATGAACTGGACACGAGAATTGCTGTCGTTAAAGCAGAAGTCATTCATGTTTCAGAGGGTACGATTCTTTATGAAATGACAATACCAGTCGAATATCATTACTATGGGGTTTATCCTGACATTAAAGCGATAGGGAAAGTGGTAAAAGACCAGAAAGTAAAAAGAGAAGCTTTTTTTAAACTAAGGCGGTATATAAAAAAAATGCGGCCTTTTCTGGAATTAACAGAAGAAGACTAGTGCCTTCTTCTCCAGTAATTGTGGTTTTTATATTCTATTTATTTTTTTGAAAAAAAGCATCTGCGGCATGAGTGGTTTCCCAAAGATCAGCCGTTTGAATGGAAGCGGGTACTTTTTCGTCAGCCGGTTTATTCTCGCGGTTAATCCATATGTTGGAAATGCCTGCGCGATTGGAGCCTAAAATATCCGTATAAAGATTATCGCCAATCATCAAGGCTTTTTCTTTGTCTACATCAGCAAGTGTTAAAGCATGCTCAAAAATAGAGGGGTCCGGCTTGCCCTTTCCAAATGCTCCTGAAATAATAATATGGGAGAAATAAGGCACCAGCTGCGGGGTCATCTGCAGTTTAATATGCTGCAGGGAAGGAGCTCCATTTGTCAGTAGAATAAGCTGATAACGGGAGCTGAGTTCCTCAAGAACTTCAAACGTATCCGGGTATACAAAGGGCAGATGCCTGCGGTGAAACACAAACTGTTCGGCAAGGTACACCGCGAGTTCTTCATTTTGTATATCCTGATCAATCAGTGCTTTTTTCCATACAGCTGTTTGATATTCTTTAATAAGCTTTCCCATCAGTCGAAAGCGGTGATCGTGAATATCTCCGAAAGCTCCCCAAAGTCCTTCAAATGGATTAATACCTATGTTTTGAGTGAACGTATAGCTTTCAAGCTCGGCATAAAGCTTTGGAGCCCACGCACGTACGGACTGTACGAGCGATTTTGCGTCTGCTCCGTAAGCCGTACCCTCCAAAGCGGCTGCCCGGATGGATTCTTCCACACTTTTTTTATCCCATAACAGTGTATCGTCTAAATCAAAAATCAATGTATTCATTATGTAGGCCTCCTTTGTTTCTTCCCGTCTATTATAAGCGAACCCGTTCAAAAAGGCACCCTCTCCCGTGCGAATAACGGTCTGTTCTCCCTAATTTGAATTTTTTCTTTATTTGAAACACAATTGGTGTACAATAATGGGGTAGGATGTTAGGCCATCTAATGGGAACATAAAGTAAATAAAAAAAGTTTTATGAACAAAACAACGTGTTCCTTCATATTTAAGAACAGCGGTATATAGCCAGTGAACTTTCCCCTTTTATGATATAAGCTTTTGAGAACGCGCTTTCAACGTGTTAAAATAAAAGAGCAAAGCAGGCTTAGCATCCTTTAACAGTCCAACTACTATTTTTTTATCATTATCACAAAGCACATCGCTAAAATGACGTGAAAAGAAGTGGTTTATGATTTAAGAAAAAAACATGCCGGTAAACACATGAAAAACCTATTTCGTCTTGTATCATAATTACACAGCAGCGGAGGTATGGAACAGATGAGTAAAAATTCAGCCAAGCAAGAAGCATGGCAAGAATTTTATGGCCCCAACCTGGGGTATTTAATGGATCTTTATGACCAATACACGGAAGATCCAGATTCTATTGATAGTGAAATGAGAGAATGGTTTGAGCAATATGGGGCACCAGTTAATGGTACAGCTCCTACTACAGGGGTAAGTGCAGATTCCAGCACTACCGTAACGGATGTTTCTTCCATAGACGTAGACAAAATTGCCAACGCAGTAAAACTTGCAGAAAACATCCGTATACACGGACACCTGTCTGCAGATATTAATCCTCTTGCCAAGCCGGGCGAGGAAACGTCCTTTTTAAAAATTAATGAATATAACCTTTCTGAAGAAGATCTGCAGGCGCTTCCAGCGTATATTATCTGTGAAGACGCACCAGAGAGAGTAACGAACGGCTTTGAAGCCATTAATCATTTGAAAAGCATGTACACCCGCTCTATTGCTTTCGAATTCAACCATGTTCATGATGTGGAAGAACATAGATGGCTCAATAAAAAAGTAGAGTCCGGTGAAATATATAAAGGTCTCTCCGATGACAGACGAAGAGCGCTGTTAAAGCAGCTGACAGATGTCGAATCATTTGAGCAGTTCCTTCATAAAACATTTGTCGGTCAGAAGCGTTTCTCTATTGAAGGAGTAGACGCGCTGGTACCGATGGTGGACGAATTTGTACAGGATGCCATTCATGAAGGTGCAGAAAACGTCATGATCGGTATGTCCCACCGTGGACGTTTAAGCGTATTATCCAACGTCCTTGGTAAGCCATATGATTTAATATTTTCCGAGTTCCAGCATTCACCTAACAAAGATCTGGTTCCTTCTGAAGGATCAATTGGATTGAACTATGGCTGGACCGGGGATGTAAAGTATCACCTTGGAGCCAATAAAGAAATTCAAAAAGAAAGCGTCGATGCAACGATCACGCTTGCGAATAACCCAAGTCACCTCGAATTTGTTAACCCCGTGGTGGAAGGCTACGCCAGAGCCGCTCAGGACAGCCGCAGCGAACCAGGTTTTCCTCAGCAGGATACAAACAAAGCAATCGCAGTACTTATTCACGGGGATGCAGCTTTCCCCGGCGAAGGTGTAGTTACAGAAACCCTCAATATGAGCCGTTTAAAAGGATACCAGACTGGTGGAACGCTTCACATTATTGCAAACAACCAGCTTGGTTTTACTACAGACGCGCATGATTCAAGAAGTACAACGTATGCAAGTGACCCTGCTAAAGGATATGAAATTCCAATTGTACATGTAAATGCCGATGATGCAGATTCCTGTCTTGCAGCTATTCACTTAGCACATGAATACCGTAACAAATTTAATAAAGACTTTGTCATTGACCTGATTGGATACCGTCGTTTCGGCCATAACGAGATGGATGAACCGGCTTCCACACAGCCGCATTTGTATGAGGTCATCAGAAGTCATCCAACGGCTCGCGAAGTGTATGCCGGCGAGCTTGTTAAAGATGAACTGCTTTCCAATGAGGAAGCTGAGAAATATAAAGAAGACAGCCTGCAGCACCTGCAGGAGAACTATGACCGGGTGTCAGGGGATAAATCAGAGGATGCTGAAGATGTTAGCATCCCTGAGGAAGTCGAAAAGCACCTGCCGCAGGTAAACACTTCTTATAATATTGATGATCTGCAGCAGCTGAATGAAGAATTAATTACCTGGCCGGAAGAATTTAACGTCTTTCCGAAGCTGAAAAAAATTCTGGAAAGAAGAAAAGATGCGCTTCAGGAAGGCGGAAAAGTAGACTGGGCCCATGCAGAAACACTTGCTTTTGCAAGTATCATTTCCGATGGAACACCGGTACGTCTGACAGGCCAGGATTCCGAGCGCGGGACATTTGCCCAGAGACATATCGTTCTTCATGACAGCGAGAACGGCGATATTTATTCTCCGCTGCACACACTTTCCAAAGCAAAAGCGTCCTTTGCCGTGCATAACAGCCCGCTGTCTGAAGCCGCTATTGTAGGATTTGAATACGGCTATAACGTTCAGGCTCCAGAAACACTAGTCTTATGGGAAGCACAGTTTGGTGATTTTGCCAACGCCGCCCAGGTTATATTTGACCAGTTTATTTCAGCGGGACGCGCTAAATGGGGGCAGAAATCAGGAATGGTTATGCTGCTTCCACACGGTTATGAAGGACAGGGCCCCGAGCATTCCAGTGCAAGGCTGGAGCGTTTCTTAACGCTTGCTGCTGAGAACAACTGGAATGTCGCCTACTTGTCCAGTTCAGCGCAGTATTTCCATCTGCTTCGCCGCCAGGCTTCTTTCCTTGGTAAAGAAGAGATGAGACCACTCGTGCTTATGACACCAAAAAGCCTGTTAAGAAATCAGAACGTAGCGTCTGGACCGGATGCGTTCAGCAAAGGAATGTTCCAGTCCATCGTAGAAGATCCTAAAACAGGCAAAGAACCTAAGAAAGTAAAACGTATGCTGTTTGCTACAGGAAAAATGGCAATTGATCTTCATGAAGCAATCGAAGACGAAAAAGAAGTAAACAATACGCATATTGTAAGAATTGAAGAATTATATCCGTTCCCGGACGATAAAATTGCAGAACTGCTTGAACAGTATCCTAACGTAAAAGAATTCAAATGGGTACAGGAAGAGCCGTCCAATATGGGACCTTGGAATTACGTACAGCCGCTTCTAAGAAGCGTGGCAGGCAGCAAAATCACAACAGAATATATCGGACGCCGCAGGCGTTCAAGCCCGTCTGAGGGAGATCCTAAAGTCCATAAAAAAGAACAAAGCCGTATTATCGATGAAGCATTGAGAGGAAAATAACAAGGAGGATTTACTCATGGCGGAAATAAAAGTACCAGAGCTTGCTGAATCAATTACAGAAGGAACGATTGCAGAGTGGCTGAAGTCACCAGGCGATTACGTGGAAAAAGGCGAAAATATAGCTGAATTGGAAACGGATAAAGTAAACGTTGAAATTCCAAGTGAAGAAGCAGGCGTTATTAAAGAACTTCTTAAAGAGCCCGGCGATACAGTGGAAGTCGGAGACGTTATCGCAGTGATCGACCAGAACGGCGAAGCCGGCGGAAGCACAGAAGCATCCGAAGAAACGTCGTCTAAAGAAGAACCTAAAAAAGAAGAATCCAAAGAAGAAGCCAAAGAAGAAGCACCGGCTGCTTCTAAAGAACAGTCAGATGCAGAGGAAAGCGATGCTTCTCCTTCTGAATCTCCTGTTGCTTCGCCATCGGCAAGAAAACTTGCGCGTGAAAAGGGATTAAATCTTGATGATATTCCAACAAGAGATCCACTTGGCCGTGTAAGAAAAGAAGACGTAGAGAACTACGAAAGCAATACAAAAGCTGCCGCGAAGTCGGAAGCTCCTGCTAAAGAAAGCAAACCAAAAGAAAGCAAAGATGAGTTTGCCGGGAAGCCGGTCGAACGGGAAAAGCTTTCCCGCCGCCGCCAGACCATTGCAAACCGCCTGGTTGAAGTACAGCAGACGTCAGCTATGCTTACTACATTCAATGAAGTAGACATGACAGCTATTATGGATGTAAGAAGCAGAAGAAAGGATTCCTTCCAGGATTCCCATGAAGTTCGTCTTGGCTTTATGTCTTTCTTTACCAAAGCAGTTATTGCAGCTTTAAAGCAGTTCCCGCTTCTTAATGCTGAAATTCAAGGCAAAGAAGTAGTGAAAAAGAAATTTTATGATATTGGTATGGCTGTTTCCACAGATGACGGATTAGTCGTTCCGGTAGTTCGTAATGCAGATCGTCTGTCTTTTCCTGAAATTGAACAGGAAATTATCGGACTGTCCAAAAAAGCGCGCGATAATAAGTTAACCCTGCCGGATCTGCAGGGCGGCTCCTTTACCATTACAAATGGTGGAGTATTCGGCTCCCTCTTGTCTACGCCAATTTTAAATGGCCCGCAGGTAGGTATTCTCGGTATGCACACTATCCAGTGGAGACCGGTAGCTGTAGATAAAGAGACAATGGAAAATCGTCCAATGATGTACCTTGCACTTTCTTACGACCACCGCATTGTTGATGGAAAAGAAGCAGTAAGCTTCCTCGTAAAAGTCAAGCAGCTTTTGGAAGATCCAGAGTCCCTTTTATTGGAAGGGTAATAGTTCAAAAAGAGTCCTGTTTCAGGGCTCTTTTTTTTATTAAAAAAGAAGTCATGAACGTTATAATCAAAGGCAATAATCCTTACCTTTTCCAATATTTTATATTAAAATAGTACATAGGCGAACATATGATTCTATTGAACGAAGATCCACAGAAGGGAGCATCTATATGACAGTGCATTACTTTATCGGAAGAACAGGCACAGGAAAAACGGAAACACTGCATGATCATATTATTAAAGAGTCAAAAGACAATCCTGCGGGAAAGCCGATTATTTTACTCGTTCCCGACCAGATGACATTTATATCCGAACAAAAATTAATTAAAAAGCACACGGTTGGCCTTCAGCGTGCCCAGGTGTACAGCTTTCCAAGACTGGCCCGCCGCATCCTGCAGGAGCAGGGCGGCCTTACTCACACCTTTCTGCAGAAACAGGGAATGCATGTACTATTACGCAAAGTCATGGAAGAGCATAAAACCCATTTTAAACTTTTCACTAAATCATCGGATACCCCCGGCTTTATTGAAAATATGGATATGATGCTTAAAGAGTTTCAGCGCTACAACGTGGAACCCGGTCATATTAACGATATAAAAGAACAGGCAGAACAAAAACCCATTCAAACGGCTAACGACAAAATCCTTTCTGATAAGCTGTCGGATATACTGCTGTTGTGGGAGAAAATGGAAGCAGAAATGAAAGGCCGCTTTGTAGGGTTGGAAGACTACCTTCCCATGCTCCGTGACAAGCTGCCCCATTCCCGTATGCTGGAAGGCTGCCGGATTTATATAGATGGCTTTCATTCGTTTACCCCGCAGGAAATGGAAATTCTAACGATGCTGATAGAAAAAGCAGAGCAGACGACGATAGCCCTTACGATGGATAAAGCGCATATACAACAGGACACCCATGCTTTAGACCTCTTTAAGGAGCCGGCAGAGACGTTTCATCTGCTTCAGCGTATGACCGCCGATAAAGAGCAGCAGGTCAGTATATTTGAAGCAGAAGAAGACAAAGAAGCACGGAAGCCTGATCTCAGGCATTTGGAAGCATACTTTGAGAAACGCCCAGTTCATACGATCGCACAAGCTCCGCATGTGCACATATGGAGCCCGGCCAATAAACGGGTAGAAGTGGATCATACAGCGAGAACGATTCTGGAAAAAGTAAAAGAAGACGGATACCGCTTTAAAGATATTGCCGTCATGGCACGTAACATCGGAGATTACGATGATTTACTGCAGACTTCTTTTCGGGATCACGGGATTCCGCTTTTTACAGACCAGACGAAAAAAATGGAGCATCACCCCGTGCTTGAATTTTTACGATCGGTACTGGAATGGCTTACAGAAAGCTGGCGTTATGAAGCCGTATTTCGTGCCGTAAAAACAGACATGTTTTTTCCGGTTTCAAAGGACTGGGCATCATGCCGTAAAGACATGGACCGGCTGGAAAACTATGTACTGGCGTATGGAATTAAAGAAAAACATTGGAAAAGCAAAGAAAACTGGTCTTTTTCCCGGTTTCGTACGTCGGCCGGAGAAGATTATGAACGATCCCGCGCAGAAGAAGAAATAGAACAGCTGATTAATGAACAAAAAGAAATGATTAAAGACCAGGTAATGCCGCTGGAAAAACGATTAAAAAAAGGAACAACGGTGGAAGCCTATACCGCTGCGGTGTACCGCTTTCTAGAGGAGCTGGATATTCCGGCAAAACTGGAAAAACTAAGGGATTTGGCGCTGGAACATAACGATCTGACAAAAGCGGGGGAACACGAGCAGGTATGGAGTGAGCTGATGGAGCTGTTTGATCAAATCGTAGAAGTAGCAGGCGATGAAAAAATGAGCATGACCCGCTACCGGAAACTGCTGGAAGCAGGGCTGGAAAGCCTGTTATTCCGGTTGGTTCCACCGGCGGTTGATCAGGTGAGTGCTGCCGACATGGAGCGCTCGCGCCTCGAAGATGTAAAGCTGCTCTTTGTACTTGGCGTAAATGAAGGAATTATCCCGTCCACGATGGAAGAGGATGGGATTCTTGGAGACGAAGACCGCAGATGGTTTCAGGAAAGCGGGGTTTCCCTCGCACATACGTCGAGCCAGAAACTGTTAAATGAATCTTTTCTCGTATACAGGGCTCTGAGCCTGCCCTCCAGGGAGCTGTATGTCAGCTATCCGCTTGCCAATGAAAAAGGAGAGGCGCAGCAGCCTTCTATTCTCATCAGCCAGATAAAAGATATGATGCCCGGCCTGCAGGAAGAATTTGTGTATGCAGAGCCGCAGGAATTCCAGTCAAAAGAGCAGGAAGCAATGTTTGTCCACTCCTCCAGACGAACACTGTCCCAGCTGATTTACCAGCTGCAGCGATGGAAGGCGGGAGAAGCGATATCCGATTTATGGTGGGGCGTGTATAACTGGTATGCACAGAGTCCGGCAGCGCATCCTGATTTTGTTCAAGGCATGGAAAGCATTTTTTATAAAAATAAAGCTTACCCGCTTACTGAACAGATGAGCACTCAGCTGTACGGAACGTCTTTGAAAGCAAGTGTATCCAGAGTAGAACAGTTTGAAAAATGTGCCTTTGCCCATTTTGCCTCCTACGGCCTGAGGCTGAAAGAGCGGGATACGTATACGCTGGAAGCACCGGATATCGGCCAGTTTTTTCATGCAGCCTTAAAAGATATGACAGAAGCCATTCAAAGCGAAGGAAAAGAATGGAAAGATGTAACAGAACAGGAATGCATCGAGAAAGCCGCCCATGCAGTAGACCAGCTTGCACCAAAAGTCCAGCGGGAAATTCTTTCCAGCAGTGCCAAGCACGCTTTTGTGCAGAAAAAGCTGCAGGAGACGATCACGAGAGCGTCTCTTGTAATGAGAAAACAGTCTATACAGTCTGCGTTTTCCCCGATCGCTTTAGAAGTAGCGTTCGGCGAACATCAGGACCTTCCGCCAATGACGTTTACGCTTGAGAATGGCACGAAGATGGAGATAGCAGGAAGAATTGACCGCGTGGACAGAGCGGAGGGGCCGGACGGTGTGCTGCTCCGCGTCATTGATTACAAGTCGAGTGTGAAAGACATCCGCCTGAGCGAGGTGTACTTTGGACTGGCTCTGCAGATGCTCGTTTATCTGGATATAGTAATGACCTACGCAGAAGAGTGGATTGGGGAAAAAGCCGATACGGCCGGTATCCTCTATTTTCATATCCATGATCCATTTGTAAACGTAGAGGATGATTCAGCAGATGATATCGAAGAACGGTTGTTTAAAGAGTATAAAATGAAAGGTCTTATTGCAGATGATGAAGAATCGGTCCGCCTGATGGACACGGATTTAAAGGAAGGGCATTCGACGACCATTCCTGCCAGAATGAAAAAAAGCGGAGAGCTCTCCAAAACCAAATCCACAATCAGCCGGGAGAATTTCCAGGCGGTCCACCAGTTTATCCAGAAGAAGCTGCTGGAAGCCGGAGAGCGTATTATGCATGGAGCTGTAGAGATAAATCCCTATAAAATAGGAAACGAGACAGCCTGTACGTTCTGTTCTTTCAAAGCCGTCTGCCAGTTTGACCAGCAGTTTGAAGCAAATCATTTCAGAGTATTAAAGGCAGACGATAAGACGATTAAAAAAGAGTTACTCGGAGAGGGGGAGTCATCTGATGAAAAGAACAAGAAAGGCTAAGCCGGATAATGTCCGTTGGACAGACAGCCAATGGGAAGCTGTTTCCGGAAGCGGAGCGGACACGCTCGTTGCGGCTGCTGCAGGAAGTGGAAAAACGGCTGTCCTGGTGGAGCGGGTTATTCAAAAGGTGATCGACGAAGAAAGCGGCATTGATATTGACCGCCTGCTTATTGTGACTTTTACAAATGCCGCTGCCGCCGAGATGAAAACAAGAATCGGTAAAGCGCTGGAAAAAGAAATACAGGAAAAACCGGGTTCGCTTCACCTGCGCAGGCAGCTATCTTTACTAAATAAAGCCCAAATTTCCTCACTGCACTCTTTTTGCATGAGCGTCATCCGCAGGCATTACTTTCAGGTTGAACTCGACCCGAAGTTCCGCGTATTGGATGAAACCGAAGGGGAATGGATGAAAGAAGAAATACTCGAACAAATTCTGGAAGAAAAATACGAACAGCCGGAAAGCAGCTTTTTCATTCAGGCAGCTGATTCTTACAGCGGCAATCGAAATGACGAAAGGCTGCGCCAGCTGATCCGAAGGCTTTATGATTTCTCGCGGGCCCATCCGGATCCGGACCGCTGGCTCCAGGAAATGAGCAGCCAGTATGAAACGCTCAGCGGGGATAATTTAAATGAACATCCGTGGTCCCGGGAAATTATCCAGGAAATCCGTATTACGCTTGAAGGGGCACTTCGAATGCTTCACCGTGCCGAAGAACTGACGAACGCCCCGTCCGGTCCGTTTCCTTATGCTGAGGCGATCCGCTCCGATATTGAACAGCTTTCAATTATTAAAGACTACGACACGCTGGAGCAGCTTTATGCCGGTGTTCATGCGGTTCTGCCTGCGGGACTGAAGCCTATTACGAAAAAACATGATGTGGATGAATCGTTAAAGGTGGAAGCAAAGCAGCTGCGGGATAAAGCAAAAGAAATTGTGAAAAATACAAAAGAACTGCTGTACCAATCTCCGGAAAAAATGCTGGAAGACATGCATTTTATGGTTCCGGCAGTGAAGGAACTGACGCTTGCTGCCGAGGAGCTGAACAGCCGTTTTACGGAGAATAAACGGGAAAAAGGGGTGGCTGATTTTTCCGATCTGGAACACTTAACCCTGCAGATTCTACGGGATCAATCAGGCAGTGTACAGGCATCCACCTATTATCAGAATCATTTCCAGGAAGTGCTTGTTGATGAGTACCAGGATACAAACTACGTACAGGAAGCAATCCTTCAGCTGGTGGCGGCACCGGACCGGCTGTTTATGGTGGGGGATGTAAAGCAGAGTATTTATCGGTTCCGGCTGGCTGAACCCGGCCTGTTTATCGATAAATACGAACGCTATACAACAGAAGACTCAGAAAATGGCTGGAAAATTAATCTCGATAAAAACTTCCGCAGCCGCAAAAACGTTATTGATGCCTCTAATTTTATTTTCCGGCAGCTGATGGACAAAGATATTGGTGGAATTGCCTATGATGCAGAAGCTGCTCTTAAACAGGGAAATGAAGGGTTCAAAACAGAAGCAGACCCTACGGCAGATATTGCTGTTATTAACCGGGGTACCCCTCTTTCCGGTATGGAAGTGGAAGAATCAGAGGAAGATACAGAAAAAGCCGTACTGGAAGCACGTTACATTGCCGGCCGCATCCATCAAATGATGGAAGAGAAAAAACAGGTTATCGATGACCGGACAGGAGAACCGCGCCCGGTCCGCTACAATGATTTTGTCATTCTGATGCGTTCTATGGCCTGGTCCACAGCGATGATGGAAGAGTTCCGTGAACTGCAGATACCCGTGTATGCAGAGCTTCGGACCGGTTATTTTAAAGCAGTTGAAATTCATATTGTGCTGTCGCTTCTGCATGTGATTGATAACCCGATTCAGGATATTCCGCTGGCAAGCGTGCTCCGTTCCCCAATCGGCCAGTTCAGCGAAGAAGAGATGGCAGAGATACGGATGGCTGATACAGGGGGCACCTATTATGATGCGCTGCTGGCTGCAGCGGAAACCGCTTCCTGCAGAGAAAAAATTCATACTTTTTTAAAGACGCTGGAAGAATGGCGGACATACTCCCGTCAGGAGTCGCTGCCTGAATTTATTTGGCGGGTACTTCAGGAAAGCGGCTATTATGACTTTACGGGAGGACTCCCCGGCGGAAAACAAAGACAGGCGAATCTGCTGGCTCTGTACGACAGGGCACGGGCTTATGAGCAGACTTCTTTTAGAGGATTATTCCGCTTTCTCCGGTTTGTCGAACGGCTTCAGGAAAAAGGAGACGACATGGGAACCGCTCGTACCCTTGGAGAAAAAGAAGAAGTAGTCCGGCTGATGACAATTCATAAAAGCAAAGGGCTTGAATTTCCAATCGTCTTTCTGTCCGGATTAAGCAAGGATTTTAATATGCGTGATATGTACAACGATATTCTTCTTCATCAAAATTTAGGAATCGGCACCAAATATATTAATCCGTCCAAACGAATTGTGAAAACATCCCTTCCCCAGGCAGCCATCAAAATCAGGGAAAAAAAAGAACTGCTGGCAGAAGAAATGAGAGTGCTGTATGTAGGATTAACGCGGGCGAAAGAGCAGTTTGTTTTAGTAGGCACAGTTAAAGATGCAGTATCGGATTTTTCTAAATGGGCTGTCACAGCGGCTCAGGCCGGAGAGACGCTTTCGGCATTTGACAGGCTTCAGGCTAAAACGTTTTTTGACTGGATTATGCCGGCCGTTCTTCGTCACGCCGATCACGCAAAATGGCAGGAATCATCACGGATGGATTTTCTAATGGACGCCTCCAGCTGGAACGTAGAAGTGATTGAACAGCATACATTGACTGGAGAAAGGGAAGAGCCCGAGCAGTTAAACATGCAGGAAAAAGAAGCGCTCGTTCACCTTGATCCTGTACCGGGCTATACCGCGGAAAATGAAGGCGTCAGCGCAAGGATGAACTGGGAATATCCGTATGCTGACACAGTAGTACTGCGCTCCAAGCAAACCGTGAGCGAATGGAAGCAGGCTATTTCTGACCCTTACAGCGAACAGCCGGCCGTTCAGACCGGCTTCCGCTCAGCCGGAGCGGAGCGGCCCCGGTTTCTTCAGGAAAAAACAGTAACTCCTCAGGAAAGAGGAACTGCTTTTCATATACTAATGGAACATGTGCCTTTGGAAGAGCCTGTCACTACAGCGGATTTGACCCAGCTTAAAACCCAACTTGTGGAAGGAAACTGGCTCACGGAAGAACAGGCGGAAGTAATAGAAGAAAGCAAAGTTATGCCTTTTTTTGAGAGCCGTCTCGGCCAGGCGCTGATCCGCTCCACAGACGTCTGGCGTGAGGTACCCTTTACTTACGGGCGTCCTATACCTGAATCTGGTGGAGAAGACATAACGGTTCTCCAGGGGATGGCTGACTGTGTTTTTCGAAATGAACATGGTGATCTCGTGCTTATCGATTACAAAACAGACCGTTTGTCCAATGTAGAAAACAAAACCCGGGAAGAACACATGGCCGGTATGAAAGAAAAATATCAATTTCAGCTGGATGTGTATAAAGAAGCCCTTTCTGCCATATGGGGAGAGCCTGTGCAGGAATCGTATATCTACGCATTTGATCAGGAGCTGATCATCCCTATGAAAGAAAAAGGCGCATTATACGAAGATTCGACACACGGACTATGAACTGCCTATCAGCATACAAGTAAATGATCGAATCCCATGACCTGCATGGATAGCAGCATATTCTTCCCGTATCGGTCAGTTGAATCGCCTACAGGAGAAAAAGAATCAATTAATTAAACCACAGATAATAAAACCCTATACCAGACGTGGGAAAGCAGCAGATTGGAACAGCATTGTCCTGATTTATTAAGATAATGCAGAACAAATTTTTCGAGCACCTGTGGATGATACGAACCGATAAAAATGGAAGCAAATCTTTCATTTTTATTACATTATAAAAAAATTAAGCAATTAAGGTTAACAGCGAAAAAAAGTGGGAAAGGTAGGGAGGTAACCAAAAATAATGGAGTGATAAAAGATGAGTAATTGGAATGGCAAAACAATCATTATTACCGGTGCAAGCAGCGGTATTGGAGAAGCAACAGCAGAACGTTTTGTAAAAGAAGGAGCTAACGTTGTATTAGCTGCCAGAAGAGAAGATAGACTT
The DNA here is from genome assembly GCF_059510515.1 of Sinobaca sp. SA16-1. Lineage (NCBI taxonomy): Bacteria > Bacillati > Bacillota > Bacilli > Caryophanales > Sporolactobacillaceae > Sinobaca > Sinobaca sp. SA16-1. The sequence continues at coordinate 306,222 of NZ_JCAKFL010000002.1, read as the reverse complement.
AAAGAGCTGCAAAACAAGCTGAACGGCGGAAGCGGCAAAGCAGTATACAAAACCACAGATGTAACATCTGAAAAAGAAATGAAAGAGCTGGCGGAATTTGCTATAAATGAGTTTGGACAAATTGATGTATTGTTTAATAATGCAGGCCTGATGCCGCTTTCATTTATGAAGAATACAAAAGTGGATGAATGGGACCAAATGGTCGATGTGAACATCAAAGGAGTATTATATGGTGTAGCAGCCGTTCTTCCGCACATGATAGAGCGCAATGAAGGACATATCCTGACGACGTCTTCTGTAGCCGGTCATGAAGTAATGCCGACCGGAGCCGTATACTGCGGTACTAAATTTGCGGCACGTATCATTATGGAAGGCATGGGCAAGGAACTTGCGGAAAGCAATATCCGCACTACTTCTATTTCCCCGGGTATTGTGGAGACAGAGCTCACTGATACAATTACAGACGAGGATGCCATGTCTTTCCTAAAAGACGGTATTGGTCTTGGTTCCATGACGCCACTTGCAAGTGAAGATATAGCAGAGGGCGTATTTTACGCTGTTAACCAGCCGCCTCATGTTGATGTAAATGAAATAATCATCCGCCCGACAAACCAAGGCTAAAAAATTAACGTAAAAAAAGGGAGACGCGATTTTTCGCGTCTCCCTTTTTGTTATGGCTGGCTGTCTTCTAAAACGTGGGAATGATCTACTTCAAAAATGAGTCGTTCATCGTTTTCTACGATAGCTTCCTCATTTGTTGTATCTTTTGTCAACTGACGGAAAATACGGAAACGGTGGACAAATTCAGTTAATCCTTCAACGGGACGCGGCTGTGCCTCAAAAATACGATAAGGTTTAAACTCAACGCGTGCCGTGCCGTCTTCCATTAATTCATATTCTGCCACTGCGCTGTCTCGTGTACGAGTCCAGCCCTGGTCAAAAATAAAGTTACCCATTGAATACATGATTAAGGTGTCGTTGTAAACATCTACAGATTGAAGCACGTGCGGGTGATGGCCTATGACAATATCCGCACCGGCATCAGCAATGGCCTGGGCCAGTTCCTGCTGACGGGTCGTAGGGGAGCTGTCATACTCCTGGCCGGCGTGAAGGTGTACTACTACCAGATCAGCTTCTTCCTGAGCCTCTTGGATCGCCGGGATGAATTCCTCCGGGTCCGATGTTAATACACCGGGGGAATCAGGACCGGGCTGCTCCATAGCAGAATAGGTAATATCGTTTACACCTAGTGTGGCGACGTTAAGGCCGTTGTATTCTCCTAAAGAATAACCGGATGCCTCGACTTCGTTTCTGCCGGCACCAACAGCTGTAATAGAAGAGTCGTCGAAAGCATTCATTGTGTTTGTAAGACCCTCCTGCCCATAATCGAGCATATGGTTATTAGCGAGGTTTACTGTTGAGAAATTATATGCTTCGAGCGCTTGTATAGCTTCAGATTGTGCACTCAGGTGGATAATTTTATCCGCCTCCGGCACATCATCGCCTTCATCTACGATTGGATTTTCAAAGTTTCCTGTCATGTAGTCCACCTGATTAAATAAATCTCCGGTGTACTGAAATAATGCTTCATAGCCATCCCGTGTGGCTACTTCCTCCACGTGGCGGCCCATCATCATGTCTCCAACCATAGCAGCGGAAAACACCGATTCATTTGATACTCGGTCCGTGCTGCTTTCAGCAGGGGGTTCAGCGATTCGGATAACGGTGATTAGTACTATGCAGATGATGATTGCAATAATAGCATGCCGAAATCCTTTCTTTTTTTCTTGTTTTGTTAAAGCGAGTACACGCTCTTTAAAACTCCATTTTTTTCTCATGTGTATAACCCCTAAATCAGATAGTAGAGTGTAATAATGACAAACGTTGCAGCCGTTAATACAATCGTGCTTGCTACCGTAGGGATAACACCCTGACGCTGCATAGCATTTGCAATGAGTCCGGGAACAATAACACCAAGTCCTCTAAATTCATATATTTCAAAGGGGAGTATGGGGTAAAAGTAATCAAATAATAGTTTGAGCACAATTCCTGTACACAACATCGCAGCAAATTTTCTGCGGCCGTAAAGTACCATAAAGCGTGAAAGACCGTACGTAACAATCAAATAAGTGAACAAGCTGACTAGGAAGATAACAAGCAAAAATACAGGCTGGTCGAATACAAGGGCAAGGTAGCCCGGCACAATAAGGCCGGCCGGCATAATGCCGGTGCGTTCTGCATAAATGAGACTAAGTACGACTCCTACCACTAAAGCAATATATAAATCTGTTCCAAACAATTAAATGGCCTCCTCGCCGACATTTCTCTCTATTACATCAGGAGAATTTCTTAATTCCTCCATGAATAGTTCGCCCATTCCATGGATGTTTCCGACTCCGTAAATAGTAGAGCCGTTGGCTTCTCTTTTTACTGTTTCTAAAATCATTTCACGGTTTTCTGCTTCCAGGTTAATGACACGGTTATAAGGCAGAAGGCCTTTTTCCATTGCTTTCAAAGCAGGGTAGACGTTACGTCCAATTAACACAAGCTTATTAGCTGGAAGGTAGGGAAGCACGTTTTCGCAGAAATCTTTTGTGCGGTCTACACGATCTTCCCGGCAGTTCATAATAATCATAGTATCGTCTTTCATAAACGCCGAATCTTTAAGGCGGTCCCAAATCGATAAAGTAGAATGGGCATCGTTGGCAGCAAATCCATTAATCATAAAGGATGGCTCTTTTCCGGCCTGGGCGAGCGAAAGAATTCTAAGCGCGCCGGGGTCTGGATTGGCACGAAGCATGCCGCGCAGTGCCGTTTCTTTATCAATTCCTACCGCCTTAGCTACAGCAAGAGGAATAGTTATATTTTCAGGGAAAACCATGTACGAAAACTTTTGAAGAAATCCTTCCGGGATTTCATCTTCGTCCGCAACAAATACTTCCGTGTTGCGCTCTTTAGCTATTTTGGAAAAGAGATCGTAATAAGGACCTTTTCCGATAATCAATTTTCCGTTATACGGAATAGTTGTAGTGAAGCCATCTGCTACGTGATCAAGCGAAGGACCCATAATATCCATATGATCCTCATATACATTTAGAATAACGCCGATGTTGGCTTTCAGGAAATCCTGCTGCAGAATCCGCTGGTATTCCGGGTTGATGGCCATACATTCAGAAACAAAAGCTTCGGCTCCTTTGGAAGAAGCTTTTTGAAGCATGAATTTCTGTTCTTTAATGTTGGCTCCTTCAGGTTTTCGGATAATAGGTTTTTCCGAGCGGTCCCAATATATCATCCTTGCTTCCGTACCGGTTGTTTTACCGATCGTTTTGTAATTTGCTTCGGTCAGGATACCGGTAATAAGCCGGGTTACCGTTGATTTACCTCTTATGCCGTTTACGTTAATACGCAGAGGGATTTTATCAATTTCCCGGTCGTGTTTACGTTTTTCCAACAGGCCTATTAACACGAGCACTAAACAGGCCAAAATGATTAAAAGCATGTTTTTCTCCTCCTCATGATTTCAAGAAGAGCCCTACAGGAAGTTTTTACACATAAGGAAAGTGTCTCTACTATAGTATTTACAGAAGAGACACCTACGTCTGTGAAGCGAAACGATTTCAGGCTTTTACTTGTTCTAGCTGGACTATCCTCTTGTAACAAACTTGTATGCAGCGTGGAACAGCCTAAAGGCTTATTCCGAATCGCTGAAAAAATCGCTGCTTTCTTCTTCGTAAAGCTGGGAGTCGATGTATTCCTGTTCCTGGTGAGTTAACACTTCATCAGATTTAAAGAAATACATAAAGAATACAAGAGCAACCAAAAACACGTAGGGGAATACTTTCATCATTACTTTTTTTGAGTGTATTAACACATCTGTTTCCTTCTTTCTTATTAATTAATATCGTAGGCTCCACCGCGTCTGTCGTCAGAAATGCCTTCCATTGTTTCCTCTTCATTGTTTCGGACAAGGCCGGTCATGTTCCCAAAGTACGTAGCGACCGACTGGACTTCTGTCTGGTAGCCGTAAGCTTCGAGATCTTCAATCAGCTGGTCATTTGCCATGCGCTCTTCTATATGAATCAAGTCTACTTCCGGATGGAACCTTCCGTGATCTACGGAATCCTGAACACTTTCATCCGTGTAGGCCTGTCTTAGCAGAAATTCCACTATTGAGCTTGGAATACGGTCTCCGCCCGGAGAACCGAGTCCCATAACGGAGGAATTGTTTTCCCCTTGAATAATAGTCGGAGCCATAAAGCTTCTCGGACGCTTGCCTTCTTCAAGAAAGTTAGGTGACTCGGGATCATCACTGTAGTTGCCGAGCTGGCTGTTCATCCAGGCCCCGTCTATATAGTTTCCGGAACCAAAGAAGTTACCAAGGGTATTCGTAGCTGAGATCGTTTGACCTTCTTCATCCATAATAACAAAATGAGTGGTACTTGTGTGCTCAACTCCATCATGTTCGTCTAAAGCAGTGACATTGTCAAGTCTGCTTTCCTGAACAAAATCTGCACGGTTCTCGATATAAGTGCTGCCTGTTAGTAATTCTACATCTACTTCCTCAAACGCAGGGTCACCTAATCGATTCAAACGATTAAAGTACGCCTGTCTCGTAATTTCGCTTACGAGCCTTACGTATTCCGCTTCGTTATCTATGACATCTCCGGCATTTAAATATTCGGCCATGCCAAGCATTTGGATAATGGTAATGCCGGAAAGAGGAGGTGCGGCTGAATAAACGGTGCTGCCTTCAAATTCGCCGGCCGCCGCTTCAGTTTCAGCTACCGTATAATTCTGCAGGTCAGCAGGTTCAATATGTGCTACATCCGTACTAATCTGGTTGGCAATTTCGCCTTCATAAAAATCATCCAGTCCATTTTCCTGAAGCGTACGCAGCGTTTGAGCAAGTTCAGGCTGTACAAGTGTTTCACCTTCCTGAATTGGTTCATTGTTAGGGAAAAAGTTTTCGGGCAGAGGTCCATTTACCATGATCCTATCCTTAGCATAGGTAAGCCTGTTGGCAAGCGTGTTATCCACTTCAAAGCCGTTTTCAGCGTAATCGATCGCCGGCTGCAGAAGATCTTCCATTGGAAGCTCTCCGTGCTGCTCGTGAATCGTCTGCATGCCTTTTACGAATCCGGGTACGCCGATTTGATCAGCAGGATTGGTGCTTGTGGCGGTTTCCCGGTAATCGTAATATGTAGGCACATCTGCAGCTGACGGCATGTGCATCATGCCGCCGCCGCCGCCGATACCAGAGCCGAACGGTTCTGTTACTCCAAGTGCGAAAGACACAGCGACAGCTGCATCAACAGCATTCCCACCCTGATCCAGTATGGCCATTCCGGTATCAACGGCCTGCTGGTTGGACGAACTCACCCCGTACCCTTCATAATCATCCAACGAGTATTCCTGATCAGGTGAAGACTCGTTATTTGAATCATCAGCACTTTCATTTGAACTGTTAAAGCCGAAAAAGTATACGAGGATCCCAATTACAATGAGAGCAGCAAGTATATTTGTTATGTTTTTAGCATTCCACGTCATATACGTCTTCCCTTCAATAAATATTCACTATTTTATATACTAACAATATTTCTGCTAAAATACTATTTTAATTTGATTAAACTTTATGTCTTTTAGGTGGATTTTTAAGATGGGAACGATTATTGAATAATCTGAAACAATATAATGAAGAAAACGAGTATATAAATGTGATTATTTAAAGGGAAAGAGACCTTGAGCGCTCCTGATTATTTCGGTTTTGTTACGCACTGCCGCTGTTATGAAATATATATACCGTATTATAAAGTAAAAAGGGGATATTTCCCACCTGTTTGAATACGCTTTCTTTACGTTTTTGTAAAATCATCGACAACCACTTTGAGATTGTGGTACATTAATGTAACAACATTATATTCTGAATTTTCTATAGTAAGGGAAAATTCATAATGCGGTGTAGAGTAAGTTTGAAGGAGGGATTTACATGCCAGTTAAAGAAAATCAACATACGCTGGTGGTAGAAAAAGCTAAAGAGCTCTGCAGCGCCATGGAACTTAAAGGGTGGGCCAGCACAAAATTTGTGCCAACACCGCCCTACGGACTAACTCTTATTAGCACAACAGGCTGCAGAGCCTGGTTTGGTAAACGCTGGGGAATGATTTGTGATGATATGGATGATCACTTGAAAATTGTCCTTGATATCCCTAAAGGCCGAATTGACGCAGAACAAGTCAGCAAGAGGCTCCAGCTTCCTGTAGTAAATGAAAAAGCTGAAAAAAGCAGTGTAGAAGTAATTGATAATCGCGACAGGCATACGATTATTATTTATTTATTTACCGAGGAATTAAAAGACACAGAATTCAAAAATAGTGATGTTACAGAACTTGTGAGTGATGTAAGACGCTGGTCCTGCCTGTAATAAAAGCAAATAGATAAAAAACATCAGACCCCGAGGACTGATGTTTTTTGCTGTTAGGAAGAAGACTGATTATGCGCGTAAACCCGCGCCGACGCGGCAGCGGCTGTCAAAATAGTTAAAATAACAGCCGGCCATAGAAAAGTGGAGCCTTCTATAATAGGGAGCAGAATAAATCCAATAGTTAAAATAACAGTGCCGGCGGCGGCGGCGGCTGAACTTACGTGAGGATAGAAAAGCAGAAATCCTGCCATACTTACAGCAAAGAAGAAAAGTACTGCAGAAGCATATGGGTAAAGGCGCATTTCTTCAATAGATACAACCAGTGCAGCTAAAGCGCCAACGAATATAAAAAGCAGAATAAACCGATCACGAAGGGCCATGTAAAGACCTCCCATCCCACACATTCATATTAGTAAGAAAATTCATGTTTCTATGATACCATAATATAACAGAAGCAGAAGCTCTAGACGGTGTACTGCCGGAAAATGAGGGGATTCCCGTGAAATTTATGTCCTGGTATCGTATTATTACTATTTTAACAATGAGCATTTCTATGTTTTTAAAAGTAATATGGTTTAAAAAACGTCATGCGAAACAGTGGGATGAAGAAAAGTGGAGGGAGCTGCTGCGCAGGCAGGCCTCAATTTACCGGAACAAAGCGCTGGAACTGGAAGGTTTGTTAATTAAACTGGGCCAGTTTTTAAGCACCCGTGCGGATATTCTGCCAAAAGAGTTCATAGATGAATTATCTGATTTAATTGACCGTGTGCCTCCGGAAAAATGGGAAGATTGTATGGAAATAATAGAGGCAGAGTGGCAGAGTAATATATATGACCACCTTACATCTATTGATACAAATCCGGTAGCAGCAGCATCAATCGGACAGGTATATAAAGCCGTGCTTGCTGATGGGAGGGAAGCGGCAGTAAAAGTCAGGCGTCCAGGTATCGAAAAGATTATCAGGGCCGACTTTAAAGCGCTCCGCATGGTAATGGCGCTTGCTGACCGATTTACGAAAATCGGGGATTCTACAGACATGAAGCGCCTTTATAAAGAAATAGAAGATGTAATCGGCGATGAGTTGAACTTTTATAAAGAATATAAAAATGCGATGAACTTTAGTGAACGCTACAAAGATTCCGAACAATTTTTCATCCCGGCGTATGAAGAGTCGCTTTGTACGGAAAAAGTTCTCGTAATGGAGTGGATAGATGGCGTGAAAGTGACTGATACGGCATTTATCGAAAAATACGGGCTCCCAAAAGAGGAACTGGCGCTTCGTTTATTAACAGGATTTCTGGAGCAGGCTCTAAAGCCGGGAAAGTTTCACGCCGATCCTCATCCAGGAAACATTTTTTTAAACAAAGATGGTACATTCTGGCTGATTGATTTTGGAATGGCAGGAACGATTACGCCGGCCCAGGCCGTCTCCCTTCGTAAAATTGTAGCGGGGTTTGTGTTTGACCGCTATCAGGATTCCATCGAAGCTATGGGAGAGCTGGGCTTTCTGCTTGATCATGCCGACAAAGACCGGCTCAAAGAAAAATTTGAAGAACTGATGGACCGTTATTTTCAAGAAGATATGTCGCAGTGGGATGAACAGAAAGTGGAAGCGTACCTCGAAGATATCCAGGACTTAATGAAAAAAGAACCAATCCAGATGCCGAGCGAATTTGCTTTTCTCGGTCGGGCCGTGTCTACTTTAATCGGTGTTTTATATATTATTGATCCGGAGCTGGATTTAATTGAAGCATCTAAGCCCCCGGTAATGGAATGGATTATTGCCAACCAGGAGGATGTGGGAGGTGTTGGTAACGGCTGGCAGGGGATTGTAAAAGATTATGCCCGGCCGCTGCTTTCCGTTCCGTCAGACCTGCAGGCGTATCTGCGGGCACCTGATAAAAAAAGAGTGTCGGAAGAAAGACAGAAACAATTTACGTTTGAATATTCTCTGCATCTGCAGAATCGTCTGTTTCTATTTATAAGCTTTTGGCTGCTGGCAGCGGGAGGGATCCTGTTTGCATCCTTCACGCTCTGGATTCCTGCCGCCGCTGCATCTGCAGCTTCTCTTTTCAGCCTGATCTGGATTTGGAGAGCAGGAAATGCTTTTCGATACCGTACAAAACAATGGAATAGATAAAAGTTTTAAGGAGTCTGCCATGAAAATGATAAATATGCCGCTTCGCGCTTATCGGGGCAGTTATTACGATATCGGACGCGAGCAGGGCAGAGAGTGGAAGGATACATTAATTGAGAAGGTACACTGGAAACGGCGTGAAAAATCAACGAGGCGGTACAGCATTGATTTTAAAGATACGAAACAGCTTCTAAATCGTTACTCCAGCGGCATTTGGGATGAGCTGGAAGGAATCTCGGAAGAGCTGAAATGGCCTTTATACGATGTGGTGCATGAATACAGCGGCTATCAGGGAGACCGGGTGCGTGCCGGCTGCAGTGCTTTAATGGTCAATGGCATCTATGCAAGAAATTACGATTACTTTCCAAAAACATATGAAGGCCGGATGATGATGCATCAGCCGGAAGATGGAATTGCTACATTTGGTTTTTCCCAACGCATGGTTGGGCGTACAGATGGTATGAACGAGTTTGGCCTGGCAATCGGGTATCATTTTGTACACCGAATTAAGCCGGAAGAGGGTTTTGTCTGCTCGAATATCTGCCGGATGGTACTTGAAAACTGCCGCACTACAGAGGAAGCGGTTCAGTTTTTAAAAGAAGTGCCGCACCGCCATTCTTTTAATTATTCAATGTATGATGCGGGCGGACGGCGTGCCGTAGTAGAAGCATCGCCCCGAAAGCTTGCGGTCAGGCAGGAAGATGACTTTTGGTGTACCAATCATTTTGTTACCGAAAGGCTGCAGGAAGAGAACCGCCATTTTTTAAAAGATTCATACCGCAGGGAAAAGATTTTCAAATCGATGGACTTATCCAGGGTGCAGGCTCTTGAGCTGTTTTACTTGTTTAATCATGAGGGGAAGGGAATTTACACAAATGATTACAAAAACTGGTCAGGCACGATCCATACCGCTGTTTATGTACCGCAGACCCTCTCTATTCATGTAGGAATTGGAGGCAACAGGCCCCCTGTTCAAATCCCTTTCCGGGAGTTTTTAAATGGAGAGCGTGTTTATATTAAAACGATTAAAGGGCAGATGGATACAGAACTTGATTTTCCTTTTAATTGGTAGAGGGGTGAGTGCAGAATATGAATGAAAGACAGGCATACGATATGCTTCGCAGTGTGTACACAAATGAATTAATGATGAATGAAAAGCGGCAGGTGCTGAAAGTAGTATACCGGCATCTGGAAGAACAGGCTGCTGAACTGGCTGTGGAAAAAGAGCTGGCAGCAGAAGCAGGGAAAAAAGTAAAACGTTACAAAGAGTATGCCTATATGCCGGGAAATACATTGTTGAAGTCTGTTCAATTCGTCTTTAATACGGCAAGAGGAGATCCTACTGCCGGAGAACCGGATGTCATGATTCACGTACAGCGCATATACAAAGCGCTGTATCAGGCCCCCGCAGCAAGAGCACCTGTGATTCCTGATTATTTCTGGAGAACACCCCTCGGTGTGGCCTGTTTAACTGCCGAACATGGGATAACGGCGGTGTATGGCATCATAGAGGAACTTGAGCAGATAGAGAAGACCGAATAAAAATAGTAGGAAACGTTCTTGTTAAGTGTTACAATGAGAAAAATAAACTACATTGATTAATTTAGAAAGACGGGGTGTCATATGAAAGCTTATCGCCGCAAATTTTACTATGTAGGGACCAGCCAGACGACAATGGAACCAATGAGTATGGATCGTATTAGACAGGCTGGTTTTGATATAACTATTATAAAGGATGATCTCCCGTACTTGATCAGCTTCTGCCGGGAATGGCGTTCGCTGTTTGAAAAAAAAGCGAAAACAGTAGATCCGCTCTACCGTCCATACGTAGAAGAAGCAGCGGCTTTTTTCGATGACCAGGTGGAGCACATGACGTTATGCACAGCCTCCCACCATGACTCCAAAACGTACATTATGCCGATCACTGATCTGGTTGGGGCATTAATGCTTGCTTATGATGCATTTGACCGGGTGCTTGATGAATATAATAATATGCCTGCCCATTTTGAAACGGCACTTAAATACTACCGCCAGTTTTCATCGCGTTCGGATTCAGAGAAATCACAGTTTATACTTAATCACCTTCCGGATCTTCGGTTAAGCGTAGAATAAATACGATTGGAATCCTGCCATCATCAATGGCAGGATTTTTTTGTTTTTTTACGGTATTCACAGTGAAATTACGAATTTTTTTGTGATTCGTATATGATGTAAAGGAATATTACATAAAATTTGTTCGATTCAGCAAACGGCTGTTTACTTTTCGTTATTTATTTGATAAAGTATCCATGTTCTTTCCTAATTTAAAGGGAAGGAGAGCGTTTTCAAAAAAGGAGTGAGTGACGGCCAATGAACTTTTTATGGGGTTTAATGGGTATTGTTTTTATACTATTTCTGGCTTTTCTGCTGTCTACCGGAAAAAAATCAATAAAATTCCGGCCGATTTTAGGTGGTCTTGCGTTTCAGGTATTTTTTGCTTTTATCGTTCTGCAGTGGAGTTTCGGAAGAAGTGTTCTGGAGCAGTTTACGATTGGTGTACAGGAAGTTATTAACAGTGCTAATGCAGGTGTGCAGTTCCTGTTCGGTGATTTTATTCTGGAAGAGGCAATATTTGCTTTTACCGTCCTGCCGGTTATCATTTTTTTCAGCTCACTTATCGGAATTTTATATTACTTAGGTGTAATGCAGGTCGTAATTAAAATCATCGGTGGTATTCTTTCAAAGATTCTGGGTACAAGCAAAGCCGAATCGATGTCAGCCGCCGCAAACATATTTGTCGGGCAGACAGAAGCCCCGTTGGTCGTTAAACCGTACCTTCCGAGCATGACCCGCTCTGAGTTGTTTACTGTAATGACAGGAGGACTTGCCAGCGTGGCAGGTTCTGTACTATTCGGATATGCAGGTCTTGGTATTCCATTAAACTATCTGCTTGCTGCAAGTTTCATGGCAGCGCCGGCCGGTCTTATCATGGCTAAAATGATGATGCCGGAGACAGAGGCGGAAAATACAACAGATGACATCGTTATTGGAAAAGATACCGAGTCCCAAAACGTAATTGATGCAGCTGCCCGTGGCGCTTCTACAGGGATGACGCTTGCCTTGAATGTTGCGGCGATGCTGATTGCATTTGTCGCGCTAATCGCGTTGATTAATCTCCTGCTCGGGACTGTCGGCGGCGTTTTTGGAGCCGGTAACCTGACGCTGGAATTAATACTGGGGTATGTGTTTGCACCGGTCGCCTTTATGATTGGTGTGCCGTGGGCAGAGGCGATGCAGGCCGGAAGCTACATCGGCCAGAAGCTGGCTATTAATGAATTTGTAGCCTATGCTTCTTTCGCACCGGAAATTGAGAACCTATCAGAGAAATCGGTTATTGTTATTACATTTGCGCTTTGCGGTTTTGCCAACTTATCTTCCATGGCTATTATTCTTGGTGGATTTGGTGCACTAGTACCGGAAAGACGCGGAGAAATTGCTCAGCTTGGCCTTCGTGCAGTTGCAGCAGGTGCTCTTGCATCGCTTCTTAGTGCTTCGATTGCAGGTATGTTCGTCTAATCTGAACCGGCTTTCCTTTAAGGGAAGCCGGTTTTTTGTTATACTTTTATGAGTAAATAAGAACGAAACGAGGGAGTGCAGCATGATACATAAGACGTGGGAAACCGCAGAAACCGGTAAACAAATTAAATGTATTCACGCCAATGCGGCCAAATACAAAGTGGATAGTGTACTGACACCCGGCAGTGTGTACGATGTGAAAAATGAAACGGAAGAATTTTACTTTATTATTGACGACAGCAAAAAAATGGCCGGATTTAAGAAAGTTTATTTTGAGCCGGTTTCTTCTGAAGCATAGAAAAAAGACACGGAGATAAACTCCGTGTCTTTTTTAACATAATTGGCACAGGCGAGAGACGCCCGCCCCTTAGATTGAATCAGAACCACTGTTTTAGAGGCGCCAGTGAGTCGTAGGTAATGTCAGGGGGAACATCAAGTTCTTCCTGGGGCTGGCCGCTGCGGTTAATCCAGGCCGTGTGAAAACCGAAAGACTGGGCGCCGCTGATATCCCAGCCGTTACTGGATAAAAACGCTATGTCTTGTCTTTTACATTCGGTATGATCTAAAATCAATGTGTACGCAGCTGGAGAAGGTTTATACTGCATGACTTCATCCACAGTGAGTACTAAATCCAAATATTGATTGATGTCTGCATAACGCAGAAGAGGAAGCAGCATATCATCAGAACCGTTGCTGAAAACAACAAGCTGCTTGCCTTCCTGCTTTAGATGTTCCAGCGTTTCGCGGCTTTCCGGAAACAGGTCGAGCGTTTGATACGCCTGCATGAGCTGCTGTTCCTGCTGGGATGACAATCTTCTGCCGTGCGCTGCTGAAGCAAAACGAAGAGCATCCATCGTTACTTTGGAAAATGGTTCGTATCGCCCCATAATCTGGCGGAGAAATGTATACTGGATCTGTTTTTCTCTCCATAAGCGGCTGACGCTTTCTCCTTCACCCGGAAAAAACACTTCACAGGTAGAAGAAATAGACTGCACATCAAATAGAGTGCCATACACATCAAAGGCGATAGCTTTTATAGGTGAGTTCATTTGGATGGATCGCTCCTTTCTTTTCTCTGTTCCCGCTTTTGCGTGGTTCTACTCATAGTCACGGAGGACTGCTGCATGATCCGGGGAAAGAATGCGCTTCATAAAAGAAACCGTCTGGTCAATAATGATTTGTTTATCATAGTCCATCGTTGCTACGTGGTAAGATTGCGGTAACGTAATACACGTTTTATCCGGAGAGCGGATGGCATGATAAATTTCTGTTGTGTTTTCAGGGGGAACGACATGATCAACCGCTGATTTAAACAGCAGAGCTGGCATTGTAATGGAAGGCAGCAGCGGCTTGACCGCTTCGGTTAACTTGACCAGCTCCCGGACCGCATGCACGGGAAGACGGCGGTAGGCTATTTCGTATTGCGAGCTGTCATGAATGTCCGGCTCTCCTTCTGCGATATAGGAGGCAGTGCTTGTTTCTGCCATTTCTGCTAAGCCGGGAACCTCCATGGCAGCATTAATGAGAATCATGCCGGACGCATCTTTAACAATAGATGCTAAATAGGAAGCAAGGGTACCACCCATGGACTGCCCCATAACAAATACGTGCTCATGCCTCGAAGCGAGCCATTCAAACGCATCTTTTACATCCCGTTTCCAGTTGGCTGCAGTCACGTAGTCCAGGTCAGTAAAATGTGTCCCATGTCCGCTCAGAAGAGGCGCATACACAGAGTAGCCGTGTTTATAAAATGCAGCGGCCACATCTTTTACGCTTTGCGGGGTACCGGAAAAACCGTGACAGAGCAGAACAGCGCTGTTTCCAGCCGGGTAGTAAAAAGACTCGGCGCCTGGAAGAACAGAATGTGGTTTCATGACCTATCGCCCTTTCTTAATATGAGTATTCATATTAATTTACTAGGCTTTATTCTAGCTAGTTTTCCCTGTTTTGTCAATTGCCTGAAGCAGGATCGGCGGAAGAGAGCTTATTACATAGGAGAGAAACGTTGATGACAAATAAGAAAAAAGACAGTATAGAAGAACTGTACGACGAAAAGTATGAACATCCAGAGCTCGAGGACTTTTTGGAAGAGGAACCGGAGCCTCCTAAAAAACACAAGCGGAAAAATGGCAAAAAAGCCGGGGTAAGAATAGTGGCCATCGGTATTGCGATGGTACTTGTGTTTCAATCGAGTTACCTTCTGTTTGATGGGTTTCGTCTGGACTCGCTGCGGCTGCTGCATGAATCCAATGCAATTTTCCAGGATGAGGAGGTAGAAAGCTGGAGAGATTCGATCGTAACGGTTCAGGGACAGGCGGATGGCGAGGAAAAAAGAGGTACGGGCTTTGCTCTCGAGCAAGAAGGCTACCTTTTAACCAATCAGCACGTGATTGAAGGAGTAGAACAGATAGGAATATATACCGAAGACGGGGAGTGGCAGGAAGCTTCGTTAGTGGCGGCTGATGAAGAAAACGATCTGGCTCTTCTGCAGGTGGAAGAACCAGCGATTCCAGGACTTGCTGTAAAGGAAGCTTCGGCTGAATCAGGAGAATCGATTTATGTTATCGGTAATCCGCTTCGGCTTACGTGGGTTGCAAGCAGCGGAGAGATTGTTGAACCGGGAAACACCGAAGGAGAGCGGATGATTATCTCGGCATCGGTGTTTAATGGCAGCAGTGGAAGTCCGGTTTTAAACGAAGCCGGGGAAGTGGAAGGCATTGTTTTTGCGAGGGGAACAGCGTCCGATGAACCAGTTGGGATTGCGGTGGAAGCAGAAACGATTACCGGATTTTTAGAAGACAATGGGTTATAAAACTAGAAGGATTACCTTACAATCTAAAAAAAGCGTTCCTTCGACTATGAAGGAACGCTTTTTTGTCTATTATTTGGAAGCTGTTTTTTTCTGACTGTTCTGTTCTACAATATACTCGTCGTAACTCATTTCTTTATCGATGAAGCCGTTGTCCGTAAATTCAATAATACGGTTGGCAATCGTCTGGATAAATTCGTGGTCATGGGAAGTAAACAATAGAGAACCGTCAAAATCAATTAATGCGTTGTTTAAAGACGTGATGGATTCCAAGTCCAGGTGGTTGGTCGGCTCATCCATGATCAGCACGTTTGATTCTGCAAGCATCATCTTAGAGAGCATGCAGCGGACTTTTTCGCCACCGGAAAGGACATCTGCTGTTTTAAATACTTCTTCGCCTGAGAAAAGCATACGGCCAAGGAAGCCGCGGATAAAGGTTTCCGTCTGCTCATTTGGCGAATACTGGCGCAGCCAGTCCACGAGGTTTAAGTCGACCCCTTCAAAGTAGTCGGAGTTGTCAATCGGGAAATAAGAAGTAGACGTGGTTAGTCCCCACTTAAACGTTCCGCTGTCCGGCTCCATTTCACCGGCAAGAATTTTAAACAGCGTTGTTTTTGCAATTTCTTTGCTGCCAATAAACGCTACTTTGTCTTTGCTGTTTAAACGAAAGCTTAAGTTGTCGATGACTTTTACGCCGTCAATGGACTTAGTCAAGTTCTCAACGACCAGGAGGTCATTTCCAAGTTCACGTTCCGGTTTAAAGTGCACGTAAGGATAGCGTCTGGAAGAAGGCTTAATATCTTCTATACTAATTTTCTCCAGCGTTTTCTTACGGGACGTGGCCTGTTTTGATTTCGATGCGTTTGCACTAAATCGGGCGATAAAGTCTTTTAATTCTTTTACCTGTTCTTCTTTCTTGCGGTTGGAATCTTTCGCCATGCGCTGGGCAAGCTGGCTGGACTCATACCAGAAGTCGTAATTTCCGACGTAAAGCTCAATTTTCCCAAAATCGAGGTCGGCAATGTGGGTACAGACTTTATTCAGAAAATGACGGTCGTGGGAAACGACCAGTACTGTATTTTCGAATTGAATAAGAAATTCTTCCAGCCACTGTTTAGCATGAACATCGAGGTGGTTGGTCGGCTCATCCATTAGAAGGACGTCCGGGGAACCAAATAGTACTTGAGCAAGCAGAACTTTCACTTTCTCTGAACCTGTAAGCTCACTCATGTTCTTAAAGTGGAATGAATCCGGCAGACCCAATCCGCGCAGAAGCTGGCTCGCTTCTGTTTCTGCTTCATAACCGTTCATTTCTGCAAATTCGCCTTCGAGTTCAGCTGCTTTCATACCGTCTTCGTCGGAGAAGTCCGGTTTCATATAGATCGCATCTTTTTCTTTCATGACAGAATAGAGGCGTTCGTGGCCCATAATAACAACGTCCATCACCTGATGGTCCTCGTAAGCAAAGTGATCCTGTTTCAATACAGCAAGGCGCTGGCCTTTTTCCATATGAACGTGACCAGACTGGGATTCAATTTCTCCGGAAAGGATTTTCAGGAAAGTCGACTTTCCGGCGCCATTTGCCCCAATCAGGCCATAACAGTTGCCGGACGTGAATTTAATGTTTACATCTTCAAATAGTTTCTTGTCACCATAACGCAGGCCAATATTTTGGCAAGTAATCATTTACATACATCCTTACATTTAGTTTTTATCTTTACTATGATAACACTTATTCACAGAAACTTCGATGCATTTCCGTAAATAAGGAAAAGACCTCTTTAACTAGTTTATTATAGGGGAAATAGGGAGAGAAGGCAAGATAACAAGATTAACCCGTCCGAAAATATAATTTCACAAACTATAATATGAATGAAATATCAATTGGCTGGGATAATAAAAATCATGTACAATCTATTATTAAGAAGAAGATTGGAAAGTAGAAAAGGAGAATAACAAGATGGCGAAAGGTCTGACAAATAAACACGTAGCGGTTGCAGCATCCAGAAAAACGGATGAGATGATTGAAATTATTGAACGGCAGGGTGGTACAGGAACTGTAAGATCGCTGCAGGGAACGGTTTTTCCTGCAGGGGATGCATTAAAACCTTCCATTGAAGAAGTTCTCGCAACAGCTCCCGACTGGTACATATTCACGACAGGTATCGGTGTGAAGTCAATGATGGACACAGCCGGGCAGATGGAAAAAAAAGAAATGTTCGTGAATTTGCTGAAAGCGGCTGATGTCGCAGTAAGAGGGTACAAAACATACAACGCCATGAAGGAGCTTGGTATAACGCCTGTTGTACGTGATGATGATGGAACAACCAAAGGGCTGATGCGCGGGCTGGACGAGACAGATATGGCAGGTAAAAAAGTAATGGTACAACTTCACGGTGTAAGCTCGCCCGTCCTTTTTCAATTTCTGCAGAACAAAGGCGTGGAACGTATTCTCGAAGTGCTCCCATACCAGCACGTAGAGCCGGACCGTGATACGGTCCAGCTGTTGTGCAATGAATTAAAAAGCGGTACCTACCAGGCACTTTGTTTTACTACGGCGATACAGGTGCATTCCTTGTTTCGATTCGCGGAAAAAAATCAGTGTGCGGATGAGATCCGTTCTATTTTAACAGAGCAGACCACCTCGGTATCTGTAGGAAAGGTAACTACAGAAGCGCTTCATGAAGAAGGTGTTGAGAACGTAGTGGCACCGGAGAATGAGCGGATGGGGGCTATGATTATCGCTTTGTCCAAGCATATGGAAAGCGCTAAGTAATTTTCTCATGCACAGTCTGATAAGCACCGTCTTCATAAATGAGCGCATTCAGCTGCTTTTTAAACCCGGCTCCGCCATCGATTCCTATTTTGTCGGATTGAAACCATACACCGGCATGTTCTTGAAAACGCAGTGTAGGCGTATGGCCGAAGATCACTTTTTTGCCGTTCGTATTAAGAATGTCTCCGTAATGGAAAGCGTCTCTAATCCACAGGAAATCGTGAATGGATGTTTCTTTCCAACTAGCATGTCCCGGGTTTACACCGGCATGAACAGCAATATGATCTTCGGTTTCGTGATGTATTGATAAATGCTGAATAAAATTGTAGTGGCCGGGGTATTCATTTTTAAAAAGTGAGGCCGCTTCCTCATACGGGAGGGAGTGGTCTTTATTCATGTAACTTAACAGCGTTTCCCTGCCGCCGTTCTGCAGCCAGATGCTGACGGCGGTCTGGTCGTCTGGATGCTGGAGCGCTTCTATCATCATACTTTCGTGGTTTCCCATCAGAAAATAAGCATGAATACCGGGATCGTTTTTTATCTGAAGCAAAAGGTCAATAACTTTTCTGGAATCAGGGCCGCGATCCACATAATCTCCTAAAAAGATGAGTACATCATCAGATGCCGGCTTTACTTTTTCTAATAATGCGGCTAAGGCCGAATACTGTCCATGAATATCAGAAATATACAGCAGTCTCATTGCATCACACCCTTTTTCTTTCACGTTTCCGTTCTTTCTTCATTTTAAACAATCATACGATAGAAGAAGGAGAAAGGTTTGTCTGCCTGTTATAATAAAAAGAAAGCAGGCGGTACGGGTGGAGAGAAGGGAGAGTATGAAACGACATGAGCGAAAGGTATACCGTTATATTGGAGAACAGGCAGTGGTCATGGGTGGAAATAGACCCCGATACAATGAATACCGGAGACCAGTCATCTTCTATTGAAATGTGGTGGAAGAAAGCACAGCAGCTAGCAGCAAATAACATAGAAATTATTTATGATAAAACATCGCGTGAACCCGTTATAAATGGTATGCTTCACGACGTGTCAGCGGTCAATGCAGACCAGTTGTTTTATTTTTCCATTCGAAAAAAAGATCTATTTACGTCCGGTACTTGGAAAACATTTCTGGATGAAAAGCAGAAAGCTTCTTTAATGGATTCTATGCCCGCGGCTTCCAACGGATTTGAAGCATTTCTATGTATTATTCAGGAGATGCTTGGGGATTTGTTAAATGGTATTGATGATTACGAGGAAAAAATCAGTCATTTGGAGGAGAAAGCCCACGCTGTTAGCAGTAAGGCCATTCTTGCAGATATTTTTGAAAGACGGGAAGAGCTGCTGTTTCTAAAGCTTGTAGCGATCCCGATTGAAGAAACCGTGGTAGCTTTAAAAGAAGCTCTGCTCGATGAGTTAATAAATACGACGATTTATAAACGGACAAACATACGCCTGGAACGGGTAATGACTCTGTTGAATCATTATGATAATCAGATCGGCACTCTTCTGGATTTAAACATGAACTTATTTTCCTACCGTGCCAACGAAATTATCAATGCATTGACGATTTTTACTGTAATGACGACACCGGTTATTGTGCTGGGAGCGTTATGGGGCATGAATTTTGAGACGATGCCGGAACTTTCGATGCCTTTTGGCTACGGATTTGCCTGGCTGATCATTCTGATTTTCACGCTTGTTATTTACTTCTGGCTGCGCCGGAAAGGGTGGCTCGGTAATAAAACCAAACCGTTAAAAACATTCAAAAAAAAATAGAGTGAACAAGGTAACGAAAAGTACCAGAGAAACGACAGCTTATGATCCGAAACGCAAAATACTGTCGAGGTGAAGAACGTGGCCGAAAAAACAGGAGCAAGGGATTATTTTTTTGATAACGCTAAATTTCTTCTTATTGTATTAGTAGTCATGGGGCATGCTGTAGTTCCATATATTGGGGAACATACAGGGGTTCGTACACTCTACTTGATTATCTACTCTTTTCATATGCCGCTGTTCTTTTTAATTGCCGGATATTTTGCAAAAAAGGCAATTGACCGCAGGCAGTTTTGGAAACCTGTTCAGACGATTCTGCTGCCTTATATGATTTTTCAGGGTATTTATGCGGTATTCTACTATTTTATTGAAGACAGGGAGCTTGTGTATCCTCTGCTTGAGCCGCTCTGGAGTCTTTGGTTTTTATTAAGCCTGTTTACTTTTTACTTATTAATGGTGTTTTTTAAATACAGTATTTATCTGCTGATTCCAGCCGTGCTGCTTGGCATGCTTGCCGGCGTCTGGGACATCGAGCCGGTGCTGAGTATTTCCAGAACGCTTGTGTTTTTCCCCTTCTTTTTACTCGGTTATTTTATGAAGAAAAGCTGGATGAACCAGGTTAGAGCAATCATTAAGCCAAAAATAGGTATTATCGTGTTTGCAGGAGCTGCCGTTCTTTTATATCCTTTTGCAGACAGTATTATGTTTGAATGGTTTTATGGAAGTGAATCCTATGAGTCCCTTGGGACTGGCGCTGCGGCAGGCATGGCTGTGCGGCTTGGGTTATATGCCGTCACTATTTTTATGAGCCTTTGTTTTCTGGCGCTCGTTCCATCCCATCCGACCGCCTATTCAGCGTTGGCATTGAATACAATGTATGTGTATTTACTGCACGGCTTTCTTCTACGCTACCTGCGCACAACGGATTTTTATACTATATTTAACGGTAACTTAGAGGTTATGCTCTATATTGCCGCTGCCGCAGTCTATACATTTATTTTATCAACCAATACGGTTAAGAAAATATTCTGGCCGGTCATAGAACCTAAGCGTTTATGGTCGTAACACTTTGTAAAGTAGAAAGGAGCAGCAATAGAAATGAAAGAGAAAAAAGTACTTCTCGTAGACGGAATGGCTCTTCTTTTTAGAGGGTATTTTGCTACAGCTGTCCATGGCAATTACATGTATAATAAAGAAGGAATTCCGACAAACGGGGTTCATGGATTTACCAAGCATATGATAAAAGCAGTAGAGTCCTTTAATCCAACCCATATCGTATGCTGCTGGGACCTTGGAAGCCGGACGTTTCGGACAGAACTATTTCCAGCCTACAAAGGAAACCGGTCTGCACCGGAAGAACAGATGGTTCCCCAATTTGCAATGGCACGGGAAATAACGGACGGATTTGGGATTCCAAGTATAGATGCCGTAAACTACGAAGCGGATGACTGCCTGGGTACGCTTGCGGTTTCTTACGCAGAGGACGCAGAAGTTTATATTCTTACCGGCGACCAGGATATGCTTCAGCTGGCCAACGAGAAAGTCCGTGTCGTTATTATGAAAAAAGGTCAGGGGAATTATCAGGTATATGATGAAAAGACGGTAAAGGAACTAAAAGGCTGTCATCCCCATCAGCTGGTCGATATTAAAGCATTGATGGGCGATACGAGCGATAATTACCCCGGCGTAAAAGGTATTGGGGAAAAAACGGCATTAAAATTAATTCAGGAGTATGAAACGATAGAAGGAGTACTGGAAAACCTGGAGCACCTTCCGGCAGGACAGCGGAAAAAAATTGAAGCAGAACTGGATATGATGCACCTGTCGAGAGCGCTGGCAGCAATACGCTGCAATGCACCGGTATCACTTCCACTGGAAAACGCCCAATGGCAGGCTGACGGAACAACAGCTGAAGAAACACTGGCACGACTTGGAATAAATATTTCAATAGAACAATTAATGATGGGAAGTAGATAAAATGAGAGAATTAGGATCTGTACAATTCTGTGATGTAATTGGAGAAGAAAACCAGGGGTTTGTACTGGAAAGAGGAAAACACCAAATCTTTATGCCATACGTGGATGCAGAAGAAGACACAGAAGTAGGAGAAGAGGCGGAAGTGTTTCTTTATCAAAACAAAGAAGGCAGTTATTTAGCGACAAGCTACCTTCCGCAGGTTACCGTTTCTTCTTATGGATGGGGTACAGTCGCTGACATTATTCCCAAATTAGGAGTGTTTGTTCATATCGGCCTCAAAAAAGACATGCTTGTATCCAAAGATAACCTTCCGCTGATGCAGGAAGTATGGCCCAAGCGAGGGGATAAGCTGTTTGTAAAACTTCACCAGGATCCAAGAGGACGTTTGTTTGCGGTCCCGGCGGATGAAGATGTGATTATGGATTCTTCTGAAGAAGCACCGGAGGATATTCAAAACCAATCTGTAAAAGGGCACGTATACCGGGCGTCCAAAGTAGGATCATTTTTATGGACCGAAGAAAGGTACCGTGCTTTTCTTCATCACAGCGAAAGCGAACGTGAACTCCGGCTTGGTGAAAAAGCAGAGTGCCGGGTGATCGGCCTGAAAGAAGACGGCACGATTAACGTCAGCCTGCGTCCTATGAAAGTAGAAGGGATGGACCGTGATGCAGAAGCTATTCTTATCTACCTGACAAGAAACGGCGGCGAAATGCCTTTTACAGACAAGAGCGGGCCGGACGATATCTACGACGCGTTCGGCATCAGTAAAGCCGCGTTTAAACGAGCAGTAGGACGGCTTTTAAAGAAGAAGTTAATTGTTCAGACCCCTGGACAATCGATCCGGTTCAATACCGAAAAAGAAAACTCCGCTGAGTAAGCGGGGTTTTCTTTTTGTTTACAAATATGATAAGGATGATAAAATATGAGTATATAGACATATAGATAAGGTGGTTTTGAATATGGGAGCACAGCATCATGGACATTCCCACAGCCATTCTCACGGAAATAATGTAAATAAGAAACGACTCATACTCGCGTTGATTGTTATTGGAAGCTGGATGGTCGTAGAATTAATAGGCGGGTTATGGACAGGAAGCCTGGCCCTTCTGGCCGATGCGGGGCATATGTTCAGCGACTTTTTTAATTTGTTTATCAGTCTGGCGGCGATGATTGCAGCAGGCAAAACGGTAACGAATAAAAAAACGTTTGGAAACCACCGCTATGAAATCCTGGCGGCTTTATTTAACGGAGCGGCCCTGCTCGTTATTTCCTTGTTTATCGTATCAGAGGCGGTCCAGCGTGTCGGCACAAACGAGGGGATTCTGGGAGGGCCGATGATAATAATTGCCGTCGTAGGATTATTGGCTAACATACTTTGTTTGTATATCCTATCCGGGGGAGAAATAAAAGAAAATCTGAATATGAAAGGAGCTTTCTTTCATGTTATCGGGGACACCCTTGGATCAGTAGGGGCTATTATTGCAGGACTGAGTATTTACTTTTTTAACTGGTATGCGATGGACCTGATTTTAAGTGCAGGCATCGCTGTACTAATCGGCATCGCCGGCTGGAACCTCTGCAAAGAAAGCATTCATATTCTTGTGGAAGGGGCCCCGGCCCACGTAGACTGTGGGAAAGTTAAAGCAGAACTTGAAAACCTTTCCGGGGTGGCAGCTGTACATGACCTGCACGTCTGGACCATTACATCCGGCCTGTACAGCTTTACCTGTCACCTTGTGGTGGAAGAACAGTACCATGCAAAAGGCCAGGAAGTGCTTGTAGAAGCAAACCGCTGGATTTACGAGAATCTCGGTATTAAGCACAGCACGATACAAATAGAATATGAGGATTTAAGCCATCTTGAGCATTCCCACGTATAGAAAGGAGTGTCGTACATGAAAAAGGAAGCCCATCAGCGCCTGTCAGAACAGCATGCCCAGGATACGTATCATTTATTTAAAGCGCTCGCCGATCCGACCCGGATAAAAATCCTGCATCTTCTGGCTGAAGAAGAATGTCCGGTGAACCATATTGCCGATATTCTGCAGATGAATCAATCGGCCGTTTCCCACCAGCTCCGGACGCTGCGGCAGATGAAGCTCGTGAAATACAGACGCAGCGGTAATCAGCTTTACTACAGCTGCGATGACAGCCACGTAATTGAGCTGCTGAATCAGGCACTAAGCCATAGTGAACATACGTAAAATAACATCCTCCCTCTAATAACAAGAGGGAGG
Source organism: Sinobaca sp. SA16-1 (assembly GCF_059510515.1). Taxonomy (NCBI): domain Bacteria; kingdom Bacillati; phylum Bacillota; class Bacilli; order Caryophanales; family Sporolactobacillaceae; genus Sinobaca; species Sinobaca sp. SA16-1. The sequence goes on along the minus strand of NZ_JCAKFL010000002.1, from coordinate 282,534 downwards.
ATGTTTTATTCCTTATTGGCATACATCTGCTCGGTCGTGTGTGAGTAGATTTCAATAATGTTTCCAAAAGGATCTTCGCAGTACACTAGATAATATGGTTTACCCGGCCATGTATTCCAGACTTTGCTGCGCTGTTTTCCACCATGGGAGGAAATGTGATCTGCCATCGCCTGTACATCTTGGGCTGTCATACATAAATGAAAGAAGCCTGGCTGCCATAAAGGGGGACGCTCCGTTTTGGGAGCGTTGGGAAAGGAAAAAAGCTCAAGTCCAATCTGGTTATCGGCCAGCAGGTGGGCGTTTTCCATTTCGGTAATATCTTCACCGAGCAGATCTTTAGTCATGGAATTGGAGCTGTTGTCGTCTTCAGAGAAAGTGGTATGAAAGGGCCCGGCCAGCAGCTGAAAGCCTAAAATATCGCAGTACCATGAGACGGCAGCCGAAAGATCGGGAACGGTTAATCCGACGTGGGTAACAATAGTCATTCGGATTTTCCTTTATGCATATACTCTGATACTACTATCGACAGGTCTTCATTTCCAAAAAGGCTGAGAACGTTAAGCAGCGTAGAATCAGCAATAGGCTCCGATTCTTCCTTGGATACAGTTAATGCGATACCGTCCCGCAGAGCAGCGTTCTCAGATTGAAGAGGATAGGCTTTTTTATATAATTCAGCAGGATCAAGATCTTGATTAACACACCATTGGGCAAAGACAAGAATCATCATCCGCTCATCCTGCTGATACTGTTCAATCACCCGTTTTTCTACTTCATTGTATTCTCGTTCACTCATATTCAGGCACTCCTTTTTTTATTCTATTCATTATAACGCAAAAAAACCACCGTTAAAATAACAATAGATTTTTGTCGGCTGAAACAGGATTTAAACCGTATATAAAAATGAGTATTAAGAGAGAAGAAAACTGGACAACCGCCATTCTTTATTAATTCCGATACTAATGTATGGTAGAATAATCTACTGGAGAAGCAAAGCTGTGTGTTTTGTTTGAATCTGATTAGAAAGGGTATGAGAAACAGGCTGTACATAAGAAAAAATTCGAACATATGAGGTGAAGAAGTGAAGAATGCAACGTTAGTATTTTGGCTTGCGATCTCAATCTGCCTCATTATGGTAGTTTGGGGAAGTATTGCTCCGGAACAGCTGGAGGCTGTTACCACAACCATGACCACGACATTTTCGACAGCATTTGGCTGGTATTATCTTATCATCGTCGTGTTTATGCTGGTTTTCTGCGTGTATCTTATCTTTTCAAGAATTGGACGCATACGATTAGGAAAGGACAATGAAAAACCGGAATTTGGCCTTCTCAGCTGGTTTGCGATGCTGTTTTCCGCCGGCATGGGAATGGGTCTGGTGTTCTGGACAACATCCGAGCCGATTTCCCATGCTTTTATCAGCACGCCGGGTGCTGAGCCCGGGTCTGACCAGGCGATTGAAGAAGCGCTTCAATATTCTTTTTTCCACTGGGGTATTCACGCCTGGGCGGTCTATGGAGTCGTAGCGTTGGTCCTTGCCTATTTTAAGTTCCACAAAGGATATCCCGGCCTCGTAAGTGCTACGCTGGAACCGCTTTTTGGTGAAAAAGCAATGAGGGGTCTGCCTGGTACGCTTATCGATACACTGGCTGTATTCGCTACGGTCGTAGGTGTCGCTTCCACACTTGGTTTTGGCTCCGCACAGATGAACGAAGGAATATCTTTCTTGTTTGGCACACCAAATAGTTTTGCAATGCAGATGGTTATTCTGGCGGTGGCTACGGTATTATTTATCATTTCGGCCTGGTCCGGTGTCAGCAAAGGAATCAAATATTTAAGTAATTTTAATATGATTCTCGCTTTTATCCTTCTTTTGATTCTATTAATCGTTGGGCCGACCTTATATATTTTCAACATGTTTACGAGTACAATGGGCGGATATATTTCCAACTTCTTTGACATGAGCTTTCATTTAGAACCTTTAAATGAAGACAACCGCTCCTGGATTAATGCCTGGACTATTTTCTACTGGGCATGGTGGATCTCCTGGTCACCGTTTGTCGGCATCTTTATTGCCCGTATATCCCGGGGACGTACCATTAAAGAATTCATGCTTGGCGTTCTATTCGTTCCAGCTGTTGTCTGCTTTATCTTTTTTGCAGTATTCGGCGTTTCAGCTATAAATATTGAGCAGCTCGGAATTGCTGCAATATCAGATTATTCACTGGAAACGGCAACTTTTGCGGTGTTACAGGAATATCCGCTTGGGTTCTTAATGTCGATTATCACTATTGTCGTTATTGCCGTTTTCTTTATTACGTCTGCCGACTCGGCGACGTTCGTACTCGGAATGCTTACGGTGGGAGGTTCCATTAATCCGCCGAACGCAGTAAAGATTATGTGGGGTCTTACGATGTCTGCAGTAGCAGCTGTAATAGTCTATTTCGGAGGGACACAGGGACTGCAGAATATACTCATTATCGCTGCACTCCCTTTCTCGGTAGTCATATTACTAATGGGAATCTCCTTTTATAAAACAGTACGCAAAGATCCTTCTCTTCCGAAAAGAAGGTAACAGCAGCAATCAAAATCAACAAAGCTCTTCCTATTATAATAGGAGGGGCTCTTTTTATGCATTTTGTTATATTTGGCATATTGTGTCCACAGTTTCCACTAATTACAATAAAATAGGGTTATTCTGCCTTTTTTACTATCTATTAGAATAAGATAGAAAACATCAGGAATCCACACCATTATTAGGAAAAGAGGGGAACAATGACCAAACAATTAATGCTTGCAGGCCTCCTTATCGGAGTGAGCCTGAGCGGATGCCAGGAACAAACGACAGAGCAGGAGCCGGAAGAACAGCAAGAGACGGAAGAACAGCATGAACAAGAAGAACAGGAAGAACAGAACGAACAGAACGAACAGTACGAAGAGGAATGGACGTATGAAGAAGATACAGGACCGGAAAACTGGGGAAGTCTTGATCCTTCCTATCAAACGTGCGCAGATGGCACAGAACAATCGCCAGTTGACCTGGAATTTTCTGAGGTTACTGAATCCTCTGCCCGGGAAAATGTAGAGTTGACCTATCAACCGGGAGAATTCAGTCTTTCAAATGACGGGCATACTCTTATGGTGCATGCAGCCAAGCCGGAGAACGTGTTGTCTATTGAAGAAGATGACTATAAGCTCGTGCAGTTTCATTTTCATACGCCAAGCGAACATCAGTTTAACGGGGAATATTATGAGATGGAACTGCATCTGGTACATGAAAACGAAGAAGGAGAGCTTGCTGTAGCTGGTATTATGATACAAGAAGGGGCCGAGAACGAAACACTGCTGCCTGTCTGGAACAAGCTTCCTGAAGAAGAAACAGAGAGTAGTATACCTGTGGAAAATTTAATCGACATACAGGCTCTGCTTCCTGAAGATGCTGATTCATTTCATTACAATGGTTCACTGACCACACCACCCTGCTCGGAGCAGGTAAAATGGATGATTTATGAGGAACCTATCACGATGTCTTCCGAACAAATTGAACAATTTCAGAACATCTTCGGAGAAAATCACCGTCCTGTCCAGCCTTTAAATGATAGAGAAGTAGAACTCTCTTCAAGTAACGAATAAAGTATCGTATGATAGGGAGGAGCGGGAGAAAAGCAGAAACGCTGGTCTTCCTGAATGTTTATAGACTTTTGGATACAAAGGAGTGATCTGAATGGCTGAATCAAACAAAACAGGTATACAGCCTTTTCTGCGCAATGACCAGTACAATTTTCTAAAGCGTCAAGTGAAAATTATTGTGCAGGCACATGGAGCCACTCAGGACCAGGGGGTGCTGGATGCAACCCGGATAAGTGCTGTTGAAAAAGTTCTGGAAATGCTGCCGCCGCTCACAGACGAACAAAAGCAGTTTATTTTAAGAGCGGCAGCTATGAGAGAATCCCTGCAGGCCGAGCTGTACCTTGCAGAAGGAAGGGAATTTGTTATTCCGTTTCCGGATATAACAGACAACGAAATCCGTGCCCTTTTTCCGAAAGCAAAAAAATTAAAAATGCCCGAACTGGTAAAAGCTGATGCGAAGCGGATGACCTACTTAGGCTGGAATGATGTCCGCTCAGAGCGTAAATATATTGTGTTTCCCCATCGTCACGGTACGACCGGATGGAGCGGCTCGTTTAAACCAATGCCTCGTAAAGGACTATGCGCAATCTGTCATGGGCATACGAGAATAGGGCTGTTTATGGCTGTTGTCAAAAGCAGCCGGGAAACGTATACAAGCAGAGGGAACTACATCTGCCAGGACAGCGATACTTGTAATGAGACAATCAGCTCCCTTCAGCATATTAACGACTTTGTCGAAACGCTGAATAAATTTTGATTGTTTTCCACTTACTAAAAAGAAACAATATCCCTTTTTTGCAAAAATAAGCAGGCAAATGTTTATTTTTTATGTATAATCAACCATGAGAGGTACTTAATCATGGTTTGGGTATTTAACCTGCTTCGTAATGTATGATATGATGTTCATCTGAAACATTTGCACATTCGCTGAATATGATCCAATACTCCGGCCAAAAAGCGTGTCGAACCGCCGAAAAGGCGTCTTTCAAAATAAGCGCTTTTTCATGGATGACCCTGGGATGCCTTGATTTAGTAACGTTTTAAAGCAGGGAAAAGAGGGGAAGGAAAGATAATCAGCATTGTGGCTATAAATGATACATATCCCAGTAGAAATACTTCCCTTCGTTTATAGGCATGGGCTGGTTCCAACTATAGTAAAGGGGGAAAAAGAAATGGACAAGAAAGAACAAAAGTGGCGTTTTAACAGCGTGTTCTGGATCTCGTTTATTATTGTACTGGCTTTTGCCATCTGGGGATTTTTAGCGCCAGGTCAGCTTGCATCTCAGGCTACAGTTACATATAATTTCATATCCAATACGTTCGGATGGTTTTATCTTGTATTTGTATTATTTTTAATTATATTTAATTTCTATTTGGCATTTAGTAAGTATGGAAAAATCAGGCTGGGCGGGGACGATGTCAGGCCCAAGTATTCTATGTTTACATGGATTGCCATGCTGTTCAGCTGTGGATTCGGTGTAAGTATTGTATTCTGGGGTGTAGCAGAACCGATGACTCACTTCGGTACAGTGCCTCCTGGTACCGATGCAGAACCACGTACGGCGGATGCCGCAAGAGAAGCTATGTGGAATGCCTTTTTTAATAACGGGATTCACCAGTGGGCTGCTTTTACTTTTGTTGGTTTGTCTATATCCTATTTTCTATACCGTCAAAAAGAAAGAAGCTTAATTAGTGATACGATGAACTCCGTTATTGGTGAAACAGGAAAAAAACCGCTGCGTAACACGGTGGATATTATTGCTGTTATTGCTACAGTACTGGGAGTGGCTACGACACTTGGATTGAGTGTGCTGCAGATCAGCGGGGGACTTAATAATGTATTTGGTATTCCTGCAGGAAATGCAACACAGATATGGATCGTCATAGCAATGTTTGCCTTTTTCATGGTATCGACGGTTTCCGGTCTGGACCGTGGAATTAAATACTTAAGTAATGTGAATTTAGGGTTAGCTCTAATTTTAATGGTTTCGGTTTTATTGATTGGACCGACCGGTTTTATATTAAACACGATTACGACCGGTGTCGGAGACTATATTCAGAATTTCTTCCAGGCGAGCCTGCGGCTTGACCATTACAACGAAGGAACCTGGGTGCAGGAATGGCCGGTTTATTACTGGGCCTGGGTTATTGCCTGGTCTCCTTTTGTCGGTATGTTCGTGGCCCGGGTATCCAAAGGACGCACCGTGCGCGAATTCGTATTCGGCGTTATGGTGGCCCCGCCGGCTATCGGAATTTTATGGATCGGTATTTTCGGCGGAACAGCGATTAACATGGATTTATTCCAGGGAACAGATATCACGACGGCGGTTGAAAATGACGTAACCAATGCGTTATTCGCCATGCTGGAAAATCTGCCTCTCGGCAGCATTTTATCCGTTCTGTCGATTGGTCTATTGTTTACCTTCCTTGTTACATCTGCCGACTCTGCTACATTTGTTCTTGGCATGATGACTTCCAAGGGAGACACGAACCCCTCTATCGTTTTAAAAGTAGTCTGGGGTACACTGATTGCATCTGTTGCAACAATTCTGATCATCAGCGCTGGTCTGGAAGGGCTGCAGACGGCCTCGCTCATAGGGGCACTGCCGTTCTCGATTGTGCTTCTGGTCGCAAGTCTTGCCTTGTTGAAGTCGATCAGGCTGGACTATAAAGAAACACGACTCAGGGAAGAAGAAGAAAAACAGGAAAAACTCCGCCAGGAAATGAAAAACTGGTAATCAAAAAGCATCTCTCCCGGCCGGGAGAGATGCTTTTTTTATCTCTACAAAAAAAGCGCAAAGAAAAGACCTTTTTTCCAATCACAGCAATATACCTGAAAAAGGGACATGCTGGTTTTAACAACCGGCATGCAGTAAAAGTGTGAATATTCATAATAATTTTATTTTTCATATTCGTTTGATTTATGTAAGCGGTTAATTGTACTATAAACATATGTTGTTTTTGCATCTATTATACAACACGAAGGGAAGTCAAAAGAATGCAGACCAATAAAAACAGATGGTTAATCGCTTTATCAGCAATTGCAATTCACCTTTCCATAGGCGCTGCTTACGCATACAGCGTCTACACAAACCCTATTAGAGACACAATGGGATGGTCTACAACTGAAATTACACTCGCCTTTACATTAATGATGGTACTCGCAGGTATTGCTGCCGCTTTTTTCGGGCCTTTTGTAGAAAAAAACGGACCCAGGCGCTCCGCTATACTGGCTGCTGTACTATTCGGATTAGGACAGGCAGGTGCCGGGCTTTCCGTTGCGCTTGATCAGCCGGTAATGTTCATTCTTACGTATGGACTGGCCAGTGGTCTTGGAATGGGTATCGGCTACATTGCTCCTGTATCTACATTAATCAAGTGGTTTCCCGACCGCCGCGGAATGGCTACCGGGATGGCTGTTATGGGTTTTGGTGCCGGGGCACTTATTACCGCACCAGTTGCAGCAAGCCTGATGAATACAGTCGGCGTTCAAATGACGTTTTATATTCTTGGTTTCAGCTACTTTGTCTTAATGCTTGCGGGAGCCTCCTACATTGCGCCGCCTCCGAAAGACTGGATGCCGGCAAAAATGAAAAAAGATATTGCTTCCGGCAAAAAAGTAGTCAAGCGTGATCTGCAGCAGTTAAATGCTAAAGAAGCTGTAAGAACGAGACGGTTTTGGATGCTGTGGACGATGATGCTCGTTAATACAACGGCAGGAATTATGATTATATCCGTGGCATCCCCTATGTCACAGGAAGTGGTCGGATTATCCGCAGCAGCGGCTGCAACCATGGTTGGTATTATGGGGGTATTTAACGGCGGGGGCAGGCTTGTCTGGGCGGCGGCTTCGGATTATCTTGGAAGGCCGAACGTATTTTTGATTTTCTTCGTCCTCCAGGTTACTGCCTTTATATTGTTTCCGAATATAACCAACGTATTAATATTCCAGGCCTTTATTTTCCTGGTAGTCAGCTGTTACGGTGGAGGGTTTTCAAATCTTCCTGCCTTTATCGGCGACTTATTTGGAACAAAGCAGCTTGGGCAGATTCATGGATACCTTCTGACGACCTGGTCTATGGGAGGTTTACTCGGACCGCAGATTGTAAACCAAATCAGAGAACAGTCCGGAAGTTACATTCCCGTATTTTACCTCTTTGCCGCACTGATGGCTGTAGCTCTTGTAATGGCCCTTTTTATTAAAAAGGACATTAAAAGAGTGGCGAGACGGGATAGCCAGCAGCAAGAGGAAATTGCTTAACAAAAACAAAAAAATCCCGGCAGCTATGCATGCCGGGATTTTTTTTGTTTTTGTTCTTATAAGCTTTCTTCCAGCGCTTTTAGGTTACAGAAACAGAACTGGCAGGGCTATTAACGTAGATACAGTGTATTATGGAAATCCTGTGTTTTAAGCAGCTTTAAGTAGTGAATAGCTATATATAGGGATATGTTATAGAATAGTTGGAACATTCGTACACAGGAGGTTTTTTTATGAAAAAAATACCTATTACGGTAGCCAGAGGAGATGGAATTGGTCCGGAAATTATGGACGCGGTTCTGAACATTTTAACAAAAGCAGATGCTGCTGTAGAACCGGAATTTATTGAGATTGGAAAAGACGCCTATCTGGAAGGCTGGTCTACGGGAGTGCCGGACAGCGCGTGGGAATCCCTGCTGCGGACAAACGTGTTTTTAAAAGCGCCTATTACGACTCCGCAGGGGGGAGGGTATAAAAGTTTAAACGTCACGATCCGCTCCTCCCTGGGATTGTACGCCAATATACGGCCGACGATCTCTTACGCCCCTTACGTAAAAACAAATCATCCGGAGATGGATCTGGTTATTGTTCGGGAAAATGAAGAAGATTTATATACGGGAATTGAATACCAGCAGACCCCTGAGGTCGTGCAAAGCTTAAAGATAATTACCCGGCCAGGCTCGGAACGCCTGATCCGGCATGCGTTTGAATACGCCAAAGAACATAACCGCAGTAAAGTAACGTGTGTAACAAAAGATAACATTATGAAGCGCTCGGATGGATTGTTTCATCAAGTGTTCAATGAAGTAGCGGAAGAATATAAAGAAATGGAAACCGATCATTGGATTGTCGACATCGGTCTGGCCAAAATTGCGGATTCTCCGGAACAGTTCGATGTTGTAGTTATGCCTAATTTATATGGAGATATCGGATCAGATATTGCTTCGCAGATTTCAGGAAGCGTCGGTCTTGGCGGCTCTGCAAATATCGGGGATGAAAATGCTATGTTTGAAGCAATTCACGGCAGTGCTCCTGATATTGCTGGACAGGGACTTGCAAATCCTTCCGGACTGCTGCACGGTGCGATTCAAATGCTCGTGCATATAGATCAGCCTGAGACAGCTTCGCGTATTCACAACGCCTGGTTTAAAACGCTGGAAGACGGAATCTACACCGGTGACATTGCAAAAGGCTCGCCGTCCGTCGGAACGAACGAATTTGCTGAAGCTGTAATTGAGCGGCTCGGCCAAAAGCCGGACACGATCGAACCAATGAATTATGAAACAGGCAGAGGCAGAAAGAAGAATACTTCCTCTGTTTCCTTAAAAGCTGAAGACAGAGCTTCTCCTGTCAACAGGCGCCTGGAAGGTGTCGATGTATTTTTATTTGAAAATAGACGGCCGGTCGAGCAGACAGCTGAGACTCTAAAACGTTTGTCAGGGAAAGCACTGGAGCTTTCTGTTATTACAAACAGAGGAGCGAATGCGTACCCTAAAGGAGCAGCGGATATTTTTACTACCGATCATTGGAGGTGCCGTTTTATGCCGAGAGGAAAAGAGGAAATCACCCACAAAGACATTCAGGAGCTGCTGGGACAGATAGAAGAGGCAGGGCTGGATTGGATTCAAGTGGAGAATTTATACAGTTTTGATGGCAAACCCGGCTATTCTGAAGCGAGAAAATGACGATATACAACCTCTACAGGAAGGAAAACCGGAACAGGCTTTCCTTCTTTGCATAGGCACGACGCGGGCTTCCACTGAAAAAACAATAAATAAGTGAACATCATGCTATACTTAGTGGACACATAGTTAACATGTAAAAGGAGCGTGGCCATGAAAATAGAACATGCAGCAGTTTGGGTAAAAGATTTGGAGATTATGAGAGACTTTTATGAAACATACTTCGGGGGAGCAGCAAACGATAAGTATGTAAATGAACAAAAACAGTTTGAGTCGTATTTCTTAAAGTTTGATGAAGGCGCACGCCTTGAATTAATGAGAAAAACCGGTATTGGGGAGCGTCCTAAAGAAAACAGCATTGGATGGGCGCACGTAGCCTTTTCCCTTGGCTCAAAACAAGCGGTTGATGCCATCACCGCAAAGCTTGGTAAAGACGGGTATACCGTAGTGAGCGGACCGCGTACCACAGGGGATGGGTATTACGAAAGTGTCATAGAAGATCCGGAAAAGAATCTGCTGGAGCTTACAGAATAAAGATAAATCCATTGATTAATTGATTTCTGCCCGAGAGGGCTCCGCTGAAAAGGCGGGGTCCTTTTTGAGTTGTCGCGCTTATATGGCGTATTGATTTAAAGCAGCAGAAGAGAAGCGTATAATAGAAGCTGTTACAGATATTTTCAATACCAGGCACATGCTGCAGTCATATAGATATAAAAAAAGAAAGGATGAATGTCATGCAGGACCATAAAAATAAAACAGGATGGAAGCTGGAACACAGCTACACAGAGCTGCCATCTTTATTTCATACGGCGTTTGCAGTTAATCCAGTACCAGCACCGCAGCTGGTCATTTTAAATGAGAGGCTGGCTGATTCACTCGGTCTTGATAAAGATGCTTTAAAGGAAAAAGAAGGAGTGGAGGTTCTGGCCGGAAACAAAACACCAGAAGGCGGATACCCGTTGGCGCAGGCTTATGCCGGACATCAATTCGGTAATTTTACTATGCTTGGAGACGGCCGTGCCCTATTATACGGAGAACAAATAACACCCGATGGCAAAAGGGTGGATATCCAGCTGAAAGGCTCGGGAAAAACAAAATACTCCCGGGGAGGTGATGGACGCGCGGCGCTCGGACCGATGCTTCGCGAATTTATTATCAGTGAAGCAATGCACGGTCTTGGCATAGAGACAACAAGAAGCCTGGCGGTGACCACTACCGGAGAAAGAGTACTTCGGGAAGGTGTCTTAACCGGTTCAGTAATGACCCGCACGGCTTCAAGCCATATTCGGGTGGGGACATTTGAATACGGCGCACGCTGGGGGACAACAGAAGACGTTCAGGCACTGGCCGATTATACAATCGAGCGGCATTTTCCGGAGCTGCATAAAAAAAAGGATAAGTATCTGGCTTTTCTTCAGGACGTTATCAAACGCCAGGCTGCATTAATCGCTAAATGGCAGCTCACGGGCTTTATTCACGGTGTAATGAACACAGATAATATGAGCATCAGCGGGGAAACGATTGATTACGGACCGTGTGCTTTTATGGATACCTATAATCCGAAAACTGTATTCAGCTCGATTGATATGCAGGGGCGCTACAGTTACCAAAATCAGCCGGCGGCTGCCGGCTGGAACCTGGCTCGTTTTGCAGAAACGCTGCTTCCACTGCTTCATGACGATCCCAAAGAAGCTGTTGAAACTGCGCAGAATGAAATCTCCCGTTACATTACGCTATTCCAGTTCGAATGGATGAAAGGAATGAGAGCAAAGCTCGGTTTAAAAACGGAAGAAATCGAAGATGAAAAGCTGGTCGAAGATCTGCTTGAGCTTATGCAGGAACACCGCGCCGATTATACGAATACATTTCGGGCGCTTACGCTCGGCCAGCTCGGTGAAGGAGAGCTGTTTACTGACGCTTCGTTTACAGAATGGTACGGACGCTGGGTTGAAAGACTCGAGCGCCAGGGGGATTCTGCAGAAACCGTGCAGGAAATGATGAAAGAAAATAATCCAGCGGTAATTCCCCGCAACCATAGAGTGGAAGAGGCATTAACGGCCGCAGAAAAGGAAGGGGACTATTCGGTCATGCAAAGGCTGCTTACCGTCCTATCCAATCCATTTGCCTATTCTCATGAACAGGAAGCCTATACAGACCCTGGAGAAGCAGACTCCCAACCGTACCGCACGTACTGCGGCACCTAATAAAAACGAAGCATCCGGCTGTTGTTCCGGGCGCTTCGTTTACATAATCAGCAGAGCGCTGATAAGAAAAACAACGAGAATGCCAATACCGGCACCTGCTGAAAAAAGGGTTTTCTTTAAAGGGGTGTAGTCTTTTTTTGTTTCGACCGTCGTTAAAGGTCCAGGAGCGCGGGATCCAAACAGACCCGGACGGGGCACTTGATTTTTCATAAGTGCTTTGAAAATTAAAGGCAGGCACAGCAGCACGCTTAATATAAGTAAAACGAGCAGAGCGGCTTCCATAGAGAAGAAGGAAACAAATGAAAAAAAGACGAGAAGCGACAGGACCAGGCCGGCAAGGCTTCCATATAATAAGTAGTTCATGAGCATTCTCCTGACATAAGTAAAATAACATATCCGTATAAAAATGGTTTTTCGCTGAAATAAAGAAAGTTCATCATAATATAATGTACCCTACAATGAAAAGGGTAAACAAAACGTAAAATAATTTCAATTACCATAATGTTTTTAATAAACCATTTATTAACACGGACCATAAAATGGTAAAATGACCATACAACTGAACAAAATGGAGGTACATAATGGGTTTTATTGAATTGCTGGGAATATACGTTCTGATTTTTATCTTATCTGCTGTTCCTTTTTTTGAAGCGTATGGGGTTATTCCGATTGCAGTCATTGCAGGAATTGCTGCTGTGCCGGCGTTTCTTATTGGATGGATCGGCAACGTTATGACCGTTCTGCTTCTGATCGTTTTTATTGCCCGGGTGCAGGAATGGGTGGCATCACGGAGAAAAAAGAAACATCCAGATAAGGAAGTAGGGAAAAGATCGCAGCGGGCGCAGCGGCTGTGGGAGAAATATGGTCTCCCTGGACTGGCTGTCATTGGGCCGTTATTTGTCGGGAGTCATTTAACAGCTTTTATGGGAATATCTCTAGGCGGCTCCAAAAAACAGACATTTTACTGGGTGACGGCAAGTATTGCTCTCTGGAGTATTGTATTTTCTATCTTAGCTTATGCAGGAGTCGATCTGTTAGGACAAGGGGAGGAAACATATATTGAACGCTTCTTTGAATAAGGTCATCAGTTTTTATTATGGAAGCAGAAAAGGTGACACTGCAAGATGCATACTATAGTTATGAACGAACTCAAATAATAGGGAAAAAGACCGGTCCGGCAGCCGGTCTTTTTCCTTAATTTATGAAAATAAAGGGTAAGCACAAGGGAATGTTGCAATAAAGAGTGCTTTTGATTCTTATTCATGTTAATATTTTCACATAGCACGATGGCCTTTGTGTAGAAAGCATACAGCAATGTTATATGCTTTTTTTTATCGTGAAAAATGAAGGGTGGAATGGAATAATGAGTACGAAACCGAAAATAGTCGTTCTTGGAGCCGGCCACGCTGGACTCACAACTGCAAAAAAATTAATCCAAAAACTGTCTCCCGAACAGGCGGAAGTCGTTCTGGTAAATAAGCATAACTATCACTATGAAGCAACATGGCTTCATGAAGTAGCAGCAGGGACTATCTCTCCCAACGATGCCCGCGTCATGATCAGCGATGTAATCAGCCCAAACAAGGCCACACTCGTTTACGATACAGTAGTGGAAATCAAAAAAGATGAAAAGCGTGTCGTTCTGGAAAATGGAGATATTACGTATGATTATTTAGTCGTAGCTCTCGGCTGGAAATCAAACGATTTTGGAATCAAAGGCATGGCTGAAAATGCGTTTGCTATCGAAGATATCGATTCAAGCCGTCTGATCAGCGAGCATATTGAGTATCAGTTTGCCAAATTTAATAATGAGGAAAATGCAGAAAAAGAAAGCCTGAATATCCTTGTCGGCGGTGCCGGTTTTACAGGTATTGAATTTGTTGGAGAACTAGCTGATAAAGTACCACAGCTCTGCAGAAAATATGATATTGACCGCAGCAAGGTGAAAATCATTAACGTGGAAGCAGCACCTTCTATACTGCCTATGTTTGAACAGGACCTCTCTACGTATGCCAGAAAAGCACTGGAAGAGCGTGGAGTAGAAATTAGAATGGCAGCACCAATTAAAGAATGTACGCCGGATGGCTTCATTATTGGTGAAGAAAATGAACTTGTAAAAGCAGGCACTATTGTCTGGACAGGCGGAGTAAAAGGAAGTCCAATCCTTGAAAAATCCGGCTTTGATATGGTAAAAGGCAAAGTGAATGTAAACGCCGACCTGCGTATGAAAGGCGAAGAAGAATTATTCGTTATCGGGGACTGTTCATGGGTTTGGGATAATGAAGGCGACCGCCCTTATGCTCCAACAGCGCAGCTGGCCATGCAGGAAGCTGATTATGTAGCTGACAACATTATCGCCTTAATGAAAAAAGAACCGCTTAAAGACTTTGTTTTTGATAACAAAGGAACGGTCGCATCTCTTGGCAATTCCGATGGAATTGGAAGCATTTTCGACGGGTATAAATTAACCGGTAAAAAAGCAGCAACTATGAAAAAGGTAATTGACAACCGCTCCCTTTATCTTGTTGGCGGCGTAAAGCTAGTATTGAAAAAAGGAAAAGTCCGCCCGTTTTAAATAAAAGAATCCGCATTTTAATAGAGAAGGAGGGATGCTTCAATGAAAAACTGCACACTTATTAGTATTTTTCTTGTTATAGCTTCTCTAGTAGGATATAGACTTATTAGTGACAGCATGGATGACACGAAGGATTTCCGCTAAGCAAAACACCATCATATACTCCTTTCCGACAGAGATGTTTGTATTCTCTGTAAGGAAAGGAGTTTTTTTGTGCCTGGATCCACCTTTGTTCATATAAATTGTTCGAAAACGGACTGCAAAAAGGCAGGAAAGATACCGATATAGACAAAGATACTATGCCAGGGGGGAAAGACATGACACCATCATGCGATATCTGCGTTATAAGAGAAAAAGGGTACATAGCTGTATTTGAAAACGGACAAAATATAGAAGCAATAAAACCATACTTTTTATCCTATCCGGAAACCGAGTGGATTATCATAAACAATCATGCTTTCTGGACGCAGGAAACGATTCTGTTTGAACTGCTTGATTATTTAGAGGCTCATTACCCCGAAGGAACTGTCCAATTTGTCCTCAAAAAGGAAGCGGCACTGCCGGAGGACCATGAGACAAGGATAACGATAGCAGAACTTCGTGCACAGCAATTAACGATCTGGGTGGATGAGGTAATTGAAAAAAAAGCCATCCGCACTCATTTTCAGCCTATAGTAGAATTAAAAAACAAAACGGCCTCTATCGTAGGGCACGAACTGCTGTCACGGGGAGTAGATATAGAAGGAAGCATTATTCCCCCATTTAAACTCTTCGAAGCAGCACGTTCCCGAAACCGGCTGTTTGCTCTGGATAGAGCCTGCCGGATAGAAGCAGTAAAAAATGCATCCGCTGTAAAAACCAATCAGCTTATTTTTATTAATTTTATTCCAACGGCAATTTATGTACCGGAGCACTGCCTTGCTACAACGTTTGAATTAATTAAGCAGATTGGAGTAGAGCCGGAGCAGGTAGTATTTGAAGTCGTGGAAAGCGATGAAGTGAAAGATATAAATCATTTAAAAAATATCCTGAACTTTTACCGCAGGCACGGTTTTAAATATGCGCTCGACGATGTCGGAACCGGAGCCAATGACTTAAAAAAACTGGCCAGCCTGGAACCAGACTTTGTCAAATTAGCAAGAGAGTTTGCCGATGGAGTGAGCCGGGATCCGGCAAAACAAAACGTGGCCCTTTCCGTGCTCCATATTGCCCATCATTTACAGGCGAAGCCGCTCGGTGAAGGTGTCGAACATATTGAAGATATTGAATACCTTTCCAATATGGGATATGAGCTCTTTCAGGGATATTACTTTGCCAGGCCGAATGAAGTACCTGTTGAACAGGTAGATGGAATATATCATGCCGAAGTTTAACCTGGAGGCCCCGGGAGCGCTGTACAGCATAAAGCTTTTTCAGAAAAAGAGGCATATCAGGTCGTTTTACGGTATGTATATATTGTTTGGCCTGCTTCTTATTTGGGACAGCATTTATCTTATTGCGTTTCCTCCTCTGGTAATGGCACTATGGACAATCTTTATCTGTGCAGGAGCTTTCGTTATTAAACATATGATTGTTCATCAGAGTACGCGGCTGTTGAGCATTTATTTAATCATCTCTTTTTTCTGGTGGGGGGTGACGGTTTTGTATACGGGGGGATGGGACAGTCCTATCTTCTATTTTGCCGGTATCCTGCTGATTTTATACGCTTTATCCGGGTCTCTGCTATTAAATGCAGCAGGAGCGGTCTTATATGGAGCAACTATATTATTCAGCGGGGTTTTTTTGTTTCCTGCTTCGGGCAGTTTTATTCTGCCGCTTAGCATCATTGGTGTTAATGCATTAACGATTGCCGGCGGTTTTCTGATTTCCTATGCTCTTCATCATTATGAGCGTTCATTCACCCATCTGCAGAAAAAAGTATATACGGATTATTTAACCGGTCTCTATAATCGTGAAGGATTTTTAATGGAATGGAGCAATAATCGTCTGAACAAAGGGATTTTTGCGGTGATGGATTTAAATCAATTTAAGCAGATTAACGATAATTTGGGTCATGATGCAGGAGATAAAGTACTACAGCAGGTGGGCCGGAAATTAAAAAAAGAACTGCCGGACTCCTCTGTTATCGGACGGATTGGAGGAGATGAGTTTATTTTATATCTGCCTTTTGCCGAAAATCTGCAGGCCGCTCAGCAGCAGATAGAGTCGATCATAGCCGGGGCAGGAAAAAAAGCAGGGATTCCTTTATCAGCCTCTTTAGGGATGCTTCTCATTTCTTCAAACAGTCAAACGTTTCGGGAGCTTTATAAAGCTGCGGATACTAATATGTATCTTCACAAAAAGTCAGGACGGCAGGGCTTAAAAGAGTCATAATAAAAAACGAGAACGGCCGGCGCCGCTCTCGTTTTATCTATTATCTACCCACGATTAGAAAATGAAGATTCATGTGGAAGAGAAAATGTGCCTCCGGATACATCCTTGACATTATGAACGACAATGAACGCATTCGGGTCAATTTCTTTAATGGTCCGTTTGAACCGGAGCAGCCGATGAGTTGGAATAACAACATAAAGCGCCCGGCGCTGTTCTTTGGAGTATTCGCCGTACGCATCAAAAACGGTAGCGCTCGCACCAAGTTCTGTTGTAATACGGCGGGATATTTCTTCTGAGTGTGGAGAAATAATATTAATGGCTTTTTTGGAGTCAAAGCCGCCCAATACATAGTCGGTTACCACTTTGCCGATATAAAGCGCAATCAGCGTGTACATCGTAAATACAGGGCCGATAACAAAAATACCGATAATAACAACAGCGGCATCGAGTACCAGCGTTGTACCTGTCAGGTCCCAGCCTCGCTGGTGATGAAGAACCCGGGCAATAATAGAAGTTCCGCCTACCGAGCTGCCGGCCTGGAAAATGAATCCAAAGCCAACGCCTGTAATGATACCTGCAAAAATCGCCGCAAGCAGCGTGTCTTCCATTGGTACCGCATAGACCCCTTCCAGCAGCCAAATGAAAAAGGACAGCAAAAACACGTTAAATATGGTCTTGTATATCATATGGCGGGGGAGGTATTTGAAGCTGACCCCAAGAAGCAGCAGAAAAATGACAGGAGTCGATATACTCGGTGTTAACCCGGTTCCAAAGTAAATCAACAGTGCGGCGCCGATAATGCCTCCTTCCGCAATGGAGTTAGGCATAGCCAGCTGTGTGACAGAAACTGCAAACAGCAAAGTTCCAATAACAATAAATGCTATATTTTTCATGAGCACAAGCTCCTTTCATATCTCAATTTGACACAGAAGCATAGTATAACAAAAAATCAACAAAAAAGGGAAAAGAGAGTACGAATCTGAAAGCTCTATTTTGACCGGTAAAGAAAAGAGGAGAAAAGCTGTTTTCTTTACAATGTATGGGGACCTCGTAAAAAATTGTTCATACGAAATGCCCGCAGATATTGTATAGTAGAAAGTATAAATAGTTCAATAGGGCTACTTAACAGGTCGGAGGGTGATTAATGAAAATACATAATAGAAAAAATACAATGCTTATTATTTTATGGGTGGCTGCTTTGGTTTTCTGGGTGCTCTTTTATGAAGGGCCTGACTATAGGAAAGCAGCCGGTACGAGCCTTTTTGCTGTTGGAGGAGCCATATGGGCTTTTATTCACATAAACAGGACCATTACCGGCTCGTACGGACACCGCCGTATGTTTTGGAAATGGATAAGAAGAGGGATTGTGGCTAACGGAGCAGGTTATAGTATCTGGCTGGCCGCTGCGCTATTAGGAATATCTTCTATCCCTCCTTCGATATCCAGCCTTGCCTGGCTGATTTCATACTTTTTGTTTCTAAGTGCGCTGTTGTACCAGCTTTTTATCGCAAGCCGAGAGCCTGTTATATCTATTCATGTATTTAACGTCAGCGTCTTTATGATTGTTTCGACAGCGGTAATGGGGCATTTTTTTACGGCCTTTGCTTTGGAGGTGTTTGATTATTCTTTTGTAAACAGCGTCATCAACCTTTCTTTTTTATTAGTTGATATCATTCTGCTGTTTGCTGCAGGCTATCTGGTATATCTTTTAAAAATAAAACGTGATATTACGGTGATGTACATACTGATTGCTGCATTTGTTTTTCAGAATATCGGTGATTTTCGTACGGCCTACCTGGAATTAACAGGTGCTGCTGCAGGTCCGGTCAATGTCAATGAAGTGTTTTGGCTGCTTGGGATTATTATGATTGGTACAGCGTCAATATATGAAAGGACAGGGGCACAGGAGAACACGTGGATGATCCGGGAAGATATAAAACAACCGTTTATCCTTTTTCCTGCTGCCGGCATTGCCCTGCTCATTTTTTTCACCTGGAACAGTTATGATCGGCATATAAACATCCTCAGTGTTTCGGTTGGCGTCGTTCTCTTACTATTTGCGGGCAGAAATTATATTATGACCAAAAAAAATACGAAGCTTATACAAGAATACAGGCATCTGGCGTATTATGATTCTCTTACAGGAATTTATAACCGCACAAGTTTTAAAATAAATATAGATAAAGCTGTGACGGCTTGTAAAAAAGATAATAAAGAATTAGTTCTAATACTATTTGATATTGATCGTTTCAAAGTGATTAATGACTCTCTTGGTCACCATGTGGGGGACGAAGTATTAATGGAAAGCGCGTATCGGCTGAAAAAAGATCTTCCTTACGATATTTATCGGTTAGGTGGAGATGAATTTGTGATCATAGTAGATAATGCTGATAAAAACAGCGCGTTAGAGGCAGCCCTTCAAGTCAAAAAAGCGTTCAGCAAACCATATTTAATAGCAGGCCAGCGTATATTGCTCACGCCGAGTATTGGCATCAGCTGCTATCCAGCTACGAGCAGGGACAGCGAGTCTCTGCTGAAAAATGCTGATGCTGCGATGTATGCAGCAAAAGAAAATGGGAGAAACAGCTTTGTTTTTTATGATGAGGTGCTGCACCAAAAGCTTGACCGCAAAATGACTATTGAAAGTGAAATGAAGCAGGGACTCATCAGGCAGGAGTTTTCGCTTCACTATCAGCCTAAGATTAATGTCCAAACGCTCGAAGTCACTGGAATGGAAGCATTACTGCGTTGGAATAATCGAAAGTTGGGAGAGATCTCTCCTTTTGAGTTTATACCATTAGCAGAAGAATCAGGTTTTATTAAAGTGTTAGGCAGCTGGGTAATAAAAGAAGCTTGTCACCAGGCGGAACAATGGAAACGAACAGGATTGTTTCATGGAACGATGGCTGTTAACGTATCGGTGCATCAAGTAAAATATGGAGACATATTAAGGTTAATCCAGGAAGCGCTGGAAGACTCCAGCCTAAACCCTACAAAACTGGAAATTGAAATCACTGAGTCAATTATGCAGGATGTAGCGGTAACCTCCATAATTTTAGATGACATACGGTCTCTTGGTGTCCGGGTAGCTCTGGATGATTTTGGAACCGGGTATTCATCGTTTCACGTGTTGAAGAAACTTCCAATCGATACGATAAAAATTGATAAATCGTTTATCGATGACCTAAGCGGCTTGAAAGAGCAGTCGCTCGTAAAAGCAATTATCGATATTGGACGTCATCTGCAG
Source organism: Sinobaca sp. SA16-1 (assembly GCF_059510515.1). NCBI lineage: Bacteria > Bacillati > Bacillota > Bacilli > Caryophanales > Sporolactobacillaceae > Sinobaca > Sinobaca sp. SA16-1. The sequence goes on along the minus strand of NZ_JCAKFL010000002.1, from coordinate 262,568 downwards.
CTTGAAGTGGTTGCAGAAGGAGTGGAAGAGGAAGTACAGCTGGATGCCCTTGCAGCCTACGAATGCGAGACAGCCCAGGGCTACCTAATCTCGAAGCCGCTCCCTGTTCTGGAGATGGAGCAGTTTTTGCAGCAGTACCGCAGGCAAGCTCTGTAAATCATAATAAAAGTCCCTTTTTTTCCGTTCTGGAAAAAAGGGACTTTTATTAGTTCTGCTTGTGTTCACTAATTAATGTTTTCATAATGCCAATACACATTAGAATAATAATAATCGAAAGTGGCAGGGCACTGACGACAATGGACGTCTGAAACGCATTCAATCCTCCAACAACCAATAGAACTGCTGTGATGGTAACAAAGAACACACCCCACATAATTTTAATAGATGTTGGCGGATTCAAGCTGCCACCTGTTGTCTGCATTCCCAGAACAAATGTAGCCGAGTCGGCTGTGGTGACAAAGAAGATGGTAATAACGAAAATAGCTAACACAGAGATCAGGCCGCTCATAGGATAGGATTCAATTACATAAAACAAGGCGCCCTCCAGTGACTGCGAGGAAACGTCGCGTCCTTCATACAGTTCCATGAAAATAGCAGAGCCGCCCAACGTGCTGAACCAGAAAAACGATACAACAGATGGAAGAAGAAGAACGCCTGCTATAAATTCACGAATGGTTCGTCCTCTGGAAATTCGTGCGACAAACATCCCGACAAATGGTGTCCAGGAAATCCACCATGCCCAGTAAAAGACGGTCCAAGCCTGCGTCCAGTCCGCTTCCTGCGCATCAACCGGGCTCATGCGAAGACCCCAGCCGATAAAGTTTTGAACGTAAGCGGACAGTCCGGAAGCGAACATGTTAAGAAGAAATAAAGTTGGACCGGCGATGAACATAAATAATAGAAATAATCCGGTAATCGATAGGTTGATATTACTTAAGTATTTAATGCCGCGATGGATACCGGTGCTTGCGGATGTAACGAAAATGACGGTGATAAGAGCCATAATAATAAATTGAACACCAAGATTATAAGGCACTCCAAACACGGTCTGCAGACCGGAGTTAATCTGCTGGGATCCAAGACCAAGCGAGGCAGCAACGCCAAATAGTGTAGCAAATACAGCAATAATATCTACAACAGTTGCGATGGGTCCATATGCATATTTACCAAGTACGGGCCGAAGTGTTGTACTCATTAAACCGGGTGCCTGATAGCGAAACTGCTGCAGGGCAAGCGCTAAAGCAACCAGTGCATATATGGCCCAGGCATGAAGACCCCAATGCAGCCATGTAGAAGAAACCCCGGTTACCGCATCCGCTTCTGTTCCACCATCCCCAATAGGCGGGCTCGCGAAATGGCTGATCGGCTCGCTGACTCCGTAAAATAACAGGCCGATTCCTATGCCGGCGGAAAACAGCATCGTAAACCAGGTAAGCCTGCTGAATTCCGGTTTTTCGTCCGGCTTTCCGAGTCGTATGTGTCCATACTTACTAAAGCCTAAATAGATGGCAAAAATCAATAAGGCTGTTACGAGTATTTGAAAATACCAGCCAAAGTGGGCAAATACAAAAGCCTGGGTGACAGTGATTCCTGCTTCAAGCTGTTCTGTAAAAAATACCCCGAATAATAGAAAAGAAAGAATAAGTACCACTGATACTTTTAAGACCGTCGTGAACCTTGACATAAAAAATGTCCTCCTTTATTAGACTTGCGCTACTCTCTTTAATAGCCTCGTTTAAGTATATGGAAGTGAACTTAAAAAAGAAAAAGGCGTATAACAGCGTATAGTCTATAAAATCTATGCAATTTTTATTGTACAGAGTTTATAGAGTTCTATCTTATCAATACTCGGTTTATCGCTCAGATAAGATAGAAGAGCTGCTTTTTACTTTTTTTAGAAAAATGATACAGTAACAACTATGAGCCGATACTACTACATATGCAGATGAGGGAGGGTATATACAATGGCTATAGAAAGAGAAGCGGAACTGCTCTCACAATTAAGCGAAACGGAACGGCAGATCGGAGACCGAATTTCTGATAACATGAGCACCTTCGGCGTGTCTTCTACTATAGGAAGGCTGCTGGGAATCATTTATATGAACCGTGAGCCAATGACGCTCGATGACCTGGCAGAAGCAACGGGTATGAGCAAAACAAGAATGAGCCAGGTAATGCGTGAAATGATTGCCTTAAACATTGCTGAAAAAGAACATATCAAAGGAAGCCGGAAAGAGCATTACAATGTCGAAAACGATTACGTTCAAACGTTTATTTCTCTTTTTACGACCAACTGGCGGGAAGTGATCAGCAAAAACCGCATGTTCGCCAAAAAGCTGCAGCAGGAAATAAACGAGATAGAAAAGATCAATGATGGCTCTCCCGCTGTGGAAGCCAAGGTGCAGGAACTCCGTAGAGAATTAACCAAATGGGTAGCCTATTACAATTGGATCAATAACCTGGTGGAATTTTTTGAGAGCGGCGCTATTTTTGATTCAGTACCTGTGGATACGTCTGCAGAAAAAAAAGGTGAGGATAAATAATGGGAAAGAAAACAATTATTACATGTGCAGTAACCGGAGCCGGAAATACATTTCACAAGAGCCCGCACGTGCCGATTACGCCAAAAGAAATAGCGGAAGCTTCGATTGAAGCAGCTAAAGCTGGAGCTGCCGTGGCACATATTCATGTAAGAGATCCTAAAACAGGGGAATACAGCTTTGATCCAGCCCTTTTTCAAGAAGTGGTGGAACGAGTTCGTGAAAAAGAAACAGATGTGATTTTAAATTTAACTGCGGGCGGCGGCGGCGACTTTGTTCCGAGCCTTACTCATCCCGCAACCGGAGGGGAAGGAACCTTTATTCAAACTCCCGGGGAGCGTCATCTCCCGGTAGGAAACCTGCTTCCGGAAATATGCACCCTTGACTGCGGCAGCCTGAACTTCGGCGACCAGCTCTACATGGCACCGACAGAATGGCTGCGGGAACAGGCTGCGCTTATAAAAAGCAGCGGCGTGAAAGCAGAAATGGAATGTTTTGATACCGGACACCTCCGGTTTGCCAACCAGCTCGTAAAAGAAGGACTGATCGACGGCGATCCGCTGTATCAATTTTGTCTTGGTATTCCTTGGGGAGCGGAAGCAGATGCCGAAACAATGCTTCATATGGTTCATCATCTTCCGGACCGCGCCAACTGGTCGGCATTTGGCATTGGGCGTATGCAGATTCCAACGGCAGTTCAGGCAGCCTTGTTAGGTGGAAACGTACGCGTTGGTCTAGAAGACAATTTGTATCTCGAAAAAGGGGTGCTCGGCACAAACGCCCAGCTTGTTGATAAAACAACCACCCTTCTTCAGGGGCTCGATATAGAACCAATGACGCCGGAAGAAGCGCGGGATACCCTGGGTTTAACTAAACAGTTATCATAGAAAGGATAAACTAATGACAAATCAAACAATAGCAGTGATTGGTACAGGCGTAATCGGAAACGGATGGATTGCCCGCTTTTTAGCAAACGGATTCGACGTGATTGCGTGCGATCCGGCTCCGGAAGCCGAACAAAAAACGCGTAAAGCGATCGAAAAGCTCTGGCCGTCTCTTCAAGAGCACGGCATGCATCCTACGGCCTCCATGGACCGTCTGACCTTTACCGATAACATTGAAAAGGCAGTCCGCGGAGCGGTGCTGATTCAGGAAAATGTTCCTGAGCGCGAGGAACTGAAGAAAAGCGTACTTTCACAGATCGATGTACATGCCCCGGCAGCAAGCATCATCGCATCCAGTACATCAGGTTATAAACCAACGACCCTTCAGGAGCAGTGCACGGCCCATCCGGAAAGAGTGATGGTAGCTCATCCATTTAATCCGGTCTATCTGCTTCCTCTTGTAGAAATTTCTGGAGGAGCAGCTACAAGTCAGGAAGCATTGGAAAGAGCCCGCCGTTTATACGAATCCGCAGGAATGAAACCCCTGGTCATGAAGGGGGAAGTAGATGGCCATATCGCAGACCGCCTGATGGAAGCACTCTGGAGAGAGGCGCTTCATATCGTAAATGACGGACATGCCACAACAGAAGAAGTAGATAAAGCCATTGTTTACGGCGCAGGACTGCGCTGGGCGCTGATGGGTCCATTTTTAACCTTTCACCTGGCCGGCGGGGAAAAGGGAATGGCACATATGCTTGAACAGTTCGGCCCCGCCTTAAAGGCACCGTGGACAAAATTGGTAGCGCCGGAGCTGACCCCTGAATTAAGCGAGAAAGTAATTAATGGCACGAAAGACCAGTCCGGCACACAAAGCGTCGCTGAGCTGGAAGAACGACGTGACCAGTTTCTGCTGAAGCTGTTGCAGCTGCTGCAGGAAGAAAATTACTGGCCGGCAGAGAAGGTGGAGAACAATGTCTGAAAACCAACACATCTGGGAAGGCCGGGTGGACGCAGCGTGGGTCGATTATAACGACCACATGAATGATGCCGCCTACGCGATTGTGTTCAGCAGGGCCCTGGATGGCATGCTTGAGAAAATAGGGCTGGACGAAGCGTTCCGGAAGCAGCACCAATACACAGTGTATACACTTGAAACACACGTCCTGTATAGGAAAGAAGCGTTGTTGGATGAAAAATTAGATGTGTACGTTCAAGTGTTGGATAAAGATGAAAAACGACTGCACTTGTGGCTGGAAATGAAAAATGAAGCTCAGGAACTTCTGGCGGCAAGTGAACAGATGATCATGGGAATTGATCAAACAGCGGGACGGCCGGCTCCCTTCCCGTCTGCACTTGCGGAAGGAATTGCTGCTCTGCCGCATACAGATGCCGGCTCACGTCCGGAAATGGCGGGCCGTTCCATTGGTATCAAAAGAAAATAGAAAATAACAGTATTCTCCATATAAGAGAATGCTGTTATTTTTTGGATAAAGCGCTACAATATAAGAAAGAAAACCATCCGCCGCGGCACATAATGAAACTAAAACGGGGAGGGAATAAAATGAAAGCAGATCTGCAGGAAGGCCGGCACACGACACAAAATGAGGAAGAGCTGGTCGTATTTGTTATCGGGATGCGCATTAACCGGTTCCGGTCTATCCGGAAGTGGCTGCCCGTCCTGCTTGCCATGCCCCCTATGATAAAAGAGCTGTCCATGCGAAAAGAACTGGGCTGCTTAAATCTGCACAGCTATGTCCAGCTGCCGACGACGATGATGATTCAGTACTGGGAGTCTGAAGAACAGCTGCTTGCTTATGCCAGAGGAGAAAAGCACTCGAAAGCCTGGAAAACGTTCAATAGAAGAGCGAAAGGAAATCATGCGGTAGGCCTCTATCATGAAACGTACACTATTCCTAAAAATTCGTACGAATCCATTTATGTCAATATGCCCGCCTTTGGTTTAGGAAAAGCGCTCGGGACCGAATCTGTAAATACGTCAACAAATACTGCAAAAGAAAGGCTGAGGCGAACAAAAAAGAGCACGTAGCAGTAATCGGGCTGCAGCTGGTTTGATTTCAAACCGGCTGTTTTTTTGCGTGAAAAACCGATTATTTTTAAGCAGGGACCTCCTGACCTTGCGCAAAAAACGATATACATTAAAATTTGATTAATAATGTAAATCACAACGTTGTACATAAACTGTTCGTTCATTTGGGATGAAAACGTATACATCTGAATGCAGGCCGATGCTACACTAACTATTGAAAGGGGGGCAGTTGTCGATGGATGACCGAAGCAAGCAGATTCTAGACGAACTCATACACAATCCAAATGTGGCAAGTGTCGTGTTGGAGAAAAAATATAACTTAACACGCCGACAGTTTGGCTACAGTATGAACAAGATTAATGAATGGCTGATGGCGAAACATCTCCCGGTTATTGAACGTACCAGACAGGGCCATTTCATTATTGATCAATCGGTGTTTACGGATCTGACGAGTCAGGAAAATGACTTGGCAGCTGTCTCTGTTTTATCAGAAAAACAGCGGATCTATATCATCATGCTCATGCTTCTTGGGACGAAAGAGGAACTGTCTCTGTATCATTTCACTGCAGAACTCGATGTAAGCAAAAACACAGTGCTGCACGATTTAAAGCAGGTTCAGGCATATCTTGAAAAATACGATTTATCTTTTCGTTATTCAAGGAAAGCCGGATACCTGCTGGAAGGAAAAGAATTTCAAGTCCGGAAATTACTTATTCATGTTACCTACCGGATTTTTCAAATGGCAGACGGTGAAAAGAAAATAGCAGCTGCCGCTCAGGTAGATGAAAAAGAAATTGACGAATTCCGCTCCAAAATTGAAAAAGTAGAAAACAAGCTGCAATTGAAGTTCACAGATGAGAAATTAGCTATGATGCCTTATATTCTGTTGTTTATTCTCCGCAGAGTACAAAAGGGAAACAACATTACAGAATCCTCCATCCCATATGAGGAACTGTCCGATACAAAGGAATACCAGGCAACCGAGGAAATATTCCGGGAAACAGACAGCATCCCGAGGGAAGAGCGACTGTTCATCACCCTTCACCTGCTAACAACGAACGTCTACCGGGCCGAGTTTACGATAGAAGAAGATGCCATTCCGGATCTGCTGCCGGAAATAGACAATATGCTGAGGCTTTTTGAAAAAAGTGCCTGCATATATCTGCAGGAGCGGGACAAACTGCTCGAGCAGCTGATTCAGCATATTAAACCGGCCTACTATCGAATCAAGTTCAATCTGACGGAAACGGTGTTTCTGCAGCAGGATGTGAGCAAAGAATTTAAAGAAATTCACCATTTGGTAAAGCAGTCGATGGGTCCGCTTGAAGAGCTGATCGGCCGGCCGGTGCCCGATAACGAATCAACGTTTATTACGATGCTTATCAGCGGCTGGATGGTAAAGCAGGGAGAAAGCATCGAGAAAAAGGTCAAAGCGATTGTTGTCTGTCCGCAGGGGGTCTCTATATCCAGGCTGATGTTTCATGATTTAAAAGAACTTTTCCCGGAATTTGTATTTCTGGATTCCCTGTCTATCAGAGAGTTCCTTCATTACGGGCTGGATTACGATATTGTGTTTTCCACATCGTCTCTTGCTACCGACAAAAAGCTGTTTTTATCGAAAGCGTTTTTAAGCCAGGAAGAAAAGCAGCGGTTCCGCAAGCAGGTCATGATGGATATGCATGGGTTTGTACCAAATGAAATAGACATTGACCATATTATGGACATTATTAAAACCCATACATCGCTTCCAGATGAAGAAGCGCTGAAAAAAGATTTACACCGCTATATGTCAAAAGACAAAGACGAAGCTGTTAAAACGTATGCAAAAAACAGAAACCTGCCTTTAAATGAGTTGATTGTGCCTGAGCATATCACTTTGAAAAAATCAGTGGCTTCCTGGAACGACGCTGTACGTATTGCCGCAGGCCCATTAGTGAAAAGCGGTAAAATCGAGCAGCGTTATATTGAAGCGATGATCCGCCAGAGCGATAAAGATCCCTATATAATTATTGGACCTAATATTGCGATTCCTCATGCCGCTCCGGAAGAAGGAGTAATGGACGTAGGAATGAGCCTTCTGCGGATCGAAGATGGAGTGGATTTTACAGAAGGCTACAGAATTCATTTGATTGTCATTATTGCAGCAGTGGACAAGAAAAAACACATTCATGCCCTCATGCAACTGATGCGATTTGCACACGCCGAAACAGACCGGAACCAGACGATAGCGGCACAAACGATTACCGAAATCCGCCGGATGATTGATTTATATTCACACGACTAAAAACCATGCGTTCAAACCAACATAGTAATGGGGTAGGAAAAAGTGACGAAACTATTTTTTGATGAATCAGTCATCTTACTGGAAGTAAAAGGAGAGACTAAAGAAGCTGTTCTTGAAGAAATGGGACATAATCTAGTTCAAAAAGGGCTGGTAAAAGAAAGCTTTGTAAAAGCAGTGATTGCAAGAGAGAAAGAATTTGCAACAGGGCTTCCGACAGCCGGTGTAGCTGTGGCGATCCCGCATACTGACGTCGAACACGTTAATACAAAAACGATCAGTGTAGGGGTGCTTCAAAAACCGGTCGCATTCGGCATTATGGGAGAAGACGAAGAAACCGTAGAGGTGGAGCTTGTGTTTATGCTTGCCATGAACGAAACCCACTCCCAGCTTGCTCTCCTGCAGAAGCTGATGGAAATATTCCAAAACGAAGAAACACTGAAGTATTTAATGAAAGAAACAAATGCCACCCGCATTAAAGAAACAATAGAACAGCAAATCGATTTTACTACAATATAAGGAGATGGAATAAATGAAAAAGAAGCAGGTATTGGTAGCATGTGGAGCAGGAGTAGCAACATCAACAGTGGTAAACGGAGCAATTGAGGAAATGGCTAAAGAGCACAACATTAAAGTAGATCTGATCCAGATTAAAATTACGGAAGTCGGTTCTTATGTAGATACGGCTGATCTGTTAGTTACAACAGCAATGACAAAGAAAGAATATCCGTTTCCAGTTATTAACGCAAGAGCCTTTCTAACAGGAATCGGCAAAGAGGATACAAAGCAGCAGATCCTGGATGAACTGAAAAAATAATTAAATGAAGAGCGCGCTGTTCCGACTGCTGAGGAATAGAGTCGGGCGTGCTCTTTTTCACACATAGAGGAGGAGTCACGATGCAGGGGTTTGTTGATTTTTTACAAGGTTTTCTAGATTTAGGGGCTACCGTTATTCTACCCGTAGCTATATTTTTCCTGGGGTTATTTTTCGGTCAGAAAATAGGAAAAGCCTTCCGGTCCGCTCTTACATTAGGGGTCGCTTTTGTAGGTATTTTTCTTGTTATTGACCTGCTCGTATTAAACTTAGGACCGGCCGCACAGGGCATGGTGGAACGTCTGGGAGTAGAGCTTACTGTCATTGACGTCGGCTGGCCGGCATCTTCATCTATTGCATGGGCATCATCTATTGCCGCCTTTATCATTCCGTTAGGCCTTTTGGTCAACGTATTAATGCTCGTAACAAAAACAACAAAAACGATGAACGTGGATATTTGGAACTTTTGGCACTACACGTTTATGGCAGCGATGGTTTATGCCATCTCCGGAAGCATTATCCAAAGTTTAATTGCTGCAGTATTGTTCCAGATTGTTGCACTTAAAGTAGCAGACTGGACGGCACCAATGGTAAGCGATTTTTACGAAATGCCCGGTGTGTCGGTAGCAACAGGAAGCACGATTTCTTATGCCCCTGGTATTTTTCTTGTAAAAGGACTGCAGAAGATCCCCGGCATTAAAAATTTAAATGCGGATCCGGAATCTATTCAAAGAAGATTTGGAATTTTCGGTGAGTCGATCTTTATCGGCCTGGCACTCGGTTCTCTTATCGGAATCCTGGCCGGTTACGGTGTCGGCGATGTGATCGAAATCGGTATGGCAATGGCCGCCGTAATGGTATTAATGCCGCGAATGGTTAAGATCCTGATGGAAGGCCTTATGCCTGTTTCAGAGTCGGCCCGCGAATGGCTCAACAAGCGCTTTGGTGACAGAGATATTCTTATCGGTCTGGACGCAGCCGTTCTTCTCGGTCATCCATCCGTTATTGCGACAGCGTTAATTCTCGTACCAATCACCGTACTATTGGCTGTTATTTTACCAGGAAACGCGCTGCTTCCTTTTGGAGATTTAGCGACGATTCCATTCATTGTAGCCTTTATTGTCGGTGCGGCTAAAGGAAATATCGTTCACTCTGTTATTGTAGGAAGCATTATGATCGGCATCTCTTTATATGTCGCTACAGATGTTGCTACTACATTTACAATGATGGCAGAAAACGCAGATTTCAATATGCCGGAAGGCACTACGCAGATTTCAAGTATTGACCAGGGCGGTAACATTATTAACTGGATCATCTATCGCTTCTTCGGTTTATTTAATTAATTAAGCACAGAGAAAAGGAGTGGAAAATATCTATGAAATCATTAGTAAAAACAGAACTGGGATTCGGAAACCTCGAAATTCAGGATAGAGATGAACCACAGGCAGGCCCCGGCGAAGTAAAAATCAAAGTGCACTATGCCGGTGTATGCGGTTCGGATATTCATACGTATGAAGGTCATTATAAAGTAGCTGTGCCCGTGACGCTCGGGCATGAATTTTCCGGCGAAGTCGTGGAGGTGGGCGAAGGTGTGACGGAATTCTCAGCCGGCGACCGTGTGACATCGGAAACCACCTTTTATATCTGCGGAGAGTGTGAGTACTGCCAGTCCGGGGATTACAACCTCTGCAATCACCGGAAAGGACTCGGCACGCAGCAGGACGGCGGTTTCGCTGAATTTTTAGTAGCGCGCAAAGACAGTGTGCATCATATTCCAGATGGAGTAGATGATAAATCAGCCGCTATGACTGAACCGCTAGCCTGCACCCACCATGCGGTAGCAAAAACAGAGATAAACCAGGGAGATATCGTAGTAGTTATTGGACCCGGACCCATCGGTCTTTTCACAGCTCAGGTAGCGAAAAGCCGTGGCGCCACGGTACTTATTACCGGACTTACAAACGATAAAGTAAGATTGGATAAAGCAAGTGAACTTGGCATAGACTATGCGGTAGACACCCAGAAACAGGATATTAAGCAGCTGGTTAACGAATTAACTAATGGATATGGCGCAGACGTTGTATTTGAATGCTCCGGTGCCGCGCCGGCCGCCAAGCAGGGACTTGATCTGCTTCGCAAAAAAGGCCAGTACGGCCAGGTTGGTATCTTCGCAAACCCAGAAGTGTCCTTTGATCTGGAGAAAATTATCCAAAAAGAAATACGGGTAGTTGGCAGCAGAAGCCAAAAGCCGGAAGACTGGGAGCCTTCTCTTGAACTGATGAACAATGGAAGCGTAGATGCCAAGTCGATGGTGACGCATGAATTTCCAATTACACAGTGGAAAGAAGCCTACGATGCTATTAAAAGCGGAGAAGCCATTAAAGTACTGCTTACTCCTATAAACGATTAATATGAAATAAGAAAGGAAGATAAATATGGCCGATACATTTCTTGAATATATGTTGGGATCCTTCAGAGGCATCAGCGAATTTTACTTTGAATACCAGATCATTTTTAATACCATCATCGTTTTATTTTTCCTTTATCAGCTCTTTTTCCATAAAAAACAAGATGAATCCACAAGCTGAGAAGGAGGAATAAAAAATGAAGGCATTAAATTTATATGGTGTCCAGGATATTCGCTGTGAAGAGACCAGTGAGCCTGTCATTACGGCTCCGGAAGATGTAATTATTAAAGTTAAGGCTGCTGGAATCTGCGGCTCTGATATCTCAAGATTCAATAAACTCGGGCCATATATAGATGGAATGACATTTGGACACGAATTCGCAGGCGAGGTCGTTGAAGTCGGCTCCAGTGTAAAGCGGGTAGTTAAAGGCGATAAAGTCGCCGGCTGCCCCGCTTTTTACTGCGGTGTGTGCATCAGCTGTCAAAAAGGAGAATTCTCCCAGTGCGAAAAGCTCACAGTTATTGGAGCCAGGCACCCCGGATCCTATGCGGAAAAAGTAAAACTGCCGGAGGAAAATGTCATTAGAATTTCTGAGAATGTTGATTTTGACACGGCCGCTCTATTGGAACCGGCGGCCGTTGTAGCGCACGGGTTTTATAAAACAAGCATAAAACCGGGCGATACGGTGGCTGTCATGGGGTGTGGAAGCATTGGGCTTTTGGCTGTACAGTGGGCGCGTATTTTCGGAGCCAAAACTATTTTTGCGATTGATATTGATGAGGCTAAACTGCAGGCTGCAAAAGAACTCGGCGCAGATGTCCTCGTTAATTCTCTTGAGGGGCCTCCTCATGAAAAGGTGCTGGAACACACGGATGGCATGGGGGTAAGTCTTGCTGTTGAGTCAGCAGGGTCTCCTATTACCTCGGCACAGATTTTCGCTCTTCCTAAAAAAGGCGGGGAAGTTGTCTTTTTGGGAATTCCTTATGCAGACATTACGATTGAACGCTTTTATTTTGAAAAGATTGTCCGCAATGAATTAAGTGTGTATGGTTCCTGGAATGGTGTATCGTCTCCTTTCCCAGGACAGGAGTGGGATGCAGCGATGTATTACATGGGAACCGGACAGATAACAAGTGGGGCGATGGTCCACCACCGCTATTCCCTGGACGAAGGCCCGCGTGTGTTTGATGATTTGATTCAACGAAAAGGCAATCATATTAAAGTGTTGTTTTATCCGGAAACGTGACGAAAAGCACTTCTCTATTACAGAGGAGTGCTTTTTTATTCGGAATAAGAACCTTATTCTTATAACGTAAAACATCCAAACAGAAGAAAATCATATTTATATCTAGCCAGATAAATGGAGAAGATATATACTAATATTATATTTGTACCTACAAATTAAATAGATACTTATAAATAAACTATATTACTAATGGAGGAAATGTATGAAATTCCCGCATGATTTTTTGTTTGGAGCAGCTTCAGCTTCTTATCAAGTGGAAGGAGCATGGGACGAAGATGGAAAAGGTCTTTCCAACTGGGATGTTTTTTCAAAAATTCCCGGGAAAACATTTAAAGGGACTAATGGGAATACAGCCGTTGACCATTATCACCGGTATAAAGAAGATATTCAGCTAATGGCTGATATGGGATTGGAGTCTTACCGTTTTTCTATATCCTGGCCGCGGATTTTTCCGAATGGAGACGGGGAAATAAACAAAAAGGGGCTGGAATTTTATAATAAGGTGATCGACGAATGCCTCTCTCACGGTATAGTACCTTTTGTTACCCTTTATCATTGGGATCTTCCCCAGGCACTTGAGAAAGTGGGAGGATGGACAAATAAAAGAACCGCAGAAGCATTTGTTGATTATGCCAAAACCTGTTTTCAATCATTTGGCGACCGGGTTAAGCATTGGATTACGTTTAACGAAATGCAGATGTTCTGTGGATTGGGGTATTTAAAAGGAGCCCATCCGCCCGGTATTCAAAATGACAAGAAAAAATATTTCCAGGCAGCTCATTACGTTTATTATGCCCATGCTAAAGCAGTGGAGGTATATAAGGAGTTAAAACAGTACGGGGAAATAGGTATTACACATGTTTTTCTTCCTGCCTACAGCGTAGACGATAAAGAAGTAAATATACAGGCAGCCAGGCATGCCAACGAATATGAAACGTATTTTTTCTATGATCCGGTACTTAAAGGAGAATACCCGCCATATGTGAAAGCCCAATTGGACGAAAACAACTGGACTCCTGAATGGACAGAAGAGGAATTATCGTGTATTCAACGAAACGCTGCCAAAAATGACTTTATTGGCCTTAATTACTATCAGCCAATTCGTGTGAAAAAAAACGAAGAGGTAAAAACAATCCAAAACCATACTAGAGAGACATCTACATTGGTGCCTGGACATCCTTCGTTTGACGGGTATTATCAAACGGTTAAGATGGAAGATAAGACGTATACAAAATGGGGATGGGAAATATCTCCTGAAGGATTTTTAACGGGTCTTCACATGCTCAAAGAGCGTTATGGTAACATTAAAATGTACGTGACCGAAAATGGGCTTGGGGATAAAGATCCTATCATTGAAGGAGAAGTAGCCGACGTTTCAAGAATTAAGTTTATTGAAGCCCACTTAAAAGTGATTAAACAAGCTATTCAAGAAGGCATTTATCTAAAAGGCTATTACGCCTGGTCGGCTACAGATCTTTTAAGCTGGCTTAATGGTTTTGAAAAACAGTACGGGTTCATTTATATAGATCATGAGAACGATTTAAACCGCCAAAAGAAACTGTCCTATTATTGGTACCAGCATGTTATTAAAACCAGAGGAGAAGAATTATAAGTCACACAACAAAGCGCCTTAACGTAGAGCTGAGGCGTTTTGTTGTATAATTAAACTGAAAAAGGAGACCTTATGGCTGCAAAATATAGAGAGATAGCAGATAAATTAGAAGCAGACATTATAAAAGGGACTTATGACCAGGCGAAAAAACTTCCTACAGAGGAAGAATTACTGCAGGCATATAAGGTGAGTAGAAATACGATACGAAAAGCCATCGAATTGTTGACCGGCCGGGGCTATGTGTATCAAGTACAGGGAAGCGGCCTTTTTTTAAGAGATCAATCATCAGCTGATTATATCCAGTTAGGCAGTCTTAGAGGGTTAACCGAGAATTTAGCGGATAAAACGGTTCGGGCAGAAGTACTGGAACTGAAGGTGATAAAAGCAGAAAAACAGGTGATGGAAAGGATGCACCTGCAGACAGAAGAATATATTTATTACGTAAAAAGACTTCGTTTGGTCGATGACGAGCCGTTTTCAATTGAAATAAGCTATTTCAGAAAAAATATAGTACCGTATTTGAATGAGGAAATTGCGGCACAATCGATTTACCGCTATTTGATTGATGACCTTCGGTTGAATATCGGCTTTGCTGACAAAGTGATCAATTGTGACAAAATAGATCATTACGAAGCGGATTTATTACAACTCACTACAGCAGATCCTGCTCTTATTATTGAAAACACGGTGTGCTTAACCAATGGAACTATTTTTGAAGTTTCTACATCGATATTTCATTATCAAAAAACAAAAATTTTAAATCGAATTGGCTTCACCTGACAATTTAAGCGTGTAATTAAATGGATTAAAGCAGTAAACAAAAAACAATTAAAAACAGGTTTCTATAATGGCTTTTCGATTTTTGACAAAAACCACAGATTACACTAAAATAGTAATAAATCGTAACTGTTCCTAAAATATGCATTTTACATACTTGTTTATTACATTAAAGGCGATAATGGATGAAAAGAAAGGACTTGCAAATGGGAAACAATACAGTTAAACATTTCATGATGAATATCCCCCGTCAGAACACAGGTGAACGCAGCCCCGGGCATACCGTTGAGATTGAACAGGAATGGCTTGATGTGATGCAGGAATTAATTGAAGATGGGATGACAAAAGAAATGTTTCAGCGTTTCATTCTGGATTTTAAAAAAAATAAGTAATGTCGAAGTCTCTTCTGTCCTGCAGAAGGGGCTTTTTTGCTTTCATAGAACCAGGAAGTGTGCTTGACTTTACTACCCGGGCTGTTAAAGCATATACCAGACAGGTGAAAAAAATACAGCTCTGACACAGTCTCAACATAAAGGAATGTCACACTCCGTGTGAGACTGATTAATAAAGGGGATATACACATGAGTAAAAAATGGATACTTACGGCATTTGCAGCCGTTTCATTATCATTAATTACAGCCTGCGGCGGAGAGTCTGAAGAAGAAGCCGGCTCAGAAAATGAAGAGGCTGCCCAGGAAGAACAGGCAGCGGAAAACGGCGAAGAGGCAGAGCAGACTGAGCAGCCGGAACAACCGGAACAACCGGAACCTAATTTAGATGATGTACCAGACGTTGTAGCTGAGGTAAACGGAGAAGAAGTGACAAAAGACGAATTTGAAGTGGCTTATACTTCAGCACTATCTATGTATTCCATGCAGGGCATGAACCTCGAAGAGCAGGATGAAAACGGGGAAATGGAAGCCGAAATGAAACAAGCGGCGGCCGATCAGCTCGTTGGACAGGAACTGCTCATTCAGGAAGCAGATGAGCGGGAATACAGCACAGACGAACAGGAAGTTGATGATTTAATTGCCGAGCAGAAAGAGCAGTTTGAATCAGAAGACCAGTACCAGCAGGCTTTAGAGGAACAAGGGTATACGGAAGATGAATTCCGTGCCGAGGTCGAACAGTCCATTAAAGTGGAACAGTTAATTGAAGAGGAATCACAGGATCTGGAAGTGACGGATGAAGAGATAGATGAAGCTGTCGCACAGGCTGAAGAACAACAGGCTGCTATGGCGGAACAGGGCGGCGAGGAAGCACCTGAAATGCCGGAACCTGACCGTGAACAGGTAGAAGAGCAGTTAGTGACACAAAAACAGGGAGAACGTGCCCAGGAGCTCATAGACGAGCTTCGTGAAGACGGAGATGTAACCGTCCATATTTAATCTTATACAGAAAAAAGGAAAGAGCAGATTGCTGCTCTTTCCTTTTTTGCATTATGCCTGTTTTTTTCTACGGATAAATAGTGCAACAGCCCCGCCGGCTAAAGCCGTCATACTCGCAAGGAAAGCGGTCATCCAGCCATCGTTACCGGTGCCGCCCATTCCTGTCTGCGGCATTTCCTCCGGCATCATCGCTGCGTCCTGCGCCTCTTCGTTAAGCTGGCCGCGAAGTTCACCGTCCGGGTAGTCTTCTGTGTGCAGATTAGCATAAATTTCTCCAGCTACAAGCCCCATGGACACTTCCTCCCATGTCATATCGCCAACTAGGTCATCTTCAGTCAGCGTACCGGCTGCTACCTCGCCGTTATAATCCATTGGTTCGTCATTTTCAAATAATAACAGTTCAACAGGTCCATCCTCTCCTTGAGCACCGCTGTGGAGGTGCCCGGCTGCCGCGTCATCCAGATGTTCGGCATGTATTGAATACATTAGTGAATCCCCATCTTCGCTTACTTCAAAATGGGCCTGACCCATTGCATCGCTTTCTACATTCATTGTTTCTTCATCAGGTGTTAATTCGACCATGAATTCCCGGCCCTCGTGATCAGCGGCAGCAGTTCCTGCAAAAGCAGTAAAAGCAAATACGGATGTTAATGGAAGTACAATTCTTTTCTTCATTTGTTCGTTCCCCTTTCGATTTTAAAAGAATAAAATGATCGATTCATATAGGGAACGAATCTAGTGAACAATTGGATCACTATTAAACAGAATTTTTTAAATCAGCAAAATATATCAAGAACTGGATATAAAAAAAGAAACCATCCGCAATGGACGGTTCCTGGTAAATTATACGTCGGGAGAACCTAGTTTCTCATGCATGTAAGACTGAATGTCTGTAAAGCTGTCTATATGAAAAGAACGCTTCGGCATGTCTGCATTCATATTCGCAATCGATGATATATCAGCGACATTTATTTCTGCCGGTTCTTTCAGCACTTCCACCTTTACACTGCTTTCTCCGGTGTACTCTTTTACATGGTCAAATGCATTGCTGATATTATCAAAATGATCTTTGGCCGGCTCAAACTCGTAAAAGTACCAGCTGTGTTCCTCATTAGTGTTCGTATTCGTGATCTCAAGTCTATATTTCGCCATGTTCATACCCCTTTTCAATAGATTAGTAAAAAAACAGTATAACAAAGAGAACGCTTCCTTTTCATCTCTCAGCTTTCTTTATTTTTAAGGAAATTCCGGGGTTTCAAATAAATAGAATTCAAATGAGAATAAAAAATCGGATTATAGTGACTGCGAAAATGATACTAAGCAGTATTGCCAGCAGAATAGTATTTCTCTTCTGAGCGGAAGTTCCCGCTTTCTCTAGCTGCGCACGGTCCTGTTTAATAAAACGTTTTGCTGTAAGGAAGGATCCGATATGAAAACCGGCGGCTAACCCAATGAGGTGTGGAAGAGGGGGGATCGATACGAGCCATAAAGAGGTCAGCATAATCGCAGAAAGACTCATAAACAGCGGCATCCAGACATAATACTTTCGTTTTTCTTCAGCAGTGAACGTAGAAGAAGAGGACTGGGTCATAGTAAACTCCT
This sequence comes from Sinobaca sp. SA16-1, assembly GCF_059510515.1. NCBI lineage: Bacteria > Bacillati > Bacillota > Bacilli > Caryophanales > Sporolactobacillaceae > Sinobaca > Sinobaca sp. SA16-1. Next base: position 244,969 of record NZ_JCAKFL010000002.1, on the reverse strand, counting down.
AACATAAAAAATAAATTGCAGTCATGTAAGCGTATAATAATACCGGTTTTTTTTAAAGGCCTGTTTATCAGCAAATAATGCTTTCGTTTCAACTGCCTTCCAAGTTGGGAATATGGAAAGGGTAACAACAAAGAGGAGGCAGACTATGACAGAATCTACAAATCGTGCGTTTCGGCTGCAGCAGTCCGGAAGCATTGATCAACTAAAAATGACGGAAGAAAGCCTTCCTGAAATAAGCCGCAACGAAGTACTCGTTCGTGTAAAAGCGACATCGCTGAACTATCGTGATTTAGCATTAGTTGAAGGGAACTATCCCGGTACGTTGAACGAGAATACGGTTCAGCTGTCCGACGGCGCCGGTGAAATTATAGAAGCCGGACCGGATGTGCGCCGTTTTAAAGCGGGTGACCGTGTAGCAGGTAACTTTACAAGAGAGTGGTTCAGCGGGAAACGAATGCCCGGCTATATAGAACCATACGGGTCCCATAGTGACGGCTGGCTGATGGACTACAAAGCGATTCATCCGGAAGAGCTTGTTAAACTGCCGGATCACCTGACTTATGAGCAGGGGGCGGCACTTCCATGTGCAGCCGTAACGGCATGGAATGCCTTGAACGGCCCTTCTCCGCTTGATCCTGGAGACACAGTGCTGACACTCGGAACCGGCGGCGTGTCCGTTTTTACGGTTCAACTGGCCAAAGCCCTGGGAATACAGGTCGTGTCCACGACCTCCAGCAGTTGGAAAGAAGAAAAACTGCAGGAAATGGGGTCTGATCATATTATTAACTATACCGATACGCCTGAATGGGGAAAGAAAGTAAAAGAAATGATACCAGGCGGCGTAAACCGTGTCGTCGAAGTCGTGGGGTCAGCTACGTTTCCGCAGTCTATTCAATCTGTGGCCCCGGGAGATGAAATAGCACTCATCGGTGTATTGAGTAAAACAGGCGATAATATTGATTATTACGATTTATTTGGAAAAGCATCGACAAGAACGATTATGGTCGGCAGCCGTGATATGTTTGAAGCCATGAATAAAGTCATCACTGCCCACAAGCTAAAGCCGGTTATTGATACCGTCTATCCATTCGAACAGGCACAGGAAGCGTACCATCACCTAAAAAGCCAGAATTTCTTTGGGAAGATAGTTATTTCCCACGAAAAATAAAACGATCGATGGAGGAATAATATGGAATACATTACATTAGGAAAATCTGGGCTGCGCGTTCCGAAATATATATTGGGAACCGTGCCTTTCAGCGGCACGAATGGGTTTGAAGCCACCGGAAATATTAAAGAAGAAGAAGCAAGGCGAATGGTGGATATCTCGCTGGAAGCCGGCATTAATACCTTTGATACAGCAAATCTGTATTCGAAAGGAGATGCGGAGCGGGTGCTCGGCGCGGCGATTAAAGGACGCCGGAAAGATGTTGTCCTTACTTCTAAAACGGGTTTTCATTTTGAAGATAACCCGAACGCACGCGGCGCATCGAGAATAAATCTGGAAGCATCTATTGACCAATCCCTGCAGCGTCTGGGAACGGATTACCTGGACCTTTATTTCGTACATCTCTGGGACGGACAAACGCCGATAGAAGAAACGGTTCAGGCAATGACGGACCTGGTGAAATCCGGGAAAATCAGGTACTGGGGTGTTTCCAATTACAGCGGCTGGGCGTTGGCGAAAACGGTCACCTATGCGGAACAGGCAGGGCTTATTCCGCCGGTCTGCCAGCAGATATACTACAGTCCGGAAGCCAGGGAAGCCGAATATGAACTGCTTCCGGCCGGCAGTGAACTCGGCGTAGGTTCGATGATCTGGAGTCCGCTCGGGGAAGGCCTGCTTAATGGTAAGATCAGCCGTCACCAAGAAGCTCCCAAAAACACAAGACAGGGAGAAGGCTGGCCGGAGCCGTGGGTTATGGATCAGGAACGGTTGTATAACGTGATTGATACCCTGCAGGAAGCAGCTGACCATCATAATGCGAGCGTGCCGCAGATTGCTCTTTCCTGGGTAAGGGATCGGCCCAATGTCGGTCCGATCGTTATTGCTGCTAGAAACGAAAAGCAGCTGTGCGAAAATATCGCTTCTTTCGACATTGTGCTGTCCAAAGAAGAAGCAGAAAAAATTGAAGCAGCCGCGCGGCCGGCCCCGATATATCCATTGTGGCACCGCGCGATGAGTGCTTTTGAACAGGCGTCGCCTTCCGAAAAAACGTATCTGGAAGGATATAAAAAAACCCTGGGCATTGAATAGCAGCAAAAGAAAAAGACAAAAACCATATATTTTAATAAAAAAGCTTGTACAGGGCTCGTTTTCCATAGGGCGAGACGCCGTCTATATCTTTACCTATGGCTGTTTATTTCTTTATTCCATGTGTTCTCTTGAAAAGGAAACGGTGGAATGCGTAGATAAACTAGACAAAACGATTTCCAGACAATCCAGACAAAGCCTTGAAGGACATCTTCAGGGCTTTTTTGCTGTGCCCATAAAAATAGGCTTCCGGTGTGAGACACATCACATTGAAAAAGCACTATTCTTATTATAATAGGAGTAACAAATATGGGTAAAGCTGGTGAGAAAGGTGGAACGATATAAACGAATTCTGGTTGCAACAGACGGTTCAAGCCAGGCGGAGACGGCTCTAAAACGTGCAATTTATTTAGCAGCTCAGTACGACAGCCGGCTGCACATCTGCCACGTAGTGGAAAGCAAAGAATACAGCAGGGTACCTGTCTACCGCGAAGAAATGAAACAGGCTGCTGTGGAAACTGGATTGGACATTTTAAGGGAAAGCGAAAAACAGGCAGAAGCCGCCGGTCTGAAAAATATAATAACGATCATGAAACAGGGGGTCTCCCCACATAAAAAGATAGCAAAAGAAATACTGCCGCTGTACAGCGTGGATCTCGCAGTAACAGGCGCCTCCGGCCTGGGTCCTTTGGAAAGTTATGTACTTGGAAGCGTTTCAGCCGGTCTCGTGCACCATGCCGACTGCGATGTACTGGTCGTCAAAAATAAAGAGACAGCTAAAAAATATCAGCGCATTCTTATCGCCATAGATGAATCATCGATGGCTGTTAATGCATTCACAGCAGGTCTGGACCTCGCGGAGAAACATGGAGCGGATATAACAGCAGTGCATGTGCTTCATACCCCTTTAGTGCATTCTCTCGAGCAGCTTCAAGAAAATATTCAGGATGTGTACATGAGAAACGGGGAACTGCTGCTGGAAAAGTATAAGCAGCTGGCGGCTGCTAAAGGAGTAGAAGATATGACGATTACGCTGGAATATGGTTCCCCGAAGCATATTATTCCGAAAGAATTGGCTCCGCGCTTTCAAGCGGACCTGATAATTGCCGGTGCTCTTGGAGCCGGGGAAGAAAGAGGAATCCGCCTCGGAAGTGTTTCAGAAGGCATCGTCCGCAGAGCCGGCTGCGATATCCTGGTCGTCCGTCCAAGGTTTATCATGCCCCTTGAAAACCAGTGACATTATAATGTCATACAATATTTACAAACGTTTATCTTTCTTTTTCCTATAGATGTGGTATATTTAATCTACTTTATGAAAAGGCAGGTATTGGCTGACATGTAAAATATCCTCGAATAACAGTACGTTCGAAGATTATGTGTTTTCTCTTTTTCCATAAAAAGAGGCTGGCTCCTGCATCGGAGATAAACTGATTCATCCCGCCGGGGACGGAACCGGTGGAAAAAATACGGAGGTGAATCCCTTTTTTAAAGGGACTATTTGGACATTATACTGATTATGAATTTGTTGTTAGTGGTTATATTGATAGGTTTGACCGCCTTTTTTGTAGGCTCGGAATTTGCAGTGGTTAAAGTACGGATGTCGCGGCTGGATCAGCTCGTTGCCGAAGGAAATAAGAAAGCAGACAAGGCTAAAAAAGTAGCGGAAAAGCTCGACTATTATTTGTCAGCCTGTCAGCTTGGCATTACCGTAACGGCCCTTGGACTCGGTTGGCTTGGGAAGCCGACTGTAGAACGTCTGCTGTACCCTTTATTTGACAGCCTGGGAACTGCACAGGCATTGGCTACGATCATTTCTTTTATCATCGCCTTTTCTGTTGTGACCTTCCTGCACGTGGTAATTGGAGAGCTGGCACCGAAAACGCTGGCGATTCAATACGCTGAGAAGATGACACTCCTGCTCGCTCCGCCGCTGTATTGGTTTGGTAAGCTGATGTTCCCATTTATCTGGACGTTAAACGGTTCAGCACGCTTGTTTCTGCGCATGTTTGGAGTGGAACCGGCAGGCCATGATCAGGCCCACTCGGAAGAAGAGCTTAAAATTATTATGACCCAGAGCTTTCAGAGCGGGGAAATTAACAAAACGGAATTGCAGTATATGGAAAATATATTTGCATTTGATGAACGTTCCGCCCGGGATATTATGATTCCCCGAACCGACATGAACACGCTTCGGGTTGATATGAATCAGGAAGAAATGCTGGAAGTTTTTCATGAACACGAGCACACCCGTTATCCGGTAACCGAAGATGGTGACAAAGATAATGTGATCGGCTTTGTAAACGTCAAGAAAATCCTAATTGATTATGTAGCAGGACGCCGTATTATTTTGAAAGATTACATGCAGAGCCTCCCGGTCATGCCGGAGCACGCTGCTATACAGGACGTACTTGTGCATATGAAAAAAGAACGGGTACACATGGCCCTGCTTCTTGATGAATACGGAGGAAGTGCCGGCCTTGTAACCATGGAAGATATATTAGAAGAAATTGTCGGTGAAATCCGCGACGAATTTGATACAGAAGAAGTTTCCGATATCCAAAAAGTCGAAGAAGGACTGTACCATATTAATGGGCGGACCCTGCTGGATGATATTGAAAAGCAGCTGGGTATAACTTTTTCGAATGAAGAAGATATTGACACTATCGGCGGCTGGCTTCAAATGAACAATATACCGCTCGAACCGAATAAAGTCGTGGAGCGGGACGGAAGACGATGGAAAATACTGGACACAGACCATCATCAAATTAAGCAGGTCTCCCTGCAGTTTGGCAGTACGCAGCAAGTTATATAATAAAGAAGTTCCCGTTATGCATCCGCATGACGGGGCTTTTTTGTGTTGAAAATAATGGATAAGCTAATTTATTGTTAGAATATTAGTAATATTATGGTATATTTATTATACAACTACCATTTAAATAAAGGGGGATGTCATGCGCTTAGTGACTGTTGGGTGTATTGGTGCTGTTATTTTGGTTTCGGGCTGTGCGAATGAGGAAGTACAGGAGGAGGATCAGGAGACGAGTATTGCTCAGGAGGAGCAGGTGCAGGCAGAAACAAATGAAACCTCTATTATTACGATCGGAGCTGCCGGAGATGTGCTGCTGCATGGCAGGGTGTATGAAAGAATGGAAGAAAACGGCGAATATGATTTTACGCCGGCTTTGGAGAACGTTACTCCGCTGCTGGAAGAACCGGACTTTACGATCATCAATCAGGAATCCATTCCCGGGGGAGAAGAAATGGGGTTATCAACGTATCCGTCTTTTAACAGTCCATACGCTATTGTAGATGCACTGCAGGAAGCAGGAGTGGATATGGTTTCAGGTGCTAACAATCATACAATGGACCGGGGGATGGAAGCGATCCATAACGCAACCAGCTATTATGAAGAAGCCGGAATGGATTATGTGGGCGTATATAAAGATGAGGAAGACGCCGCGGCACCGAGAATTGTGTCGGTGGATGGTATTGATATAGGCATGCTTTCCTATACTTATGGGTTGAACGGTTATACCGTGCCAGATGGCCATGAGTATGCCGTGCAGGTGATTGACCAGGAAGTGATACAAGAAGATGTCAGCGAAATAAAAGACGAGGTGGATGTTCTAATGGTGAATATGCACTGGGGAGCCGAATACGAAAGACTGCCTAATGACGAGCAGAAAGAATTAGCTGCCTTTCTTGCAGATGAAGGAGTAGATGTAGTCATCGGCCATCACCCGCATGTGCTGCAGCCGATGGAATGGGTCGAAGGAGAAGATGGGCAGGAGATGCTCGTCTATTATTCTCTCGGCAATTTCTATTCCGGGCAGAACTTTGAATATACAGATACCGGCGGTGTCGCGACCTTCCAAGTAGAAAAAGCGGAAGACGAGGTAGTCATATCAGAGCCGAATATGGAGTTTACCCAGGTCATAGAGGGGCCCGAAGATAAATTTATTGTCGTGCCGATGGCGGAAACAGAACATCCGCCCGTTGGAGGCGAAACGGAGCAGGAGCTGCGGGACCACGTCTACCAGTGGATAGATGAATAAATAGTGTGGGTGATTTTTTATTTGTTATGGATTAAAGAAACCCTACGGTTGTAAAAATAGGTAAAACTATAATGAATAGGCAGAGTAACGGACATACCAATAAGGGTGTGTACTATGTTTTCCTGAAAAAGAGCCAATGCTATAAATAGGAAAGCTGTTAGCTGGATAACAGCTTTTTTATTTTATCGGGATTATTTATTAAGAATGGCACCTTTGCAGGACTGCCGATATTTTTCAATAAAAAATGCTGTAAAGCAAAAAGCCAACAATGATAACCACAAGTAAAAAAGCGGTACTTTTCCACCCCGGGCTGTTCGCCACCCTGCCGAATCCGCCGGCCTGCGTGTGATCGGATGCATCCTTGAAATTCCCACCCGCATTTCCCGTTCTTTCTTTATGCTTCAATTCTTCCCGCTGGTGCTCTGGTTTTTTTGCAGAGATTATTCTCACCCTTTTAGTCAGTATAGTCTAATAGATAAACAAGATCTTTGGTTAGAAGGATAACGTAAAGTAGAGGGAAATGTAAATGGATTACCAAACAGATAATGGATGAATTATGATAGTTTTGGATTTATACTGTAAAATATGGTAATTTATAAGGGGAACAAGCAGGAAAGGGTGTCTGTTATGATGGGGATCAGCGTCAGCAAAAAAGACAGCGATTTAGTGATTAAGTGGCAGTTGTCCAAAACGACTATTCCGATTCATGAAATCACATCCATCACACAAGATGATACGTATGGCGGTGAAGACAAAGAAGCGGTGCGCATCGGTACGCCGTATGGAACAACAGACCGATTGGTTATTCACACAGAAAAGCGGACCTATCTCCTCTTTACGACAAATATTCATTCTATTTCAAAAAAAGTAGAGGATTATAGTGGCATGAGGATGCATACAACATAAATTACATAGTGATTGTAAATCATTCAGGCCGGGAGCATGCGTATCCGATTTTAACTATTTAAAGGAGCGGACAGGATGAACAGCTATTCGATAGATGAATTCATAAATAAAACACAGCCTAAATCGAGGCCGACAGAGGTATTTGGCATGCAGTCGGAGCGGGTATTGGAAGTAAATCTGGCAGGTGATGTCTGGGCGAAAATTGGTGCGATGGCCGGTTATACCGGTAATATAGTATTTGAGCGGGAACGGGCATTTGAGCACGGCATGGAGCGGGCACTCAAAAAAACATTCACTGCAGAAGGCCAGGATCTGATGAAAGCCTCAGGGCGCGGGCGTCTATTCTTGGCAGATCAGGGGAAACGTATTACGATTCTGGATTTAAACAACCAGCGTCTAACTGTAAATGGAAATGATCTGCTCGCATTTGAACCGTCTGTGGAATGGAACATTGAAATGATGAAAAAAGCCGCCGGGATGATGTCAAGCGGGCTGTTTAATATTACGCTGCACGGCCAGGGGAAAATTGCGATTACTACGTATTTTGAGCCAATGACGCTCCCGGTCTATGAAGGTGAACCGGTATATACTGATCCATCTGCTACGGTCGCATGGTCCGGCAATGTAAAACCGGAATTCCATACTGATATGAACTACCGCACTTTTCTCGGAAGAGGCAGCGGGGAATCCATTCAAATGAAATTTGCAGGAGATGGATTTGTGATTATCCAGCCGGGAGGAACTAAGTGATACGGAATATTTTGGTCTATTTACTTGTTTTTATCGTAGTGTATATTATTGTTAGTTACTTTTTTTAATGAGTTAAAAATCATGTTTTAGGGTTACCTCTGTCAGATTTTCCTTCTATGGTAATGATGCCGCACTGCCGGCGCTCCATTCATTATGATGTAGAAGGTTTTTTTATTATCTATTTGTATAAAAGATCCATTTTATACTTGAACTACCAAACTAAGAATGTATAATCTAAATACTATCTATAATAGATTCTATTTTTATATACGGAGGCAGCGCATGAAAAATGTTATTGCTTATTTAAAAGGGGCATATAAGTCATTTGATAAGCAAAATGTTTTGAGTGATATCAATCTTAATCTGGAAGAAGGTTCTATATTAGGACTTATTGGACCAAGCGGATCGGGAAAAACGACGTTAATAAGATGTTGGATTGGCATAGAGCGTTTGGATAAGGGAGAAGCATCTTTATTTAATAGGCGAGTCCCCAACCGTCAAGTATTAAATAGGATTGGCTATATGGGTCAGAATACTGCCCTATATGAAGGATTAAGCGCGCGCGAAAACCTCATATTTTTTGGCAATCTAATGGGGCTGTCAGGTGAGAAATTAGAAGCCTCCATTTCTGAGAAGATGAAACTTGTTCAGTTGGAAGAGAAAATCAATACAATCGTCTCTACTTTTTCAAGCGGAATGAAACGACGGTTATCCCTGGCGGTGACCCTTCTATCTGATCCGGATATTATCATTTTAGATGAGCCTACAGTAGGAATTGATCCTGTATTAAAAGTTGATGTGTGGACGCAGTTAAAAGTCCTATCAAACCAAGGCAAATCGATTATTATGACTACGCATATTATGGATGAAGCCGAAAAGTGTGATTATGTAGGATTGATTATCGAGGGCCGGCTGTTTGCAATAGGCACGCCAGAAGAGTTAAAAACAAAGTTTAATGCAGATTCTATCGAAGACGTATTCATAAAAGCGGAGGTGAGTAAGAAATAATAAGATACAGAGCTATAAGTATAAGAGTGGTTAAAGAGTTGTTAAGAGACAAGCGTACACTCGCACTTATGTTTTTGGCTCCGCTTATTGTATCTACCTTAATGTATTTGATCTTTGATACGAGCAATGAAACTAATCTTGTTGTAGGATTTGAAGACGATGTTCCGCAGAGTATTATCAATGCCCTGCCTTCTGACGAGGTTCATATTCACACGTACGACGATAGTGTGACCAAAAAAGATGTCATTGAAGAGAATCAATTAGACGTTTTTATTGGAATGAATGAGTCCACATTGGTAGTGACATATCCAAATGAAGATCCGGGTAAGACGGCCGCTGCCAAGCAGGTATTAAACAGTGCAATTCAAGAAATGAAGGTAAAAGAATTATCGGAAACGGGTCAGCAGGTACCGCCTAATACCGAACGGACTGTTCCAGAGAACGAGTTGAATATTGATAATAATTATTTATATGGAAATGTAAACAGCACATTTTTTGATAAAATTTTCCCCATACTAATTGGATTTTTTGTTTTCTTCTTTGTTTTTCTTATTTCAGGCATCGCTTTGTTAAGAGAACGAACCAAAGGAACTCTGGAACGATTGTTAGCGACGTCTGTTAGACGGAATGAAATAGTATTTGGTTATTTAACGGGCTACGGAGTATTCGCTGTTCTACAAACTCTAATTATAGTTTTTTATTCTATCTATTTACTCCAAATAGAAATAGCAGGAAATATTTTGTGGGTGCTGTTAATCAATATCCTGCTTGCACTGGCAGCCTTAACGATAGGGATATTCATATCAACGTTTGCTAATTCAGAATTTCAAATGGTACAGTTTATTCCACTGGTGGTGATACCACAGATTTTTTTCTCAGGAATTATTCCTTTGGATAATCTTGCAGACTGGATCAGTGTCATTGGCTATTTGCTCCCACTGAGATACGCAGGAGATGCTCTTACAAATATCATCATTAAGGGGCAGGGTTTTGAATATATATGGTTTGATGCAAGTATCTTATTTCTGTTTATTGTTGGTTTTACTACGTTGAATATTATTGGATTAAAAAGGTATCGAAAAGTATAAATGAACAGCCCGAAGAAGGAACTGTCCTAAAGACAACTCCTTCTTTTTATTTCAATAATAGTTTATAATTGGGAAAGTAAACAGGGTGATCACGATGAGTGAATTCTGCTGTCCCTAAGACGGTGGACGACAAAAAAAGCAGCACATATGAATATGCGCTGCCGCAGAAGAAGCAAAATTTAGATATCTTCCCATACGATAGAAGTGGAGGTTATTTTTTCCACATCTACTTTAACGTCATTTCCATTATTTAGTGATAAATTCCGGTAGGACAATAAAGCCGGAGGAAGGTTGTGTTTTTTTAGATACACAGCTGGGTCAAATATGAGCTCAATGCTTAAAGGAACGTGGTGATCATACACAAACCTCCCTTGTCTTTTTTTTATTTTTTTATCATCTGCGCCAGTAATATCTTCTATTATTTTACCGTTTGTTCTCGTACTTATCACGGTATCGATGGCTACTTTTACTTCATTGTCTTTTTCTTCGATATCTTTAATAGAGAACTGGTCGGTTAATGTGTCATATAGGAATGCAGTTACTTTGGATTCCTCATGTGTATTAATAAGAAAGCTTGTCTGCACGCCTTCTAATGAATTATCCGGAAAAATTTCTTTTAAATACCGTTCCAGTAAATTAGCTAACTTTACTTCTCCTTCATAGTTACTGATGAATTTTGATAATGAGGTCTGTGTCATAGAAAAACTCCCTTTTTATAATAATGGTGTATTTTTCAAAAACTGCTTTACAGGTTTTCTTTATCGTGAACTTATATCATTATTACTAGTACTATTAACATATTCGTGGTTTGGTAAACATCGGTTAGGCGGAGAGTAAGAAATGAAAGAAAACAAGACATAGGCGGGGAGGCCGTTATGATAGAACACTATACAAAAAAAGGAAAAGCAAATGTATGGAAAGGAAGAGAAGCAGTGGGCGGGACGTTATACGCAACTCCGGATCAACTTGTTCATGTTCCCCACAAAATAAATATACAAAAGGAAGTACATAAGGTAGACCTGTTACAGATAGATTATGTTACGCTGTCGAATTCTTTATTTTTTGTGCCTAATGGGCTGTCCATTCATCTTAAAGACGGCAGTAAAGTGAAGTACGTGCTTGACGGACGGACGAGCTGGAAAGAAGAAATAGAGTACCGCATGCGGTAAATAAACCCGCAAAAAACCCTCCCATCTCAAGATGATATTTATTCTTGGATTGAAGGGTTTTTATATGGCATGACGACTGATTATTTATTAAGAATGGAAATGAAACCGGGTGGAACTTATTCGATGAAGGAGAGCTTTGTATGGAAAATGTCATTATAGTTCTTTTGTTTGCAGTTATTATTTACTTGTTAACCCGTATGAATACGTTAGAAAGGCGTATAAAACAGATGCAGAGTATATTAAATAGAGTTGGCGAGAAAGTAGGAATTTCTGAAGATCCATTGGATGATGAACTGCGCCGTTTGATAAAAGAAGGAAATGACATTAAAGCGATAAAAACAGCCAGAGAAAAATTGGGACTATCTTTAATCGAAGGAAAACAATATATTGATAATCTTAAATAATAAAACCCTGTTCAATCCAGCAATGCATACATGAAAGAAAATGATTTCCAAAATAAGAAAACAAAAATACATTGACTTAAATTAATGTAAGCGCTATCATTAATGTACTTATTAAAACAATTTTAAGAATAGGTGGAAGCCGTGACTATAACTAACGCAAATATGATGAAAACAGCGAATCGAATTAGAATTTTTGAACTGCTGCATCAAAATGAAATGCCAATGACGCAGCAGGAAATGGCAAAAAAAACAGGCCTGACTGTTGCTTCAATAGGAAATATTTTAATAGACCTTGAAAAAGCCCAGCTTTTGCAGGAAGCTGGACAGGCTGTTTCCAATGGGGGGCGTAAGCCTACACTATATACATTGGATAACGAATGGCATTATTTAGTTGGTGTAAGTATATCCGTTAAAGAAGTGATTTTCGTCATTACTACGTTAAAGGGGGAGATAATATATCAGGGAGAGAATACTTTTTCGTTATCTGAGAATCCCAACATTGTTTTAAAGAGGGTAATTCACCAGATTAAAAAGGTAATTGAAGATCCGAAGTTTACATTTTCTAATATGATTGGGCTTGGTATAAGTTCACCAGGACCTATAAATGCTAAAGAAGGAATTATTTTGTCACCGCCGCATCTTCCATTATGGAAAAATATAGATGTTGTATCTGTTTTTAAAGAACAATTTCAAACGACTGTGAGTTTGGAAAAAGATGCAAACTGCATGTTGTTAGGTGAGTGGCATTACGGAAGAGCGAGAAAATCTGACCATGTTCTCTATTTTATGATTGATTTTGGAATTGGAAGCAGCTATATGATAAACAGTCGTCTTATACGAGGTTCTACGCACTTAGCAGGAGAAGTAGGATTTAATGGCCAAAGGTCATGGCATAAAGATAACATAACAGGAAAACCTTTATACTCTATACTGCCTATCATAGAAGAGACAAATGAAAAAATACATCAGGGCTTTGAAACATCTCTGCCGGCTCATATAAAGACTATAGAAGAAATTTTAAAGGAATATGCAAAGGAAGATGCATTAGCAGTGCGCATCATAAATGAAAGCATTGAAGACGTTGGGCAGGCTATTGCAGACAAGGTGAATTTCCTAAATCCAGAGCTTGTAGTGATTGGAGGGAGGTTAATTACTGCTTTACCGGACTTTTCCACTAAAGCTCAAGAGGTAATTAAAGGTTGTATATATACCGAAATGGCTAACGCTGTTACGTTCATTCCTTCTTCGTTTGGACGAGAAGCAGAAGCAGTGGGAGCGTCTGCTTTAATGATAAAACGGGTTCTGCATTAAGTAAGTGCAGACCTTCCTTTTTAGAAACATATTAAAATCATTTTAAAAAGTGAAGATAAAGCAATATGTTAAGTAGGAGGCGGAATAAATGAAAAAAACTATGCCTTTAGGACTTTCTTTTTTTCTATTATTGAGTGTGACCGGATGCAGTATTGGTAATTCTGAAGCAGAAGAACAAAGTACATTAACCTGGTCTACTACAGCCGGATATTCGCCGGAAGCGCCATCTGCAGCAACTGGAGAATATATTACCGGCCAGATAGAAGAGTTTAATAATACGAACCCAGATATGGACATACAAATTAGTCTTCAATCAAGTAACACCGATGAAGCGATGGCTAGGCTCCTCGAACAAGCAAACACAGGACGGGCACCGGACATGGCAGCTATTGATGGATATATGCTCGAACGTTATATGGAATATCTTCAGCCGTTAGATGAAATGATGGAGGAGCGAGGGATAGATCCAGACGATTTTTTACCCTTTGCGGAAGAAGTAATTCGCGGTGACGACGGCAAGATTTATGGTTTGTATATGAGTACCGATACAAGAATGCTTTACTATGATGCAGAGGTTATTGAGGACCCACCTGTTACCTGGGATGAAGTAATCGAAGTGTCAAATGAGATCCAAACGCAGGGTTATCAGGGTCTGGTGCTTCCGGTTGGTATTGGGGAAGGTACATCTGTTACCTCGTTATGGCCTATTTTTTGGTCCCAGGGCGGAGAATTGGTGGATGAGAATGGAAGACCTGTTTTTGGAGAAGGAAAAAATAGAGAGGCGATGATCCGTACATTTGAAACGCTTGATCAAGCACAAGAAGAAGGAGCTATAGCAAAACGCATGGCAAACGCTGGAGTAGAAAATGATGCCAATGGAGAAGTGGCAGCTGGTAACACAGCTATGTTTCTGGGAGGCAGCTGGCAGGCAGCTACGATCCAAGAAATATTAGGAGATGATTTTGATAATTGGGAAGTAACTTCTCTTCCTATTTTAAATGAAGCAGATGTCCCTGTTTCAAGTGCAGGTGGCTGGACATGGGGAATTTTTGCAGAGGATTCGGAGAAGCAGGAAGCGGCTTTTGATTTTCTGGTTGATTCGTTTATTAGTGAAGAAGGCATGGGGGAGTTTACATCCATTCAAGGATCTTTGCCGGCAAGGGAGTCTGTATATGATTCTGAATACTATGAAGCAGGGCCGTTCAGCGATGAGTTTCTAGCCTCATTAGAAACAGAAGCGGAGGTACGTCCCGGAGCTGCAAGATACAATGAAATATCAGTTCAGCTCCAAACCGCAATTTCCCAGGTGATTTCAGGAAGCAAAGAGCCGGAGCAGGCAGTCGATGACGCGTGGGAAATTGTAACATTCGGAGAGGAGAGGGCTGAAGAATGAATGTAAACGAAAAAGCATTAGATCGTCAGCAAACGAAAAAAGTAGCAACTCAAAAGCAAAAGTTTTCAGATACTCCCTACCCATGGCTGATTCCTTTGTTAATCGTCCTGATTGCTGTTTTCGTATATCCCATTTTTCAAATTATTCATTTAAGCTTCACGAACGCAAATATGATTCAGCTCGGATATAACTATACGATTGAGTCTTATCTTCGTCTTTTTACTCTTCCAGGTTTTCTGCCGATGATTGGGACTACTGCTTTTTTTGTTTTCTTCAGTGTTATTTTTCAGTTGGTGGCAGGATTTATTGTAGCATTGTTGATCGTTCAGGGAGAAAAGATGAAAATAAGAGGAACGGTTATTGTCCGCACATCCGTACTGGTAGCATGGGCGATTCCTGGTGTTGTCATTGGCGTTATTTGGGGCATGCTATATAACGAAACGGATGCTGGAATTATTAATTATGCGTTAAGCACTATAGGACTTGGTCCTATCTCCTTTTTATCAGACCCAACGATGGCTCTCTTGTCGGTGACGCTCGCAAATATTTGGAGAGGAACAGCGTTCAGCATGATTTTAATGTACGCAGGATTGAAAACGGTTTCAAAAGATGTGTTGGAAGCGGCTATTATAGATGGGGCTAATGCCTGGCAGAGAATGAAAAGTGTTATTCTTCCAGCTATTGCGCCTATTATCCTGGTTAATCTTATTATTATATCTATTGATACGTTCAATACGTTTGATATGGTGATGGCATTGACTGGAGGAGGGCCCGGTAACAGCACTGAAGTTATTGCATTAAGTATATATACAGCTATTTTTAGAGAGTTCAATTTAGGAGAAGGAGCAGCTACGGCTGTCGTGCTGCTGATCATCAATGTGGGGATGACAATGGTTTATTTAAAAGTACTCGGGCGAAAGGGTGTGGTGGAATCATGACAAACTTACAAAAAGCAAAATGGGCAAGAATTGGTTTGTATATAAGCTTTGTTTTAGTCGTGCTGGGGTTTTTGTTTCCATTATTATGGGTACTTTCCCTCTCATTGCAGACAAGGTTTGAAGTGCTTCAAGTTCCGCCAAACATTATTCCAACAAGTTTTGCTTTCGAAAATTACGTAGAAGTGCTTGATACGGCGCCGGTTCTTCAATATTTATGGAATTCCTTTCGAATAGTCGTTTCAACCGTGATTCTGACCCTTATTATAGCGGTTCCTGCTGCTTTTGCATTATCTAGGTATAAGATGAAATTAAAAAATCACTTTATGGTTGCTATTTTAATGACGCAGATGGTTTCAGCTGTCGTTATTACTATTCCTATTTACAGACTATTTGCAAGTTGGGGCTTAATAAATCAACTTTGGCTGGTAATCATTGTTTATGTAGCAGTCGTACTTCCGTTTACTACATGGTTTTTAAAAAATTATCTGGACACCATTCCGAAAGATATGGATGAAGCGGCCATTATAGATGGATGCAGCAGATGGCAGATGCTGACAAAGGTGCTTTTTCCCGTATGTATGCCTGGAATTGTTTCTGTGGTTATCATTGTGGCCGTACAAAGCTGGTCTCAATTTGTTATTCCGTTTATTCTCATTGATGATGCCTCTTTGTACCCGGTCTCTGTCGGAGTGGTGAATCTTCAATCAACGCAGACCCAAATCACCACTCATTTGTTAGCCGCCGGAAGCATCATGTCCATTGTGCCAGTCATTATATTATTTGTGCTGCTTCAACGTTATATCGTAGGTGCACTCACAAGCGGAGCTGTAAAAGGATAATAAATATATAAATAGAAAGGATGAAATAAATGTTCTGGACAGAAGAAAAGCTTGAGCAGAGAATCAACGAATTAAAAAATTACAGGTATAAAGACATACAAATAATAGAAAGTTTCGATACAGTGGAAGAGGCGGCCAGTGAGGAAATTACTCAGTTGATACCTAAACAGGAAACAAAAGAAATGAAGCTGGGGGACCGCTGGGAAGGTCGGGATCGTTATATATGGTTAAAAACAAAGCTGATTATTCCGAGCAGTTGGGAGCAGCACACGCCAGTCGGTGTATTTGATTTTGGAAAAACAGGCCACGGCCATAATTCAGGTTTTGAATCTTTACTTTACATCAATGGGGAAGCTGTCCAGGCGATAGATGGAAATCACAAAGAATTTTTCTTTCCAAAACATTTAATTGGTATTCCTCTCGTATTGGAATTTCGTCTTTGGTCCGGATTGGAAGGGCTTAAAGGAAACCAGGAAATACAAGAGCACCAGCTGCAGACTGCATTTACAGCCTGTTTGGATGGTATTGCTGATGATTTATACTATACAGCGGAAGCAGCGTTGGAAACCGTTAATGTATTAGACGAACGAAATATAAAAAAAGAGCGACTTCTTCAAGCGCTGAATCGTGCTTTTCAGCATATTGACTGGAGGACACCTGGCAATGGCGGTTTTTATGAGTCTCTCCAAAAGGCTAATGATCAACTGCAGCAGGATATTGACAGCTTACAGGAAACTCATCCCTTAACGGTTCAAGCTGTAGGTCATACTCATATAGATGTTGCCTGGCTTTGGCGATTAAAGCATACGAGAGAAAAAGCAGGTCGATCATTTTCTACCGTGTTAAAGCTTATGGAGCAATACCCGGAGTATGAATTTCTTCAAACTCAGCCGCAGTTATATGATTATGTAAAAAAAGATTATCCGGAGCTATTTAAACAAATGCAGGAAAAAATTGCTGAAGGCCGATGGGAGGCAGGTGGTGCGATGTGGCTTGAAGCCGACTGTAATATTCCATCCGGGGAATCCCTTACCCGCCAGCTATTATATGGCCAGCGTTTTTTGGAAAAGGAATTGGGAGTGGAGCGTTGCCGCTACTTATGGCTTCCGGATGTATTTGGTTATTCATGGGCACTGCCGCAGATTTTAAAAAAATCAGGAATCGATACATTTATTACGACAAAAATCAGCTGGAATCAATATAATCGTATGCCGCACGACAGCTTTAAATGGAGAGGAATAGACGGTACGGAAATAGTGGCCCACTTTATCACTACGCCAGATGGATCCAAAAAATACACATACAATGGAGAAATCACTGCGACTAGTATCCAGGGGATTTGGGATCAATACCGCGACCGTTCTTTTAATGATGAATTATTGCTTGCCTATGGTTACGGAGACGGCGGAGGCGGGGTAAATCGCGACATGCTGGAAAAAATTCGTCGGTTTGATAAAATGCCAGGCCTTCCTAACGTTAAAACGAGTAGAGTAGATAAGTATTTAGATGGCCTGCATGAACGGATGAATACAACGGAGCAATATATTCATACTTGGGATGGAGAGCTTTATCTGGAATATCATCGAGGGACGTATACGAGTCAGGCGCATAATAAAAAAATGAATCGCCAGGCAGAGCTTCGTTACCGCCAGGCAGAGTGGTTGGATACGCTGGTTTATTTAAAGGATGGGAATTGGTCATCTGAACGCCAGAAGAACTTTCAACAGGGCTGGAAAATTATTCTTCGTAATCAATTTCATGATATTATCCCCGGTTCCTCTATTAAAGAAGTATATGCAGACAGTGCCGCTGAATATCAAGAAGCATTTTCTTTAGTGAAAGAGAACGAGAAGCAGGCAGCAGAAGCACTAATTGGTCAAAATAATAATACAGAAGGCTTTACTATATTTAATTCAAGTTCTCATTCGAGAGACGTACTTGCAGCTTTACCTGATTCCGTATTGGGATGGGAAGATCAATCCGGCCGGCAGTTGAAACTTCAAAGGCGTCAAGATGGAATAGACATTGTACATGTGCCGGGAGTTCCTTCTCTAGGTTACAAAGTAATTTATCCATCCGACACTTCTATAATGTCTGAAGAACAATTAACACAACTTGACGGAAACATGTGGGAGACGCCATTTTACCTTATTCAATTGAATGAAAATGGTCATATTAGCAGTATATTTGATAAGGAAAACAATCGCGAAGTTATTGAACATGAGGCAAACGTTCTGGAAGTATTCGAAGACAAGCCTCTGCATTATGATGCCTGGGATATTGATATTTTTTATAAAGAGAAACGATATATTGTAGATCAGCTGGATAAAAAAGAGCTGGTGGAAAATGGACCGTTACGTGCAGTCATTGCTTTGCAGTGGTCCTATCAATCTTCCACCATTTATCAAAAAATGATCGTGTATCATCATTCCAAACGGATTGATTTCGAAACCGTAGTCGATTGGCATGAACATCAACAGCTGCTGAAAGCTGCATTTCCAGTAAAGGTACGTTCTACAAAAGCAACATATGATATCCAATACGGAAATGTCACACGGCCGACCCATTGGAATACAAGCTGGGATATGGCGATGTTTGAAACAGTCGGACATCAATGGGCTGACCTCTCAGAAAGAGATTATGGGGTAAGTCTTATGAATGACTGTAAGTACGGATATGATATTAAAGACCATATTATGAAACTGACACTGCTTAAATCAGCTATAGAGCCCGATGCTATGCAGGATCAGGGAAAACACTCGTTTACCTACAGTTTATTTCCCCATAAAGGAGATTGGTATGAAGGAAGAACAGTCCAGGAAGCTATGGACTTGAATTTACCTGCTTATGTTGCTAAAGGAGAAGCGAATTCCAGTGAATACAGCTTCCTGTCTACCAATGCTTCCAATGTAACAGTTGATGCAGTAAAGCAGGCAGAGGAAGATTCAGAAATCATCGTTAGGATACATGAACACGGTGGAGCACGGAGAGAGGTTACGTTTACGAGCGATCAGCATTTTTCCACGTGTACGGAGTGTAATCTTCTCGAAGAACCGGAAAGAGAGTTAACAGGCGGTTCCACGCTTTCTCTACATTTTGAGCCATATGAGATAAAAACACTCAAGTTGAGTATATGATTTAAATATTACTAAACTTTATTATTAGATAGCTATTAGACAAGAGTTCCACATGCGAACTCTTGTCTTTTTAATTACTGTTCCATCTTTCTGCGCATAAAATTTCTGTTGAGGGTGAACAGAGCAGCGTGCGCTATTACAGTTCTACAAAAATATATACACCTAATACAAATATAGAGCCAACTCACAGATGAGTGGGCTCTTTTCGTTATGGTTTAAACTCAAATTTATTTTCTTTAAATCGAGGCACCTCGTAGAAGGAGAAGAACCTGGGAGACCACGGCCAGCACCGGTAATTCGATCAGCGGGCCAATAACGAGGACAAGTGCGATTAAAGGCTGATCCGGAAAGGCGGTTACAGCAAAAGCGAGGGCTGCCGGCGAATTCCGGGCTAATGTTGATAAGTGCAGACTGACGGTGTCTTCGTACGAAAAGCGCAGCCACTTTCCGACCAGCCGGGCTGCGAAGAAGTTAATCACATAGAACAAGAAAAGCGGAATCAGCAGAAGATAGATAACCTCCAGGTTATTCAATAATACTGTGCCTTGAGAGGCAAACATAGCCAGAATGGCTAAAGCGAGAAACAGTCCCTGGGCTTTGGAGAAAAACGGAACGAGCCGCTGTTCCAGAATAAACTTTTTTCTTTTGAATATGTATCTTGTCACATACGCTAGAGTAAAAGGCAGGACTAATACGAGCAAAATGCTGGTGCCAATTGCAGAAAGATCAATGCCTTCAACCGTACCGGCGAATAAAAAAAGATAAACCGGCAGTAATAAAAGCTGCAGCATCAGGTTAACCGGCAGAATAGAAGCCGATAACGGCACATTTCCTCTGGCAATGGAGGTGAAAATCAAATACCAGTCTGTGCAGGGAGTCACCATCAGGATAAGAAACCCCAGCCACAGCGCCGGATGCTCAGATAAAAACACTGCTCCAAGACCAAACACCAACACAGGCGTCCATATAAAATTGATGCCGGCACTTATGCTGAAAAATCGAATGTGTGTAAAGGCTTTTTGCAGGTGCTGAAGAGGAATAGTTAAAAATAATCCGTACAGCATGCAAAATAGAAACGGGAGTACAAACAAATCGGCATGTGCTTCAACAAACCGCAATTGACCGAGTACCAATCCCACGCCAATAGCGGATAAGAGAATGACCGTCTGCCATTTTTCAATAGTCTTCAGAATGATCATCTCCATTTCTCGGGATTGGAATTCGAATAAACAAAATAAGCATGCTAGAAGTATTTTAGCATGCTCCTTTATAAAATTGAAACAAGCTAGATCGGATGCACCCGGCAGAACATGATAAACTATTTACAAGTTTTATCTGTGATTTAAAAACATAATTAAGGGGGAGAATGGTATGAGTGAGAGCCGGCAGGTAGTGTTATTTATTGCGGCAAGTCTGGACGGGTATATTGCGACCGAAGAGGATAAGCTGGATTGGCTGTTCGACGTAGAAGGAGAGGGCGACAACGGCATCGCTGACTTTTATCAAACGATCGATACGGTGTTGATGGGAAGAAGGTCATATGAGTGGATAAATGATACCGGTAATATGAGTGAATACCCGTACCAGGATAGAGATAACATCGTATTTACGAGCACGGAAATGGAAGACAATACTTATACCCGGTTTGTAAATGCGGATCCGGTAAGCGTAGTACAGGAGCTGAAGAACAAACCCGGTAAACATATCTGGCTGCTGGGGGGAGGACAGTTAATCCATTCTTTTATCGAAAAACAACTGATTGATCAAATCATTTTAACGATTGCTCCCACCCTGATTGGAGCCGGCATTCCTCTTTTCAGCCAAGGAGACTATCGCGTAAATCTTTCGCTGAAAGAAGTAAAAACGTTTAACCAGTTTGTTCAGCTGTATTATAAAGTACTCTAAATCACATTGGACGCAGCTAATACCGTCTGGTGAACAACCCGGGATATTCAGTCACATAGCCGTTCTCGTCGACCGAGATAAAGGAAGCAAACTCTCTGTGTTGGAAGTGAAACACTCTATCTTCGCCTTCGCGTTCAATATACGTGTAGATTTGTTTTACTTTCTGTACGTCCAGGGAGGGAACAGAGATATAGATCATCTCTATCTCTCTTTTTTGGCCGGGATCCCATGTGTACCGTTTGATAGGAAGCGAATTGGAAAAAGGTGTGACGGATATATCGATATCGATGGCTCCGTTTAAATGCTCCAGTACAGTTCCGTGATGATCATACCATACACCGTTTCCTGTAGACGTAAGGTGCAGGTTCGGCCCATTTTTGTCTTTAATATGAACACTGTTGGTTTTCCACGAGTTGTCGAGGATCACTTGGTACCATATTTGTACGGGGAATCCGGTTTCCAGGGAAATAACCGTGCTTTCCACTTGAATCATGTGTTCTGTTCTGGAAACATATAAATATTCGCAGCCGAATGTTTCTATATTTTCCCAGACCATTTCATTCGGAAACATTACACACCCTCCTTATTTAATTTTAGGTCACAAAATGATAGGTTCATTAAGTTTACTATTAAAAGGAACGATAGAGTAGAATTTTGTATGTAAAAAAGCAGGCTGACATATAACGACTCGGGAGTGGAGACATTATGAGAGTATTTCCAACTATAGAAACAAAACGCTTGAGGTTAAGGGAAGTAACAACGGAGGATGCTTCCGATATGTTTGCCTATCTATCGGATGAAAAAGTAGTGCAGCAGATGGGAATGAAGCCATACCTATCGACTGACAGTGTGAATGGGGAAATCAACTGGTATACAGCGATTCGGGAAAAAAGTACCGGGATTAGGTGGGGAATCACGCTGAAACAGGCGGATACTGTGATAGGCAGCTGTGGATTTTTAAATAGGGAACTTAAACATAGGCGGGCAGAAATCGGGTACGAACTGCATCCAGCGTATTGGAGACAAGGAATCGCAAGTGAGGCAATTGAAGCTATAGTGCGGTATGGGTATCATCATTTGCAGCTTGAACGAATCGAAGCCATCATCGATCCTCTCAACAAGCCGTCGCAGAAAGTTCTGGAAAAGCAAGGGTTTAGAAGAGAGGGCCTGTTAAGGCACTATGAATACAACTTTGGTGCATTCCATGACGTCTACATGTATGCAGCCATTAAAGGTGATGGCGGGTTAACCCATCTCTAATTTAAATAAGTAAAAGATCAATGAATACTATGGTGGAATGGCCTCATAATGTATATTTAAAAATTTCTAAGAGTAAAAACTTGCCTGCAGGTTATGGGTATGATAATTTAATAGAGTGATCGTTATATCTAATATAAAAGGAGGCGCTTATGAGCCGGAAACGGGAGGACCTGCTTGTTCATGCAGAGAAATTATTTTATCAGCATGGCTTTCATGCGATAGGGCTGAAAGCTGTCGTTCAGGACGCAGGAGTAGCGCTGATGACGTTATATAACCATTTTGATTCCAAAGAAGATTTGATTTTGGAGATTTTAAATAGAAGGGAAAAAATGTATTTTTCTCTACTTGCCGATGCTGTGCGTAACGAAGAAGGATCAGTCGAACAAAGGCTGGCTTTTGGTCATATACAGTGGTTAAAAAACAGTGCTTCCAACGGCTGTATGTTTCTGCGGGCAAAAGAGGAGTTTTCGGGCACGCCTGACCATATGCTTGTCAAAAACGTTCTTGCCCACAAAGAAAGAATGATTCAGTTTTTTGAATCTCACGGCTTGACGAGAATAAACGCCATTCAATTGGCTTTACTGCTCGAAGGAAGTACATCGTTAGCTGAAACGCTGAGTGCTGACGACATTGAAAAAACGCTGAATGGATTGATCCAACATATAAAAAAACAGTAGATAGTCTGTTTTTTTTACTTATTAATAGAGTGATCGTTCTATCAAAAGGAGGATGGATATGTGGAAAATAGTATTTCCCGGCATTGCGATGATTGGTATTGTGTATGCTTTTGCGAGGTTCAGTTTTGGTTTGTTTCTTCCGGATATTAGTGAATCATTGGGACTGTCAGAAAGTCAGGGGGGAATTGTCGGTTCTGCAGCGTATATGGCCTACACGGCGGCTCTCTGTTCCGCTTATATTTTTATTCGTACGTTTACTGCCCGCCGTATTGTATTACTGGCCGGGGCGACAGCTTTTCTGGGAATGGGGGGCATCGCATTTTCAACAGGCTTTTACACCCTTGCGATCAGTGTTTTTGCTGCTGGTTTAGGAAGCGGCTGGGCCTCTCCCGCATTCAGCCAGGTGATCAGTCAGTCTTTGCAATCTTCTCTTCAAAATAGAGGTAACACGTGGATTAATACCGGCACCAGTTTTGGATTAATCGTAACAGGCCCCATCGTTTTACTATTTACAGAGCAGTGGCGCTGGAGCTACCTGTTGTTTGCTGCTATTACTGTGATCGTTTGGTGGTGGAATGCCGCGGTACTGGAAAAAGAGGAAAGGCCGATGCGGGCGGTTGAACAAAAGGTACCGTGGGGCAGCTCGTTTAAACAAGGCCGTTTTTTAATAGCAGCTTCGCTTGGAATAGGATTCAGCTCGTCTGTGTATTGGACATTTTCAAGAAGTTACGTTTCTGTAATTCATGATTTTTCCATGAATCAGAGCATTGTTTTCTGGATTGTAATGGGAACTGCCGGTATTATGGGCGGAACCGCGGGAGGAATTATTCAAAAGATAGGGCTGCCTTTAGCATTTAGGGTCGGAGTATTTGTCACCGCAGCATCCATTATTGGACTGACCATGCCCGGCCAGCCGGCTGTTTATCTATCAGCTGTGTTATTTGGCGTCTCCTACATTTTTATGACGGGCCTCTTTATTGTATGGGCTACACGGGTTTTCCCAGATTATCCATCGCTGGGAGTCAGTATGTCGTTTTTATCGCTCGGCATTGGGCAGGCACTGGGATCAGGAGCTGGGGGGCTAGTCATTGAAAAAATATCGTATCCGTTTGCGTTTATTACTTTTTCGCTCATTGGCTTGCTCTTTATATTCTGCAAAGTAGAGAAGGAGCAACGGGTTCTATGTACGTTTTGATTATTAAAAGGTCTATTGGCAGAAATTTATTTTTTCCTGGATGAAAGAAACATACGAACCGTGTACACAATTGCAAAGGTGACGATAAAAGACAAGACAAGTAAACCTAAAGAACTCATATCCGGCATATACAATTCACTCCTTTAAAAAATTATATATAAAAATAAATCCTTCAATTAACTTTGTATAAAAAAGTGTGATCAGAACGTTTTACCTATAAATAGTAAGGGTAATATATGCATAACAGGTAATTTTCAACAATGTTCCTAAAGACAATTATATAGCAGGCAGTAATGAATGGATATAAAGCCATACCATAAGCCGGAAAAAGAATCTTTATTCTTTTTCTGGCTTTTTGTCGTCTATAAGTAAACGAAAGAAAATAACTATTCGAAAGGGAGATGAAATATGGAACAATATAAACGAATTTTGGTTGGGGTGGAAGCTCTTGAGGGAGCAAGCCATGATGCTTTCGAGGAGGCCTGTACAGTTGCAGAAGCTCACAATGCCGCACTTATTATTGCTTTTGTGATAGATAAGAAAGGCTATGCAATGCTCGAAAGAATGGATCCACGCGGTTTTGAACAATTAAAGAATGAAGCCCGGATGAAATTGAAAGAGTATGAAGACGATGCGATTCAAAAAGGATTGACTAACGTCCAGACTGTTTTGGAAATAGGAGATCCAACAAAAATGCTCGTGCAGGATTTATGCCAAAAACACGAGGTTGATCTAATTATCATAGGAAAATCCGGAGGCACACGAATAGATCGTTTGATGCTGGGAGACAAAGCGAAAAAAATCCAAAAAATATCAAAGTGTAATGTGAAAGTGGTCAGTGGAGAAACGATTCCTCCTATGAGCGTGTAAACATTTGCTGTTGATTATCATACACGAAGCCCCCTGCATTGTGCAGGGGGCTTCGTGTATGTCGTGATTTAATCAGAAGGATGAACAATTAACACATCACAGGCTGATCTGCGCACAATACTTTCGGCTACACTGCCGAGAAAGCGTCGTTCCACCCGGTTTAATCCAGAGGCCCCTGCGACAATCAGGTCTGCTTTGTATGCCTCCGCGATACTTATCGGAAGAGCGGTTTTAGGAGAACCGCGTTCAATGATATATTCAATATTTTCTGCGTTCTCCTGCTCCGCTATTTCTTTATACTGATCGATAATACTTTCTGCGCTCTTCTTAAACATAGTGAGAATTTCTTCGGTATGCATATCAAATGATGAAATGGCAGGGGTATGGAGCACATGCGCGACAACGACGGCACTGTTGCTGATTTTCGCTAAATCAATAGTTTTCCTAAATGCGGCGATGGATTCATCAGATCCGTCAGCGGCTACCAAAATCGTGCGATACACTGATGGGGCTGTCTCATTGCGCACGATTAACACATCACAATGGGCCTGTCGCACGGTGCTCAGTGATACGCTCCCCATGACGTATTTATCAAAAGTTCCCGCTCCGGAAGCCCCCGTAACGATTAAATCCGCTTCATAACTCTCAGCTAAAAGATGAGAAACCAATTTCTGCGGATTTCCGCTCTGCAGGGTAGCAATAATATCAGCTACGCCGGCCTGCTGTGCTCTGCGTTTGCTTTTGTCCAGGATATTTTGTCCGGTTTCCTCAGCAGCCGGGATAAGAACAGGAGAAAATATAGAGGCGCGGCTGTAGTTTTTGTAATCGACTACATGTCCTATTATTAACGTACTGCTATACTCTAACGCTAATTCAATTCCCTTTTCAAGCGCTTTTTCCGAATCATCTGAGCCGTCAACTGCAACAAGAATTTTTTTATATTCTGTTTTCATTTTTCTTACCCCGCAATCTTATAGTATTTTCACCTAAAGGATTCAATAATATAAAAGAGATAAGGAGCCGGGCGTAAAGATTGTCTATTCGCTTGTATCTGATTGTTTCAGCCGATTTTTGTATTTGCGCATGGAGAACTGGTCGTCTTGTTCCAAATGAGAGACTTTATTCTGCAGATAAATAAACGTTTGAAAAAGCATGGTGGTTTTAAATGCAACGGATAAACTCTGTTCGTTCACGTCACTATTGCCCGGGGAGGCAGCGATGGAAAAGTAAAGAAACATTTTAGGGTCTGCATCCAGCGTAGGGGCATCAAGGGCAATCAGCATAGCCAGGTTCAGTTCAGTCACAAGGGGGTCTTTGTTCTGCAGGGAATAATGAAGCCATTCATGCGGATAAAGGTAGAAACCGTAAAACGGTGCAATTCTCGCTACTTCTACATTTTGGGAAGCCTGGAATAGAAGATCCTCCATCCCATTTGGCGGACGTTTCAGTGCCGCCATCATCTCTTCATATACAGCGTAACGCATAGAATATCTCATCATAAAAATCCTCTCTGAAGAAATTCAATTGACGGGTCATCTTTCAACGTTTCAAAAAGATTAATCTGTAAAAAAGTTACAGGATGGCTGCTTCTATGGAAAGGCTGTTAGCAGGAATGGAGTGTATTGAAATGGGATATTTGTAGTAGGAAAATAGGTACTTAAATGATGAAGTGGAGAGGAAGTGGGGTAATAAATTTAAATATTCAAAAAAATGTCTGCACATATTTAAACGTTTTTATTTTTAATGAAATGTTCAACCGTAGACTGATAAGAATTTATTACATGATTAACATCAATAAATCAACATATTCTTAAAAGCGCATTTGAAATACATATTAATGCCTATATAACGAATTATAGGATAAATTAGGAGTATGTCAACCACCTTTGTCGTTTAGTGTGAATAAAGGGACTTAATAAATTAACATAAAGCAGCATCTTTTTTGAAGCAATGCCCATGCGGGCTGTGGTACAAGCAGATTGATCTTAAAAAGTACGATGCTGATGATGCCGTTGTTTTATTTTTTTATTTCCCCGTTGTGTCTACAGTTATTCCTCTGAATTTCTTATTGATTCCTAAAACCTATAAAACCTTTATACATTGGAATAGTTGGATGAGTGTGAGATGTATCACTTTAAAGGCTGGCAATTTTGAGTATACTAGTATCATTAAATATGAGAAAAAGCTGGTGAAAAAGATGAATCGGTACAAGCGTATTTTAGTGGCTGTAGATGGTTCGAAAGAAGCGGACAAAGCATTGCAGCGGGGCATTAGTCTAGCCAAACGATACGATAGTCATCTGTTCATCTGTCATGTAGTAGAAAGCAAAGAATACAGCAGGGTGCCTGTCTACCGTGAAGAAATCAAGCAGGCAGCCGTAGAGAATGGAATGGAAATATTAAAAGACTGTGAAAAGGCAGCGGAAGCATCCGGGGTTAAAGAAGTAGTTACCATCCTGAAACAGGGTATTTCGCCCCAAAAAAGGATCGCTAAAGAAATTGTTCCTTTATACAATATTGATTTAGTGATCACAGGCGCCTCCGGATTAGGTCTTATCGAAAGTCATCTATTAGGAAGTGTATCTGCTGGAACGGTTCATCTCGCTGGCTGCAATGTCTTGGTAGTGAAGAACAAAACATTTACTGAAAATTATCACCGTATCTTAGTCGCTATAGATGAATCGGCCATTTCGATGAAAGCATTCGAGACGGCGATTACTATCGCCCGGGAACAGGAATCAGACATATCCGCTGTGCACGTTTTGTATACGCCGCTGGCGCATTCAGTAGAACAGTTTCGCGATGACATTCAAGACATCTACATGAAGAATGGACAATTGCTTTTAGAAAGGTATCAAATAATAGCGGCTGACAATGGAATGCAGGATATGTCGATTTCGATGGAATACGGGGCCCCTAAATATATTCTGCCGAAGGAAACCGCCTGGCTTTATCGTGCTGATCTTATTGTTGCCGGTGCCACGGGAGCGGGAATGGAGAAAGGGATACATTTAGGAAGCGTCTCAGAAGGAATTGTCCGGAGAGCCACCTGTGATGTGTTAATTATCCGGGATAAGCCCAGTTAATACCGGTCTATGGTTTCAACATGCGCAGGCCATTTAAAATGACGAGAATGGTACTGCCTTCATGACCGATCACACCAAAAGGAATCGTAATGGACTGCGCAAAATTTAAAATAACTAACATGAGGATGACACTGACAGAAAAGTACATGTTCTGTTTAATAATCCGTTCCATCTTCCGCGCCAGGTTAATCGAATAGGTAATACGCGATAAATCATTTTTCATTAAAATAACATCCGCCGTCTCAAGTGCAACATCGGTACCTTCCCCCATCGCAACGCCGGTGGAAGCTGCCGCAAGTGCCGGAGCGTCGTTAATGCCGTCTCCAATCATAGCAACGTACCGGTAGGTTTCCGTTAATTTTTTTATTTCGTTCACTTTGTCCCCCGGCATACAACTGCCTATATAAGCATCGACGCCGCTTTCTGCAGCGATGACTTCGGCCGTTTTTTGATTATCGCCTGTAAGCATAATGCAGTGAATTCCTAACTGCTGAAGTTCTTGAATAGTGGATTTGGTATTTTCCCGAACAATATCCTTTAAGGCAATGGCTGCCGCTATTCCTTTTCCGTCCCTGACAAACGTTACGGTCTTTCCTTCAAGAGCCAGTCGGCTCAACACTCCCCCTTGGAACAGTTCTGCCTCTTTTTCATCCACAAATGCAGGCTTTCCAATTAAAATGTCTTCATTTTGAATAGTCGCTTTCAAACCGTTTCCCGGCACATCCGTTACCTGGATATTGGATAACGGACTGATTCCTTTGGCTTCAATAAACTTCATGATTGCTTTAGCCAGCGGGTGATTGGACTGTGATTCAATCCCTGCAATTATTGCCATCAGCGCCTCACGATCGATATCTTCCCGGAACACAAAATCCGTTACTTGAGGCCGCCCCTGGGTGAGCGTGCCCGTTTTATCCATAGCCACAGCTTGAATAGAGCTTAAGTTCTCTAAATGTACGCCCCCTTTAAAAATAACGCCATTTCTTGCTCCATTGGATATAGCTGCAAGCGCAGCCGGCATGATGGAAGCGACGAGGGCGCACGGGGAAGCAACAACGAGAAGAAGAATCGCCCGGTAAAACGTCGTATTCCAGTCCCAGCCGATTATATAGTGTGGAAGAAACAACATAAACGAAAAGACTATTAATACGACAATGACATATCGTCCTTCGAATCGTTCCACAAACTGCTGGGAAGGTGGTTTTTCGCTTTGGGCCGATTGAACAAGGTCAATAATTTTCTGGACGAGCGTTTCGGAATTTGGCTTGGTCATTTCCATCGTAACCGCACCGCTTAAATTTACAGTAGAGGCATATAGATCATCATTTATATCTTTAGAAACAGGGATGGATTCCCCGCTGATCGCAGATTCGTCTACGACAGTATGACCTTTCACTAGTTTGCCATCAGCAGGCACCCGCTCACCGGGTTTAACAATTAGCATATCTCCGGAGGTTAAGGAAGCCACAGCCACACGGGTGGTTACGTCGTTTTTTAACAGCCATGCTTCTTCGGGCTGGATTTTCATCAGCGCCGACAGCTCTTTCCGGCTTTTGTTCATCGTATAGGTTTCCAATGCGCCGCTGAGGGAAAAAATAAAGATTAAGATAGCTCCTTCAGTCCAATAACCAATAATCGAAGCGCCTACTGCAGCGAGAATCATTAACGTTTCCACATTAGGCTTTCGGTCCTGGATGGTTTTTTTGACTCCGTATTTCGCTTTCGCATAACCGCCGATAACAAAGGCCAGTATATAAGTGATGACCGACAAGCTGCCAGCTTCAAAAAGTTCAAGGGTATAAGCAAAAAGGATCAAAACGCCGGAAGTAAGAGCAGCGATTAATTCAATGTGCAGCTTCAGTTTTTCCATGAACGTTCTCCTTTATACAGGCTGGATGAAGGAAGGGATAAGAGGGGACGAATAATATATAGTTTACTTCGATAAATAATATACAAATCCTCTTGAAATGGATCTTTTTATGACGTTCTAGAGCATTTAAATCAACTGTTTTGTTCATTTATTGCATCGCCCCATAGTATAGGTGTGGATAATAGCTTGGTCATAATAATATTCTAATTGTGTCTAAAAAAGATTATTCAATAAATGTTAATATTATTAGTAGTAACAAGCTTTATTTTTACCTAAGACAATGACATATAAAAAAGCAAAGCAAATACCTGGGTAATGAAAAGCCATACGTTCCCATTACCTGTATAGATGAAAGGAGGAGCCGTGGTGAAAGCAATTGGACTGGATGGATGCAGAGGTGGATGGCTCGCGGCTTTCGCCGAAGACGGAAAGGTACATCATATAGAGGTAATACCCGGCTTGAATCAGCTCCGGCCCGAACCGGATACTTCTATATGGATAGATATGCCGATCGGCCTGCCGGCTGCCAGCGAGTACCCGCGGCGGGTGGAGGCGCTGGCGCGCCGGAAACTCGGAAAACGGCGTTCCAGCGTATTTCCGGTGCCTTGCAGGGAAGTACTTGCCTGCAGCAGCTACCAGGAAGCAAATGTGTTACACAAACAGTTAACAGGTGCAGGCCTGCAAAAGCAGTCCTGGTTTTTATTTCCGAAAATAAAAGAAGTAGATGTTTTTGCTCTTCTGGTGCCTGTGAATGAAGCACATCCGGAAGTCGTATTCGCAGATCTGAACGGAGAGCCGCTGTTGGAATCAAAGAAAACGAATCCGGGTCTCTCACAGCGCCTCGATCTGATCCAACTGCTTGATTCTGATATGGCTAATCTATTTTCTAAAACACTAAGCCTATATCCCCGCAGCGTATGCACCCGTGATGATATTCTGGATGCTTCCGTATTAGCGGCAGCCGCATGCCATCCTGAATGGGGCGCAGCCGGCATAGATCACCAACCGGTATATTCTACTGAAGGGCATGAAATGAATATAAGAACCCTTGCACACAAACCGTAAACAACCTGCCGTCCAGCCGCAAGCAGGTTGTTTTTTTATGGAACCAGGGTTTTCCCCCGTAGTATTTACAACTGACATACAGGGCGGACTTAGGAGTCCAATTAATAGAATGGTGCCTCATGAGAATGATACAATGATGGGCGAAGATAATTAGTAAAACAGTGCCTCCCGCCGGAAACGGCCGGGAGTATTGAATAGATGAGGGTGGTTCGTATTTTGAGAAGATTGTTTTTATTGGTGTCTGCTGTGCTGGTTATCATTTGGACGAAACCGTTATGGGAGGAGCGCGCCGGCGACGTAATGCCTGAACCATTAAACGATACGATAAACAATGGCTTTGACTTTGAGGAGATGACAGAAGAGGCGGTCACCCTTTTTAATGCTTTGATAGGTTCTGTACAAGAACCTGAGCAGGAAGCAGTGGAAGTAGAAGAACCGGAACTGACCACGCCGGAGGATCAATCCTTTTCCGTAGGTAATGTGGAACTGGGGGATACCAGGCAGGAAGTGGAAGATATGTATGGAGAGTCTATGCGTGAAAGCGAGAATGAATACGGGGTAAACTGGTTAACCTATCATGAAAACTATCATAACTTTATGATGGTTTCGTACAATGAAGAAGGTATCGTTCAAGGGCTTTACACAAACCAGAATTTACTTTCCTCCCAATATGATATTACATTGGGCGACTCAAAATCCTATGTAAATGAAACGTTGGGTGAATCCGAGGACATGATGCGAAATGGCGGATTTACCTATCAGGTCAACAGTGAAGGAGAATACGGCGTTCACCATCTGGATGGGAGCTATGTAACTATGTTTTACGATGTTCATGAGTCGGATGAAGTAACGGCTGTTCAGATCATTGACGAAAATCTGGAAACGACGAAAGAAAGTTTTTACACGAGCAGTAGTGAAACATTAAAAGAAGGGTTTGAATATCAATTATTCGACCTGACAAATGCAGCTCGTGTTCGTCATGGCCTTCCTGTTCTGGAGTG
Organism: Sinobaca sp. SA16-1; assembly: GCF_059510515.1. Taxonomy (NCBI): domain Bacteria; kingdom Bacillati; phylum Bacillota; class Bacilli; order Caryophanales; family Sporolactobacillaceae; genus Sinobaca; species Sinobaca sp. SA16-1. The sequence goes on along the minus strand of NZ_JCAKFL010000002.1, from coordinate 212,789 downwards.
GAACGAGGAAGTAAGAGACTCAGCCCGTGAGCACAGTACCGATATGTCGGAAAATCAATTTTTCAGCCATACGAACGAGCAGGGACAGTCTCCTTTTGAAAGGCTGGAAGAAGACGGGATTACTTTTACCCGGGCGGGGGAAAATCTGGCGTATGGACAATTCAGCAGCGTGTTTGCCCATCAGGGATTGATGAATTCAATGGGCCATCGGGAGAATATTCTGCACGATAGTTTCACGGAGCTTGGCGTTGGCGTAGAGTTTAATGATGACAACCAGCCATTCTTTACAGAAAAGTTTATAACAATATAATTAAAAACACCTTTCATTTAGAAAGGTGTTTTTTGTATGGAGTTAAAAAGATCTATCTTCTGTTGTGAAAGGAGAATGGGAGGCGCTGCTCTGCATAATACGTAGAAGCTGATCAGCCATGTACGCAGGGGAATGTTTAAAATCGTCATGAATCCATTCGATAATCATTCCTAAAAAGGCATAGGCCTGGTAGCTGGCCAGCAGCTCAACGTTAATGTGCGGATCGGATTTTTTATGGATGAATTCCTGGAGGGAAAAGTCTCGGAGAACGACACTGATTTTATCTTGAAAGCAGGACAGCACCTGCGATTTCACCACAACAGTATAGAAGTTCCGGTACTCAAAAACATGTTCAAATATTTTAGTAACGGAGTTTTTTAACTGTTCCGCGTCAAACGTCCTGTATTGAAGAAATGGTTCCTGAAAAGACGCTGCCAGGCTATCAATTACTTCTTCAATCATTTCCTCCAACACATCTTCTTTGAATTGATAATGCTTGTAGAACGTTCCGCGGTTTAAATCGGCGTGATCCATCATTTCCGTGATCGAGATTTTCTTGAAATCTTTTTCATTCATTAAATCGATCAGTGATTTTTTTAAGGCATCTTTTGACCGTTTGGTCCGTCTGTCCATCGGAGGCAGGTGTTCATCCATACGCTCGCTCCTTTTTTCATCAACAAATAGAGGATTAACTGTTCAATAGCCAACAAAAGCCGTTTATTTGATGATTGTATGTGGTTTGTACCCCTGATTATACTATATGTAATACACATTTGTTGATGAAGAAACCAACAGAAGAAAAGGAGGTTTGTATGGCTGAAGAAAAAAGCAATGCCCAACTGATTTACGTCTATGCTTTTGTGCCGACTAAAGAATACACAAGCAGCCCCATGGAAGAAAAAGAAGCCATCGAACCATCGGAAATCATAGAATATCAGAGCCTCGGAGAATTAACGGCAGTAGTCTGCAGGGTTCCGGAAGAAGATTACAAAGAAGAGAGGCTTCAGAAGAAGGTCGAAGATATGCAGTGGCTGCAGGTAAAAGCCTTTCACCATCATGAGCTGATGAATATACTCCATGAAAAATATACCGTCGTTCCATTAAAGTTCGGGACCATATTTGAATCGCGGGAAAGCCTGGAACAAATGATGGATGAGAAAAAAGAATCCATTGCAGACCAGTTTGCTTTTTTAGCCGATAAAGAAGAATGGAATATTAAGGTATAAGCTGACAAGGATACGTTTATGAATAATGTGGTAGAAAACAGCGAAGAAATGGAACAAAAAAAGGCCGATATTGAAGCAATGCCGGCAGGGAAGAAATTTTTCGAAAAGAAGAAACTGGCTAATTTTGCAGAAGAAAAAGCCGTGGAAAAAATAAGGTCGTACTGTCAGGACCTGCACGATCATCTTAAAATGCTGAGTGAAGCAAGTGATGTCAAAAAGAACTGGGAACGGAAAGTGACAGGACGCGGGGAAGATATGAGCCTAAACGGCGTATATCTCGTAAATGCCCCCAAAAAGGAGCTGCTGCTCTCTTATATAGAAGCCGAACGGAACACGGCAGAACAGAACGACTCCGGCTTTTATTATGAAGTGACCGGTCCGTGGCCTTCCTATCATTTCTCCAATTTTACAACAGCGAAGGGTGTGAAAGGCTGATGAGAGAAGATAGTCTTGACCTGAAAAATAAAGATATTACCCTTTTGGATATATTAGATACCGTGCTTGAAACCGGGGTGGTGATCCGTGGGGATTTAACGATTTCGATCGCCGATATTGAGCTCGTTTATCTGGATTTAAGTGTGCTGTTAGCCTCTGTTCAGAAGCTTGAAGATAATAAAAAGAAAGCCTATTTAGAAAGCAGCCAGACGATTCCCGAAATAAATCAGGAGGCTTATGCATGAGTGATATTCCGAATATAAATGGTCTGCAGACGAGCAATCCGACTGGAAAAATTTCACTCGATCCCGACAAAGTAGATGAAGGATTGTCGCAGATCGTGATGACAGTCATTGAACTGCTGCGACAGCTTGTCGAACGACAGGCGATGAGGCGGGTAGAAGGAGGAGATCTGTCAGATGAGCAGATCGAACAGCTTGGAACAGCCTTGATGCAGCTGGAAGAAAAAATGGAAGAGATGAAGGTTATCTTTGGTTTAACGGATGAAGATTTGAACATTGACCTTGGCCCGCTTGGCAATCTCATCTAAAGAAAAAAGGAGGGCTATATATGGCCGACGAATACCCGGTAAGTGACCGTAACGCCCAGGTGACCAATAACCGGTCCGGCGGAAGCAGTTTGGTAGATATCCTTGAAACGGTGCTGGATAAAGGGGTGGTTATTGCTGGAGATATCAAAATTAATATTGCCGAAGTGGAACTGCTTACGATCAAAATCAGGCTGCTCGTTGCTTCGATAGACAAGGCGGAAGAAATGGGGATTGACTGGTGGAGGCACGATCCTCATTATTCATCTCAGGCAATGGAAGTCGTACAGGAAAATAAGGCGCTGCAGGAGAAAGTTCGTCTGCTTGAAGAAGTGCAGTCCGATTCTGATGAAGAACGAGAACAGAAAAAGCAGCCGTAAAAACTTCATGATCTACAAAAAGCCCTGCTCTTACATAAGAGCAGGGTCATTTTTATATCTTTTTCCGAAACGTTAGCTTTTTGATTTTTCGTCTTCCACAATTGCCTGAATGCTTTCCAGCGCTTCCTGCATTTTGTTAACATCCTCCTGGGGGATTTTTGAAAAATACTTTTCATGCAGCTGCCGTTCGGCTTCTTTAAACTGCGTTTTCCAATATTCACCGCGCTTCAGCAGGCGTAGTATTACTTCTCTGCGGTTGGACGGGTTCACGGTCCGCTCCAGAAATTTCTCTTTCTCGAGGTGGGAAACGGCCTGGCTGGCGGTGCTTTTTGAAATGTAAAAGTGACGTGCTACATCATTAATGCTGCTTTCCTGATGATGAAACACAAACCAGAGAATGCTGATCTGTCGTTGATTTAAAGGAAGGTCCGGCATGGGGAAGTCGCTGATGATCGTGTTATGAATGCGTTCGGTTATTTCAATAACCCGGTATATATCTGCTGGCTCTGAATTCAATAGATGATCTCCTTTAAGTAAAAAATAGATACATGAATCCTATCACGAAAAGGCAGAGCAGAGAAATGTTTCTTATGAAAACGGTTAATTGCTAAACAGTTAAAAAAATAAACTGTTTATCTATTTAATTATTAAGCAAATTACGTTAGAATGAAACCTGCATCGAAAAAGAAAGGAGAACGTCCATGGAAGAGCACGGAAAAGTATTTACTGAAATGATGGAAAGCTACCGTAAAATACATAAATCCCTGCTGCAGCTTTTTCCGTTTCCGGACATCAGTTTAACAAAACGCCAGCAGGTGATGTTGTTATATATTCTGAAGCAGGAGCACGTTACGATGACCGGTCTGGCAGAATACTGTGATATATCCAGAAGTGCAGTGAGTCAGACGATTAAAAAGTTGGAAGGATCATCTATTATTAAGCGCGTCGTTAATAAAGAAAACCGCAGAGAAGTGCACATTGAATTTGGAACGAAAGGGCTGGAGATGAAAAAACAGTTCCTTCAAATGGAACAGAATCTCATCGAACAGTACCTTATTAAAATAGATATTAACGATTTAAAATTAGTTCAGAACGTGATGCGTTCTTTTGAAACCGCCCTTTCAGAAAAACCACACCAGCTATTACAAACATCAGAGGAGAGAAGCAGTAAATGAAAATATGGGACCTGTCGATAAAACGGCCAAAGTTTACGATTGTTATTATGCTTGTACTTTTAATATTAGGAGCCGTATCGCTGACGCGTTTACCTGTCCAGCTGTTCCCGGATGTTGAAGCGCCGGTAGCTGCAGTCAGCACCAGCTATCCCGGTGCCGGACCGGAGGAAGTGTTAAATGATGTTACCGAAGATCTGGAAGACGAATTGTCTACCATTTCCGGACTCAATCAGCTGACCTCCCAGTCGCTGGAAGGTTCTTCCATTGTCATTATGGAGTTCACAGCAGACACGGATATTGATGATGTAGAAACAGAGATTGTTTCTACGATATCGCAGATAGAGCTTCCAGATGACGCAGGAACACCAGCTTTTCTGCAATTTGATCCTTCGATGTTTCCGAGTATTCAGCTGGCTGTTTCCGGCGGCGGAGATGAAGTAACGGAATTTCAGGAAGAGACGGCTTCTCTCGAAAGAGAGTTGTCCCGAATCGGCGGTGTCGCCAGTATTTCTGAGTCAGGCTCCTTAACAGAGCAGTACGAAGTTATACTAGATCAGGAGGAAATTGAAGACGCCGGTATTTCTCAATCGGATATCGTACAGGTTATCCAGGGGCAGGAAGCTGCTGTACCGGGTGGTGTAATCGTCGATGAAGAGGCAGAAGAATCTATTTCCACCCGGATTCTCAGCGAGCTTGGCTCCGCAGAGGAATTAGAAGAGCTTACCGTTTCCCAGGATCCTGAATCCGGTGATGATATTGCGTTATCAGACGTAGCGGAAGTATCGCTGCAAAGCGAAAATGCAGATGTTATCACGAGAGTAAATCAGGAAAGCTCCATTCAGCTGGACGTTATGCAGGAATCAGATGCAGATACGACCCAGGTATCAAGTGAATTTAATGATGAATTGAGCAGCCTGCTTGAGGAAGATGAGTATTCGAACCTGGATGCTATTACACTGTATGATGAAGGAGAATATGTACAAGACTCCATTAACAGTGTTATTACTGCTCTTATCAGTGGTGGTATCCTGGCAATGGTCGTGTTATTCGCCTTTTTACGTAATTTAAAAACACCGTTAATAATCGGTATTGCTATACCATTCTCCATTATTACGACATTTGCTTTGTTCTTCTTTACAAATATCAGCTTGAACATGATGACCCTTGGGGGGCTCGCACTCGGAATCGGGATGCTTGTTGATAACTCCATCGTCGTTGTAGAAAATATTTACCGTCATTTATCCATGAAGAAAACCCCGAAGCAGGCAGCGGCCGACGGTACACGTGAAGTAGCTGGAGCAATTACGGCTTCTACATTAACGACCGTTTCCATTTTCCTTCCTGTTGTCTTTATTACAGGGATTGTTGGAGATCTATTTGCCCCATTATCTATAGCGGTGGCATTCAGTCTGTTTGCTTCCCTGTTCGTAGCAGTGACCATCGTTCCAATGATCGCGAGCAGAATTTTAACTGCTCCAAAAGAAGAAGTGGAAAAAAAGCGCAAGAATTCGTCGATGCTCAAAAGAGTCGAGCGTATTTCCCGCTGGACACTTCGCAGAAGAGCTGTTGTTATCGCCATTACGCTCGTGACCTTAGCAATTGGTGCCCTCGGATTGTCCACAACCGGCGTTGAATTTCTGCCTGATTCCGATGAAGGTATTGCTTTAGTGGATGTAGAACACGAAGAAGGCACCACACTTGCAAGAACGGAAGAAACCATCGCCCAGATCGAAGATGAGCTCGATGGCGATGACGATATTGAAAGCTATCTAAGCACCATTGGATCTACTTCCCAGCAGGGGGGATTAACCTCTGAAAGCCATACCGCTGAGATTATTGTCAATCTTGTGGGCGCAGGAGAACGCGATACGACCACGGCCGAATTTACCGAAGAGCTTGCCGATGAAATAGAAGGCATCGATGAGGCGGCCGATATCGAAGTACAGGATTTCGCCCAGGCCGGATTAGGCGGAGAGCCTAACACGTATTCCTTCAGCATTCAGGATCCCGACTCGGACCGTCTGGCTGAGACGAGTGACGAAATCGTAGAAGCCCTCGAAGACGAGAGTATTATCCGCAGTGTCACAAGCACCGAAGAAGAAACGGCACCTGAGCTTCAGGTCGTTATCGACCGCGAAGCAGCCGAAGACGAAGGACTTGCTCCGGCACAGATTGCAGAGGCGGTTAATACGGCAACCGGTGGAGAAATTGCCGGCAGCATTACGACTGACAGCAATGACACGTACAATGTAAATGTACGCTACGCAGATGAAGTGCTGGAGAGCACCGAAAACTTCGAAGACATTACGATCCCGAACCAGGAGGGAGACTACATTGCGCTGTCTGACGTAGCAGATATAGAAGATGGCCAGGCTCCTTCTGTTATCAACCGGGCCGACGCGATCACAACGGCTGATTTTGACGTATTGTATACAGCATCCAGTGATTTAAGTGATGCCTCTACAGTCGTGGATGATGTTATTGATGATGCAGGACTGGCGGGCGACGCAGAGTTTGTTGTAGGCGGCGACCAGGAAATGATTGATGACCTGATGGGCGATGTGGCTTTAGCCTTTGCGCTTGGTCTGATTTTCATCTACCTGGTTATGGCAGCCCAGTTTGAGTCGTTTAAATATCCATTTATCATTATGTTTACCGTGCCGTTGTTTGTAATCGGGGTTATGCTTGCCCTCACGATCACGCAAAGCCCGATAAGCGCGATGGCGATGATAGGGGTCATTGTACTGGCAGGTATTGTCGTCAACAATGCCATTGTGCTGGTCGATTATATCAACCAGCAGAAGCAAAAAGGCCTGCCGACAGTCGAAGCCATTGTTACCGGCGTGCAGGACCGGACAAGACCGATCCTGATTACAGCGATCACGACGATCCTTGGTATTATTCCATTAGCACTTGGTATCGGAGAAGGAGCAGAAATTATTCAGCCGATGGGTATCGTTATAATCGGTGGTTTAATCAGCAGTACCTTCTTGACCCTGTTTGTTATACCGGTTATCTACAGCTTGTTTGACAAATCAACAAGAACGATGAACAAGAAGTTTATGACACCGGACGGACAAATTGTTTACAAGCGCGATATCGATACCGAAACTAATACGGTAGAGACTGTAGACAAGCGGGATAAATACCTGGCTGCTGAACATGCAGCCACGCAGGAAACGATTGAAACAACAGACACCAATGAATCAGACATTAAAACAACAAATGAAATAACGACAGAAAACAAAACCGGAGCGGAAAAAGACCAGTATTCCAAGGATGAAATTGTTGGGATTTTAGAAGAGCTGGTCCGAAAAACAAAATCCTCTTCCGATGATAGGAACAATAATGAGACGAACCGCGAATAAACAATAAATTGTTAAAGGAGCTGCCCTTTTGGGGCAGCTCCTTTTTTGTACTGCTTAAGGCACTGGATTCAGCATAAAGGCGGGAGGTATTGGCACAGAAAGAGAATTTACAAAAAAGAAGATAGATAATAATCAATATAGATGTTAGTCTATATTTGTCGAATTTTAATCAAAAAGGTACATAACAGTGAGTGGAGAAAAGAAGAAAAAGAGATGCACCTATCAAAAGGAGAACGGACAATGAGAAAAATAGTGATTATAGGCTCAGTGGCAGCCGGTACAAGCGTGGCAGCAAAAGCGAGAAGAAATGATGAAGAGGTTGACATTACTGTCTATGATAAAGACACAGATATTTCGTATTCGGTTTGCGGCATTCCCTATTTTATTGGCGGAGAAGTAGAAGAAATTGATGAACTGACCCCAAGAGATGCCAAATGGTTCAAAGACAGGTTTCATATTAATATCCACACCCAGCACGAAGTACTAAATATAAATAAAGAAAACAAAACGGTTTCCATTAAGAATTTAGTGACGGATGAAACGTTTGAGCAGCCATATGATGAGCTGGTTCTGGCAACGGGATCAAGCCCGATAGAACTGCCGCAGCTGTATTCCAGAGACTACAGAAATGCCTTTCAGGTCAAAAATATCAACGATGCTAAAGCTATTCACCAATACATTCATGCAAACGAGGTCAAAAAGATTACGATTATCGGCGGCGGCTTCATCGGTCTGGAAATGCTGGAACAATTGGCGGCATATGAGACGACGATTATTCAAAGAAGTACATTTATGAGTAACCTGGATCCGGATATGGGTTATATGGTGGAAGAATACCTTCAAAAGAAAACAACGGTCATTACTGGAGAAACGATTCAGAGCGTGACAGAGGAAGGCTCGATCACACAGCTTACGTTGGAGAGCGGCCGGACAATAGACACGGACATGGTAATAGTAGCCGTTGGAGTAAAGCCTAACGTATCTCTAGGAGAAAAAATCGGGGTCAGATTGGGAGCAACGGGTGCTATTAAAGTAAATACGTATTTGGAAACCAATATCCCGCATATATACGCCATCGGCGATGTGGCGGAAAGTTTCAGTGTCGTTTCCGGACAGCCGCTGTACAGACCCCTTGGTTCGACTGCCAATAAGATGGGGAGAATTGCAGGCGACCGTTTAACCGGCGGGGACCTGGAGCATAGAGGCATCTTAGGAACCGGGATCGTACGTGTTTTCGATATGACAATTGCCCAGACCGGTATGACGGAAAAAGAAGCCGCCGGGTTAAACATGAATATAGACGTTTTTCATAACATCAAACCAAATCAGCCTGAATACATGAAAGGCAGAGAAATGGTCATCAAAGCGATCATTGATAAGGAGACGTCCAGACTTATCGGTGCACAGATTGTTGGATATGAGGGCGTCGATAAACGTATCGATGTGCTGGCAACGGCGATGTCGTTTGGAGCAAAAGTAGAGGATCTCTTCCACCTCGATCTTGCCTACGCACTGACTTTCTCTACGACAAAAGATCCGGTTATTTATACAGGAATGATCGGTCACAATATTCAGCGGGGCAGAAACATCATCACCCCAAAACAATTAACCGAGAAAGCCGAACGTGAGGACATTCATGTGATTGACGTGCGGTCTCCCAAACAATATGAAAAGAACCATGTTAAGAACGCTGTAAATGTTCCTCTTAAAAACCTGCGGGAATATGCAGAGACAGCAGATAAACACCAAACGGTAGTCACCTACTGCAACAAAGGCACGACGGGCAATGCGGCCCAGAACGTGCTTATTAATCTCGGATTTGAGAACGTGTATAATTTATCCGGAGGCAATAAAAACTACCAAAGGTATGTGAATTCTATTGATAAAAACGAATAACAAAAGCAGTTATCAAACGTTGTCCCGGTATCTAAAAGTCATTGCCGATAGTAACCGCCTGGAAATACTGGACCTGCTGTCATGCGGTGAGCTTTGTGCTTGTGATCTGCTGGAACATTTTGAGTTTTCCCAGCCGACGTTAAGCCACCATATGAAAACACTTAAAGAAAATAATCTGATCGTTGTGAGAAAAGAAGGAAACAAAAACATGTATCGTTTGAATAAAGAAGTGATCGAAGACGTAACGGACAGATTGTCGCTGTTGAGTTCCGATACAGAAGCCTGCATTTGTGAAGACATGAAGAAAGGATTCTGTCCATGAAAACGATTATTTCATCCATGACTATTCAGAAGCACTAATGTAAAAGGAGCTGCCCCAAAAAAGGGCAGCTCCTTCTTTTTTTATCATATAGAACGGTCATTATGGATCTGATTGTTTCTTTTTAGAGATCATCGCCTATAATTCGTGTGATTCACGGCAAAACTGAAAACAAGCTTGAAGATATACAGGGCAAGTAGACCTTTTAAAATTACTAAGGCATCCGGCACCAAAATTACGAAAGTAATCCCGCAGAGTGCAGCGGCCATACCTGCAGTACGCTGAATGCGTCTATCGAGGTTTAAGATAATCACTGCAGTGATTGCAGCTCCAATCCACACAGCCAGACCCAACAGAAAATTACCAAGAAGCCATCCGATTAGTAAAGGTTGAATATGAACAGCAATAAAAATGAAGCCTGCTCTTTTTCCCTCTTGATAATACTCATTAGTGGATCTTGTAACATTAGCGATTACTCCGCCGGAAAGATCTAATGCTAAGACTACCAATAGAATAATCTTTAATACTGACAAATGAAGCCATTCTTCATAGGTGGATGACAAAAGCAGAGCCGAAATTATAATACAGCTCAATAAGATTAGAACTAATTCAGGCTTAGTTGCTTCTTTTCCAAATAACTCATGCAAAAATTTTGGCACCCGCAGAGGTTTGTGAGAACTTGTATGTTCTTTCAATGGATTACATCTCCTCTTTCTCTCTTCCGCTGGATCTTGCTGCCTTTTTTGAAGCTGGACTTTATGTACGGAAAATCAAGCAGAACATGCCAGGCATATTACGGATGCCCGGCGGTTTTCGTTATTCTACTTTTCATGTGCTTCCCTGTATAGAATGAATCGTCGAAAAAGAGCTTCGACTGCTATCGTAAGCGGAATGAATGACACAATCTCTCCACCGTTTCCAGCGTGAAAAACGCTGGTGGCAGCATAAATGCTGAAAGGGGACATCTGGGCAAGCCGATTGTTTTTTAAATTCGTAATGGAAATAAACGTAATGCCCCGTGCTGTCAGCTGCTGTACCTGCGGAAGCAGGCTCGGCGTGTCACCGGAGAGGGAAATAATAATAACCACATCGTCCGGTCCCATCGCTTTGAGCATCACCTCAAACTCCACCGCATCATAAATAATAGTCACAAAGGTCTGCTGCAAAGCAAACAGACGCTGGGCTTCCCGTGCGCAGCCAAGCTGTGCCGTGCCGGTACCGTAGATAAAAATACGGTTGGCCGCGTAAAGCTTTTCACAGATCGGTTCGAAATTGAGGGAAGAAAGGTTTTTTAATGTCGCCTGGATGTCGTCTTCCAATACCTGCATGTGGTTCCCGGAATCTTTTTCAGTATTCTCTTCCCATTTTAGAAACACTTTAAATTCACTGTAGCCGCTGAAACCGAGTTTTTTAGTGAGCCGGTGAATAGAAGAGCGGGAAGCAAGGGAAGCTTCGGCCAGCTCATTAATGCCCATGTTCCGACAAGTGTTTTTATGATTCAGAATGTATTTAAGTACATGCATGTCGTTTTCATTCAGTTTGTCGTAATGAGTGTTGATCAATTCTTCTAAAGACATCGTGGTTCCTCCTGTTGTACGGGATGATTCCTGTATTCAGTATAGCATTCTTCTATATTTGCCGGGAAAATTTCCAGCTTCTGAAACAATGTCCGAAGTTGCTGTTCGTTTCCCTGCCTGCCCTGACTGTATTGATTGTAAGCACTTTCATTTGTAAGCTGACATTAGTCAAAGAGAACGATCACAAAAACTATGTAAAGGGCGGTAGGGGAATAATGATGAATTCTATTCGAAGATTTGGCAGTGCAATGATTGTGCCGGTGCTGTTGTTTCCTTTTTTCGGTATTATTGTCGGATTGGCGACACTGTTTAAAAACGAGCAGATTATGGGTGGACTGGCGGACCCGGACAGTCTCTGGTATCAGATCTGGACCTTTATGGAAAATACAGGGTGGACTGTATTTGACCATATGGAGCTTATATTTGTAATCGGGCTTCCTATTTCGCTGGCTAAAAAAGCCGCAGGAAGAGCAACGCTTGCTGCGGTGGTGGCCTACTTAATGTATAACACCTTTATCAACTCCATTCTTGATGTGTGGGGTCCGGCGTTCGGTGTTGATTTAAGCGAAGGGGCAGATGGAACGGGATTAACGGAAATCGCAGGTATCCTGACGCTCGACACAAACATTATGGGTGCGATTGTGATTTCCGGTATTACGATCTGGCTTCATAACCGCTACTATGACAAAAAGCTCCCGGATGCACTTGGCATTTTTCAGGGCGGACCGTTTATTGTCATGATTTCCTTCTTTGTCATGATCCCGATGGCCTTTTTAACTGCCTGGGTGTGGCCGGCAGTGCAGGACGGTATTGGTTCTCTTCAGGGCTTTATGATTTCTTCCGGATACGTTGGGGTCTGGCTGTTTCACTTTTTGGAAAGGATATTAATTCCAACCGGCCTGCATCACTTTATTTATACGCCATTCCAGTTTGGTCCGGCCGTCGTGGACGGCGGTATTACAGCCAATTGGGTATCCAGACTCGGCGAATTAGCATCTTCTGATACACCGCTTCGTGAACAGTGGGAAGGAGGGGCTTTCCTTCTACAGGGCAATATTAAAATGTTCGGTTCAATTGGAATTGCGCTTGCTATTTACAGCACAGCGCGTGCCGAAAAGAAAAAGCAGGTTGGAGCCCTTCTTCTGGCAGCCACATTGACGGCAGTTGTCGCAGGAATTACCGAGCCGCTGGAATTCACTTTCCTGTTTATTGCACCGCTGTTGTTTCTGCTTCATGCGCTTCTCGGCGCCACCATGGTTACCCTGCAGAGTGCATTCGGTCTCGTCGGCAATCAGGGCGGCGGACTGATTGAGATTGCGACAACCAACTGGATTCCGCTCATGGGCAATCACTGGGGTGTCTATATCGCGCAGATTATTATCGGTGTGGTATTTACCATTATTTACTTCTTCCTGTTCCGCTGGCTGATCGTGAAATTTGACTACGCCCTGCCGGGACGGGAAAAAGACGAAAGTCAGGAAACCAAGCTTTATACGAAATCGGATTACCGGGCAGGAAAAGAAGGTGCTGAATCTGAACCCGCTGCAGCGTACGCAAGCGACTATGACCGGAGAGCTGCCGCATTTCTTGAAGGACTGGGCGGTGTGGACAATATCACGGATGTTACCAACTGCGCGACGAGACTCCGCGTTACAGTAAAAGATCCGGACCAGGTTAAGGAGGCAGACTACTTTAAAAACAATGGGGAAGCACACGGACTTGTGCAGAACGGCCAAAGCATTCAGGTTATTGTCGGGCTGTCCGTTCCTCAGGTAAGAGATTCTATTGAAGCGTTTATTGATGAAAATTAAGAAAACGAAAGGATGTCAATGATGAAAAAACACTCAATTACTATTGCAGGCGGAGGCAGTACATTTACACCGGGAATCATATTGATGCTGATGGATAACCTGGAAAAGCTTCCAATAGACCAGATTAAGTTTTTTGACAACGACAAAGAGCGGCAGCAGACGATTGCCGGCGCCTGCCGAATCATTTTAAAGGAAAAAGCACCGGACATTCGTTTTACTGAAACGACAGATCCCGAAGAAGCATTCTCTGATATTGATTTCGTTATGGCCCATATTCGAAGCGGAAAGTACGCCATGCGGGAACAAGACGAAAAGATCCCTCTGAAGCACGGGGTGGTCGGCCAGGAAACGTGCGGGCCGGGTGGCATGGCTTACGGGATGCGCTCCATAGGAGACGTACTGCAGCTTGTTGATTACATGGAGACGTATTCCCCGGAAGCCTGGTTTTTGAATTATTCCAATCCGGCTGCAATTGTGGCGGAGGCCACGCGGAAAATGCGTCCAGATGCAAAAATTCTTAATATCTGCGACATGCCGATTGGGATTGAAGAGCTGATGGCGTCCGCAATTGGACTGGAAAGCCGTAAGGAGATGGAAGTGGACTATTACGGCCTGAATCACTTTGGCTGGTGGACCGGAATCCGTGACAAAGAAGGAAACGACCTGCTGCCCCGTATCCGGGAACATGTGGCCAGGTTCGGCTATGTGACAGAGGACCAGTCCCTGCAGCACGCAGATGAAAGCTGGAACAATACGTTTGCTAAAGCGAAGGATGTTCAGGCGCTGGATCCTTCCACTGTCCCAAACACCTATTTAAAATATTATCTTTACCCGGATTACGAAGTTGCTCATTCCAACCCGGAAAAAACGCGGGCCAACGAAGTGATGGAAGGAAGAGAAACGTTTGTTTTCGGAGAGTGCCGCAAAATTATTGAAAAGGGCACCGCCGCTGATTCCGCTCTTCATATTGACGAGCACGCTTCCTACATCGTTGATCTTGCCCGTGCCATTGCCTACAACACAAAAGAGCGAATGCTGCTTATTGTAGAAAACAACGGAGCGATAAGCAACTTTGAGCCAACAGCGATGGTTGAAGTGCCGTGTATTGTCGGTAGCAACGGACCGGAACCGCTCGTCCAGGGAGAAATTCCACGATTCCAGAAAGGGCTGATGGAGCAGCAGGTCGCAGTCGAAAAGCTGGTGGTGGAAGCGTGGAATGAAAAGTCTTTCCAAAAGCTGTGGCAGGCCCTGACGCTCTCCCGCATTGTTCCGAGCGCACAGGTTGCAAAGGACATTCTGGAAGATCTGCAGGAAGCAAACAAAGGCTTCTGGCCGGAGCTTCGTTAATTAATATGTAAATGCCGGATGTTCCTTATGGAATATCCGGCATTTTTACTGTATAGGGGCTATCGGCTGATATTTTAATTACTTCTCCAAGATGTTAATTGAATTCTACATTTTCAACCTGTTTTCTAAACGTTCCCGGCTTTCCGTGGAAGAAGAAAAATTATTCACCCTGGCCCTGCCAGGAGTAAAGCGTTTCTACAAAATCTAAAATGGAAATATTTTGTTAAAGTTTCTCTTTCGTCATGCGAATAATCAGGACATCGCATGCAGCACCTCTTACAATTTGTTCAGAAACACTTCCTGTAATAAATCGCTCTACTGCGCCCAGGCCGGTAGCACCTGCCACAATAAGATCTACTTCATATTTCCCAGCCACTTCCTGCGGTATTTTGACTTTAGGTGAGCCGTGTTCCAGTACCGTTATTACTTTTTTGACTCCTGCTTCGTCTGCCTGTTTTTCACAATCGGTAAGCAGTTCTTTTGCATAGTCTTCCAGACCGGAAATAAAGGCGGAGTTGTAATGCTCTATTCTATTAAAAGAACTCGTGTCCACCACGTGACAAATAATAAGTTCTGCTTCTTCTTTTTTCGCTATCGCAACCGCTTTATTAAAAGCATGTTTGGATTCGTCTGATCCATCCACAGCTGATAGAATTTTTTGATAATTTTCCATTAATAACTTCTCCTTCAGGTTGCTTTGTTTTGAATAGATCAACAGGAGGGTTTTGAAAATAAATAGGGTATAAATATAACTATAGGGAAATAAACTATTTAGTGATGGATAACGGCTTTTTTCAGCCTGCTTTCGTATTTACGCATCGTAAATTGCTGATCTTTTTCTACAAGTGCCACTTTGTGCTGCAGGTGGGTAAACATTTGAAAAAATAAGCTCGTATTAAACGCGACTGAGAGACTTTGTTTACATACTTCCTTATTGCTTGGGGAAGAAGCGATAGAAAAGAAAAGAATCATTTTAGGATCTGCTTCAATTGCGGGTGCATCCAGAGCTATCAGCATTGCTGCATTCATTTCAACCACTAAGGGATCATGATTCTGTAAGGAATAATAGAGCCATTCGTGAGGATAAAGATAGAATCCATAGAATGGAGTAATGCTGGCTATTTTTTCATTATGGGAAGCGTGGAAAAGAAGGTCCTGTAAACCTTTAGGAGGTCGTTTGAGGGAAAAAAGCATTTCTTCATATACGGCACATCGCATAGAATATTTCATCATAAAACCCTTTCTGAAATGTAATAGTTTGTCTAAAAAAGAAACTGCAGAGATACTAAATGTAATATTCTAACTATTTAAGAGGGTTTTAGTTATTTTTTAATTACTGTTTGAATCATTTGAAAATATATCCAAAGCGGCAGTCATGGCAGCGTTGAACGTATTCATATAATCAATATTTTTTTGAATTAAATAACCATTTTGTGGGTGAAAGCGATATATAAGGGAAGGAGGGTCGTTATTTCTTCCCTGTATCAGCCTACGCATAGAATATCTTCTGCAGAATGTGTAAATGCATGCAGCTTGGAGGTCAATTCGTTTAGAACAGCATGTTTGAATTAATAAATCATGAACTGTCCTTATTTTCTATAAAACTAAATAAACTGTGGAAGAAAAGACAAAAAATCTGGTTAAAAAAACGATATCTATTACAGAATATATTTTATTTGTGATCAGCAAAGGCATTATTCAAGAAAAAATGGAACTTATTTATATGAAAGGAACCCTTTATTTGATTGATTCATACACATCATCACTTTCTCAATAGCTGGAGTATTTGTTAAAACAGACTATCCGCATAAGATACCGGCTATATAACAAAGTATGGACTTGTTAAACTGAATGTCAATTGTATCACCTCTGATCATTCGAATGTAACAATACTATAGGTTCCGAACATGGCGGCACGAGCAGGTATTATATTTTTTTGTATTTTCAGTATTTTCGTATTATTTTTCTGTTTTAGATGGTTTCTGCTCGTTGGATGAATGTGGAGATGAAGAGTGAATCAGATATAATAAATATAAGTGTAAAAGATTTTGTATTAAAGGAGAATAGAAAATGGAGAAATTTGAAACATGTAAACCCACTGGAACAGAGTGTACGTGTTCAGCGAGTGGCGCGAAGCACTTGTGCGTATCCATCGTCCCGATTTTTAATCATTTGGAGCCTGTTCAAATGAATGAAATCATGAAAACTGTTCAATCCAGCTCCTACAAAAAAGGAGAACTTATTTTTCAGGAGGGGAATCAATCAGACGCTCTTTATATTGTGAACACGGGAAAAGTGAAAATGTATCGATTGTCAGAAGGCGGGAAAGAACATTTAGTTTCTCTGCTGTTACCCGGGGACTTCACCGGGGAGTATGCTCTCTTTAATAAATCCACCCATCAATCCTTCGCCCAGGCAGTGGAAGATACGATAATATGCAGGATTCCACGTAACGATTTCCAGACCATTTTAACAAAATACCCGGCCATTTCTTTGAAAATGCTCACAGAGTTTTCTCAAAGGTTGAACCGCTCCGAAAACCAAAGAGCCCACTTTGCTGCGGATAAAGTAGAAACACGGCTCGCGCTGTATTTAGTGGAGGCAGCCACTAATCTGCCTGGCACCGATACTCTGGAACTGCCAATGACGAGAGCAGACTTAGCCTCGTATTTAGGTACCACGGCGGAAACGATCAGCCGCAGGATGGCGGATTTGGAAGACCGTGGGTTTATTGAACAGATCAGCAGCAGGAAAATAAAAGTATTGGATCTGGACGGACTACAACTGGTCTAGCTTAGAAGAGAAAGGCAGGGTAGTAACCAGGTAAATTAGGTGGTTTATCGGGAAGTGCAAATGATTTTCAAATATTGATTTGCGTCAAGGAAATGGGCTCCCTTCTATTAGATAATTGAAGGACAGAAGGGGGCTTAGAAATGAAAAATCCTAATGGTAAAGGATGGAAGTGCTGCAGCGGGGGTGAAGGGTAATGAATGTATTCCAACCCGTGTTTCTTTCCGTCATTAATTTTAACTGGCATATTCTTATTCAAGATCATACCTTTGCTTTTATTATTGCCATTGTAACTTTTGCCTTTACTGTCATGCTGCGGACAAAAAAAGTATTTCTTTTTCAATTACTGCTGTTATTAATATTATTAGGTATTAAAGAATCAGCAGTTCCGCTCCTTTTTACGTTGTTAATGACTGTGCAGTTTTTGCTTGGCGGAGTAGTGCTCTATAAAGTGAAAAAAGCAGTTGATCGAAACTATTTCCTTATTCTTGAGAAGACCCATAAAATGCCGGCAGACATTACGAAAGGAGGGCAAAGCGGAACTCAATCTTCTCTTTTTTAAATACAAATTGTTTGTTTTAAAAGAGAACAAAAGGTATTTAAATGCCGGGAAGAAAAAATATAAACCCCGGCGTTTATGTCTCCTCATGAAGCTGCGATTAAAAGCTTTTTTTATTTTGCTTTTGCAGCTTCTAAAAAGGCTTCGGTGAAGTCGTTTACCTGCTTTCGTATTTCTGTTTCTTCCGAATCAATATCTACTTTCAGCCCCGGCACTGCAATATATCCTCCCTGCTTTTGAATAACTTCTTCAAACCTATCCACCGCCCCCGCGAAGTATTCATAGCAGGTATCGCCTGAGCCAAACACGCCAAAAAACTTTCCTGTTAAATCCATCGTCTCCAGATCTTCATAGATGTCCAGCATCTCGTCGGCTACGTCGCCGTCTCCCCAGGTGTAGCTTCCTAAAAAGATACACTCGTATTCGAGTATATCTTCCGCGCCTTCTTCAAAAGCCTCTTTCAGGTCTACCTGTATTCCTTTTTCGATCAAATATTCCTTAATGAAAGAAGCAAGTTGTTCTGTGCTGCCTCCCATCGTTGCATACACGATACCAATGGTCATAACGTCCTCCTGTTCTGCCTATTCCTCTGCAAGTACAACGTAAACGGTCATTGCGGCAGCGTCTGTATTTTCTACGCTGATGGTTTGATGCGGATCGCAGTGAATCATATCGCCCCGCTGTACCGGGGAAGCCTTGTCATCCAAGTAACATACTCCTGTTCCTTCGATCACAGTCAGATAGGCGTTTTGTTGAGGATGGCCATGGGCAGGCATTATCTGTCCGGGGAGGAAATTAAACACGATCGCTTTGCTTTTTTGTCCTGTAAAAACAATCTGTTTGGTCATTTGATTTTCATCGTACGTTTGAAGATCCTGCATTTTTTGTATAGTCATCATACACACTCCATTTTTGTATTTTTCTCAGAATAAGTATCTTCTGTTATTTTTATCATAAACGACATAGTAAAATAAAAACTTGACGTACATCAAGAACGAAAAACTTTTGATTAATATTCTTCCGGAAAGCTGGTATTAACAGCAGTACACACCAGCTTGTCGTTTTAAAAAGAAATTGGTTCGATTATAATGGGAGAAAACGGCTAACGAAAAGGAGGGCTCATTATGGATGGTAAAATACTGAATACCCAGCAGCCGCACTGGGAGCAGGTATATGCGAAAAATAAAAAAATGTTCGGCGGTGAACCAAGCAAAGCGGCCGTAAGAGCTGCAGAAATGTTTAAGGCAAAAGGCTATACTCGTATGATAGAGCTTGGTGCCGGGCAGGGAAGGGATACTTTGTACTTCGCACAAAACGGATTCCATGTTCATGCACTGGAATACACAAAAGAAGGCGTTGAATCCATTCAGCAAAAGGCCGTAAAACACGGCCTCAACAGCCGGATTACCGTAACCCGGCATGATGTGCGCCAGCCATTTCCACTAGCTGCCCATTCGATGGACGGATGCTTTTCCCATATGCTGTACTGTATGGCAATGACGTCGGAAGAATTGAAAACACTAAGCCGGCATATACGACATGTTCTGCGCCCGCGGGGGTATAATATCTACACGGCAAGACACGTCGGCGATCCACAGTACGGCAATGGCATTCACCATGGAGAAGATCTGTATGAAGCAAATGGATTTATCGTGCATTTCTTTAATCAAGAGAAAGTGGAAATGTTAGCAGAAGGATACAAAGTCGTGGAAAAACATGAATTCGAAGAAGGTGCTCTGCCGAAACGGCTGTATCAAGTAACGCTGGAGAAAAAGGAAGAAGCCATACGTTAACAAAATGATAGTAAAAAACGAAAGGAAGTTGTAAATATATGCTGACAGAACCATTCCATATTGCGGTACCTACCGCTTTTTACGAAGATGAATCGTTAAATACCCAGGGCACCATCAGCCATATTAAAAATATATATAACCACGGAGTAAAATCTATTCTGGTTTCTGGAACCACGGGGGAACAGCATAGTATGAACCTTCAGGAGAAAATAGAAATAATAGACGCTCTGGAGTCGGAAGAAGAGCTTATCAGCAATATGGAAATTATATTCGGGGCAGCTTCCACCAGGCTGAAAGAGGCTGAGATATTAGCTGAAAAGATCGGCTCTTCAAAAATGGCAGGTATGATGATTGGGTATCCGCCTTACATCGTGCCCTCCCAGCAGGAAGCTATGTTGTATACCAAAAGAATGGTTGAGATCAGTCAAAAACCTGCCATTCTGTACAATAACCCGAATAGAACGGGGTTTGATTTGTCAGAGGAAAGCATTGTTCAATTAAGCAGGCTAAATTGGGTAGTGGGTATAAAAGAAGCCGGAGATAAAGAAAAAATAAAGCGGTTAAGAGACGTTATCCAGAGAGAGGACTTCTTTTTTTATGCAGGCGGAGAAGCGGAGTTAGAGGATAAAGTAAACTGCGGATATAATCGGCTTTCTTCCATGGCCGGCAATATAAATCCAGTAGAAATCAGCCAATGGTTCAACCAACTCCTTACCAATCAGGCAATGTCACAGCAGGAAAGCGACACCGTACAATCAACTATGGAACAGGTTTATAACGGAAACGCCATTGTGAACCTTAAAAAAATATTGAATCAGCAAGGTACGTCAATCGGAATTTGCAGAAGTCCGATTGGGACGATATAGGGAAGTGTAAAGCCCATCCCATCCTATTGAAATCATTCTAAAATAGTCATCTTTTTCTGTTTGTGTTTTTCCGAGCATTGCAATTTCAACCATTCTTTATGAGAAGTTGAAATCGTATTCTCCAGGCGGGAATTGTGATAATATGTAAAGTCTGAGATCATAAAGAACAATCTTTAAATGATCAATTTTAAGAATATACAGGAGGCTGCAAATGAGCGTACAAAAAGAATTTACGGCATTAAGAAAAATCTCGAGAGAAGAATTTATGGATTTAGCGCAGGGAGGCATGCGTGAGTTATTCAATCTTGAACAATATAAAGTGCTTGATGGTACTAAAGGCGAAGAGCTGAATCATTTTGTGTATAACACCGGCACACACGACTGTTATTTAGTGGATCTTGAGACCTGTTATGAACTATTGGCATCCTTTTATAGTAATGAAGAAAAATCTGCGGTCCAAGCGTCTTTAGATAAAATTGCGTCTTCTGTTGAATAAGTGATAATAAAGAAAACCGTTCCAGATCATACGTCTGGAGCGGTTTTTTGATCTAAACAATGGAAGTAATGACAATTTTTTTATGTAATGGAAGTAATATTAGAGTAAAATAGGAAGTAGGGGCCCCGGTTCTTCCTTATGAGGAGGATCCATAGTGAATAAATTACTGCTGACAGTAATGGTACTATTCATCTGCTTTCTTGTTGTGTTACCGGCAGGCGCTGCGACAGAAACAACGTATGAAAATGATTCCTTCCGCATTCATAGTGTGGAAAGCGAAGGCAATACGATTTTGATTGAAGGAGAAGCCAGGGTATTCGAAGCAACCGTATCATATGTGGTAGTAGAAGATGGCCAGGAAATCGATGAAGGATTTACGACTGCTGCCACAGCCGGTCCGGATTGGGGAGAATTCGATCTGGAAATCGAAGTAGCCCAGCTGGACGAAGGAGAATCGCGTGATCTTACCGTGATTGTATTCAGTGAAAGTGCTGATGACGGCAGCCGGATAGACGAACTGGAAATACCGGTTACCATCGGAGAAGAGGGAGGTCCGCTTCCAGCCACCTCGACTTTCTACCCTGCTGCTGTGCTTCTTGGTGTTGTGATCTTCATGACAGGAACGTTTCTGCTTTTCCGCCGACGCGCATCTAACTAAATAAAGGAAAGCCGGGCCCCTGGTACATATTAGTGTTACCGTTCTTTTCATCAAGATATACGAGGATCAGCAACCTATGCATCGTATATTTATTGGATGTTCTCATAAATAAAAGTTGTTTTAAGTAAAGTGCTTGTAAAGATTTGGCAACATTTATAGGCAGAGAAACAAGAGCATGATATATTAACAGCAGGTTCACCACCCTTCCCTCTAAATGGCCCTTGGGAACCGCTCTTTCTGCGTTTGGCTGCTCCAAAAGGGGCAGTTTTTTTATTTTTTTTCACCAAACCAAGTACAAAGAGGACCGTTTCGGCAGGGATGGCCTTATTTTTATTTTCAACGGGCTGCTGAGAGAGGGAAGAGTATTCTCTCTTACTCATTTTCTTTCTGTTCTGTTATACCTTTCTCTTCTGTTCAGTCCAAAGAGCATATCCCAGCCAAATCAAAGCTACGCCCATCGGCAGCGCAAATAACCGATCAAATGGGTGAGGGATGATGGAGGCACCGATGGTCGCTGCAGCACCGAAAGCAAGAAGAGCACCTCCTACACGTGACAGGACTTTAGCACGAAATATTGCCATGCCGAATAAGAATCCTCCAAGGATATACATTACCCCGGCCAGTGAGCCAATAGTCGGAAGAATCCCAAGATCGACCTCGCTGACGGATCCGCTAAAAATCCCTATAAATCCCTCTACAAACTGTGGAGCCACGGTGGTAAGCAGCGGCAAAACAAAAGCTTCAATGAAGCTGAAGAACGCTGCGAATAACCAAAAAAGACTAAATATAAGAAACCCCATTAATCCAAGCCAACCGCTTTCCTTCACTTGTCTTGTATAGATTCCCGTAATTCCTATGAAGTTAAAGAGGGCCATAGCCACCGTTAAGCACGCCACAACCACCCATAAGTTTGTGTTAACAGAAGATATATCATCCGACGGGTGAATAAACTGAATAACAATATAGAGACTTCCTCCCATTATTGCAAACAAGCCTGTATAACGAATAATCACTAATGGTGTTAGCCGCTTTTTACTATCCTTCAGATTATGCCTGGTATTCATGTGTACGCCTCCATTCATTAATCCCATTAGACTATCTTCTGCGCCGACTTTATCATCCATTGACGAAGACTAATTTTAGGGTTGATGAAAATTCTTTGAAGTACATTTACCTGAAAACAATGACCTGCAGGTGTTTACATTTTTCCCGCCGATATTCTCTTTTAAAAAAGAAGAAAAGGCAAAAATGCATAGGGAACGGATCGTCCTTATGTATAACAGCAATAAAACGGATTCGCTTTAACTGGAGAAAACGATAGCTTCACACATATTAAAACCCTGAATATTTTGTAAAATTTTGGATGAATATTTTTTCTTGAAGTGTAGCACACTGTTACTTCCTTTACTATAGTAGATGAGGTTTAAAACAGATAATTCAAAATATTTATCATTGTGACTATTTACTCAATTAACATTTTCAATATTAGATTGCCCCTTTCTTAAAGTACGATAATACAAACAGAAAGAGAGAGAAGAGGCTGCTAAATACATCGGTACTGCACCTTTTCTCCTTTTGTATAGTTAAGAGCTTTGGATAACCGCTATTATGTAAAGTTAACTAATAGATTCTAATGATCATTTTTCTCTTCCTATTTTCGTCTCCAGAAGCAGCAGGCATTTCTGTAGAAAAAATGAGAGAAAGGGCACGCTAGCAATGAAAGCGGTGGTCAAGTATTAGAGTAGTCGTTAAACATTTCATTAATTTACAAATTATATTACATATGAAAAAACATAGAAGATAGAGACGGAAATGGGGGGAAAATAGCGTATAAAAATCATAGTAACCCTTTTGAGATCATACTATTATGAGTAAACAACGAAGGAAGAGAGGAATATAGTCCGGCCCAAAAACC
Organism: Sinobaca sp. SA16-1; assembly: GCF_059510515.1. NCBI lineage: Bacteria > Bacillati > Bacillota > Bacilli > Caryophanales > Sporolactobacillaceae > Sinobaca > Sinobaca sp. SA16-1. Next base: position 189,321 of record NZ_JCAKFL010000002.1, on the reverse strand, counting down.
TATCTGCATGTTTAGAGAGAAAGCGTAAAAAAAGTTTAAATATTTAGAATAAAAAGACAAAAATGTTTATAAAATTTGAAGAAGGGTAAAAATATATTATCCTTCTCTAATTCCTTTGGGGGGGTAGTTGCTGATTCGATTGAATGGAATATAGCTTGCCAGTCATAAGTAACTTCCTCCTTTTTTATTCTCCCCTAATAAGAAGAGAATAAAAGAAAAAATAAACCTGCTGAGTGTTGCTATCACTTAAAGAAGGGTTTATTTTTTTGTCTTTATGAATAGTAACTATCATTGCATGAATGGGCTTATCGATAGGAACTACAAATGAAGCAACGAGACGGACCGTCCGGAAATCCCATGAGCTGTGGTCTTTCCATGTGAAGGATCGTCATCGTTTCTTTGGATAAGCACAAAACAGGAGCTGCCCTTTTCTTATCATGTAAACAGATGATACATGTTTCAGAGGGATTTTTTACATCTGAAATGATCTTGTTTGCCAATAGACCGGCTGTTATTAGAAGAATCAATGCCTGCTAATAGGTCGAGAAGGGAAAGTGGCCTTTTTCGGCTTATTTTTAATAGCTTCATCCAGCAATCTGTATAGAGCAGCAGAAGCATAGTCGTTGAAACCAAGGGGTTATCAAATAAAATAGAAAAGAGATGAAAGATGTTGAAGCATGTAAAAGCACTTAGCATGAAATTTCCTATGGTAACTATTGTCCTGTTAATCGTCTTGACGGGGTTTTACAATGTGGAGATCGGTAACACACTGCTTATTAGTCTGGTTTTAACATTGCTGGCTTATTTGCTCGGAGATCTAATGATTTTCCGCAAAAAGGAAGGTCGTTCCATTCAAACCGCCACGGATCATATCACCCGATCCGGCCCGGATAGTGCTCTTGCAGACCATATAAAACGTAATGTTATGGCAACGGTTGGTGATATCGTCCTGGCCTTTCTGGTAATTTGGTTAATGGGAGAATTCATCCTTGCCGCCAGTGAAGACATCTTACAGGCAGCCCTTATTTCCGCTCTAATCATCGGCGGAGGAGAGTGGTTTTTCCATAAATACCTGGATCGAAATGTTTTCTTTAAAAGAGACCGCGATAAAGCGACCTTGAACCGGTAAATAAAAGGAGTGTTGTAATTGGGGAAAACAAGAGTGGGATTTTTAAGGAGTACAGAGTTGAGAAATCGAGGCCTATTCATTCATTAATGATAGAGATAGGGAGATACAGATGGACCGTAAAAAAAGTACTGCATGGTTCCTACGTTTAATTAATCTTTAGCTTGCTTTGCTTTTCATACCTGGTAGATGTATGGCAACGAAGTATTAAGAAAGCTATTCTACATTCTTTATCAAAGATATTTTTATACGATCTATAAAAATTTGCTCCATTTCTTTCTTGATTAGTGTAGGAAAAGAGTTCGTTGGTTTATACTAAAAGCGAAAGGGGCAAACAAAGGTTCCTTCTCATTGAAGTGATCACATGTCTGTTTCCCGGGGAGCAGGCGTGTGAGCTTTTTTGTTTAGAGGGTTTTAGAAAAAGGTAAATACAATAAAGGATCATTCATGAAAGGGGGCTACCTTGCATGCCTATACACGAAGAAAACGAACAGCAGGCAGCAAAACGGTTAGGGAAAATGTTTCAAACGCAGTTTGGGAAAGGTCCTGAGAGCATATACGTGATGATTACGCCCCCTTTTGTAACGATTCATTTGAAAGGCTTTTTAGCTCCTATGGAAGAGGTGTTATTGCACCAGGACAAGGAGCTGCAACTAGAACAATTACGCGAACAGATGATGATTAAAGTTCTCCCTGTGATTCAGCAGATTGTGGAGGAAGAAACCGACGAGAGTGTTCTGGACATGTATTACGATTGGAATTTTCGGAAGAATAAGAAATGCACGGGGATGGTTTGGATTTCGCTGGATGTTTCCCCAAAACAGCTGGATACGTTTTCTTGGCCCAAAGAATTAAATCAAAATATGTTTCGCCGTGAGATTATTGCGCTTAGCAAAAAAGTGCAGAAGGAACCGGAGGAAACCAATCTATTTTGGTTAAGCCCGCGACTGATTTTAGTCGAACGAATTGGCATCTTTGTGGAAATTGAAAACGCATTGATCGAACAAAACTATGGCGAAACCTTAAAAACTGTAAAGCGACCGCTGGAAAAAAATTTATTTGCCAAGCATGTGCTGGAAAGTCTGTTACAGCGAACGATCGAAGAAACATTTGTCGATTGGCATTTCCAGAAAGATAAAGGATATTTACTGATTGGTTTAGAAAATTCGAAAAAAAATAAAAATGAGAAAAAAGAAAACCAAAAATAGGTTGATATTACAAAGGAAGTAAGATATAACTAAAGGAATCAAGAAAATAACGGCTCTGCCGTTCTATAAAATATGGTTCTGACAACAAACAAGGACGTTTGTTGCCCAAGCCACATCTCCTTCCCAGGGCAGATGTGGCTTTTTTTCATGGAATAATAAAAAGGAGGAATACCCATGACACCCTTCGTTTTTGTCCATGTTGTTCAAAAAAATGAAGTACTAGTGGGCACCGTAGAAGAAATGGAGGCTGTCACAGGACAGGTAATGGACCATTCATTTACAGACATGCAAAAACTGGTGCAAGCCCTCCATCTTTATCGTTCGCAGGAAGTAATTATTACGTTTATCTCTTATCCTTCCGCTTTGCAACAGGAATGGGAAAAAGATGCTTGTACCTTAGAAAAAACCTCGATCTATATAAGTAATGCGCCTATAGGCCCGCAGGCTAACATAAGAAATCATTCATGATTCAATTTTCTTTAATAATGGAAAAACGAAATATGGAAAAGTTGTCGCAGTCAGTGAGTGATATACCTTGATGCAGAGCTGTCAAAATGACATTAATGCGGTGAAACAGTACGCTGGAGAGGCAAGGGTAGACGATCACACATGATAAAAGGCATGAGAAAGGCTCCGGGGAGATTTTACTCCAGAACTTTTTGAAATGCACGAGAAATACAGAAAAGCGATGAAGCGGGGACGCGTTTTTTGAACGCCCTCTATTACGCTTCTTTTTCTTTAGGAAGAATTTTTTCCATGAAAAAAGCCGTCAAGAACGTTCTTTTCTCGACGACCTGCCTAAAGCTCGTTGTTTCTTGTCTATTCCTATCCTTTTTTATCGTCAACCTAACGAGAAGTAGGAGATGAAGGGTCCTCATTGGCTGAAGACGAATTGTTTTCTTGAGCAGCTTCTGTTGCTCCCTGGACGTCCCCTTTTGCTCCCTGTATTTCCTCTTTGGTTTCTTGAACGGTGGTTTCTTTGACTTCTTTTAATTCCTCACCGGCTTCTTTAGCCGTTGAAGCGACATGTTCTGCTTGCTCTTTCACCTGTTGGGTCTGCTGCATGAGATCCTTTCCCTGTTTTTCATAAATCTCCTGAAGGCTTGTCGCGATGGTTTTAACAAGCGCCACGATTCGTTGAAAACGGTTTTTGAGTTCTTCTTTATCGACCTGGTCATTCGCTTCTTTTGCTTTTTCTTTTAATCCTGGTCCTTCGCTTGAACTACTCGAACGGGACCGTTTTGTCAGCCAAACAATGCCCCCTCCTATAGCTGCAATAGATAGCAGAATTGCCGGAGCCGTTTTTTTCGTTTCATCGGTTGATGTCTTTTCTTGATTCGTTGTCATCTGAATTCCTCCTTTTGTTATTTAGCAGAAAAGTGTTGGCATCATCCATATAGACAAACATTAGTAACCGTAAGATCTATGGATTTTCTCCTGTTCTTTACGCTTTTACCGTTTAGAAAGGACCTAAAACCTTTTTCTTGTTTTATAGGAAACACAGGCATAAGATCAGTAGATAGATCTTTTTTTTAAAGCTTTCCTCCCTTGCGCCTTTGTTGTAAGAAAAAAACGGAAGGGCCGCCTCTTCTCTATTGGGGTATCCCTTCCATAGCTCCTATTATATTTTCATTGAGGTATGATGTGAGTAAAAACAAGGGTCAAGAAGAGAACAGAAGAGCAGCCCATAACATAGAGATGAAGCATCTCATACGGCGTTTAGGTGTTTATATACGAAGGTAAGGGTTCAATTAAATAAGGTAGGATGAATAATAGAACAACATGGATTAAATCAGGCTTAGGCATGATAAAGAAAGGAAGAGTATGATGAATGGCAAAAATATAAAGTTTTATCGTCAAAAAGACCAGCTATCCTTGTCTGACTTAGCTCAAAGGGCCAATGTATCCGTTTCTTATTTGAGCACACTGGAAAAAAATAAAAACGCTAATCCAGGTCTTTTACTCCTAACTAAACTTTCTGAAGCCTTGAAGGTCTCTATAGAAGATTTAATTTATGGCCCTTCTCACCGTCGTATATAACTCCATAGCTTGTGAAGCGATAGTATAGTGAAATAGGAAGGGATAGTTCCCGTCTCCAGGTTGTTGATCAATTAAGAACCCTGGGAGGCAAATATGGCAGCAATAGCTAAACATAAAAAGATAATCTGGGAGGAAGCAAAATCACCAATTGTAAGCTTGTAAGGAAGGACTAAAACAATGGCTAAGGTCTTTTTACGGCTGGGAGACTTTTAATTTCGGCTGCAAAAGTGCAAGCATCACAACCATGATCAGAATACAAGCGGCGCCGATCCATTGAAAGAGACCAAAAGGTTCCTGCAGCCAAAGTACCGTAGCCAACACGGCAGCAAGGGGCTCCAAACATCCCAGCAAACTAGTTTCTTTAGCAGAAAGGTATTGCAGGCTTTCAATGTAAAACCAAAAAGCAAACATCGTGCCAAACAGAATAACGAATACCAAATAACTAACCCCTTCGAAAGAGAGGACGGCATGATTGATCTGCCAGAAAGGATGGACGGTGCTTAACAACACTCCTCCTATGGTCATGGCCCAGCCAACAATTACTAGAGAATCAAATTGTTTTAATAACGGGACGGCATACAAGGTATAAAAAGCTAGGGAAACGCCGGATAGCACGCCCCAAATAATGGATGGAGCAGGCACAGATAACTGAGACAGTGACCCATTAGTTAATAGAAAAAAACAACCTGTGCTGGCTAACGTGAGTGTCCATCCGTCCTGACGAGTAAATACCGTTTGTTTTCGAACGAGCAGGTAGATGATAATCATGGCCGGAGCCAGGTATTGAAGAAGGGTAGCCACCGCTGCATTTCCTTCGTATATCGAAGCCATGTAAGTGTACTGAACGGCCAGCATGCCGCCAATTCCAAACAAGAGAATGGCAAACGCGGTAGCAGGCGTTCGCCAGATCTGAAAAATTTGAGACCGTTCTCCTGTTCCCCATTGAATAATCAATAAAGCCACGCCTGCCAAAAGCAATCGAACAGCGACTAACCAATTGACTTCAATAGAAAAATCTTGAAATAGCTTTTGTGATACGGTACCTCCCAGCCCCCAAAAGGAAGCTCCCAATATAACCAACATTAAACCTTTATTTCTAGAATGCATCACGGAATTTCTCTCCTAACTATCATGATAGTATGACTGTAAAACAATGTAGGCGAAATAAATACCAAAGCGCAATAGTTGGTTATGTAATGTCTCTAAAAAAGCCATATCTTGTCCCGAGCAATGAGAGAATCGAATGACATAAAAACATACTCATAAAACAATAAACATATTCATTTTCGTATAAGCGGTGATTTAATCAACAAAATCTTCGAACGCTATCGAAGGTATCGTAATTACCGATCAACGCTTGAAAGGACTGATGCGTCACAAAAACGCCTATGGATCGTTCGGAAGGGGAAGCAGCCGGTTATCGTGATGTATTAAACCTTGTCTAGTCTTCCTATAAGAAGATCCCAATCGCAGATAACATGATCTTACAATTACATAAAGAATTGTATCAATATATTCCTTTTGTATTTCATTAGATTTTAATAAGTTGCATTATGTAAAGTGTTTGTAAAGATTTGGCACCATTCATAGGCAGAGAAACAAGAGCATGATACATTAACAGTGGGTCCACCACCCTTCCCTCCAAACTGCCCTTGGGAACCGTTCTTTTTGTGTTTGGCTGCTCCAAAAGGGGCAGTTTTTTTAATTTTTTTCACCAAACTAAGATTGATTCTTATGATGAAAATAGGTGATAGAAAAAGGAGAAAATAATTTGATCAATCAGCTTAAATGAAACAAAATTTGGTATAAAAACTTAACGTTAACTGAAAAATAATTAAAGAACGAAATTCTATGATGAGAAAGAGCCCTTTTGTTTACCAGTCTAACAGTAGGGAGTGGGTTTCCGGAACATGTAGAATATAAACCGGTACCGATTGCTATAACGCTTGCAAGTGTAATACTGTTAACCGGCGAAAAAAATGTCCAGCGTACATAGTATCCTTTTAAATTAGGTGATCTAGTAAGCAGTAAAAGAAATCCAGGAGGAACAACATGACAATTATCAGCCAGCCATTGCGTTTGATCTATTTGAAAAGTTATAAAACAGGGGGCACCTCTACGGAAATTGCTTTTATTAGAAAAGCCCATGAGAGAATAACAGCGTATGCGACCGCAAAAGATATTGGCAAATATGGGTTTGCAGAACGAAAAAAAGGGCATTTTTTTACAAAGTGGGGCTATAACACCGATATAGGCAGCTCGCAAAAGATAATCGATACAGGAGCGAAGATCTTTCTGCGGAAAACAGGAAGCGGCGGGCCGCTGCTGCAGCATCAGTCGGCGGCAGATGTAAAGCATCTCATAGGAGAAAAAACATGGCAGAAATCATATAAAGTAGCTAACATACGAAATCCCTGGGATCTAGTAGCTTCTGACTATCGCTGGATTAGGAGCGGACGGGCAGGAAGATCGGAAAAGCGGGATATGTCTTTTCCGTATTTTGTCCAGATGATTACAGAAGAAGAAGTGCTTCCAACTGGTTTTAAAAAAATAGGAGAACTGCTTGATCCTTTCGTTTATGATGAACAAGGAAAAGCCTGTGATTTTTACATACGATTCGAACAGATAGAGCAGGATTTAATAGACGTAGGAGAAAAGATTGGTCTGTCTGCCATGAACTTGCCGAAAGAAAAAGTATCCAATAAGAAAAAAATAAACTACCGGGACTATTACGATAAAAAAACAGAACAATTGGTACACGACCAATTTCGAAACATTATCCGTGATTTTAATTATTCTTTTAGATAAAAATGGCAAATATGAAAAAGCTATTTCTTTATGATTTATGGAGAATGGGAAAGCAGGTACATTAAAATAGAAGCAAGACATCTTCCCAAAGTACAAATACAACATATCTACTTTAGAGGAGGTTTTTAAAGCAGGTGGATAGATGGTAGGAACCTCCACTCTGTTCACAAAAGTACGATTTTAAACATAAAAAGGGAGAGAAGGGGCTTATTAAAGCATGCCTTTTTCTTTTTTTTGATGCCTAATCTGATCGGACACCGTTGGTATTTGAGAGCAAGTTACACCCGGAGGCAGGGGAATTGGGAAGCCTTTCGTAATTTTTTTAGAATATAATAGTGTTTATAAAAAAGTTAATGTAAAAAAGAGGTGCTAATAATGAATGTAGAAAAAGTTGTTTTGGATGGCATAGAATTTATTTCAACATACCTCCAAGTATTTAAAAGAAATTTAGATAAGAATTCGAGTAATCATGATTTTAACGATGTTGTATTGTACGGTTTTTACCATCAAGGCCCTTCGATGGCGTTGGGTAATAAGAGAATCCAATTCGAACAGATCGAAAAGGAAATCAAAGTAATAGCTAGCGATTATAGAAAAAATTACGATGAAGATGATCAAGTAATAGATATATTATTTATACCCCATAATGATACTACGTTAGAGAGCACGCAGTATGGCAAAAAACTAAATAAAGAACTTATGGACGAATATATTAAACAGATCATCTGAGTATAAAACAAATATTTTTTTTAGAGTATTTATTATTTCCTACAGAAGTAAAGAATAAAAACCGTTGGATCCTAACTCCAAGCATTTTACCCTTTGGTTGATACTTTATGAGTAGTCTCCCTTTAAATGATGGAAAAAGGGGAATGGTCATGAAGCATTTTCTTGGTTGGGTCGCTTTCATAGAAAACGTTGGTTTTCGATTACCAAGAGAACGGATTTCAATACGGGAAAGAAGAAAAACCAGAGCCTCAATCAGAGCCAAAGTCAGAACCTGAACCAACACCCACAGAATAAAAAGTAGAAACAGACGTGCATTTTAAAACCTGATTAAAAAGGAGACCCTTGGTATGCGAAGCATCTAGATCGCGATGGAGATGGCACAGGGTGTGAATACTACTTTTGAAGACTCGAAATAAAAGCAAAATTTTACAGAAAAAAAGAGAGAAGAGATGCTTTTCAGCCTCTTCTCTTTCTATATTTAATTGGCTTTTAACAACCACGATTATGTTAAGTGTTCAACGAGCAGAGGAGTGGGGTAAGGAGATAGAGGCTTATTCGTGAAGAATAAAAGCGTATCAATGAGGGACTGTTGGTATGAAAAGTGGAAAAGATTATCCTTTTTAAAAACGTAGAGGCTGCAAGTATAGAAAAAGAGCTCACCCTTGTGGGTTAGCTGCGTATGATTAAAAGAAATTAGATGAAATTGATATCGGTGACTAATTCCCAAAAGATAAAATAAAATATTCTAAAAATTATAATAGCAACGCTTGATTAGTAAAGAGCTGATAGGCTTTTTAACGATTTAAAGGTTAAGCATCAGTCCTTTACCGCGCAGAATGGAATCTATCCAGCTTAGAGTTTCGTACCAATAAAGACTAAGTAATCTTTAAAACGCTGTTTACTCATGTCCGATTGAATCGCTTCTTGGATTAACCGATGCCATTCTTCATCTAAAACCACCTTTTGCTGGGCAGGGGGAGGGTCTATAAGTAAGGCAGACACAGAGACACCAAGAACTTGGGCGATCTTTTCTATTATTGTAATAGAAGGATTGGACTTAATACCACGCTCTATCACGCTGAGATACGATTTCGACACCGCTGCGTGTTGAGCTAAATCCGCCAAAGTCATGTTTTTGTTTTGACGATGTCTTTGAATTTTTTCCCCGAGCATGGCCAAACCATCTCCTTTATCTGTTCTTTTAATCGACCTGCCTGCAGGTCGAGAGGTTGTTCCTTGTTTTCTTTCGGAAGAATGTGGAAGCCTTTTTCTCCCATCCATCTGTCATCCTAATGCGGCTCCCAGCGTGTATAGTCGCCTCCACTTTCTAAGACAAGGTCTGCTGAAGTGTCGAAAGAACCCGATAGAGGAATACTAACTAAATGACGAGAGTATTTTTTTGGTCTTATCACCAACGAGAAGTCACTTCCAGACCTCGCCGGTTAAAAGTTAAAGTCAGTTTAAACCTTGGAGTGAACTCTAAGTCAAGGAATACTTTTTCTGGCCATTATAGTCCTTTATAAAAACATGACAATTGTCTAGAGTAGTTGGGTTCTAATTTAATAATAATCCCGAGATATTTTAGATAGTGTTTGGTAAGATGAATGTGAAACACTTAAAAAATCAGCAAAAGAAATAAGTCATCGGAACAGTAGAGAGGCGGCAGTAAAAGTGAATCTGCCAACTCATACGCTACGATAAAGCAACCCTTGAAAAACATAAGAAAAAATGATAGAACAAAAAATAAATCTAAATAAAGTATTTAAGAAAATAGATAAAAAGATGGAATACTTTGACGAGCTGGGAGAAAAACAAAATAATCGTGTACTAACTTTCTAATAATCATATAATTATGAAAAATAGCACTTTCACAATGTATCCAGTGAAAGTGCTATTTCCTTTAAACCTTCTTTATGGCCTTTCATAGATTACAAATAAGGCTTTTGTCTCAAGAGACTTGCTGATTTTCTCTAACGTTTCATTTTTAATTTGTATTGGAATCCGTAATGTCTTTTTGGTTGGAAAAATGAAAATCTTTAAGGTCTGATTAACACTTTTAGAGCTTCACGGTTGTCCATGGCACGATATCCGTCGGGCACATGGTCGAGATCCACCGTTACGTCAAACACCCGGCCGGGCTCAATGGTTCCATCGAGAATATCCGGCAGCAATTCCTCCATGTAGGCACGTGTTGGGGCAGGTCCGCCCGTCAAGGTGATATTCCGTCCAAAAAGACTCATAAAGCCAACGGCTGCCTCTTCATACTGAGGTACCCCGACGCGGCTGATCACGCCACCAGCACGCACAGCACCCACACTCATTTCATACGCAGGCATCAACCCAACGCACTCGAGCACGACGTGGGTTCCTTCGCCATTCGTCAGCTCGTGAACTTTGGCAATGCCTTCGTCTCCTCGTTCCGACACCACATCGGTAGCCCCAAACTCCATCCCAAGGTCGGTCCGATCCTTATGGCGGCCCATAAGAATGATTTGTTTGGCACCAAGTTTCTTAGCGGACAGTACAGCAAGAAGACCTACCGCTCCATCTCCAATAACGGTTACCGTTGTATCTTCATTCACGCCGCCCATGATCGCTGCATGGTAGCCGGTGCCGTACACATCAGACAAAGTCAGGAGGGACGGCAGTAAAGACGAGTTTTCGTCAATGTCGTCAGGCAGTTTGAACATGCTTCCCTGTGCTTGGGGCACCAGGACAAATTCCGCCTGAGCTCCCGTCATAAAGCCTCCGTTCACACAAGAAGTCATTAATCCTTCCTGACAGAATGGACACGTATTATCCCCATAAGCAAAAGGAACAACGACCAAATCGCCTTTCGTGAAGCCGGAAACGTCAGAACCGAGTTCTTCAATTCGTCCAAGTACTTCATGTCCCATTGCTTCGCCTTCCCCATGATCGTGGGCGTGCATATTGCGATAAGGATGCAGATCGCTTCCGCAAACGCAGGCAGCAACGACTTTTAAAAGAACATCCGTAGATTGCTTCAATTCTGGAACCGGTAATTCTTCGACCCGGACATCTCCAGCTTCGTACATAATATTTGCTTTCATATAACATCTCCACCTTTTTTTGTTTTTCCTCTTATTATCAATTTAAAAGAGAAACCTTAAATTAATTTCTCTTATAAATTGTATGCTACAGTTTAGAGTTAACTCTAAGTCAAGCGCTTTATTTTAATGAATGGTAAATATCTTTAGTCATGAAAGTCATTCAAAAACTTTTGTCCTACAAGGATCAAATAGACTGGTTGTTTTTTTCAAGACTTTTTGACGCTACATAAAAAACGTGGTAATTTATTTGTGTAGTTGGAGTTAACTAGAGGTTTGATTGATATGGAAAGGAAGATAACGGATGAAAACATACTCAATAAGCGAAGTGGCAAAAGAACTGAATCTTACGGTGTATACGTTGCGCTATTATGATAAAGAAGGGCTCATGCCTTTTATAGAAAGAAAAGACAGTGGGGTACGGGTGTTTAATGAAGCAGATATTGGAGCGTTGAAAATTATTGAATGCCTAAAATCGACAGGCATGCCCATTAAAGAGATTAAACATTTTATTGATTGGTGTGCGGAAGGAGATTCCACCCTTCAAAAAAGGTACGATATGTTTATGGGACGAAAAGCTGCGGCAGAAGCGCAGATTGAAGAACTAAAAAAAACAATGGCTCTTATTGAACATAAATGCATGTACTACAAAACGGCATTAGAAGCAGGAACAGAAGAGGTTCATAAGAAAAATAAAATTGAAATTACTCATTAATTAAACCCCTCGGTACTCATAAATTCATTTATGAGTACCGAGGGGCTTTTCTTAGTTCGTAAGTGACCAGCTAATTCATTTAGGATTAGAAACTACCTTCTTGAACTAGAGTTAACTCTAGGAATTAAAATGGTGTTATAAGGGACCAAGAAACAATAGAAATGTAGAAAAGTTTGTACATTTTTAACAAATTAAAAAATAATAGACAAAAGGTAAATCTGTTATTAGTCAAAAATTATTAAATGAGTATCAATAAAAGAAAAAATATAAAGGAGAGTTTGAATGAATACTAATGATCTTTTAGCCCACCTAAATCGTGGAGAATCAGTTGAAGGCGGTACCGAGATGCACCAAATGATGCATAATCTATCGCAGGAAGCATTGAAGTTGACCAGTCAGTTAAATGGACAGTATCACACACCGGAAGACATTCAGGCACTTTTTTTCCAGTTGATTGAGCAACCGGTAGATCATACATTTGCTCTCTTTCCCCCTTTTTATACAGATTGCGGAAAAAATATTAAGATGGGCAAGAATGTTTTTATCAACTCCGGCTGCCGCTTTCAAGATCAAGGAGGCATTACCATTGGAGATAGGGCTCTTATTGGACATAATGTTGTTTTGGCTACCTTAAATCACGATATTGATCCTGCCAAGCGCAGCACGATGCATCCTGCGCCTATTACAATCGGAAAAGATGTCTGGATTGGAGCAAATGCCACCGTTCTCCCCGGGATAGTCATTGGAGAGGGGGCTATTATCGCGGCGGGTGCAGTAGTGACCAAAAATGTACCCTCCAATGTTATTGCAGGCGGTGTGCCAGCGAAAACGTTAAAAAAAATTAAAACTACCCAGGAGTGAATGGGGGCTGGTATCCTCATGCACGTGGCAATGTGACCAGATCATCTATGCTATCTTTGACGACCTTTTGTCTTTGACACATATAAATAAAATCATTCCGCATCCCATTTTGTTTATAGTAGGTTAAATGTACATTCTACCTATTTCAGCGGAACGGCCTATAAAAATGCGGTAGAACCGAAAGAGGTCTATACCATTTCAGATGTAAATCACGTTGATATGTATGATCAGGCAAAAAAATTCCTTTTGATAAGCTGGCGGCATTCTTTTTAAAAAGTCTATAGATAAGTATTGTTGATAGGAGAGAAATTTAAACAATGAAAAGACAGGAGAGTAGAGGGTAACCTAGAAATCATCAAGGGAAAGATCCTAAATCTTACCGCTAAACCGCAAAAAGGAAATGGGAATTACTGCGATAAAATTATAATTTCCTAAGAAAAAGATCCAGTATGTTATTCAGCGAATAACATACTGGATCTTTTTTTGTTTAGTGCAATACAATATTTTATTGCTCAATTCCTGACTCTCTTCCTTTATTTAATTAAGCGTATGTTTCTTTTAAGCGGGTGACATCGACTTTGGGTGGGAGGCCGAACAGACGGGAGTATTCCCGGCTGAACTGCGATGGGCTTTCATACCCCGTTCTAAAGGCCGCTTCAGCTATATCCAGAGACTCCGTTACTAATAAACGCCGGGCTTCCTGAAGCCGCAACTGTTTTTGAAACTGCAGGGGACTCATGGCTGTGAGCTCTTTAAAATGCCGATGCAGAGAAGACACGCTCATATTCGCTTTTTCAGCAAGCTGATCTATTGGAAAAGATTCTTTGTAATGATGGAAAATATAGTGAATCACTTCTCTTATGCTGGAAGCATGATGGTTATCGGCTATTACCTGCGCCAGTGTACTGCCATATGGCCCTTGTAAAATCCAATAGATAATTTCTTTTTGTAAGAGAGGGGCAAGGACCGGAATATGGTTCGGATTGTTCAGTAAGGCAGCCAGCCGCTGGACGGCATCGAGTAAAGGAGGTGCGGCTTCGCTGATAAACATCGCCCGTTTCGTAGGAGTTCTCCGGTCCAACGTAATAGGAAGTTCCTTGACGACTTCTAAAATTTGGCTTGGGGTCCATTCAAGTTTGAGAGCTAAGTAAGGGGAGTCAGATGAGGCTTTAATGACCTGCCCGGTTACAGGAAGATCAACGGAAGCCGCAATGTAATGGCCGGGGCCATACAAAAAGCGTTCCCGACCCAATACTACTTCCTTTTCTCCTTGGAGGATAATGCAAAAAGACGGTTCATTCACCCTGGGAATAGGTTCTGTCCTTACCGATTCACGAATGAAAAACATAGAGGGAATGGGGGTAGGATGCACCCCGTCCTCCCGGACATGATTTTCGATAATGGAAGTGATTTTACATAGATGCATCTTGTCTGCCATACTACCTTCTCCTTAGGGGGTTTTCCAATTAGTATAGCGGATAACCATGGAAGAAGGGAATCGATTTGAGAGGATTAGGCAAAAAATGAATAGAAATAAGATAAGAGATTGGTTTTATATATGCCATAATGGGGCTGTAATACGCTGCGATAAATCCAGCAGGTAAACAAAGGAGAGAGCTGCGAGTATGGAATATGTAAAACTTGGCAATACAGGCTTAGATGTGTCGCGATTCTGTCTTGGCTGTATGGGATTTGGAGACGCAAACCAATGGATTCACAAATGGGTGCGGAACGAAGCAGATTCCCGTCCCGTTATAAAAAAAGCTCTGGACGCAGGGATTAATTTTTTTGATACAGCCAACGTATATTCCCTTGGGACCAGCGAGGAATACCTGGGACGAGCATTGAATGATTATGCGAATCGGGATGAAATCGTTCTCGCCACAAAAGTACAGGGAGAGATGCGTGAAGGACCTAACGGATCCGGTCTTTCCCGCAAAGCCATTATGAGTGAAATAGAAAAAAGCCTTCGGCGACTAAAAACCGAGTACGTGGATCTTTATATCATCCACCGCTGGGACCACACCACCCCTATTGAAGAAACAATGGAAGCATTACATGATGTCGTCAAGGCTGGAAAAGCCAGATACATCGGGGCTTCTGCGATGTCTGCCTGGCAGTTTCAAAAGGCTAACTATGTAGCGGAAACACATGGCTGGACGAAATTTGTGTCGATGCAGAACCACTTAAACCTCCTCTACCGGGAAGAGGAACGGGAGATGCTGCCCCTGTGCAAGGAAGAGAAAATCGGGGTTACGCCTTATAGTCCCCTGGCGTCCGGAAGATTAACGCGTGATTGGTCCGTTACCACGCATCGTTCCGAGACGGATTACATTCAACAATCGAAATACGATAAGACAGCAGAAGCCGATCGATTGGTGGTGGAACGCGTAGCCTCTATTGCAGAAAAGTATCAAGTTCCCCGTATTCACGTGGCACTTGCCTGGCTGCTGCAAAAAGAAACTATTGCAGCCCCGATCATTGGTGCTACGAAAGTGTCTCACCTGGACGAAGCCGTTGGGGCTTTATCGGTAAAGCTTGCTCCTGAGGATGTTACTTTTCTTGAAGAGCCTTATACCCCGCATCCAATAGTCGGCCACCGCTAAATGGTTTTGTGGTATGCATACGCGACTGAGGATTGTTTTTGAAAAAAGCAAAAGGCCACTGGCCCATAGAAGGGATAGGTAGTGCCCCCAAATGTTAGAGTGAAATCCAACATTTGGGGGTTTTTCCTGTCTGATATTATAGGACCACTCTAAAGAGCTCTCTGCGTTCGGCATAAATGGAAATCAAGACTTTTGGAACAGCCCCTTTGCTTTATTATTCTGTTAGAAATAAATCCAAGAAGTTGGATTACATTAATTTATTTATTTCATTTGTGCCTAGTTGAAAGTCTGTAGTTCCCTCAAAAGCATTGATCATACTATGAATACCTGTTACCTATTTCTAGTCATATTATATTCTGATTTTACTATCGGACACCCTCCAGGTACAGCTTCTATATATTCCCACATAGCATCAAGTAAAGCCAAATCTTTTCGGTCTTTCATCTGAATTTCAGTGCGAATGGTATTTTCTTCTCCGGTTTTTACTTTCTGCATCCAATCAGGTTCTATAATAAGTTGTTTTGCAATTGCTACAAGGGGAATGTTCAGTTCTTTTAATACGTGCAAGGCATCATCTGGTGTTATGACCGAACCTGCAATGATGAGTGGTATTTCATCTCCAATTTCATCATTGATAATGTTAATAACAGGTGTTGCACTCTTCTTATCACGCATGGAACTTTGCTCCATCTTACTAAGGGAAAGATGAATATAATCAAGGCCTAGCTCTTTTAACTTCATTAAAAGAGCTAGTGTGTCATCGGGTGTAATTCCTGGTTCCTCTAACTCTTGAGGTGAAATACGATAGCCAAAAATAAATGGTTTGTCCGCATATTTTTCAATAGCTGCTTTTGCGGATTGTACAACCGCAAGAGGGAAATTCATTCTTTTTTCAAGCGATCCTCCCCAAAAATCAGTTCTACGATTAGAATGTGGGGAAAAAAATTGTTGAATCAAGTAGGTGTTTGCCCCATGTAGCTCTACTCCGTCAAACCCCGCTTCAATAGCTCTTCTAGTTGCTTCGCCAAAAGCATTTACCAATTCATGGACTTCTTCATTCGGTAATTCTCTTGGAATTTCTGCATTATCTCGAACGGCTGGAATAGCACTAACAGGTTGAGTACCTCTCAGCCATGATGCAGGGGACATCCGACCAACATGAAATATTTGTAAAATTGCTTTAGTCCCTGTACTTTAAATGGATGACACTAGCTTTCTAAGGCTTTCAATGTGGGTATCAGATGACACACTCAATGATCCAGCGAATTTACCGCCTTCTCTGACTTGTGCGCAAGAAGTAATTGTAGCGTCAGAGTAATTGCGGTCTAATTTAGGCAATTTTTTGTCGAAACTATTTTAGTTAGTGGCACTAATAAACCATTTAAGAGTCTTTTTCATTTTAAATAGAGCTTTAATTGCTTATTTTAATTAATATAAGTAGAATAAAATGTATAAATATTTCTAATATAACGGTTTATGCAATCGTTTTCAAATAGCAGGAGGATAAGAATATGAAGATGGATGATGTAGCGAAGCTTGCTAATGTATCGACTGCTACTGTGTCGAGAGTATTAACCAAACCTTCAATGGTAAGCAAAAAAACCAGAGAAAAGGTATTGTCTGCAATTGAAGAGCTCAATTATCAGCCCCACGTAGTAGCAAGACAGTTTAGAACGAGAGAAACTAAAATTATAATGGTCGTTGTTCCTGATATTACAAGTGCTTTCTTTGCCGGCGTTCTGCGGGGAATTGAGCATTACGCAGTAAAAAACAATTATCAGGTTATATTAGCAGACACCGAAAACAATCCTGAAAGGGAGAGGGAGTATATAAGCCTGCTTTATCAAAAACAGGTAGATGGAATGATTCTGCTCACTGCCAGAAGCAATCAGCAGGAGCTGACTCATATTGCTGAAAATTATCCAGTAGTGCTGGCATGCGAGTATATGGATGGCTTAAATATTCCCACGGTTTCTATAGATAATATCAGCAGTGCAAGGAAAGCAGTTCAGCACCTGGTCGATTTGGGGCACAGTCGTATTGCCCATATTACTGGTCCGATGGATGTAATTCTAAGCAGAGACAGGCTCCGTGGGTTTCAACAGGCTTTAATTAGCAACGATATAGAGGGCAATCCATTATATATACAAGAAGGCGACTTTAGTATTAAATCAGGATACAATCAGATGCTGAAACTGATTTCTTTGGAAGTTCCCCCCAGTGCCGTATTTGTTTTTAATGATGAAATGGCCATAGGAGCAATCAATGCTATAAAAGAAAGTGGATTGAATGTACCGGAAGATATAGCGGTAGTGGGCTTTGATAATATAGAAATGGCGTCTATTTTTACGCCGCATTTAACTACTATAGACCAGCCTAAATATGAAATCGGTACAAAAGCGATGGAACTGCTCTTAAAGTTAATAAGGAAAGAAACTTTTTCTAAAAAGAAATATGTTCTGGACAATCAGTTGATTGTTAGACAGACCTGTGGAGCTGAAACAAAGTCTACCAATACCTTAGTTAAAAATAAAATTTAGCCGGAATGTAAATTTTTATTTGAAAATGTAATCGATTGCTTTTATCTCTAAAAGCCCTTTTAATTCAACAAAATCAGATATTTTTAATTAGAATATCCAGGTTTATCTAATATAATTATCAATTAATTCAAATAAAAGCGTTTACAAATTCAATTATATGAATTAGTATTCTATTTATAAACAAAATTGCAATCGATTACATTTTGAGTTTTGACAACTAATCTATTTTATTAATTGCTTATCATAAACTGAAAGGGGAACTAAAATGTCTACTACAAAAACAGTTCAGAATCTTCAAAATTATATTAATGGTAAATGGGTTGACGCAAAAGCAGCGGCCACGGAGGAAATTCCCAACCCTGCTACAGGAGAAATCATTGCACACGTTCCGATCTCCAATAAAGAAGATGTCGATGGCGCAGTCCAGGTAGCTGAGAAAACATTCAAAATGTGGAGTAATACGCCCGTACCAAAAAGAGCACGTATTTTATTTAAATATCAGCAGCTTTTAATTGAACATTGGGATGAATTAGCCCGTCTTATTACGTTAGAAAACGGTAAGAATTACAGTGAAGCCTATGGGGAAGTCCAAAGAGGTATTGAGTGTGTTGAGTTTGCTGCAGGTGCCCCATCCTTAATGAAAGGAGAACAGCTCCCGGATATAGCTACGGGCGTCGAATCAGGCATGTATAAGTACCCTATTGGTGTTGTTGGAGGCATTACTCCTTTTAACTTTCCGATGATGGTGCCGTGCTGGATGTTCCCGCTCGCTATTGCCTGCGGAAATACATTTGTACTAAAGCCATCAGAAAGAACCCCTCTTCTGGCGAATAAGCTGGCTGAACTATTTTCAGAGGCTGGTCTTCCAGACGGAGTATTAAATATAGTGCACGGCGCACATGACGTAGTGAACGGGCTTCTGGAGCACAAAGGAGTGAAAGCGATCTCTTTTGTAGGTTCCCAGCCGGTAGCTGAATATGTTTATAAAACAGGAACTTCTCACGGGAAGCGGGTACAGGCTCTAGCCGGTGCTAAAAATCATTCCATTGTGCTGCCAGATGCCAATATAGAAGGCGCTGTTCAGCAGATTGTAGGTGCAGCTTACGGTTCGGCCGGAGAAAGATGTATGGCTGCGGCAGTTGTAGTAACCGTTGGAGATGTAGCTGAGCCTTTCCTGGAGAAGCTAAAAGAAGAAGTGAACGGAATGACGGTCGGAAACGGGATGGAAGAAGGAGTGTTCCTTGGTCCAGTTATCCGCGAATCTCATAAGAAAAAATCAGAAGATTATATTAAAAAAGGACAAGAAGAAGGTGCAGAGCTCGCTCTGGACGGCCGAAATAAAGCGGTTGGGCTGGAAGACGGCTACTTCCTTGGCCCGGTGATTTTTGACCATGTAACGACAGACATGACGATATGGAAAGAAGAAATTTTTGCTCCAGTACTATCCATTGTAAGAGTAGACACTCTTGATGAAGCAATCGAACTGACAAACAAATCGGAGTTTGCAAACGGTGCATGCATTTATACAGACAGCGGCAGCAGCGTGAGGAAGTTCAGACAGGAAATTGAAGCAGGGATGCTTGGAGTGAACCTGGGAGTACCGGCACCAATGGCATTCTTCCCATTTTCCGGCTGGAAAAATTCCTTTTACGGGGATCTTCATGCCAATGGCACGGATGGCGTAAATTTCTATACCCGAAAAAAGATGCTGACGGCACGCTGGTAGAACAAAACAAATGTAAAACATTAAACAATTTGGAGGAATAAATAATGAAAATTGCACTAGATCCGCATATGATTAGACATATGCCTATTCCAAAAATGGTAGATAAAGTAGCTGAAATGGGCTACGAGTATATCGAATTGTCTCCGCGTGACGACTTTATGCCTTTCTATAAGTACCCTCGTATAGATAAAGCAAGAATAAAAGAATTAAAAGATGCACTACGGGATACGGGGGTCAAGCTTTCTTCCCTTCTGCCAATGCAGCATTGGGCGGGTCCGGATGAAGAGGATCGTGAAGCGGCAGTACGCAATTGGAAACGGGTTATTGAAATAGCAGTGGAATTGGATGTTAATATATTGAATTCAGAATTTACCGGCCAGAATGATATGCCATATAAATGTGAGCAGATGTTTGTGAAATCGATGCATGAGTTGATTCCATCGATTGAAAAAGAAGGATTGAATGTACACATTCAGGCCCATCCTTATGATTTCATTGAAAACAACAACGCTGCTGTAGACATGATCCGCGGATTTGATAAAGATTGGCTGGGTTACTTCTATTCTGTCCCTCATACGTTCTTCTACGATGACGGGGTAGGCGATATTGCTTCAATGATTGACTATGCAGGAGATAAGTTAAAGCACATTAATATTGCAGATACGTTTAATCATAAAGCTTCTTCCTGCCTGCGTTATGTAGTGAACCCGCCGGGCGTACATGCCACGGTCCACCAGCATCTTGATATCGGAAAAGGAGACATTAACTGGGATGCCTTGTTCAATAAGCTTCGTGAGATTAACTTTGATGGAATTGTTACGTCAGCTGTGTTCGGAGAAGAACATCGTGCAGAAGAATCAAGCCTATTCATGCTCGACCGCCTTAAAGAAGAATTGATTACTAAAGCCTCCATTAAATAATAATAAGCCATTGTCTTCTTAGGTTTTGAAGACAATGGACTTTATCTTCTGTTGAAAGTGATTGTTTATCTTTTTTGCACATATTTGAAAACGATTACATTAAATTGAGGAAAGTGGGGAAGAAGGAAATTCCTTCGTATAAAATGAAAAATAATAAATATCGTTACATTTTATTTGTAGCTTTAGTAGCCTCTTTGGGTGGACTTTTGTTTGGGTATGACACAGCAGTTATTGCAGGTGCAGAGCAGTCCGTACAGTTATATTTAGTTGATAGCTTAGGTTTAAGTTCATTCATACACGGACTTACAGTCTCGAGTGCCTTAATCGGATGTATCATAGGCGCATTAGTTTCAGGCCTTATTTCAAATAGAATCGGTCGTAAAAATACGCTGGTTATTGCAGCGATTCTATTCTTCCTTTCTGCATTAGGGTCAGCTTATCCGGAATTAATTTTCTTCACAATGGGAGAACCAAGCGTAGCTTTGCTGGCAACATTTAATTTTTATAGAGTCATCGGCGGAATTGGTGTTGGTTTAGCTTCGGCGATTGCTCCCATCTATATTAGTGAAATGAGTCCCAAAAAAATCCGCGGCAAAATGGTTGTATTGTATAGTATGGCTGTAGTGGTAGGTCAGACTGTTGTATATTTTGTCAACTGGTTGATTACCTTAAACAGAACGGGAGACTGGATTAACGATATTGGGTGGAGACTTATGTTTGCTTCAGAGTTGATTCCGGCGGCATTATTTTTCCTTCTTCTTCTGTTCGTTCCGGAAACACCTAGATATCTGGCACTTAAGAAAGAAAATGACAAAGCCTTTAACCTTCTGGAGAAATTAAACGGATCAAAAGAAGCGGCTGCGGATACACTGCAGGAAATCCAGCATTCACTGAATACTAAAACAGAAAAAGTAGGAATGTTATATTACGGGAAACTAGTTTTAATTGTGGGAGTATCTGTTGCAGCCCTCCAGCAATTTATTGGAATTAACATCATTTTGTATTATGCTCCGCGCATTTTCGAAAATCTTGGTGCTGGTCAATCAACCGCTATGTTGCAAACAATATTCGTTGGAGTGATAAGCGTAGCCGTATCTTTAATTGCTATAAAACTTATTGACCGCCAGGGAAGAAAGTTTATGTTACTTCTTGGTTCGGCAGGGTGCGCTGTATGTTTAATAGCTGTATCAGCACTTTTCTTCATGGGTATTCAAGGAATTGGCACGTTAATCTTTATTCTCCTTTTTGTAGGGTTGTTCCAAATGACATGGGGCCCTGTAACCTGGGTACTGCTTTCGGAACTATTTCCAAATAAAATCAGAGGTCAGGCCATGGCACTAGCAGTAACAACTGTTTGGGGAGCAAACTTGATTGCTTCGTCTACTTTTCCGCCTTTAAACGAAGCTTTTGGAACAGGCACATTTCTTATCTACGGATTGGTAAGTACGTTTGCTTTCTTCTTCGTTTTGAAATTTGTACCTGAAACAAAAAATAAATCGCTTGAAGAAATTGAAGCAACGTGGCTTGCAGCCAGAAAAGACAGCACAAAGAGTAAAGAAGAAATATTAGAGGAAAGTAAATTAAATTAATGAGGTATTGACTGAAAGCGTTTTAACCATTATTCTGAATAGGAAGAAAATAGCTGGTAAACTTTCTGATGCGTATAGAAAATTAAGAGTGCGGCGTGTGCCCATCTTCTCATGCTCTATACGCATCATTTGTTTTAATAATGTAATCGATTGCACTATTGATTAAAGGAGAGGTAGAAATGAGTAAGCTTATTCGTAAACCGTTAAATAAAAAAGAAGCCAATGGTATTTCTCTTATCCATGAGGTTTCGGAAGGTAATTCAGATCTTCATTACGTAAGTTTTAAAATGGTTGACCTGCAGTCCGGATCCGTGTACCAAGAAAAACTGGAAAAGCTGGAGTGCTGCATTGTGGCTGTGACTGGAAAAATTACCGTAACGGAAGGCGAAAATACTTTCGAAAAAATTGGTACCAGAGATTCTGTTTTTGAGAAAAAGCCCACAGACAGCGTGTATGTTTCCAATGATCAAACCTTTGAAGTGAGAGCTGATACGTCTTCACGGGTGGCTCTCTGTTATTCCCCCTCCGAAAGCCAGCTGCCTACAAAATTGTTAAAAGCTTCAGATATGGGAGTCGAAAAGCGGGGAGAAGGAAGCAACAAAAGACTGGTTCATAATATCCTGCCGGATAATGATCCGACGGCAAACAGCCTTTTGGTAGTGGAAGTATTTACCGAGAGCGGAAACTGGTCCAGCTATCCTCCTCATAAGCACGACCAGGATAACCTTCCAGAAGAGTCGCTGTTGGAAGAAACGTACTACCATGAGCAGGATCCTCCACAGGGATTTGTTTTTCAAAGGGTCTATACAGATGATCGTTCCCTGGATGAGACGATGACCGTAGAAAACGGAGATATGGTTATCGTGCCGAAAGGGTATCATCCTGTTGGTGTTCCGGCAGGCTACACGTCTTATTATCTAAATGTGATGGCCGGGCCGGAACGGGTATGGAAGTTCCATAATGATCCGGACCATGAATGGATTCTAAAATAGCAAAAAAATATACAAACTAAACAAAAAGGAGATTTCATTCTATGGCTATATCTTTTGAGAAAAACAAAGCGTTCGATGTCATTGCTTTTGGGCGAGCCTGCATTGATTTGAACGCTGTTGAATATAACCGCCCAATGGAAGAAACGATGACTTTTCAGAAGTATGTAGGAGGATCGCCGGCAAATGTCGCGATCGGCTGTTCCAAGCTTGGCTTGAAAGCAGGATTTATCGGAAAAATCCCCGATGATCAGCACGGACGTTTTATCGAGCAGTATATGAACAGTAAGGGCATTGATACGTCGCAGATGGTAAAAGATACGGAAGGAAGAAAAACCGGACTCGCTTTTACGGAAATATTAAGCCCGGAAGAATGCAGCATTCTAATGTACAGAGAAAATGCTGCGGATCTTTATATCAAGACGTCTGAAGTACAAGAAGAGTATATAAAGCAGGCAAAAATCTTCCTTATCTCCGGAACGGCTTTAGCACAGAGTCCCTCCAGAGAAGCGGCCCTGAAGGCAGTGCATCTTGCCAAGAAGAATAATATTAAAGTAGCTTTCGAATTGGATTATCGCCCGTATACGTGGCAGTCCCGTGAAGAAACAGCTGTATATTACTCGCTGGTAGCGGAAAAAGCAGACATTGTTATTGGGACTCGTGAAGAATACGACATGATGGAAAACCTTTCTTCGGAAGGAGACAATCAGACGACCATTGATTATCTATTTCAGCATGAGCCGGAGCTTGTAGTTATTAAGCACGGCGTGGATGGTTCGTATGCCTATACAAAAGAGGGAAAAAGCTATCAGGGAAAAGCCTACAAGACAAAAGTATTAAAAACATTTGGTGCAGGAGATTCCTACGCCTCAGCTTTTCTTTACGCTATTCTTACAGGGAAAGACGTTGAAACAGCATTGAAATACGGCAGTGCTTCAGCCTCTATCGTCGTCAGCAAGCACAGCTCCTCGGAAGCGATGCCGGAAGTATCAGAAATTGAAGCGTTAATCCAGGAAAATAACACGTATGCATAAAGGAGAATAAACAATGGGGACGATTCGATTAACAACAGCTCAGGCGTTGGTTAAGTTTTTAAACCAGCAGTATATTCATATAGATGGCGAAGAATTTCCTTTTGTTCAAGGGGTTTTTAATATCTTTGGACACGGCAACGTATTAGGGATCGGGCAGGCTCTAGAGCAAGAATCAGGAAATCTGGAAGTAATTCAGGGAAAAAACGAACAGGGTATGGCTCATGCAGCCATTGCTTACAGTAAACAAATGCTGCGAAAGAAAATTTATGCCGTTACGACTTCAAGCGGGCCGGGCTCCGCTAACCTTGTGACCCCGGCTGCTACAGCCTTGGCAAACAATATTCCAGTTCTGCTGCTTCCCGCGGACACCTATGCTTCCCGCCAGCCCGACCCGGTTTTACAGCAGGTAGAGCAGGAGCACAGCATGGCTATTACAACCAATGATGCGTTAAAGCCTGTTTCAAGATATTGGGATCGTGTACAGCGTCCGGAACAGCTGATGACAAGTTTAATACGAGCCTTTGAAGTAATGACAGATCCCTCTAAAGCCGGTCCTGCGACCGTATGTATTTCCCAGGATGTGGAAGGAGAAGCATTTGACTATGAAGAAGAATTTTTTCAAAAGCGTGTACACTATGTGAACCGTGCAATTCCTACATTGAGAGAACTGGAAGGAGCTGCTGAAAAGATTAAAGCGAGCAAAAAACCTCTTATTGTAGTTGGTGGAGGAGTGAAGTACTCGGAAGCCAGAGAAGCTTTAATGACTTTTTCCGGCACACATCACATTCCGCTCGTGGAAACACAGGCAGGAAAGTCAGCGGTGGAAAGTTCCTTTATAAACAACCTCGGCGGTTTGGGCATCACAGGGACGTCAGCCGCTAACAAAGCTGCGGCTGAGGCTGATCTTGTTATAGGAATAGGAACGAGATATACAGACTTTGCTACCTCTTCGAAAACCGTATTTAACTTTGAAAGGGCAGAATTTCTAAATATCAATGTCAGCCGGATGCAGGCTTATAAATTAGATGCGTTTCAAGTAGTAGCAGATGCACGTACGGCTTTAGAACAGTTAATGCCTCTGCTGCAGGGTTATAAAAGTGATTATGGAAGCTTTATTGAAAGCGTTAAAGAAGAATGGAAAACGGAGCGGGACAGACTTCGTCATATCACATTCGATAGAAAGAACTTTGATCCTGAAATAAAAAACCATTTTTCTCAGGAAATAATGAATGAATATGCAGATACCCTCAACACGGAGTTCCCGCAGACTAACGCGCTCTTAAAAGCCAATGACACCGTAGATGAAGACGCTGTTGTGGTTTGTGCCGCAGGATCGCTGCCGGGAGACCTGCAGCGCTTATGGGAGACGAATACGCCGAATACGTACCATTTAGAGTATGGATATTCGTGCATGGGATATGAGATTTCAGGAACGCTTGGAGCAAAACTGGCAGAACCCAATAAAGAAGTGTACGCGGTAGTTGGAGATGGAAGCTTTCTCATGCTCCACTCAGAGCTCATTACGTCCCTTCAATACAATAAAAAAATAAATATTCTTCTTTTCGATAATGCAGGGTATGGATGCATTAATAACCTGCAGATGGATCATGGCAGCGGAAGCTATGAATGTGAGTTCCGCACGGCGGATAATAAAGTATTGAATATTGACTATGCCAAAGTAGCAGAAGGTTACGGAGCGAAAGTATACAGAGCCAATACAGAAGAAGAGCTTGAAGCGGCAATTAAAGATGCAAAAACGCAGTCACGCTCTACATTAATAGAAATGAAAGTTCTTCCTAAAACGATGACCGAAGGGTCGGAAGGAAGCTGGTGGAATCTTGGGGTAGCTGCCGTTTCAGAAAAAGAAAGTATTAGAGAAGCCTACTCCTTTAAAGAAAAAATGCTGGCTCAGGCAAAAAAGTATTAAAGGAGAGATAGCATGACTCACCAGGATATTAAATGGGGAATTGCTCCGATTGGATGGCGGAATGATGATATGCCCGAGATAGGTAAAGACAATACATTAGGGCATCTACTGGGAGATATATGTATTGCGGGTTTTGAAGGGACAGAAGTAGGCGGCTTCTTCCCTGAACCTGCTATTTTAAAAAAAGAACTGGCTTTACGCAATTTAACCATCGCCGGCAAATGGTTTTCGAGTTTTATTATTAGGGACGGCATCGACGAAGTATTGAAAGTGTTTCAAGAGAATTGTGCCTATTTACATGAGATGGGGGCAGCTGTAGCCGTAGTGTCTGAACAAACTTACAGTATTCAGGGAACGACGAAAAATGTATTTAAAGATAAGCCGTACTTTTCAGAAGAAGAGTGGAACAGGCTGGCAGAAGGTCTTAATGATATGGGAGAAATGGCAAAGCGCTATGATTTAAAGCTTGTCTTTCACCATCATTTAGGTACAGGCGTGCAGACATTGGACGAAATTGACCGGCTGATGGAACGTACCGATCCGAAAAAGGTGCATTTGTTGTATGATACCGGTCATATTTATGTTTCAGATCAAGAATGTCTTCCTCTATTAAAAAAACACATGAATCGTATTGAACACGTACATTTCAAAGATGTCAGAAATTCGATTATGAATGCCTGCAAAGAAAAGAACTATTCTTTTATGGACTCATTTCTGGAGGGGATGTTCACGGTACCCGGAGACGGAGATATTGATTTTACAGAAGTGTATGAGGAACTTCTGGCACAGGAATATAAAGGATGGATTGTGATTGAAGCAGAACAGGATCCTGAGAAGGCACACCCTCTCGAATATGCTCTAAAAGCAAGAAAATACTTGGACACGGAGCTTTTGCAGAAAACCAAATAACTGCTGGGCGTGAAGAAAATAAAAAGCATTACATTTAGGAGGAAATAGTTATGAGTTTAGGATTTGGAGTAGTAGGTACTGGAGCCATTGGACAGGAGCATATGAAGCGTATCACACGTAAACTGACAGGAGCGGACATTGTTGCTGTTACGGATGTGAACCAGGAACTAGCCGAAAACATTGTAACAGAATTAGATATCAAAGCAGCTGTGCATAAAGATGATACAGAATTAATCAATGATCCCAATGTTCAGGCCGTGCTGGTAACCAGCTGGGGGCCTGCACACGAAGGGACGGTACTAAAAGCAATCGAAGCAGGTAAATTTGTCTTTGTAGAAAAGCCTTTAGCTACTACGTCCGAAGGCTGCGAACGTATTGTGACAGCTGAGCAGAAACAGGGAAAACGACTTGTGCAGGTCGGTTTTATGCGCCGGTATGACAGCGGTTACCTTCAAATGAAAGAAGCGATAGATAACAATTTTATTGGGGAGCCTCTTATGGTTCGATGCTCTCACAGAAATCCGGAAGTCGGAGAGCGGTATACGACAGATATGGCTATTCTTGACACGCTGATTCATGAAATTGATACACTTCACTGGCTCGTAGGAGACGACTATAAATCTATTCAAGTTACGTATCCGAAGAAGACCAGCAGAGCACTCGAGCATTTGAAAGATCCCCAGATCGTAACATTTGAAACAAAAAGCGGCATAATTATGCATGCGGAAATTTTTGTTAACTGTCAGTTTGGATATGATATTCAATGTGAAGTCATCGGAGAAGAAGGAGTCGTGAAGCTGCCGGAAGTAGCGAGTATCGGTTACCGTAAAGACGGTGTTCACGGCTACAACATTCTGCAGGATTGGAAACACCGCTTTGATGATGCTTTCAACAACGAGTTTCAGGACTTTATAGACTCTATTAAGAAAAAAGGCGAGCCGCAGGGACCTTCATCCTGGGATGGTTATATTGCTTCTGTTACAGGGGATGCAGGAGTTAGAGCCCAGACCTCCGAGCAGGTGGAAGTTATTGAACTGCCGGACCGTCCGACTTTCTATAAACAAAACAAACTGGAGGGGAGCAGCCTGTGAAGCTTTGTTATAACCAAGCCACTACACTGGAAAACTCCAATTTAGAAAACGACTTAGAACTTTGTGAAAAGCACGGATACGATTATATTGAAATTCGTACCATGGATAAACTTCCGGAGTATTTAGAAACGCATTCGATAGAAGACCTGGCTTCTTATTTTGAAAAAAACCATATAAAGCCACTGGCAATGAACGCATTAGTTTTTTTCAATAACCGTACAGAAGAGGAACATCAGGAAAACGTGAAAGAATTCAAGGATATGCTGGAAAAAGCAAAGCATATTAATGCACCGTATATCGTTGCTGTGCCCCTCGTCACAGAAGAAAAGATCTTAAATGAAGATATTAAGAAAAGTGCTATCAGCGTATTACAGGAGTTCTCTAAGTTAGCTGAACCCTATGGAGTTAAAATAGCTGTCGAATTTGTAGGGCACCCACAGTGCACGATTAACACGTTTGGCCAGGCTTACGATATTGTTGAAGCTGTAGGGAAAGAAAATGTAGGACTGGTACTGGACTGCTTTCATTTCCATGCCATGGGATCTGAAATACAGGATCTGCAAAATGCGGATGGAAATAAGATCTTTATTCTTCATATTGATGACACTGAAGATTTCCCTATCGGGTTCTTAACAGATGAAGATAGAGTATGGCCGGGACATGGAGCTATTGATCTGCAGGGAATTATCTCAACAGCTGTAGAAAGAGGATTTGACGGCGCAGTATCCGTTGAGTTATTCCGTCCGGAATATTACAAACTGAGCCCGGATGAAGCTATTAAGACAGCTAAAGACACGTCATTGGAAGTCTTAAATAAAATTCATGTAAAGAACTAAAAAAAGCACCAGGTCCGCAGCCTGGTGCTTTTTTAGTTCTATTAGAGTTTTCCTGTTAGAAACTGCGCTTCCCCGTTTCCGAAACTCCAATCCGCTTCCCCATTTTCTGTAATGTTTATCATGATATTTTCCGGAGAGATGCCACATTCTTTTTGCAGATTTTCCGCCACCAAACGGTAAAATGCCTGCTTTTTTTCGTTCGTACGGGTTTTGCTCGTTACACTTATTATAACGACATCATTTGTGCGGGTGAATCCAAGTCCCGTATCTTCAATAATCATTTCATCTGATTTATGTTGATTTACAATCTGGTAGCGGTCTGTTTCAGGAACTTCGAATGTTTCAACCATTGCCTGGTGAACGGTATCCAATAAGTGCTTTAATTCCTGGTCACTTCTTCCGGTGATCATATCAAATCTTAATAAAGGCATATTATTCCTCCATATTACTATTTTTGTTGGTTCTATAAAGAGTTACGCGGGACTCGTTCAGTAGAGTTTCTATTTCTTTAGAAGGAACTTCATCGGTGATAACGGCTTCAATATCATGAAACCGGGCAAAGGTCATAAGCGCTTTTTTCTCAAATTTTGAGTGGTCGGCAAGAATATAAGCACTAGAGCTTTTTTGTACGACTGCTTTTTTTATGTTGTTTTCAAGAGGGGAGGCATGGGTTATGCTGCCTTCCAGTGAAATGCCGGTAGAAGCCATGAACGCTTTATCAATATTATAAGAGGTAATTCCTTCTATATTATCTATGCTGATAAATGAATGAGTAGAAGGATCAAATAACCCTCCAGTTGAAATGATCGTTAAATCGGACGATTTTTTTGCTTCATTTATGAAATGTAAATTATTAGTCAGTACGGTTATTTTTTTGTTTTTGAGAAAGGGAGCCATCCAAACGGTCGTGGTGCCCGTATCGATAAAAATAATATCTCCTTCTTCTACAAGATCAGCGGCTGCCTTGCCGATTCCTTTTTTAGCAGTCTCGTTATGTCCCTCCCTATCTTCATATTTAGAAAGTCCGGATTCTGGAACAGCAATGCCTCCATGAACTTTTTTGACTAATTCCTGCTGAACAAGCGATTCAGCATCTCGCCTGATGGTATTAAGGGAAACGTTAAATTCAGCGGATAAAGTCTCAAATGAAGCTACCTGGTAAGATTCAACATATTTCCTTATTTCATTTATTCGCTGTCTTTTTATCATGTAATCCACCGCTGCTTTCTGATTTCTATTGATGTTAAAGATAGCAGAGTATAAATAAAAAAGAAAGTTCCTAAAGTATATCATATATTTTCAATATATTATCAAACTATAATCAAAAGTTTATCAAAAAGTGGTAAGATGTTTATATAAACACAAAGGAAGTGAAAAATATGGCATTAGTATCCATGAAAGAAATGCTTCATAAGGCAAAACAAGAAGGATATGCTGTAGGGCAGTACAACATTAATAACCTTGAATTTATTCCTGCTTTTCTAGAAGTGGCACAAGAAGAACAGTCCCCAATGATCATTGCTGCCTCCGATAGAATGGTTGATTTTCTGGGAGGATTCAAAAATGTGGCTGGAATGGTCCGCACGATGTACGAAGAGTTGAATATTACAGTGCCGGTAGCTTTACATCTCGATCATGGCCAGAGTGTAGAGCGCTGCAAGAAAGCGGTGGATGCTGGATTTACGTCCGTAATGATTGATGGGTCGCACCATTCCATAGAAGAAAATATCAATATGACAAAAGAAGTAGTATCTTATGCTGGTAAATGGGGTATTTCAGTGGAAGGGGAAGTTGGTTCTGTAGGAGGCCAAGAGGATGGTCTGGTAGGCGGCATAAGATATGCAGATGTGGAAGAGTGTATTCGTTTAGTAGAAGAAGCAGAAATTGATGCGCTGGCGGCTGCACTGGGCTCCGTTCACGGTCCTTATCAGGGAGAACCTAAACTTGGTTTTGAGCAGATGGAAGCAATCTCCCGGAAAACCGAGCTGCCCCTGGTACTTCACGGTGGTACAGGCATTCCGGCTCATCAAGTTCAGCGTGCGATTTCCCTGGGGCATGCTAAAATCAATGTAAACACAGAAAACATACAAGCCTGGACCAAAGCAGTAAAGAAGAAGCTGGCGGAAGATGCCGATGTGTATGAACCGCGTCTAATTCTCCTTCCAGCTATTGAAGCAGTGAAGCAGTCCGTAACAGAAAAAGTTAGGGAATTCGGCACCTCAGGAAAAGCATAAGATAAAAAGCTCTCTTATTATTAGAGTTTACAATCGCGGTTGGTAGTGCCCCCAAATGTTAGAGTGAAATCCAACATTTGGGTTTTTTATTTAATAGATATAAATGAACGGCTTTATTGAAAAGAAAGAAGATTCTCACAGCAAAAAAAAGCTGTTTCCAACGGAAAGAGGAAAAACGGTCTATCCTTTCATCAAAAGAGAGAATGAACATTCCGATCGTGTAGCCTTAGCGGGCTTTTCTGAACAAGAAATGACGGCTGCCTACAAGTTTTTAGAGCGAATCCGGAAAAATGTTGAGAAGGATTGGGAATTTATAAAAAAAGGCCATAAGCGAGACTATTAACGAGCTAAAGGAGTGACCTGTTCGAATGACGATAACGATAATGAAGTGTACTTTTGAAAATGCACGAGACTTGCAAACAATAAGTATAGAGACATTTACCGAGACTTTTCAGGAACAAAATTCACCGGAACACTTAAATGCCTATTTGGAAAAAGCCTATAGCTTGGATCAATTAAAACACGAATTGGCGAATCGATCTTCTCAGTTCTTTTTTGTATATGTAGGTCAAGAGGTCGCGGGTTACCTAAAGGTTAATACCGACGATGCTCAATCGGAAGCAATGGGCGAGGAAGCGCTCGAAGTCGAACGGATTTACGTGAAGCAGAAATTTCAGAAACACGGTCTTGGAAAACATCTAATGAACAAAACGATGGAAATTGCTCAGGAACAAAAGAAAAAGAAAATCTGGCTGGGCGTTTGGGAAGAAAATGAAAATGCCATTGCATTTTATCAGAAAAAAGGATTTCTCCAATCAGGTTCCCATTCCTTTTTTATGGGGGATGACGAACAAGTAGACCTGATTATGACCAAAGTACTTTCATAAATGTTAGTGGAAGACGGAGTTTGAACTTTTATATTAATACCAAACTCCTTTTTGACAAACATCCACAATATAAAAATCCATGAGTCGTCCAGCTCCTTATATAAAAATTTAAGTATTGGCAGTAAAGAAGCAACAAAGAAAGATAAAACTTTCCCTGTTGGTCTTCACTCAATCTGTTAAACAGGAAAAACACCGGTGTTTTTATGTCCACGCCTTTTTTAAAAACCTTACGCCTTCTTGTATTTCCTCACAGGAAAGATTACTGAATCCCAGTTTAATAACGGCTTCTGTAGGATGGTTTTCTATAAAATAAATGGAGGTCGGATACACGTTCACTCCATAAATGGAAGCACGCTCGATCAACCATTCTTCCGACCGATTTAGATGTACCTTCACTAAGATGTATAACCCCGATTGTTCCCCAATAATGGAGATGCTTTTTTTGAAGTACTTTCTCAATTCCGATACTAAGCACTGCATTTTTCGTTTGTACACCAGCCGCATACGTTTAATATGACGATTCCATTCTCCCTCTTCCATAAATTTTGCCATGGTCAGCTGATTTTGGAGTGAAGCGGTACTCTCAAAATGACGAAATTGGTTTTTGTAGCGATCTACTAGTAACTGGGGCAGCACCATATAACTCAGACGGATCCCGGGAAGAAAGGACTTTGAGAAATTCCCTAAGTAAATGACTCTTGCTGAATCAATAGAAGCCAGTGCTGGAAACGGTTGTTGCGTATAACGAAATTCACTATCGTAATCGTCTTCGATAATAAATCCGTTAATGTTTTTCGCCCAATAAATGAGCATTTGCCTTTGCTGAATCGACATACTGACCCCTAACGGACTTTGATGAGATGGAGTGACATAAATCAGCGTTGACTCCATTTTTTCTAATTCGGTAAAATCAGCCCCTCCCTCATAAACCGGTAAAGTCTCCATTCTATAACGATGAAACCGAAAAGCTTCCTTTGCTCCATCGTAACCCGGATCTTCGATAATAATGCCGTCGTTCTCCTCCTTCAGAATTTGTCCAAGATGGATTAATAACTGTTGGGTACTGCTGCCGATTACAATCGCATTGGCTTCTGTTTTCACGCCACGCGATTGGAATAAATAAGCGGCAATTTGCTCCCGAAAATACACTTCCCCAAAGGGATCCCCGTATTTAAAGCTCTCCGTCAATGTTAATACTTGATTTGATAATCTTCTCCAGATTTTCAAAGGGAAATGGGCTTGATCCACAGCCCCTGCTCTAAAATCAATGTTGATGGGCGGTATGGTCTCTTTCTGCTTTTTCTCAGGAGAGATGAAAACATCTTGAACTAAAAGTGGTTCTAATTCGTTTACATAATACCCTTTCCTCCCTTCTCCGCGGATATAGCCTTCCGCGACAAGCTGCTCATAGGCCATTAATGTGGTGTTGCGGCTGACTTGAAGGGATTCAGCCAGTTGACGAATGGATGGCAGCCGATTGTTGGGAGGGATATCGCCTCGTTCAATAAACGACTTAAACTGCTCGTATACTTGCTTGTATTTGGGAGACTCATCCTTCAAGACAAAAATAGTGTTTTTCACTTTGCCGCCTCCTTGACATGCTTATTTATCCATAATTGTACCTTTTTAGATGTCAAATTGCATAGTAAGATACTGGTATTGAAAATGCATAAAACCAAACAAGAAATGGTTCAAAACTGTTTATTTCTAAATCTTATGAAGTGAGAGACATGAATGAAGTCAAAGAGTCTATTTAAGGCTGAAGGTTGGTTGGCGAAGACTTTCACTTAAATTAGAGCGTATAGAAAATCGTCAATCAAGTGCTGCTTTTTCTAGTCGAACTAACGGAGCAATTTAGTTCAAGTAGAAAAAAGAAAGGGGAAAAAAACAATGTTAACAGAAACAATTCACATTGCCGTACCAACCGCTTTTTTTGAAAATGAATCTTTAAATATTCAAGGGACAATAAGTCATATAAGAGACCTGTATCAACAAGGCGTAAAATCTGTTCTTGTTTCTGGAACTACTGGAGAACAGCATAGTTTGAGCCTCCAAGAGAAAATGGAAATAATAGATGGTTTAGAACGGGAAAAAGAACTCATTACTAATATGGAAATTATATTTGGGGTGGCTTCAATCAGACAGAAAGAGGCAGAAGAATTAGCTGAAAAGATTCGCCACACAGAAATAGCCGGTATCATGCTTGGCTATCCGCCGTATATTATACCTACACAAGAAGAAGCACTCGTTTATACAAAGAGGATTGTGGCCCTCAGTAATAAACCTGCCATTTTATATAACAATCCAAAAAGGACGGGCTTTGATTTATCAGAGAAGAGTATTATCGAATTAAGCAAGTCAGACTTAGTCGTTGGAATAAAAGATGCTGGAAGCAAAGAAAAAGTTGAACGAATAAAAAAAGGTGTAGACCGAAACGATATACATTTTTACGGCGGGGGAGAAGTAGACTTAGAAAAAAAGTCTTTCATGGATACGATCGCCTTTCTTCCATTGCAGGGAATGTTTCTCCCATGGAAATTAGCCAATGGTTTCAAAAAATGCTTATAAAGCAAAAAGTAAGTGACCAAGATAGCGAAAGAATAGAAAATATCATGGAACAAGTTTATTCAGGTAACGCGATTGTGAATCTAAAAAAAATCATTAGTCACCACGGGATTTCCATGGGAATTTGCAGAAGTCCAATAGGAAATATTTAATTGAATAGTGAAGTCGCTCTTTTCCTCTGTCCTTTATATGTGAATTCGAATGGTCTGGGGATGTGAAATGAGCAGGGGGATTCAATGGTAAGTGTCGCAGAATTGAGCACATTTATTCTGGTGGTCTGCGGATTGTTTTTAGTCCCAGGTCCTGCTGTCTTGTTGCTAATCACTCGATCGGTTTATGATGGGGTCAAAAAGCTTTAAGTTGGCTTTATATCGGTCTCGGCTTACAAATAGTACTCCTAAGTCCATAATCTTTTTCTATCAAAGGTAGTAGAACTTCTTGGAAAGGCTTTAGTAAATCATTTTCATACAAAAAGGAGCACGCTATCATGTATATTCCAAAATATTATAAGATTACCGATGTTGAAAAGATCCGCGAATTTGTTCAAACGAATTCCTTTGGAACGCTTGTCACTACAAAAAAAGGAAGACCCATTGCCACCCACTTGCCCTTGCAATTAATAAAAGAAGACGAGAAGTATTATATAACCGGACATATGGCTTACGGCAATCCGCAGTGGCGGACATTCGACTCCTCTGAAGAGGTACTCATTACGTTTCAAGGGCCACACGCTTACATTTCTTCCTCCTGGTATGAACAGGAAAATGTTCCAACGTGGAATTATCAGGCGGTTCATATATATGGACCTGCCATCATTCAGGAGGTTCATGTATATGGATCTGCCACTATTTTAGAAGAAGAAGCATTGAAACAGGATCTGGCAAAATTATTGGAAAAATACGAGAAACATCGTGAGAACCCGGTTCTTTGGGATAAGCTCTCTTCTTCTTTATTAGAAAAAGAAATAAAGGGGATTGTTGGATTTAAGATTAAGGTAGGAGAGATTCAGGCTGCCTATAAATTAAGTCAGAATAAAAATGAAACGGATTATGCGAACATCGTTGAGCAATTGCACAAAGAAGAAAATCCGGATTCGAAACAAATCGCCGAAGTGATGGAAAAGAGGCGAAAAAATCTTTAGTAATTGTTCCTACATTTAAAAATTCAGATCGCAGCTTTTTTATTTTGAGTAAAAAGTATTGCCTTACAATGCTTCATTAAATATAAAGCAACTTCTTCAAAGCTTTTAAACTTGAGCTTTGAAATACGTTCCTTACAAGTATATAGTTTGGTGTGAATTAGAGAAAGACAGCTTCTTTATAAAAAGAAAGCAGTGGAATAAAAAAACGATGAAACGGATACCATGATAAAGACACAGTATCGATGTCATCGTGTGGGCACAAAAGCTTCAGTCTCCTTTTTTCCTAAATTGCTTAAAAGTCAGCAGTCAGTTAAGAAAACATTGTCTTTGTAATGTATTATTCAGCTACCGAACGAAGCAGTTTAATTAACGGTGCTTTTGTTTCAAAACCTATTCCAGGAACGTCAGGCAACCCAACATATCCATTCTCAACAGGAATATTATCGGCAAACCCTCCAAATGGTTCAAAAACTCCAGGATAAGATTCATTTCCTCCCAGTCCCAGTCCTGCTGCAATATTCAGTGACATTTGATGTCCTCCATGCGGAATGCAGCGGCGGGGAGACCATCCATGTTCCTTTAACATATCCAGTATTTTCATGTACTCTACAAGGCCATAACTTAATGCACAGTCAAATTGCAGATAATCTCGATCCGGTCTCATTCCCCCATAGCGAATGAGATTTCGAGCGTCCTGCATAGAAAATAGATTCTCTCCAGTGGCCATAGGGTTTTTATAATGCTTAGAAAGCTCCGCCTGAAGCTCATAATCTAATGGATCGCCTGCTTCTTCATACCAAAATAAATTATATGACTCTAATTTTTCTGCATAACGAATCGCTGTTTTCAAATCAAACCGTCCGTTTACGTCTACCGCTAGAGATTGGCCGGAGGGCACCACTTCTAGTACGGCTTCAATTCTTCTAAGATCTTCTTCTAAACCGTTTCCAATTTTCATTTTCACAACTGAATATCCTAAGTCCAGATAGCCTTTCATTTCTTCTTGAAGCATGTTATCGTCTTTCCCTGGCTGATAGTAGCCTCCTGCCGCATAAACAAATACTTGCTCATCCGGCTTTCCATCCCCATAACGTTCGGCCAGCAGTTGATAAAGAGGCTTTTCTTCTATTTTTGCAACAGCATCCCAAACTGCCATATCAAGAGTTCCCACTGCGACCGACCTTTCTCCATGGCCGCCTGGTTTTTCGCCAGTCATTAAAATATCCCAAATTTTATGAGGATCAAAATTCAGCTTCTCATCATCTAGAATATCATTTGTTTCCGCGTCTAATAAACGTGGGATAAATCGTTCATGAAGAATTCCACTTGGAGCATACCGGCCATTTGAATTAAACCCATATCCTACAACTCTTTTGCCGTTTTTCAATACATCTGTGACGATTGCCACAACAGAAACATTCATTTTTGAAAAATCAATATAAGCATTGCTTATACTCGATTTAATAGGTACTGCTTTTTCTTTAATATCAATTATTTTCATCTGAAAACCTCCCATTTGATATTTGTTATCTGTTTAAAGAATAATTAATAAATTCATTAATGTCAATATAAAGCTTTAAATTAGTTAAAATAGCTTAAATTGCTAAATAATAAATTTTTTAATTTTGCG
Organism: Sinobaca sp. SA16-1; assembly: GCF_059510515.1. Lineage (NCBI taxonomy): Bacteria > Bacillati > Bacillota > Bacilli > Caryophanales > Sporolactobacillaceae > Sinobaca > Sinobaca sp. SA16-1. The sequence continues at coordinate 152,142 of NZ_JCAKFL010000002.1, read as the reverse complement.
TATAAAAAAAGACGCTTCTTGTTAAGAAACGTCTTACGTTATTTTTTCGTCTTATTCGCTGGCTTTCTTTCGATAATTCCCAAAATTTCTTGTCCTCCACGATGCCTGTGGGAATGCATTAAGAGTTGAGCGGCTTTGCTGTCTTGGGCTCGCATGGCAGCTACTATGGCCCGATGTTCCTTAATGGACCGAATAGGAAGCTTTCGCTCATTAATGGTAAACAATCTAGCCCGATACAATTGATCAGAGTGACTGTCCATTATATCTATCAGCCGTTCATTGTGGGAGTACTCAACGATTAAATGATGAAATTGATTATCTGCATCTAAATAAGCCTTTAAATTATTTTTATTCAAATACTCTTCTTGATTCGTAATAAGGGAATCCAGAATTTCAAGGTGCTCTTCGTTAATATTGAAAGTGGCTAATTCAGCAGCCACACCATCTAAAGCTTCAGCAATTTGACAAATTTGCTCAATATTTTCTTTTATGATTGGTTCGACACTAAACCCTTTACGTGGAATTAATCTAATCCAGCGATCCATTTCTAATCGAATTAAGGCTTCACGTACGGGCGTACGGCTCATTTCCAACATTTCGATAATTTCCCGTTCCAAAAAAGCTTCATTAGGTTGAAGCTGCAGGTTTAGAATTGCTTTTTGAATAATGATATAAGCTTGCTGCGGTAAACGATCTTCATTTGCTTCTTCTTTATATAGCAATAAGGTTTTCTTTAAAGCAGTGTTATCGTTACTTGGTCTATTTTTTTCCTTCATGAGATTCACCAAATTTCAATTTATTAACGTCGCCGATATTAAATAAATTATATCAAACTTCCACTATAAAAAGCGCGGTTTTACAAGTGACGCCCGTCCTTGAATATAAAGCATTATGAAGAAATGGCCGGGGGTGGGATCTTCCCTGGCATCAAAAAGAGAGCTTCCAACTATTTTCCATAATTATGACTTCGCTGAACTTCCACTGCAGCTATCTCAAGTAATAATGAAAAAATAATTGTTTTATTTTTATAGAATAATTTCCTATCTTCAAAAAATGTTTTAAATGACAGATATGTTACAATATTCATAAAAATCTAGTAATATACATTTGTAGTTGCTCTTTTTCCACAAATTATAGAAGTCCGTCATAGACGAGCAACATCAAGAAAGAAAATATTTCTTAATAAATATCGAGGAGCAATAAATATAGTCTGAATGGAAAAGGTATCGTTAGTTACCAAAGGAGAGAAAAAGCATGAAAAATGTTTCAGGGAAAATGGAATTAGATATTTTAGCTTCCACAGTTCTTTTTGATTTGATACCCGATTTGGTTTTTTTGATGGAAGAAGATCAAGGAACGTTTTTTTACGTTTATGCAAATCCAGCCACATATAACATTCTGCCCCTCAAAGAAAAGATTATTGGAAGAAGAATAGAAGATGTGATGCCATCAGTACAAGCCCAGGTACTGATTCGGCATTATTGCGAAGTTCAATCCACGCAAAAATCGGTTGAGTTTATCCAAAGGATAGAAGCTGAAAACGAGGAACGCACAGAGGAAACCGTGCTCCATCCTATCCTGACAGAAGGTGGCCAGTGCCAGTATATTTTAGCAATCGTAAGGGACGTTACAGAGAGAAACCGGGCACAAAAAGCACTGATAGAGACAAAAGAAGAACTTGAAGTTTTTTGGGAAAATTCTACAGATCCTGTCTTTTTCATTGATATAAAAGGGGACATCACGAAAGTGAATCGTGCCTTTGAAGAAACGTTCCATTACAGTGAAGAAGAAATGGTAAATCAGAGAGGTTCTATCGTTCCAGAACATATGAAATCAGAACCTTTAGCTATCGTGGAAAGAATCATGAAAGGTGAAACGGTAAATTCACACGAAACCATCCGTTTAACGAAGAGCGGCACCCCGTTACATATTATCTCTTCATATACTCCGGTACGAAATGCAAATAGGGAAATCATCGGTGCAACCATCTTTTATAAAAACGTGACAGAACTTAAAAAAGCCGAAAAGGAATTGCAGAAAAGCCAGGAGAAATACAAGCTGATAACAGAAAGTGCTTTCGATGTCATTACGCTAATCAATCCCTCGGGTTTGATTGAATACGTCTCTCCTTCCAATGAGAAGATTTTAGGATACCCGGATTCAGCATATATGGGGAATCCTTTTACTACCAATGTGCATCCGGAAGATGCCTTCCGTTTGATCGAAGCTATTATGTCCCCTATGTATGGAAACAAACCGGCTGCCATTGAAGTTCGTTTTCTTCATCGTGATGGGCATTGGATCTGGATGGAAGTTTCTTCTACGCCTGTCCTGATGGATGGAAAAGTGAATCAAGTACTCACCATTGCTAGAGAGATTACGGAGAGAAAGCGTCTCCAAGATGAAATGACAAAAATGGCCTTCTACGATCATTTATCGGGCATACCTAACCGGCGCACTTTTGATAATAGGCTGGAAACGGCGATCCAACAAGCAAAGCAATCTGGCAAGAAAGTGGCGGTTTTACTGATGGATGGACGGAAGTTTAAAAAGATTAACGATCAATTTGGTCATGATGCAGGAGATGCTGTCATTAAGGAAATGGCTATCCGTCTACAGGCTTGTGTCTGTTCGGCCGCTACAACAGCACGATTAGGCGGCGATGAAATGGGAGTTGTTTTGCCTGACATTGATTCGCTGGAAGCAGCGGAGAATACAGCTAAACGAATTTTGAAATCTTATGAAGTGCCCGTCCCTTTTAATGGCTACAAGATTCCTATAGGAGTTGGTATTGGAATTTCCTTGTATCCGGACGACGCCGTCAACGAAAAAAAGCTGACAAAGTGCGCTGATACGGCTCTGTATGAAGCGAAAAAATCTGATCAAGACGAGTATATCGTTTATGGTCGAATGTAAAGCATCGTCATTGGAGCTTCATTAGAAAATGAACCCTTTTTTAGATAGAAAGATACATACAAATGCCTGGGAGAAAACCGGTTAACCGGTTTTCTCCCAGGCATTTGTATGTAAATTATGATAAACACAGATTGGATTCATGCGGATACTATCATTCATTTTTTATCTTATAGGAGAAGCTTCGGATAACTGCGATTATGTAAAGTTAACTAATGGATTCTAATGATCGCCTTTCTCTTCTTTATTTTATCTACAAAAGCAGCAGGTATTTCTACAGAAAACGTGATAAAAGGGGTACAATAACAGTGAAAGCAGTAGTCAAGAGCGGATTTCCTTCAAAAGAGAAATACCTTTTGTGGTATCTATACCGCAAAATATAGGCCTGCTGTTTTTAAGAAGGGTACAGTAGTGTATACTATGGAACGAAAGGATGATAAAAATGGCATTGATAGATAAATTTCATAAATTGAAAGATAAATCCATGGAAAAAGGAAAACTCCATTGGGAAGAAAACAAAGACCAATATAAAGAGAAAGGCAAGCATTTGAAAGATAAGCTAAAAAATAAAATGTCTAAATAAGATGATGTTGGAAACGGCCAGGAGCCGAAAAACCTGGCTGTTTTTCCGTTTTATAGTATAAACTTATCCTACTTAAGGAAGTTCCACGGCTCCTCCTCAGAAATTTCTGTGCTGCAATTCCTGTTTCAATATCTTTGTTTTCGTTGCAGCAGCCCTCGTGCTTAATTTCTTAGGACGACTTCCACCCTTACGTTAAACCATGAGGCTCGTCTATTTTATTTGTTCATTCTTTCCATTTCTTTGAAACCGTTTGAGGAAAAGGAGGAGGACCCAGAAAGCGGCATATCGCCAGGTTCCATATCATCAATTTTTCTTTTTATTTTTTTATATTTTCAATTTTAACGTTAGTAAGAGTACGCTCTAATCGACTAAAGGATATATCTTTATCGAATAAATTGATTTTTGCGTCTTCTCCCTCGTGTGCAGTTTTGAGTAACGTGCCTTTATCATTCGTTTTTGTTATTACATCATATAAATTATTTAAGGATTGCCTATCATTAAATTTAATAACCATGTTATTTATCTTTATTTTTATTGCTTCATGTTTTAGGATGCTTTCCAACATTTCAACTTTGTTTATTTCTATATCGCTAACTCTTTCAGGTAACGCAAATTCAACATTAAATGATTTTTCAATTACTATTAATCTTTTTAACAAATTAATATCTTCCTCTATAGAAGATGGCATATCATCCATTTTCAAAGAAGAAGATACTAAAATATCTTTATCAAGACTTTTAAAAGCAATTGGGACCGTCAAGATTTATGTGTAAACGATCGATCTCGAGAGACGAGCAGGAAAAACTGACGAAGTTTTATTTAGAGGACGTAGAGCCAAGCATCCGGGGTCGCTATTAAATCGTATGATTAAAACAGGTTTTAACCGGGTATAAGTATGAAGTGACAAACTATAACGCAAAGGAGCGATTATATATGGGAAGCCAATCCGTTTCCGAACTAACTGGAGGTACAAACTATAAAGCGAGTGAAATTGACAGCTTTGTAGAAAACAATCATGTCACGGTTATTTCTAACAATGAAAACCAATTGTTTACAGAACCGGACCGGGAATACAAAGTCGTCTATAAATTCGGCGGCTACTTCGATCATTCGAAGAAACTCGGCGGAAAAGAATTCGTTGAAAAACCAACGTACATTGTAGAAAAAGTCTAAAAGCAGATGATTCTGCATTGAAGACAAAGGAAAGACCGGTATCCACTAATGGGTACCGGTCTTTTTTAGTGTGCCTGATCCATTGCCTGGGCAAGCGATGAAGCAATCGGCACATCCTGAAAGCTGATGCCAAGATTGACGGAGGTCTGGGTTATTTCGGGACGCCTTCCTGCCAGCACAGGCTGCACACCAATCAGCTTTAACGAACGGATCAGTCTGAAAATCTGATGAGCGACATATGTATCGATGCTGGCTACGCCGGATAGATCAATAAACAATTGCTGTTTTCGGATGAAATTTTTAAGAAGGCCAGAGGAAAAAGTGTTTATAAAAGTACGATTTTACAAACAGAAAAGGAGAGAAGAGGCTAATCACTGCCATTTTCTCTCTTTGTATAGGAAGAGTTTCGGATAACCAATGATATGTAAACTAAAGCATAATCCAGGAGATATAGAAACGCATAGTTCCTTTTCTCGTAAGGAAGATATTGTTCCGGAGAGAACATTATCTGCTTGAGGAGTAGCGTCCAAAAAATTTAGATTTATAACGTTAAGTCATTGCCCTAAATGTGCGCTCGATAAAAGGATAGACTTTAAAACACTGACAAGTTCCGTGTTTTTATTTTTTCCACGTTAAACGTGACGGAAGCGAAGGGGAATTACACTATACCTCCAAAACAACCTCGTATCACTTTTAAAAGTGATACGAGGTTGGTCATTTAATCTTCTGATTTTGCTGTAGGGATTTTCAGGATAAATTTTGGGCCCGCTCTTTTTATTTTGAGTCGCTTTTAATAAGTTGTTGAGTGGAACGTTCGCTTACACTTTTGGCATAGGAAGCGAGCATATCTATAATAAATCTTGTCGCTGTGATCGCTGTGATATCCCCATGATCATATGGAGGGGCAATTTCGACTACATCGAAACCAACTAATTCTACGTTACCAAGAAGATCAATGGCTTGAATCATTTCACGAACAAGAATTCCACCTGGGGTAGGGGCACACGTTCCAGGGGTTTGAGAAGCTTCCAGTGAATCCATATCAAAAGAGATATATACCCCATCAGTATCCTTGGATGCAATCTCAATAGCTTCTTTTACTACTTTTTCTATTCCATTTTTATAGACATCTCTCATCGTATACAAGGAGATGTTGTTTTCTTTTACGTACTCTAATTCACTTTTGGGATTCATTGGCCCATGAGGTCCTATAATAACCGCATTTTCAGGACGAAACGAATCAAGCTCCATCGTTCGTGGTACTGGACAACAATGATTCCATTTATCACCGTCAATAGCTTCAGCTGTATCTAAATGAGCATCAAACAGAATAAAACCATATTTTTTGGTTGAATCGAATTCAGATAATGCTCTGGTAGAAGAAATAGTAACAGCGTGATCGCCTCCAACTAAAACAGGAAGGGTACCCGCATGAAGGAGTTCTAGGACGTCTTCTTTTCCTCTTTCAATAGTATTAAATGCGTCACCAATTTTAACCCTGACGTCTCCACAATCATGAACATTAAATGCTTCATGGACATTTATATCGTAATCAAAATGGTAAGGGATAGTCATAGAGGAAACATCGCGAACGCGACGTGGTCCCATTGTAGAACCTGTTCGTGTGATCGTAGTGTTATCAAAAGGTACTCCAAGAATTCCAGCTTTCACATTATGTTTCATTAATTTTTGACGATCGGGCTCTATTAAAGGGCTATTTAAAAAGGTCGCTGGTCCTGCGTGTAATACACTACTCCAAGTATCATTAGTCATCTTAATCAGCCTCCATTTGATTTGTGTGATTGGATTGATTTTTTCTAAACTTTACTAGCGGTCTTTTTTTCAGGGATAGAAGGTTGATTATCTTCTTTACCTACAAATAAATATTGCGAAGCAACAGTTTTTGCTAGTACAAAGTAAACCATGGCAGAGATTCCCATTGAAGGAAGTGTTGCAGATGTGAAGTAGAAAAATTGATCACCTAATGAAAATGTAAGCATGTTAAAGCCTGTCATCCAACCACCAAGAAAAATCCAGGTAATCATACCAATAATTTGAGCAGTGACAGCTATTGGGTTCACTCCATTAAAATAACGGTAAATGCCTCTTGGGTCAAAACAAGCTTTCACGTCGATTTTTTGTTTTCTTAAGAAGAAATAATCAATTAATATAATCGCCCAATATGGTCCTGCTAACATCCCCCCAAAAATAAGAATTAAGTCAAAGATTCCTCTTAACGTACCTTCATAGACGAAAATGACCGCTGGAGCTGCCGTACAGATAGCAACTAGGTGAAAGTTCCATTTGGGAAATACGGTAAGAATCGCCATAATAGCTGCATATAACAGCATCGCAGAACTTGTAATGGTCCCTAAAATTACGATAATGAAACCAGAAATACCTAAATTCAGTTCAGCCATCCATAAAGTGGGGTCGATTTCTCCAGTTAGAAGGGTTGCTATACCTCCAATAATTCCAAACAATATGCCGATAAGGGCTAAGCCAAGGTAAGTGCCCCAAAATCCACCTCTTTCGGTTTTTGAAAACTTATTCCATGCTCCCAAGTAAGGTAACCAAACGACAGCAAAAGCGAAGATGACTTCAAAGGCGTACATCCAGCTAACACTACCCGTTGCTTCTATCCTTGATAATGAAGCAGCCCCACTGCCTGTAATCATCTCATAGAGCATGTAGAGGGAAAATAATACCATCAGTGGAACTGTTACATTAGCAAGTTTGAATCCAATCTTTGGATTGATTAATAATAGGATAAGCGGAACAAGAATGCCCCCACCAAGCGCGTATAGACTGTAATCCCCTTTGAAGCTAAAACCACCAGTTATAGTATTCATAGCCATTTGGCCAGCGCTTCCTGTCATGTTAGAAAGAATTCCAACCCAGCCGATGGTAATAAAAACAATTAGCATTACTCCAAATAATGCGCCATGATAGCCAAAAGTTGGGCGATGAGAAATTGCCTCATCTATTCCATACTTAACATTTTTTTGACTAGACCAAGCGCATATAGTATACCCTGCTAAGTTACCAAAGATAGTAGCAACAATCATTAATGTCAGTCCAAGCCCTTCTGCATAAGCACTACCCACCATAAACGTTGCTAATAGAACATTTCCACCAGCAAAAAGCCAAAACATCGTAAATGGACTAGCATCTCGATCTTTCGCTGCGATAGGTGCGATATCGATTGAGCTTTTCCGCATGAGAGTTCTCCTTTCATGGCCAATATAAGTTATAGTCCGATAAAGAGAAACAGGATAAAGAATGGCGTGACACCTATCCAAAATAATAAATGGTGATCAGTCTTTGTTACATCAGTGACTATCTCTAATTCTTCGGCAAATTGTTGTAACTCATCTTTTCTATCATTACTAATAATGTTCATCCTCCTTACATTAATAGATTAAGTCAGAGTACAAGTCAGCTTGACGATTGTGCAAATAATCTAATTTTGGATCTTTGGGGAGATTTAATGGAACGTGAATCGTTTTTACTTCTTCTTTGCTTCCTAGCTTTAGTAGAGAATTACCAAATGCGTCTACTATCATACTCTGGCCAAAAAAAGTCATCTCTTCTTCCTTGCCTGTTCGATTACATACGGCTAAAGGAACTTCATTTTCCATGGCTCTACTCTTAGTGTAAATTTCTTGGTATTCCGCATAAGGCACCATATTGGCTGTGGGAGATACGATAAGGTCTGCCCCTTTCATTTTCAAAATTCTTGCCACTTCAGGAAACTCTAAATCGTAACAAATCATTAATCCAATGTTACCAAAAGAAGTTTGTACGATTGGGAAATGTTCACCACGTTCAAAAATATTTGCTTCTTTATCAAATAAATGTGTTTTTTGATAAACAGATTGAATCTCCCCTTCATCATTGATGTATACCGCGGTGTTATATAGACCTTTATCGTTACGTTGAGGAAAGGAAAATACCACATTAACTTTATTTTCTAAACAAAGGTTTTGCATTGTTTGAACACTTTCTCCTTGAAGTTTTTCAGATATATCTTCGGATAATTTATGAATCGCATATCCAGTTAAGCAAAGTTCAGGAAAGATAATTAAATCAGTAGAGTCTTCTTTAGATTCTTTAATGATTTTTTCAATTTTCTCTAAATTTTTTTCTTTGTTGCCTAATAGTGGTGTGAATTGAGCAATAGTAATATTCATTTTTTTCCCTCCTTTAATTCACATTTCCTTTTATTAATGCAATGATCATGCCAATATAATTAGATTGATTTTTCAGTCTTTTTTAGATAATTATCTTAAAAAGATGATATAATTCATTAAATTAATAAAATTACGATGTTTTGGCGCATCATGATGATATAAAGCATCAAAATGGGGAGATAAAATGGCATTTTTTCATCAAATATTGATTTTAACCGATGAAGAAGGATTAATTGTTGATATCCAAGGAAAGGAAAAAATAGTTTTACAACATCCTAATACTTTTTTTGAAAATGGGAAGAATATTCGTGATTTAAACTGGGGAAACGTCTTTACGACTTCTCTTGATTTTGAGGTAACTTCTCAATCGATAAAAACTCACTATGGAGATGTTGTTTATTATTGTTCGTATTCTTTAAAAAACTTAGCTTGTAAAGCCTATGTATTCATTCGTTTTGGTTATCAGAAACCAGAACATTTAGACACAAAAATGATTTTTGAATCACCACCCATGAAACAGATCCTTCAAATTATTGATAACATGGCTGAAGTAGATCCTACAATTTTGTTATTAGGGGAGTCAGGGGTTGGAAAAAGTGCCATTGCTCGCCTCATTCATAATAAAAGCAGTAGAAAAGAAATGCCTTTTGTAACGGTTAATTGTGGTTCATTACCAGGAAATTTAATAGAATCGGAATTATTTGGATATGAACCAGGAACTTTTACGGGAGGGAAAAATACCGGAAAGATAGGATTATTCGAAGCGGCAGAAGGAGGTACCATTTTTTTAGATGAGATTGCAGAAATTCCATATTTTATGCAATCGAAATTGCTAGATGTGGTCCAAGAAAATAAAATTAGAAGAGTTGGAGGTATCTCTCGGAAAAAAATTAACATACGGATTATTACAGCCACAAATAAAGATCTAGCTTCATTGGTTTCAGAGAGGGCTTTTAGAGAAGATTTATACTATCGTTTAAATGTGGTACCAATTCGGATCCCCTCACTACGTGAGCGAAAAGAAGATATCCCGGATTTAATTAAGCTCTTAATTCAAAAATTTAATCAAAAATACGAAAGCTCTTTTTCTCTCACTCCAGCAGAAATTAGTAATCTTTGTCAAAAGCAATGGTTAGGGAATGTGCGTGAACTTGAAAATACTATAGAGCGCTTGATTATAACAAATGGAGCGTTAGAATTTGAGCAAAAAGATTTAGCATTAGAAGCTAAAATATATCACAATACAAGAGAAAATCCGCTTCCATTTAATGAAGGTTGGGAAAAAGAACTTCCCACATTAAAACAAGCGAAAGAAGAAGTAGAGAAAAAACTGATATTGCAAGCTTATCGTCAATATGAAAACACTTATAAAACAGCAGAAGTTTTAGGAGTAGACCAATCTACTATTTCTAAAAAAATTAAAAAATATTTTGAAAAGAACTCGCTTAAAGAAAGGAATAAAAGTTAATGGCAAAAGATTCTTTTACTGTGGCCCTTGCTCAATTGCGATGCGAACTATTAGATAAAGACGCAAATCTAAAAAGAATGGTTACTTCCATAGTCGAGGCAAAACAACAAGGTGCTGAATGTATTGTGTTTCCGGAATTATTTCTTTCCGGATATGTGATCAATGACAAACTATATGAACTTGCAGAATCAGTTGAGGGGCCAAGTATTAAAATGCTGCAAGACACGGCTAAAAATTGCGGAATAAAAATAATAGCTGGTTTTCCAGAAGCGAGTGACAATAAACTTTATAACTCTGCGATTTTTATTGATTCGAACGGAGAGATATTGAATGTATATCGAAAAACTCATTTATATCATAATGAAAAAGAAATTTTTACTGAAGGAGATCATTTCTCGCTCATAAATTGTGCAGAGGGGAATATTGGAATTTTAATCACCTATGATGTGGAATTTCCGGAAATGGCAAGGAAGCTTGCAGCTAATGGTGCAGAAATAGTGATAGTATTGGCAGCAAATATGGTCCCTTATCAACAATATCAAGACAGTTATCTCCACGCTCGTGCTATGGAAAATCATCTTTTTATGGTAGCCGTTAATAAAGTTGGGTTACACATTGATAATGTCTTTTTTGGAGAGAGCCAAGTGATAGATCCAAAAGGGCAGTCCTTGTATAAAGGTGGCCACAACGAAGAGTTGGCCGTTATAAAACTCCACCTTCCGGAAATAAAAAAAGCTCGAGGCTTTCTAGATTATCTTAATAACAGAAGAGAAGATCTCTACAAGAAGCCTATAATCGTACGTAATAAGTAAAAGGGATCTTTGTTTTAAGTTTACGCTGCTTTTAAATGGAGATATAAAAGTTGTCAGGCTGGACCCTTTCAAATCTCTCGATCTTTTGTTGCAAGCGGTTTAGGAGCATAGTAGTTAGATATCGATGAAAAAAAAGAGAAGAAGTGTTTTGATAAGCTAGTAGTGATCCCTTAAAGTTAGAGTTTGGAATTATGCAGCTGATAAAAAAATAGCAGCAGCATATGTTTCCTATTTAGAACCTCCCAGGCTCAAGAAAAAAATGTATATCCATGATCAGGAGTCTTTTACTCATGTAGAAACGGGTGCTTTGATTGGTGCGATGTATGTAATGCTATTTGTATAACGTCTTGGATGAACAAAAGATCATTTCATTCAATAAATAGGCAAGGATGTCTGATCCCTTCCCTTATAGATCTATAAGACATCAAAAGAGAAAGAGGGTTTATATGCACTTTGAATATACAGCGCCAACCGTTGGTAAATCAGATAAAACATTTGATGTAAATGAAAATGGCCAACAAATAGGTTCCATTAGTAGATATTTTACGAACCCTCAAACAAGAAGCCCACAATATGATATTAATCTGAATATACATGATACAAACGGTGACCAATATCGTATTGTCCAAAACTCTTTCACCTTGATTAAAGGAGGAGAATGGGAAATAAAGAAAGGAGAACATTCTATTGGTAGGATAAGTAATCCAGACGGGTTTTTTAAAATGCACCAAATGGATGTAAAGGTAGAGGAGCTCCCATTCTTTTCTATCAAAGCAACCTTTTCTGGAAAAGGAAAAATATTAAATTCGGAAAAAGAAGAAGTGGGAGAAACCTATCGAACCACGTCAGTAAAAAGAACGTATGAAGGGGAGGTAGAAGACTCGTTTATAGGGGCAGATCTCCCTATTTTGTTCTATGGAATAGTGCACGCCTTTTGGTGTGGATTCCATAAAGCGTAAGTGCAAAATTTTTATTAGAGCTTCATCAATAGTATGCATAGAAAGACCCCCTTCGTATTTTAATCGAAAGTGTCTTCTCCTATTCAGAACCTCCCATATGAACAAAGGATCGTGTTAGGAAATAAATACACTAGGATACGCGGTTCCTTAACTTATGACCTTAGCAATCGTATTCAATGAAGCGCAGAAAATCATGATTTTTTGTTAGCAAATAGCCAGGCTTGTAAATAAACAGCCATTTTTTCTTCTAAAGCCATCTCATTCTCGTCCCGTATATGTGAGTCTTCTATCGTATGGATGCGTCCTTTTTCCCCAGCTGTTTTGGATTTATTTAGGCCCAGGGTAGAGCGCTCCACGGTAAGGATATCCCGGTCTTCTTCCAGATCAGTCAAGTAAGCCACCGTGTCTAACTGACCACTTGCTATCTGGTATTCTTTGTTGTTTTTCGTATATTTGAAAAAGAACAGATGCTTCATATGATTGAGCTTTACTTTTGGTATTTCGAGAAAGCCTTGATACTCTCCATTTCTATATACCTTATACTTTCTTAAAAACATGGCTTTCCGAAAAGGTTCATGTTCTAACTGGATAATCGTAGAAGACGTGTGAGAAGATATTTTGACATTGGGATATTTCATTAGTCTGGTGAGTACATCAGCATGTGGTGAAGTCTTCGAATCGTTTATTTCAAATGCAGCCAGCACTTCCCCTTGATGGTTATAAATACCGTGTGGTACGTCATGCAGCAATTGATAAGGTTCTTGAAAAAGATATTGATTCGGCTGCAGGTGCTTTAGATGATCAGGGTCTAAATGAGCCAGGGACCGATGTTGTTTTTTCTTTCTGTTTTTAAACACCCTGGTAGTGTAAACGATGGAGAAAAAAACAAAAATGGCATATAGACCAAGTAAAGAATAATACCGTTCGGGTCTAATACGCTCATGGGGATGGGAGGAAGACTCCCCCAGTAAAGGATCTAGAATGAAAAATACTCCTCCTAAAACACAAAACACTAATAACGTTTGGTATATCAATTACTTTCTTCCTCTCTGTTAACGAATTTAAAGGATCTGGTTAGGTATAAAATGCGTATTAATAGCATTGACGTATGAAAGGTTAGTTGGGAGAGGTCTGCGAACATTAAAAAACACTTATAGAGATAGTGTCCTCCCTAAGCTGGGTATGGAAGATGACTTAAAGAGTGGCTCTGGATATAATAGGAATTAAATTTTATTCTCTGCTTTTGATTAAAGCGAACGTATATAAAGCGCTTATGATCAATCTTTCATCTACGTCTGTTTCAACGGGTATTATTTCGTGATTGGATAAGCTTATTTTGTCCGTAGTGAATGTAACCATTTCATCTTCCGGTTCATTATTTTTTATTTGATACATATGTGCTTTTTTCTGACCAAGATTATGTTTAATTAACCACCTTTTATCTAAAAAGCTTATGGAAAGTCTTTTGTGAGTGGAAATAGTAGACACATCTTCCATACGGGCCATATGTTCTAGCTGCTCTCCAAACTCTATTTTCCATTTATCACGTGCTCGTTCGGTTTGAATAACATGACCTTGAAGGTTATTCGAAGCATCGTACACTTTCACGTTGTGGATGTTCTTTAGTAAAAATAATTCGCTTCTTGAAGCATAATATTTTTGACAACGATATTTTATTTGCCCTTCTTTGTTTTTTAGACTGCTTTTTTTAGTAGAGAAAACAAAAAAGGGTTTTGTAAATGACAAGTATTCCAATGACCATCGAACTCCTTATGTATAATTAAAAATGCATTACTTCTATCTATTTCCTTTTCTACCTAAATTAAACATGTAAAAAGGATAGGAAAGAGGAAGTGCTAGTAACGTATTTTTTCGTTGTTCGTAAAAGTAAACTTTTAGGAACGCATAAAATAAGAGCAAAAAGAATCACTATGAACGTCCGTAAAAGTTGTAATTAACTTTACGGTCGTTTTTTATTTCGCCTACACATTTACGAACGGAAACGGTATACTTTCCAGGAGGGTTGTAAAAAGAAAGGGGATACTGATGGAACATCGTCACTACGCGTACATACGAGTCAGCAGCAAAGATCAAAATGAAGGACGACAAGTCCAAGCAATGAACGATAAAGGCATCCCAAATCGAGATATCTTTATCGATAAAGTGAGTGGAAAAGATTTTCAGAGGGACCAGTACCAGCTCTTAAAACGGATGCTACGAAAAGGGGATGTGTTATATATTCATTCCTTGGATCGGTTTGGCCGAAATAAGGAAGAGATTGTCCAGGAATGGAATGCCATTACGAAAGAAATACAAGCCGATATTGTCGTCCTGGATATGCCCTTACTGGATACGACCCAATATAAAGACAGCATGGGGACCTTTATTGCTGATTTGGTGCTACAAATTCTATCCTGGATGGCGCAGGAAGAACGAGATCGTATTCGAAAGCGCCAACGTGAAGGAATCGATATGGCTTTAAAACAGGGAAAGGCGTATGGAAGACCACAAGCGCAAGCAAGTGATGCTTTTTTAGAGGCGTACAAGGAATGGAAAGAAGGAAAGATCACCGCAGTAAAGGCCATGGAAAAAGCTGAGGTGAAAAAAACAACGTTTTATAAATTAGTAAAACAATTAGAAAGTTAAATTAGTTATCTGTTTCTTTATATTATGCTATAGAAAAGAGGGTTTTTAATGAATTACATTTTTTATATTGCTTCTGCAGTTTCTATATTGATAGGAGTGATGTTACTCTTTTTTATAGATTCATCAGAATGGGGAAGTATTTTTACTGTTATGGGCATTTTATTTTTAGGTCTGCATTTTTATTTCTCCCCGTCATTTAAAAAATATCGAATAGGGGGAATTATACTTATTGTAGGAGCATTACTGGCTCTATTTTCCCGTTTGATTATGTGAGAAGAGAGGGGATCTATTAAATAGTAATAGAAAGGAAGGATGATAGTGAAGGATAAAAACGCCATTTTTCATGGATTAAGTTTTATATTGGGTATTTTTACTTTTGCTGTTCTTTTCGGTGTCGCAACTGTAGCAGATAATATAGTAATAGGGGTAGCGGCTGGGGCGACGATCAGCTTCTTTTTTCGGTTTACCGTGTATAAGCATTTTAAAGAAGAAGGTATGACCACATTTGACCAAAATTTTGATGGTACAAAGAATCCGATCGCCTATTTTGCCATTTTAACTATCCTGATGACAGGCTTTCTTTTTACCTTTGAAAGGTTATGGATGAGTATATTAATGGGAGGCGTCATTGCTGCCGTCTCTTTACTTATTATGTTAGGAGGCTACTTCTTCTCGATGACCCGACAAGGGTATCAATTAAAGAAGGGAAAATGGATCGTCCAACCGGAAACAAAGGATTAGGTTAGTCTATCGAGAGGAAACAACCAGTAAAAGAGAGGGAGATAGCTATCCATTACATAAAACCACTTATAAACATATTGATTGGAGCATTGATCGGTTTCTTTTTGCTTTTAATATACAGTGGGCTTTTCTTAGATGGTATGGAATGGGAAAGTACTATCCAAAGAGGTCTTATTATTGTAGCTTTCTTTTCTGTGGGATCCATCTTTTATACCTTTTTGAAAAGCAGAAAACCTGCCGAATAAGAAGTTTTATAAATGCAATGGTATGTACATAAAAAAAGAATGAATAAACAAACCGAGTACAATCCTTGTAGAGTCTGCTCGGTGAGAGAAAAACATCCTCCCTCTGAGATAC
The DNA here is from genome assembly GCF_059510515.1 of Sinobaca sp. SA16-1. Taxonomy (NCBI): domain Bacteria; kingdom Bacillati; phylum Bacillota; class Bacilli; order Caryophanales; family Sporolactobacillaceae; genus Sinobaca; species Sinobaca sp. SA16-1. The sequence goes on along the minus strand of NZ_JCAKFL010000002.1, from coordinate 136,297 downwards.
ATATTATAAAAAAGGCAGGCTTTGTATGACGACATGATAAATTGTTACAAGAATAAGTATCAGCGTTTTCGGAATAGGTATCTTATTTACGGATTACTTTCTATTTGTCTATCTTCCTATTCTATCGCTTATCGCCGCCCGTATCGTTGATTATCAGGCAGATAGGAAATGGTACAGTCTTCTGACCGCTGGACTGTATGCGCTTGTCTTAATTATCGTTTTGGCGCCGTAATGTATAGAAAATCATGTAATCGTATAGGAGGTCATCATGACAACGGTCCAATATTCGATGCGAATCCTTATTTGTATTCTGGCCCTTGGTTTCTTTTTCGCAGATCATTCTATAATGGGGCTGATTATGCTAATAGCATTCACTATTCTTACTCTTATCGATTATCAAGCAGAGAAGAAAAAGTCTAATTTATTGTATACTTTTTTATTTTTGTTCATCTTATTCGCCTTTTATATCGTATGAGGATGAATACTTCGAACAGACAAGAAGGAGGGGAAACGTGAAAGCCATCCGTATGACGTATTACCTCGTAGCGACAGGTATTCTCCTATATATTCCGTTAGCGATTATCTTTGAAGCGCCTACTTTATCTTGGATTTTCTTTGGTCTTGTGGTGTTTGTAGGGATACCCATCAATATGTATAGATGGTACATAGTAGAAGAGTCTACCAGAGACCGGAAACATTCCGCCTTCGCGACACTGCTTGTCTTCGTTCAAGCTTATATTTTTCTATTTTTTTAATGGGGGTAATGAAAAGAACAAACGAACTATAGATTTAGAGGAGAAAGGAAAGTCTCCTGTCTTTTTATAGAGGAGTTAAGTGGGGGAAGTCACATGACAAAAATGGTTGTTTTATTTATAGCGGCTTTGATAGGTATTTCTCTTAGGTGGGCAATTGCAGGAGAGTATAACCCCTCCCACCTTAAAGGGGCGTCTATTTTCTTGCTGGCTTTACCATTTTTTCTTTGGATTAGCATAAGGCAGAAGCATAAAGACGCCGCTTATTCTCCAACCGATTCAAGTAGACAATGGACAACTGTACTTAAAGACAAGCTACTCACAGGAGAAAAGAAGATTTTTCAAGGAGAAGAATTAGTAGCTACATACAACCGATTTTACGCCAAAAGCTATCATAAAATGGTAGCGGATGTATTGCGTACACCAGGACTCTGGTTTTTGCAATTAGCATTCCAATTTCAGGACGGTCGAACGTTTATCGTTTCTAGTGAAGAGAATTGGAAAGGACATGCACGTTATACCATTTGGGAAAATAACACAAGGATAGCAGAAATTAAAAGTGAGCTAACAAAAGAACATATGAAAAAGTTGCTGGAGCATATGGTTTTAGAAATCGATGGACATCTCTATGAATTCCGAGCAAAGACGATTCGAGAGCGAATGGAGGTATATAAAGACGGAGAAATGATAGGGGATGTGGAGCGGGACCTTATCGGCGGGGTTCGTTCATTAAGCATTAGCTCCCATGTAGTAAGTGATGAAAATAAACCGTTATTAATAGTTAGCTGGATTGTTTTTTCCTATCGATTTAATAAATAGAGCAAACTTTAATCACAACACAATGAAATTTCTAACAGAGAAAAGATTATTTAAATCGTTTAAGAGCGGAATGCCCGTTCTTTATGTGAACAGGATCGATAATATGTTTTTGGATGGGATAGGCGTGACGAAGGAATTACTGCAGATCATCGACCACCATCTATTTGATACAAAAGTACTCGAAGCAAGTTTTAAAAATGCAAAACAGGTGCAGCAGTTAAGTGTAGCCGGCTGTCACGCGGTGACCCTTTCTCCTGATGTAATGAAAGCGTCGTTTGGTCATGAAGCACGGTGAAAAGTTTGAAGGGATTTAAACAAGATTAGAAAGGGGCTTACCAGATGGATTTCAAAAAGGAGTAAAAACAGTCCGGAAATTTCCAGACTGTTTTTTTACTAGTTTTTTGGTCAATTTTCTAAGATTTTCTTTTAAATTTTAGTTGGGAAAAACCTTGAAGTATTTCAAAAAATAAATAGAATTAATATTACTAATTAAAAATTCATAATTTTTAAAAATATGATATTATGTAGTTGAAAAATCATAATAATGAAAAAGAACGTATTTTTCGCCTTTAAGACTGGGTCGTTATAATCATAAAGTAAGCGCTTTGTTGCAACAATGTTACGTTTCGAAGATCTGCTTTACAACTATTTTAGTGATTCAAAGTTATCTGATGCTTTAACAGAAATTATCATCAAATGTTACGAAATGGAAAGACTGAAGCCAAGTGAAAAGGCGTCAACAGTCAAAAATAGTAACCAAAATAAACGGAAGGGTGATGCGCTATGCCTAGTCCGGATAACATCGATTTGATTTCTGCCGCACTGCGCAACGGTCAGCTTAAAGTCAATTCTGATGTGATTGAGTTCCCTGCTCAAACCTCCAGCCGATTTAAAGGAGCGGTGGCCGGGAGGTTATTCCCAGGTCAGCAATCTGACGTTTTAGAACCTTTCAAAGATGGAGGACAAATTAAAGTTCCGATCCGCAAAATTGGCCCTAACCAGCGGAGTCATATTAGCCGGATTTTAGAGGGACAACAGGCCCAGGAGGAACTAAAAAATGCCTGGGAGCGCTTCGGAGGTACCTTTTCTGCGCTCGGTCTACCGCTGGACCCAACTTTTCCCGTCTCTGAGGTGGAACCTGGAAAGTGGGCTCTACAGTGCCGATCTGGTCAAATTCAATACAACCATCAGAATCATGAGACACGTATCACTGAAAAGTCTGTGGTCAGTGTGCGGCTGGTAGCGATTGAGTGCCAAGTACGGCAGGAAAACTCCGACGAGGTCTATGGAGTGATCTCCGTACATGGACCAGCCAACCGATTGATTCAGTCCATACGGATTCCGGACAGCAAATACTTGAATATGGGCAAACCAGGGGCAAGGCTGACGTTCCCCCAAGTCCCTCTGGTAAATGAAGTACCAGTAGAAGATTTATACCTTCGCGTAGCATGGATTGAAAAAGACAGTGGGGACGTAGAGGCTATAACCCGTAAAGTTGCCGCCAAGTTGAATGAAGCCGCTGCCGCTGCAGCCGGGGGATTGATAGGTGCTGGAGCTGAGTTGGTTGTAGCCAGCGAGAAAGAAACATTCTACGACGCTTCTTTGTGGGTGGTAGGAAATGTTCTCGGAATGGGAGACGATGCCTGCCCAGTGAAAGCCAAGTTCATTTCCGCAGGAGAACTTATGGGCGGTTCCGGGCCCCCGCTTCAACCTAATTACCGGCGTAAGGACGGTTCCCGCCCCGTAGAACGGTGGACTCACGATCTTGTTGTTGAAGGCGTTGATGACGGTGGTGATAGAGGCAGCTACCGGTTCTTCTTCGAGGTATTACGAAACGATATCATTACCACTTGACCATAAGAGTAGTGGAAAGAGAAAGAGCAATACCGCTCTTCCTCTATGTATTTCACTGTTAAATAAATTGCCATTTTATGGAAATGATGCTAGTTTTTTTAAACAAAATAGTTATTCCTACTGTTGAATAACAAAAAGAGCAGCTACTTTTGGCCGCTCTTTTTATGTATGTAGAAATGCAAGCTATTCTTTACTTTTTTTAAGAAAAGTTTGATATTCTATACTAAAAAGGGAAACCACATATGCTATCTTTTTTGTTTATAAGATTCTAATAAAAAGTAAACAAAACAAAAGCTTATTATTGAAAGGGGACGCTTTCAATGCTTACTCAACAACAAAAGGAACAGAAAGCATCGAAACGATTAGGGAAGATGTTTCAAACTCATTTTGGAAAAGGCCCCGAGGCGATATACGTGATGAACACCCCCCCTTTTGTAACGATTTATCTGCAAGGTTTTTTAGCTCCAATGGAAGAAATATTATTGCATCAGGATAAGCAATTGCAGCTGGAACAATTACGCGAACAAATGATGATCAAAGTTCTTCCTGTTATTCAACAGATTGTGGAAGAAGATCTCAACGAGACAGTTCTGGAAATGTATTATGACTGGAATTTTCGAAAGAACAACAAATGCACAGGGATGGTGTGGATGGTACTGGACGTTTCTCCATCACAAGTAGATGCTTTTCCGTGGCCTAAAGAATTGAATGAAACGATGTTTCGCCGTCAGATTATTGAGCTTAGCAGAAAAGTACAGAAGGAACCGGAGGAAACCAATCTATTCTGGTTAAATCCACGGTTGATTTTAGTCGAACGAATTGGCATTTTTGTTGAAATTGAAAATGCATTAATTGAACAAAACTATGGCGAGACCTTAAAGACTGTAAAGCGCCCGCTCGAAAAAAATTTATTTGCTAAGCATGTGTTGGAAAGCCTGTTGCAGCGAACGATCCATGAGACGTTTGTCGATTGGCATTTCCAGAAAGATAAAGGATATTTACTGATTGGTTTAGAAAAACCGAAAGAAAATAAAAAAACAGCAATAGGTTGAGTTAACTAGAAATGTACGAAACTAATGACAGTACAAGCCCTTCTACTATTATATAAAATGAATAGCTTATAGAGGAGCAGTGTCAGGATCTGTCCACTTCCAAGCACACCATATTATTAGTAACAAACCTACCACTTCTATGGCTGCAAAAAAGATATAGAAAGAAGCGGCTGTTCCACCAGCTATAATAAATACAATAGTGAAAGAAGCTGCAATGATGTTCGCCCATCGATTTATTTTATACTTCAAAAACCTTGATAAAAGAACCATAATAATTGGAATTTCTATAAGTATGGCTGCTATCAACAAAAAACCAGGTGTGATCTGGATGCCGTCAACATTTCCCGTTATAATTTCCTGTATAAACCCAGTCTTCATAAATCCAAAAATGTCGGCGTAAATCATGTTCAAAAGCACAAATATCCATAACAGTGAAAGGTTCATTTTCATGTCTTCTTTATTAAATTTCATATTTCATGCCCCCCTTTTATGTACACATGAAATATTGTGTTCAGCAGGGGCAAAACTAGTATATATTAAAAATTATAGAAGCTGTTGGAACTTTGTCAACTATATATTTCCAAAAATACAAAAAAAGGAAGTTTTTTTGATTAGAGGCAGATGGCGTACGTTTAAGAACACTCCACTTGGGAATAGTAAGAGTAACACCGTTTAGAATAATGACGTGGTTTCGGATAAATGGATCTAATTAACTTTATACATGACCGGCTGTAATTAGAGGAATCAATGCCTGCTAATAGGTCGAGAAAGGCGCATAGGCCTTTTTCGGCCTATTTTTTTATGGCTTCATTCAGCCAGTCCGTGTAAAGCAGCAGAATAATAGCTGACGAAACCAGGGAATTATCAATTAAAATAGAAAGGAGGGAAAAGACAGTGAAACACTTAAAAGCACTTAGTATGAAATTTCTTATGGTTGCTGTTGTCCTATTAATTGTCTTGACAGCATTTTACAATGTAGAAGTCGGCAATACACTGATTATCAGTTTGGTTCTAACTTTGTTGGCTTATTTGCTCGGGGATCTTATGGTTTTCCGCAAAAAAGAAGATCATACAATTCAACCCGCTTCGGGTCAAACGACTCGAGTCGGCACGAATGATGCTGATTCAGACCAGACAAAGCGTAATGCTATGGCGACAGTTGGAGATATCGTTCTGGCCTTTCTTGTAATTTGGTTGATGGGAGATGTTATACTTGTCACCAGTGATGACATCGTACAGGCAGCCATTATTTCCGCACTTATCATCGGCGCAGGAGAATGGTTTTTCCATAAATACCTGGACCAGAAGGTTTTCCCTGAAAAAGATCACCATATAGCAACTTCAAACCGGTAATTCAAATAAAGCTGTATCGTAGAATGGTCTGTATATTTGTTTAAGTATTTTGTTGAAAAGAGCTGCAAATTCACTAGCGGATTTGCAGCTCTTTTCTAATGCTTTATAAGAACAAATCAAACATAATCTGCCGAAGAGGCTAATCGCTTAAAGAAAGGATGCCGCAAATGGATACCCAAGAAGAAAACGAGCAGCAGGCATCAAAACGGTTAGGGAAAATGTTTCAAACGCATTTTGGAAAAGGGCCTGAGAGTATCTATGTGATGGTCACCCCACCTTTTGTCACCATCCATTTACAAGGGTTTTTAGCTCCAATGGAAGAGGTGTTATTGAACCAAAACAACCGGTTGCAATTGGATCAATTACGCGAACAGATGATGATCAAAATTCTTCCTGTCATTCAGCAGATTGTGGAAGAAGAAACCAACGAAACGGTTCTGGAAATTTATTATGATTGGAACTTTCGAAAGAATAAAAAATGTACGGGAATGGTGTGGATTGTACTGGACGTTTCCCCATCACAAGTAGATGCGTTTCCGTGGCCCAAAGAATTGAATGAAACGATGTTTCACCGACAAATAAACGCTCTCAGCGAAAAAGTGCAGAAGGAACCGGAGGAAACCAATCTATTCTGGTTAAACCCACGGCTTATTTTAGTTGAACGTATTGGCGTTTTTGTTGAAATTGAAAATGCCCTAATCGAGCAGGACTATGTCGAGACTTTAAAAATTGTAAAGCGGCCGCTGGAAAAAAGAATATTTGCTAAGCATGTGCTGGAAAGTCTGTTACAGCGAACGATTGAAGAAACATTTGTTGACTGGCATTTTCAGAAAGATAAAGGATATTTATTGATTGGCTTAGAAAAACCGAAAGAAAACCGAAAGAAGAGGGGAGGAAACACCGGAGCGGATTGATATAAAAGGGAAAGTGTGATATAATTAGAATAATATAAAAAGCGGAACAGCCGCTTATACATCTAAGGTACAGGCAGTAAACAAGAACGTTTGTTGTCTAAGCCACATCTCCTCTTTAGGGAAGATGTGGCTTTTTCTATTGGCATTAAAAGGAGGCGTTACCATGACATTATTTGCTTTTGTCTATGTTAGTAAAAGCAATGAAGTATTAGTGGGAACGGAGGCAGAAATTAAAACAATTACAGGTGAAACAACAGAAAACATATTCAGCGAAGTGGAAGAATTAGTGAAAGCTCTGCAGCTTTATCGTTCCCAGGAAATGATTATTACGTTTCTCTGCTATCCTTCTGCTTTACGGCATGAATGGGAAAAAGAAGCTTGTACCATAGTAGAAAAGAAAACCATCTATGTAAATAACACTACTATGGACGTGCAGGCTGACATAAGAAATGATTCATGATTCGATTTTCTTTAAGAAAAATAGGCATTCTTTGTATAACGACAAAACGTACGGCAGGGCCGTTCTATAAACCTATGGTACAGTCAGCAGACAAGAACGTTTGTTGTCCGAGCCACACCGCCTTTCGAAGGCAGGTGTGGCTTTTTTTACGGACTATTCTGAAAAAGGAGGAAACAATCATACAACAAAAAGAGTACACATGGTGAAAGAACGCAAGAAGAGAGGTATCCAGATAGAAAACAAAAAAAGGAAAAGGAAGGTGCGATACAATGACGACAAAATTACAGGGTGTATATGAAACCGCACATGAAGCAAGAGAACGCGTGGAATATTTGAAAAAACAGGGCATTCGTTCCAGCGACCTTTCCATCGTTCTCAATGATGAAGAACGGGGAACTATTTTGGCCGAAGAGACAGATACCAATATTCAGGTAGAAAATCCACGGCAGCGAAGCAAAGAAAAACACGACTTTCTGGACAGCATGAAGGAAGTGTTCTCCGGGACACCGGAAGGTATCGAACACGGAGGGCACACTAAAGATACTTTAATCCGGTTAGGCCTGCTGGAAGAAGAAGCGCTTCTTTATATCGATGATATAGAACGTGGAAATATGGTGGTGCTGATCCATGCGGACAGCTCGTATGCTGCCAAAAATAGAGGCTGAAATCAATCCCAATCGTTTTAAAAAAGAAGAAATAGTGAGTACAAGAGAATGACCGGCTCATTGTAACGAAATACGATTCAAAAAAGGCGAGTAACGCTGATAACATCGAATAGACATATAATCTGTATGATAAAAAAAGGAGGCTTCCCATGAATACTACCCCTTTGGTAGCGTATCTTTGCCGCAAGCAGAACCATGAAATTATCGTCGGTACATTAAGTGATCTCAAACCATGGCGGGAGCAGGGGTACCAGCTTGTTTGTTTTATTTCGGAAGAGGAACTCTATGAAGCCATCTCCCCCTATCATCCCCGGGAATGGATTATTACGACCGTCTCATTTCTACCAGTTGTGCAAGAACGACTTCATGTGTTGATGAAAACAAAAGAAGTGGATTTGGATATTGTTCCTCCTTATTCGCTTCTTTCAAATCCTCTTCGTCATGTACGAAAAGAGAAGGGATTCTTTAACCAAAATGATCTGTCTAAGCAAGTGACAGGGGGATAAGTTGGTTCCTGAACAAAAATATCATTGTCTATTTAGGCGTTTTTATACTAACCATAAAAATTGTTTTCGTCAAATCAAAAATAGCATGTTGGGAAAAAGGAGGAGTAGTATGAACAGCTTAACGACATATATGATCACAGCTTTTATTATCCTCATTGTTATAGCAGTTGGAACCTTCATGCTGATGAATTGAACATTTGATAAAAAGATGACCGGTTGAACAATCACATTAGTTCATATGCCGGCAGTCGATCCATCCATTCCTACGATCAGCAGAATATCGATATGCCTTATATAAAGTAAACAAGGGGGGAGAGAAACATGGCTGGAAATCAAAACTCAGCCTTATTTTTAGAAAATGGAATAGTAACATGTGGAGTGATTGTGATGCATTTTAAATGTCCTCTTGTTTCCAAACGAGGAGAACACAAAGTGAAAAGACGTTTTTTTGGCAGACAAAAAACGAAAAAAAGCAATTTTGGTAAGATTGTGTTTGCGATTCAGGACGCGCTTGAAACAAATCATCCCTATGAACTTATGATAGAGGGGAAGCGATATACGGTTGTTTTACGGAAAATATGTAGAAAAGAAACCGACGAGCAAACATTTTTTGTCGCAACAGGTCAATTAAGTGAGAAAAAAACTCTCTCCTCTTCTTTATAGAGAAAACACTCCAGCGATTGTTTTCTCTGCAAAGAAAGAAAAATCAGATTAAACGTCCGTAAAGGTTATAGATAACTTTATGGGCGTTTTTCGTATGGTCTGTACACTTACAAAAAGAATAGGAAGACTCTCCACAAGAATTTTATATATAAAAAAGTGATATTTGGACTTGGGAAATATCAGCGGAAAATTTGAAGGTCGATATAAGTTGAAATTAAGTATATGATTACCTTGTATTAAAATCTTAGTAATGGGGTGAAGCAAATGAGCACAGCTTTAATCATTGTCGATATTCAAAACGATTATTTTCCAAATGGAAAAATGGAGTTAAGCAACCCTGAAAGCGCAGCTGCGAATGCTGCTAAAGTTCTTGAATGGTTTAGACAAAATCAAAAAGATACTATTTTTCACGTACAACATATCGCAAGTGATCCGGCCCTCGGCTTCTTTCTTCCGGATACAAAAGGTGCAGAACTGCATGAAGCAGTTCAGCCATTGGAAGAAGAAAGCATCATTGTCAAAAACTTTCCCAACAGCTTCTTAAAAACAAAATTAGAAAACCAATTAAAAGAAAAAGAAATAACAAAGGTAGTAGTGGTGGGCATGATGACACATATGTGTATCGATGCAACCGTGCGGGCGGCCGTGGATTTAGGCTATGAAACAACACTTATCGAAGATGCCTGTGCGACAAGAGAGTTGGCTTATCAAAATAAGACCGTTTCAGCAGAACAGGTTCAATATGCGTTTGTCGGCGCACTCCAAGGCATGTATGCGAAAGTGATATCAACCGAAGATTTCCTGCAACAGAAAGCCACCACCCTATAAAATGATAATTATAATGAAATGGAAACTTGTTTTTACAAGTTTCCATTTTTCATTGTTTTATGGGCATTTTTTTATTGTCTGCACATTTATAAAAAAAGTAGATATACTTTCCACCGTAGGAAAAACTGAGGTAGATTATCTGTCAATTTAATGGTTTTTTTAATCATCAATTGTAAAAATAAAAGGAGGCAGTTTCCTTTTATATCAAAAATTCACGGGAGGGAATCACATGAGAGTAAAAAAACCGACAGTAGAACAATTAAAAACAATCGCAGATCAATTTCACTTACATTTGGAGGACGCAGACGTTGCAGCGTATCAAGACTTGATAGAGGGCACACTCGGTTCATACGCGCGTCTTGATGAATTGGCAGAGCCGACTCTTCCGGTTAAATATCCTCGGACACCCGGCTATAGGCCTTCTGATGAAGAAAACAAGTACAATGCATGGTATTGGAAGTCAGAAGTTACAGGTGAAAAAGAAGGGCTGCTTGCTGGAAAAAGGATTGTTCTTAAAGACAATGTCAGCCTGGCAGGAGTGCCTATGATGAACGGATCCGCTTTGTTAGAAGGGTATATACCAAATGAAGATGCAACTATAGTCACCAGAATCCTGGAAGCCGGCGGTACGATCGCAGGAAAAGCGGTCTGCGAAGATTTTTGTCTGTCAGGTGGCAGCCATACCTCTGCCACAGGCCCTGTGTTGAATCCGCACGATGAGACACGCTCCACCGGTGGGTCTTCAAGTGGATCCGCGGCGCTCGTTGCTTCTGGAGAAGTGGATATGGCCATCGGTGGAGATCAAGGAGGTTCCATCAGAATGCCGAGTGCCTGGTGTGGTATTTATGGATTAAAACCGACTCATGGCCTTGTTCCGTATACTGGTATTGTACCGATTGAACAAACATTAGATCACACAGGTCCTATGGCCCGAAGTGTTGAAGATGTAGCTCTTCTGCTCGATGTACTTGCTGGAGAGGACGGACTGGATGCAAGGCAGAGCGGGCTGAAAAAGAAAAATTACAGTGATGCTCTTCAGGAAAAAGTGTCATTAAAAATAGGTATTGTCAGCGAAGGATTTGAATGGGACGTTTCGGAAGAGGATGTCAATCGAAAGGTCAAGGAAACGGCAGAGTCACTAAAAGAATTTGGAACAGTTGTTGAAGAAGTATCCATCCCCATGCATGTGGATGGAATTCATATATGGAATGGCATTGGTATTGAAGGTTTGACCTCTATGATGATCAACGAAAACGGAATGGGGAAAAACTATAAAGGCCATTATAGTACTTTTTTTCTAGATTACTATGGAAAGTCCAGGAAAATAAGAGCGGATGAATACTCTGAGACGGTCAAGATGATCATGCTGCTTGGTGAGTACATGCGGAGCCAATACAATGGAAAATATTACGCCAAGGCCCAAAACCTCGCTCGTTCATTGAAAGCTGCCTATGACAAAGCTTTTGAAGATTTTGATATACTTGTTATGCCGACAACCCCCATGAAAGCAACCGAGATTCCTCCCGCAGACGCCACTCGTGAAGAAGTGATCGGAAATGCGCTCGGTATGATACAGAACACAGCGCCATTTAATATTACTGGCCACCCTGCGATGAATGTACCGTGCGGAACATCAAATGGACTTCCGGTTGGAATGATGCTTGTTGGGAAAATGGGTATGGATGAGCAGGTTCTGCAGACAGCCTATGCCTTTCAATCTAAAGTAACGTCGGTACAATCAGTCTCCGTATAAAAACCATCTGAGAATGGATCGGTTCATATAAAACAAAAAAGAATTGTGACACTATAGTCGTATTAAACCCATCGTGGATCCACAGATATACGATGGGTTTTGTTGAGCGTGGTAAATTGTTAAAACTTGGAGGCTCCACCTTAAAGATTCTATATAAGGATAAATGTTGTTTGTTCTTCCATACTAAAAAGACCATTTGTATCACGCCGTTTTATCATTCGAAAGCAGCCGATTTATTCCTTAAAAGGGTTATAGAGCGTTAAAGAAGAATACATAAAAGAGACGGATTTTCTCCCCCTGGAAGAGTTGAATGAGGTAGTTTTTAATGAAAAAAAGAAGCGGAGGGAAGAACATGGGGAAAGTATGCCTGGGAATGATTTTATCAGTCGATGGGTATATCAGCGACCGGAATGGGGAATTGGGGAAACTGTATGAGAGCTTTGAGCCGAACGAAGTGATTCAAGCGGAAATGGCCAACACGGGAGCGGTTGTAATGGGACGGAATAGTTTTGATATGAGCGAAGACCCGGACGCTTATGCAGATAACTATGAATTTCAAGTGCCATTGTTTGTGTTGACCCACAACCCTCCTGCGAAACATCCAAAAGAAAATGAGAATCTCACCATTACATTCATAACAGACGGCATTGAAAGCGCGATTCAACAGGCCAGAGAGGCAGCCAAAGAAAAAGATGTGGTCGTACTGGGAGCAGATGTCGGCCAGCAGTTGTTAAAAGCACATTTAGCGGATGAACTGCAAATCGGGATTGCGCCCATCATACTTGGCCGGGGCGTTCGATTATTCGAGCATTTGGAAGAACTTGAGATCCGATTGGAAAAAAGGCGGACTATCGAAACCGCAAAGCAGGTGGAAATCTGGTATAAGATCATGAGGGAATACTAAATAAAAACAGAAGTATGTTTTCTTTATAGTTTTAGTTATTCAGCAGTTAGGCATGCATGCGTCCGATGATACTCTGAGCTCATGCATGCCAAATGTACAGCTTTTGAGAACTGGAGATTTTTTCAATCACAAGCAGCTGGATTTAATGAAAAATTAACGATACTTATTTCTGAAAATATAGAATTTTCATTTAAATGGGCGTATAATATATAGTACAAATTCAGGTAAGCATACATATAAGAAGCAGCCTTCATTCACGGTACTCCAACGGGAGGGAGGGCAGAACGAATCGATTTACATCCTGAAATATCACTCAGAGGAAAGGGGGGATCAAGTGGCCTGATACTCAGTTCTGGGGTGAATTTGGGAGGGAAGAAAAATGGTCCAGCAAATGAATAACGCATTTTCATTATTGAAAGGAGAAGGTAAAGCCTATTGGTTTGATGGTTCACTTATGGAAGTAAAGGCGACTGGTGAAGAGACAAACAATGCCTTTTGTATGGTGGAAGGACTGCATCCACCCGGCTATGAAACGCCGCTGCATCTTCACCGAAACGAAGAGGAAGTTTTTTATATTCTGGAAGGTCAATTAACTTATACCTTCGGAGACCAAACGATTAAAGGAGAACCGGGATCGTTTATTTACGCGCCGCGCAACATCCCCCACAAGTTCAAAGTGGAGGGCAATGAGCCTGCCAGAATGCTGGTTATGCTGTCACCTGCAGGAGTTGAACGGTTCTATATTGAAGCCGGAATGCCAGCTACAGAGCGTAAACTGCCTGCAAAGACCATTATGCCGGATGTGGAAAAGATGATAAAGTCCGCTCAGGAATACGGTATCGAGATTCTGGGATAGCTGAACGAGATGCCAACCTGTCAACTGAATCCCGCTAATGGTAACTTGCCGTCTGTCCCATAACGATAATAATGGGAGGTAAGAAAAATGGAACAACGAGTAAAGAACGCTTTTTCAATTAAGCATGGGGAAGGCAAAGCGTATTGGTTTGATGGAACTTTAATGGAAATAAAGGCAACGGGTGAAGAAACAAATGGTGCTTTCAGCTTGATTGAAGGACAGCTTCCTGCAGGGCATGAAACGCCGCTGACGGTCAAAAAAAATGAAGAAGACGTCTTTTATGTTCTGGAAGGCGAGATCTCCTTTACCTTAGGCGAAGAAACGATTGCCGGAAAACCGGGGACTTTTATCTATGCCCAGCGCGGCACGCAGTACAAGATGAAAGTGGGGGACTCTTCTCCTGCAAAACTACTGATCATGTTTACACCTGCCGGCATCGAACAGCTGTATATGAAGTTTAGTGAGAGTGCCCAGGAATTAAAACTGCCACCGGTGAGAAAGGAACTGGACCTCGGGAAATTTGCTGAGGCTGCAAAGAGTCACGGTATTGAAATTCTGGAATAGGTGGGAATAAACAATGGAGAAGCAGCATAACCATGCATTTTCGCTGGCCAGAGGGGAAGGAAAAATGTATTGGTTTCTAGGTTCGTTGATGGAAGTGAAAGTAATGGGGGAGGAAACAGGCGGTGCTTTCAGTTTACTCGAAGAAATCGATCCGCCTGATTTCATTACGCCTCTCCATATTCACCATCACGAAGATGAATACTTTTACGTGCTGGAGGGGGAAGCCACTTTCACGATTGGGGAGAAAACCATTTGGGCCAAGCCCGGTACTTTTGTTTTTGCGCCGCGTAACATTGCCCATATGTATAAAATCGAAAAGAACGAACCTGCCAAAATCATTACAATGCTTATGCCAGCGGGATTGGAGAAGTTGTTTATCGACTGCAGTGTCCCGGCAACTGATTACAAGCTGCCGCCGGAAGACGTGGAAACCGATCTGGAAAAACTTTTCGGGCGAGCGCTTGAATATGGAGTTGAAGTGTTGGAGTAACGAAAGAAAAGATATGCTGGGAGCACACCATCTGGGCCCTGAATCAGCCTTTGATTCAGAGGTTTTTTTTGTACATCCGGCATGGCAAGGATATCCAACGCGAAATGGAGCCAGGTTATTTTACAAATCAAAGGGAGTTCGGTCTTCCCGGGCCAAGAGTCAGATGATCTGTTTCTTTCATGATACTCCCTCCTCGATACTGCTGTAAAAGTATCTTACCAAAACACCGGTATAGGATCGAATAATGTGTACCGGGGGGCAGACTCTCTTCTGATAAACAGCTTACCGATAATGTTAGACTGATATAAATGGTTAATTTTTACATAAAAGAGGTGATAAGCTATGCCTGTCTGCCAGCATTGTTCATCCGCATGGAAAGGGGGGGAAGCGGTAAAGCATTCTTTCACTATTGACCAGGGAATGACGTGTCCATACTGTAAATCAACGCAATATCCAACAGCCCGTTCACGGAAAGTATCAAGCGGGCTGTTATTTCCGACTATGTTTCTTATATTTACATTCAATTTTATACTGGGACCGTCTGTCTTAGCAGTAGCGGGTTTTCTGATGGCACTGCCATTATTTTTAGCAGGTTATCCTTTTTATCTTAAACTTTCTAATCAGGAAGAATCGTTATTCTGAACTAAAGTACATAACGTAAAAGAACGAAGTGGTTTTTATGCAAAAAGAGATCATCACTAAGATAGTTGATGATGGGACACGTATTAAGTATGAAGAGGAATCATTCACGCTTCATGATGTGGTAGATGAGCAGCCAAGCAAAACAGAGGGTATACATGAGAGTTAAGTAGTTTATTAGAGATATAAAAAAACGACCAGGCAGACAGACTAAAAAGTCTTCTGGCTGGTCTTTATTTAAAATCACAGATAAAAATTAATTTCAAAAATCATCCAATTAGAGCAATGCTGAAGTATAATAAATATATCTTGATACATCACGAAGATACCATGCAAGGGAGAGGATTTATACACTGTACAGGGTGGAGAGGGAACTGCGATGAAGACAAGGGAAGCTGTAATGGTTCGATGGACGTACGTTTTAGGTATTGCTTTGCTTATTGCTGCAGCTGTTGTCTATATGGAGAGCTGGTGGTATCTGTTTGATCGGTTGGAGCAGGTGGGTGTTACCGTTGGTTTCCTTGTATTGTTTTTCGTGTTGGCCTATCTCGGCCGGAAAAAGTATCCCTTTTTCAGCAGACTGAGCTTATTTGCTGGTTTTATCTGCCTGGGTCCTGCTGTTGCTCTTGTAGGAACGATTTACCATTCTCAGGCAGAAAGCTGGTGGTTATTGCTCTTCTGGCTTTTTCCTGTACTGGTTGTCACGCTTCAGGTAGAAATTCGATCGCTGCTCGTGCTTCGATTTCTTCTGTTCCAGGCGCTGCTCTGGACGATTATTTTTCCAGGTTATTACAATTGGCCGGAGATTGGCACACTGATCGGCCTGTTAGCAGCATCCGCCGTTAATGCATGTATCTACTGGTGGAGTATAAAAAAAGGAAAAGATGCTTTGCTGCAGCATGCCTGGTTTGCTGCTGTTCTTTGGTTTCCTTTCTGCGGAGCCGTACGGTATGTGCTTCCTGAAGTGGAAGTGTTCGCGGGCGCAGCCTATCTTGCCATTCTGGCCGCGTCCTTTTATGCGATGCGCCGCAACCCCGCCGCGCTTAAAATATCAATTGTGTTTGCGGGGCTGTATGCGTTTCAATTTCTGTTTATTACGATGATGGACATATATAGCGGAGCCGTCTTTGCTATAATCTTTCTCTTTGCTGCTGGTGCCGTTTACGGCAGCGTGAAGCTTATTTCTTCGTTTGCGAAACGCGGGCGGAGCGGGCAGTCTAAATTGTTTCTTCTGCATACGGTGACTTTTGTTGGAGCATTAACAGCGGCGGGCGCTTTCAGCGGCTTCGTCGGCCTGTTTTTATTTGAGGAACTCTCTATTGTACTGTTTGTAAGTATTCTGGTCCTGTTCAGCTTTGTGTTGCGGAAAAGGGGTCTGGATTCCTTTTTTTCTCAGGCCATCGTATTTTTCAGTATGATTCAATTGATTGTCTTAAGCGTAGAAGCGGCTGTCTGGCAGATGATTCCTCTGCTGGCGTTGACAGGATGGATCTGGATGCGCGACGAGCGTCCTTTTTACCGGATCATCGTGTATGCTTTAGCCAATGCAGCACTGCTTACCTGGCTCTTCTTGTTAGTGGAGAGCACGCAGGCTGTGGTCTGGATGGCTGCCGGATTAAACCTGATACTGGCTGCAGCAGGATACTGGCGGTTTTCCATTCGAATCCTTTATCTGCTTGGATACCTTGCGGCGCTGGTGCTTTTGTTTCAGCTTCCCTATACCGTGATGGGTACGGAGCTGCTTTATTGGAGCTATCTGATAGGATATTTTTTGCTTCTTACAGGACTGCTTTATGGTCAGGTGCAGCAAAAAGACAGAACCGCTGCTGCCATCACAGCCGTACTTTGGTTCGCTTTTCTTTTTATTCAGTATATCGATCTCTTCTGGGCACACGTTCATCTGACATTTACTCTTTTCCTCCTGGGAGTGGGATTTCTCCTCACTGCCTATATGCTGGAAACGAAAAAGCAGCTCCGTTTAGAAGAAGCCCCCCTGCACCTCGGGAAACTGTCAGCTGCTGCAGTGCTGCTTGCTGCAGCGGTTCTGCTGATTCCAGCGGTTCAAAAGGAAACCGCATTAAGAGACGGGGAGACGCTTTGGCTGGAGGTGGAAGACTACGGTCCGGGATATGAAGGCGCAGGAAACCAGGCGTATATAAATATGTACGGCGGGACAGATGAGGAAAACTTTATAGCAGGAACTTACGTGTACGCCCAGTTGGAAGAAACAGAAGATGGCAGCTATCGAATGGTTAATATCACAGCAAGTAAAAAAGAAGCACGGTCTCCTCACCTTCGTGGCAGAGTCAATGCCTGGAACGGAACAGAATTTGGAATTGATTCGTATCCTGCGCCGGAAGGAGAAATCAGCCATGTGTTTCTGCGGATGGGAACGGATGGTGTGGCGGTAATAGAGGATGTGCGGTATCGATAGCAGCATATAACAACGCACACCCCAAAAAGGAACTGTCCTTGTAAGGACAGCTCCTTTTTCTTGTGCTCTATTTTTAGAAAAAACTGTTTTTCTTTAACACGCGGATCACCGATTCTCCTTCTGGCACTTCGCAGTGCAGCAAAAGCGATTTGGGGGACTCGAGTTCTTTGATCGATTCCACCGCATACGCCTTCCAGTCCGCTTTTGTTTCGGAGAGAGTAAGAACGGCATAGCCATGGGACGTGCTGTCAAACAGCTCTATCCAGGGATTGGCTGTTTTTATGATATTCTGAAATTCCGTAAATAAACGGGTGACCGGCAGTTTGATGCTTTCTTTAATCACAGAAGGGACGTAGGATTCCACCGCATCGGTCGTTTGTTTGATAGGAAGCGGCACGCGTTCCAATAGATGATCGGCGTAGTTCTTTGTTGTTTCGATCAGATGGTTGGAGCTGATGGGTCCTGCCATAAACTCGACGCCGATCGCTTTGCTTTTTCCATTCCGGTAGTGCTCCTGAATATGCGACGCTTCAAACGTATGAAAATCACCGGTCAGCGCAATAAAGTTAGGTACTTGATGCTGCACAATCGCACGGGCGATCGTATTCCGCTCATAGGGAAACCCGTCCCAGGAGTCCAGGTTAATGAAGCGGCCGAGAAACTTGAGCTGGGTAATCTGTACCTGATTGCCCCAGATGTTCCATTTGCTCTTCGAGGAGGCGAGTTTGTCGAGCAGCCAGTCGCGCTGCGGAGTGCCGAGCATGGAACGGCCACTGCTTTCTCTTTCTTTACACCCTTCGGTAAAGTAGCGGTCGGCCGGATCGTTTCCGCACGGGAAAGAGTCCCGGTAGAGGCGTTCATCCATCATGTAAATGCCGGCCAGGCTGCCAATTTCGATATGGCGGTAAATCGCCAGGGTGCTTTCAGAAGCATTCTCCTGCTGATACGTAAACCGGCAGGGAATGTGTTCAAACCATGCCTGGTTCGCCGAAGAGCGGCGTGCCATGTTCGGATCGGGGTCATCATCGGGCGCCACACCGGGGTAAAAAGTATCATTGGCATATTCATGGTCATCCCAGACGGCAACCATTGCATGCCGCTCATGAAGGCGCTGGAGATGGAAATCAGTGCGGTACGTTTTGTACAGCTGCCGGTAATCGGCGAGCGTATAGGCGGTAGGACTGCCGCTTGGCAGATCTACTTCCCGGAAGTTATCCATAGCCTGGTAATCGGCGTTTCCCGTCACCTCATACACATAGTCACCGAGGTGAACGAAAAAGGCGATGTCTTCAGCCGCCAGGTGGGTAAATGCCGTAAAATGGCCGTTCGTATAGTCCTGGCAGGCAACGTGCCCAATGGAAACCTGCTCTACTTCTTCGTCTTTTCCAGGAAGCGTCTGGCAGCGGCCGACGGGACTGGCATATCCGCCCGTAGTTATAAATCGGTAGTAATAGGTATGGTTTGCTTCCAGATATGTATCGGTATCTATCCGGACGACATAGTCGTGCTCTTTCCAGACGGGAGCGAGTGCCTGCAGGACTGGAGACAAAAAATCGTCAGAGCGCGCCACTTCAAGCAGCACAAAAATGTCCTCTTCTGCATCGGCTGCCAGGCGGAAAGGATCGGTCTGCCAGAGAGAAGCGTCTCTGTCCACTTTTCCATTGGCAGCGCCATTTATATAAGAAGGATTAACCCTTGTCCAGAGGATCATGCCGCTGGACGTGGGATCGCCGGAAACAACAGATTGTGGAAACACTTCCTCAGAAGAATTGGTTCCGGTAAATAGGGAATCGAATGTATCGATTACTGGAAAAATGGTGCCTTCCAGAAAATAAGTGGAAAAAGGATGGCCTTTTTTAAACATATAGCTGTTGTACTCATTCAATGCAGAACGCTCCTTTTGAAATCCTCATTAGTCTACTACCGAGTGTACTACAGATAGCGTAAGGACTCTAGAAACTTCAATCGATCTTATCTCATGTTAGGATAGACAGCCGGCGGGGAATAGAAGCAGGCAGGGTACCATGTCTTTGATATACTTGAAAGGCATGATGAATGTTATGCATTGAAGAGCACGCATATAAAAAGAAACGAACAGGAGTGGAAAATAAATGAAAACAAAAGCAATTTTTTTAGATATGGATGGCACTGTACTCGACAGCCGCAATAACGTAAGCATGGAAATTAAAGAAGTGATTGATCAACTGCGCAGCCAGGGCCTTTATGTATTTATCGCTACGGGAAGATCGGCGATGGAAGTGAAGTCCCTCGTGCCGGAAGGGTTTGAAGTGGATGGGATCGTTGCCTCCAATGGGATGGAAGGACATATTAATGAAGAAGTGATGTTTGAACATTCGCTGCCGGTAGAGCTTGTGGAGACCATTATTGCAGGTGCCAGGCAAAAGGAAGTGTACTATGAGCTGTTTCCTTATAACGCCCCGCGCATCATTATGGCAGAAGACCGGAAGTTTATTGAAAGAGCGGTAGAAGATCCGAAACCTGAGGAAGTGGAAATAAATGAATGGATCTCCCGCAAGCAGGCGGTCAGAGAGGATATAGTCTGGACCGAAACGCTGCCGGAGCAGGCCGGCTATTCGAAATTTTATTTCTTCTCGAGAACAACGGATCATATAGATGGATGGAAAGAAGAGTTAGAGCGCTTAAAGGAACACACGAGCTTTACAACGTCCACTTCTTCCTCACACAATGTGGAAGTGATGGCAGCGGGCATCAATAAAGCAAGCGGCATTAAAGAAATGGTGGAGCGGTACAACCTCACCCGGGAAGACACGCTTGCGGTGGGTGACAGCCACAATGACCTGCCGATGTTTGAATACGTTCATCATGCTGTAGCCATGCAGAATGCAGCCGAAGACATTAAAGCGATCACAGATGAGGTAACGGAGTTCACCTGTGACGAAGACGGCGTGGCCGCCTACCTGCAGAGTACGTTTTTAAAAGATAAAGTGAACAAAGCATAAGCTTTATAGAAAAAAGAACAAAGCAGGTGATCGCATTTTTCATTTAACGTGTCCATATTGCCAAAGCCGTATATCCATGTGGAAACCCAGATGGCGCAGCCGGGCCGTCAAACCGTGGGAATTAAAATGCCCGTCCTGTAAGAATATCAGCCGGTTCAGTAAACCACTGCTTGTGTTTCAGGCAATATTTCTGGTTTTATTTATCTTCGTCATTATGCCGTTTATTAACATTACCTCAGAATCCCTGGGTGAAGCATACTTGTACGGCTTAGTCCTGCTTCTGATCCTTATTCCGATTTACTGGAAGCTCACGCGCCTGGAAAAAAAAGAATAATACCTGGAGTAGGTTATACCTTTCATGAAAAGTGGTAAGAGTACAAAGAGTATCTTGTACCATGCAATTACTTTTTGTCCAAGAGAAACAGACAGCGGCATGAAGGATAGAAGGAGAGTAGGACAATGACAGAAAAAGAAGAGGGTCCGCTGGACGTGGTGTTTGAACAAATCGATGAAGCGTCCAAAACCATGAAATTAAAAGGCAGTGTACAGACCATGCTGTCGCAACCTAAGCGAAAAGTGGAAGTATCGTTTCCCGTTGAAATGGATGATGGGCATATGCAGTTGTTTAAAGGATACCGGACTCAGCACAATGATCTGCTTGGCCCGTTTAAAGGCGGCATTCGGTTTCACCCGTCCATGACCGTGGAAGAATCCCAGGCGCTCGGCACGTGGATGACATTCAAATGCGCACTCGTGCAGATTCCACACGGCGGCGCTAAGGGCGGCGTGGCCTGTGATCCTTCCATTCTAAGCGACCGGGAGCTCAGGCAGGTCAGCAGGGGCTATATAGAAGCGTTCTCTGACTTGTTTGGACCAGGACGGGATGTGCCGGCTCCTGACGTGTATACCGATCCCAAAACGATGGGAATTATGATGGACACTTATTCAAGGCTTGCCGGCAGGCATGAAGCAGGCGTAATTACAGGAAAACCGCCTTTAGTAGGCGGGTCCAAAGCGAGAGGGGCTGCGACCGCTCAGGGAGCTGTCTATGTGATCGAACAGATGCTGGAAAAAAAGAACCAGTATCCGGAAAACACCCGGGTGGCCATTCAGGGATTTGGCAACGGCGGCCAGGTCGCAGCAAGGCTGTTGTATGACCAGGGCTTTAAAGTCGTAAGTGTAAGTGATTCCAAAACAGCACTCTATGATAAAGAAGGACTGGACATTCCAAAAGCACAGGAGGCGAAAGAAAACGGGAGCCTGCAGGAATACGGTAACGAATACCTATTGGATAACAGTGAAGACGTATTGTACGTGGAAACGGACATTTTGATTCCGGCTGCAATGGAAGGCGTTATTACGAAAAATAATGCATCCCGGATCAAAGCGAGCCACATTATGGAGCTGGCGAACGGCCCGACCACACCAGAAGCCGATCACATGCTAAAAGATAACGACCAGCACGTTTATCCGGATATTCTAGTAAACGCAGGCGGCGTAGTCGTGTCGTATTTGGAATCGGTGCAGAACCATATGAATTATTACTGGGAGGAAGACGAGATAAACGAACGCATGAAAACGTTTATCTTAAAAGCCTTTGAGAACACAGAAGCTACGGCGGATCACTACAGCACCACCTATCGAAACGGCGCAATGATTTTCGCGCTGCAGCAGCTCGAACAGGCATTGGAATTCAGAGGATACCTGGCATAAGCACGGAAAAGCCCCTTTCTCTAAAAAAGAGAAGGGGCTTTTTGTATTATAAAAATAGAAGACGGACTAGTTGTCATTTCCTTTTTTGTTCTGCAGGGGGTGCAGGGAGGGGTCATCGTTTTCTTCGGCATGGCCATCGCCATCAATACGGGCTTCTTCCCGTTTGACGTGCTCGGTTTCTTCTTCGGTCTCCTGAATTTTTCGTTTGCCTACTACGATTTCGTCAGTCACAATCGATGTTTTTTTTACTTCGACTTCTTCATCCGTCAGGCGCATACGTACTTCCTCATTGTCTTTTCCGATTTTGCCGGATGTGTCTTTTTCTGTACTGTCGACCGGGCGTCTCTCAATGAAGGCTTCTTCCCGCTGTACCGGTACGGAAATCGTTTTTTCTTCTTCTACGACTTCTTTTGTTACACCGACTTCCCCTTTGTCGACTTTTTTCTTGGTTACGTCCAGCTTTTCTTCCCGAAGCGGCATGACCCGTTCCTCGGTGGATTCACCGGCGGACGGAGCAGGAGGTGCATCCGGTGCGGCCGTGGTATATTCATTGCCGGGCGGTGGAACTTCATGCTCATCCATGGGAGCGGTATCAAGCGAATGCGTAAGCACGATAATTTGTCCTTTTTCTACAGCAGATACATGGGAATCGGCATCTTCTTTGGACAATCCGAACTGTTGAAGGGTTGACCTCGTATGCGTGTTGGAATCAGCATCAGAAGAACCGCCTTTAAAAACGTCTTTTATGCTGTCAACAAAGCTTTTGTTTTCTTTGGAGTGTTTTTCTTCTACGTTCGCCTGAACGCCGGTTTCTCTGGCGATAAAGCTGCCCTCGTCTTCATCGTTTAGGATGATGTAAATGTTATCGGACAGAACGCCTTCTTGTTTTAAAGCGGCAATGGCTTCGGCCGCCTGCTGGCTGTTTTCATAAATGCCGTGGATTGATGCTGTCATCTGACTGCCTCCTTATAATATCTTGCCTGTTCCTTTTACCCTTTAACGTCATAAACAAATGGTTATAGTACTGAATTGCCCTTACCTCCCATTATCAAACCTGTATCCCTGATAGTTGAACCTATAGTCCCGTATTCCGCCTGTATTTTTAGAAATTGTCCTGAATGAAACCGCACAAAAATCGCTGTTTTCCAGATTTACATACATTACATAGTTGAACGAGTGATATATATCACATTGCCACATGGCAAAACCTATTATAATAAAGGGAGAACACCAGTCCTGACGAGATAAAAAAGGGGGCCAGTATATGAGCACCATGTACCGCACTATTCTTGCAGCAGTAGATGGGTCAGAGGAAGGATACTATGCGTTTCGAAAGGCGATCAGCCTGGCCGGAAAAGAGGGGGCGCAGCTTGTTATCTGCACGGTAGTAGACGAGCGGTCCTATACGGGAATTGAATACAGCCCGGCTATTTTTGAAGGATTTGAAAAATACGCCAAAACATTATTGGCAGAGTACAAAACCCAGGCGTTGGAGGCAGGTGTAACCAATGTAGAGACAAGTCTGGAATTCGGATCCCCGCGGGTGAAAATTCCTAAATCCGCTGCTCCTAAATATAAAGCGGACTTGATCGTTGCCGGAGCAGCAGGCACAGGAGCCGTGGAGAGACTTATTCTTGGAAGCGTATCCGAACACATTGTCAGACGAGCTGCATGCGACGTATTGGTTGTACGCAAAAAGAAAGGACACGCGGAAGCCCTGGCTATGACTCCGTAACGTGTCCCTGTTCATCGATTTCTGCATTAATGGAAATGTCTTCAAGGTATTGAAACATTTCTTGTTTTTCTTTTCCTTCCAAAGGAGTGATCTGGTTGTTCGTAAGGTGATAAGGGGCAAAGGACAGACCAACCTCTTCTTCCGTAAAGGTCATATGAAGAACGCCTGTTTCGGCAGAGTGTCCGCTCACATAATCGGGAAAAAGGAAATTCCCAAGCGAATAGGCGACCGGAACGCCTTCATAAAACTCGAATCCCTGCAGCCAGTGCGGGTGTGCGCCGACTATGGCATCCGTACCCGTTTCATCTACAATACGTTCCACGTACTCATGCTGGTACGCCGCCGGGGTATTGGTTTTCTCGACTCCCCAGTGAAAATTCACAACGAGATGATCGGCTTCCACGGATTGTTCGTGCGCCTGAATTGTCTCAATCACAAAATCAAGGTCATATCCATTTGTCACGCCGGGCTGCCCGGGCTGAGCCACCCAGCTGAAGTCAGGAAAAAAACGGGTGAACGATAGAAAAGCGACCGTCCGGCCGTTAATTTCCACTACTTCTGCTTCATACGCTTCGTCATCAGACCGTCCGGCCCCGATAAACGCTATTTCTTTTGCTTCCAAAGCGTCTATTGTATCGAGCAGTCCTTTTTCTCCATAGTCCATCATATGATTGTTGCCGAGGTTTACCATATCGACATGCGCTGTTTTTAACGCCTCGAGCGCTTCGATATTGCTTTTTATCCAGAAGAGCTGGTCGTCTGTTTTAGTATCCCGGTCGGTGATCGTACTCTCTAAGTTCACCACGCTGTAATCCGCTTTTTCAAATTCATTATGTACGTACTCAAATGGATAATCGTAGCCATGTTCGTCGAGCACCGGGCGCAGATCCCAGTCAAACATTGTATCACCGGCAAAGGCAATCGTGAATGGTTCCGGAGCTGGTATGGGTTCCAGCGCTTCGGCTGTTTTTCCAGCTGGTATAGAAGCAGCCTCTTGATTGGATGAGTCAGATGCATTGCTCCCGCAGCCGGCGGTAACCAGCAGCAGGCCGGCTCCGAGAAAGGGTAATAAATACTTCAATAGTAGGTCTCCTTCGCTGTACGGTTATGTAAAGAACAAAATTCATTGTCAGTGAAAATGACAGTGTATTGTCAGTATAAGGGAAGAGAAGTTCAAACGCTTGTGCTATAGTACCTGTGACTATTCTATGGAACGGATCGGCTAAACCTGACTAATAGGAGGGTATACGATGAAAGCAGCATATGAACGCATACTAGTAGCGGTGGATGATTCCCCAGAGGGGAAAAACGCGCTTCGGAAAGCAAGTGAAATTGCTAAAGCCAATGATGACGCGAAGCTGATAATTACGCATGTGGTGGACGAAGCGGCCTATGCCGGGGTGCATACGTTTCCGGTTGATTTCTTTAAAGAGGCGGAGGAACGTGGGAAGGAGCTGCTCCGGGAGCTGGAAAGCGATATGATGGATGCCGGGCTTACGAACATTGACACCATTCTCGACCGGGGAAACCCTAAAGTGCTTATTCCAAAAGAAATAGCAGTAGCCCAGCAGGCGGATCTGATCGTTGCAGGTGCATCGGGAGCCGGTACGGTAGAGAAGTTTGTCATCGGCAGCGTGTCCGCAGGCATTGCCAGGCATGCCACCAGCGATGTCCTGATTGTCAGGAAAAAAGCGGACGGCTATCCGTATGTATCCATTCTACTTGCCGTAGATGGCTCTGAGTCGGCACACCGGGCGTTCAAAAAAACACTGCATCTGGCTAAATCAGAAAAAGCGGAACTCACAATCGCTCATGTAATTAATAAAAGAATGCTCTCCAACGTAACGAAAAACAGCAAAGAAGCGTTACAGTCGATGGAAGATGCCGGCTGGAAAATGCTCACGGACTACAAGCAGGAAGCTGAAACTGAAGGCATTTCCCCGGTCAGGGTGGAAGTAGAGCACGGCGCGCCGAAAATGATGATTCCAAGAAGCATTGCTCCGAGACATCACGCTGATCTTATCGTGTCAGGGGCGTCAGGACTCCGCAGCAGGGAGCGTTTCTTTCTCGGCAGCGTGTCGGAAGGCATTACACGAAGATCAGGATGTGATGTGCTCATCGTAAGGCAGCCGGTACAAAGCGAAGCAAAGACCGAAAAGGGGGAAACAAGATGACTCAGATGTACAAGCGCATTCTCGCCGCAGTGGATGGATCAAACGAATCAAAAGCAGCGTTTCAGAAAGCAAAGGCGCTGGCCGAACGGGACGAAGCAGAGCTGATGGTCTGTCATGTAGTCGACACAACCTCGTACGCGGGCCTGGAGCATTACAGTACGGATTTTGTAAAAGGACTCGAAGAATATTCCCAGAATCTGCTTGATGAATATAAAGCCGAGGTGGAAGAAAACGGGAAGGTTAACATCACCACGATTTTGGAACATGGGTCTCCGAAAGCAAAAATACCAAAGGATATCGTCAAAAGGTACAAGGTTGACCTGATCGTAGTCGGGGCAGTCGGTATGGGGGCGGTGGAGCGGTTTGTGCTTGGAAGCGTTTCTGAGCAGATATCCAGAAGAGCTGCCTGCGATGTGCTGATTGTGCGTTCGCAGGAAAGATAGAAAAGACAGGCAGCCGGCGCAATTCGTGCCGGCTGCTTTTTTATATGACAAAACAATGAACAAAGCATGCTTTCCCATCTAAATCAAAGACAGTGCCAGGCAAGACAGGTATAATCAGAAGTAATCAAACTATTAGGAGACGTGACTTATGTATCCAACTCTGGAAGACTGTATTAACGACTTAGAAAAGCATGGCCGCCTTATCCGGATCACAGAAGAAGTGGATCCCGACCTGGAGCTTGCTTCGATACATATGCGTGTGAACGCGGCAGGAGGACCGGCCCTTTTATTTGAAAATGTAAAAGGATCAAAATACCGCGCTGTTTCGAATTTATTCGGTGACCTGGAAAGAAGTGAATTTATTTTCCGGAATACGCTGGAAACGACCCAGCGTTTAATATCCCTGCGCAGCAACCCAATGGCCGCGCTGAAACAGCCGATTAAAAATTTCAGCTCCGGCGTGGCAGGCTCAAAGGCGCTTCCTTCGAAAAAAAAGGAAAAAGAAGTCGAAGGCTTTGATGAAATCCGCATCGAAGACCTGCCGCTGATTAAACATTGGCCCGATGATGGGGGAGCTTTTATTACGCTGCCCCAGGTCTACTCGGAAGATCCGGAAAAACCGGGGATTATGAACAGCAACCTGGGAATGTACCGGGTACAGCTGGACGGAAATGAGTTTGAAATGAATAAAGAAATCGGCATGCACTACCAGATTCACCGGGGAATCGGTGTGCATCAGGAAAAAGCCAACCGGCTCGGAAAGCCGCTGAAAGTGAGCATCTTTATCGGCGGTCCGCCCTCGCATACGCTGTCGGCAGTAATGCCGCTTCCGGAAGGATTAAGCGAAATGACGTTTGCCGGACTTCTGGCCGGCCGCCGCTTTCGTTATACGTACGCCGATGGATATTGCATCAGCCTTGATGCAGACTTCGTCATTACCGGCGAGCTGCATCCGCAGGAGACCAAGCCGGAAGGACCTTTTGGCGACCATTTGGGATATTACAGCCTCGTGCATGAATTTCCAATGATGCGTGTGCATAAAGTTTATGCCAAACAGCAGGCGATCTGGCCGTTGACGGTAGTCGGCCGGCCCCCGCAGGAAGACACGGCGTTCGGGGACCTGATTCATAAGCTGACCGGGGATGCGCTGAAAGAAGAGATTCCCGGTGTGAAAGAAGTAAATGCCGTCGATGCGGCCGGCGTGCACCCGCTGCTGTTTGCGATTGGCAGCGAACGCTACACCCCGTTTCAGGACGTAAAGCGCCCGGCTGAGCTGCTGACGATTGCCAACCGTATTTTAGGTACCGGTCACGTGAGCCTGGCAAAATTTCTCTTTATTACAGCGGAACAGGACCAGCCGCTTGACACACACAAAGAAGTGGAGTTTCTTACGTATATAATGGAACGATTGGACCTGCACCGTGATCTGCACTTTTATACAAATACGACTATCGATACACTGGACTACTCCGGGACCGGATTGAACAGTGGAAGCAAGGTCGTAATTGCAGCTTACGGGGATAAAAAAAGAGAGCTCTGCCAAGCCGTGCCCGTTCACTTTGAACAAATGGATACGTTCCGCAATGCACGCCTCGTGATGCCGGGAATGACGGCGATAGAAGGCCCCGATTTTACAACGTACGAAGAGGCGGAAAAGGAAACAGCTGAGCTAAGCCAAAGCCTGCTGAAAAATGGAGAGCTGCCGGAGTGTCCGATAATTATTCTCTGCGACGACAGCACGTTTATCAGTGAAACGGTCTCCAATTTTATGTGGGCCGTGTTTACGAGAAGCAATCCATCCCACGACATACATGGGGTAAACAGCTTTTATGACCATAAGCACTGGGGCTGCGACAACATGATTATCGACGCCAGAATCAAGCCCCACCATGCGCCGCCGCTTCTTGCAGATCCGGAAGTAGAACAGCATGTTGATCGATTATTTAAAGATGGGGGAAGTTTAAGCCACATAACCCCGCAAAAGTGATAAAATAGAAAGCGCAGATTGGGAGACGCCCGAAAAAACGGGCCTGGTTATTTCCTTACTCGAGGCAATAACCCCAGCAGATTACAGGGAGGGGTATCACCCACATGACGTTTACAGTTAATGACAGGTTTAAAATGTTTACGCTGAGCTCGAATGAGCCGCTTACAAGAGACATTGTCCGCCATCTAGGAAGTGAGCTTGGAGGAAGCAACGTCCAGCGCTTCAGTGACGGGGAAGTTAAAGTGAACGTAGAGGAGAGCGTGCGCGGCGGAGAGATTTATGTCGTTCAGTCTATT
The DNA here is from genome assembly GCF_059510515.1 of Sinobaca sp. SA16-1. NCBI lineage: Bacteria > Bacillati > Bacillota > Bacilli > Caryophanales > Sporolactobacillaceae > Sinobaca > Sinobaca sp. SA16-1. The sequence continues at coordinate 107,462 of NZ_JCAKFL010000002.1, read as the reverse complement.
GCACATCCAAGCAGTGACCACTTAATGGAGCTGCTGATTATGATTGATGCACTAAAGCGGGCGTCCGCCAAACGGATCAATCTGGTTATCCCGTATTTCGGCTATTCCAGACAGGACCGCAAAGCCCGCTCCAGAGAGCCGATTACAGCAAAGTTAATTGCGAACCTGCTCCAGGCAGCAGGGGCTACACGTGTCATTACAATGGACCTTCATGCACCGCAGATTCAAGGGTTTTTCGATATTGCAGTTGATCATCTTCTTGGCATGCCGATCCTATCGAAGTATTTCGCTGAAAAACAGATAGAAAATGGAGTGATTGTGGCTCCAAACAACGGTGGAGTAAAAGCTGCGCGGGAATTGGCGGATATCCTTGGTATGCCGATTGCCTTTATCGATAAAAGGCAGACGGGGGCCCGTCAGTCCGAGATTGTAAATATCATTGGAGAGACGGCAGGAAAGAATGCCATCATCATTGATGATTTAATAGATACAGGAAAAACGATGGCATCAGCGGCCCAGGCGCTTAAAGACAGCGGCACAGAAACGATATATGCCTGCTGCACCCACGCCGTGCTGTCAGGAAACGCAGTGGAATTAATCGAACAGGCACCGATCGAAGAAATGGTCGTTACAGATACGATTCATATTCCGGAAGCCAAACAGGGCAGAAACATGAAAGTATTATCGGCTGCGCCATTATTTGCAGAGGCCATCAGCCGTGTGCACAATAGACAATCAGTGGATAAGCTTTTCAAACGATAACAACAAGAGCCGCAGAGAAATTCTGCGGTTTCTTATATAAAGGTTTAAATAATTTCACGTACCAAATTAATTATAAAAATAAAAATCTTAATAAAACAAACAAAAAGCCAAAATACACAACTGACAGCTGAGTGTGATGTAGGTCACGTTCTTTTCAGAAAAACTGGTATATACTAAACGTAATAAATCCACAAGAGAAGGCGGGAATGGCGATGAAGACTCGGTATAAAACTATTTTGACTGCTGTAGATGGATCGGAAGAATCCCATTATGCATTAAAAAGAAGCATTAAGCTTGCCAAAACCAACAACAGCCGGCTGGTTATAACTCACGTGGTGGACTATCGCAATTACAGCCGGATGCAGTTGTATTCTCCTTATATGCTGCCGGCAGCCGAAGAAAAAGGCCAGAGCATTCTCGATGAAAGCAAAGAAACGGCGGAAAAAGCGGGGGTGCTCAGTGTCAGCGTATCCATGCAGCAGGGGATGCCGAAATCTAAAATCCCTAAAGAAATTGCCCCGGAATTCGCGGCGGATTTGATCGTGTCAGGGGCTTCGGGAGCCGGCACGTTTGAAAAGTTTATTGTCGGCAGTGTTTCAGGAGGCATTGCAAGGCATGCATCATGTGACGTGCTGATTGTTCGAAACGAGCCTGAAAAAGAATACCAAACCATTATGATTCCGGTAGACGGCTCAGATACAGGCCTTGATGCCTTTAAAAAAGGTATTGCTATGGCAAAGGACACCGGGGCCGCCGTAGTTATTGCACACGCCATGCATACACCGATGGTATCCACTGCCGACCAGTACCGGGATCATATTCTGGAAACATTCCGGGAAAATGGAGAAAAGCTAATTGCGGAGTACAGCCGGATGGCTAAAGAAGAAGGAATTGATGAAGACAAGCTGAAGCTGTCCCTGCAGGCCGGTTCCCCAAAACTTACTCTTCCCAAAGAAACAGCGCACAAATACAACGTGGATTTAATTGTGGTCGGAGCTTCTGGTTTAAGCAGCACCGAACGATTTTTCCTGGGGAGTGTATCTGAAGGCATTGCAAGACGTGCTGCCTGTGATGTATTAATTATTCGTAACCGCCAGTAGCAGAAAAGGGGGAGCAGCCTGGTTTCCCCTTATACATATGCCGGGTACAAAAAAAGCGCTCCCTTTTCAGGAACGCGTTTCTGGTTTACTTGTTAATTAAGCCGCCCTGCTCTTCCTGCAGTTGACGAACGGCTTCTACCTGCATATCCGTTAGGGAAGTGTAGTTGCCTTTCGTATCCAAAGCCAATAGTACAGCAGTGCCTTTTAGTGAATATTTATTCGTAAGATCTCCAAAATCCTTGGATTTCATCTTATAATCTGCTTCTTCATACTGTCCTTCAGTAGCAAGAGCATAAATATCCAGCTCCGGGATCATTTCTAGCGTAATTGCATCGTTGCCTGCAATATCATAAATGTCCTTTTGTCCTTCTACAGAACGGACCTCAATTTGTTCGTTTGTTTTACTAATTATTACTTGTAAACTCATATATCTCACCTTTCTAATGTGTACTACTCTAGCCATTTCCGAATTATGCTGTATGTAAACATGGAATTAAGAAAAGCAGGCCGGGCTTTTTCCGTCCGGTCTGTTTTTACTTTAAATAATAATACTCCTGCGGTGTCATTTCCTGCCCGCTTATCGGCAGAATCGCTTCAAATGATACATAATAAATAGTCATGTTTTCTTTGGAAGGGTAATGGGGATCTTCTTGATGAGCGAAACCTTTTCGAATCAATTCCCGCCAGTCCTCATCTGCAGCGGATCCGTAATAAAAATTTTGGACAGGTACATGATAACGGTCGAGGCCGAGTGCTTTTTTTAATTTTTTCATTTGTGTTTCCGTAAGAGTAGCCGCAAATAACATAAGGGAGCACGCCCTTTCATATGGTGATGAAGTATAAACTATTTTTTATGATAGGGCTTGTGTTCATTATTTTCAAGTCATTGCCTTTACTTTATGGCAGAGACGACAAAAATACAGCGCTGGAGCGTTTCAGTCTGTAGTGCAAAAGGTATAGAAGAAGGCAGTGCGTTTCTAATGGCGGGAAAGCATGCAAATAAAAAAGAATGAGGGAATGCACAGTGACGTACGTTTTACTTTTAGTTGGGTTTGCATTACTGATTAAAGGCGCTGATTATTTTGTAAAAGGAGCGTCCCGCATAGCGTCTAATCTGCAGGTAAGTCCGCTGCTCGTTGGATTGACGATTGTGGCGTTTGGCACAAGTTCGCCGGAAGCGACGGTCAGTGTGACTGCCGCACTCGAAGACAATGCGGGAGTGGCACTCGGAAACGTGGTAGGTAGCAATATTTTTAATATAACGTTTGTTATCGGCCTGACCGCGCTGATTGCACCGTTGAAAGTGGAAACGGAAACAATCCGTAAAGAAATTCCGTTCACCCTGCTTGCAAGCATTGCCCTATTGATACTAATGAGTGATATGGCGCTTCAAACAGTGAGTGCCAACATGATCACACGTAGTGATGGATTTATTTTATTGTTATTTTTTGCCGTATTTTTATATTATATTTTTGAAGTGGCGAGAAGGGACCGCGACAGCCAGGTGCCGGAAGAACAGACCGTTCAGAAAGTATGGGGGAAATATATTTTTCTGACTATCATCGGTCTGGCTGCAATTATTTTTGGCGGGGACCTGGTCGTTGGAAGTGCCTCTGATATAGCGCGCTCTTTTGGAATGAGTAACACTCTGGTCGGTCTTACTATTGTTGCAGTTGGAACCTCGCTGCCAGAGCTGATTACATCGGTAACCGCAGCTATTAAAAAAGAAGGCGGCATTGCGATCGGCAATATTGTAGGTAGTAACATCTTTAACATCTTATTTGTCCTTGGTGCTGCTTCTGCGATATCACCGCTTGCTGTAGACAGCAAAGTATTTTTCGACGTAATTTTAATGATTGTACTGACTGTCGTTCTGCTCGTGTTCTCCAGAACAAGCTTTACAATTGGACGCCGGGAAGGAATAGCGCTTGCGGTTGCCTACATTTTATACATGATCTATATCATTCTGCGCAATTAAAATAAATCCCCGTCCGCTCTATAAAGAGCAGACGGGGATTTATTTACCAGCTTAATAACGAGCTGAGAGCAGTAATCGTCGCCGCATAGATAACGGCAGCACCGAGAAATATATAAAGGTGGGTATGTTTTTCTGATGGCATTTCCTTGCTGATGACGTTAAAAATCATCGCACCGGACGTAAAGGCAATCATTGAATCAACGTACAGGCCGGTGGAAGGGCCGAACATCCCCGCTGCACAACCGGCAATAGTGGCAGTCCCAAGAATAAAGCGGCCGTACCGAAGATGCAGGTGTTTGCTTTCCAGCCAAAGGTTGTAAGAGATGCCGATAAAATGAAGACCAATGGCAGTGCCGTAAAACATGGCTTCGAGCGTTTTTACGTCAGACGAGACGACGATGTAGGTGACCATAAAAGTATAGGCCGCAAAAAATCCTGCTTCCACAAAATAAAAGCGGGTGGCGCCGTGAGTTTGTTCTTTTCGGTAATCAGCCAACTTATAAATGGTGAAGTACACAAGCAGGCCGAGCAGACCTAATACATACAGCTCCGAGCCGAGAGGAGCCTCACCGCCAAGCTTGTTTTGTTCATCATGAAGGGTAGGGAGGATATAGACAAAGACATAGGCAATAGCTACACCTCCGCATAGGGAAAGCCAGCGTGAAGTGGATAAATTTGTTTTGGATATTACCTGGCTGGCAAACAATTGAATCAGTAAAAACCCAATGCCGATAACAATCGAATCAATAGTAATCATGAGCAGGCACTTTCTCCCTTAACAATAGTCTGGCTGCGGACGGATAGAAAACCGTCATTTCTCTTTCTTTCAGCTCACTAAATATAGCATAAACCGCTCGGCAGCAAGCAAATTATTTTACAGCGCTCCAAAAACGCGCATGGACCTGTATACCTGATATGTAAGAAATACCCAAATCACAGAGGAAGCATGTTATTGCCTGTATGCAGCCACTGTCAAAAAAGAAAAGCCCGGCAGGTAAGATACCTCTCGGGCTTTTCTTTTATATAACGGACTCATACGCTGTCTATCTGTAGAAATTCAGCTGTAAATGCTTTCGGTGTAACCGGGGTGCCGAAATAATAGCCCTGTCCAAGAACACAGGCGTGTTTTTTTAAAAAGGAGAGCTGTGCCTCTGTCTCAATGCCTTCGGCTAGAGGAGCAATATCCATCGATTCTGCCAGACGGATAATGGCTTCGATGATTTTTTTGTTTGATGCCACATCCAGGTTCATCGTCAGAGATTTATCAATTTTGATCACATCTACGGGAAAAGAAGCCAAATAAGAAAGCGAGGAATATCCGGTGCCAAAGTCATCAAGTGCAATCTGAATGCCTTCTTTTTTTAATGTCCGCAGCAGATTAAGGGACTGCTCCTCCTGACGGATTATCATGCCCTCTGTAATTTCGATGGTCAATTGTTCCGGTGGTACCCCATAATACCGGATGAGCGCAATAATGTCCTCAGCCAAATGTATGTTCTCGAACTGCTGGGGAGAAATATTGACGGCTAGTTGAAAATCCTGTTTCTCTGTTTTGATCCACTCCCCGGCAAGGCGGAAGCTTTCCTTCAGCACCCACCAGCCGATTTCTTCCATGAGGCCGGCTTTTTCGGCAATGGATATAAATTCAGAAGGGGCGACATCTCCTAACTGTGGATGGTTCCACCTCAACAGGGCTTCCCCGCCAATTAAATGGTTGGTGTCCAATTCTACCTGCGGCTGAAACAACAGCTGAAACTGCTTCTGTTCTATCGCCTGTTTTAATTCGTTTTTCATATAGAAACTTCTCGTGTGCGTTCCAAGAATATGCGGCTTATAGAATTCGACCCGGTTTTTCCCTCTATGCTTTGCGTCATACATCGCCAGATCTGCTTTGTTCAGCAGGGCTCCTATGTCGCTGCCGTCATCAGGAAACATACTCACGCCGGCACTGAAAGTAAAGAAGATCTTATCTCCATCAATAACGAGGCCGTCATTGTGACATTCGTTGTAAATATGCTGCAGGATGCCGCGGATATAGTTTTCTGTAAGCGGCTCTTTCTCCTGTGGCAGCAGCACAACGAATTCATCTCCGCCGATCCGGGCTATTCTGCTCTGGGAGGGGAGGTAGGTGTTCAGGCAGCAGCTGATCGATTGAAGCGCCCGGTCGCCGGCTGCATGGCCGTATATATCATTAATCTGTTTAAAATAGTCAAAATCCAGATAAAGCACAGCTGTCCGGGAATGAGTTATGCGGAGAGCAGGGAAGTAATTAAAAATATAGGAACGGTTGTAAAGCCCGGTCAAACTGTCTTTAATCAGCGCGCCTTCCAGCATCAGGCTTTGATTAATAATAAATCCCAGCATCCTCATGAGCTGGGCGCCTTCTTTTGTAAAACGATACGGATTCAGGTCCATCACGCAGAGACTTCCCACCAGTTCGTTTTCATCAGTAACAATCGGAACGCCCATTAAGGAGCCGGTGCCTATTAAATGAGTAACCACATGGTCTTTTGTGAGCGGGTGAAGGCTTAAATCGTTAACAATAAGCGGATTTTCTCCGCTCTCCGTAACGATGCGGCAGAACTCATGGCGGTAGTCGCGCGTTTCTCCTTCCTTAAGCAGATTGTATCGGCGGTTGAACACGCGGCGTATCGTGTTGACATTCCCGTTGGACGTAGAGAAAAACACCGTATTCGACTGCAGGGCGCTGCTTAAATAGTCAATCGCTTCCGAAACGATATGGTCGAGCTTTTCTGTGTAGTTGATATCAGTGAACTGCATGATCGTTTCCCCTTTTATCTTTATCGACTGGCATATTTTAAACAATATAGGATCTCTTACAAATTTTGAGAGAATTGTTGCGTCAAGCCTACCATACAACAGAGTTTACATGGGAGAATATGCTTTTATACAGCAGAATATGCTATAATGGAATCAAGAAAATGTACCTGGTTTGTTAACAGGTACCCCTGCTTTTGAGAAGGGAGGTGGCAAAGGTGACTGCTCCTGAAAAAGAGAAAAAGGGTAACGTTCGTGATGAAATCAAAGAATATGAACTCGAAATCGACCGCATGATCAATGAAGGCTTTGCCGGCGGACGCATCATCGACATAAAACGAAAGCGTCCAAAAGATAAAGCAGCAGGCGCCGAAGAAGTATAAATCAAAAAACCGGTCCTCCATTGAGAGAACCGGTTTTGTTTGGAGGTAAAAATGAAAAGCTGGATTTACGATACGCTGATGGCACCGCTTGAACAGACCAGGCTCAAGCAGATACGCCGGGACATGCTTGCCGGGGTAAAAGGAAACGTCCTTGATATTGGTTCAGGAACGGGTGCTTCACTGCCTTATTACAGGCAGGCAGAGAGTGTAACCCTGCTGGAGCCGGATGCAGGGAAACTAAAACGGATCTCCCGCCGTCCCCCTCCGCCGAACGTAACTTTTTACCTGGCCCAGGCTTCTGCAGAGAGCATGCCGTTTCCAGACGATACGTTTGATGAAGCAGCTGCCTTTCTTGCCTTCTGCACGATTCCGGATCCCGTCCGGGCGCTCCGTGAAACCGCTAGGGTCGTTAAGCCCGGCGGACGAATACAGCTGCTCGAACACGTACGGATGGATCGCCATCCAAGGACCGCGCGGCTGCAGGATATTCTGGCACCGGCCTGGGAGCGGGTCGCAGAAGGATGCCAGTTAAACCGGCCGACCCGGCGCCTTGTGGAAGAAAGCCCGCTGCAACTGGAACGGGTTCAATCCTTATACGGCGGTCTCGTCCTTATACTTGAAGCCTATGTGTCGTCCTGAGTTAGTCTTCTGAAGTAAGCTCGTTTACCTGAATATCAAGCTGTTTTTCCATAGACAGCCCATCGTTAAACCAAAACTCTTCTAGAGCTACCATATGAATCTGATCGTTTTCGTAAGCAGGCAGACTTTTCCAGATCGAGCTGTTCATTAGCTCTTCCGCTTCTTTTACACCGCCTTCCTCATATACGGTGACAAACATATGATCCGCCGCGTAATCGGGCAGTGCTTCAAGCGAGAGCGCGGCAAACTGCTCACCGGAATCGATTACTTCTTCCTGCACAAGGTCGGGAGCGGGGAGGTTGAGTGTTTCATAGAGATTATATGACCCGCGTCCCGGAGTGGTATGAACATAAATTTCTTTAGCAGATATTTCGTACACACCGACTGTTTCGCCGGCTTCAATAATATCACTGATTTGTTTTTTCGCTTCTTCGCCCTGTTGTTCGTAGGAAGCAATCCATTCCTCGGCCTCTTCCTCACGGTCCAGCATCTCACCAAAATAGGCCACTTCTTCTTTGGCATCCATTTCCGCCCACGGCACGGTAACCGTCGGGGCTATCTGCTCCAGCTGGCTGATTACATTTTCCTCTAAATATGTAGGTGCCACGATCAGATCCGGTTCCATTTCCAGCACTTTTTCGACAGAAGGATCTCCAACGTCTTCGGCACCCGCCAATTCCTCTTCCAGCTGGTTGGAGTTGTTTTTAAGAGTCGAGTCGACACCGATCGGTTCAATGCCCAAGGCGAGAAGATCCCCGGCAAATTGAAGGGCGACGACCCGTTCCGGATCCGCAGGTATGTCTACTTCGCCGTTTTCGGCGGTAACTGTTCTCGTACCGCTGTCTGTTTCTTCTGAATCACTGTTGCCGCAGGCGGCAAGAAAAAGAACAAAGCAGAAAAGAAAGGCTGAAAATCCTGCCTTTAATATATACATCCACATCCACCATCCATTATTGATATTGAAAATCATTATCATTTAAAAATATAGCAGGAAAATCTTTCCTTGTCTATATGCAATCGCAGTTGACTTCAAAAGAAGAGCGCACTATATTCAAAGAAATGAACCAATCGGCAGAGGACAACAGGGGGAGAGTATGAGGGTCGTGGTTTAACGGTCTCCATCGGCCGGATTCGTCCATGAATGGCTTGGAAGCGTACCGGAATGGACAGAGATTACGTTATGCGGCTCGTTTGCAGACACGGTTCAGGGTATGGCACCGACAAAGCATGAGTCGGAGGACTGCTTGGAATGAACGCTTCATCCCACGGGATACGTGAGTCTGAACGATCAGCGAAGAAGTCAGGCCTGAATATTAAATGGCGGCCGGAACGATTGGTGAAATAAAAGAGGGGACGTCAACATCTAAAGGCGGACTGGCGGTAACACCGACAGGCCGGAAAGCGGCACCCGCAATGGCGGAAAGACCGTGTTCTTTTTAGCTGCATAGGAGAGAAATGCCTACTTTTCTATGATATGATAAAACCCATATGAGTTCGTTGGACAAAGGAGGATGGCAATGGATCTGATTTTATGGTTGTCAATTATTGGCGCGCTTTTGATCGGGGTTTCTATGCACCGGGTCGAGCGCAGTAAAAACGCAAAAAAACGGCACAAAAGCCGCGGCCGGATGCGCACCCGCAGAATCCGCTGACCGGCGTCCGTCTATAAACAGCTGTTTTTCCAGAAAAAAAAGCCCGGTTCCTCTTCAAAGAGGAACCGGGCTTTTAAGCGGGAGCAGCTTTAGAACGTGACGTCTTGTCCGTAATAAGCAGCTTCGTACAGTTTTTTCATTTGATCTTCGGATGTTTCACGTGGGTTGGTGCCGGTACATGGATCGCCGACAGCATTTTTTGCCATCTCTGCTACATGGGAAGTAAAGGTATCTTCCTCAAGTCCCCATTTTTGCAGGGTAGACGGAATCTCCATTTGTACGTTCAAGTCACGAACCCACTCAATCAACGAGTCTGTCAGCTCGTCTGATGTCGTGCCGTTCAAGCCGAGACGCTTCGCAATTACAGCAAAGCGGTCTGCTGAAACAGAACGGTTAAACTGCATCACGTACGGCAGGTAAATGGCATTGGCAAGACCGTGGGCAATGCCGAATGTCGGGCCGCTTTTGTGAGCCAGGCTGTGTGCGTTACCGAGTACGGCGTTGGCAAATGCCATACCGGCCATTGCCTGTGCATAGTGTACCTGTTCGCGGGCTTCTTTGCTGCCATCATACGAGCGAAGCAGGTCGTTCTTAAGGATTTCGGCACCTTCCAATGCCAGTGCATCGGTAAATACCGTATGCGGCTTCGCTACATAAGCTTCAATGCAGTGGGTTACCGCATCCATGCCTGTGTTGGCGGTTACGTCTTTTGGCATTTGATCAACCGTCATCGGATCAATGATCGCGATGTCCGGCGTAAGTTCAAAATCAGCCATTGGGTATTTGATGTTTGTCTCTGCATCCGTTACAACAGACAGGTTGGAAATCTCAGAAGCACTGCCGCTTGTGGTTGGGATGCCGATAAATTTCGCTTTGCCGCGAAGACGCGGCAGTTCGAATGGTTTAGTCGCATCTTCAAACGTCAGCTCCGGGTGCTCATAGAAGACCCACATTGCTTTGGCTGCGTCCATAACCGAGCCGCCGCCGATTCCAATCACCCAGTCCGGCTGAAAAGATTCCAGAACAGATGCGCTTTCGCTGATTTTCTGCGTTGTTGGTTCATCAGATATACCTTCGATTACTTTTGTTTCAATTGATGCTTTAGCAAGCTTCTGCTCGATCGCGTCAAGCGTGCCGTTTTTCTTGGCAGAGCCGCCGCCGATAACGAGGATAGCTTTTTTGCCTTCTAATGTTTCGAGTACGCCCAGTGCGTCTTCTCCGAAATAAATATCTCTTGGTATGGTAAATCTATTCATAGGTAAAACCTCCAGTTGATTGTTTGAAAAAGTGTGAGAGGTTCTTTACCCCAGGCACAAAATCAAGTATACTTCGTACAAGCAGATAATGTAAGTACCCACATTCACCGCACATAGTGATAAAAAGTATACTAATGGGCCATATCAGGCTTTAAAGGGGATAAAGAATATGAGTAGATTTGATGAGAAAGTTTACAACTGTGAAAAAGAACTAACGTTGTCTATTATCGGCGGCAAATGGAAAATGCTGATTATCTGGCACCTGGGCAAAGAAGGTACCAAACGCTTCGGCGAACTAAAAGCGATGATTCCGGGCATCACGCAGCGCATGCTCGTTACCCAGCTCAGAGAACTCGAAGAAGACCAGATCGTGCACCGGGAAGTGTATCCAGTCGTGCCGCCTAAAGTAGAGTATTCCCTCACCAGCCACGGTCAAACCCTGATTCCTATTTTGGATGTTATGTACGACTGGGGCAGGGGCTATATGACCGATGTCCTTCAAATGGATGAAGAAACCATTCAAGCCCACGTTAAATAAATACCACTCCTGTCCGGATGCCGGACGGGATTTTTTTATCTGCAGCTATTGACCCTGACGCTGCGTCAGGCCTTATAGTGAAAAATAGAAAGGGGGGACGAGAGGGTGCTCAAAATTAAAGAAGCGGCAGAAACTGCCGGCGTCAGTGTGCGCACGCTCCACCATTATGACGACATCGGCCTGCTTGTGCCTTCGATGCGTACGGCCTCTGGCTACCGGCTGTACAGCGATGAAGACATGGACCGCCTTCAGCAGATTCTGTTGTTCCGGGAAGCCGGGCTGCCGCTTGCCTCTATTAAGACCATGCCCGCTTTGACGACAGAAGAGCAGGTGTCCATGCTGAACGGTCATAAAGAAAGGCTGCGTGCCAAACAGCAGCAGATTCAGGAAATGATCCACACGATCGACCGCACCATACGTCACCATAAAGGAGAAGAGACAATGAGCCAATCCGATAAATTCAAAGGGTTTGATTTTTCCAGCAATCCGTATGAAAAAGAAGCAATGGAGCGCTGGGGCAGAAAAAAGGTTAACGAGGCCAACGAGAAAGTCAAGCAATGGGGCGGGGACGAACAGGAGCGGTTTAATGCGATCTACCGGAGTTTGGCAGAAGTGCGCCGGGACGATCCGGCATCTGCCGAGGCGCAGCGGCGGATCGGACAATGGTACGACCTGCTGCAATCGATCGGGGACTACCCGCCGGAGGTATTTATCAGCCTTGGTGCCATGTATACCGAAGACGAACGTTTTACAAAAAGTATCGACCAGTTTGGAGACGGCCTGGCCGTATTCATGAGAGAAGCCATGCGAATATACGGCACCGCCCGGCTTTCTTCTTAAATCACAAGTCACCGCTCCGGCGAGAGCGGTGTTTTTTCTGGAAACCAGCCCCCAAACACGCTATGCTGATAGAGGTAACGTCAGGAGAACATAAAAAGCTATCGGAAAACAAAAGGGATCAAGATGGTTATGTTTCTCTGATCATTCGTTCCAACCGCATACAAAATCAGTATTTCTGCTTTATAACTAGAGCAAGACTGATGCCGGGAGACATAGAAAGGAAGATACTCCAATGAAATACGGAAAGATACTACTTGGCATGGCGGGTACCATGGTGATAGCCGGATGCAGCAACGACGCAGAAGAAGGCGAACAGACGGAAGAAGAGCCGGTGGAAATTAATGTGGGGGCTGCCGCGGATTTATATCATGCGTTTACCGTATTGGGAGAAGATTTTGAAGAAGAGACAGGGATCAACGTGACCTTCTCTTTTGGGTCTACAGGCCAGATGACCCAGCAGATTGAGCAGGGCGCTTCTTACGATTTGTTTGCGGCGGCTCATGAATCCTACATCGACCGGCTGATCGAAGCAGAGGCTGTCGAGAAGGATTCAAAGCGGCAGTATGCGTTAGGGCAGATCGGAATCATGCACGATGGCACGATAGAGGACACATTGGAACCCGGTGATTTAACGAGCGGGAAGATAGAGCGGATTGCGATTGCCAACCCGGAACATGCCCCTTATGGAAAGGCTGCCCAGCAGGCGCTGGAATCCTGGGGGATATGGAATGAGGTAGAAGACAAACTGGTGTACGGGGAAAACATCAGGCAGACGCTTCAATATACGGAGGCAGGGGATGTAGATGTTGGGATTGTTGCACTAGCCCTTTCAATAGAATCAGATCTTTCGTACGAACCGATTGATACAGAAGACTATGAGCCGATTACGCAGGCCCTGGCTGTCCCCACCCGAAGTGAACATCCGGAAGAAGCCGGGCAGTTTGTGGAGTACCTGTTTTCGGATGAAGGCCAGGAAACAATGAAGAAGTACGGATTCGTACTCCCGGAGGAATAAGCTATGATTGATTTAATTGGATTTCCACTTTTTCTGTCTTTGCAGGTAGCTGTCCTGGCAACCGGAATTGCCTTTGTTATCGGAATTTTGTTTGCCTGGCTGGTCACTGTACATAAAAACAAATGGACAGAGCTGTTATCGTTACTGATGATGCTGCCGCTTGTTCTTCCGCCTACAGTAGTAGGCTATTATTTACTGGTGACACTGGGCACGAACAGCTGGATAGGAAGAGCAGTAGAGAGTCTTACCGGTTCTTCTATTCTATTTACATGGCAGGCAGCTGTTATTGCTGCTTCTATTGCTGCGCTGCCGTTAATTATAAGGCCGATGCAGGCCGCGTTTGATTCTATTCATCAGGGCAGCCTGGAAGCTGCGCAGTTGGATGGCGCCAATCAATGGCAGATTTTTTATAAGATTATGGTGCCGCTGGCGTATCGTGGCATTATTGCAGGCATCGTGCTCGGATTTGCCAGAGCGATGGGTGAATTTGGGGCAACGATTATGGTAGCAGGAAACATTCCCGGCCAGACCCAGACGCTCTCAATAGCAATCTATGATGCCGTTCAGGCGAATCGAATGGAAGATGCCAATATAATGGTGATAGTCCTGAGCGCGGCCACGATCGGCATCCTGCTGCTGACGACTACCGTGTTAAAAGCCAGGTAATCTGTTTCAACCATTAAGGGACGCTCCCCTGTAACAAGGGCTTGACTCGTTCCCTCGAGAAAGGTGAGGAATTTAATGAAAGCTGTACAAGTAACAGGCTACGGGGATGTGGATAAATTAGAACTAGTGACCCGGCCCGTTCCGGAACCTAAAGATAACGAAGTGTTAATTCACGTCAAGGCGTGTGCGATCAATAATACAGAAATTTGGATGAGAGAAGGGGCATACGGTACTGGTTCAAAGTCCGGATGGCGTCCGGAAGGCGTTCGTTTTCCCCGTATACCAGGTTCTGATATAACAGGAGAGGTAGTGAAGCTCGGAAATTCCGTTGATCCAACCATGTTTGGCAGAAGTGTCATTCTTTTCCCATTCACATCAAGTGGAAAGGCGGGATTTGAACATATTTCAGAAGATATGTCTTTTATAGGGTCGGAATACGACGGGGGATATGCGGAATACGTAGTGTGGCCGGCTCATTTATGTTTTGATATGCCGCTTTCTGACTATACGGAAAGTGCCGTTTTTACAGTCAGCGGCTTGACCGCATGGCATATGGCAGAACAAATTCAAATACAGCCTGGGGAAACGGTAGTCGTCACCGGCGCAAACGGCGGCGTGGGCTCATTAAATGTACAAATTGCTGCAAAGGTATTTGGAGCAGAGGTCATTGCGATTGCAGGAGACTTGACATGGCAGGATAAACTAAAAGAGCTCGGTGCGACCCATGTTTTATCCTATAAATCGGCGAACCTTGCCGAAGAAATACTAAAGGTGAATAACGGCCCGGTCGATTCCGTATTGGATATTGTGGGGGATGCTTTATTTTCCACTTCTCTCCAGGTTTTAAAGAAAGGCGGAAAATTCTGCACGTCCGGGTCAGCGGGCGGTCAGAAGACAGAACTGGATTTCCGGATGTTGTATTTAAAGCATATTACGCTTTACGGCTCTGTATTGGGGACACAAAATGAATTCAAACGTCTGCTTCACGCCGTGTCTGCAGGAAAAATTAAACCGGTGATAGATTGTACTTTTCCATTAGAAGAGGCGGGGAAAGCACAGACTTATTTTAAAAAAGCAGGGAAACTAGGCAAAGTGGTTCTGTCTCCTGAACAATAGGTACGGTCTGACTACGTCATGGATTCTGCCGGCACCGCTCCAGAGAGAGCGGTGTTTTTTTCTGGAAACGGATAGATTTCAGCCCTCAAACACGCTATGCTGATAGAGAGAAAAATAGAGAAACAGGATAGGAGATTTTCCCATGTATAAACTAATTGCGATTGATATGGATGGCACATTGTTGAACGACCAGCATGAAATTACAACCGAGGTGCGGGAGACGCTGCTTGAAGCCCGCTCGAAAGGCTCCCATATTGTTCTCTGCACCGGGCGTCCGATCGGCGGCGTGCACCGCTATCTCTATGAACTCGGACTCCAGGAGGAAGGCGACTACGTTATTGCCTATAACGGGGCACTCGTTCAGGACAGCCATACCGGCCGGGTTGTTTCCGAGCTGTCGCTGACTTATGAGAACCTCGAAGAGCTGTACGAAGTAAGCCTGAACCTGCAGACGCCGATGCATTATTTTGATTCGGCCCAGGTATATACACCGAACAAAGATATCAGCCCTTACACGATAAAAGAAGCATATCTGACGCAGCTTCCGCTCAGCTTCCGACAGGTCGATGAGATGCCGCGGGACACCCTGTTTCCGAAAGTTATGTATATTCATGAGCCGGAAAAGCTGAGCGAGGTTATTTCATCCATGCCGGAAGCTTTAAAACAAAAATACACGATGGTGCAGAGCGCTCCCTACTTTTTTGAAATTCTGCATCCAGAGGCAAGCAAAGGCAATGCGGTCCAGCAGCTCGCCGAATCGCTTGGCATCGTCCGCGAAGAAGTAATGTGTATCGGGGACAACGGCAACGACCTGTCGATGATCCAGTACGCCGGCTGCGGGGTGGCGATGGAAAATGCGATCCCGGTTATTAAGCAGCACGCCGACTACGAAACGCTGTCCAATAATGCCCATGGTGTTGCAGATGTTATCCAGAAACTGGTGCTCGCCAGGCATCCATCGTCATAAAAGGAGGCGGTCATATCGATATCCGCCATTTAAAATACTTTATTGAAGTTTCCCGGTTCCAAAGCTTCACAAAAGCTGCAGAATATTTATTTATTACCCAGCCAACGATCAGCAAAATGATTAAAAACCTGGAGGCAGACCTTGGCGCAGAGCTGTTTGACCGCTCACACAAACAGCTTGTGCTGACCGATGCCGGCCGGCTGATCCTGGGACAGGCTGAAACGATTACCCGTGCCTTCGACAGCCTGAAGACGGAGTTGAACGATTTGATGGGTCTGCAGAAGGGGCATATCCGTATCGGACTGCCGCCTATTATGGATGCAGACCGGTTTATTAAGATTCTCGGGGAGTTTCACCAGCTCTATCCCAACATCACGTTCCAGCTGCAGGAAAACGGCACGAAAAAAATTGAAGAAGACATCCGGGAAGATCTGCTCGATGTCGGAATTACCGTACTGCCGACTAAATCAGAGGAATTTCACTCGTTTTCGTTTATGAGAGAGGACCTCAAAGTGGTTGTGCCGCCCGCGCATCCGTTTGCATCCCGCAAACAGGTGCGGGTCGAAGAGCTCAAGCAGGAACCGCTCATTTTGTTTAATAAAGATTTTGCCTTAAATGACCGGATAACCGACGCCTGCCGGGACGCGGGATTTACGCCTAAAGTGGTGTCCGAGAGCACACAGTGGGACTTTATCGGCAAAATGATTGCGTCACACCTCGGGATTTCCATCCTGCCCCACAGCGTCTCGCGGCTGCTGCAGGAAGATCTGTGCACCATTAAAGTAGTCAAGCCGATGCTCGAGTGGGACCTGGCGATTATCTGGCGGAAACACAGCTATGTATCCTTTGCGACAACCGAATGGCTCCGTTTCACACAGGAGCGCTTAATGATGGAGACGCCTTATACGTAGAGGGCGTCTTTTTTATGCCGCTGTTCGGTCCCGTAACGTCTTCCCCGGCAGGAATGAAAACCGTCTCATAGACGATGTCTATGCTGTACATAAGATATATCCATTTTTCTTTTAGCGACAAGCCCCTTACACTGAAAACAGACGTAGCAAAAAGAAGGGAAGAACGAGCATGTTACACACGAAACATCCAAAAGAAAGCCTGATTGTTAATACCGACCAGGTGATGATTAACGATTTAAACAACTACAATACCCTGTTTGGCGGTGTGTTGATGAAAAAACTTGATAACAACGCCACACTGTCAGCGAGGCGCCATGCCCGGGTTAAGGAGTGTGTGACCGCCTCAACCGATTCAATTGATTTTCTGTACCCTATTACGCAGTCGGATTCAGTGTGTGTGGAATCGTTTGTGTCGTACACCGGAAACAAATCGATGGAGATTTTCTGCAAGGTGATTGCCGAAGACATGATGACCGGAGAGCGGCGTATGGCGGCGACTGCATTTTTAACCTTTGTGGCGCTCGATGAACACAAAAAGCCGCTCCCGGTTCCCGGTATTCTGCCGGAAACCAAAGAGGAAACATTTTTATACGAGTCCGGTAAAGAACGGGCCGAACAACGCCACGTCCGCCGCACGCAGAGCAAACAGCTCAACAATATTATCACCCTGGAGAAACCATGGGAAAAAGGAGCCGTCACATTATGATCCAAACAATGCCCGGACTGCACGATATTCAGCGGGCCAAAGAAGACTTAACCGAGCTCAAACAGAACCATCCATCCTTGTATGAACAGTTTCATCACGTGGTCAGCCTGACCCGCCAGCTCCAGGTCCGCTACAGCTATCTCGGAGGGCTGCTGGCCGGCGAAGCGGCGGAAGAAGACAAACCGGCTTTTATGAAAGAATCGGTGCTCGCTCTATATATGGAAGAAGTACAGCAGCTGAAAACACGGACTGACTGTTCAGCGCTTTCCGCGCTTTTGACCGCTCATAAACACGTGGGCTGCTCGAAAATTTCCTTGATGGTACTCGGTGCCCGTCCGGAAATGATACAGGGCTCCAGCTTTATTAAATAACAAAAACCGCCGCTGATACGGCGGTTTCTTTCGTATTAATCGGCCAGACGATACCAGGAACGGGCATTGCTTGATAAAACGCAGGCCGCCTGGGCTTCGCCCAAGGTGTCTGTAATGCATTGAATGTCGGCCGGACTGAATCGTTCCGGAGCCCTGGTAGAAGGCAGATCCGTTCCAAACATAAGCGCCGCAGGGTGTTCGGCAGAAAGACGGGTTAAAGCCTTCTCGACATCGATCTCTGTGCGGCTGAATCCCGTGGCTTTTACACGAACGCCTTTGGACACAAGACGAAGCAGGTCATCGAATCCGGCGGCGGTCAGGCCCAGATGATCCACCGAGACCGCGGGAAGCGCCTCCAGCAGGCCGGTATATTCATGGAGCCGGCTGGACGGAACATAGAACTCCGCGTGCCATCCACATGCATCATATACGCGCCGGGCAAGCTTTTCCATGACGGCCGGGGACACGGGGGTGCCCCGGTGCAGGTTAAAGCGGATACCCCGCACGCCTATTTTATCAAGTTCTTCTATCTCGGCGTCATTGACCTCCGGCCGCAGCTGGGTGACCCCGACATACCGGGTACCAAGACGGCGCAGAGCCGCTTTCAGGTAAGACTGGTCGTTCCCTTGAAAGGAAGCAGACACGAGCGCCCCGCCGCGGATCATCAGGCCGTTTGTTTCATTTTGGTAGTCTGTGATCTTATATGGGGCGGGCAGATAGCCCTGATTAGCCGTGAGCGGATACTGCGGGTCCACTAGATGGAAATGCGCGTCAAACAGCTCGATCATACGGGACTAAGCTCAATGGCGGACTGCAGGGCAGCCTGCAGGCTTCTCGGATCGGCGATATTTTTGCCGGCAATATCAAAGGCAGTGCCGTGATCCACGGACGTGCGGATGACGCCGTGATTTAACCCAACGGTAATGTTGACCCCGGCTTCGAGGCCGAGCACTTTCACCGGGGCATGGCCTTGATCGTGATAGCAGGCGACGACAATATCAAAATCACCGCGGACGGCCCGGTAAAAGAGTGTATCCGCCGGCCAGGGACCAACGACATCCATGCCCTGCTGCTGTGCTTTCTTCACGGCAGGAACAAGCTTTTCTTCTTCTTCGCCCTGCCCGAAAAGACCGTTTTCCCCGGCGTGGGGATTAATGCCGCATACAGCGATCCGGGGATTCGGGATCCCGGCTTTGGTCAGTGTCTCGTGGGCAAGCGTCAATACTTTAAAGGTCCGCTCCGGTGTAATCGCATCGATCGCATCCCGCAGGCCCAGATGGGTTGTCAGATGGATCACTTTCAAGTTAGGGGCAGAGAGCATCATCGAATAGTCTTTTGTGCCGGTAAGGCCCGCAAGAATTTCCGTATGCCCGGGGTACTTGTAGCCTGCCCCCTGCATGGCTTCTTTATTTAACGGAGCTGTGCAGATGCTGTCTATTTCCTGATTCATTGCAAGCGCTACGGCTTTTTCCACATACAGGTACGCGTGTTTTCCCGCTTCAAACGACAATTTTCCAAACGCCAGATTCTTTGGAAGTGCTCCTACCTGCAGGCAGTCGATTACGTCCGGGGAAAAAGCGGCCTCCGCGACTGAAGAAATAGAAGCGGCTTTGATAGACAGGCCGCATAAGGCAGCCGCCTCGTTTAGACGTGCCGTGTCTCCGATAACGAAAGGACGGCAGCGGGTGTAGATCGTTTCATCCTGCAGGGCCTTGACGATAATCTCCGGGCCGACGCCGGCAGCGTCGCCCATCGTAATAGCAATAATTGGTTTGTTCATTACGGTGTGCCTCCTTGAAAAAAATGTAGAGCCTGGACAAGGGACGTTTCGTCGCCAAACCCTCCTGCTTTTGTCATCACGAGAGGACGCCGGGCTCCTTTTAACCGGCCGAGAGGAATGCCGGGTGCCCATTCCCCGTAAAGCTCGAGTGAATCGCTGCCAAGGGACGTGCAGACAGCTGCAGCGATATCGCCCCCGGTAAGAAACAGCCCGTCATACGGTACGCTGTCATAAATACGGCGCACGATGCCGCCGGTCTGCTCCGCCATATACAGCGACGCTTCCTGCAGACTCAGGCCGGCTGCGGCTGCGTGCTTTTCGACTGCCTGCACTGCCGCCCGGCCGGACTCTATATACAATAGAAGGTAGGCAGGCTGCTGATGGATGATTTGTTCGATTAGTCTCTTCATTTCCTTGTCCCGGCTTGTCTGGTCAAAAAACAGAGCAGGGGACAGGGATACAGGAACAACCGCCGGTTCGGTCATTAGTGTCTGGCGCTGCCTGCGGCTTATTTCCGAACGGCTGCCCACTACAAACAGCGCTGAGCGCGGTACCGGTTCTTTCAGTAGCGTCTCGTAGACCGGATTGTGCTGCGTGTTGGACGGGGAAGGGAAAAGGTACGCCGCCGCTCCCGCCGATCCGGCAAAAATGATCGAATAGCCTGAACGCTGCAGACGCTCCATTCCTGCCTGCAGGTCGGTCTCTGTCCGGCTGTCAAACGAAAGAAAAGCGGTACCTTCCTGCTTCAGGCCGGCGAGTACAGATTCCAGCTCCGCCCCGTGAAGCGTATCGGCGGCCAGATGAACCGCCCGCCGGGTGCTCGTGGCTTCGATAAGCTCCACCACGCTGGACGTAACAGCGGTTTGGCCTGCAAAGGTTGTGTAGCCTGCATCCTGTAACGGTACCTCGTTCACATACAGCCATCCTTCTTTAATGACCCGGTGTTTGGCCGGGTAGGACGGGTTAACAACAATAAAATCCGGCCGGAATGCATCGTACACGGCATCGAGTTCTGCTCCTACCGCCCCGCGGAGGGTGGAATCAAGTTTTTTATAAACGATGTCCGGCTTGCCGTCAGCAAGAGTGTCCGCTGTGCGGCGTACTCTATTATACGCCTGTTGGGCGCCAAGCGGCCGGGAATCGGTATTTACAATTAATACCTGCTCCTCAAGCAGGGAGGCAGAAAGAGTGTCTGTTAAAGCGACAGCGGGCGTGTAACCGTTTCCGGCACACTGGGCGCCCGCATCATTCGCTCCAGTCAAGTCATCGGCAATAATACATAAATCCACTGTTAAACACCTCGCTGCTATTTGGTTTCGTCACTGCCGCCTGTTTCAAAATCCTCTTTTGTTCCGATAATGCCGCGTCTGCGCTGATACCGGTCAATAAGGATAACGGCTATTGGACAAAGAATCGCAGTCACGATAACAGAAATCGAAATCTGGGCCGTAGCGAGGCTGGCCAGGTTCTGGTAGGCATCGGCATCGGCCTGGCTCATCGCACCGCTGGCAGCAGAGGTAGCGGCAGCTGCTGCAATCGCCGCCGGGGTCCCGACCGCGTTTCCGGCTGTCGAGGCTTCGGCCACTGGGGCAATATAGCTTCTTTCTTTAAACAGCTTAAACACTAAAATCCCGCCCAGGCCGGTAAGGATGGTTGTCATCAGGCCGAGGGCTATACCTGCTCCGACGACTTCCGGGTTAAAGAAGAGCGCGAAGTTCATGCCGGCGCCAAGGGCAAAGGCGAAAAACGGTACGGGAAGAATCTCTCCCGGGCGTAGAAA
Source organism: Sinobaca sp. SA16-1 (assembly GCF_059510515.1). Classification (NCBI taxonomy): domain Bacteria; kingdom Bacillati; phylum Bacillota; class Bacilli; order Caryophanales; family Sporolactobacillaceae; genus Sinobaca; species Sinobaca sp. SA16-1. The sequence goes on along the minus strand of NZ_JCAKFL010000002.1, from coordinate 86,224 downwards.
ATCCCGGATATCTTCATCAAGGTTTCCTAAAATCATACCGATCGCAATCGGCAGCAGCACAGCAAGGAACGTGGCAAATGGGAACGTGGCACCAAGCAGGCCGAGAGACATCATCGTAAAGAAAGGACCGTCGTTGATGGACAGAACAGCGACGCCGCCTACGTCAGAGCGGTTACCGTACTGACTCGTAAGAGCTGCGTACATGCCGCCGTTGCCGTTAGTCATGGCAGCGATAATCGCAACCGTGGACAGGCCAAGGATGCCGCTCATCGGATCAAAAAAGAAACCGAAAGCAAGACCAATTAACAGGCCGACTAAGTATTTACTGGATGTGAGCAGAACGCCTTTTTTTAATGCCTTGCCGCCAATTTTTAAGTTCATCTGGGAACCGGCACAAAAGAGAAACAAAGCAATCAGGACGAGCGCTCCGTCTTTAAAGAGCTCCTGGGAAAAGCCACCAATGCGGAGAAACTCGTATGTGCCTTCCTCCGTTTCGGGTGCGCCGATAAACTGAAGGAATTGAACGACAAATCCTAACTGCAGCTGGTCAATCGTATTTAAAAAAGCACCGAGCATCAGGGGTACAACCATTAAACCCCCCGGGACTTTCTCAATCGTCTTCTTAATTCGCATACATGCTCCTCCTTTTTAGTAAACGCTTTCAATTGTGCGGGTAAAATCGACAAGAAAGACAGAATAATCGTTTCTTGTCGATCGTTACTTTAGGAAAAAAGAGCCGGCACGAATTGACAAACGCTTTCATAAACTTATAATGATTGTTACAGCAAGCATTTAAAAATGCAACATCCAGACGATTATTGTTTAAATATGAAACACTTTTTTAAAAGGAGATGGAAATGACAGTAAAAATTGGTGTATTGGCTCCATACAGAGGATTGGAACATGTCGTGCTCGAGCAGGCGGCTTTGATCCCCGGCATTGACATAGACCTGAGTGTAACGAGAGAAGTGGATGCGCTCCGGCAGGCGGCGCTGCTCGAAGAGCGTGGCGTGGATGTAATTGTCAGCCGGGGACTGACCGCAGCAACGATTAAAGGACATACAGAAGTGCCGCTTGTGGAAATAGATGTGTCCGGATTTGATATTCTGCGGACGCTGCTGCTTGTGAAAGGCACAAAAGAACAGGCGCGGGTGATCGGTTTTCCGAGCGTCTGCAACGGGGTCAGTGAAGTCTCCAAGCTGCTGGCGTTTTCGATCCCGTACACAAAAATAAACACACCGGCTGAAACAGAGCGCGCCGTGTATGAGGCATGGGAGGAGGGGACGACGTTAATTATTGGAGATGCGGTGACAATGAGCTTTGCGGAGAAATTCGGTCTGAAAGGTATAATGATCACTTCCGGCAAGGAATCGGTCGCCCAGGCACTTCTTCAGGCCAAACAGATCGGCCGTGTGCTCTTAAAAAACAAGCAGGAAACGGCTTCCTACCAGTCCATGATGCATACGTTATCCGACGGGATTATTTTGTTTGAACATACGGGGAAAATCCGTTACATGAATCCGGCGTTTGCCCATATGTTTCAACAGCAGGACTATATACAAGATATCGAGTCGCCGGTGGACCGCCTGCTGCTGCGCTGTATTGGAAAACCATACATCCAGGAAAAAGCAGAAGTGCACGGACGGCGGGTCATTATTGAAGGCACGAGCCTCGATGTCCAGGGAAAACCCCACTATCTGGTGAAATGTATCGAGGAGAGCCGCTACGCGCTCGACCGCGTCGGCCTGTCGGTGCATCCGTTCCGGACAGGAATGATTTCGTTTACCCAGCTGAGCGAAACCGATCCGACGTTAAAAGAAATAATTGAGTACTGCAGGCGTGCAGCAGATGCGTCGGCCTTTTTACTGAGCGGGGCACCAGGAACCGGCAAAAAATCGTTGGCGTATGCGATGCATCAGCACAGACACAGCTACTCCCACGACATTTGGCAGGTAACGGTGGAAGACCGGATACCCGCTGATACGTTTATGGAGCTGGAAAGACTGCTCGGCGCTTCCAAAGGCACGTACTACATGAAAGGCTGGGAAACCCTTGCGGCCGAGCAGAAACACCGTCTCTGGGATGCGGCTGCGCATACGAGTGCGCTCGTTTTCTTTGTGACAGAACAACGGCCGGCCGAAAAGGTGCCTGCTTTTGTAAAAAACGTTACGCTTCCTCCGCTGCGGGAGCGGATCGATCACCTGGAAGATTATGCCCGCCTGTTTATTTCCTTGTCGAACGTGAAATACGGCAGGCAGGTCGTTGGAATCGGCAGCAAGCTGCTCACCTACTGGAAGAAACAGCCGTGGGAGCATAACCTCTCGGAGCTTTCCGATGCGATTGAGCAGGCCGTAGCCAACTCCACAGCCGTATATTTGGAAAAAGAAGATACGGTGGCTGTGCAGCCATCCGGTATAAAAGAAACAGTGGATTTATCCAGATCGTTGAAAGAAATTGAACTTGATATTATTATGCGGGTCGTAAAACAGGAAAACTACAACCAAAGCACCGCTGCCAAACGGCTTGGCATTAACCGTTCCACGCTGTGGCGCCGATTGAAGGAAGCGGAAGCCAACTAACGAAGACCCCCCCGGTTAAGGATAGAGGCACGGGATTGTTTTCCTGAAAACCAATTAGGGTAGGAGAGGAAGAAGAGGGATAATAATCCATCACCCTTCTACGGAATAAACTGTCTGAATATTCTATTATCAGGAGGACGAAAACAATGGGGAAAAATGTAACGCAAAAGCTGCTCGGGGACCATTTGATCTCCGGAGACATGAAGCCGGGCGAAGAAATCGGCTTAAAAATAGACCAGACGCTGACGCAGGACGCGACCGGCACGCTTGTGATGCTCGAGCTCGAAGCGATGGGGATTGACCGCGTCAAAACAGAAGTATCCGCGCAGTACGTAGACCACAACCTGATTCAGGAGGATTATAAAAATCCGGATGACCATTTGTTTCTGCAGAGCGCGGCGCAGCGGTTCGGTATTTACTACAGCAAGCCCGGCAACGGAGTAAGCCACCCGGTTCATATGCAGCGTCTCGGAAAGCCGGGCAAAACGCTGCTCGGCTCGGACAGCCATACATGTGCCGCCGGGTCCCTCGGCATGTTTGCGATGGGAGCGGGCGGTATTGAAGTCGCGATGGCCGCGGCCGGCGAACCGGTGTATGTGAAAATGCCAAAAGTATGGGGCGTGAAGCTCACGGGGCAGCTGCCGGAATGGGTAAGTGCGAAAGATATTATTCTGGAACTGCTGCGCCGTCACGGGGTGAAAGGCGGCGTGGGCAGCGTCATTGAATACTACGGGCCCGCGCTTGACGGATTAACCGCTATGGACCGGCACGTGATTGCAAACATGGGAGCGGAGCTGGGAGCGACGACGTCTGTGTTTCCGTCCGACGAGCAGGTCCGCCACTTCCTGGAGATGGAAGAGCGGGGAGGCGATTGGATCGAGCTGTTGGCCGACGAGGATGCGGTTTATGACAAACACGAGGAAATCAATCTGTCCGAGCTGGAGCCGATGATTGCCAGACCGTCGAGCCCCGGCAACGTTGTGCCTGTCCGCGAAGCGGCCGGTGAGCCTATTTATCAGTCTTACATCGGGTCTTCTGCCAATCCGGGCTACCGTGACTTTGCGATAGTGGCCCAAATGATGAAAGGACGCTCGATCGCAGCCGGCGTATCGCTTGATATTAACCCATCGTCCCGGGAGACACTCTCTGACTTGATCAACACGGGCAACCTGTCTCATTTAATCGATGCAGGGGCACGGCTTCATCAGGCTGGCTGCAACGGCTGTATTGGTATGGGCCAGGCGCCCGCTTCCGGAAAGAACAGCCTCCGCACCGTGCCGCGGAATTTCCCGGGCCGTTCGGGCACGCTCGACGACCGCGTGTTTTTATGCAGTCCGGAAACAGCGGCCGCCTCGGCACTTACCGGAAAAATTACCGATCCGCGGGAGCTTGATATGGACTACCCGCAGATAGACATTCCAAAGCCCGCGATCAACAATGAGCTGTTGATGCATCCCTATCCCTATGAAGAAGCAAAAGAGATCCGTTTATCCAAAGGGCCGAATATCGAAGCGATTCCGGAATTCGACAGCCTCCCGGATGAACTGGAAGTGACCGTTGGCTTCAAAACGGGAGATGACGTATCAACCGATGAAATACTGGCAGGCGGCGGCCGGGTGCTGCCATTTCGAAGCAACCTGCCGGAAATCAGCAAATTCACTTTTGAGAAACTCGACAAGACCTATTATGAACGAGCCATGGCATCGAGGGACCAGGGCGGTCACGCCATTATCGGCGGCAGCAACTACGGCCAGGGATCAAGCCGGGAGCATGCAGCGCTCGCACCAAGGTATCTCGGCCTCCGCGCCGTTATCGTAAAGGACTTTGCCCGGATTCACTGGCAGAACCTTGTGAACTTCGGCGTGGTACCGCTCACCTTTGTGAAGGAATCTGATTATGACCAGCTGGAGCAGGACGACGTCATTGTTTTTAAAAACCTGCGCCGCTCTTTGCAGGACTCAGCGGTTCTTACCGCCGAGATCAAGGGCAAATCCCTTATAGAAGTGGAACATGCTATGTCCGGCAGGCAGATTGAAATTATGCTTGAAGGCGGCATGATCAACTGGATTAAAAAAGGAGAAACGCAGCAGTAATCCATTACCACACCAGTCCGGGCTGACAACCGCGGGCTGGTGTTATTTTTTAACAAAAAGGAGAGGCTTTCATGACACATCAACGATACATACAAAGAGCCGCAGAGCTTGCAGAAGAAAGCATACAGGAAGGAGGAGGCCCCTTTGGCGCCGTCGTCGTGAAACAGGGGATTGAGGTAGGAACAGGAAAAAACATGGTAACAAAAAACAGGAATCCGACCGCGCATGCCGAAATAGTAGCTATACAGGAAGCCTGCCGGCAGCTGGGTGATTTTAAGCTTGAAGGCTGCATCCTGTACAGCAGCTGTGAACCTTGTCCGATGTGTTTTGGCGCCGTTTACTGGGCCGGACTGGAGGCGGTGTACTACGCGATGACCCGGAGCGATGCCGCAGAAGCCGGATTTGATGATGCCCATATTTACGAGGAACTAAACCGGGAGGCGGCCGGTCGATCCATTCCTTTCATCCGACTCACACAAGAAAGCGGGGCTCCTTTTCAAACATGGCAGCAAAAACTGCACAAGACGAGGTACTAGCGACGGAGAAGCAGCCGCAAATCCATTTTTGAAAGCGCTTTATTTAAACTCGTATACACAGGAGGCCAGCGATGAAACAAGTTAAAGCAGAAATGTCAGGAAGCATCTGGAAAATCACCACAGCGGTCGGAGAAGACATCGCCAAGGGGCAGGAAATTGCGGTACTGGAGTCCATGAAGATGGAAATACCGATGGAATCGACAGAAAACGGCAAGGTGCATTCGATTCATAAAAAAGAAGGCGACTTTGTGGAGGAAGGCGATATTATTATCGAGCTTGAATAAGGAGGAAGGCAGAGTGCCGGAACTAGTGAACTGGACCATCAATCAAAGCGGAACGGCAACGATAACGCTCCAGCGCCCGGAAGCGGCCAATGCCTTATCGATCGAGCTTCTGCATGCGCTTGCCCGGGGGATAGACGAACTTTCCACTGATCCGGGCGTGCGGTGTGTCGTACTGACCGGAGCAGGTACCAAAGCATTCTGCGCCGGAGCGGATCTGAAGGAACGGGCCCGAATGACTCCGGCGGAAACAAAAGACGTGGTGGCGCTTATCGGAGCGGTCGTCGCCCGGCTGGCGGGTATGCCGCAGCCGACGCTTGCAGCACTGAATGGAAGTGCCTTTGGCGGCGGCCTGGAGCTTGCTTTAGCCTGTGACATCCGGATTGCGGCCGATCACATCAAAACCGGTCTCACAGAAACCGCTCTTGGTATTATCCCGGGGGCGGGAGGCACACAGCGACTGCCGCGCCTCATCGGCACAGCCAAAGCGAAAGAACTTATCTTTACTGCCCGGAGAATAGGCGCAGACGATGCGCTGGCGCTCGGGCTGGTTGAATATGTGGTCCCTTTTGCCGGGCTGGCGGAAAAAGCAGCGGAACTTACAGACATGATCTGCCAAAACGCACCGATTGCGGTCCGGCAGGCAAAAGCCGCTGTGACGGGGGGGATGGATACCGGGATAGAGGCCGGTTTAAAGATCGAACAGCAGGCGTATGAAGCAACCCTTTTAACCGAGGACCGCCGGGAAGGGCTGAACGCGTTCCGGGAAAAGCGACCTCCTGTTTACAAAGGCAGGTAGCCCGATACCGAATCACGCGCTTTTTAGAAAGGAGGGATCCTGATGAACTTTGAGCTGACGGAAGAGCAGAAGATGGTGGCAGCTCTTGCCCGTGATTTTGCGAAGGAAGTGATTGCCCCCCGGGCGGAGGAAGTAGACGAGCAGGCCGTATTTCCGCTTGAAACGTTTCAGGAAATGGGAAAGCTCGGCCTGATGGGTATCCCGTTTCCGGAACAATACGGCGGCTCGGGAGGAGATACGATTTCCTATACGCTGGCTGTTGAAGAAATAGGCAGGGCCTGCGGCAGCACGGGACTTAGCTATGCAGCGGCCGTGTCACTCGGCGCCGCACCGATTTATTACTACGGCACTGAACAGCAGAAACAGGACTACCTGGTTCCGCTTGCCAAAGGAGAAACGCTCGGGGCATTCGGGCTGACCGAACCCAATGCCGGCTCCGATGCGGGAGGCACGAGAACAACGGCCGTACTCGAAGACGAAGAGTACCGGATTACCGGGGAAAAGTGCTGGATTACCAACGCCCAGTATGCCCGGTCGATTATAGTTACAGCCGTCACAGGCAAAGACGAACGCGGACGAAACATTATTTCTGCTATTATCGTGCCGCCGGATGCGAAAGGATTTACAATTACGAGTCCCTACAACAAGATGGGGGTCCGCGGATCCAATACGTGTGAGCTGATACTGGAGGATGTCAGGGTTCCTGCAGGGAACCTGCTGGGAGATCCGGCGAAAGGGTTTAAACAGTTTCTGCATACGCTCGACGGCGGACGGATTTCGATTGCGGCCCTTGCAGTCGGGATCGCCCGGGGTGCTTTTGACAAGGCCCTGCAGTACTCCCACGAACGCAGACAGTTTGGGGCGAAAATCTCGTCGTTTCAAGCCATTCAGTTTAAATTAGCGGATATGGCGATGGAAATTGAACTGGCGCAGAATATGGTTCGAAAAGCCGCCTGGCTGAAAGATCATAACCGGCCGTTTACGAAAGAAGCCGCCTATGCCAAGCTGTTTGCCTCAGAAATGGCGTCCAGAACGTGCAACCAGGCGCTGCAGATTCACGGCGGGTACGGCTATATGAGGGAATACGGTATTGAACGAATGCTCCGGGACACCAAACTAATGGAAATTGGCGAAGGCACATCAGAAATCCAGCGGCTTGTTATTGCCCGGCAGCTGGGATGCTGATCACCGTTAAAAGGAGGCAGTCATGAAAAGCGAGCACCAGCAAAAAGAGCAGAAAATCGAGCAGGGTGGAGCCGAGAAGTACCATACGAGCAACACCGGGAAAGGCAAGCTGTTTGTCCGGGAGCGGCTGGCGCTCCTGTTTGACGAAGGGGTGCAGATAGAAGACGGGAAATTTGCCAACTACGAAGCAGAGACCCTCCCGGCAGACGGGGTTATAACGGGTATTGGCAGAATGAACGGACGCGACGTTTGTTTTATGGCCAACGATTCCACGATCAAAGCAGGCTCATGGGGCGCCCGAACGGTGGAAAAGATTATTCGTATCCAGGAAACGGCGGATCGCCTGCGTCTGCCGATGCTGTACTTAGTAGACTCGGCCGGCGCACGGATCACCGACCAGATTGAAATGTTTCCAGGCAGGAGGGGGGCCGGCCGTATTTTTTACAATCAGGTGAAGTTATCCGGCAAAGTGCCTCAGGTCTGCCTCCTGTTCGGGCCGTCTGCTGCGGGCGGGGCGTATATCCCGGCTTTCTGTGATCTCGTGATTATGGTAAAAGGAAACGCGTCGATGTATCTCGGTTCGCCGCGGATGGCGGAAATGGTCATCGGGGAAAAAGTGAGCCTGGAAGAAATGGGCGGAGCCGAGATGCACTGTTCGGTCTCCGGATGCGGAGACGTGCTTGCCGCCGATGAAAAAGAAGCAATCGCGCAGGCCAAGGCTTATTTGGACTACTTCCCCTCTCATTACGGCACTCTGTCCCGCGATCATCCTGCCGGGGTGCAGCCGGCGCTAGCAGCATCCATTGATGAGTTGATCCCGGCCAACCAGAACGCGCCTTTTAATATGTATGACCTGCTGGAGCGGTTAGTCGACAAAGACTCGATGTTTGACGTGAAAAAAATGTTTGCTCCGGAGCTGATTACCGTGCTCGCCCGTATCGATGGAAAAGCAGTAGGAATTGTGGCCAACCAGCCGAAAGTAAAAGGTGGAGTACTGTTTCAGGATTCGGCCGATAAGGCAGCCAAGTTTATGGCGCTCTGTGATGCTTTTGGGATTCCGCTTTTGTTTCTGGCGGATATTCCGGGCTTTATGATCGGCAGCAAAGTCGAACGGGCGGGTATTATCCGGCACGGGGCCAAGATGATTGCCGCGATGGCAGAAGCGACGGTCCCTAAAATATCGGTGATTGTACGTAAAGCCTATGGCGCAGGCCTGTATGCGATGGCAGGCCCTGCCTTTGAACCGGACTGCTGTCTGGCATTCCCGCAGGCGCAGATTGCTGTCATGGGGCCGGAAGCGGCTGTTAATGCTGTATATGCCAACAAAATACAGGAACTTCCCGAAGAAGACCGGCCGGCGTTTTTAAAGGAAAAAAGGGACGAATACAAAGAAAATATTGATATTTACCGGCTGGCATCCGACCTGGTAGTCGATGCCGTGATCGAGCCGGACACCCTTCGAAACGAACTCATATCCAGGTTCAGTGTATACCAGGCCAAGCAGGTGACGTTTACAGACCGCAAACACGGCGTATATCCCGTTTAACGGGACGCTTGTCAGCCCTGTTTTAACTAAATCAAGGTGGTGAGCTGTATGGAAGTGATCTATTTTTCAGCCAGAAGAACGATGATGGAAGTAAAAAAAGCAGGTCAGGAATGGACATTAAAGGAAAAGATTACCCCTAATACGTTTTTATGTCTGGCCGCAGACCCGCATCGTCCCGGCCAGCTGTATGGAGGAACATTTAACGACGGGCTCTGGGTCAGCAGCGACAGTGGAGATACGTGGCATCCGGTCGGTTCCGGTATTACACATCAGCGGGTCATGAGTGTGGCCGTCAGCCCTACAGAAGTCAACAATGGATTCGGTGTCGTATGGGCAGGCACGGAGCCAAGCGGCTTGTTCCGGTCCGAAGATGGCGGGAATACGTGGACGGACTGTCCGTCTTTGCTGGACCTGCCGTCACGGCCGACCTGGAGTTTTCCGCCTCGTCCGCATACGCATCACGTACGCTGGATTCAGCCGGATCTCCACGATGAACATCGTATTTTTGTTGGAATTGAGCTGGGAGGCGTAATGAAAAGTGAGGATAAAGGGGGGCACTGGGAAGATAGGAAGCCAAATTCCCAGCACGACTGCCACTCGTTAGCCATGCATCCCCATGTCCCCGGGCGTATATATGAAGCGGCCGGCGGGGGATATGCCGAGAGCTTTGATGCCGGAACGACGTGGCAGACGGTTAATGACGGGCTGCGGCCGTACAGCTATCTGGTAAATGTGGCAGCAGATACCGCAAATGCCGATACGGTGATTGCATCTGCATCCAAAAGCCCTTATGAAGCATACAGCCCTGAGAAAGCAAATACCATTGTCGTACGGCGGGAAAATGGAGGTTCATGGATACCTGTAAACGAAGGCCTGCCGGACGCGGAAGGTTCAACGGTATTTGCGCTGGCTGCCCATATGTCAAAGCCGGGTGTGTTTTACGCAGTAAACAATCTCGGCATGTATACTTCAAATGATGCCGGACGAACATGGAACCAAGTTCCGTTGGCATGGCCGGACCATTTAAAAGCAAGAAGACTTCCCGGGTTTACGATTATTTCGATTTCGGATGAGACAGACGAATAGCTGTTGATGGATCAAGCCCGGATGTGCGGCATTAATTCCAATGGATTTTGTAACATACAGGATGGAATACGCACGCTGAAAAAACGATCGGAGAGTGGTGTAAGAAACGATCATTTTATCTACAAATATAAATTGCCTTTATTATAGTTTACATAATATATATTATCGGAAGTTAAATAAAAAGCCTTCTTTCCAGTCTCATTTGTTAAGTAAACTACTATTAATGAGACGGAACGTAAAAATATTGAGGTATTTACATCATATATTATACATAACTTTGCCGTGCTGTTTATCATTTTTAATCATAATTTCTTCGTTTTCAGCGCGTGCTGTTCAACTAAATCCGGCTGACGGCCTGTTTCTTTTTATTCGTTTGCTCTCGCGCCGGACCTTCATGCAGATTTCCACTAGGTTTTGTTTGCAGTTTACCCAGACGGTTCTATTCATGGAATGAACGTTTTCCATAGTAAATGTTTTAACCTTTTCCTATCTAGATCCATTTATTACAATTTGGATATAACATTTTATAAGTTTTATATGCTGCCTTTGTAAATGCTGCTCTATTTATTATGCATACCAGCTGGAATCGCTGCTATTATGCTTTCACACGCCGTTTCTCTATAAAAACACGCGTTGTACATCGCTCTCACGTCAACTAACGGCGCCCGACGGTCCACCAATCTCCTGTCGTTTGCTCTCACAGCGCCTCAAGTCATTTTAATCTGCTGGGTTTTTCTGTAAATGCAAAACGAAAAATAACTGTCAAACAAAATATGCCTTGAAAAAGCCGGACTTCCTACTCTAAATAAGTTCGGCTTTTTCATTTTTCAAATTGTTAAATACATGGTATATCAAATAAAGGTGTTAAGAACATTCGATCCTGAGCATATTACAAAAGGCCGTACTTTCTTTCTTCCCCTTCGAAAACATAGACAGCAGGCTATTGTTCACTTATGCGGGGAAGCACTTTGTTCAGGGCGTCGTTAATGGTGACAACCCCCAGGAATTCGGAGCCATCCATGACCACCGCCAGCTGCTCACTGGACCGCCGCATGTTTGTAAGAGCTTCATGCAGGAGTGTCTCGGACTGCAGAACGAACGCCGGGCGAGCAAGCTCCCTGGCCGGACGGTCTGCCGGCTCGAGCAGCGTATCGCGCACATGAACGACCCCAGGAGTCGTCTCTTCTTCGGCCATGATGAGGATGCGTTTATGACCGGACTGTTCTGTAGCCCTTTGGACATCATAGGCGGTAGCATCTGATGCTACCGTTGTGGGAAAGCTTTGTTTTGGAATCAAATCAGCGACCTGCATGGTTTCCAGATCAAGCGCGCCTGAAATCGGCGTGCGCATGGAGGCATCGAGTGCACCGACGTTAGCCGAGTGTTCTACGAGATAGCGGATCGTCGCCGCATCCTGCCCCCCAATCGCGGCCGTATCGACTGGTTCGACGCCTGAAGCTTTCACGAGACGATTGGCAATGCCGTTGACCCATATCAACAAGGGTCGGAATAGCCAGATAAAGAGGCGTGCAGGTAAACCGATCAGAATAGCCGAGGCCTCAGGATTAGCGATAGCCCATGATTTCGGTGCCATTTCGCCAATAACGAGATGCAGGAACGTTACAATCAGCAGGGATAAGACGAAAGAAGTTCCGTCCGCCAGCCAGTATGGAATTCCTGTCTCCGTAAAGACAGGGGAAAACCAGGCATCGACAGCCGGTTTGGTCACCGCACCAAGAGCGAACGTACACACCGTGATTCCCAGCTGGGCCCCGGCAAGCATGATGGTAAGTTCATTCACCGACCGCAGGGCAGCACGGGCCCCGCGGCTGGTTACCGCGGCCTCTTCAAGCCGGTGCCGCCGGGCTCCAAGAAGGGCAAATTCAATAATGACGAAGAACGCGCTTAGTGTAATGATAACTGTCGTCACGATTAGAATAATCCAGGGGTTAGTCATTGTTCCCCCTCCTGAGTGTAGCCGACGTTGATACTGATTCTGTATGGACTTCCGATTCATCCAGTGTCAGGTAGATTAAAGTAGGAACCCGTCTGTCTACTTCAATTATTTTCGCTTGTAAGTAGCGGCGAACCGGTTCATCATGTACAAGATCAGCTGGATCTTCTGGTAACTTAACCCTGATCGTTTCATCAATGGCGGGGAGGGTACCACAATAAGCAATAAGCATTCCAGCTATTGTTTCATAGTCGCCGCGCGGCAGTTGATAACCGATTTCGCGTTCGGCCTCATCGACATGAATATCTCCGCCCATCTGCCAGGCTCCCTCCTTATCAGACTCAACGACCATTGGTAGTTCATCGTCGTGTTCATCGGAGATTTCACCGACTACCTCTTCAGCCAAATCTTCTAAGGTTAGAATGCCGGTAAATCCGCCATACTCATCAATGACACAAGCGAGGGCATTCTGCGAATGGAGCATTTGTGCTCGTGCCTCCGGCAGAGACATCACGGTAGGAAGGACCAGCGGTTGTTTCATAATCGCAGAAACCGGGGCCTCGTCAGCCAAAGGCGAGGCTAACACATCGACGAGATGCACCACCCCGACTGGTTCGTCCTCGGTATTAATAACCGGGTAGCGGGTGTGTGCCTTAGCCATCAAGGACCGTACCTCAGCGATCGTGATTTCCGGTCCAACGGTGTCCGCGCGCGAGTGCGGTATCATCGCATGTTCAACATCGCGCTGCGGAAAGTCAAGAATGCGATCAAGTATGATAGACAGCTCTTTTGGCAAATCCCCGCTTTCGCGGGAATCGGCCACAATGTGCTCCAGGTCGCGTGCGGTTGCACTGCTATCAAGGTCATGAACCGGCTCGATTCGTAACAACCGCAGGAACGCATTGGCTGACTTGTCAAAAATCGTAATCAACCACCCGAAAACAATAAGATAAATATTCGTTGAACGAGCAAGTTTCCGGGCTAACGGTTCAGGGTTAGCAATCGCGAGGTTCTTGGGGTACAACTCCCCAAAGATCATCTGAACAACCGTCGATACAGCCAAAGCCAGTATGGTACCAACCGAAATGCCAACTGCGGCAGGCACCCCAACCCCACCGAGCAGGATGCCCAAACTTTGTCCGACAAGCGGTTCAGCCACGTACCCGACAAGCAGACCCGTAACCGTAATACCCAGTTGAGCGCCGGAAAGCATAAACGATGTCCGCCGTGTAACCTCTAATGCACGTTTGGCTGCACTATCACCACCATCAGCTAATGCACCCAGCCGTGAACGATCGACAGACATATAGGCAAACTCCTGCGCAACGAAATACCCATTGGCGGCGATGATAGCAAGAATTACGATAATGCCGAGAAGTAAAGTGAGCGTAGCGATTAACATAAGCCATCAACCCCGTGATCATTGCAATTATACTGTTCGCAATGTTCTGAATTCTTAGAAGGTGAAGTGCCCCTGCATGAGAGTGGATCATCACTTTCGTAATTCATTGTTTGCTTTTCCGGTTGTATTGACGTACATGCCATACTCATTATTTTCCTCCATTGTGTATAGAACACACTTTTTTTAATAATACATAAAACTGGATATAAAAACAAGATACAAACTATGTACTGGTTTCATTCCCATGTCGTGCAGAATTCTTTTTTAAAGACCACCACCTCTTCCTTATTCGTATGCCCTCCCACCTTAATGAACGTTATAATCCACTTTCAGCCAACTAATGCCGGCCCACCAATCTCCTGTCGTTTGCTCTCACAGCGCCTCAACTCATTTTAATCTATAGACAATAAACAACCCCCGGCAGCCATAGATATGGTTACCGGGGGTTGCTCTGCTATCCAATGATCTGCCATATGCCGCTTACAAAAAAGAAACTTAACAGCATAAAGATTAGAAATTCTCCTGGTTTAGACCCCGTCAGTTTCCCGAATGGAAACCGCACGTTGTACCGCACCGGGAAAAACAAATGAACGCCTTTGGGTGTCAGCATATCAAGTAAAATGTGACTGATCACGCCGGCTGTAATGCCTACCTGCATGACCGTTCCTGTTAATCCCGGAATCAGCCCCGTTAGAATAAACACTATTGCTGTTCCAACAAGGCTGTGCGTTAACGTGCGGTGGCCAACCAGCTTAAATACAATATAGGACGTTGCTTTCAAACGCCGCCCCATCCAGGAATTCGGCTGGCAGATGTCCGGCAGCAGTCCGCCGAACATCAAGGACCCGATGAAAACGGCCGCCTGCACCATGTCCTGTTCGACTGCCTGGGGTGCCCCGTTAAAATAGATTGCTGCAGATCCTGCAGCGAGGGCGCCTGCGGTGTGTGTTGCTGCTCTCATGATGTCCGCCCCACTCTTGTTTACATAATAATGTTATGGTTTACTAGCTAATTTATGCTCTATAGGAGTCCATACATATTTTACTTTTCCCTGCTTTTTCTCATCAATGACAAAGGATCCGCTGCTGTACCGATCGCTTTTCCGGAATCGTTTCAAATTCTCAGTATGGGTGACGCCTTTATCGGTCCGAAGCACAATGTCCTGATCGCCGGACGCCGTCTTGTAAAGACCGATAATCCGATGGGGGTTCGATTTGAGCTCACGAATCATTACAAGGCCTCTTGTGGCCCGTTTTGCCGGTTCAAAGTCCCCGGCGCTCATTTTCTTAACGGCCCCACGCTGGGTGACAAGAACAAGTGCCGTGTTATCTGTTACAGGGAGCGCGTTGACCACTTCATCCCCCTCTTTTAGATTGATGCCTTTCACCCCGGCGGCCTGTTTGCCGACAACGGGAATATCTTCGATTGGAAAGCGTAAGCCGTAGCCGAAGGAACTGGCTAAAAATAGATCGGTTTCTATTTCCAGCTCCAGTACTGCTGTTACCTGATCGCCGTCTTTAAGCTTCACTGCAGTCAGTGCTTTAGAGTAACGCTGGGCTTTGTACACATTCAGCGGCGTTTTTTTGACAAGTCCCTGCTTGGTAATAAACAGCAGTTTGTTTGTCGTATCAAACGTACGGATCGGCAGGGCTTTAATCAGTTCGTCGCCCGCCTCCAGCTGCACCAGGTTACCGATGTGCTGGCCGTTGTCTTTCCAGCGGATCTCGGAAAGCTGGTGAACCGGCATATAGATATACTGACCGCGCTTTGTAAACAGCAGCAGCGTGTCTGTTGTGTTCATTTCCTTGAAATACAGCAGCTCATCGGTTTCTTTCATGCCGGGCTTATCTTCTTTAGAAGCCGAATAGGATCGAATGCTCGTCCGTTTGACATACCCTTCCTGCGTGGCTGTAATAATAACGTCTTCGGAAGGAATCATTCCTTCCATGTCCACTACCAGCTCTTGGATATGTTCTTCAATTTTAGTAAGGCGCTCATCGTTATACAGCTTACGAATCCGCGTTAGTTCTTTTTTAATCACATCCATCAGCTTTTTGTCGCTCTTTAGTATGCCTTCAAGACGGGTGATCTCTTTGCGGAGTGCTTCTGCTTCTTTTTCAAGCGTTACAATGTCGGTATTGGTTAAACGGTACAGCTGCAGGCTCACGATTGCTTCAGCCTGCTCGGGTGTAAAGGAATATTTTTCTTCCAGATTCCGTTTAGCATCTGCCTTGTCGTTGGACTCCCGTATGGCTGCGATGACTTCATCGAGAATCGAAATGGCTTTAATCAGGCCTTCAACGATATGCTGGCGCTTGACCGCTTTATCGAGCTCATGGCGGGACCGGTTTGTAACCACTTCGCGCTGATGGCCGATATAGGCGGATAGAAGCGGTTTAAGTCCCATAAGCTGCGGCGTCTGGTTGTAGATGGCTACCATATTGAAATGATAGGCAATCTGCAGATCGGTCGCCTTGTATAAAAAAGTCAGCACGTTTTCGGGATCGGCTTCTTTTTTTAGTTCTACTACAATCCGCAGACCGGTCCGATCGGTGTCGTCCCGTACTTCGGCAATACCGTCAATCTTTTTATCAAAGCGGATTTCATCCATTTTTTTAACCAGGTTTGATTTGACCACATCATAAGGAATTTCGGTAATCACGATCTGCTTGCGTCCTCCGCGGAGCTCTTGAATGTCCGCATTGGCACGCAGCATTACTTTGCCTTTACCGGTTTCATATGCACTGCGGATGCCTTCAAGCCCCTGAATTGTGCCTCCGGTCGGGAAATCCGGCCCTTTCAGCACGGTCATCAGCTCGTCAACACCGGCTTCCGGTTTATCAATCATCATTAAGGCCGCGTCAATCACTTCGCCGAGCTGATGCGGAGGAATGTCGGTGGCATACCCTGCGCTGATCCCGGTGGAGCCGTTCACAAGCAGGTTCGGGTACATTGCCGGCAGCACAACCGGCTCTTCCTGGGAATCATCAAAGTTCGGAATATATTCAACCGTGCTTTTTTCAATATCGCGCAGCAGTTCTGCTGAAAGCGCGGACAGGCGTGCCTCGGTATAACGCATCGCGGCAGGCGGGTCTCCGTCCACCGAACCGTTGTTACCGTGCATCTGCACGAGCGCATTGCGGACTTTCCAATCCTGGCTCATCCGTACCATCGCTTCGTACACAGAGCTGTCTCCATGCGGGTGGTAGTTACCGATTACGTTACCTACCGTTTTGGCGGCTTTACGAAACGGTTTTTCAAACGTATTGCCTTCGTGGTACATCGCATACAAAATCCGGCGCTGCACCGGCTTTAAGCCGTCGCGGGCATCAGGCAGGGCCCGCTCCTGGATAATATATTTGCTGTAGCGGCCGAAACGGTCGCCGATAACATCTTCAAGCGGTAAGTCTAAAAACTTCTCTGTATGCGTCATTCGTATTCATCCTCCAGGTGAAGGTTTTCGTTTTCCAGAATGTTGCTGTCTTCCTCCAGCCCAAAGGCTACATTCGATTCAATCCACTTCCGGCGGGGTTCTACTTTATCGCCCATCAGTACGCTGACGCGTTTATCGGCACGGGCGAGGTCTTCAATCGTCACCCGGATCAACGTGCGTGATTCCGGGTTCATTGTCGTTTCCCACAGCTGGGTGGCATCCATTTCCCCGAGACCCTTGTAGCGCTGAATGATATAGCCTTTGCCGATTTTTTTCATCGCTTCCTGCATGCCTTCTTCATCCCAGGCATATTCTGTTTTTTCTTTTTTGCCGGAGCCTTTGCTTACCTTGTACAGCGGCGGCAGGGCGATGTACACCTTCCCGGAGGAAATCAGCTCCCGCATGTACCGGTAAAAGAACGTCAGCAGCAGCACCTGAATGTGGGCCCCGTCCGTATCGGCATCGGTCATAATGACAACTTTATCGTAGTTGCGCTCTTCGAGAACAAAATCAGCACCGACTCCCGCCCCGAGAGCATAAATAATCGTGCGGATTTCTTCGTTTTTCATAATATCGTCTATGCGGGCTTTTTCCGTATTGATGACTTTGCCGCGCAGAGGCAGCACCGCCTGGAATTTCCGGTCCCGTCCCTGCTTGGCCGAACCACCGGCAGAATCACCCTCGACAAGGTACAGCTCATTGCGGTCTGGATTTTTAGACTGGGCCGGGGTCAGCTTGCCGCTGAGAAGCACGTCTTTTTTCCGGTTTTTCTTGCCGTTTCTGGCTTCTTCTCTGGCCCGGCGCGCCGCTTCTCTTGCCTGGGACGCCTTGACGGCCTTTTTAATCAGCATCTGGCTGACAGTTGGGTTTTCTTCAAAAAAGTAGGTCAGTTTCTCCGCCAGTACCTGCTCTACGGCAGAACGGGCGTCAGGTGTACCGAGCTTGCTTTTTGTCTGGCCTTCAAACTGGAGCTTTTCCTCCGGCACCCGGATCGAAATCACCGATGTAAAGCCTTCACGGATATCCGAGCCGTCGAGGTTTTTGTCTTTTTCTTTTAACAGGCCGGTCTTTCTTGCGTATTCATTCACAATCCGGGTCAGCGCCGATCTTGCTCCGGACTCATGGGTCCCCCCGTCTCTTGTGCGGACATTGTTTACAAAAGAAAGCGTTGTTTCAGTGTAGGCGTCGTTGAATTGAAACGCGGTCTCCACTTCAATATCCTGGTTCACGCCTTCAAAAAAGACGACCGGATGAAGCGTTTCCTTGTCTTCGTTCAAATATTCCACAAAAGCTTTAATGCCTGTATCAAACGAAAACGTATCGGTCACAACTTCCTTCTGGCGTTCATCGCGGATACCGATCGTTACTCCGCCCAAAAGAAACGCCGCTTCTCTTAAGCGTTCAGCTAACGTGTCATACTGAAACACCGTATGGTTAAAAATCGATGGATCCGGCTTAAACCGGATCGTCGTGCCTGTTTTTTTTGTGGGTCCTTTTTTTACAAGGCCGGTCACCGGCTTGCCGCCGTCCCGGAACGACTGCTGAAAGCTCTCGCCGTTGCGGTCAATCATCACGTCGAGTGATTCAGACAAAGCATTCACAACAGAAGCCCCTACGCCATGGAGCCCTCCGCTCGTCGCATAGCCGCCCTGGCCGAACTTACCGCCGGCATGAAGCACGGTAAGGATGACTTCCGGCGTTGGCTTGCCGGTTTGATGCATTCCGGTCGGCATGCCTCTTCCGGCGTCAGACACGCTGACGCTGTTATCTTTATGCAGAACGACCTGAATGTCTTTGCCGAATCCGGCCAGTGCTTCGTCGACTGCGTTATCTACGATTTCAAAAACAAGATGATGAAGTCCCCGGCTATCGGTACTTCCGATATACATGCCGGGGCGTTTGCGAACCGCTTCAAGGCCTTCGAGGACCTGAATCGACTCGTCGTTATATTGGTATGTTTCCTTTGCTGCCAAAAAATCCGACTCCCTTCTCATGCAAAAACAAATATCTTTGTATAATATCTTATCATACCATACGCCTTTATACGAACGTATGTTTTATATGACACTTCCTCCATCAAAATATCACAAAAAAACAAAAAGAACCAGTTCAACTTTGAACTGGTTCCCGGAATTGTTTTAGCGTGTCATCTGGTATTCGACCTTTATGCACGAATTCATAATGACATTGGTATTTGTTTCCTTTAAAATATCCGTCACCTCTGGATGGGATACGCCGAGCTGGGCCCAGAAGGTGCCGGCGTTAATCTCGAGCGCGTCGCGGGCAACATCGGGAAGAAACTCACTGCGGCGGAATACGTTCACAATGTCTACCGGTCCGTCAATATCCTGCAGGCGCTTCACGGCTTTGACGCCAAGCACCTCATCGACGGTCGGGTTCACCGGGATAATCTCATATCCGGCCTGCTGCATCTGGCTGCTCACCTGATAGGATGTGCGCGAGGGGTTGTCAGACAGCCCCACCACTGCAATGCGTTTGCTCGTATCCAGTATCTGTTTTATTTTCTGCTGGTTCGGGTTCTTGTGTGCCATTGTATCTCTCCTTTAACATCAGGGTTAGAGTAAATCCACCGACTGCAGAAACTCTTCTGCTACGTCGTAAGGGTCTTCGTCTTCGTATTCCACTTTGTAGTTCATCTCCTGCATTTCCTCATCGGTAATCATCCCGCTGAGACGATTCAGGGGCTCTTCGAGTTCCGGATACTCTTCAAGCGTTTCCTGTTTCATGAGAGGTGCTCCCTGGTAAGGCGGGAACAGATTCTCGTCATCTTCCATCAGGGCCAGGTCGTACTCGATAATATCTGCCCCTGTCGAAAAGGCATCAATAAAATCAACCTGTTCGGTCGTTAATGCCCGGGTACGCAGACCTGAATCCATCGTCTCTACATTTTCAAAAGAAAAGCCGTAGATGTCCTGTAACCCTATATACCCGTCTTCGCGGTCGGCAAACTCAAACGTAAAGCCGGCGGTAAGCTGATCCCGGTATGGCTCCATGTCCGAGATCGTCTCAATGCCGAGCTCTTCAGCGGTTTCTGCCCGTACCGCAAGCGCATAGGTATTGTTAAAGGCCATTGGCTCCAGATAGGCCAGGTCGTATTCTTCCATCAGGCCTGTTTTCGTACGTTCATACACTTCTTCTTCGGTCGTTCCCGGCTCCGGCGTTTCATCGAGCAGTGTCGTCAGTGCCGTGCCGGTGAATTCCAGGTAAATATCGACATCGTCGGACTGAAGCGCGTTAAACGCAATATCAGTGCTTCCCATCCCGGTGCGGATATCCACCAGTAAATCCGTTTCCTCCTCAATGAGGTGCTTGTACATATTCGCAATAATTTCCGGCTCAGCGGTAATCTTGCCGCCGATTGTAATCTGCGGCTGCTGGGCAAAGGAAAACAGCGGCGCCAGAGCGATCGCAATCGACAGCCCGAGCACAACAAAAATAGGGGCGAGCGTTTTCCCCTGGGAGCGCTTTTCCGTCATGCGCAGTATAAAGTCAAAAAACAGGGCCAAAAGAGCTGCGGGAAGAGCCCCCAGGAGGATATACGCATTGTTTGCTCTGTCGATCCCGGTCATAATAAAGTCGCCGAGGCCGCCGGCGCTGATCAGCGCTGCGAGCGTAGCCGTGCCGACAATTAAAACCATCGACGTGCGAATGCCCGCCATAATGATCGGCATCGCCATCGGAAGCTCGATTTTACGAAGCTTTCGAAACGAAGACATCCCCATGCCGACAGCTGCTTCCTGAATCGACGGATCGACTCCCTGTATGCCCGTGTATGTATTCCGCAGAATGGGAAGAAGCGCATAGGCGGTAAGAGCGACTACGGCCGGCAGGGTGCCAATTTGATTCAAAAGCAGGATCATAAACCCGAGCAGCGCCAGACTCGGAATCGTCTGCAGCACGGCAGCGACTCCAATAATCGGCTCCGCAAATTTCTGCTTCCGGGTAAGAATAATGCCAAGCGGGACGGCAATCAGAACGGCAAACAACAGCGCCACGACGGACATATGCACGTGCTGCCACATCACCTGCCAGAATTCGCCCTGGCGGGTGGAAAACAGCTCCCATAGTTCCTGTAAGGTCGCCATCAGGCCAGCTCCCCTTCCGGTTTCAGCTGGGCTTTTTTCATAAACTGGACAATATCCCGGTAGCTGAGGACCCCATCAATGCGGGTGCCGGTCAGCACGGGAAGCGCATCGAGCTCCGTGTTGTCAAAGGATTTCAAAGCATGTTTGAGCGTGTCGTCCGGATGCACGGCCGGATCATTGGATACGATGCCTTCGGCTGCCCGCCGTCCGACGTACGTGCGGTCGTCTCTAAAAATATAAAGGGGCGCCGGGTACAGGGGATACCCGCTGACTTCCTGATGCCGTGCGAGCAGGTGGCTGTCCGGATTCATCACTTCTTTTACCCGGGTGTCCCACGGGTCGCGGCGGTCGCCGATAAAGCTTTTCACAAAATCGTCGACCGGCTCATTTACAAGCTCTTCGCGGCTGCCCACCTGAACGATATGGCCGTCTTTCATCAGACAGATGCGGTCGCCAAGGGCGAGCGCTTCGTCAATATCGTGCGTCACAAACACAATCGTTTTCTGGATATCGGCCTGAAGCCGGCGGATATCTTTTTGCAGCTGTTCACGGCTGATCGGATCGAGCGCACTGAACGGTTCATCCATTAAAATAATGTCCGGGTTGCCGGCCAGGGCACGGATAACACCGATCCGCTGCTGCTGTCCGCCGGAGAGTTCGGAGGGCCGGCGGTTCCGATAAGTATCCGGATCGAGGCCGACCATGCGGAGGAGCTCATCCACCCGCTCATGGACTTCTGTTTTTTTCCACTTGCGCATTTCCGGTACGACTGCGATGTTTTCGGCAATCGTCATCGTCGGGAACAGGGCAATCTGCTGGAGCACATAGCCGATGTTCCAGCGCAGCTCCTGGCGGTTCCAGTCGGTGATATCTTTATCCTCGATGGTAATGCGGCCAGAAGTCGGTTCAATAAGGCGGTTGATCATTTTCAGCGTGGTCGTTTTTCCACAGCCGCTTGGGCCGATCAGAACAAAAAACTCGCCTTTGTTGATTGTCAGGTTAAATTGTTCTACGGCGGTGGACTGGTCTGCAAATTGCTTTGTAATGTCGTGAAAAGATATCATGTCGTCAAGCCCTTTCTTGGTATAATCGCCTGTTGCCTCGCATACAGGGGGAGGAAAGCTGACCTAATCATATTTCATCTTCCAATCCTTTACAAACAAAAAGGGACGACAAAAAACCGGAGGGGACGTGGTGTCTCCTCCGGTCTGTTGATTTATTGGTTAAATTACCGCACCGCCGTCTACATTCAGGACGGTGCCTG
This sequence comes from Sinobaca sp. SA16-1, assembly GCF_059510515.1. Classification (NCBI taxonomy): domain Bacteria; kingdom Bacillati; phylum Bacillota; class Bacilli; order Caryophanales; family Sporolactobacillaceae; genus Sinobaca; species Sinobaca sp. SA16-1. Next base: position 63,960 of record NZ_JCAKFL010000002.1, on the reverse strand, counting down.
TAATAAAGGACGCTTCGTCTGAAGCGAGAAATGCGTAGGCGTTGGCAATGTCTTCGGGGGTGCCGAGCGTACCGAGCACCGCTTTTTCTTTCATCATTGCCAAGGCTTTTTCCGGCATTTTCTCTGTCATCGGGGACAGAATGAAGCCCGGTGCCACCGAGTTCACCCTGATTTTCCAGCGGCCGAGCTCTTTCGCCCACGTTTTCGTCATGCCATTGATGCCGAACTTGGAGGCCGCGTAGTTGGTCTGGCCGAAATTGCCATAGATACCTACGACTGAGGAGGCGTTTAAAATCACACCGGACTCCTGCTCTTTCATGAGCGCCGCCGCTTTCTGGGTCATGAGGAATACGCCTTTTAAATTAACGTTTATGACCTTGTCCCAGTCCTCTTCTTCCATTTTTAACAGCTGGGCGTCTGCTGTAATCCCGGCATTGTTGATTAAAATATCCACCTTCGAAAACGTTTGAACGCTTTTTTCGAGGACATGGTCAATATCGGTTTTGTTTGTAATGTCGGCTTTAAGCCCGAGTATGTGACTTTCGTACTCTGTTGATTCGTTAACAACGTGGTCGAGGTCTTCCTGATTCACATCCACGATCACGACGTTCGCGCCTTCTGTGAGAAACTTTTTGGCGGTAGCCGCGCCAATGCCGCGGCCGCCTCCTGTAATAACCGCTGTTTTTCCTTCTAATCGTTTCATGATTTATCCTGATCCTTTCTGTTCGGTGTATTACACAAGACCCATGCTTGCTAGAACGATGGCAACAACAGTAGCGAAAATTGGAATCGCTACGGCAACGACGAAGATGTCTTTATAGGAATCTTTATGCGTCATACCGGTTACGGCAAGGAGCGTCAGGACAGCACCGTTATGAGGAAGGGCATCGAGGCCGCCGGATGACAATGAGGCTACCCGGTGGAATGCTTCCGGACTGATGCCCGTCTCGAGTGCGAGCTGATAATACTGCTCGCCCAGCGCTTCAAGCGCGATACCCATACCGCCTGACGCAGAACCGGTTGCCCCTGCCAGGATGTTAACGGCAATCGCTTCGGAAATCAGCGGACTGCCGCGGACGCCGAGAAGCAGTTCTGTTAACCGGTCAAATCCGGGTACGTTCTGTACTACCGTACCAAACCCAACGGCGGCACTTGTATTAATAATAGCGAGTACAGAACCGGACGCCCCGGCGTTCATCGCCTTTACATACCCTCTCCACTTGTCGATATTGAGCAGCAGGATAAGCACGATACCGGAAATCAAGGCAACGACGATATCCCAGCCGAGTATGTTTAATGTGACCAGTACAACGATAAGCGGCAGAATCGACAGCAGAAACAACGGAGTTTTTCCATCATCTTCCACAATTTTTTTGTCTTTTGGTTCGGTGAAAATCTCACCCTTCGCACTCATTTTCTTTTCTCTCCACCGCAGGTACAAGTAACCGCCGACGCCCATCACAGCAGCGGCCGCAAGACCCATCACAGGGGCAGCCGTGGCTGTCGTTTCAAAGGAGGCAATTGGGATCAGGTTCTGAATCTGCGGCGTTCCCGGCAGGGCCGTCATCGTAAACGTGAGGGCGCCAAGTGCAATGGTAGGCGGGATCAGCTTTCTTGTAATGTTTGCCTCTCTGAACAATGTAAGAGACAGCGGATACACGGCAAACACAACGACAAAGAGGCTGACTCCCCCGTAAGTAAGAATAGCAGCGGACACGACAACGCTTAAGATGGCCCGCTTTGTTCCGATAAAACGGCTCAGTGCCATTGCAACAGACCGGGCCATGCCCGTATCTTCCATTAACTTACCAAAAATAGCTCCGAGCAGAAAAACCGGGAACCACTGCTGGGCGAATCCGACAAACCCGCTCATGTACGTGTCTGTGTAAGCATCAAGCAGATTCAATCCTCCAAATATTGCTACAACCCCGGCAGCGATAGGCGCCACCCAGATAATGGACCAGCCCATGTAGGCGAGCACCATGAGAACGATAAGACCTAGTATTATTCCTAACATGTGTTATTCCTCCTTTTATTGAACGACGGGCTCATCCTGCGGCCCTGCTATTCCCATCACCGCTTCGGAAAACAAACGAACGTCCATCGTCCGAAGCGGCTCCGCCATCAGCGGAGTAAAATCCATATGGGCCAAAATATCTTTTTCCAAATCAATGCCGGGGGCAATTTCTGTTAACAAAAGCCCCTCGGGACGCAGTTCAAACACGGCCCGCTCGGTAATGTAAAACACGTCCTGCTTTACTTCCGTGGCGTAGTCGCCGCTGAAAGTCACATGCTCTACCTGTTTCACAAACTTAGGAAACCTGCCTTCCTGTTCAATCGTCAGCTTTCCATCCCCTACATGGGTCTTCAAGCCGCCTGCGGTGAATGTACCGCAGAAAACGACTTTTTTGGCGTTTTGGGAGATATTAATAAATCCGCCGGCCCCGGCTATTTTCGGGCCGAACTTACTGACATTGACATTCCCGGACTGATCGAGCTGAGCAAGCCCCAGAAACGCTACATCAAGGCCGCCGCCGTCATAAAAATCAAATTGATACGGCTGGTCGATAATCACGTCAGGGTTGGTGGATGCCCCAAAGCTTTTTCCTCCTGCCGGAATCCCGCCGATCGGACCGGATTCCAGTGTAAGGCGGAGATCCCGGCCGACACCTTCTTCATTGGCTACCATGGCGACGCCCTCCGGCATGCCAATCCCCAAGTTCGTAACCGCATGCGGCACAAGCTCCATCACCGAACGGCGTGCGATGACTTTCCGCTCCGTCAGCGGCAGACGGGCCAGGGAATGCACGGAAGTGCGGATTTCTCCGCTGTAGGCCGGATTATACTGCTCGCCGTTTGTCTGCATGTGATCTTCCGGCGGCGCTTCGACGATGGCATCGACATAAATGCCGGGGATTTTCGTCAGCCGCGGCTGCAGGGTACGCGCCTCCACCACTTTTTCCACCTGTAGGATAACGATGCCGCCTGAATTTTTGGCCGCCTGGGCGATCGAGAGCACTTCGAGCGTCGCCGCTTCTTTTTCCATGGAGGCATTCCCATGTTCATCGGCGTACGTTGCCCGAATCAATGCCACATGAATAGGAAACGTTTTGTAAAATAAGTAGTCGGTTCCGTTAATAGGAAACAGTTCCACGTAGTCTTCTGTGCTTTTTGTATTCAGCTTACCGCCATCAAGCCTTGGATCCACAAATGTTTTCAGGCCGACGTGGGTCAGCAGGCCCGGCTTTTTCGCCGCAATATCCCGGAACAGGTGGGTAATCACCCCCTGGGGAAGATTGTAAGCTTCTATTTTATTTTCAATCGCCAGTTTTGCAAGCTTCGGGGCCAGTCCCCAGTGGCCGCCGATCACCTTTTTGATCAGTTTTTCATGGCCTACGTTATTTAACCCCTTTTCTGCCCCATCCCCCTGCCCGGCTGCATAAACCAGCGTTAAATCAACCGGCTGCTGTTCTTGTTCAAATCGCCGGCCGAGTGCTTTCGTCAGCGCTTCCGGATGGCCGTTTCCAACAAATCCACCGGTGGCGACAGTCGCCCCGTTTGGTATCATTCCTACAGCCTGTTCTACACTCATTACTTTAGACATAAGAAAAATCCTCCCTCTTCCTTGTATACGCTTACATAATATATCTGCAAGTTGTGTGCCAACTTCTCTCGTATTCATAATAAAATATAAAAAAAAAGACAATCCCGCAGGATTGTCTTTTTTCAACTGCCTTGAAACCGCGTACATTCAGTCTGTGCTCTTTTTATAAAAGGAAAAAAACAGCCGTATTTATTTTTATTGGGGGGAAGGGAAAAAACGGCTGTCTGTTTTTTAAAAGTCGTAATGTGTAGGAAACACAAGAAAAGTGTTCGAATTTATATACACTTTGAAAGCGTTATTGCTTGATATGTTCAGCAATCCGCACATATAGCTATTTCTCTACAATAGATGTGCGGGATTCTGAACACTCAGCGTCTTCGAGCCGTTTCCATTTTTCATAAAACGCGGTCCGGCTGATGCCGAGCAGTTTGGCGGCATAGCTTTTGTTGCCGCCGGCGTAACGCAGCGCCCCGGCCAGTGCCTCTTTTTCTGCGCGCTGCACCGTTTCCTGAAGAGAGCGGATAGGGGCGGCCGCCCTGCCCTGCAGCAATTTATCCGGCAGATGCACCGCTTCGATCGGTTCGTTTGCTGCTGCCATGTTTACGGCCCGTTCAAGAACGTTTTCAAGCTCCCGGACGTTTCCGGGCCAATCGTAGTTGAGAAAGTACCGGCCCGCCTCTTCCGAAAGCCCCAGGACGGGTTTGCCCATCTGTTCGGTAATCCGCTTGAGCGCCGCTTCCACTAAAACCGGAATGTCGGACTTCCGCTCCCGCAGCGGCGGGATCGTTATCGGCATCACGTTTAAGCGGTAGTATAGATCGAGCCGGAACTCTTTTCGCTCCACCATCGTTTCCAGGTCGCGGTTTGTTGCTGCAATAACACGGATATCGACAGGCGTCGATCGGATATCCCCGACCTTTTCCACTTCCTTTTCCTGCAGCACCCGCAGAAATTTTACCTGCATATGAAGCGGAAGCTCCCCGATCTCGTCCAGAAAGATTGTGCCGTGCTGGGCGGCTTCAAATTTCCCCTTCTTGCCGCCTTTGCGTGCTCCTGTAAAAGAGCCGTCCACGTAGCCGAACAGCTCCGACTCCAGCAGATCGGGAGGGATTGCCGCACAATTTACTTTGACAAAAGGTCCGGCGGCGCGTGTGCTGGCCCCGTGCACCGCATGGGCAAACAATTCTTTGCCGGTGCCGCTTTCCCCGAGAAGCAGTACATTGGAATCCCCCTGCGCGGCCTGATGCGCCATCTGCTTTGTTTTGCTCATCGCTTCATGGGTGCCGATAATGTCATCCAGCTGATAGCGCGACGTATTTTGTTCCTGCCATTCCCCTTTGTAATGTTTCCAGTCTTTTTCCATCTGCTGGATGCGCGTCTGCAGTCCTTTAACACCGGTTATGTTTTTAAAAAGGACCTTGCCAAGCGCTCCGGTGATTTTCCCGTTCTTAATAATGGGCACCCGGGTAGCAACCATGTAGCCGGTTTTTAACTTTTGAAAGTCGGCAATCTCCGGCTTGCCCGTTTTGGCCACAATATGCATTCTTGTGTTTTCAATTACTTCCGTACAGTGGCGCCCGATCATCTCTTTTGGGTTTACGCCCAGAAATTCTCCGTATTCTTTGCTCAGCATCGTTATATAGCCGTCTTTATCGACCGTTATAATGCCGTCGTATAAATACTCGTAGATCATTTCCAAAAGCTCCGCGCGCTCTTCTCCGCCGGTATTGGCTGCGCCCGGTCTTAGTGCATAGTAAAAGATAAGCCCGTCTTCTTCGGCGGACTGCTGTTTTTCGATCGTATACGTGTCATCCACCGCTGACACATACAGGGACAGCTTAGTGGACGAAGACGCCTGAACACTCTCCCACTCTTCTTTTGTGAACAGAGGCGGCTCGCCGTCATTTGTAAACAGCACCGTTCCTTTTGTGTCGGTAATCCATACCTGCATTGGCGCCATTGCGAGCATGGTCTGCAGCCGTTTGCTTTCTTTTACCAGCGGAGCCAGAGGGACCAGACCCGCAAAGGTGGATCGTTCGTAATAGGCAACCCGCCCCCCGCCTTCATAGGACGGGGCATAAAGGCCGGATGCGGCGGGTTCCACCCAGCGGCGGATCGGCTCCTCCGGAGAAATGCCGTTAATCACGGTCTCAAACAGTATATTTTGGTGAAGCAGGCCGATAAACTGCTGCTGTTCGTTAAGCACGGGAAGCTCAGCGGCCCCGTGCTCTTTTAATATTAACGCCGCTTCTTTTATTGTCGTTGAACCCTGCAGCGTACAGGCGAATGTCTGCAGATCAATCGGTCGGTTCATTAGTCTCCCCCCTGTAGATACGAATCAAAAACCTGTCTGGTATCTTTACAGTATACCAAACAGGTCGGGGAAATCGTTATCTTTCGACAATAATCGCGGTGCCCTGGCCGCCGCCGATACATAGAGTTGCCAGGCCTCTTTTTACGTCACGTCGCTTCATCTCGTACAGCAGTGACGTCAGTACCCGGGCTCCGGACGCTCCTATCGGATGTCCGAGCGCGATGGCTCCTCCGTTCACATTAATCTTTTCTGGATCGATCTGCAGGTCCTGGGCAACTGCCAGTGACTGGGAAGCGAATGCTTCGTTGGCTTCCACCAGATCAATGTCGTCCATCGTCAGGCCGGCGCGCTCAAGCGCCTGGCGGGAAGCAGGAACCGGACCGTATCCCATAATAGCAGGGTCAAGCGCTGCGTTGCCGTAGGAGACAATTGTTGCTAATGGGGTGAGGCCAAGTGCTTCTGCTTTGTCCTTCGACATGACGACAAGAGCGGCCGCACCGTCATTTAAGCCCGAAGCATTTCCTGCAGTCACGGTACCGTCTTTTTTAAACGCCGGACGCAGTCGTTCGAGTTTTTCCATCGTCATGTCTTTTTTAGGATGTTCATCCACTGACACGGTAATCGGATCTTTCTTTCGCTGCGGCACATCCACCGGAACAATTTCTTCATCAAAATAGCCGTTTTCAATCGCGGCGGCGGCCCGCTGCTGGCTGCGCAGAGCAAATTCATCCTGCTCTTTTCTGCTGAACGACCAGCGCTCCGCAATATTTTCAGCGGTAATACCCATGTGAATCGGTTCAAACGAGTCCATCAGTCCGTCCTGAAGCATCGTATCCACGAGCTCCGTGCTGCCCATCCGTGTGCCCCATCGGGCCAATGGCATGACATAAGGGGCGTTGCTCATCGATTCGGCGCCGCCGGCAAGAACCACGTCAGTGTCGCCTGCTTTGATAAACTGGGCAGCCATGCTCACACTTCTTAGACCCGACCCGCACACTTTATTAATCGTCATTGCCGGTACCGTATGCGGAAGACCGGCATGTACGGCAATCTGGCGGGCCACATTCTGGCCGAGCCCGGCTGACAGCACATTCCCTAATACGGTTTCTTCAATATCGTCCGGAGATAAACCGGCCCGTTTGACTGCTTCTTTTACAGCGACTTTTCCCAGGTCTACAGCAGATACATGTTGAAATGCCCCTCCAAAACTACCAATCGGTGTTCTGGCTGCGCTTACAATAACGGCTTCTTTCATTCTTATCGACTCCTTTTAGAATATAGAAAAAGAGAAGCTGTCTTCTCTTCTCTTTTCCTTTGTAGTATGCAATTTATATGCCAACTCAGCTAAACTGATAGAGGTCTTTGTACTTGTCCGATAAATAGCTCAGTAAATAATCGGGATTAATTTCTTCGCCGGTGGCGTCTTTGATTAGTTCAATCGGCGTTTTGCTGCGCCCATATTGATGAATGTTTGCCGTCATCCACTCGCGGATCGGCTCCAGGTCCCCCTGCTCCACCAGTTCATCAAATGCCGGCAGGTCCTTGTCCATTGCGGCTTTTAACTGGGCGGCATAAATATAGCCGAGCGCATAGGACGGAAAGTAGCCGAAAGCGCCAAACGCCCAGTGTACATCCTGAAGGACGCCTTTGTCGTTCGATGGTGGCGTGACGCCCAGATACTCCTGCATTTTTTCATTCCATACGCGGGGAAGGTCTTTTACTTTCAGGCTGCCTTCGATCAGCTGCTTTTCCATTTCATAACGGAGAATGATATGCAGGCAGTATGTGAGCTCGTCCGCTTCAATCCGGATCAGGGAGGGCTTTGCTTCATTGATTGCCCGGTAAAATTCCTGCAGGGACACTCCTGTAAATTGGTCCGGTGCATAAGACTGCAGCAGCTCGTAGTTTTTCTCCCAGAATTTCGGGTGCCGGCCGACAAAATTCTCCCAGAACAGCGACTGGGATTCATGAATGCCCATCGAGGCGCCATCGCTTAAAATCGTTCCGGCCAGTTCGTCGGCAATATTCTGTTCGTACAGCGCATGCCCGCCCTCGTGGATTGTACCGAAGACCGCCGTCCGAAAGTCCGCTTCATCATACTTCGTTGTAACCCGGACATCGTTTGGATTTAACCCGATCGCAAAAGGATGCACCGTCTCATCCAGGCGGCCCGCTTCAAAGTCATACGTCATCTGCTTTAATACATCCAGGCTGAAAGCCCGCTGCTTGTCTTTCGGAAACATGGAAAACAGAAAATCCGTCTTTGGCTTTTGGTCGGAGGAGGTGACCCCTTCGACGAGTGGAATTAACCCTTCCCGCACTTTCGCGAAAATTGCATCCAGTTTATCGACTGTCATGCCCGGCTCATAGTCTTCAAGCAGCGCATTATACGGGTGGGAGTCATAGCCCCAGTGGTCGGCGAACCGGCGGCTGAAATCTACAATTTTCTCCAGGTACGGTTCAAACATCGCAAAGTCATCGGCCTCTTTCGCCTCTTCCCATACGCTTTCCGACTTGGCAGTCAGAATGCTGTATTCTTGAAACTCTGCTTCGGGTATTTTTGTCATGCGGTCGTATTCTTTTTTCAATTCCGCAGCGGCTTTTTTGGATGTATCCGATACATCGGTCCCCTGGTGGCCGAGCACCGCATGTAAATATTTTGCTGTTTCATCAGACGTTTTAATTTTAAACAGCTCGGTGGCCATCATCCCTGCCACATCCGCCCGTTCATCGATTCCTTTTTTCGGTGCCCCCGTGCGGGAGTCCCAGTTTAACAGACCAATTGCCTGTTCATAGGCGCTGATCTTCTTTAAATGGCTCCGGAATGCCTGTTCCAGGTCTTGATTAAGTGTCGTCATCGTTACGTCCTCCATTATAGATATTTCGTTACTGGAAATACTTTCTCTTTAAGTATAAACAATCCTGCAGGAATTTTGAAAGAATTTTCTATTCATGATATAAAGAAGAAGGAAAGGCGGGATACTATGAATTTATCCATCAGCGAAGCCGCGGCTCTGCATTATCAAAAGGAAATGGGCATGCAGGCAGGCGACCACCTGAGATTGTTTGTCCGTGTCGGCGGCGTCGGCTCCGGCGGATTTTCCATCGGTGTGAGCAGGGAAAATCCGGAAAATACTGCCTATATCCTTGAGAAAAGCGGCATTCAGTTTTTTGTAAACCCTCAGGATCAATGGTATATCGACGGCATGGATATTACCTATGACGAAACGATCGATTACCTGAACTTTTCAAATCCCCGCATGGAAGATACCGCCCATCCGGAATAAATAAGAAAGCCGGCCATGGCGGCCGGCTTTTTTTATCCTTCAATGGAGGAAAAAGAATGGGTAATATCGCGCGCCGTGTTTTCGACAATCACGGTCGTCCCTTTCAATGTCCAATCATGAATCGTTAATTCTTCGATACCTTCCGGGCGGTCCGGACGGCTCAGGCGCTGGCGGTCGAGGCGGATTCTGCCTGTTTCCCCGGCCAGTGCAGCCGCGTCTTCCTCCCGCAGCTGGATGACCTCGTTTTGTTCATCAGATACGTTCGCTTCATGGACGTTTCCAACGCTGTGCCACTGTCCGTCTTTTTCAATCGATAGGTTCCAAAGCTTCGGCTGTTCCATCTTCTGCCCCTCCTTTGCTGGCTAGTAACAGATATTCCCTATCGCTGCCGGCGCGAAACAAAACGTCCTTTTTTTCCGGGAACGGAGAAAAAGGACGTTTTGGTATTAACTGCGGCGCGGCGGACGCTCTCCCCAGTACTGGTAATAATCGGTGCGGATGTTGCCATTGTAAAGCTTGCGCTTTTTAGTGGCTTTCGCGCCGTACGTATTTTCAAACTTTTCATCAGACGTAATAATATAAACCGACCATGTGGAGAGCGGCTTCCAGATCTTGCCGAGGTTCCGGTACAGCTCTTTAACTTCTTCTTTTTCCCCGACGCGTTCGCCGTAAGGGGGGTTTGTAATAATCGAGCCGTACTCTTTATTTGTCGTAAAGTCGACCGCCTGCATCTGCTTGTAGGTAATCGCGTCCTGCAGTCCGGCTTCTTCGGTGTTTTCTATAGCAAGCTCCACCATCCGGTGGTCAATGTCACTGCCGGTAATATCAAGCGGCAGGTCGTAGTTCGCTTTATCGTCCGCTTCCTCGCGGGCCTGGTCCCACCATTCTTTTTTTAGAATGCCCCAGTCTTCCGAGTCAAAAAAGCGGTTGATGCCAGGGGCAATATTCCGGCCGATGAGGGCGGCTTCAATCGGAATCGTGCCGGATCCGCAGAAAGGGTCAACGAGCGGGTAATCCGGGTTCCAGTGGCTGAGCTTAATCATCGCAGCGGCAAGCGTTTCTTTTAACGGAGCGGCGCTGTGCAGCGACCGGTATCCGCGCTTATGAAGGCCGACACCTGTAGTATCGAGCGTAAGCGAGACTTCGTCTTTTAAAATAGCCACTTCCACTTTGAATAAAAAGCCGTCTTCAAAAAACCACTCTTTTTTATACGTCTGCTTCAACCGCTCCACGATCGCCTTTTTTACAATCGCCTGGCAGTCGGGGACGCTGTACAACGTTGATTTAACCGAGCGTCCGGTCACAGGAAAAGCCGCATTTTCCGGAAGAATGTCTTCCCAGGGCAGGGCTTTCGTTTTTTCGAATAAATCATCAAACGTGCGCGCCTGAAACGAGCCGAGCTGCAGTTTAATCCGGTCGGAGGTACGCAGCCACATGTTCAGGCGGGGAACGGCCGAAAGCGGGGCCTCGATAATGACCTTGCCGTTTTCAATTTGGGTATTTGTGTAGCCGAGATCCTTTACTTCTTTAGCCACGATTGCTTCAAGCCCCATCGTGGATGTTGCAATAATCGTTACGTTCTGTTCCATATTATCTCTCCTGTAGCCTGCACGGCTGCTTTTTCAAACCAGATGTTCTGTATAGTATCTATTATATACATAGAAAAAACCCCTGAAAACAGGGGTTTTTATATGCTGAAAGCATTCATGTAAGCCATGTTCTGTTCCTTCGTGCTAAAACGGCTCTTAACCTCGCACTCCGGCGGCAATCATCTATCTGCAGACGAATCTGCCCTTTCTTTCCGTTTGGTTCCTTCCGAAAGGCGCCCCTACCTTATTTTGGGTTTCTCGCTCGAGGGGTTTACCCCGTTCCACTTTTTCCGTTTCCGGAAAAACTACGTCACTGTGGCACATTAAGGATACCGTAACCATATCTTGCGACGTAGGTTACTTCTCCGCCGTCATCCCTTAAAAAGAGATGCCCTGACTTATGCATTCGTCAGGCACGAACACTACAGCCATCCCAGGCTGTGCGAGCATGGACTTTCCTCTGCACTCATCGAAGAGTACAGCGATTGCCTAGAATGCTTTCAGCATGATCTAAGACCATGTGCAATTATATCCGTTCTTGTGCATTTACGCAACTATGCATCGTGCTTTCTTTTCTCTTTCTGCACGGCCTGTTTGGATAGCTGGTCTGCTGCTTTATTTTTCGAGGAAGGAATCCACTTAATAAAATACAAAGGGTGCTCTTCCAAAATGAGCAGGCTTTCCTGCAGGTGGAAAGCAAACACCGGATTTTTTACGTAGCGTTTAGCCACGGCATCATCCACCACCTTCGAATCGGTACAGATGACCGCAGACTCCCAGCCGTGCTCTACACAATAAAGAAGAGCCAGGCGCAGCGCCATAAATTCCGCTTCGTGGTTGGTCCGCACGCCAAGCGGCACAGCCCGGCTCTCCGCACCGCCGCCGCCCGGCTTAATATGAATGCCGGCACCCGAATACCCCGGGCTGCCGGCACTTGCTCCATCAATATAAATAGTATTCATCCGTTCCGATTAACGGGAATTTTCGTCGTAGAGCTTTTTGCCGAATACTTCTTTTTCCAGGTTGGACAGGCGGCGGAGAATATCGTAATTGGTGCTGCCGGCAGCCGTGCTTTCATTGTCGTCGGTGTGATCGCGTCTGGATTCTCTTGATGATGTAATCGGCGCGGTGGAAGCACTGGAGCCGTTGCTGGACTGTTCCAGGTCACGGATGCGGTTTTCAAACGTTTCATAATCCTGAATCACAAGATCCAAAAACTGGTCCACTTCGTCTTTATTGTATCCTTTTACACTGCTTTTAAAGTCTTTGTCTAAAATCTCTTTTGCGCTTAGTCTGGTATTTTCCATTCAAGCTCACCTCATGTCGTAATATTCTGTATCAAAATGATTGTATCATATCATACGTGTGCCTATACCCCTGATCTTGATTTTTCATGCACTGGTTTAGAGCCACTGCTCTTCTTCCACCACATCCTGAATGTCCTGCGGGGTAACCCAGATGATTTCATAGCCGTCGTGTTCCTGTCTCGTTTCGGCAGGTCCCAGGTAAAATTTCGGCGTTCCCGTCATGTCCTCATCATACAGCAGCAGCAGCCCTTCCGTGTGGCCGATAATAAAATCATTTTTAGCACGGAGCTGGCTTGGGTTTGTATATTTAGCATTTGAAATGGGCTTCACAAAGTCCGCCTGTTTCAACAGTTCCGCGTAAGCAAGCTGGGCCGGTTCCGGCCAGATTTTCTCCTGTTCCAGAAAAGGCGGCAGCACAGCAAGCTTCAAGTCCTCCCATTCTTCTTTCATCTGGACCACTACTTCGCCCGCCCACAGCTCGACCCCGGGCTGGCCGGAAATAATGACCCATTCCAGGCCGTTGTCAAGCAGCGCGAGAATGCGGCGCTCCAGTGCTTTTTTTATAAATTTGATTTCTTTGGCATCTGGTTTAAAAATGCCGAGTTCGTGCGGTTTGTATCCCGTTACGGCAACGGTTTTCATGTTATGGTCCTCCTTGGCTGAGCTTGTGTTCCAGCCGGCCGGCCCGTTTGGCCAGATCTGATTTCTGTTTATCGGACAGCTGGTCTGCCGGCAGCGCGGCAGCCTGCTGCACGAGCTCCAGCGCCTGCCGGCGGTTTTTCACCTGATGCTCGTAGTATTTGGCAAGCTCCACCGCCGCTGCGGGGGCGAGGCGCTGCTGAGCGCTCCAGACGAGCAGCCATTTTTCTTCGGCCTCTTCCAGCCGCTTTTCTTTTCTGAGCAGATCGGCATGCGCCAGCAGGCATTTTTCCTGCCACTCTTCACCCATCAGCTCCTCTGCCCCGCTTTTGCGGTAGCACCAGAGCGCTTTTTTCGTTTCACCCTGCTGTTCGAACCAGCGTCCGATTTCGTACGACTCCCGGCCCGAGGGTGCTTCTTCGAGCACGCGCTGCGACAGTTCAATATAGAGCGTAATAAGTGACAGCACGTCCCATTCGTTGTGCTGAAGGATGCCTTCTATAAACCCGGGGTTCGGGTCGTTTAGAAAGTCAAAATAAAGCATCGGAGCCATGTACCCCGGCGTATCGTCCACCCGTTCAAATTGAAGCACGTCGTGTTCCACAATCGAGAGCCTGCATGACTCCAGCGAGTATTTAAACAACCTCCTGGAGGCATGAAGCAGGTCAAAATGGCCGAACTGCGGCAGGTTTGGCACCTCCCGGCGCAAAAGCGTATGGCGTGTGCGGAGCTGCGGCCAGTCAAATGATTTTCCGTTATAGGTGACCAGGTGCTTCATGGAAGGCACGTCGGTGAGAAAATGATGGTAAAACGCGACTTCCGCTTCCGGTCCCGGCAGAAAATACTGCGTTACGGTCACGTGATTCTCTTTAAAGCGGGCGTCGCCTAAAAGAAAAATCATGTTGCCGGTGCCGCCGCTCAGTCCGGTTGTTTCGGTATCAAAAAAAAGCAGGTCTTCCGGGCGCCGTCCTTCCGGATGAAGCGGGTGCACTTCTTCGGTCGCGGCCCATCGTGCAAAAACGGAAAAGATATCCTCGAGGCGGTGTTTGCCGTGCTGGTAGTCAAGCGGATAAACAATTTCCCGCTTCATAATATGGCGGTCTTCAAAATACAGCGGAAACCCCTGCACCGCTTCCCACTCTTTTTGGTAAGGAATTCCGGCAACCGGCCGGTCCGGCTGAGGATTTTCCGCTTTTTTCTGCTTGTCCGGCAGCGACAGGTGATTTTTCATGCGCTGCAGCTTATGTTTCATCGGCCGGCACCTCCTGCTTTTCGGCTTTTTCCAGCTCCGCTATAAAGCGCAGCGTCAGCCATTTGGTCTCTTCCATGCCGGTATCGAGTCCGACACAGGAAGGGCAGCCTGATGTGCACGGGCACCCCTGGATGAGCTGGCGGCACTCTTTAATGAGGCGGGGAAGCTGTTTGTACAAGCTGGAAGCAAGCCCCGTCCCGCCCGGATACCGGTCGTAAATAAAAATCGTTGGCTTTTCTGAGTGGGTGGCTTTCATCTGTGGCACGACGTGAAGATCGCTCTGGTCACACATCACATGGACCGGCGCAACGTGGCGGATAATCTGGGCCAGTCCCGTCAGTGCCTGCTCGAGAGGGTCTTTTCCAAACTGTTCCAGTACGTGATCCGGAAAGCTCAGCCAGCAGGCGTTTGTATGCAGCTCTTCTTCAGGAAGGTAAATCGGACCTGAACCGATGTTTTCAAAGCTGCCGAGCTTAATTTTTTTGAAGATCGTGGCTTTGGCGTGGACCATCACATCGCCGTAGGCCGCTTCATAAAAATCAAAAACAGCTGATTCGTCTTCTTCGAGTACTTTCAGTTCCACTGCAAGGTTGGCGTCCGTGTAATAGTCCACGCGCACTTCTTCGACAAACGCCTTCTTCTCCTCCCAGTCGAGCTTCTCGACCTGGTACTGAATGCCCTGATGGAGGTAGACTGCCTCGTCATGCAGCAGCGTCATTGCGCTGAAACGGTCCATTTCCCCGATCACTTTGGACTGGGAAGGAATCGTCTGGTCGATGATAACGACATTTTCCTGGGACGCCGAACGGAGGCTGATGCCGTGGGCCGGAAACGAATCGCTCATCCAGTACCATTTGTTCACGCGGTGGTGCAGCACCTGTTCTTCCGCCAGGTATTCCAGCACATCGGTAATATCGAGGCCGTCAAATGTGTCCCCTTCTTTAAATGGAAGCTCAAAGGCGGCACATTTTAAATGATCAACTAAAATAATTAAATTTTCCGGATGAATCCGTGCGGTTTCCGGATTCTGTTCAAATAAGTATTCCGGATGCTGCATCATGTATTGATCGAGCGGCGCGGAGCTTGCGACAAGCAGTATCAACGATTCTTCCTGCCTGCGTCCCGCCCGTCCCGCCTGCTGCCAGGCGCTGGCAATACTGCCGGGATAGCCTGTCATAATGCACACCTGGAGCTGGCCGATATCGATGCCAAGCTCCAGCGCGTTTGTACTGACAACGCCCATCACGTCCCCGGTACGGAGGCCCCGCTCAATCGCCCGGCGTTCATTGGGGAGGTAGCCGCCGCGGTACCCCTGAATGCTTTTCATGCCCAGCTCTTTACGGACGAGTGTCTGCAGCTGACTGAGAATAACCTCTACCCGCGTCCGGCTCCTTGCAAAAATAATCGTCTGGATGTTTTCCTTTAAAAAACGGGACGCCCAGCGGTTTACTTCAGACGTCGCCCCTTTGCGGATATTCATCGATTCATTGACAATCGGCGGATTGTAAAACACAAAATGTTTTCTGCCGGTCGGTGCGCCGTTGTTATTGATCAGCGCCGTTTCTTTGCCCGTGAGGGTTTCGGCCAATTCCTTCGGGTTGGCGATCGTCGCGGACGTGCTGATAAAAACGGGGTCACTGCCATAGTAGGCAGCAATCCGTTTCAGGCGGCGCAGGACATTGGCTACATGGCTGCCAAACACTCCCCGGTACGTATGAAGCTCGTCGACAACGATATACTTAAGGTTTTCAAACAATGCCACCCACTTCGTATGATGAGGCAGAATGGCCGAATGCAGCATATCGGGATTGGTCATTACGACGTGGCCGGCTTTCCGGATCGCCTGCCGAATCGTCGGAGACGTGTCCCCATCGTACGTAAAGCTTTTGATCGGCTCCCCCAGCTCATCAATAAAGGCATTAATTTCATGCATCTGATCCTGGGCCAGCGCTTTGGTGGGAAACAAATACAGCGCGCGGCTTTCTTTGTCATCTAAAATAGACTGCAGCACGGGAAGGTTATAGCAGAGCGTTTTTCCAGAAGCCGTTGGGGTCACGGCCACAAAGCTCTGCTTCTGGGCGTAGGCTTTTTCAAAGGCGGAAGCCTGGTGCGTGTATAGAGATTCGACCCCCCTCCTGGTCAGCGTTTCCCGGATACGGGTATCAAGGCTCACCGGAAAAGCGGCTGTCTTAGCCGCCGTTTCTTCCACCGTATGCCAATGTTCTATTTGATCGCTTCCTTCTTCTTTAATAAGAGAAATCAGCTCGGATAATGTTTGTTTTTTCATATCTCGTTCACCTCTGTATTCCTATTGTAGCGAATATACGTTTGTTTTTCCATTCTGCGCAGCCGGTCGGTTTTGAACTGTCATAATACAGCACAAAAAAAGCCGGAGTTCCCAGGAACTCCGGCTTTTTGTATTTATTTGATTAGCGGCGGCCGTGGTACTCGTTAATCATTTGAAGCACGGACTGTTCCTCATTCGTTGGGATAAAACGGTTTTCGCCTTCTTTTTTCGTTTCGTTTTTCATGTGGAAAGCCTCCTTGTTTTTGTTATATTATAGTACTGAGTATATATTGTTGTTATAATACAGTCAAGTGTTTTCACTTATTTATTTTAAAAAATGCAATTTTTTCTTAAAATACCGGTGTGAACAGAAAAAGACAAAATATAGGTATTTTTATAAAAAACCTTTACAGGGGTGCTTTCCGCAGGCCATGCCTCAGCTAAAGAGGGGAAAACACCTCTTTATCTTCTCCTATGGCTGTTCTGCAGGAGTCACCCCTGTTTATTTTTCTTCTTTTTTTTCACAAAAGACTTTTAAAGTATTCGAGATAATGTATGGATATACAAAAAGGAACAGTTTCTCGACAAGCTGAAAAACCCTTCCTTTTGTATAAAGGAAGGGTTTTTGATGCTGCTGTTTCTGCCTCAGCAGAAGGTATCTTTTGGTTTGGGGACTGACAATCCGAACAACGGCCGGAGAAACAGCGCTAAAAACGTGCCGGCCAGCGCCATCACGCCCCAGATATAACCGTGGGCGCTGAAAGACGCTATCCCGCCGAAATACGCGCCGATGTTGCAGCCAAAAGCGAGGCGGGCGCCATATCCCATCAGCAGGCCGCCGATAACAGAGGCGGCAGCGTTGCCGGCTTTTATTTTCGTGAAGGAAAACAGGCCGCCGGCCGCGGAAGCAAGAAACGCTCCCAGAATAACGCCAAAGTTCAAAATGGTTGTGGAATCGGCGAAAATAGAACCGTGAAGAGCCGTCAGGTCACCGGCCCAGTAGCTCCAGCTCTCTACGTCAAATCCCATTGCATACGCGGCTTTCGATCCCCAGAGGGTGAAAGCAGACGTTACGCCCCATGGCTGATCCCGTGTCGCGAGCGTTACTGCATTAAGCACGGCTAAAATAATCGCCGCGGCGAACAGCGGCCACGAGCCGCGGAAGATCCGGCGCCATCCTTTTTCGGACGGCACTGCTGCCATTTTCGGCGGGCGGCGCTTTTTCTCAATAATGAGGGTAACCGCGGCGATAACAGCAAATATCCCTAATGAGACGAGCCAGGCTCCACTGTAACCGAGTCCCGTGGACGTAGCCAGCGAGAATGGTTCCGCCGCAGGCATGTCTTCCATCCAGAAATCAAAATGAGCGGCACCGATCGTCGAACCGATGATAAAAAACAGCAGCGTGATGAACATCACGGAACGTCCGCCCCCGACCGCATAAAGCGTGCCGGATGCACATCCCCCTCCAAGCTGCATGCCGATACCGAAGATAAAAGCGCCAACGATAAGGCTGACACCGACCGGTGATACGTACCCGGCTGGTGTTCCTCCAAAAAAGGAAAAGCTTGTTGCCAGAATCGGTGCAAACAGCGTAACCGCTACCGCGAGCATCAGCATGTGGGCCCGAAGTGACTGGCCGTTTCCAACACTCGCCAGCCTCCGAAAAGCCGAAGTGAACCCAAATCTGGCATGAAACAGCGTATAGCCCAGCAGCAGCCCAATCACAAGCAGCAGCGGCTGTACGATATCCTGTGTCAGAAGCAGAAACACCAAAAGGACGGCCGAAACAAGCAGGCCTCCTATAATCAAGCCGTTTTGCGGCTTATTTAATGTAGAAGATTTCTTTTCAGCCGATTTTTGTTCCGATACCGGCTGTACAATAGTAGACATTCACTTCACCCCTTAATCCTATCTTATAAGTCAGAATTACTTGTATATCTTAGGGCGAATGACGAACAATGTCAAGAATCAGGATTTCATTCAGGAGATTTATTTTTAACTCATTAACAATACGAATGGTTGTAGGGGATAAAAAGGATTCACAAGCCCCCTCCTTTGTATTCCTCTCATTTAATCAGGCGATTTTTTGTTAAGAATCCAGGCGAACAGAAAATAGATTACAGCAATAGTACACCCAATCAAGACGAACGTTTGATTTGAACTTAGAGAATTGCCTTGAAAAAAATGAAAAAGCACATTTATGTAGGATAAAGCTCCAAGAATAACAAGTATTATCATGATCGCGTTTAAAACAGGATTTTTAAACAACAAAGTAAACTCTCCAATTAATAGGCACTGATAAAAAGCCTCTCACCATTAAATAGTGGAGTAAACCAATGGGCAGCTTTTACTTAAGGTTTTGCTGACATACTGCATTTCTTACAATAAGAAAACCTCTATTTGTTATTGAGGTTCTGGAGTTAAATTGTAATGCAGTGGAACAAGACTATCAAAGAAATGCCTGTTACATGACTAGAAAGGCTGCTGTTTGTTTTAAACGATTGTTTTGAGTAAACGTTCATAAACAGAGGCATCTGTCTTGCTGAATAATACAAAGCGAATATGCTTCACATGCTGAAGAGAGGGAATCATCTCCAGTACAGCATGCAAAGCTGCAGGGGCTGCTTCCTCCAAAGGGTACCCGAACGCTCCTGTTGATAAGGACGGGAAAGCCACACTTGTAATCGTATTCTCTTCCGCCCTTTTTAAAGCCTCTGTGTAACAGCCGGTCAACATTTCCTCTTCGGGTTTATCTTTTCCATAGACAGGTCCCAGGCAGTGAATAACATAGTGGTTGGGAAGATTGAAGGCCTCTGTAATCACCGCTTCTCCGGGCCTGATAGGGGCGTATTTTTTCCCGGCTGCGGCCAGCTTTGGTCCCGCTGCCCTGTGAAGAGCTCCGGCTACTCCACCCCCCATTTGAAGTTCGGCATTAGCTGCATTGACGACGGCTTCCATATCTGTCTGAGACGCAATATCTGCTTGGACGACTTCGAGAAGAACCCCGTTCCTCTGCTTTTGCATGCGATCCCTGCTTTCTTTCGTGTTTTTATAAAACATTTCCCGTTCTAGTGATTTTTAATCAGCGTACAGCCCCTCTTTTACAAAAGAAAGCTGATTCCTTTTTTATATTTCTGTTATAAAACACAAAAAAACCTGCCCGGTGATGGACAAGTTCTGGATATATAAAGTATCAGCGGTGGCCGTGGTAATCGTTAATCATCTGCATAATGGACTGTTCCTCCTGATTCGGTGTGTACCTGCTTTCGTTGTCTTTTCCCATTTCTTTTCTCATAAGAGAAACCTCCTCGATTTGTTTGTTATAGGTTAATTAGAAGTATAGTTTATTGTTATAATACAGTCAAGCGTTTTTAAAAATAAATTTTAATTATTCTGAAAAATAATGTCAAAAAAAAGAAGCTGTGAAGGGCTTCTTTTTTTATTACGCGTATTCAAATGGAAACTGGGATTGGTATAAGCGTGTGTAGAGTCCATTTTCCGCCAATAATTCGGCATGGGAACCCCGCTCGACAATGCCCTTTTTGGTCATAACAAAAATAGCGTCCGCCTGCTTAATAGTCGCCAGTCGGTGTGCAATAATAATAGTCGTTCGTCCCTCGGAAAGCTCTTCGAGGGCGGTTTGAATCAGTGCCTCTGTTTCGGTATCCAATGCAGAAGTGGCTTCATCTAGGATAAGGATAGCCGGATTTTTCAAAAACATGCGTGCAATTGACAGACGCTGTTTCTGCCCGCCGGATAGTTTTACCCCGCGCTCGCCTATTTTTGTATCCAGGCCGTCCGGGAGAGCCGCGACTACGTCTCTGAGCTGCGCTTTTTCAACGGCTCCCAGGATTTCTGTTTCCGATGCGTGCAGCTTTCCGTATGCAATATTGTCGCGGATGGTGCCGTCAAACAAAAATACATCCTGCTGAACAATACCGATGTGGCTGCGCAGCGACACCATATTTATATCTTTAATATCGATGCCGTCTATTGTAATACGTCCCCCGGTTAGTTCATAAAAGCGGGGCAGCAGGTTGCTTATCGTTGTTTTCCCCGAACCGGATGGACCGATAAACGCTGCCGTGGTTCCGGCAGGAATAGACGCATTGATGTTACGAAGCACCGGCGTTTGGCTGTCATAGGAAAATGAGACATTTTCATAGCGGATGTCGCCGTTTACCTGGACCGGCGTTTGCCCTTCGGAAGCTTCAGCATTTGTTTCGGTCGCATCCAGTAAATCCAGGTAGCGTCTGAAACCGGCGATTCCTTTCGGGTACATTTCCATGACGGCATTTAGCTGCTGGATCGGTTTAATCATGACGTTGGTCAGGAGGACAAAAGCCACAAATTCTCCATTCGTAATCCGGTTGTTCATAATCGACCAGGTACCGGCCATCAACACAAACAACAGCAGGAATTTCATCATAATCTGGCTTGATGTGACGTGAAGGGCCATGATTTTGTAAGAATCCAGCTTGGAAGCACGAAAACGCCCGTTGTCTTCCGCAAAACGATCGATTTCAAATTTTTCATTGGCAAACGCTTTGACAACGCGGATACCGGTAATGTTGTTTTCCACTCTCGCGTTGAAATTTCCAATGTTTTTGAACATAGACGACATGGCGTATGCCATCTGTTTGCCCAACACGTAGGTTAATGCAATAAACACCGGTACGAGAATAAACGTCATGACCGCCAGCCGCCAGTCGATCGTAAGCATAATCGTAAACGCACCGATAAGCGTCATAAACGCGACAATAAATTCTTCCGGTCCGTGGTGGGCAACCTCGCCGATATCCATCAAATCGTTGGTCAGGCGTGAAATCAGGTGCCCTGTTTTTGTTTCATCGTAGTAGGACAGGGGCTGCTGCTGCAGACGCTCAAACAGCTCACGCCTCATGTCTGTTTCAATATTAATGCCCAGCATGTGGCCCCAGTAGGCAATCACATAATGAAAGCCGCCGTTCAGCACATACATGACGAACAATGCGGCGCTGCCCCAGATAATCCAGTTCCAGTTTTCGTTTGGAAGCAGGTCATCAATAATACGGTTGACGGCAAGCGGAAAAGCAAGTTCCAATAAAGCCGCCAGCACGCCGCAGACGAGGGTAAAGAAAAATAATTTTTTGTAAGGCTTATAGTATTGGGCAAAGCGACGAATCATTTAATAAACCTCCTGTTTATTCCATTGGGGCACCGGTCATTTTCTCTACAGTCAGGTAATCCTCGTATGTATCCAGATAATAAGACGTGGTTCCGACCAAAATTCATGATAATGATAATCGTTTTCAATTAATTATATATAGTATGCATGAAAACAACAAGTTCTTTTTCATCAAACCGGGAGATCGACATATGGCTGCGCAAAAAAGCTGCCCGCCGAAGCGGACAGCTTAATGGTAACCTTATTGAAATGATTTGACGCCGAGGTAATAATTCTGCCAGTAGCTGTCATTCACATTGACTGTTTCCACGTCGGAGCTTCCAGAATGAATCATTTGACCATCGCCGATGTAGACGCTGCTGTGGCATACGTGCCTTCAAAGGAAATCACATCGCCGACAGACGGGCTGCTTTTAAACGTGCCGTCATTTTCCCACATCTGAGCGTAGGTACGCGATATATCGATGCCGTTTTGATTAAATACGTAGTTGTCTGCGCCGGTTCCGCTGTTTCAGCCGCGGCCTCGTTTTGTACTGCTGTGGCATTGGTTGTACCCGGATCTGCAAAATCAGAAGCTTTTTCACTTACTGTCGGGCTGAATGCCAAAGCAGTAAGGATGGCAGATGATACTAAGTATTTACTTGATTTACGTTGAAAACTGTCATGATGTATCTTCCTTATGATCGATGGCCATTTATGAAGCCATAGCAATCATAACAGAGAATGACAGTGGGTATATTTCATTTTATTTACAATATCGGAACAATATGAAAATTCCCCATAATTCATTAAATTAATTCGTAGTAATTGAACTATTTTAATTGATTATTCGTAATATTGTTATTTTATGTATATAACATAAATTAAAAACCCCCTGGTTTAGGGGGTTCCTGCCAATATGCCGTGCAGCAGCATATCTACAAAATAATCGGCTGCTTCCCGGTCGCTTAGTTCACCGGCCGGATCAAACCACTGGTAACTCCAGTTGGTAATGCCGAGGAGTGCCAAAGCGGTCAGCGCAGGATGAAGCTCCTGCCGGAATTCATTGTTTTTGATCCCTTCTGCAATCACCTGCTCGATCTGCTGGCGGAATTGATTTCGTTTGCCGGCGATCAGCGAATACCCGGTTTCCTGCAGGTGCCTCATTTCCCGGTAAAATATGCGGGCACTCGCCCCGTCCTCTTTAATTTTTGTGAGCAGCAGAATGACAGTGGCTGTTAGTTTCTCACAGGCGGACTGGGGTGTTTTTTCATACAGCGCCTGCTGTTCGGCCAGAAGGTTTTCAATATAGTCCAGATGAATTTCCATTAACAGCGATTCTTTGCTCGTAAAATAATAATAAAAGGTTCCTTTCGTCACGTGTAACGATTCGACGATATCGGAAATCGACGTATCGGAAAATCCTTTTTTCTGAAACAAAGCAATGGCCTGCTGTTTGATTTTTTTTCTCATGAGTTGTCCCCGCATTCGTAAAGGTATGTGTATAAGATACCACGAAGAATCCGGGGAAGAGAATCCTTCGTGCGTGTGCAGCGAAATATACCTTATTTTTCACCTTTCAACCGCGCTACTCTTCTTTGATACTATCAATGCTTTTTCTGCTTCCCAGAAGCACGATATACAAAATAACTCCTGCACCAATTCCCCAGGCCGGTCCCTGCAGGGCTGTTAAAACGCCGATAAACAGGGTGATCCCGCGTTCCGTGTTGGTCTGAATGAGCGACATCGCCAAATAGGCACAGGCAAATCCTGTCAATAAAAGCGTAAGCGACAGGGCAACTTCTAATAAAGGAAGAATTAAACTGATCACAGGCATTAAAAATCCAACGGGCAGGGCAAGCAGGTAAAAGTTAATATTGCCGGTAAAAATGGAGTCCATGACATCCCGGCCCTGTTTGTAGCGTTCAATCACATACACCTGGACGCCGGTCCAAATCGGGCCGTGTAACGGGATAAACGCTCCAGCTGTAAATAAATAGCCGATATTCCGGAAAACCAGCGCATAGTGGGTACGCGTGTAATTCACCCGGATTTTCTCATCTTTTCTGGAGGAAGCGGCTGATTTAATTAATCCATCTGCTACTAATAAATCTCCAAATACCAGAATATAGATACTTAAAGCAATGGGCACAGCGCTAAGCAGCATGCCCCAGCTTGGAAGCCCGACACCGTAAGGAGTTAACAGGGCAAACATATCTCCAAACTGCGGAACAAAAAATCCCCATTCCATCACAAATTGAATCTCTCCAGCCAGGCTTCCAACGATGCCTGCTGTAATAAAGCCAACCAGCAGCACATTGGCCGCCAGCAGTCCTTTTATACGCTTGTACTTGATTTTCTGAAATGGAATCGAATATAAAATAAGCAGAACGACTATCCAGGCGCTGATTAACGTGAAAGGCAGCGACTGCACCCGTTCAAATTCCGACATAAAGGCAGCAATGGCCGCCCCCATAATAACCCCTGCTTTTAAGGTATTGGGGACTAAACGATTAAATTTATCCCCGAGGCCGGTTACGCCGAAAAATAAAAACAAAAAGGAGAGGACGATCATAACCGCCATCATGGCAAGAACGGCCTCCTGGCCGGGCGTAAATCCCCCTAAAAAGATAATGACCAGCGGCAGGGCGGGCGTAATCCATCCCGGCGCATGGGGTTCGCCAAATAACATCGTATGGCTCCATACCCAGAATAATTGAATGGACATCGTTGTCCAGGCTACTTCAAAGCTGACGTCAAAAAACTGCATCATCAGCGGGGCAAGCGAGCCGCCGGTAGCGGTGGCAATAATGGCTCCCTGAATGAGAATAGGAAGGGAAATTCCTACATGTACACCTGGGATTCTCGTAGTAAAAGGACCCCAGTTCAAGCCGGGCTGTTCGTATCCGTATTTTCTTTTTTTGGGCATTCTCTCATCCTCTCTTACAATTCAGATGGAAGGTTCGAATGTGTATGAATCCTCTGGTTGATTTCCCGGTTGGTCCGCCGGCCGGCTGACAGCCATACGCTTTATGTTCTCAGTATAATTTTTCCGGTAGTCTGCCGGTCCTGCATAAGAGATTGGGCCCGCGCGGCCTGGTCAAGCGGAAATACTTCCCCAATCGGCAGTTTCAAGTCTCCTTCCTGCAGAAAAGTGAACAGTTCCTCCAGGCTGCGCTGCATCAAATCCCGCCGTTTCATAATCTGTGGAAGAAAGAATCCAATCACCGACTGATTGGCTCCCATTAACCGGCCGGCATGAAGGCGGCTCGGTTCCCCGCTTGCGGAACCAAAAACCACGAGGCGTCCAAATGGCGCGAGACAGTCCAGCGTCCGGCTGAATATATCGCCGCCGGCCATTTCCATCGCCACGTCCACGCCTCTGCCGTCTGTCGCTTCCAGCACCTGTTGTTCCCAGCCGTCTTCCGTGTAATTGATCAGCACGTCTGCCCCGAGCTCTTTAGCATAGGCCAGTTTCTGCGGCGTACTGGCGGTGGCAATGATCTTTCCGGCACCAAATCGTTTAGCCAGTTGTACAGCAATACCGCCGACGCCTCCTGCAGCGGCATGCACAAGAACGCTTTCTCCCTGCTCGAGCCGGCCCATCGTTTTTAGTACATGATACGCGCTTAGTCCCTGCAGGGGAAAAGCCGCGGCTTGATCAAAGTCAAGCGAATCCGGAATCGGGATAATCGCCTGTTCATTAACGGCGGCAAATTCGGCATAGCCGCCGTCCGTAATCAGGGCCGCGACCCGGTCTCCCGGTTGGAAGCGGGAGACTTCTTCTCCTATGGCTTCGATCGTGCCGGCAATTTCCGATCCCGGGTAAAAAGGAAGCGGCGTCGGTACGACATATGCTCCCTGGCGGCGGGCAATATCAGCATAGTTCATGCCAATGGAGTGGACCCGCACGAGCACTTCTTTCGATGCCGGAACCGGCTGTTCTTTTTCTACCTCTTCAACTACTTCCGGTCCCCCGTAAGCTTTATACTGTATAGCTTTCATATAAGCGCCTCCTGTTTTTTTATTTAATCATCCAGCCGCCGTCCACGAGCACGTCTGAACCTGTCATGTATGATGCTTCATCAGACGCAATAAACGCGGCAACATTGGCGATTTCTGCAGCGCTGCCTGGTCTTTTCAGCACCGTGTTGTGCTGAATCGCCTTTTGGAATTTTTCATTTTTTAAATTTTCTTCAATTAACGGAGTGTCGATAAAGCCGGGTGAAATCGAATTGGCGCGGATTCCGTAAGGGCCCAGCTCCAGGGCCAGCGCTTTCGTGAAATGCATGGCGCCGGCTTTGGCTGCACTGTAATGCGGAATGTACGCGCCGGCTTTGTGGCCGGATAAAGACGCAATCGTCACGACCGCCCGGCCGGTTTTTTCCGTTTCCCGTTCGGCTTCCGCTGACATAATGGCACCAAGTGCCTTTGAGACGAGAAATACGCTTTTTAGGTTCACATCCTGAACCGCGTTCCACTCCTCCTCGGTCGTATCCATAATTCTGGAATGTTTGGAAGCCCCCGCTCCATTGACCAGAATATGGAGCCCGCCTCCTTCTTCTTCAATAAATGCCGCCAGTCTCTGTACTTCGCCGGCATTCGTTACATCCGCTGCGAATACACTGGCGCCGGGAATCTCTTTCGCCGCCGCTTCCAGCTTGGCCAGGCTCCGGCCGACGAGAATAACGGACGCTCCTTCTGCTGCCATCTTTCTGGCTGTTTCTTTTCCTATGCCGCTGCCGCCGCCGGTAATAACGGCGGTTTTGCCTTCAAAACGCATACCGATCTCCTCCTTATCCCTGATAACGCCCGGCTGTATACTGCTCATCTGCGATAAACCGCAAATTATCCCGTATCGGCCGGGCCCTTTGATACGATGCACAGACTTTATAAATCGCATCTGTCAGCTCTGTTTTTTCCTGTTCTTCCCCGATTTCCAGGATAAGCGCGCGTGCTGTACGTTCGGCCTGTTCGAGGCTTGTGTACAGGCAGACAGACGTCAGTGCCTGCTTTCGTTGATGTGGGGCTTCCCCGTCTTTTTTGTGTGCGGTTATCGTTCGCAGCAGCGCCGACTCCGCGGCATACAGCTGAATGGAAAGCTCTGCCAGGCTTATCAGCGTTTCCTGTTCGTTTTTTATTTGTTTTCCATACGTACGCAGTGAGATTCCCGCGCAGACAAGAAGCATCTCTCTGATTGCTTCCACCGCCCGCTGTTCGTGTGCGAGCGCGCCGGTTTCTGCAGGCTCCGGTTTCTGGAGGTTTGTAGCGGCATCGTGTGCGAGGGCACCGAGGTCGATCTCTCCTTTGGCAGCCAGGCGGAATAGAGGCGTCGGCACGAGCAGCCGGTTGATTTCATTGGTTCCTTCAAAAATGCGGTTGATACGGGAATCGCGGTAGGCCCGTTCGATTCCGTACTCTTCAATGAAACCTGCTCCTCCATGCAGCTGCAGCGCTTCATCCACGACCAGATCCAGTGTTTCCGATCCATACACTTTGCAGATAGCACACTCGACGGCATATTCTCTCAGCTTCTGGTTAATGGCTTTATGCTCCGTTTCCGTATAAAGGTCTCCAAGCGCCTCTTCGAGAAGACCGGCTGTCCGGTACTGCATGCTCTCCGCCGCGTACAGCCTGGCTGCCAGTCGGCCTGTTTTTTCTTTTGTAGCGGTAAAATCTGCAATCCGGCTTCCAAACTGCCGGCGCTCCAAAATAAAACCCATCGTCTTTTTAAAGGCCGCTTTGGCTCCTCCGACGCAGGCAGATCCGAGATTAAACCGCCCCAGGTTGAGAACATTTAAGGCAATCAGATGGCCCTGTCCCACGTCTCCCAACAGGTTTTCGCGGGGAACGATACAATCTTCGAGAATGACGCTTCTCGTCGACGAGCCTTTGATGCCCATCTTTTTTTCTTCAGGACCAAGCGTTAACCCGGCAAAAGTTTTTTCGACTATAAATGACGTAAAGTGCTCTCCATCTACTTTGGCGTACACGATGAACGTGTCGGCAAAAGCGGCATTTGTAATATACAGTTTGGTTCCGTTTAACAGGTAGCTTTGTTTGGCTTCCGACCAGACGGCGGTTGTCTGCGAAGCGAGCGCATCCGATCCGGCATTAGGCTCGGTCAGGCAGTAGGCGCCCAAATACTCGCCTGAAGCCAGTTTCGGCAGGTAGCGCTGCTTTTGGTCTTCGGTGCCGTAGTAGGTAATCGGCAGTGTCGCGATACACGTATGATTGGAATGCGCGACCCCGTAGCTCGATGTGCCTCCCACCGCCTCTCCAACAATAGCTTTACTTATTTTGTCCATCCCAAGACCACCGTGGGATTCGGGGACGCTGTGGCCAAGCAGGCCAAGGTCTCCTGCTTTTTTTAACAACGTGGTTGTTGTCGTAAAATCCTGCTTTTCAATCCGGTCTATTTCCGGGCGTACGTCGTTTTCTACAAACCGCTCGGCCGTTTTGGCAATCATCAGATGTTCTTCGGTCATTTGTTCCGGAGCAAACGCGTTTTCCGGGGCATTCCCGCCTATCATAAACGAGCCGCCCGGATGTTTGATTGTTGAGTGCTGCATATGTTTCCTCCTTATAAAAAAGATTGGTTGGTGATGCTGTCGTTTGTATACCGGCAGATAGCTGAACTGCTGTTAGTGTTTGCAGCATAGTCCAGGTCTTCGTTCATGTTATAGTCAAGCAGCTTTTTTCCTACGTGGGATGACTGCAGCACGCTCCGGGCGCTCGGCCCATTCTGGTACACACTCAGCGCCGTGCGGGCGGCATCCGTCATCGTGCACGCTTTACCGGCAAGCACTGCTTCAATCAGGCAGCCGGCCCCGTACATGTCCTCGAGGCTGATTTCTCCTGCATTGCCTGCCGCGGTGATCAGCAAGGTGGACGGCTTCGATTTAGCGGCCAGTACCAAAGCAAGCGCGTGGGCATTTAAGAGCGACCCTGCGTATACTTCTTCTGCATTCTGGAGCCTGCGCAGTGCCGCCGTGCCGTTCGTCGTAACCAGAATAACGGTTTTTCCTTTGGCCTGCGCAGACAGATGAACCGGCCCCGGATAAACAAATCCTTGTATCGGAAGCGCCTGCTCTTCCCCGGCCAGAATATACGAGTCCGGCGGAAGAGAAGATGCGTGCTCGAGAGCCTCTCTCTGCGTGGCGGCCGGGATCACCCGGATGGCTCCATTTTCGAGGCAGGCGGCAATCGTCGTGGTCGCCAGCAGGACATCGACCGCGACCGCTATCTTGGAACCGCGGACGAGCTGAGCTTCCTCTATCTCTTCTTTACGCGTCAGCACATGAATATTCACGAACGGCCGCCTTTGTCGGCTAGCTTTTGTACAGCTTCGTTCATGAGGGTCTGCACCGTTTGGCCGAAGGAAGCAAACCGCGGATCCGACGTTTGCCCATTTTGATAGCGGTAATAAATCTGCTGGGCAATGACCGCCAGCTTAAAGTAGGCAAAAACAAAATAATAATCAATGCCTTCCGGATCTCTGCCGCTTTGTAAGCTGTACTGGTGCAGAAATTCATCCCTGGTATAAAAGCCGGGATGCACGGTAACCGGCGTACCTCCAAGCGCCCGCTTCATCGTTTCCGGATCCGACGCCTCAATCCAGTAACTCAGCGCTACGCCAAGATCAGCCAGGGGATCGCCCACCGTTGCCATTTCCCAGTCAAACAATCCTTTCATTTCCTCTAGGTCTTCCGTAAACATGGCGTTGTTTAATTTGTAGTCGTAATGAATCACGGTCGTTTCTTTTGAGGCCGGGAGGTGGTCCTGCAGCCACTGCATCAGCTGCTCTGCCGCTGGAATATCTTCGGTGGCGGCCCGCTGGTAACGGGAGATCCACCCTTCCACCTGTCGTTTTAAAAAGCCGTCGGGGCGGGTGATATCGACGAGCCCGGTTTGTTTATAGTCAATCCGGTGAAGCTCGGCAAGCCGTTCCACCATCTGCGCGGAAATAGTCCGGCATAAGGCCGGCTCCGGCTCGATATGGTCGGGAAAGCGGGTATCAAGCACTACCCCGTGCTTTCGTTCCATAATAAAAAACGGCGCCCCGACAATAGAGGTGTCCCCGCTGTAAGTGATGGGGACCGGTGCGGCTTCATAATAGGGAGTGATTTCTTTTAAAAACGTGAATTCGCGCTCCATGTTATGAGCTTTCGGCGCAACGGGACCGAGCGGCGGCCGGCGCAGCACCGCTTCCCAGCTTCCGACAGACAACGCATAGGTTAAGTTGGAATGCCCTTCAGCAAACTGGGTCACCTGCATGGTGCCATCCGGCAGATCCGGAATCCGGGAGCGCAGAAAAGCCTCCAGGCGGTCCTGATGCAGTTCTTCTCCTGATCGAACGGGAATTGTCGTCATATCGTGCCTCCTAAGAAGTGTAGGTGTACCAGCCCTGCCCGGTTTTTCGTCCCAGATTCCCTTGTTTTACTTTCTCTTCCACGCAGGCGGCCGGTTTATCTTCGGGATCTTTGGTTTCCTGATAGCGCTGCTGCTGGACGAAATACCCCACATCGATTCCAGACAAATCCATCAGCTCAAACGGCCCGATTGGATGGCGCAGCGCTTTTTTGACAATCGTATCAATCTCTGTGTAATCGGCGATGCCTTCTTCATAGAGGTGCACCGCTTCTTTTTGGAGGGCACCGAGAATACGGTTGGCCACAAAGCCGGAAATTTCCTTTCGAAGCAGGACCGCGGTCCGGTTCATCCGATGGCTCACGGCCATGGCCGCCTGCGCGGTTTCTTCGGAAGTCTCATCACTCATGACGACTTCCACGCAGTCCATAACGAGCGGCGGATAGAAAAAGTGCATGTTCACGACACGGTCCGGCCGATTGGTGGAAAGCAGGCTGTTGACAATAGTTGAGCTGTTCGTCGCCAGCACCGTATGAATGGGTGCCCATTCATCTAATTGGCTGAAAACCTGCTGCTTGATGTCGAGCTTTTCCACAACCGCTTCAATAATAAAATCCGCTTGACCTGCGGCCTGCTGCAGGTCTTCGGTGAACGACAGCCGTCCAAACGCTTCCTCTTTTTCCTGTTCGGTAATCTTTTGTTTCTGTACCCAGCCGGTCATCAGCTTTTCCAGCGTTTGTCCGGCTTTGTTCAGATTGTCTTTGTCGATGTCGCAGAGAATGGTTTCGTATCCTCCGAGCGCCCCGAGCATGGCAATCTGATGGCCCATCTGCCCTGCTCCAACAACAGTAATCGTTTTAATGTCATTCATGCGTATCCATCCTTTCTTGTTAACGTACGTGCGACCCGCCGTCGACGATGACGACGTCGCCGGTGACATAATCAGAAGCTTTCGATGCAAGAAACAAAACGACCCCTTTTAATTCATCCGCTCCGCCAAAACGGCCGAGCGGGGTATCGTCAAGAATTGCTTCGCCCCCGTGCTCCATGATGACTTTGGACATTTTGGTTGGGAAAAATCCGGGGGCCACGGCATTCACATGTACGTTGTGCTGCCCCCATTTGGAAGCCAGATCTTTCGTAAACGTAATAATGGCGCCTTTACTTGTGTTATAGCCGATCGTATCCATTACGTCGGGGGCGGAGCTTTTCAGGCCGGCCACAGACGCAATATTAATAATTTTACCGGCCTGCTGCTCGATCATGACACGCCCGGCGGCCTGGCTCATTAAAAAGGTACCCGTTACATTGACATTCATCACTTTCTGCCAGGCTTCCAGCGGCATATCTGCCACCGGTGCCCCCCAGGTGGCCCCGCTGTTATTAACGAGAATATCTATCGAGCCGAATCGGCTTTTTGTTTCGCTGATCACATGATCCACCTGCTCCTGGTTCGTTACATCACAGGCAAAGGCTGCTGTCTGCACACCCTTTTTTGCAAGCAGGGCTGCCGTTTCTTCACAGGCTTCAAGCTTGCGCGAACAAAGCACAATATTCGCTCCGGCCTCCGCCAGCCCTTCGGCCATCTGTAAACCAAGCCCTCTTCCTCCGCCGGTCACAACCGCGGTTTTTCCCTGCAGCGAAAATAAATCCAGTACATTCATTTGGTTTCCTCCTTCAGCCGGTGTTTTTTCAATTCGAGGCGGGCAATCTGGGCCCGGTGCACCTCATCGGGTCCGTCAGCGAGGCGCAGCGTTCTGGCATTCGCCCACTGGGCGGCCAATGGAAAGTCGTCTGAGACGCCCGCTCCTCCAAATGCCTGGATGGCACGGTCGATCACACGCAGTGCCATGGACGGTGCGACGACTTTAATCATTGCAATGTCAGCCTTGGCTTCTTTATTGCCGACTGTATCCATCATGTAGGCCGCACGCATGGTCAGCAGGCGCGCCTGTTCAATGTCTATGCGGGAATCAGCTATCCATTCCGCCACTACGCCCTGCTCGGACAATTTTTTCCCGAACGCTTCGCGCTCCTGCACGCGGCGGCACATGTATTCCAACGCCCGCTCCGCTGCCCCGATCAATCTCATACAGTGATGAATGCGCCCCGGCCCGAGCCTTCCCTGGGCGATGGCAAATCCTTTCCCTTCGCCCCAGATCATATTGGCTTCCGGCACATAAACATTCTCAAATGTAATTTCCGCATGCCCGTGCGGTGCATGATCGTATCCAAACACGGACAGGGTGCGTTCAATGGTGATTCCGGGAGTGTCAAGCGGAACGAGGATCATTGACTGTTGTTCATAGCGCGGAGCTTCCGGATCCGTTTTTCCCATGAAAATAGCTATTTCACAACGGGGATCACCGGCACCGGAGGACCACCATTTTGTGCCGTTCAGTACATAGCCCCCGTCCGTTTTTGTAATGCGTGCCTGAATATTAACGGCGTCTGAAGAGGCCGTGTCCGGTTCGGTCATCGTAAAACAGGAACGGATATCACCATTTAGCAGCGGAACGAGCCACTGCTGCTTTTGTTCCTCGGTTCCGTATTTAGAGAGCACTTCCATGTTGCCGGTATCCGGGGCACCGCAGTTAAAGACTTCAGGTGCCAGCAGAGAACGTCCCATGATTTCACAGAGCGGGGCGTACTCCTCATTCGTGAGACCGGCGCCGTGCTCACGGTCCGGCAGAAATAGATTCCAGAGACCGGCCTGCTTGGCCTTTGTTTTTAATTCTTCCATCACGGGAGGAATCCCGCTCCAGCGGGTTTCCATTTCATTTAACTGCTGTTCGTAGACCGCTTCATTAGGATACACATGTTCCTCCATAAATGCAGTCAGCTGCGCATGGAGCTGTTGTACTTTCGTCGAATAAGAAAAGTCCATCTGCTTCCTCCTTCATTATACTAACCGGTCGGTATGTTGATAGTATAGCAAATTATGTAAGCGGATACAAAAACTATTTTATATAATGGCCGTGCTTGACAATATACTCCGCGGGGTATATTATTATGAATAGTAACTCATTTGAAGGAGGTATACAGAATGTTTCATTATACCGTTAAATCGTCTAAAACCGTTCAGGAAGCTGTTGCCTCGCTGGAACAGCACCTGCAGAGAGCAGGGTTTGGCGTCTTGTGGGATTTTGACCTGCAGGCTAAGCTGATCGAAAAAGGAATAGAATTTCCAGAACCCTACCGTATTCTTGAAGTTTGCAATCCTAAAGAAGCAGAAAAAGTCCTGCACCGCCATAAAGCAGCCGGTAATTTTCTTCCGTGCAAAATTACCGTGTATGAAGAGAATGGGGTTACCCATATTGGCATGCCTCGGCCTACCGTACTCATTGGATTTATAGAAGATAAAGAATTAAAAGAAATAGCCGCCGATGTCGAACAGCGCATGACACAAGGTATCGATTATTCCAAATAAGAAAGGCAGAGAAAATAATGACAGAAAATATGACGATCAAACAGATGACCCCAAATGAAGTAGAGGCTTCCGCCGATTCTTTCATCATCGATGTCAGAGAACCGAATGAAACAGCTTCCGGGTATATCCCGGGTGCCCGCCTGATTCCCCTTGGTGAATTGTTGACCCGGCTGGACGAATTAGAGGCTGACACCGAGTATACGATGGTATGCCGGTCCGGCAACCGCAGCGGTCTCGCCGCCGGATGGCTGCAGGAACGCGGCTACCGCGTGAAAAATATGCAGGGCGGCATGCTCGAATGGAACGGTCCTATCGAATAAAAGACAAAAAAAGGAACAGCTTATTAAACAAAGCTGTTCCTTTTTGTGCTATTTTTTCTCTTTTTTCGGTACGGCCTTCTCAACAAAATGATCAGCTAAATCATGAAGCCGGCGGCGCAGGTCTTCGCCTTCCATCATCCGGCCGTGTCCAGTCAGAGCTTTTTCCGGCTCAAGCCCGGCCAGCTTTTTCACAGAGGCTTCTGCGTCGCTCCAGTTTTCCGTTAAATATTTAGGCGGACCGTTCAGCTCGGGTTCCTGGGCCATCACCTTGTGTAAGGACTCCTGCTTGACGGTAACAAACGCATCCCCGGCCAGGAGAATCCGGTCTTTTTCCCTGAACAGGGAAATATGGCCTTTTGTATGACCCGGGGTGTGATACCAGGTCCATTCCGGGAAAAACGGAATGGAGCCGTCTTCTGGAAGCGCATGAACATGCTCACTAATATCTACGGCTTTCCGGGAGAAAGCAGGCGACATCTTCGCGATGAGTCCCCTGGCCGCCCCGGGATCTGCTTTTGGATAATCTTCCTGTCCCGTTAAATGAGGCAGTTCCAGCGTATGGGCATATACAGGAACATCTTCCTCCCAGCCTTTGATTAACTGATGCAGGTTTCCTACATGATCAAAGTGAGCGTGCGTTAAAATGATGGCTTTCGGTCCGATATTGGAACCAAAGCGCTGGTTCATCGCATGCTTGACGCGCTCAAGCGTCCCCGGCATGCCGGTATCTACAATAATCCAATCGCTGTGCTTGGAAGGATTACCAAGCATATACAGATTGGCAATCTGTGTGGTGTACATATAAACATCCGGTGCCACAGCAAGACCTGTATTGGATATTTCTGAGGTAATTGGAATATAATTGTTCTTCATCGGATAAGCAGCCTCCTTGTAAAGTATAGTTACTTATCCTATTTACCTCTTAGGCTGACTTTAAACATCTTCTCCCCATCAGTCTGCTATAGCAGCTTCCGGCAGGTTTCTTTTTGAAGGTAAAGGGTTACTTCATCCGGAGCAAGGGCCGGGCTGAACCAGAAACCCTGAATAGTAGAGGGATAGGTTTTAGACAAGTAGTGTACCTGTTCTTCTGTTTCAGCGCCTTCTGCCACCAGTTCAATGCCCAGCTTCGTGCATAGCTTATGCACGGAAGCAAATAATGCAGCATCAAAAGGAGCAAAGGGCAGGTTTTTAACAAACGCACGGTCCAGCTTAAGGGTATTGATAGGGATTTCTTTTAAGTAAAGAAGGTTGGATGTGCCTGTTCCAAAATCGTCCAGGGCCAGTTTAATGTCCCGCCTGCAGAGCTCGTTGGAAAAATCCATCGTCGTTTTTAAATGGTCACTAAGCATTTCTTCTGTAATTTCGAGCTGAAGCGGCGTGCGTTGAAGGTCGACGGTTTCTAAAATGGCATCCAGCCGTGAAAAGAACACCCTATTTTTCATCTGAGTTTTAGCTACATTGACAGACAAAAGAATGGGAATGTCCCGATCACTGTTCCATACAGCCATCTGCTTCAAGCCGGTTTCGAGCACCAACATGCCCAGTTCATCCATTAAGCGGAGCTCCTCAATCATAGGAAGGAATTTACACGGGGCCAGCAGTCCCCGTTCCGGATGCTCCCACCGCACTAAAGCTTCCATGCCCTTAATCGTGTGGTCGGCTCCATTTATAATAGGTTGATAATGAACGACAAATTCTTCGTTTATAAAGGCGCGGCGGATATCATTTTCGTGAAGCACGTATTCTTTGTAATACGCTTTATTTTCTACTTCTTTATAATACCGGTAGCTGTTTTTCCCCTGTTTTTTCGCTTCGTACATAGCAATATCTGCCGACTGCAGCAGCTGCTCGTAAGAGGCGCCGTCTTCCGGGTATTCACTGATGCCGATACTGCCGGAAATAAAAACACGGTGTTCTCCAATTAAAAAAGGTTTTTCCAGTTCTTCAAGCAGCAGTTCATACGGGAATACAGCAGAGGAAGGCACGATAATAACAAATTCATCCCCGCCCATACGGATAACGGCTGCGCCTTCCGGGGTATGATTTTTCATGCGCCGGCTTGTTTCTATTAATACCTCATCGCCTGCTTTATGGCCGAATGTATCGTTTACTTTTTTAAAATGATCCAGGTCAATGAATAAAAGCGAAAATTTTTCATTTTGGTTCATTTGTTTATCCAGTTCTTTTAATAAATAAGAGCGGTTGTACAGATGGGTCACCGGGTCACGGTAAGCCAATTCATGCATATGACGGTGAGAAAGTCGAAGCGAATCAATCAGGCTGTTGGCCGAGTTTTGCAGGGTCGTGATTTCATCCCTGCCGTTTACAGCGACACTGTCTTCAAACATGCCTTTCTGTTCAATGGCATTTAAATTGCCGGACAGCGCCGTTATTCTTTTTAAAATAGAGCCGTTGAGCAGAACAATCAGCAGCATCGTTAGAATTACCATGCCGCCGGTATACGAAAACAGCAGCGTATTGATCGTTTGAGCGCCCTGATTGTAAATCGTTCGAGGCTGTTCAAACGTAAAAGCTGCGGCACTGGATGCGTTGGCATAGGGCAGACGGTATTCGCTGGACAGCAGGCCTTCCTCCGACACCGAAACATTCCGGTAAGGTTCTGTGGCCGCACTGCTTGAAATGGATTGAAACTGCAGCGGAGCCTGAATCGCCGCAGCCATTGAGTCAATATAGCGGCTGTTTACTTCCCGTCCCATAATCAGCGTTCCATTGGAACCGGAGTTGGTGCTGGTAGCTTGAATAGGGAGAGCGGAGATCATGTATGTTTCTGTATCATATTGGTAAAGCTTTGCTTCTCCCATCATGAGCCGGCTGAATGTTTCCATTACATTGGCCTCGTTAATGGAAAGTGCTTCGAGTCCTTCTTCCGGGGCACCCGGCTCCTGTTGACTCTGGCTGAATAAGACGTCTTTTTTTTCATCGATTATCATTATAAAAGATAACTTGCCATTATCAAGTGATTCTCCGCCCAGGTTACTCGTTATATACCCCTCATCCCGGCCTCTGCTCTCCACAAAAGCATATGTATCATCCCAGGACGCCCAGTCGCGGTTAAAATTTAACAGCTGTTCCTGTTCGTTTGCAAGCAGCTCGGCCAGACGGTCAATGTTTTCCTCCGCTCCCTGTTCTTCAATCGAACGGAACTGCTGCAGCAGCATCGGATAAAAGATGCCTACCAGCAGGGAGAATAATAAAAACCCGCTGCCGGCGACAATCCATACTAATTTTTTCTTTATGCTCATCTCTCTCGCCACCCTCCCCTGAAACAAAGGAGCACTCTTTATTTAAAATAAAAGGTTGTCCATTTTTTGAATCAGCGTCTGGATTTCCGGCTTACTTACCTGTTCATCTGCACCTACTTTTACGCCTTTATGGTAAAGATCCTCTGTAATGAGGGAAGAAAAGAGAATGACTGGTATATTTTTGGTTTTTTCCAGTTCTTTGATTTTTTTGGTTAAGTGATGGCCGTCCATTTTAGGCATTTCAATATCAGATATCACAATATCCGGCACTTTTTCTCCTTCAGCCAGCTGTCTCCAGGCATTTTCCCCGTTCGTGCTTTTGGCGATCTGTTCGTAGCCGGCGCGCTCGAGCGTGTCCAAGATAAGCTGCTGCAGAATCGGCGAATCTTCCGCCACCAGTACGCGTTTGGCGGCTCGTTCGGGACGAAGGCCTCTGACGATCGTATCCGGCTGAATGCCCGCCTTCGGGTTAATGTCACTGATCATCTTTTCATAATCAAGCAGCAGCGTCATGCCTTCTTCTCTTTTAATAACGCCGATCGTATGGGAATGGGTCCCCTGAATCAGCTGCTCCGGCTCTTCAATTTGCTGCCAGGAAATCCTATGGATACGGGAAACCGACTCCACGTGAAAGGCGACCTTCATTTGGTTAAGCTCACAGATAATATACTTATCGGTTCCCGCTCTTTCATGCGTATAGCCAAGTACTTTGGCGGTATCAACGACCGGCATGATTTCATTTCTCAAACGGATAATGCCTTCTACGTGCGGATGGGCGTTTGGTGTTTTTGTGACCGGCAGCGGCTGGATAATTTCCCTTACTTTTAATACATTAATACCATATGTTTCTTCACCAATAGAAAACATGACGATTTCTAGTTCATTTGTTCCACTTTCCAGTAGAATTTCATCTTTTTCACGGGTTTTCATCCGAATTCCTCCTCGATATTCTAAAAAAATAGGACTTTTGTTTTATTTTATCCTATTTCTACAATAGTACAAGAGAAATTTTTCTGTAAAAAAACAAACTGTCCGCTGCGGACAGTTTGTTTGGAATTTGTATCGGTTTTAGAGGTGGATCGTAACATCCGCGTCGTCGCGAAGTTCTGTTACGAGCTCCTGGACACGTTCGTTTTCTTTTTCCGCCCGTACCTGTTCTTCTACCTGCTCTCGTTCAGGTGCAGGTGTTTCAGGAGCATCTTCACCAGCCTGCTCGGCCATGGCGGCCTGCTGTTCTTCCATGGCTACCATTTGTTCATCTATTTCGTCTTCGCTCACTTCAATACCCTCGGATTCCTCTTCAATAAGCTGTTCCACCCGGAGGGATTCTTCAATCTGTGCGCGGAAGTCGTCTTCTGTGAAGCCCTGTTCTTCCAAAGCAGCTTCATAGTCTTCATCGTTTTCAAACTGCTCTTTCTGCTGGTTTAAAATTTCATCTACTTCTTCGGTGTCCGCTTCGTAGTCACGGTTTTCTGACTCCTGCACAAGCAGGCGCTGTCCGACAAGCTGTTCTGCCGTGGAAGCTTTCAGCTCCTCTTCCATTTCCCCGTCTTCGTCTTGTTCCTCAAGGTTCATTCCCTGCATGGAAAACATGGATAATGTCGTTGTATACGCTGTTTCAAACTCATCTTTTGTAATTTCTTCGCCGTTCACTTCAGCGACTACGTCGGGAACATCGTCAAGGTTTACTTCCGGCTCCTGCGGCTGTTCCGCTTCCTGGCCTTCCGATTCTGCACTTTCCTGCTGTTCTTGTTCTTCATCCGATCCTGCTTCTTCTTCGGATTCTCCCCCGCATGCTGCAATCACGGAAAGAGAAATTGCCATACTGGCCGTTAATAACCATTTTTTACTCAAAGAAAAGCTCCTTTCATATCTATACTGTTCCGTATTGTAACATACTTCCAGGGTGGAAAGATAACGGAACGCCTGCTCTCACCTGCGTGTTCAAGGATTTACTGCACCGGTTTTCCAGTTTTGATTCGAAGCCAGGGCCGCTCTTCTTCCCATGTAACAGATGCCTGAACATCAAAAGCGTCCGAGATGAGCGCATTGGACAGTACGTCTGTTTTGGAACCGTGACAGAGCAGTTCTCCGTCTTTTAAAAGCGCCATGTTGATGACCGCCGGCGGCAGTTCTTCAATATGATGGGTCACGTATAAAAGCGTCGGGGCATTCGGTTCACTCAGCGCCCGCTGCAGCAGCTCGAGCAGTTCTTCTCTTCCTTTTACGTCAAGGCCGGTGCACGGCTCATCGAGAATCAAAAGCCTTGGCTGAATCACCCAGGCGCGTGCCAGCATCACACGGCGTTTTTCTCCCTGGGACAACCGGCTGTATGGTGTATCGGCATAACTGCCGACTTGAAAAAGATCGAGGCATGTCTGGGCATAAACGACTACCTCTTCTTTAGGATCGTCGTACAGGCCGATCGACGCGAAATAGCCGCTGATCACCACTTCAATTGCCGTATCGCTGCTTCTTGCCCGGTAGCGGTCATCCAGCGCATCGCTCACCCAGCCGATTTCCCGGCGCAGCTGCTGCATCGGGACCTGGCCGTGTTTGCCCATCCAGCTGTGAACGGTTCCTTCCGTGGGCCAGATATAGCCGGTTAACAGCTGAAGAATCGTTGTTTTTCCGGATCCGTTTAAACCGAGCAGTCCGGTATGTATACCCGCTTCCAAAGAGAATGTAATATTTTCAAGCCTGGTCTGTCCGCCGGTTCGTACACTGACCTTATGCAAATGAAATAATTCCTCTGGCATCGTTATCTCCGCCCTTTTTCTTTTCAGTATACCAAAAATGATCCGGCCCCCGCCGGATCATTTGATTATTCGTTTGACGTTTTGTAGATTCTCCAGCCGAGCCGGTCAAAATACTCATCAATCACATCATCATTTGGTTTTGCATTCGGTTTGTTAACCGCCCGGGCCACGCTGTAATGATATTCCGAGACCGTATCCAGCGTATCTGCTTCCGGCATCAGGATGTTTCCATTATCGAGCTCATAAAAACGGAGCTGTTCAATAAAAGACGCTCCAAGGCGGACGTCAAAAAACACTTCACGTCCTTTGCTGCTTCCCGTTTTTGTGAACCAGTCTTTGCTTACCTCTTCTGTGCCGCGTTCTTTACAGAAGTGAATCGAGACACTTAGGTTTTCTTTCAGCGTGTACACTTGATGGTATTCATCATACAACCAGTTCTCGCTGTTGCCATTATGCACAATCAATGTTTTGAAATCTTCATAATTCAAAAAATGACCCCCTTTGTCTTTTATATGCAGATGCATACCGCATTCCCCTGCCTGCTTCTCTTTAAACGAAGAGAGCATCCCGGTATTTAAAAAGCCGGGCTTCTCAAGACGGGTGTCTTCGTCTATAATAGACTCTTATGTATAAATATATATTTTTTTATCTCTCGTATAATTGCGGAAATATGGTCCGCGCGTTTCTACCAGGCTGCCGTAAACGGCCTGACTACGAGTGCAGCGACGGTATTTTTTTGTATGCGGTCCGCCTGTCACTCGATCCGTCGGGAGGCAGGCTTTTTTTGTTTATAAACGAGCAGATAACTTAAAAAAAGGAGCAGAATAATGGAACAATTAAAACAGGCAATTATCGAACGCGGCAGTGTGCTGTCCAACCATGTTCTCAAAGTGGATACGTTTTTGAATCATCAAATCGATACTGTATTAATGGCTGAGGTAGGAGAAGAGTTCGCCCGGCTTTTTCAGGAAGACGGCATTACTAAAGTATTAACCATCGAGTCCTCCGGTATTGCGCCAAGCTTTATGGCAGCCACTAAGCTCGGGGTTCCGCTCGTGTTTGCGAGAAAACGAAAGTCTTTAACGATGGATGAACATGTATTTGCCAGCAGCGTGTACTCGTTTACCAAACAGCAGGAATCCGAAATTGTCGTATCCAAAGATTTTCTCGAGCCGGGAGATCAGGTACTGATTTTGGATGACTTCCTTGCCAACGGCCAGGCGGCCAAAGGCTTAATCGATATCGTCGAAAAAGCGGAAGCGGTCGTTGCCGGTGTCGGCATTGTTATTGAAAAGTCTTTTCAGCCGGGACGCGAACAGCTTGTAAACAGCGGCTACCGGGTTGAATCCCTGGCACGGGTGGAATCGCTTGAAAACGGGCGCGTAACCTTTGTGGAATCACATGCCCCCATTAAATAAGAAA
This sequence comes from Sinobaca sp. SA16-1, assembly GCF_059510515.1. NCBI lineage: Bacteria > Bacillati > Bacillota > Bacilli > Caryophanales > Sporolactobacillaceae > Sinobaca > Sinobaca sp. SA16-1. The sequence continues at coordinate 22,969 of NZ_JCAKFL010000002.1, read as the reverse complement.
AGAGAAGGTGAAGCAGCACATGAACGACCAGACGGTTCATTATCCGTGGTTTAAGCGACAGGATCTTGATGCCTTTTTTGCTTTGTTTCAAAACAACCTCGCCAACTTTGTCGTGATTACCGTAACAATGCTTGGTATGGGGTTTCCCGCTTCGATCGTGTTTGGCAAAGTAATTCCCGGGACGGCAGTTGCCGTGATGGCGGGGAATTTATATTACGCCTATATGGCTTCCCGACTTGCTAAAAAAGAAAACAGAAGCGATGTGACGGCCCTGTCCTACGGCGTGAGCACGCCGGTGATGTTTGTCTTTTTATTCGGCGTGCTTGCTCCGGCTCTGGCGATTACCAATGATCCGGATCTAGCCTGGAAAATTGCCGTAGCTGCCGCTTTTATAAGCGGCCTCATTGAAGCTCTCGTCAGCTTAACCGGCAACTGGATCCGCGATCACCTTCCCCGCCCGGCACTTCTCGGAGCTCTGGCTGGTGTGGCTTTTTCATTTATTGCCGGTGAAATGTTGTTTCATACGTTTGCTATTCCTGTTGTTGGGCTCGTTGCCCTGGCGATTATCCTTGTCGGCTTTGTTGGAAAAGTCGTGTTTCCTTTCCGGATGCCGGCTTCTCTTCTGGCTGTGGTCGTTGGTACTATTCTGGCCTTTGCGCTCGGACATCAAAGCCCGGGGGAAGTAGCCGAAGGGTTTTCCAATATGGGCTTTTATCCGATTCTGCCCAGCCTGGCCGCGTTTGATGGAATGACGTTACTATTTGGAGCAGCAGTTGGACTGCTTGGTGTACTGCTGCCTATTACGATCTACAACGCTATTGAAACGATGAATAACGTAGAGGCGATGGCCGCAGTTGGAGATTCGTACGATGTCCGGGAATGCCAGGCTGTTGATGGCACCGGTACCATGCTCGGCGCCGTGTTTGGCGGATTGTTTCCTACGACCGTTTACATAGCAACGATAGGCTCTAAAGAAATGGGAGCCGGGCGCGGCTACAGCCTTCTAAACGCTGTGGTGATACTGGCGGCCGCTGTGACCGGCATGATTGCAGCGCTGTCTGCCCTGATTCCGCTTGCTGCTATCGCCCCGGTGCTTGTCTTTGTCGGTATGTCGATGGTAGCCGCCGCTTTTTCAACCACCTCCAGCCGATACTTTCCGGCAGTTGCGCTTGCTATGCTGCCGTATCTGGCCAACTATACGATGACCCGCTTTAACAATCCGGCCGGGGAAGTAGTAGCTGATATTTCAGAAGGGATCGTTCCTCTCGGACAGGGTGCCCTATTTACCGCGATCCTGCTCGGTGCAGTAACGGTTTCGATAATTGACCGGGAATGGCGGCGCGCCGTCCTGTTCACTTTAACAGCGGCAGTGTTTTCGTTTGCCGGGTTTATGCATGCGCCGGCACTCGCCTGGAATGCAGCCCCTGATTTCACCGCAGGCTATCTTGTTGTCGCTGCTTTCTTCGGCCTCTGCGCCTGGCAGCAGCGGCACCAGACGAAAACAGACCAATTGAATAACCAAGAACGTCGAGTGTCATAAAAAAACCGGGTTCCTTTTAAAAAAGGACCCGGTTTTTGCTGACTTCTGTTTGAGTCTGCAGCAGCAGGGGTACTGCTTATTATATTCACCCAATAACAAGGAGGCAGAAATAAATGGAATTTAAAGATAAACAACAGGACGGCCAGCCCGTTCAGCAGCAGCATAAACAGCCCGGTGAAGTGGAAAAGATGGATCCGAAGCCGATACATGATAACCTGGAATATAAGGGTGCCGATAAACTAAAAGACAAGATAGCGCTCATTACCGGCGGGGACAGCGGCATTGGAAAAGCAGCTGCTATTGCCTACGCCAAAGAAGGGGCGGATCTTGCAATCGTCTACCTTGATGAGCATGAGGATGCAGAACAGACGAAAAAAGAAATAGAAAACTACGGACGTCGTTGTCTGTTACTGCCGGGCGATGGCGGGGATGATGCGTTTGCCAAACAAGCGGTGGAAGCTACGATTAAAGAATTCGGCCGTCTGGATGTATTAATAAACAATGCCGCCGAACAGCACCCACAGGAAAAAATTGAAGACATTACAAAAGAACAACTGGAAAAAACGTTTCGCACCAATGTCTTTTCGATGTTTTATTTCATTCAGGCAGCGATGCCTCATTTAAAAGAAGGGGCGGCCATTATTAATACGACATCCGTTACAGCATATGACGGCTCCGCCGGATTAATTGACTACTCTGCCACAAATGGTGCGGTGACCACGCTGATTCGTTCGCTTTCCACCTCGCTTGCATCCAAAGGCATCCGCGTGAACGGTGTAGCTCCAGGACCTATCTGGACGCCGCTGATTCCTTCCACATTCGGAGAAGATAAAGTCGAGAGCTTCGGCACGAACACACCGATGGGACGGCCGGGACAGCCGGCGGAACTGGCACCGGCGTTCGTAATGCTTGGCTCCCAGGACTCCAGCTACATGACCGGCCAGGTCATTCATGTTAATGGCGGGCGGTTTGTAACCACTTAAACAAAAAGAGATACCCTGTCTGTTTATATAACAGCGGGGTATCTCTTTTTTATTGGTTGAATGGCCAGAATGCAGCGTTTCCGAAACGACCGGACCGCTTTTTTAGTATGGCAGTAAGCCACGATGCGTTCTGTTTCATTTTTGTATATTGTTATTGTCCGCTGCGTAATGCCGCTTTTGCTCTCATAAACGAGCTGAAGCGGCATCTGCTCCTCTATTGCTCTTTCAATCATTCCCTCCATCATCCCCGCTCCTTTCTTATATAACTAAATTATATAAGAACAAACGTTCGATGTAAAGCGAACAGCTTTGACATGCTGCCTATGTCTGCGATAAAAGATTGGTTATTTCATAAACAACGAGTTTTTGATAATCAAAATCTTCTCCGTACCGTGCCTGCACTCCTTCGTAAGCCTTTTTTCGTTCGGCCGGGAAGGCTGCATCTGATTCTGTTAACTGCATCGCCTTAAAGGCAGCCATCGGCTCCTGAATAAAAGCAGGTCTTGGCCCCCATGTGAAATGAACGTCTCCGGACATGTTGGAGAGAATAACTTTAGGAACCGATGCGCCTCCGTGCGTACGGAACGCATCTATAAAGGCAGGATGGTCTTCCTGGATAAACACTTCAGTGGGAATAGCCGCCTGCTTCATTACTTCGGTTATGACCGGAAAATTCCGGTGCACGTCACCGCACCAATCCGAGGCAATAATCGAACAGTGCAGGTCTGACCTGGTGCGTATGAAGCTTAATACTTCCTGAGAATGATCCACCCAGGTAAATCCGTCCTGCCACTCCTTCATTTTTTCCTGATATTCCGGTTTCATCTGTGATACAAAAGCATCAACAGTGATTCCTTTCCCAATCATATCTGCAACGTTCTGCTTTGTAGGCATGTTATATCCCCCTAGTTGTATTAAACTGATAAATGCTGTAAATACTGCATACTCTCTTTTACGCTCTGGATAGGCTGCTGCCGTGATTCATCCTGTTCCACAATCTGCCAGTCCGCCCCGTTTTGTTCCGCTTTCTTCACAATGGCTTCTATATCCATACGCCCGGTTCCAAGCTCTGCAAAAAATGCCTCATCGTCCCGGGTCATGTCTTTTAGATGCACGAGCGGCATCCGCTCCCTGCAGCGTTCCATCCATTCAAGCGGATCTTCATTGGCTTTTTGTACCCAATATGTATCCAGTTCGATCATAACGAGGGACGGATCCGTATGCTCGAGAATTACCGCAAGCGGCTGTTCTCCTTCCAGCTTCTGCAGTTCAAAGTCATGGTTGTGGTAGGAAAACGTAATGTTTTCTTCCCGGCAGGCTTCACCGATGCGGTTGAATGTAGCTGCTAATTCTTTGTACTGCTGAATGCTCCGGCGTCGTTCCGGCTCCAGATAGGGGCAGACGATGTGCCGGCAGCCAAGTGCATGGGCAAATTCAATATGGTAGGAAATATTATTCTCCAGTTCTTCGAGTGGTATATGCAGAGAAGCTGTCTTCAGCTGGATTTGTTTTAAAAACACATGAAGCACCTCTGCAGACATTCCACCTGTATCCCCTGCCAGTTCAATTCCCTCATATCCCATTCGGGAAACTTGATGCAGCGTGCCTTCGAAGTCTTCTTTGCATTCATTTCGCAGCGTATACAGCTGCAGTGCTGTTTTTGTCACTATAATCCCTCTTTCATTAGTAGTGTGATGGATATAGTTTACCATTTTTGAGTATTTAATCGATTGTTTATATTTTATATAATAATTTGGTACGTGAAATTATTTAAGTTGTCATTGCTTCAGGCCTTACATAAAGCAGACTTTTATGCTTTTAAAATTTCCCCCATCTTTCCCAACTCCTCTTCTTCTTCCAAAATATGCTACAATTATTGGTATACATAACGTTCCTGCCAGAAGGGAGAAGATTCAGCATGAGTTACCCGGTGCTTCATCTGCAGAAAGTAAAAGGGTCCGAGTTAAAAGAGATCCAGGCTCATATTCAACGTGAAAAAGAGAAACTTCCCGGTGATGGTATTGACCGCCGCCGCACGGTACTTAATTACGATTTGATCAACGACCAGCCTTTTGATTACAAAAAAGTTATTAACAAAATTATCGACCAGCGCTACACCGGCCAAAAGGTGATTCGAAAAGAAGCTGTTAAACTGTGTCATCTGACGGTTATCAATGATGCCTCTTTTTTTGAAAACCTGTCTCCTGAAGAAGAAGCCCGCTTTTTTGATACCAGTTTACTATTTTTTAAAGAACGGCATGGCCTGGAAAACATCATGTATGCGGCCGTACATAAAGATGAAAGTGCCCCTCACCTGCATATTGGCTTTATTCCGTTCCTGGAGAACGGGCAGCTTTCCGCCAAAGACTTTTTTGGGCAGAATAAAGATTTATACATGCTGCAATCCGAATTTCATACATTTTTAAAGCAGCATAATTTTGAGTTGGATCGGCCGGATCCAAAGATTGAAGAGCTCCACCTGGAAGCGTACGAACGCGATCTATTGATTCTCCGTGAAGAAGTAAACCGGCTGGAACACCGGTTGAATGAAGGCGAAGATTTTCTTGGCGAGTTTGAAAAATTGACGGGAGCAGTAAAAGAAAAAAGTGCCATCCAGCTCTCCGAGAGATTTAAAACAAAGTCCGTCATCGAATTACCTAAGGATGACTACAAACATCTTTATACACTCGCTCTTCATTCCTACACCCGAAGCCGGGATGCGGGCACCTATAAGCAGAAATACGAGCAGACGCTGTCTGAATTAAATGAAGCGCGTATCCGTCTGCGCGAAATCAAACAAACGAAAGACCAGGCGCTTGCCTACGGGAAAGTGTTAACCAGTGAATCCGACCTGCTCCGTGACACGCTGCTGCATTTTAAGGAGATGTTCTCGGACTCCTACGAGCACCTGGACTGGGCGATTGGTCATGCGAAAGCCTCCGCCCACTTATCTAGTAAAACGAAAGAAGTGCCTATTGATTTTTACAACAGCGAAGATGCTGAAGAGCTTGAAGGAGCCAGAGACTTTTTCGAGCAGGGCAAACAGTCTCTGACCCGCCAGGAAAAACTCCATTTCCAGCGTTTATTTCCGGAAGACGTTCCGCTTGATGACCAGAACTATCCAAAATCATAAAAAAGAAGGAAGGCTCTCCGTATAGGAAGCCTTCCTTCTTTATATTTACAACTGCCCGCCGTTTGTTTCAATCACTTTTTTGTACCAGTCGAATGACTCTTTTTTCGAACGCTTCATCGATCCGTTGCCTTGGTTATCACGATCTACGTGAATCATGCCGTAGCGTTTTTTCATTTCCCCGGTCGTAAAGGACACAATATCAATGATCCCCCATGGGGTATATCCCAACAGCTCGACGCCGTCGTATTCAACAGCTTTCTCGAGCGCTTCAATATGCGACTTTAAATATTCAATCCGCTGCGTGTCATGTATCGTGCCATCTTCTTGTACAGTATCGACCGCACCGAAGCCGTTTTCAACGATGAACAATGGGATCTGGTATCTGTCATACAGCCTGTTAAGCGTGTAGCGCAGACCGGTTGGATCAATCGCCCAGCCCCAGTCGCTCGACTTGATATACGGGTTTTCCACTCCGTTTGCCAGGCCGCCGTTTACGATATTGCCCCTTGTACTGTTCTGTGCCCCGCTTTTAACGGTAGTCGACATATAATAGCTGAAGCCTAAATAGTCGACGGTCCCATTTTTTAAAATCTCTTCGTCTCCATCTTCGAAAGGAATGGCATACCCTTCTCTCTCAAATTCTTTTAATGCGTACCTCGGATAGCTGCCGCGGATATGCACATCCGGAAAGAAATAACGCTGTCTCATCGACTCCTCTGCCAGCATCACGTCTTCCGGATTGGAGGAATATGGGTAAATCGGTACATGGGAGACCATGGCTCCAATTTCAAAAGCTGGATTTATTTCTTTACCTTTTGTTACAGCAAGAGCGCTTGCTATCAGCTCATGATGCCCCGTCTGATACATAATTTCTTTAGCGTTTTCGTCTTCTTTTACAATAACGCCGGAGTTCGTCCATAAAAATAACGGGTTATCCACGTCCATTTTGTTATTAATTTCATTAAATGTCATCCAATATTTCACTTTATCTTTGTAACGGTTGAAGCATACTTCCGCAAACCGAACAAAGAAATCGACCACTTTTCTGCTGCGGAATCCGCCGTATTCCCGGGCCAGGTGGAGCGGCATTTCAAAATGGGACAGTGTAATCACCGGCTCTATGCCGTGTTTGATTAATTCATCCAGTACATTATCGTAAAACTGCAGGCCTTCTTCGTTCGGTGCCTCTTCGTCCCCGTTTGGAAAAATCCGGCTCCAGCCAATTGAAGTGCGGAGGCATTTCAGTCCCATTTCTCCAAATAATGCAATGTCTTCTTTATAGTTACTGTAAAAATCAATCGCTTCATGATTGGGATAAAATTTATCCGCTTCCACTGTTGCTGTGATTTCCCGCGCCACCCCGTGGGCTCCCGCTGTCATTACGTCGACAACGCTCGGGCCTTTACCGCTCTGGTCCCAGCCTCCTTCAAATTGATGGGCGGCAAGCGCGCCGCCCCATAGAAAATCTTTTGGCATTGTTGACATGTAAATGTCCTCCTTATTTTATAACCGTGAATAATTCCTGATCGAGCGTGCTATCTGAGGCGTCTTTGAAAATAATCTCTTCATAATCGCCGGAATTGGTAACAATGATAGGTGTTATCGTATCCAGACCTTCCGATTCAATCGACTGTTTGTCAAATTCAAGCAGTACGTCTCCCTTTTTAAAGGTACTGCCGTCTTCAATCTTCAGCGTAAACGGCCTGCCCTGCAGATTCACTGTCTCCAGTCCTACATGGATGAGGAGCTCCACGCCTGCTTGAGAGCGCAGGCCGATAGCATGTTTTGTAGGAGCGGCCATTACGATGGTGCCGTCAAAAGGAGCATATACTTTATTCCCGGACGGCCGGATAGCAAGTCCACTTCCCATTGCCCCGGAGCTGAATACTTCATCGGGTACCTGAGAAAGCGGAATCACGTTTCCTGCGAATGGCGCACGAACGATTTCTTCATTACTGACAGTATCTTCAGCCGCAGCTACCTGTGCACTGCTGCCCTGCTCGTTGATCAGCGTATTGTTTCCTGCCTGCTTAGCCGTATCTTCGCCGAAACCAAGCAGCTGAATCAAAATAATCGGAAGAATTACGGCAATACCGACTCCCAGCAGAATACCCCAAATTGACATCGGATATTCCGGATCGATCCCGTTTACAATCGTAAGTGGTCCGGGAAGCCCCGCATAAGCGAAATAATAGGGGTTAAAGAAGCTTGCTGCGATTGCTCCGACAGCGCCGGAGATGCAGCCATAAATAAATGGCTTTTTAAATCGCAGGGTGATGCCGTAAATCGCCGGCTCGGTAATACCGAATATACCGGTTATACCTGCAGACGTTCCTACTTTTTTAATTTCCTGTGATCTTGTTTTAATAATAACACCGAGGACTGCGCCGACCTGTGCCATCACGGCAATGGTCTGGTAAGCCTGGAACGAATCCCGTCCATACAGCTCGTAGTTAGCCAGTACCATTGGTGTAATACCCCAGTGAACCCCGAAGATAACAAGTACCTGCCAGAAGGCGCCGATAATTGCGCCGGCCAGTGCCGGTGCATACTCTGCAAGGAAGTTGTAGCCGTTGGCAATCCCGTTGGCACCCAGTGTTGTAATCGGCCCGATTAATACGATCGTCAACGGTACCATAACGATCAGGCATAACAATGGAACAAACAGTGGACGAATTACTTCGTTCATCCGCTTATTTAAAAACCGTTCCAGATAAGACAATATCCACACCAGAAATAATGGCGGAAGTACAGATGATGTATACACGGTTTCCGAAAGCGGCAGTCCGACAAACGTAGTCTGTGCTCCTTCTGATATTTCAGCGGCCATAGCTGCCCAGTCCGGACTGACCAACGCCGCGCAGGCGGCCACCGCTATATACATATTTGTTTTAAAATGCTTGGAGGCTGTAATGGCAATGAATATAGGCAGAAACGTAAAAGGTGCCCACGATATAAAGCTGAATACTTGATAGGTGCCGGTATTGGCAAATGAGTCCGAGAATAAATTAATGAGTATCAGCATGCCCTGCAGAATACCTGCCGCTGCCAGAATGTAGATAAATGGTGCAAATACAGCTGACATCGTAGCAATAACCCGGTTGACGACCGTTCCTTTGCTCGCCTGGGGTTCATCTGATTCGTCGACCTTTACAAGAGAGGTAAATTCATCATGTACTTCTCCAACGTGCTGGCCGATCACGACCTGAAACTGGCCGCTGTTCTCCACCACCGTAATAACGCCGGGCATCGAAGATACCAGCTGCTTGGCGTCCGGTTTGGACCGCTTCAGTACAATTCGCAGCCTTGTCGCACATCTTGCCACACTGAGAACGTTTTCTTCCCCTCCTACTGCTTCCAATATATCTTTCGCCAGCTTTGGATAATCTCTTACTTTTTCCGCCACATTCCATCCTCCTTCAATTGTTATGCGTTTACATTTTATATTGTACCGTAACAATTAAATAAATACCATATAAATTTTTAATGTATTAACAATTAAATTAAACAGTTTTCAGCATAATTATGGTAGAATTGGAACACAGATAAACGCTAAATTAGACGATAATGAGGAATGTCCATGTTAAAATACCAGCAGATCGCAGAAGAAATTGAAAAAGAAATAGAGGAGAAAGATTTACAGCAGGGAGATAAACTGCCCGTACTTGATGCGTTTATGGCTCAGTTTGAAGTGAGCAAAAGTACGATAACAAAGGCACTGGATCTTCTCGAGAAAAAGGGAATTGTCTATCAGGTACGCGGAAGCGGCATTTTTGTACGGAGGCATAAGCGCAGAGGTTATATCGGCCTTCTTTCCAATCAGGGATTTAAAAAAGAGCTGGATGGTTTTCAAATCACATCGGAAGTGCTTGCTCTTGATATCCGACAGCCGACAGCCGAGGCCGCCCGTAATCTGGCAGTCGATCCCGCCGAGAGCGTGTATTATGTAAAGCGGGTCCGCTACATTAACGGGCAGACGCTCTGCATCGAGGAGTCCTACTATAATAAATCTGTTGTGTCCTATTTAAACAATGAGATTGTTTCTGAATCAATTTTCAACTATATAAGTGAAGCGCTCGGATTAAACATCGGTTTTTCTGATTTGTATTTTAATGTCGGTAAAATCAGCGAAGAAGAAGCAGAACTGCTTCTTCTTCCCGCCGCTTCTCCCGGACTGTTCGTGGAACAGATTTTTCATTTGACGAACGGGCAGCCGTTTGACTTCTCAAAAATCACCTACAATTACGAGCAGTCCCAGTTTTTTATCCAGGCAAATAACTACTTTCTATAAAAAGACAAAACAAACCCCTGCACTGAGCGGATCTCATGCAGGGGCTTGTTTTCTATTCTGCTGTTTCAGATGGCTCGGACTCCTGTCCGAATATGTCTACTGTGGTGACGTAATACCGGCTTCCTGCCAGGTCAGGTGAACTGAAGCTTTTTCTTTCATGAACCGCGATGCTTTCTATATGCCGGTTCTCTCCCTCTCCATTCTTTTCATACACCCGGTAGCCGGCCACGTTCTCATCGCGCACGGCATGAAACGACAGCTGACTGCCGGAAAGGACAACATTGTCCGGTGCTTCGGGAGAATCGCCATTTTCTATTTTCTGGACGTCTTCCTCCTGAAGCTCCGTATATATAACCAGGCGTTCATCGTGCGTTCCCTCGGCCTGGTCAAACGTGCCGGTACACGTAATCAGGTTCAAACTGCGGGTAGTGGACGGCCCGAAGATTTCTTCAATCGGCGCCTCGGTTCTGTCATAGCTGACAGAGCGCGTCACTTCAAACATCAGCACTTCTCCCTCTTCATCTGTCACTTCAATCTCATCGCCTGCTTCCAGCTTCTCCAGGTCATAAAAAACGGCAGGTCCGGTTCTGCTGTCGACATGTCCGGCCATTACCGCATTGCCTTTTTCACCGGGTTTTGCTCCCGGTTCGAACCAGGCCACACCATCTTCGGTAGACGGCACGCCCATCTGCCCGTTATCAAGGACGCCCTGCGGCTCCAGCTCGGTCTCCACATCAATGGAAGGAATCGACAGACCCGCCGGGCTGGATTGTTCTGCTTCTTCTTTCAAAGCCATCTCGGCTTCTGCTTCATTCAGCAGAACAAATTCTTCCTCTACTGCTTCCAGGGATTCCCCCATATCTTCTCCGGCAGGTTCTGGACTCTGCGGCGTATCTGCAGGGACGGCTTCTTCATTTGCTGAGCCGGACGCAAACACCTGAAATCCTGAATACCCGGCAGTTCCTGCAAATAGCAGCATCGCCAGCAGAATCAGAATACTGCTTTTTTTTCGTGCTTTCTTGTTTTGTTCCATGCGTGTCATAAGCTGACCCCCACCTTATTTTATCCATTTAAAGCATGTGCTTTGTTTGTTACTAAGCTAACGGAAAAAAAAAGCCCATGGATCACTTTATACGTAAATTTCATTAAAAAAACCAGCCTCTTCGGGAGGCCGGTTGACATGCTACTCTTTGTTTACCTGCTTTCGGACTTCCTGTTCAACAAACTGGACGCTTGTTCCGACAATCACCTGAATATTGTGCTTGCCTACAATATTCGTTCCCGGTACGCCGGTTTGTTTAATTCGTGCCTCATCGACTTTGTCCATATCATTTACTTCCAGGCGGAGCCTCGTTGCGCAGCTGTCGATGGCTGCTATGTTAGCCGCACCTCCCAGGCCTTCAATAATTCCTGCGGCCTGAACAGCGGTGGCATCGTCCTGGTCGATACGTGAATCAGTCATACCGCCGGCAGGTGCCACGGCCGGGTCTTCTTCCCGTCCCGGCGTTAAGAGATCCAATTTCACAATCAGATAGCGGAACAAAGTGTAATACACAATGGCGAAAAAGAGTCCCTGTACGAGCAGCATATACGGCTGGCTCGCAAGCGGCATGGCAAAGGCAAGCATGTAATCGACCAGGCCGGCGCTGAAGCCAAAGCCTGCGATCCACTCAAAGTTGGCTGCTATAAATAAGGAAAGCCCGGTTAACGCAGCATGCACTACATATAACAGCGGCGCTAAAAACATGAATGAAAATTCAAGCGGCTCGGTTACCCCTGTGAAAAAAGAGGCAAAACCTGTCGCTAAAAGCAGGGAGGCGGCTGTTTTGCGCTGTGTCGTTTTAGCTGTATGGTACATGGCAAGGGCGGCTGCCGGCAGTCCAAACATCATAATCGGATAAAAGCCGGCCATGTAGCGTCCGGTAATACCCGGCTCACCTTCACTGCTCCAATAGTTACCAAAGTCATTAATGCCGGCAAGATCAAACCAAAAAACCTGATTAAGCGCATGGTGAAGCCCGGTGGGAATCAAAAGACGGTTAAAAAATCCATACAGCCCCGCACCAACGGAGCCCATATCACTTAAGGTCGTACCAAAAACAACAAGTCCGTTGTACACGACCGGCCAAATGAAGAAAAAGATAGCTGCCAGTACTACTGATGCCGCCGCTGTCACAATCGGCACCAATCGCTTGCCGCTGAAAAAGGCGAGCGCATCAGGAAGCTTTACTTGACTGTAGCGGTTGTACAAAGCCGCCGCTACCAACCCGGTAATAATCCCAATAAATACATTTTCCGTTGCTTCATAGGCCAGCGGCACTTCTTCTACAGGCACACCCGTGAGTCCTGCTACTGAATCGACATTCAAAAGCTGTGTGACGACAAGAAAGCCGACTAGACCGCTCAGGGCTGCTGCCCCGTCTTTGTCACGTGACATGCCGATAGCGACACCAATGGCAAACAAGATTGCAATATGATCAATAATTGAAAGACCCGCGTTTAATAAAAATAAGCCTGCCACATTGCCTTCGTCAAAACCAATGATCCAGTTGCCGACGCCAGAGAGCACAGCCGCTGCCGGAAGTACAGCAACGGGCAGCATCAACGACCGCCCGATATTTTGTACATATTTCATCATACATACTACCCCCTATTATTTACTTAATAGTGTACTGCCTTATTCCGGCTTTTCTGTATTAAACGTAAGGCCATGGCCGGCTGGATACAGCACCGTACCGTCTGCCGCCGGTATGCTTACCGGAAGCGTTCCCTGCGGCGCCACTTCCCCGAACAGCACCCGGCCCGTCGCAGCAAAGCTTGCATCCTGGAAGCCGTACTGGGCCACGTAGGCATCTGCTTTCTCATAGGCGGATAGATCATATGGGTTACGGACGCCCACTCCAACCACCGGGATGTCATACGTGCTGATGATCTGATTAAACAGCATCATGTTAGGATTATCGTCTGCCCTGTCTTCTGAAGTGGCAGTCATTGAACCGATAATCAGCACGTCGGATTGCTCGATTTTTGCTGCATCCCCGCTGCTTAGCGTGTCCTGATCCGGCTCCAGTGCTATATGGTGGGTTGTTCCTGCACGGCTGTTGATTTCATCTGCAAGCGGCGAGCCTGTCTGTGTTTTAGCAACTACTTCTTCGTCTACAGCGCCGTCGTAAGAAGAATCAATAACCGTTATCACCTGTTCGTTGTCTGCATCAAGCGGAAGCACATCCCTATCGTTTTTCACTACAGTGATTGACTGGTCTGCTATGTTCTTCTCTATAAGCTGATGATCCTCTGACCCTACGGTCTCATTTGCCTGCTTCTTCAGCACGCTGCGATCTGCAGGAGATTCCTGGGCAAAAACGCCGCGGTTCATTTTGAGAAGCAGTATTCTTTTGACCGCTTCATCGATTCGTTCCTGTTTAATGGCACCTGTTTCCACGGCTTCGATAACGCCGTCATATACGTCCGGAAGACCGACCGGCATCAGCACGATATCTGTTCCCGCATTAATAGTGCGGACGGCAGCATCCACCGGTTCAAAATGGGTATCGATTGCTTCCATGTTCATCGCGTCCGTCATTACTACCCCTTCAAATCCCATGTCCTCACGCATCAGCCCGGTCAGTACTTTTTCAGACAACGTGGCCGGCAGGGCAATATCCGAGCCATCCTCCCGGGAGGAGACGAGCGTATCATCTATATTAGGAAACGTGACGTGGGCTGTCATGATCGCATCCATTCCCTCTTCCTGAGCCGCCAGGAAAGGGACAAGCTCCACATCAAACAGCCGGTCCCGGTCATGCGGCACTTCCGGGAGGCCGATGTGAGAGTCTACATTCGTATCGCCATGGCCCGGAAAGTGCTTTGCAATCGCTGCAGTCCCATGCTCCTGCAGACCCTCCGTGTAGGCATTACCGAGCTCTCCTACACGAACCGGATCTTCCCCGAACGAGCGGACACCGATCACCGGATTGTCCGGGTTATTATTCACATCCATCACAGGCGCCAGATTCATATTAATGCCAAGTGCCTCCAACTCTGCGCCAATGACGCTTCCCGCCTGTCTGGCCAGCTCGTCTGAATCAGAAGCACCTATCGCCATATTGCCGGGCAGGTCGGTTCCTTCCTGAAGACGGGTGACGATGCCCCCTTCCTGATCAATCGTTACGAGCATGCCGAACTTATCGGCTGTTTCCTTATAATCCTGCACCAGGTCCACCGTCTGTTCAGTTGTTTCCACATTTTCAAAAAATAAAATCGTGCCTCCCAGGTGATGGTCCTGTACTTCTTTTTTAATTTCGTCATTTATTGCCGTCACATTTTCTCCGTCCCATGTCCGGTAGTCCGGCATCATCATCTGGCCTATCTTTTCTTCAAGCGTCATTTCCTCCAGCGCTCTGTCGATCATTGCGTAGCCATTTCCTTCAGCGGGTTCCAAAGACGCTCCCTCTTTGTCTACATGTAAAGTAATAGAATCTGTATTTGTTCCGTCTGAGACAGTAAGATCCGTTTTTCCGGATTTTTTCAGTGCAAGGCTGCCCTGTTTATCCACTTTTGCTACGGAAGGATTGGAAGAGCGCCACTTGATGCCGTCTGTTACTTCTGCATAGCCGCCTCCCGAAGTATATCGAAGTACCGTTAAAGCATGATCTTCCTCGATACCTTGTAAGGAGTCTTGTTCTAAGTACGGAACATTTTCCAGAAGAAATAAGTCTCCCTCCTTCTGGGTCGGTTTTTCCGCCTGCACGGATGCCGGCATCCATAAATGACCTATTAATAATACAGCCAGTCCCATTTGCACAGAATATTTCATAGGCAGTCCTCCTCCATTTCAGTCTCTCATATTTTATCAAAATAAATGTCAGTTCATGCTTATATAGTAGTCTATACCAATTTAATTGTAAAGGTTTTTTTGTATACCTCCGGCTTCTTTTTACAGGATTCCTCCTTTGTTTTTCCAGTTTTATCCGGTAAAATAGAAATCGCTTACATACTGCTGTAATGAAAAGAAAGGACGTTACGATGGCTTCTCTTCCCAGACTGCTTTCAGCTCACCTGCCGATATTAATTGTTCTTACTGCTGTCCTGACCTACTTTTCCCCTTACTACATTATTACTTATTCCTGGATACCCGGGCTTTTGCTGGGGATTGTTATTTACTTCACCGGCTTATCGATGGACAGCAGCAGCTTCCGGGCCATGCGGTTCAAAAAGCGGGAAATAATAATTGCGGCTTTATTAAAATGGTCGCTTACCGCGGGCATTTCCATGATTCTTGCCTATGCTTTTTTCTCCAGCGAACCGCAGATCGCCGCCGGCATTATCCTCTCAGGCACTGTTCCGAGTGCCACGGCGGCCGCTCTATATACGTTTTTAGCCGGAGGCAGCACTTCTTTAGTCGTTATCTCTTCTCTTCTGGATACCGCTATTAGTCCGCTGGCCGTTATCATTGCTATGGTCGGCATTGAAGGAAGCCAGGTATCGATTTCTTTTTGGAGTCTGCTCCAATCTTTCCTGTTTATCGTCGTGATCCCGCTTCTGCTTGGCCTGCTTACCCAGCGGATATTTTCCGAGGCGGCCGCTTATTCCAAACCATTAACCCGGATCGGGTCCTCTTTGTCCCTTCTGCTGATTGTTCATCTGCTTACAGGTGAAGGAGCAGAAGCGGTACGGAGCTACCTGCCTGTTATGCCGCTTCTCACCATCATTGTTTTTATTCAGGTTACAGCCCCAATGGCCCTCGCCTACATCGCCGCCAAAAAACTCCGCTTGTCTGAAGCAGACGCCAGAGCGGTGCTCTTTCATGTCGGGCTCTGTAACACAGCGCTGGCCGCTATTCTTGCGTTTGAATTTATCGGTGATATAGGAGCCATCCCACCTATTATTAATATGATTTTTAATTTATCGATCGGCTCTGCTGTTTCCAGCCGGTTTAAACATATTTCCTGAGATTTTGTTATTCTGCCATTATTTTACTTAAAATAATGTTTTATTTCTTTTTAATCAGGGGATTATAAAGTACAGTCGTTTTTTTAAACAAAGCTGAACCGCAAAAATTAAATAACCGACAGCAATGGTTTAGACTATAGAGCTAAACATAAGTCGAAAAGTGAAGAGCCCCGCTCTTTCTTTTCGGCTTTTTTTATTTTTATATTAATAAAGGAGAGATGAAAATGACTAATTTACTACCCAGAACGAAAAAAGAGAGCCAAAAAGAAGGGGTATCCTCTACGGATATACCGAGCGTCTTCCGCGCCCAGCCTTTCAGGGAAAATCTGGAGGATGACTGGACGGCAAGCTACGGCCTTCCACAGATAGATATTTGGGAAGCCAGCCAGGTGTATGTGCTGGAAGCAGAGCTGCCGGGTTTTCATAAAGACCATATCAGCATTGAGTATGAAAATGGCTATATTACCATGCGGGGCGAAAAGACGATGCCGACGTTAAAAGAGGGAAACCGAAAGTATATCCGAAAAGAACGCTCGTTTGACACATTTCTGCGGAGTTTTTATATTGGCCAGGTAGAAGAAGAAAAAATCAATGTACGGTTTCAAAAAAACATTCTATCTATACAGGTTCCTAAATTAAACAGCAAAAGCCAATTTACTTTTAAACGGATTAAAGTGGAATAAATAACACATCAGAGCAGCTGCTGATTGAAAATAGGAATAAAACCGAAGTTCAGACGTTTACTATTAAAGAATTAAGGTAAAACAAATAGTAAGACTATTTTATTGAACCCTATACGTCAGCACTCACCGGACAGCAGAGCCGGTGCAAAAGCCAGAACAAAGACTTTGTCTTATTCTGGCTTTTTTTATGGTATACCAATTTTGGAGAGGGGTCCTGCATTGAAAAAAAATAAGAGCATTCCCAGAGAAAAAGGATTGGACAATACTCGCGACCTGATTAAAGAAGGATTTCATTACTTACCTTCCCGCAGAAAGAAGCTTAATTCCGACCTGTTTGAAACACGTCTTATGGGACAGAAAGTGGTTTGTATGGCAGGCGAGGAAGCAGCCAGAATTTTTTATGATAACGACAAATTTAAACGTAAAGGCGCTATGCCAAAGCCGTTAAAGGTGTCCTTATTAGGAGAAAACGGCGTACACGAACAGGACGGCGAAATGCATAAACAACGAAAAAGAATGTTTCTATCGATGATGACACCGGACCGGGTCGAGGAAATGAAAAACATTGCGCTTCGTACTCTCGATGACCAGGCGGGTATGTGGGAACACAAAACCAGAGTTACCTTATTTTCAGAAGTGCAGGAGATATTAACAAAGGCCGGCTGTGAATGGGCCGGCGTTCCTCTTTATGAACAAGAAGTTCGGCAGCGGACAGAAGAGCTGGTGGAAATGATAGATTCATTCGATGGGTCAGTCAAACGAGCGGCTAAAGGAAAAAAGGCCCGGGATCGTAATGAAGAATGGCTCATGGCTATTATACGAAACATTCGTTCCGGGAAATACTCCCCGGCGCCCAATACACCGGCTTACATTATTGCCCATCACCGCGAGCCTGACGGAAAACATTTGAAAACCCACACCGCGGCAGTCGAACTAAACAATTGTTTCCGTCCGCTTGTCGCCACCGCTAACTTTATTGTGTTTGGACTGCTTGCCCTTTATGAACATCCGGAGGTACAGCAGAAAGTAAAAGAAAACAAGAACAATTACAATCATATGTTTTCCCAGGAGGTCCGCCGGTATTATCCATTCGCTCCTGCTATGGGTGCAAAAGTGAAGCAAAACTTTATTTGGAACGACTACCGTTTCAAAAAGAACATGCTCGTTATTCTGGATATATATGGGACAAACCGCCATCCCGACTTATGGGAACATCCGGACGACTTTCTACCGGAACGGTTTGAAAATTGGAAAGGCAGTCCTTTTGCTTTTATTCCGCAGGGAGGCGGCGATCATCATACAGGTCATCGCTGTGCCGGGGAGTGGCTGACCGTTATCGTAATGCAGGCGTTCTTTGATTATTTCTCCAACCAGCTTACGTATGATGTACCTGATCAGGATTTATCATACGATATGACCCGCATGCCGCCCTTTCCTCAAAGCGGCTTTGTCGCAGCCGGTGTAAAGAAACAACCTAAAACGAAAGCCGCCGCGTTTTCCGCTTCCCTTACCCACTAATTTCATTGTGTAACACTGTGACGTAATTGGCTGGATATAAGGCCTGCCATAAGTCGAAACCATTAGACAAGATGTCTTTTCGTTTCGGCTTTTTCTTTTTTAATAAAAAAATGGAGGCGATACAATGGAACATGTAAAAGCATTAGCCTTAAAAGGAGCCGCTACGCTGTTTGTCCTGTTTTTAGTGTTAACGATTATTTACAGCATGTCTTTTTTCTATGTGATTGGTTTTGCTATTATTCTAGGCGCCGTGTCCTACCCTCTTGGCGATCTGTTTGTTCTCCCTAAAAAGGGGAATATGACCGCCCTGCTGCTTGATGGGGTGCTCACTTTTGCTGTTGTGTTTTTTGGCTTATTAATTTTTTCCGGTTCTGTTTCTACCATAGCAATGGCTGCCCTGCTCGTTACCGTTGGAATGTCGGTCGTTGAATATTTTTTTCATCTATATCTTGCTACTCATGTTCTACCTGCCAATAACGCAGTAACCATTGACCGTAAATAAAGTAAAAAAAAGAAACCCGGGGTGTCCGGGTTTCTTTATCAGCTTGTCGAGAAACTGTTCCGTTTTATATATCCATACATTATCTCGAATACTTTAAAAGTCTTTTGTGAAAAAAAGAAGAAAAATAAACAGGGGTGACTCCTGCAGAACAGCCATAGGAGAAGATAAAGAGGCGTTTTCCCCTCTTTAGCTGAGGCATGGCCTGCGGAAAGCACCCCTGTAAAGGTTTTGTATAAAAACACCTATATTTTGTCTTTTTCAACAGCCTGAAAAAGAAACCCGGGGTACCCGGGTTTCTTTATGGCTTCAATACTACTTTTATGCAGTTCTCTTTCTTTTCATCAAATATGTTATAGGCATGTTCCGCTTCATCCAACGGCAGCGTATGCGTAATAATATCTGTAGGATCAAATACGTTATCCTTTACCATTTGATACAGCTCCGGCATATAATGA
Organism: Sinobaca sp. SA16-1; assembly: GCF_059510515.1. NCBI lineage: Bacteria > Bacillati > Bacillota > Bacilli > Caryophanales > Sporolactobacillaceae > Sinobaca > Sinobaca sp. SA16-1. Next base: position 3,912 of record NZ_JCAKFL010000002.1, on the reverse strand, counting down.
ATTACCGGCGCCTGGCCGGCTTTCACCGTGACATTTCTGGTGAATATAGAATGCAGGGGATAAGCATTGGCCGGAGAGCCATAAACACCGGTAAGGTGAATGGTACCGAATTTTTTTACACAATCCGACGCCATAATAATAGGATCGATCGTACCCACCTGGCCTCCTAATGTTTTTACCCGGTCTTTAATCGTCATATCCCCATCCATTCCTACGCAGTCAATAACAACTTCTGCGCCGCCTTTTGTTATTTCATACAGATGGCCGCTCATGTCTTTATATTCTTTAAAATTGAATACTTCTACGTTGTTGGTTTTTTTAGCGTGTTCGAGACGATAGCCCACATGGTCGACGGCGATCACACGGGAAGCTCCTTTATACCAGGCAAACTTCTGCACCATCAGTCCTATCGGTCCGCAGCCAAGTACAATAACCGTGTCTCCTACTTTTACGTTGCTGTTTTCCACGCTCCAGTAAGCGGTAGGAACAACGTCGGATAAAAATAATACACTTTCATCTTCTAATTCACTGTCTTCCGGCACAACAAAAGAGGAAAAGTCTGCATAAGGTACTCGCAGAAATTCAGCCTGCCCGCCTGGATAGTCGCCGAACATCTTTGAAAAGCCTAAATATCCGCCGGTATTTTTGTCGAGGTTATGAGGATTGGAATTATCACACTGGCTTTCCATTTGATGACTGCAGAAAAAGCATTCTCCACAGCTTACATTGAAAGGCACAACGACTCTGTCGCCTTTTTTCACTTTTTTAACCTCTGCTCCCACCTCTTCGACAATCCCCATTGGTTCGTGGCCGATAATATAATCGTTCTGCAAAGGAATGGTGCCATGATACATATGAAGATCCGACCCGCAGATGGCTGTTGACGTGATTCGCACGATCATGTCTGTATTTTTTTCGATGGAAGGAGCCTCTACTTCTTTTACCAATACTTTCCCTTTTCCTTGATTCGTTAATGCTTTCATCTTATTCCCCTCTCTTCCCTTTCGTATTTTATTCATTTATCCTCTTGTGCTCTTTTTTCGCCGTACATAGACTGTTCAGCTGCGCCATAATTGTTAAGTAAAAAAATATTTAAACAACGCTGTCAATAACAAAACCGTTCTCAAAGGGTCTCCTGCGTTCTATAAACTTTTATAGTAAAAAAGCCGAAAAAAGATATTTTATCTTTTTTCGGCTTTCCATCAGCTCCATCGGTCTGCAGATTCCTGTCTGTATATAGAAATGTAGTATTCAGTTACCCGATCTCCCCTGTCTGCAAAACATATTTCGTATTATAATTTTATTAATTATTTAAGCGGGTCTTTATTTGACGGATAGCTCCGTTTGTTTCAGCGGCATGTTTTGTAGGCAGCTGATGCTTGCCTCCTTTAATACAGATAACAGACAGTAGAGGAACCCTTTCCCGGAAATCTTTTACATACTTGCGGGTCAGCACATCTCCACTTCCATAGAGAACAAACACGGGACAGGTGAGGCTTTTCAGCTGCTCTCTGGCATCATACGTTCTTCCGTTTTGATACATTTGTTTTAATATCGCAGCATCGCTGTTTTTTATGTTGGCTGAAATTCTTTTCTGCTGGGCTTTCTTTTTTGTGTGGGAAAAAGACAATCCTTTCCCTAGTACACTGAGCAGGCCGCCCCCGGCCCCCCAGATGCCCAGCTTGAATTTCACAGCCAGAAGCAGTGTGTTTACGACGGGAAACGTATTAACAAGCAGAAGAGCCTTTACTTTTTCAGGATTCTGCACCGCTGTAATCTGGGCGGGTGTGCCTCCAAGTGAATAACCGCACAAAATAACCTTTTCATCCAGATGATCGATCAGCGCTGCTGTGTCCTCCGCCCAGTCTTCCATTGTATATGTTGTGCGTCCGCCGCTTTCGCTTTTTCCATTTCCTCTCGGGTCAAAGGTGACAACACTGAAATCCGTTTCCAGTTCTGCCTGCTGTTCAAATACTACCGCGCCCAGGCCGGGGGGCGGTAGGAGCAGTAAAATCGGACCGGTTCCCTTTTTTTCATAATACAGCTTCGCATCTTTGGTTTTGAAATAAGGCATATCATCATCCTTTGCTTATTGATTGGATAATACTTCATTAAAATATGTCGAGAGTTCCATGATAGCGTTATACGACTGGGGATAAACCCCAAGCTTTCTTACAAACGCGTGATCCATTCCCTTGTATTCTATATGACGGACCGGCACGCCGTTTTCTATCAGTTGGGACGAAAACTGTTCACCCTGCAGCCGGAGAAAGTCGAATTCGGCCGTTGTCATAAAAATTGGAGGAAGTCCTTCCTTATTTTCCTTTAATAAAGGCGAAACAAGCGGTATAAGAACGTCTTCCAAATTCTCCAGATACAGCGTCTGGATAAAATACAGCGATTCTTTCATTGCTGTTAGTTCTTTACGGATCAATTCTTCGTCATTTGCCATATTATAGTGGCTGATATCCCATGAATTTCTTGAAACATCGGATAGATCAACCAGCGGGCAGAACAAGCCAATAAAGCGGACAGTCCAACTTTCCTTTTGACTTAACTGATGAACCCCTATGGCGAGATTACCTCCTACGCTGTCACCAACCAGGCCGATCTGCTGCGGATTTATCTGAAATTTCTCTGAAAAATCGTATACATATCGAAGTGTTTCCAAACAGTCATACAACCCGTTCTGATAAGGGTGCTCAGGCGCAAGCCGGTACTCTACGGAGATTACTACGGTGTTGGAAGTTTCAGCTAAAATCTTGCAGAGATTATCAATTACCTGTTCATCCCGGTCAAAAAAGCCGCCTCCGTGGTAGTAAAGGAGAGCTGGTTTGATGGTTTTTGTTCGGTTATACACCTTTAATTTTAATGTACGGTCTTCCAGGTACAAATATTCTGTCTCTGTCTTAATACTCTCGCTCAAATCTTTATTATCTATTACTTTCTGGCTGCGGATCTCCTCCAGGTCTTTGATCTCCATCGGCCGGCGCTCGGCAGGGCTTGTCTGTTCCAGAAATTCCTTTACCCGTGGATCAAGTCCCTGCGTGTGTTCCTCGAAAGGAATACCTTTTTGCAATGTATTTATCCTGCCTTTTTTTATATACGTCCCGTTACTGGATAGTCTTTCCACCATTTGATCATGCGTAAATGCGGCGCGTTCCTTTCCTCTCATTCGTTCCGTTCCTTCTTTCTGTTTATTTTTCTGCCGGCTGTTGTATCGGCACTATGTAACGTCAACATAGTTATATAGTACTTTCTTTTTATTCTTCTATTATTGCATAAGGAATTGTACTTCTGTTACTATCTTTCCCTTCTCTCTTTTTTTCGTAACATAAAGATTACCATTATTTTTCTAACCAATTTTGTATTCATTTTTACTTTTTCTTGTATTTATGTTTATTTTGATGTAAAAGCAGGTATCCATATAAGAGCAGGTGTATATATAACGTACACGTGTCCTAATGAATGATTATCCACCCACCCTTCCGACATACTTATAACCGCCGGCAGCAGTGAGTCAAATATAAAGTTGACCATAAGCCGAAAAGAAGCCCTGCTTCTTTTCGGCCTTTTTTCGTACACAGAGGAGGCGCAGTTCATATGGTCTGCTTAAACTGCTTTTATACACGAGGCAACATCCCGGCCGGTTCGTATGATCTTAGGCCTGCAATGTGAAACAGGTTTTGTGGCATCGCGAAAATCCATTTTTATAGGAAAAAACATTTTGAAGGAGTGCATCAAACCATGACAACAGATAGATACCCATCCCGCCACCAGGCCGAGGCGTCCATTACGGAGCGCAAGGACCCTGTGGCGTATAGAAATCCCGACTTTTCCGACGGCCCGCTCACGAAAGCCGACGAAGCGTTTTACGATGAAAACGGCTACCTGCTGTTTGAAAACCTGTTT